>NZ_JBXXRX010000004.1:0-38349 GCF_057380755.1 Pseudooceanicola sp. NS-SX8 | reverse complement strand
ATTGCCGAACGTCTCGACGACTGAGCAGTTGAAGACGTGGTTGCCCTTACCGGTCCAGCCGTTGCAATTTATCAGCCCGAAGGCTGGCATGTCGTTTTCGCCGGAGAAACGGCCATCGGTGCTGCGCCCCGGGGTCGTGTAGAACGGGTCGCCGTCAATTACGTTATCCTCAAATCGGACGTTCAGGACGTTGGTGCCCGATTCCGCGTTGGTGGCAAAGCAGCCGCTCAACGTGTCTTTGAAGGTATTGCCGCTGACCAGGCCGTTCCTGAAGAAGCTGTTGTTCGAGTATGAGAAGAACAGACCATACTTCGCACCCTGGACCAGGTTATCGCGGAACTCGAAGTCCCGGATCCCGGAGCGGAGGCGGCACTGCGGGCTCAGGTGGCCATCTGTGGGGGTGGCGTCCTCGTAGCCAGTGGGCGCTATGAAGTTTCCGTAGCCATAACTGGAGTAGGCTACGCCGCTTTCACGGGTGCGCAGGAACTTGTTGCCCACCACAGAGATGCCGACACCAGGTGGGAAGGAGGCATTGTCGCCGACTGCGTCGAAGCTGCCGTAGAGCGGGGCGATCCCGCCGCCGACGGCAGGTTCGCCCGGAATGCCGCCTGTGCTGCCTGCCTCGGAGGGAGTGATCGGATAGATGTGGATGTAGTAGTTGTGGACAATCGAAGGATCCTCGAAGAAAGCAGCATCGAGTTGGTCCTGAACAAGGTTGTTTTCGACGATGATGTTGAAGGCTGACAGGCGGCCCTCGCCCCAGGTGCTGCTGACGCCAACGACGCAGAAACGCGACCGGATCAGGTTCCCCACGTTGTTGGAGACGATCATGTTCCGCGCTCCGAGAGCGGCGATGCCCTGGCAGTCCTGGAAGTAGTTCTGCGAGACGATGTGCTGGCCCACGGTTGGGTCGGAATTGCCGCGACTGACATGCAGCGCCACGGCGTCGTCACGCACGTGCTTGACGGTGTTGCCGATGAACTTGGTATTGCGCGAGCCGGTCATGTTCCAGCCGTCCCGTGTCGACTCCTCGAAATGGCAGTACCAGCTTTCCGCGGCCTCGTGCGCGCGGGCCTTCAGCAAGCCCTTCTGGGAGGAGAAGAAGCGGCAGTTGCGGGTGATGAGCGTGGTGACGTCGAAGATGTCGAGCAGCCAGGCTTCCTCGCCGCTTTCCTTCGGCGCCTCGGCCCAGGGGCCGCGCAGGTGGATCGTGTCCATGGTGAAATGGAACGGGGTGTCGGCGGTGCCGGCGATCAGCGGCTTGTCGGAGGCCGACATGTAGAGCCCGTCGCTGTCGCGGTTGTTGCCGATTAGCATGAAGTCATGCGCCCAGTCGGAGATCCAGATCGTCCGGGTCAGGCGCGAGGAGCCATTAAGGAGCAGACCGCCGCCGCCGTTTTCCTGGATCGTGGTCATGGCGCGGATGACCTCGGTGCTGTCGTCCCTGACGCCGTCCTCGGCGGCGCCGAAGGCGCGCAGTGGGTAGATCGGTACATTGGTCCCGTAGACTGGTACCACGTAGAGCTTTACCCCGCCCGCGGTGGTTATGTGTTGGTCGCTTGCGGTCGCGGGGGCCTCTTTGTAGCGGTAGATGTCCGCTTCCCACAGGGTGCCGGCGCCGAAGGCGGGGATGGTGCTTTGCTGCAGCGCCTCCAGGCTGCCGAACCGGGTTGCCAGGCCACCGTCAAGCAGCCTGTAGGAGGGGTAGTACTTCGAGAGGCTGGCCGAGTTGGAATAGATGATTGCCATCCGAATGCCTTTCTCACCTGGGGTTGGGCCGGTCCGCGCGCAGGTTCGGCGGTAGGCTCTGGTCAGCGGAAAGGTAGGAAGCAATCCCTTACGGCACCATGAAGCGGCCGTACGCTGCCCTGTGTCTCCCGGGCAAGGCAAAGGGGGCGGACCTGAGGTCCGCCCCCGCAGTGGAGAGAGGGCCAGGGGCCCTCCTCAGTTGGTGTAGTAGCGTTTCCCGTAACGGGCGTAGCTGGTGTACTGGTAGTAGCCGTAACGTTTCATGCCGCGCGGGTTGATCTGGTTCAGCGCCAGGCCGCTGACAGGTTGGTTGACGCTTTCGAACATCTGCAGCGCATCGCCAACCAGGGACTTCTGGGTCCGGTCCCAGTGCACGACGAAGATCGTGGCATCCCCTTGCTGGGCGATGATCCGGGCGTCGGGCACGATCAGCACCGGGGGGGTGTCGATGATGATCTGGTCGTATTCCGCGCGCAGCGTCTGCATCAGGGCCGCGAACCGTTCGGAAGAGAAGATGTCGGCGGCATTCGCCGAGGTCTTCTCGGCGATCAGCACGTCGCAGCCGATGGTCTCGTCCGGCAGGATCACGTCCTTGAGCTCGGCATCCCCGGTCAGCAGGGCGACCAGGCCCTTCTGGCTGGGCGGGGCCTTGATGTACTGGCCGAAGACCCGGCGACGGATATCGCCTTCGACCAGGAGCACCTTCTTGCCCATCATCGACAAGTTCTGCGCCAGGGCAAGGGCGACGGTGGTCTTGCCCTCGCCGGGCAGAGAGGACGACGTCAGGATGACCTGTGGCTGGTGGTCGACATTGGACAGCAGCGCCGAGGTCCTGAGGTTCCGGATCGCTTCCGCCGGGGCCGAGGTGGGGCGCGCCTTCAGGTAGGCGATGGCATCGCGGCGGCGGCGCGAGGGCAGCAGCGGGATCTGCCCCATCACCGGATAGCCGGTCTCCTGCTCCATTTCCTGCGCGGTCCGGAAGGCATGCTTGCGGCTTTCCTGCAGCAGCACGAGGAGCGCGCCGATCAGCGCACCAATGAAGCCGCTGGCGGCGATGATGAAGGGACGACGGGGCTCGGAGGGGCCACCGGGCACCACGGCGTCGGAGAGCACGCGGCTGTCGGCCTGCTGGATCCCCTGCTGGGCCGAAGTCTCCTTCAGGCGCTGCAGGAAGTATTCGTAGAGCAGGCGGCTGGCCTCGGCTTCCCGCGTCAGTTGCTGAAGCTGGATCAGGTCGGCACCTTGCTGTTCCGTCTGCGCGGAAAGCTCCGTCTCCGAGGTGCGCAGGGCGTTCAGCTGGTTGTCGGCGCGCTGCAGCTCCATGGTGGCGCGTGCGAGCTGCTGTGCATAGCGCGTGTTGAAGGCGGTCGCGATCGCGGGATCCCCGATCCGGGGCAGCATGGCTTCGAGCTGGCCGTCACTGCTGGCCGCGGCCTTCTCGGTGAAGGTCTCGGCGGCCTGCATGGCCGCCAGGCGCTGCACCAGGGCTTCCCGGCTGGTGGCGGAGACCTGGATCCGGTCGCGGATGTCCTTCACCTGGCGCTCCATCCCGGCCAGGGTCTCGGCGTTGATGAGATCGGTGTTGGAGTTGAACTCCTTGACCCGCGCTTCTGCCAGCTCGAGCTCGGACTGCAGTTCGCTGACCCGCTCGGTCAGCCAGCTGGTGGCCTGCTCGGTGGCCTCGAATTTCACGTCGAGCTGGTTCTCGATGTAGAGCCTGACAAGGGTATCGGCGAGCAGGGCCGCTTTCTTGGCGTTTTCACTGACCGCTGTAACTTCGAAGACCAGGCTCTGGGACTTGTTGCTTACGGTCAGCGCGCCATTTAGTCGACTGATCGTGCTGCTGAGGATGCGGTCCTCGCGGTCGGCCTGCGCCGCCGCCTGCTGCTCTTCGGTCAGGGGGGCGGTCGTGCCGCCGGCGGGATGCGGTTCCAGCAGGTTCAGCATGAAACTGCGTACCTCCCGGCGTAGCCGCTCGTAGGCGGTTTTCTCCCGCAACGAGGCATTGAACTCGGGATCTTCGGTGAGGTTCAGCTCCTTGACCACCTTGCCCAGCAGGCTGCGGCTGGTGAGGACTTCGACCTCGGTGTTCAGGACCGCGTTATCGCGGCCCAGGTCGCCGATGACACTGTCGATGTTGACGACCTGTTCCCGGCGGCTTTCCAGCATCACGACGGCGGTCGACTGGAACATCGGCGTGGCGACGCGGTAGGCGTAGTAGCCGCCTGCGAGGATGGCCAGGAACATCAGGGACAGGATGATCCACTTGCCGCGCCACATCGCCCCCAGCAGGGCGGAGATATTGATGACTTCGTCATCTCTGGCAGCATCGGAGCCTTCCCGGCGTCGATTGCTCTGCCTGTCGGGTATTCTTTGGGAGAATGACTGGTTCATCAATAAGATCTCTGTACGAACAAGGCGTGCCGAGGGGACTGCACAGGGCCTCCATGTCGGATACGCGACCGCGTTGCAAGGGATGTGGGACGGGACTGACCCATGGTGCGGCTGCTGGCATATTGCGGGGTTAAGTCCGTTGCAGCAACAGTGCAATTCTGGCCCCTTGTGCGATTTCCCGCCGGAGGCGGAGCAGATGCTTCAACTGCACAGTAACAAGGCAGCCGTGCGCGCGCGCGCGCGGCTGCAACCTATGTGCGACCTGCGCCCTGTCCCCCGGGTGGACAAGGCTTCGCCGGGACGGCTATCCAGTCCTCGGAGGGCGCCGCATTTGCTTTCCCTGCCCCTTTTGAAACCGCTTCTTCATCGCGTCACTGGTCAGGACCAGCGCCTCCCCCGGCCAGCCTCCTTTGTGAAATACCTCTCCAAAAAATGGAATTAAGATGCTTGAATCACTAGAGAAAAATTCCTCCCCCCTAGGGGGAGAGGCGTTTCTTCGGACGCTTGATGTCGGCATCGTCCACGACTGGCTGCCCACCATGGGCGGGGGCGAGCGGGTGGTGAAGGAATTCTCCCGGCTGTTTCCGAAGGCCCATCTCTATACGCTGTTCGACTTCCTGTCAGAGACCGACCGGGCCGAGGTTTCCCAGGGGCATCCGGTTGCCGTCAGCCGGCTCAACGACTGGCCCGGGGTGGAACGCTACTACCGCTACCTGCTGCTGCAATGCACCCGCGCGATCGAGGAATTCGACGTCACCCATCACGACGTGGTGGTGACCTCCTCCGCCGCCCTGGCCAAGGGGGTGCTGACCTCCCCCGATCAACTCCACGTTGCCTATGTCCACAGCCCCGCGCGCTATGCCTGGGACCTGACCCATGAATACATCAACGGGCTGGGCGGTATCGGCGGCGCGCTGAAACGGCGCGCGGCGCGCGAGATGATGCACCGGTTCCGCAAGTGGGACATGCGCACCGTGGCCCAGGTCGACCATTATGTCGCCAATTCAGAATTCATCCGGAAACGGATCTGGAAGACCTGGCGCCGCGAGGCCCAGGTGATCTATCCGCCCGTCGACACCTCCGCCTTCGACATCGGCACCGCGCCGAAAGAGGACTTCTACTTCACCACCTCGCGCATGGTGCCCTACAAGCGCGTGCCGATGATCGTGGAGGCCTTCAACCAGCGCCCGCACCTGAAGCTGGTGGTGTCCGGCGACGGGCCCGAGATGGCCAAGGTCCGGGCTGTGGCCGGCCCCAACATCCAGCTGCTGGGCCATACCCCCTTCGAGGAAATGCGCGGCTACATGCAGCGCGCCCGCGGCTTCGTCTTCGCCGCGCGGGAGGATTTCGGCATCGTCCCGGTCGAGGCCCAGGCCTGCGGCACGCCGGTGATCGCGCTTGGCCATGGCGGCACCGCCGAGACCGTGCGCGACCTGTCCCAGGACGATCCGACCGGCGTCTGGTTCCAGGAACAGAGCATCGAGGGTCTGCTGGGCGCCATCGACCGGATGGAGCAGAACCTCGACGCCTTCACCGCCGAGGCTTGCCGCGCCAATGCCCTGAAATTCGGCGTGGAACGCTTCCACCGCGAGATGACCGACGCCATTATCGGTCAAATATGACTTGCGGAGGAAGGGGGGCGGCGCTCTTTTCTGCGGCGCTGTCTGCCTTTACCGCGCGGTCTGAGGGGCTGCGTCCAGACTATCTATTTCCCTCACCCCATACTTTGCAAAGAGCGCCGGCAGGTGGTTCCACATGGCGTCCAGCCTTTCAGTCATGACGCCTTCCTTGCGCAAGGCCGGGATGAGTGAAAATGCCTCCGCTCCAAAGGCCGATGCTGCATAGCACAGCGCCGAAGTCCCGAAGCCATAAAGCTTGACGCCCGCGGTGCGGGCGCAAAAAATCTCTACCGGAATGTTGCGATAGTCGGCCGGCATCGGTTGTGCGGCGCCCGAGTCGAAAAGACTCCCGATCACGGTCTGGTCGTCCCGGGGGTGTGGCTTGAGCCATACGGATCGGTGACGCCCCTGCAGGAAAGACAGGGTTTTTCTCAGGAAACGTTCGTAATCCTCTCCGCTGATGCGCCCTTCGCTCATCAGGGGCTGGGAGAGAAGGACGCAACAATCGGGTTCGCTTGTGGAGGAGTTGCGCAGCGCCTCGATCTCTCCTGCGAGAGGGATCCATTTTGCTCCAGTGCGGGCGCGCCAAGGGACTTCAGGATAGACCGAGTAGACTTCTTGGAAAATGCTGGCCGGGAGGAACAGTGGCCGGATCGGTCCTTTGTGGTTGCCGCGCAGCTTGTGGTACACCTGACGCATAAGATGCCTGATTTTCAGAGCCTTGTTTGCGTCGTGGAAGTCCTTGTTGAAGACGGCATGATCGGAGTAGATCGCCAGCCCATCTTCGAAGGCGCAGACCGTGCGAACCGATTTGCGAAGGCGGAGATAGATCTCCATCTCGGTCAGGTTGAAGCGGTTCGACAGGAACAGACGATCCGTTTCGCCGAGGTCAAGGGTATCGCCAATCTCGTATGTCTGACGTTTCATGGGGTGCCAGCCCATAACCTGATCTATCTGGGCGAAGGCTTCGGAATTGTCTCCGAAATCAAGTGTTTGCAACCCAAGCAAACGTGTTTCAGGCAGCATTTGCCCGATTATCTGTGCAAAAAAGTACTGAAATGGGGAGCTGTAGGCAAAAACCGTTTGCTTCATAGGAGGACCTACGCCGCCTTCTTCACTGCCAGTTGGCAGATCTTGTCGAACATGTCTTCGGCCTTCTGGTTGCTGCCTGTGGCATAGGCCTGGAAAAGAGGCTGATCCTCTTCATGCACGAACTGCGAGCGCTTCAGGCCTCCCAGCTTGGAGATGTCGAAGGTGTATCGGGCGGGATCAACGCCCACGTCGTTCAGCACAGCTTCGATCTTGTGCGTGTTTGAACGCGTCGCGGCGAACGGAATTCCGTGCTTGATCGCCAGGCACATGGCATGGAAGCGGCCCGTGATCATGAAGGATGCGCCGGTGATATCATCCAGCGTCAGAACCTTGCGAGGGATGAGGTGATGCTGCAGGCGTCGGGGTACCTTCTGGCCCAGAAGCTGCGTCGTATCGGACATGAAGTGAAGCAGTTTCCCGTGACGCAGCGCGTGAAGGTAGAGCTTGCGGGCTTTGGAGTTGAGGACACTGTCGACCACGATGAGTGGTCCCTCTCCCGAGTTCTCCGGCGCCTCGGTCGCGCCATAGAAGCTGAGATCCGGCAAGACCGTGGCCTGGGCACCCGCAGCTTCGACCTGACCTGCCGACAGGGTTTCGCGGGCGAAAATCAAATCGAAGTCCGGGAGAAAGTCATTCAGCAGATTGTTGTTCTGCCAAACGGTATTGATCAGGGCCACAGGAATGCCCTGCGCCTTTGCCCTTCGGGCTGCGAGGCCGAGCATGAGAGCGGGGACTGCATCATCATGCATGGTGCCTTCGCCATTGATGATAACGAGATCCGCTTGCTTCAGTGCGTCCATATAGGCCGAGCCGCGATGCATTCTGCCGGGCAAGCCGAAAGTGGCGAAGACGTCGATGCCATGCTTTGCGCAGAGTGCGGTGATGTTCCGCATGACCAGGTCGCAGCCCAAGTGCGACGGGTTGTATCGGGTATCGTTGAGAAGAATGGCTTTCATGAAGTCTCCGTAGGAGCGTTCCGCCCTGTTGGGCCAAAATTTTTCCGAGCACAGCTGAAAAGGACGGTGCGGTAACGGGGGGATCAGTCGTTGCTGACGTTGAGGCGAATGTTCTCGGCCGGCGCGGGGATGCCAATATGACCGCACAGGTCCGCGATCGTGGTGTCCTTGTCATAGTGAAAGAGCTTCATCGTGTGGAATACCGACAGGTAAGCCATGATCATGCGATCATACTCCAGCAGCCAGGTGTTCTTGCGTACGTAGAGGGCAGATCGCCGATCCCACGAGGGTTTGCGTCCGTGACGGAGCAGCTGTTTCTTGTATGACTCGAGGTAGCTGGTCTTGTCGCGTAACACGCACATGATCTCGAAGTCGGTGACCTTGGGGGGGAACAGGTCACGCAACAGCGCACATTCTTCCGGGCTGCGCAGCAGCGAGAGCCCCTCGGTCGAGAATACAACATTTTCGGTCTGTGCATTCTCGATGAAGCTGTGAACGGCCTCGCGGGTTTTGTCGTAGTAGGCGGGGCCGGCTTTCGACTTGTCGCGCTTCCGCGCGAAGGTTGCGACGCGAGGGTCCAGGGTTGCCAAGTACAGGTCGACATGGTTCTCGGGCGCTTCCCGGGACTTGTAGACGCTGAAACCATGTTCCTGCAGGTCTTCTCTGGATTTTTCCAGATGCTGCTGGAAAGAGGTCGTCCCGGTCTTGTGGGTTCCAATGTGGATATAGGCTTTCATCAGGCTCTCTCTGCGGACGTTTTGTTGAATCGCTGATGCGATGTCAGGCGACGCCAGCCATTTTCTTGAAGTCGACGTTTTCTCCCATCAGCTCTTCGTAGGTACCCTGGGCCTCGATCCGCCCGTCGCGTAAGAAGAAAATCGTGTCGCAATTTCTGACGGTTGATAGACGGTGGGCAATCATGATGAGCGTCCGGCCCCGCTTGGCGCTCTCAATCGCGGCAATGACCCGCGTTTCGGTCTCGTTGTCCAAGGCTGAAGTTGCTTCATCCAGTACGAGTACTGCGGGGTTGTGGTACAGTGCACGGGCGATACCGATGCGCTGGCGCTGCCCACCGGACAGGCGGACACCACGCTCGCCGACCATCGTATCCAGCCCGTCGGGGAGCTTTTCGCGGACATAGTCAGCCAGTTGCGCGTCTTCGAGCGCCTTCCAGACCGCGTCATCGTGGATGTCGCCTTCCGGCACGCCCAGGGCGATGTTGCGCCGGATCGAGGCATCGGTGAGGTAAATGACCTGGGGAATGTAGCCGACCCGAGCTTGCCAGGCCCGCATCTTTTCGGGGCTGAGAATAGAACTGTCTCCGACCGAGATGTCTCCGCCTGCAACGCCCACGAAGCCCAGAATGGTATCCACCGTAGTACTTTTCCCTGACCCTGTCGGGCCTACGAAAGCAACCGAACTCCCCGCAGGGATCTCGAGGGAGATGTCGTGCAGCGCATTGCCCGAGGCGCCGGGGTAGCGCACGCTGACATCACGCAGGCGAATTGTGCCGATAGGGGTGTCGTCGCGAGCCAGAGGCGGTCTGAGCTGGCCGCGACGCTCGGTGCTGGTAATGCCCAGGCGCTGCAGTTCATCGAGAACATGTTCCGTCGGGGCGAGATTGGCGCGCATGCCTGCCAGGCTGCGCGTGACCGCCGACAGGGCAGGCAAAGCGCGCACGGCGACGGTCCCCAGCATGGTCAGCGTGGGGATCACGGTATCGCGGGGGCTGTTCGAGCTCAGCAAGATCAGCACGACGACGATCAGCAGCGTCAAACCGACGGTCTCGAATAGCGGTTTGGACACGTCCTGGATGAAGCGGGTTCGGCGCATGTAGAACTCCCGCGTCTTCACGTGACCGAGGAAATCCTCGTAGACAGGCTCCTCCAGGCTCCGCAGCTTGATATGCTTGTAGCCCCCCAGGGCTTCGTTCAACTTCTGGATCATGGCCCGGCTCTCGCGGGTCGTCATCTGGCCGTAACGATGCAGCTTGATCCGGTTTGCCCGCGCATAGAGAAAACCGCCGCCCCCGGCGAAAAGGGCAATGCCCAGTCCCAGAGCCAGGTTGGAGATGAGCACGATCATGACCAGTGCCGTCAACAGCATCCCGTTGAGCAGGAACTGGAGGAAGGGCATGATGAACCCTTGCACCATGCGGGTCGCTTCGCCGACCGCCATGTTGACAAAGGCCGAGGTGTTTCGGCTGGCGAGGTAGGTGTGGGGTGCGTTCAGATAGGCTGCGAACAGGCTGCGGGCGAGATCGCTCGCCAATCCACCGAGAAGCCTGGCCTGTCCCTTGAGAACCAGAGCCGTGACCCCGCCCTTGATCAGGAAGACACAGATAATCAGGACGCCGAAAAGGTAGACGAACCCTTCCGCGGTCGTCACGCCGAAAAGGTCCATCAGGAGGCGTACACGGCTGTTCTCGGTAATGGTATCCAGCCGGCTCAGAACCATCACGAAGAGCGGGATGCATGCGACGGAGGCAAACTCCAGAACGCTGGTCAGGATCATCCCCAGGGTTTGTAGCACCAGTTGGCGGCGACGATGCCTCGAAAGGATGGCCCAGATGCGAAGCAGTTCATCAAGTTTCAAGAAAACACCTATTCTTCAGTCTTCCTTCCGGATCCAGGGGCGCCCTCACAGGTTTTCCCTTTGTGGGGAAGGATGACGGGGATGATTTTTTTGGCTTAGCCTGCGCTCACCATGCTGCAGGTGCAGCGTTGAAATGAAAAGAGAGTCTGAAGACAAACGTTCCGTTTGGGGGAAAGAAGGTGACCACACATAAAGAAAGCAGCTGTTAGACGCGACGCCTCGGCGGAATGGCGCCTGTATATGTACATCTTCGAGACCGTATCCCGGGGCCGCGAGTCCAGGGCCCTCCGGTTGAGTTCAGTCTCTCCAACGACGGCTCTGCCTAACTGCCGTACCCCAACTTTTCGAGCGCAGTGGGGAAGCGGGTCTCGAACTCTGATGTGAGAGCCTCGTCGTAGACACTGCGCCAAAGCTGGCTACGCCCACTGGTGATATGCTTGCTGCGACCCATCTCCGGGTTGAATACCGAGTTGCGGAAAGCTGTCGCCAGGGCAAGCGGCAGATAAGCGGGGGTGATGCCGAGATCCGTGAACATGTCCCGATAGGTCGTCATGCTCCGGTCACTCATCAGATCTTCGAGCTTCACGAAGAAGGTCTTGGCGTGCTCCGGAGCTGAAACCGCTTCGACCATGCGCCGGATCTCAATCCCGGAGGCATTGTCCATCTCAAAGATCATCCGTTCCCGATCATCTTTCAGGGCGTTGATGGCCTGTTGATAGGTCTTGCCGTCGAACTTTTCCCTGGGCTTGTGCAGCCAGGATTCGCTGGATTTCTTGTGGTACCGCATGGCCGAGATCACGACATCCCGCGGGTCGCGGAGCATCACCACGGTCGGATGATCCGCGGGGCTGATGCCGATCTGGTCAAAGTCGGAGTGATAGCGCAGACAGACCTGCCAGTTTTGCGGCGCGGCAGGGTTGGCGTCGGAATCCCAGACATGCAGCTGTGTCACCTCGGACAACTGGGCAAATATCTTCGCAAGCAGCACTGTGCCTGTCTTGTGAAACGTACCCAGAAGTAGGGGCTGATCGAAGATGGGCAGACCGGAGGTATGTCCGATCTCAGCCAGTGGTTTCAGGGCATTTGCGCGCTGACGTTTATGCCGCCAGCGTGCAGCCGCTCCGGGGAGGTCGGACAGGCTGGGAAGACGAGTTATGGGGGGAAGAGCCGTCGAGGACACTGGCAAGGTTCCTTGTGAATTTATTCTTGTCTTAAGCATGCGCCAGGTCCGTGTGGCAGACCCTGGCTTCCTGAAAAACATGACGCACCTGGCGCGGTCTCCCGTGCGTCTCAACACGTCGACGCCCCAGCAATAGAAAAGTCGATATGCCGGAACAAGAGAAATGGTCCGGCTCTTCCTTTCGACCTCGGCTTAACTTAGAGGTTGACCCCAAAATAGACAGCAACACCCACGCGTGTGCCACCTAAAGGCGCGAACTGTTCCATGATGGAGCGCCAGGCTTTCCGGTGAGGCCGTCGTCGGTTGACATGGTTTGGCGAGACCTTAGGAGTTTGAGCGAGGACATTGCCTTCAGGAAGTTTTAGAGCATGAACATGAGTACAGTCTCGACAGACCGCGCGAGTACGCGCGCTCAGATGGACCGGGTTCTGCGTACGGAAGCGGACGCTCTTCTCAAACTGGCATCTATGCTCGGTGAACCGCATGATCGTGCGGTGGAAATGCTCTTGTCCGCCAAGGGCCGCGTGATCGTCTCCGGGGTCGGAAAGTCTGGTCACATTGGGCGAAAAATCGCTGCGACCCTGGCTTCGACCGGTACGCCCGCTCAGTTCGTGCACCCGACAGAAGCCAGCCATGGCGACTTGGGCATGATCACAAGTGATGACGTCTGCATCGCCATATCGAATTCAGGCGAAAGCTCTGAGTTGTCAGATCTGATCACCTTCACCCGCCGCTTCGACATCCCGCTGATCGCCATCACCCGGCGGGCCGGCTCCACCCTTGGCGAACAGGCCGACGTGGTGCTGCTTCTGCCCGACGCGCCCGAGGCCTGCATCATCGGCGTGGCCCCGACCACCTCGACCACCGCGACCCTGGCCCTGGGCGATGCGCTGGTCGTGGCGCTGATGCATCGCCGCGGTTTCCGCCGCGAGGATTTCCAGGTCTTCCACCCCGGCGGCAAGCTGGGCGCCCAGCTGGCCAAGGTGGGAGCCATGATGCACCAGGGCGAAGAGGTCCCGCTTCTGGCGCCCGAAACGCCCATGAGCGAAGGGCTGATCACCATGACGTCCAAGGGCTTCGGCATAGCGGCCGTGGCCGATGGTCATGGCAAGCTCCTTGGCGTCATCTCCGACGGCGACCTTCGCCGCAACCTCGACAACCTGATGGAAAAGACCGCAGGCCAGATCGCCACGGCCAATCCCAAGACCGTCACCCCCGACACCCTGGCCTCGGAGGCCCTGAAGATCATGAACGACGCCAAGATCAGCGCGCTGCTGGTGGTTGACGGCGACCGCAAGCTGGTTGGTCTGCTGCATATCCACGACTGCCTGCGGAGCGGCGTGGCATGACCGCGATCCTGATCCCTGCCCGCTACGCCTCCACCCGCTATCCCGGCAAGCCGCTCGTCCCGCTGAAATGCGCCGACGGCACCTCCAAGCCGCTGATCCAGCTGACCTGGGAGGCCGGCAAGTCGGTGCCCGAGGCGAGCGCCGTCTACGTCTGCACCGATGACGCGCGTATCGCCGATGCCGCCCGCGGCTTCGGCGCCGAGGTGATCATGACCGACGAGGCCTGCCGCAACGGGACCGAACGCTGTGCCGATGCCATCGAAAAGGCCGGGCTGACCGACGAGCTGATCGTCAACCTGCAGGGCGATGCGCCGCTGACCCCGCCCTGGTTCCTCTCCGATCTGATCGCCGCGATGGAAGCCGATCCCAGCCTCGATGCCGCCACCCCGGTGCTGCGCTGCGATCCCGAAACGCTTGCGATGTTCCTGGAAGACCGCAAGAACGACCGGGTCGGTGGCACGACCGCCGTCTTCGACGCGGCGGGCAACGGCATGTACTTCTCCAAGGAAGTCATCCCCTACACCGGCGGCAAGACCTTCGCGGAAGGCGCCGTGCCGGTGTTCCACCATGTCGGCGTCTATGCCTACCGCCCGCGCGCCCTGGCCGCCTACGGCAGTTGGCCCGAGGGCCCGCTGGAGAAACTGGAAGGGCTGGAACAGCTGCGCTTCCTCGAAAATGGCGCCAAGCTGAAATGCGTCGAGGTCGACGCCCGTGGCCGGCTCTTCTGGGAACTGAACAACCCCGAAGACGTCGCCCGCATCGAGACCGTTCTGGAGAAGGCCTGATCCCATGAAAACCGTCAACGTCGGCAACGTCACCTTCGGCAACGAGCTGCCCTTCGCCCTGATTGCGGGCCCCTGCCAGCTGGAAAGTCTGGACCATGCCCGCATGCTGGCAGGCTCGCTGGCCGAAACCTGCGCGGATCTCGACATCCCCTTCATCTTCAAGGCCAGCTACGACAAGGCCAACCGGTCGTCCCTGTCAGGCAAGCGCGGCCTGGGCATCGAGAAGGGGCTCGAGATCCTCAACGCCATCCGCGAGGAATTCGGCTGCCCCGTCATCACCGACGTGCACGACATCCCCCAGGTGCAGCGCGCGGCAGAGGTCGTCGACATCCTGCAGATCCCGGCCTTCCTGTGCCGCCAGACCGACCTGCTGCTGGCCGCCGGCGAGACGGGACGCGCGCTCAACATCAAGAAGGGTCAGTTCCTGGCCCCCTGGGACATGAAGAACGTGGCCGACAAGGTGGTCTCCACCGGCAACGAGAAGATCCTGCTCTGCGACCGCGGCACCAGCTTCGGCTACAACATGCTGGTCTCCGACTTCCGCTCGCTGCCGATCATGGCCGGCACCGGCTTCCCGGTGGTCTTCGACGCCACCCACTCCGTGCAGCTGCCCGGCGGGCTTGGCACCTCGACCGGCGGCCAGCGCGAATTCGTGCCGCCGCTCAGCCGTGCCGCCCTGGCCGTGGGCTGCTCCGCGCTCTTCATGGAAACCCACGAGGATCCGGACAACTCCCCCTCCGACGGCCCCAACATGGTGCCGCTGACCGAGATGGCGGGCGTTCTGGCCCAGCTCAAGAAGATCGACCAGCTGATGAAAGCCGGCTGATGAAAGCCAGCTCATGAAAGGCTGAGGCCGGGGCGGTCTCGTCCCGGCTTCCCGTCTTCCCCCCGTCGACCTGTCCCGGGCCCCGGCCCGGGTCCCCTACCGCGAGAGAAGCCATGAAAGTCGTCCTGGTCACCAGCGTGCCCGCCTTTCCGACCACCGCGGGCAACCGCAGCCGGATCCGGGAACTCGCCCGGGCGCTGCAGGACCTGGGTCATGAGCTGACCTTCGTCATCCTGCCCTCCGAACTCGACCAGGGCGATGCCGCGGCCCATGCCGCGGCCTATGGCGCGGACAATTTCACCATCCTCTCCAATGGCGGCCCGCTGGGGCATCGCTGGTACCGGATCCGCCGCAAGCTCCGCCTGGGCTGGCGCAAGGCGCTGCGCAAGCTGGGGATCGAACGCGGGCATTACTCCGCCCTCGACCAGACCTGGTATGCCCCCTGGCAGGGACAGCTCGCCGCGCTCGGCCGCGACGCGGATGCGGTGATCGTCGAATATGTCTTCAACTCCCGCGTGCTCGAAGCCTTCCCACCCGGTGTCCGCCGCCTGCTCGACACCCATGATGCCTTCGGCGAACGACACAAGCCCTACCTCGCCCAGGGCATGAGCTTCGGCTACTGGCTCTCCCTGCCCCTGGCCGAGGAGAACCGCGGCTTCCGCCGGGCCGATGCCATCCTGGCCATCCAGGAGGAGGAGGCGGAGCGCTTCGCCGCGCAGCTGCGCGGCGATGGCAGTGCCGGAACTCCGGCAGACAATCCTGACGTGGCCGTGGTCAGCCATTTCCTCGACATCCGCGATCCGATCTCCGATTTCTCGGCCGGGAATACCGCGATGTTCCTGGCCTCCAACAACCCCTCGAACCGCCAGGCGATCCGCAGCTTCCTCGACAACGTGCTGCCGCTGGTGGTGGCGGAGGTCCCCGATTTCGACCTCAAGCTGGTCGGCAGCATCTGCAAGGCAGTCGAGGACATGCCCAATGTCACAAGGATGGGCCGGGTCGACGACCTGAAGGATGCCTTCACCGCCGCGCCGCTCTCGGTCAACCCGATGCTGGTAGGCACGGGGATCAACATCAAGCTGCTGGATGCCATGGCCTGCGGCGCGCCGACGATCTCCACCTCGACCGGGCTGCGCGGCCTGCCCGCCAGCTACCGTGGCGGCGTGGTGGAGGTGGGCGACGAGGATCACCGCGCCTTTGCCGACCAGATCATCCGCTTCTGCCGCGACGAGGCGCTGCGCCGCGATCTCGGCGCCACCGCCTTTGCCGAGGCGACACGCTGGAACGCCAGCCAGGCGGCGGAGCTCAGCCGCTGCCTCGCCGGGCAGTGATCGCCCCGCACGGATCCATCAGGGATCGGTCTCAGCGCAGGCTGTCGTAGAAGGCCACCGTCTGCCGCGCGATCCGCGACCAGTCGAAGGCCGCCAGATCGGGCCGGGCGCCGCTGTCGCGCAGCCGCCGGGCGGCCTCCAGCGCGGCGCGCAGCTGCGTCCCGTCCAGCTCTCCCTCGATCAGGCGGATCCAGTCCGGCCCGACCTGGCCCTGCAGCTCCCGGAACAGGGCATTGTCGGAGGCCAGCAGGGGCCGGCCCGCCGACAGGGCAAAGATCGCCGCCCCGGAATTGAGCACGTCGGAATAGGGGAAGACCACCAGGTCGGTGTTGCGGATCTCGGTGATCAGCTCCGCCTCGGGCAGGAAACGGTCATCGAAATGGACCTCCTCCGCGCGGTTCCCGGGCAGCTGCGCCAGCAATTCCAGCAGCTCGGTGTCGACCGAGCGGCTGCTCATCTTGCCGCAGATCCGCAGCCGGGCCAGGCCGGCCGGCAGCTCCAGGAAGCTCTTCAGCACGCGGTTGGCGTTCTTGTAGCGGGTGATCGAGCCGAAGAAGAGCAGCGACAGCCGGGCATCCTCCCCGGCCGGCTCGGGCAGCACGGCGGGCATGGTCGGGCCGTAATGGCCATGCGGGATCACCGCCGAGGGCACGGCGCGCAACGCGGGCATCAGGCGCCCGGCCTCTTCCGAGGAGGGCTGCGTCATGTAGATCACCCCGTCCAGCGCCCCGGTGAACCAGGGCCAGAAGACCCGGCGCATCCGCGCGCCGTTGCGCTGGTCGGTGCGCTGCAGGTTGTGGGCGGTCCAGACGACCTTCACCCCGCGCAGCCGCGCCAGCAGCAGGATCCCCCGCAGCAGCGCCAGCCGCATCCAGAACCGCCAGCCGGTGCCGGCGGCCAGGAAGACATCGGGCCAGTGCAGGTGCAGGATGTCGGGGGCCTGCCGCGCCAGCAGCGCCCGGGGGGAGAATTCCGCAACCCGGGCCTCCGTCTCCTGCTCGACGGCGTCGTAGAGCAGTTTCTGGAACGGGTTGTGCGCCGCGTTCTTGCGCGCGGGCCAGCCGAGGATCTTCACGAGGCGTGCTCTTTCCGGGTGTCTTCTTTCAACGGGCGGTCATGCAGGCTGCAGCCGGTCCAGTCGAAGGCGCCGCCCTCGGCCACGGCCGCGTCGATCTCGGGCCGCGACAGCCCGGTGCGGGCCTCGGTCATCGGCCGGGAATGGCGCACCTTGCCGCCCCCGGCGCCGAAGCTGACCGGGGCGTCCCGCTGCACGCCCATGAAGGCATCGATCCGCGCCAGCGTCTCCGCCCGGCTGTCGCGCAGCTCGGCATAGGACAGCATCATGACCTGCGCCGGATCCCGCGCCGCAAAGCCCGCCCAGGCGGCGTAATAGGCATGCCATTCTCGCAGGAAGGCGCGGTGCAGGTCCCGGTCGAGGAAGGCCTCTTCCGACGGGAACCAGTTGTTGGAGATCCCCCAGCGGAAGATCGCGTCGATCCAGTCGCGCGGCGGGCGGAACAGCACTAGGTGGCGCATCTCGTCCGGGTAGCGGCAGATGCGGTTGATGTCGTGTACCGTCTCCGCGACCAGCCGGTTGCGGTAGCGCGGATCCATGACGATCGTGTCCTTGTCCGCCTGCCAGCGGAAATGCTTGTGCCGCGGGTTGTTGCGGGCCGGGTCGATGCGGTTGAGCACCCGATACTCCCCGGCCTCGAGCACGGTGAAGAGGAAGTTGGTGCCCGAGCGCTGGATCCCCTGGTGCACCAGCGGATAGCGCCCGGTGGGACGATAGGTCAGCCGCTCCCAGGTCTGCCAGGTGGCGCCGTAGGCTGATCTGAGGAGGGATTTCGCGATGCTCATTGGACGGTCCCGGGTATCTCGATGCTGCGGCTCATGTGCCTTCTTCCCCCGCGGTCCGGGCAAGGCCACCCGCCCCGGACGTCTTGCGCGGCCCGGTGAGCCCCGCCAGCGCCGTAGGCTTCCGCCGGCTCCAGGACAGGCCGTTCATCTTGCAGTACTGCATGAAGGCGAAAGCCAGGAAACCGCTGGAGAATTGCGGCGCCACGGCGTTCAGCGCCCCGCGCAGGATGATGATGATGAAGCCCATGAGCAAGCAGTAGAGGAAGAAGGCCGGCATGGAATGCCCGCGTCGTCCCGGGAAGCCCGCCCGGCTCTCGATCCGGGCCACGGCATAGCCAAGCAGAGCGAAGACCAGGAAGATCCCGACCAGCCCGAAGGAGACCATGGCCTCCGCCGGCAGCGGGCTCGAGACGTTGGTGTACCAGTAGCCCAGGCCTTCCGCGACCATCTCTCCGGTCGGAGTGGGCTTGCCCGGCCACAACGCACGCGGCACGAAGAACAGGGCCACGCCGAGGAAGTTGGAGCCCCATCGGAACTCGCCGAACTCGAAGATGTAGCGCACGGTGGAGGCCACCTGCATGAAACCGTCGAAATCGCCGGTCAGCATGTGCGGCAGGATGGCCTTGGCGCCGATGTTGCTGATCAGCATCCCCAGGTTGCTGCCCTCGTTCGACAGGACCTTGGCCACCGGGAAGACGGCGAAGAGCACGAAGACGGCCGCGATGGTGGCCAGCACCTTGATCCGCGGCCGGCTGTAATCCACGAAAAGGCAGCTGATCGAAATCATCACCCCGAAAAGCACGAAGCGCGGCAGCGCCGGCACGTAGTTGATGACCAGGAAGACCGGGATGAACAGCAGCGCCAGGACCAGGTTCTGCCGCCGCTGCGATGCCAGCGGGGCCTGGCGGGCCAGGTAACCCAGGATGACCATGCTCATCAGGCTGATTGAGCGGCTGATGAACAGGAACTGCTGGGTCAGGCCGCCAAAGCCGCCTTCCCGCGCAGTCCGGGCCACGAAGAGGTTCGATGGCCCCGCAGCCCCGGCCAGCAGGATCGCGAAGATCCCCAGCCCGACCGCCCACTTGGAGTAGAACAGCGCATTGCGGCTCTGTATCGCGGCTCCCGCCGGCTCTCTGGCGCTGCGGAAAGCACGGATCGTCACGGAGCTGGCCAGCAGATAGACGACCTGGCCTGCGGCACAGGCGCCATAGGCCAGCACCACATCCGAATAGGCCGGGTTGCCGGCCCAGGGAAAGGTCCAGAGCGACACCTGGACCAGGGCCGGCACCGCCATGAAGAAGAGGAAGAAGAAGGAGATGAGAAAGTCCACGCCCCCCCGCCGGTCCGAGGACAGCGAGGTCAGCAGGGCCAGTGCCGTACCGACGACATACATGCGGGCGACGAACTCGGTCGCCTCAGGGCTGGACACGAAAGGCGAGCTCACGGCGAGCACCCCGAGGCAGAGCAGCGCCCCCATCTGGAACAGTGTCGAGATACTCGAGATCATGTGCGGATCGTCTCCAACCATCGTGCCGCCACCCGGTCGACCGCATAGGCGCGGGCCACCGGGGCCTGGCGGGTGCGCAGCGCGTCCAGCCGCGTCCGGTCGGCGGCCATGGCGCACAGCATCGTCTCCGTTTGCGCCGCCGCATCCTGCGGCACCAGACCGGCCCCCTCCACGGGGGCCAGGATGCCCCGGGGGCCGACGTGATCGCTGGCCACAACCGCCAGGCCGGCGGCCAGGGCCTCGACCACCACGATACCGAAGAGCTCTTCCCAGGTCTCGGTCTTTTGCGAGAGCAGCATCAGCACATCGTGCCCGGCCATGATCTGCGCCAGTTTCTGCCGGTCGCGCACGGGGCCGAGGAAGCTGACGCCGGATCCGGGCGCGGCGGCCGCGCGCTTCACCTCGCCCGCCAGGGCGCCATCGCCCACCACGGTCAGGCTGATCCCCTGCCCCGCCAGCCGCGGCATCATCTCCAGCAGGAGGCGGACGCCCTTCTTCTCGGACAACTCTCCGACGAAGAGCAGCTTCAGCGGCCCCTGCCCCGCCGCGGACGCCGCCTTGGCCTTGGCCTCCGCCTTCGCCGCCCCGGCCTCGAAGAAGACCTCGGGCACGGCATGGGGGATCACCCGGGCCTCGACACCGGCGGCGCTGCGCACCGCCTCGGCCACGACGGGCGTCACCGCCACGGTGGTGACATTGGGCTGGCGCAGGAAGGCCAGCCACTGATCGCGCAGCCAGCGCCTGAAGGCCGCGGGCTTCGGCTGGCGCGGGGTGCGGTCCAGCCCCCAGTCATGCCAGGAGGTGTGGTAGAGGATGCGGTTGCGCCGGGCCAGGCCACGATAGACCAGCAGGCGCCAGTCCCAGGGCGCGAAGCCCATCAGCACGGTTTCTCCCCGCACCCCCGGCAGGGAGAGGCGGAACAGCAGGTCCCGCCAGGCATTGGCCGTGCGCGCCCCCAGCGGCGCCCGGTCGCGGCGCCAGGCCCGCAGCCATTCCTTGACCACCGAATAGCGATGCGCCCCGGTCAGCCGCACCTCGCCCGCCCGGGCCAGGTCGTAAAGCGCGGGGAAATACTTCTGCGGATTGGTCTCGTGGATCAGCCGCAGCCGCGGCAGGCCGTCGCTCATCGTGCCGCCTCGCAGAGCGCCAGCAGACCCTCGGCCTGTTTCTCCCAGGAATAGGTGGCGGCCCGGGCCCGGCTTTCGGCGGATTTCTCCGCCCAGAAGGCCGGATCTCCCATCAGCTGCGCGATGGCCGCGGCGATCGTGTCGGGCTTGTCGCCCTCGCAATAGACCGCCGCCCCGCCGCAACGTTCCTTCAGCGAGGGAATGGAGGAGGAGACCACCGGGCAGCCGAAGGTCATCGCCTCGATCGGCGGCAGGGGCGAGGCTTCGTAGAAGGAGGGGAAGAGCAGGAAGCGCGCGCCCGCGAAGGCCTCGTAGATGACCTTCGCATCATTGATCTGGCCGCGGAATTCCAGCCGGTCCTTCACCTCCTCGGGGATCTCCACCTCGATCCCGCCGAAGCTGGCCCCGGTGGAGCCGATGACGACGAAGCGCATCTCGGGCCAGGCCTGCAGGAAGGCCACGGCGCCCTTCAGCACGCCTTCGGCATTCTTCCGTTTCGTCAGCGAACCGACGTAGATGCCGTAGCCGCGCGCCTCCATGGGCCGGTTCGGCCCGGCCTGCGCCACGGCCGCATCGGGATCCGGAATGCCGCCGTTCTGCAGGTAGGAGAGCCGCCCCGATCCCTTCAGGAAGGGATAATGGGTCTCCATCGACAGTTCCTCGGCATGAGAGACGGTGACGACCTTCTCGGAGCGTTTCAGGATCTGCGGCATCAGCGCGCCGTAGAAGGCGCGGAACTTCCAGTCGTAGGCGGCGGGGAAGTACTTGTAGGAGAGGTCGTGCACCATGGTGACGACCGGCTTGCCCTTCGCGAAGAGCCGCGACAGCGGCGCGGTATTGCCCAGGCAAAGCAGCGGCTCCGCCCCGCAGGCCGCAGGCAGGTCGATCTGTTCCCACAGGTGCCCGCCCCGCGTGCCCACCCGTTCGGGCCGGATCGCGGCAAGCTCGGGCATGGCCACCAGGTCGCCCTTCGCCGGCAGCAGCAGGCGCGGCGGCGCGATGCGCCCTTCCGCCGCCATCCGGTCGAAGACCATCAGCGCCTCGCGGGCCACGCGCTGCACCCCGGTGACCGACTGCACCAGGAAGCGCCCGTTCAGGGTGAAGGGGGGCTGTGTCATCAGTCAGCCCCGAAGAGGTCGCGGGTGAAGACCTTGTCGGTTACATCCTCCAGCTCCGCCGTACGGCGGTTGGCAACGATCACGTCGGCCTCGGCCTTGAAAGCGTCGAGGTCGCGGATGACGCGGGAATTGAAGAAGGTCTCCTCGGGCAGGGCGGGTTCATAGACCACGACCTCGATCCCCTTGGCCTTGATCCGCTTCATGATCCCCTGGATGGAGCTTTCGCGGAAGTTGTCGGACCCCGCCTTCATCACCAGCCGGTGGATGCCCACGACCTTCGGGTTCATCCGCACGATGCGCTCCGCCAGGAAGTCCTTGCGGGTGGTATTGGCCTCGACGATGGCGCGGATCAGGTTCTGCGGCACTTCCGAATAGTTTGCCAGCAACTGCTTGGTGTCCTTGGGCAGGCAGTAGCCGCCATAGCCGAAGGAGGGGTTGTTGTAATGGCTGCCGATGCGCGGGTCATGCCCGATGCCCTCGACGATGGCGCGGGTGTCCATGCCGAAGGCCATGGCGTAGCTGTCCAGCTCGTTGAAATAGGCAACGCGCAGGGCAAGGTAGGTATTGGCGAAGAGCTTGATCGCCTCGGCCTCGTCAGATCCGCAGAAGATCATCGGCACGTCTTGCTTGATCGCGCCCTCGGCCAGCAGGCCCGCGAAGGTCCGCGCACGCGCGCTGTCTTCGCCCACCACGATCCGCGAGGGATGAAGGTTGTCGTAAAGCGCGCGGCCCTCGCGCAGGAATTCCGGAGAGAAGATCACATTGGTGATGCCGAACTTCTGGTTCACGCTGGTCGTATAGCCCACGGGGATCGTCGACTTGATCACGATGGTGACGTCCGGGTTGATCCGGATGACGTCACCGATCACGGCCTCGACGCTGCGGGTATCGAAGTGGTTGGTGACCGGATCATAGTTGGTAGGGGTCGAGACGATGACATATTCGGCCCCGGCATAGGCCTCCTGCGCATCGGTGGTGGCGGTCAGCGACAAGGCGCGGTTTGCCAGGTAGTCCTCGATCTCGGCGTCCTGAATCGGGCTTTTCCGATCATTGACCAGGGCCACGCGCGCCGCATCTAGGTCCAGCGCCACGACATCGTGGTGCTGGGCCAACAGGACAGCGTTGGACAAGCCCACATAGCCGATCCCGGCAACGGCAATTTTCATAGAAATAATATCTTTCTCATTCTTGCGGGTATCCAAATGCCGCGAAATCTTCAGCATAGCGTTGTGCGACGAAGTTTCGTGAAGACGGGGTCAGTTCGTCCAGGACTTCCTCAACAGCCAATAGTTTGCCGCTGGAGTTTTGGTAGGGCAGTTCGATGCCAGGCATCAGTCGTCCGAAAATGGATTTGAAGTCCTCATTAAGGGTTTCGTACCGGCCAATCAAAAGAGCATCACTGGGGATGCCGCTCAGGAAACTCTGTTGGGTTTTCAGCGAGCGGATGGAAGACAAGAACTCTGCTTTGCCTTCCCCCACCATCTGCGCGAACTCATTCAGGTCATCAGGAACGCCAGGGTAATTTTCGCGGTGATACTTCCTCAGATAGCGGTGCAGAGAGTGGAACCGGGTGTAGGGGTTCCGCACGAAAGCGACGTATTGGAAACCGTCCATACGGTCGAACGGGACGCCCGTTCTCTCCTCGAAGGCATCCCGAAATTCCGCGTAGCTTTCATGCTTCGTTGTCTTTGAAGTCGCTCGCGCAGCCCATGCATCACGCTTCAGGAGGCGCTGAAGAAATGTACGCTTTGACTGCTCCTTGAGGGCAGATCTGATCGAAGTGCCCGCGGTTTTCGGAATGTGAATGAAGACAAAACGGTTTTGCCAATTAAGTATCACGTCGGTAGCCCCCTGTTCTCAGCTGCGGGCGTAGACGTCTTCGTAGCGGACGATGTCATCTTCACCGACATAGGCCCCGGTCTGCACCTCGATGAGCACCATCGGCACCTTGCCGGGGTTCTCCATCCGGTGGACGCAGCCGAGCGGCAGGTAGACCGACTGGTTCTCCGTCACCAGCTTGACCTCGTCGTCGATGGTCACGCGGGCGGTGCCCTCCACGACGATCCAGTGCTCGGACCGGTGGAAGTGGCTTTGCAGCGACAGGGAGGCGCCGGGATGCACCAGGATCCGCTTCACCTGGAAGCGCCGGCCCACGACCAGGCTTTCGAACCAGCCCCAGGGACGGTGATCCTTGGGGAAGTGGGTGGCCTGGGCCGAGCCCTTGGCCTTCAGCGCGGCAACCGCCTTCTTCACCTCCTGGGCCTTGGACATGTCGGCCACCAGGACCGCGTCGTTCATCGCCACGGCCATGATGTTGTCCAGCCCGATGCCCACCACTTCCAGACGCTCGCTGTCGGAGCGCAGCAGGGTGTTGGTGCAGTCGATCGCCGTCGCCTCGCCCGAAAGCGTCACGCCGTTCTCGTCGGGGCCGCCTTCACGCCAGACGGCATCCCAGCCGCCCAGGTCCGACCAGCCGCCCGCGAAGGGCACGACGGAGAGGTTGTCGGCCTTTTCCATGACCGCGTAGTCGATCGAGATGTCCTCGGCCTCGGACCAGGCTTCCGGGTCCAGGCGCAGGAAGCCCAGGTCGGTCTTGGCCGCCTTGAGAGAGGCCTTCACCGGCTCCATCAGGGAGGGCGCGTATTTTTCGAAGGCGGCGATGATGTCCTTGGCGCGGAACAGGAAGATGCCCGCGTTCCACATGTAGTTGCCGGCGGCCAGCATCTGGGCGGCCTTCTCGGCATCGGGCTTCTCGACGAAGCGGCTCAGCTTGACCGGCGCGCCCTGGGAGGGCTCGGACAGTTCGAGGTAGCCATAGGCGGTCTCGGGGTGGGTCGGCGCGATGCCGAAGGTCACCAGGTTGCCGTCCTCCACCGCTTCCAGCCCGCGGGACACGGCGGCGTGGAAAGCGGCGGTATCGGGGACCACGTGGTCGGAGGGCGCGACCAGCATCACGCCGTCGGGGTTCGTCTGCACCTTGCGCAGCGCGGCGGCCAGGATGGCGGGGGCGGTATTGCGCCCCTCGGGCTCGATCAGGATGGCACCGGGATCAATGCCCGCGCCCTGCAGCTGTTCGGTGACGATGAAGCGGAAATCGGAATTGGTCAGGACCATCGGATCGGAAAAGCCGATGTCGCCCGAGGCGCCGGAGAGCCGCTTGGCGGAGGCCTGGAACAGGGTTTCCTCGCCCACTAGCGGCACGAACTGCTTGGGGTAGCTTTTGCGCGAAAGGGGCCAAAGCCGGGTGCCGGAGCCGCCACAGAGAAGGACGGGGGTGATGCTGGTGAATGCCATGCTGATCCAAACCCAAGTATGAGAAATCGACTGCCCCCACTGTTAGCAGGGAACGGAGGCGGCTCAACCCCTGCGGCACCGGGAGGGGTGTGAATAATGCGGCAGTGCAGCGCAAACGGGCAGCATCCCGCTCAACCGGAAGGCGCAGCCTGCAGCGGGGTCCATACGGAGCAGATGCAGCAGAAAACATAATATACAGAGAGGGCAGCACCGGTGAGGCATGGCCGCCGGGAAGCCGTGGCACACCAGGCGGGGGCAGATGTTTCGCGCGCGAAACATCCGGTCCCGGTCACGGGCAGGGTAAGGGTGAGGTCCCTAGCCCGACACCTTCTTCCCGACGAAGCCCAGGAAGGCCCGGTCGGCGGAGCGCAGCCGTGGCCGGCCGGAGCCCGCCCAAAAGGCCCGCCATTCCGCTTCCAGCGCATAGACATCGGCGCCCGGCATCATGTCGCGCGCCCGCTCCATCGCCTCCGCGCTCAGCGGTGGCGCGGCGGGGCCCTCCTCGACCAGCTGCGCCTGGCGGGTGAAGCAGATGATGTCCCCCGGCTCCTCCGCCATGTCGTAATCGGGCAGGTGGCCACCCTCGATCATGTCGCGCAGCATCTTGCGGAAGACCCGGCGAGGGGAGGCGCTGCCCGATTTCTTCAGGAGCACCTCGACCGAGACGCGCCATTCCGGCTGCTTGCCGCAATGCTTGCGGGCCAGCTCGTAGATCCGCCGCTCCAGCGGCTTGCGCAACCGGAAGTAGTCCCGGCTCAGCGTCAGGACGCTCTTGGACAGCACTGCGCGGAACAGCCATTCCGACAGTGTGACCGTGACCGAGACCATGCGTCCCCCGCGGGTCTTCTTCACGATCTCCCATTTCTCGATCAGGCCGAACCCGGTGGTAACCTCTTCCTCGCCCGTCACGATATTGGTGGTGATCCGGGTGCCCGCCAGCCGCTCGAAGGCCTCCTTCAGGCGGCGGTAGGCATCTCCGCTGGTTTCGCGGTTGGTGGCCACCAGCAGGTCGTGGGCGCGCAGGGTCAGGGTGCGGCTGACGGTTCGGCCTGCATTGATCGCTGCCATCAGCTGGCTGATGCAGAAGATCAGGATGTCCTTGTCGTGGATCGTGGCCAGCCCCTTGACCGAGGGGGTGACCTCGATCTGCGTGCCGCGATGTTCATAGCTCAGGATGCGGCGGTCGGGCCGGGTCGAAAGCGTGAAGACCGGATGTTCCATCGTCGCCATATCATCCTTGGGAATGGCGTCGAGGATATCGCAGATGAAGAAATCCACCTGCTTGTGGCGGTCGGGCAGAAGCGCCCCCTGCCCCGCGGTCATGCTGGTTCCGGCCATGGCTGCCCGTCGTCCCTTCGCGCCGGGCCTGGACCCGCGCGGTTTCGCCTCTGCGCGGTCATCCGCGCCCTGCTCGGTGAACCCGGTCCGGTGGTCCGTCACGTGACGCAGCCTGTCACGATCCACCCCGGCCTTTTCGTGGTTTCATTGACGCTCACCCTAGGGATGTGAGCCTGCAGGGTCCAGCCTTCTCTTCGGGGGTTCGGAGTCGCTTCAACGGGGGTTCGGAATCGCCCTATCGTGGGTTCAGAGTCGCCTTACCCGGAAAGAAGATAAGTTCCTTCTTTTTTTTCAATATCTTGAGAGATATCCACCAACACCGTAACACTATAGATAACACATATCTAACTAGACCGGAAAATCTGCAGCCCTCCGCCCCTGCCCTATTTCACGCCGGAAAAGTCCCGTATTTTCAAAGAAAAAGAGAATCGCCTGCCGATCTGGGTTACATGTGCCGTCTTTCGTGGTACCTTTTGAAAAACGCGGCACATGAGGCGATGATGACCGAGGCGCTCCCCCCCTATTTCAACATCGATCCCGACCGGGCGCTGCGCGATCTGGGCGCGCCCTTTTCCACCGATCGCTTCTCCCGGATTGCCGAAGCCTGTGCCAGGGGCCGGGCCGATCTTGCCTCCCGGGGGATGGATGAAGAGGGGCGCAAATCCCTCCGCCTCTTCTCCACCTGGGAGATTACCCGCTACCTGATCCCCGTGGCCACCCCGCATTTCCGGCGCGTGCTGCGGGCCAATCCCGACCTGCCCCAGGGCCGCTCCGAAACGGAGGGCGGGGCCAAGTGGTTCACCCTGGACGAGGTGCTGCGCCTGCGCGCCCATTTCGCTGCGGAAGGATCCAAGACGAAGGAATACCTGCCCTACCGGCCCGAGGGGCTGCCGGCCAAGATCGTGGCCGTGGCCAACTTCAAGGGCGGGGTCGGCAAGACATCGACGGCGGCCCACCTGGCGATGTCGGCGGCGCTGGATGGCTACAAGGTGCTGGTCGTCGACCTCGATTCACAGGGCTCCATGACCTCGATCTTCGGCGGCCGGGTGGAGGACGAATGGCAGACGATCTTCCCCCTTCTGGGACGTCACTATGCCCGTCACCTGCGGGTGGAAAACCAGCGGCGCCTGGACCGGGGCGACCCGCCCCTGCCGCTGGATGACAGCCTGACCGAGGCGCTGGAGGCGAAGGCCCAGGACCTGGTGCAGAAGACCCACTGGCCCAACATCGACCTGATCGGGGCGCAGCTGAACCTGTACTGGTCCGAGTTCCAGATCCCCGTCTGGCGGATGCAGGCCCGCAGCTGGAAGCTCTGGGATGCCCTGGCCGAAAGCCTGGAGGCCGACGGCATCCTCGATGACTACGACCTGGTCTTCCTCGATACGCCCCCTGCCCTGGGTTACCTGACGATCAACGGCCTGTCTGCGGCCGACATCCTGCTGGTGCCGCTCGGCGCCTCCTTCCTGGAGTTCGACAGCACGGGCCGTTTCTTCGACATGCTCCATTCCACCTTCGCCTCGATCGAGGAGGCGGAGAACGTCGCGGCCCGTGCCCTGGGGCGGGAGGAACTGGCCTTCGAATGGGATGCGGTGCGCGCGGTGGTGACCCGTTACGACGGCGCCCAGCAGGGGGAGCTTGCCGCGCTGATGCAGGCCTACCTTGGCCAGGTCCTGGTGCCCGAGCGGCAGGATTTCACCGCGCTGATCGGCCAGGCTGGCGAACGTGTCTCGGGGATCTACGAGGCCGATTACCGCGACTTCAACCGGGAGACCTACGTGCGTGGCCGTGCCACCTTCGATGAGACCTATGCCGCCTTCAAGCGGTTGCTGATCGGCACCTGGCGGCGCGATGAGCTGGCCGCGCGGGAGGCCGGGGAATGAGCCTGCGGAAGGAGCGGATGTTTCGCGCGCGAAACATTTGCCTTCTGCCCTGTCCCCTCCCCTGCCCGCATTCCTTCCCGGCCGGGCGGCGGCCCTGCCGCACGCTCCGGGAAACATCCCTTAACTTCGCTTTCCGACCCTGCGGACCGCAATCGATGAAGGAGGCCCGCCCATGGCCAAGCGCAAGCGCCTGACCCCCGCCAATCCCGATTTCCTGGGGTCTTCCCCTGCCAGGGAGAACCCCGTGGACCTGCCGGTGACCGATCCCGACCCGCTGTCGGAGCCGGCGACGGAGGCCCTGCCCGAGGGGCTGGAGACCAAGGGCTATCCCCTGGGGGTGGCCCCTACCCGCACCATGCGCCGCCCGCCGATCGCCCAGGTCGCGGGGGAGGCCTCCGCCTCTGCCGCGCTGGCGGAGCTTTCGGCGGCGATGAACCAGGCGCGCTCGGAAGGCCGGCTGATCCAGTCCCTCAGGCTGCGCGACATCGACTCCGGCCACCTGGTGCGCGACCGGATCCTGGCGGAGGAGGAAGACCTGCAATCCCTGATCGACAGCCTGCGCAACCGTGGTCAGCAGACCCCGGTGGAGGTCGTGGATCGCGGTGAGGGCGCGGTGCCGCGCTATGGCCTGATCTCCGGCTGGCGCCGCATGGCCGCGCTTGGCCGGCTGGTGGCGGAGGATCCGAAGTTCGACGTGGTCCTGGCGCTGGTACGGGCCCCGAAGAGCGCGGCGGAGGCCTATGTGGCCATGGTCGAGGAAAACGAGATCCGCGTCGGGCTGAGTTATTACGAGCGGGCCCGGGTGGCGCTGAAGACGGTGGAGCAGGGGGTCTATCCGGATCTGACCGCCGCCCTGCGCGGGCTCTTTGGAAATGTTTCGCGCGCGAAACGTTCGAAGATCAAGAGCTTCACCACGGTGGTCGCGGCGCTGGACGGCGCGCTGAGCTTCCCCGCCCAGATCGGCGAGCGCCTGGGGCTGGAGCTGGCCAAGCGGCTGGAAGGGGAACCGGGGCTGGAGGACCGGCTGCGCGGGAGGCTGGCCGATGCCGGTCCCGCGTCTGCGGAGGAGGAGCAGAAGATCCTGGCGGATCGTCCGGGTGCGGTGAACCCTGCAGCAGGGTCGATTGCCGCGCCGACCCCTCTCCCCTCCGCGCCAGCAGGCGCCGGGGCCGCCCCCCGGGTCATCTATGAGCCGGACCGGGAGCGGGTGATCCTGACCGGGGTCGACCCCGATCTGCACGCCGCCCTGGTGGACTGGCTGAAGACCAGATGATCAGTTCGGCACGGGCGTGAAGAGAGGCCGGACTTCGATCATGGGCTCTTTCTTCCAATCGGGAATCCCCGCTTTCCCTGCCGGAGGCGAGGCATGCGCAGGAAAGGTCGCGATGCCACGGGGGGGGGAGGCGCCATGGTGCAGCAGGGGGGAAGTCCAGCCAGGGAGCGGAACAGGTTCCGTAATGCTTGATGTCTTCTTCTGAATGCCTTCGGGAGCGCCTGATCGGGGGGCTTCTTCTGGCGGCCGCCGGTCTGGGCGTCGCGGGGAGCCTGTCCCGCTTCGTTCCCGATGCCTGGTTCTTCGCATCGGTGGCACGCTTCCTTGATAACCTGGCGCCCTGGTTCCTGGGGGCTGCGCTGGTTTGCGCGCTCCTGGGGGCCGTACTGGGCGCGCGGCGGAGTGGCGGGGTCCTGGTGCTGCTTTGCTTTCTGGGGGGCGGGGCGATCCTCCTGGATCACCTTCGTCTCACCTTGCCTCTGGTCGGCGCTGCGCCGGAGGGAAGCATCGCCGAACAGCGGCAGCTGCGGGTGCTCTTTTTCAACGTGATGGGGACGAATACCGCCAATGCCGATGCCATCGCGCGGATGGTGATCGACACGGATCCCGATATCGCCGTGCTGGCCGAGGCGCCGGGCATGGAAGCGGCACTGGACCGGCTGACGGCGCATTTCGGCTTCGGGCCGCGTTGCCTGACGGGGCAGGGGGCGGATGTGGGGCTTTGCGACCTCGCGGTCTTCTCCCACCAGGTGCCGGAAGCGCATGAGTTCCGGTCGCTCGGATGGTTTCGCACCTATCGATACCTGAGGGCGGATTACGGTCCGGATCCGGAGCAGGGGCCGGAGCGAGGCGATGAGGGTGGGTTCACGCTCGTCGGGCTGCACCTGCTTAAGCCCTGGCTGTCCGGGGCGGCCGAGGCCGAGCAGAGGCGCGTGGAGCAGCGGCTGGCGGCGATTCACGGGCCGGCCCTGGTCGTGGGGGACTTCAACGCGACGCAATGGAGCCGCTCCCTGTCGGGGCTTTTGCGCCGCACCGGGTTCAGGGCGGAGCGCTGGCCCCTGGGGACCGTGCCGCCTGAATTGGGCGCCTTGGGCCTGCCGCTGGACCATGCGCTGGTGCGCGGCGGGGCGCGGCTGGTTTCGGTCCTGCCGGTGGGGCAGCACCTGGGGTCCAACCACCGCGGGCTGCTGGTGACGCTGCGCCTGCCAGGATGAGGGCCAGAATGAGGGCTCAGATGTTTCGCGCGCGAAACATCTGGGCAGGGGGACAGGACGGAAAGGCGGGCAGGGGTCAGGTCTGCAGGAATTCCACCTCGGCCCCGGGCTGGATCAGCGCGGCGGTCAGCCGGCCGGTGGCATAGGCCCCGGTGTCGATGGAAATGCGGCCCGCGCGCTGCAGCGGGGTGGAGGTGATGGTATGGCCATGCACCACCCAGATGCCATCCTCGCGCGGGGTCGTGGCGAAGTCGGGATGGCCCCAGAGCAGGGTCTGCCGGGACTGGATCCCAGGCGGGATCATGGGGTCGAGACCGGCATGGATCACCACCACGTTGCCGCTCTCCCAGCCGATCGGCAGCTCCTCCAGCCAGGCGGCGCAGCCCTCGGGCAGGGTCGCGGCAAGCTGGTCCCGGGCCTCTTCCCAGGCCGCGGCCTCGGCGCTTTCGCGCGGCGCGGAGAGGCGGCAGCTCGACATGGTCTGCAACCCGCCGTAGCGCATCCATCGGGGGCCGTTGGAGGCTGGATCTTCCAGGAATTTCAACAACATGTCTTCATGGTTGCCGGCCAGGCAGACGACCCGTTCCGGCGCCTGTCGCTGCATCTCCATCAGCCGGGCCAGCACCTGCGCGCTCTGCTCGCCGCGGTCGATGTAGTCGCCGACGAAGATCAGCGGCACGCCCGGCGCGCGCTCCTCCATCTTCTCCAGCAGCCGGGTGAGCAGGTCTTCGCGTCCATGGATGTCCCCTATGGCGAAAAATGGCCGGTCTGGTGCAAGGGCTGCCGAAAATGTGGGTTTTGGGGCACGAAAGCGTTTCAGAAAGATCATCGGGGCCGGCTCGGGTGTTTATTCTCGGGTGGGAACTCTGTCACATTCCGTGCAAAGACAACCACAGATTCTCGCCGGGAGCGAGCGGGGGCAACCCGCAATGCCGGCAAAGTGTCTCACCGAAGTGCTGAGGGGCCGCGGAAGGATGAAGACAGAAGGCAGCAGAGCCGGGGTGCTCCCGGCGCTGAAAGACGGTGGTCGCTTCGGTGCCTTCCTTCTGGCCACTTTTCTGGTACCGGCTTTCGCCCCGGTGGGGGCAGGGGCGCAGGAGGCCATCATCGGTGACCTGGGCACCACCACCCGCGAGGCGCTGGATGCCGGGCGCCCGCTCTGGGACCGTCCCACGCTCAGCTTCTACGGCACGCCCGGCATCCTCGACATGCCGACCGCCAAGGCGATGCACGATGGCGATGTCAGCCTCAGCGCGAGCTATTTCGGCGGCAACCTGCGTTACACGCTGACCTTCCAGATCACGCCGCGCATCTCCGGCTCCTTCCGCTATGCGATCCTCGACAAGTTCGACGATCCCAACAACCGCTACGACCGCAGTTTTGACCTGCGCTACCTGCTGCAGGAGGAGGGCGACTGGTCCCCGGCGGTGAGCGTGGGGCTGATCGACTTCGGCGGGTCGGGCGAATATGCCAGCGAATTCGTTGCCGCGACCAAGACCTTCAACCGGCTGCAGGTTACCGGCGGCATCGGCTGGGGCCGGTTGTCGACCCGCAACGGCTTTACCAATCCTCTGGGCATCCTCTCCTCCGGTTTCGAGACCCGGCCGGGTCAGGGCAAGGCGATCACCGAGACCGGCAAGCTCGACTTCGGCAACTGGTTCCGCGGCGATGCCGCGCTCTTCGGCGGGGTGCAGTACCAGGTCAACGACCGGCTGGTGCTCTCCGCGGAATATTCCAGCGACGCCTACCTGCGCGAAACCGCGCGGATGGAGGATTTCTCGCAGGAGAGCCCGCTGAACTTCGGTGCGACCTACAGGTTCCGCAACGGCATGGACCTGACGCTGGCCTACATGTACGGCACCGAGCTGGGGATGATGTTCAACTACACCTTCTCGCCGCAGAACCCGGCCTATCCGGGCGGGGTGGAACCGGCGGGCCTGCCGGTGCTGCCGCGCGATCAGGCGGCCGCGCTTGGCTGGGGCGATGTCGCGGGCGATCCGGCCGAACGCTCCCGCCTGGCGGAACGCGCCCGCGCGGTGCTGGCCAGCGAGGGGCTCGTTCTCGACGCGCTGGAGGTGACGGCGCCGGATCATGTCACGATCTACCTGCGCAACCCGCGCTACAACGCCGCGCCGGAGGCCCTTGGCCGCGCCGCGCGGGTGCTGACGAATGTCCTGCCGCCCGAGATCGGCAAGATGACCATCGTGCCGGTGGTCAACGGCATGGCGATGTCCTCCGTCACGATGACGCGCGATGACCTGGAAGAGCTGGAATATGCCTATGACGGCTCCTGGAAGATCTATTCCCGGGCCCGGATCGAGGATGCGGCGGATGCGCCCCTGCGCCAGGCGGAGCTGCTGCCCAGGACCTATCCGCGGTTCAGCTACACGCTGAACAGCTACCTCTCGCCCTCCTACTTCGACCCGGACAACCCTCTGCGGATCGATGCCGGCCCGGAACTGCGGCTGAGCTACACGCCCACGCCGGGCCTGATCTTCGCCACCAACCTGCGCTACCCGGCGCTGAACCAGCGCAGCGAGGTGACGCGGACCTCCAACTCGGTCCTGCCGCATGTGCGCTCCGACGCGCCGCTCTACGACAGCACGGCGACGGGGCTGCAGCTGAGCTACCTGACGGGGGAATATTTCTTCCGGCCCGGGGACGACCTTTATGGCCGGGTGACCGCGGGCTACCTGGAACGGATGTATGCCGGCGTCTCGGGAGAGGTGCTGTGGAAGCCGGTCACGGGCCCCTGGGCCCTGGGGGCGGAGCTGAACTACGCGGTGAAGCGGGACTACGACCTGGGGCTGGGCCTGCAGGATTACGACGTCGTCACCGGTCATGCCTCTGCCTACTACGACTTTGGCAACGGCTTCCTGGGCCAGCTCGACGCGGGGCGCTACCTGGCGGGCGACTGGGGGGCGACCTTCTCCATGGACCGGGAGTTCAACAACGGGGTGCGTGTCGGGGCCTTCTTCACCCTGACCGACGTCTCCTTCGACGATTTCGGCGAAGGCAGCTTCGACAAGGGGATCCGCTTCTTCATCCCGATCAGCCGGGTGTCGGGCGAACCGTCGCGGACGGGCTTCGGCCAGACGATCCGCCCGGTGACCCGCGACGGCGGGGCGCGGCTGGATATCCGCAACCGGCTCTACGAAACTGTCCGCGGTTACCACGATCCGGAACTGCGTGAGGACTGGGGGAAATTCTGGCGATGAAGGCTGCCCGCAGGTTCCTGTCACCTATTGCTTTTGCCCGTTTTGTTTTGGCCCGTCTGCTTATGGCCGGTCTGGGGCTGGCTGCCCTGGCGGGCTGTTCCGAACGCGGGACTGATGTGGAAGGGTCGCTGTTTCCCTCGATCGAACGGATCCTGAGCCTGCGCAAGGAGGCCGTGGCGGTGCCGCGCTACCTGTCCCTGGCACGGGCCGATGCGCCGGGCATGATCGCCTTTGTCGAGGAACGTGGCGCCATCGACCTGCTGCGGCGCGAACGGGTGGCGGCCGACGGGACGGAGTCCTGGCTGTCGCAGGACGGGACGGTCTTTGCCTTCCGCGACGGGATCCTCGTGGCGACCCGGGGGCTGGGCGGCGACATGATGCAGGCCGATGTCCACGACCTGCGGGCCCTGCTGCAGGGCCGCAGGACCGGCCAGGTGACCCATTTCCTGTCGGCGCCCGATGGCGAGCACGGGATCGACGCCCAGGCCTATCGCTGCGATGTCACCGATGACGGCCCCTTCGAACTGGACCTGCTCTATACCGTGGTGCAGACCCGGGTGATGGTCGAGACCTGTTACGGGGCCCGGCTGAACTTCCAGAACCTGTACTGGGTCGATGGGGCAGGGGAGATCCGCCAGTCCCGCCAGTATGTCGGTGAGCTGACCGGCCTGGTGTCCTTCCGCCCGGTCGATACGGAGACAGCCCGCAACATGAGCCGCGGCATTCCCGGGCTGCGGCCGATGGATGGCGCGCCCGAAACCGTTCCCCTCACGCCGGAGGAGCAGCCATGACGCATTGCCGCCCTCGCGGTCCTGCGGCGCGGGCATGCGGCTGCTCTGCCGTGCCCTCCGTCTGCCGCCTTTCTCCTCTTTCCACTGTCGTGTCACGGTCCCGCGGCGGCACGCAGCATTCATTCCATTTTTCAGTCGCAGTCTGGGAGACCTATTGATCATGCGAATTCTGACCATTGTCTTGTCCCTGGGCTTTGCCGGCGCTCTGTCCGGCTGCGGGATCGTCTACCATTCGCCCCAGGTGAACTCCTTGACGGCGCAGAGCACTTCCAAGGTGCGGGTCGTCCGGATGACGCCGGAGACGGTACAGGTGGCCAACCGCTCCGACTACCAGCCGCGGACCTTGCCCGCGGTCTTCAATCAGACTGCCGGTTACGGCTCCGGCCTGCGCTCCGCCGGGGAGGCGCCTGATCCGGTCTTCGACCCGCGCTCGCGCGAGCCGCTGGAAACCCGGGTGCCGCCGGAGCTGCCCGAAACGCCCTACCGGATCGGGGTCGGCGACGTCGTGTTGCTGGCCACCCCGCGCGGCGGCTCCACGGTGGAGCAGCTGACCGGCCTGCTGGAGGCGCAGAACTCCCGCCAGGGCTACACGGTGCAGGATGACGGTGCGATCGCCATCCCCAACGTCGGCCGCGTCCAGGTCGCCGGCCAGACCCTGGAGGAAGCCGAGGCGACGCTGTTCCAGCGCCTGGTGGAAAACCAGATCGACCCGACCTTCAGCCTGGAAATCTCCGAGTTCAACTCGAAGAAGGTGTCCATCGGCGGCGCGGTGGCCAATCCCAGGGTGGTGCCGGTCGAACTGACCCCGCTCTACCTGGAAGAGGCCCTGGCCCAGGCCGGGGGCATCACGGTGACCGACCAGGACTACGCCAGCGTGCGGATCTACCGCGATGGAACCCTGTACCAGATCCCGCTGACCCAGCTCTATTCCGACCGCAGCCTGCAGCGGATCCGGCTGACCGACGGCGACAGTATCTTCGTCGATACGGCCTATGACCTCGATCTGGCGAATTCCTACTTCCAGCAGCAGATTTCCCTGGCGAACTTCAACCGCAACGCCCGCTCCGTGGCGCTAAGCCAGCTCAGCAGCGAGATCAGCATCCGCCGCAGCGCCCTGGCCGAGGAGCGGTCGCTCTTCACCTCCAAGCTGGACCTGGGCGCGATCCAGCGCGACTACGTCTACCTCGCGGGCGAGGTCGGCACCCAGAGCCGGTTCACGATGCCCTTCGAGCAGCAGGCGACCCTGGCAGATGCGCTCTACGGCGCCGGCGGCCTGGCGAACAACCGGGCCAATGCGCGGCAGATCTACGTGCTGCGCGGCTCCGACGACCCACGCGAGTTCGACAGCCTGACCGCCTGGCAGCTGAACGTCGAGAATGCGACGAACCTGATCCTGGCGACCCGGTTCGAGCTGCGCCCGAACGACATCATCTTCATCTCGGAGCAGCCGGTGACCCGGTGGAGCCGCGTGCTGAACCAGATCACGCCGACCATCATCAGCACCACCATCTCGGCGGTCCGCGACTGATCCGACCGGAGCTGATCCCGGACTTGATCCCGGCCCTGCGGGGCCGGGATTCGGCCTTTGGTCCTGTCCTGCTTGCCGGCCTGGTGGCCGACGGGGCAGGGGATCTGCACAAAAAGACGTCATGATGCTGCATATGCGGCATCATGATTTGCCGCTGCGGGCAGATCGGCGGAGATTCGTGCATTGCCTGTATCCGCCCCGGGGCGGCAACCTATCGCTGATCCGGAAATCGTGCTATTTCACTCGCAAGTTGGTCCCATCCCCCATTTTTGGAGGACATCATGTCCCTTAAGAAGATTACGCTTGTTGCAACTGCCGCCGCGATGATTTCCGTCGCTTCCGTTCCCATGGCCATGGCCCAGAACGAAGCCATTATCGGCCAGGTGGTCTCCGGTACCGGCGCATCCACCTCTGCCGCGGCTGCCGCCGTGAACAGCGTTCTGGCTTCGGCTGCCGCCGCCGGTATTTCCAGCGCGGTCGTGATCGGCGCCGTGGTGGTCACTGCGGCCCTCGTGACCTTCACGATCGTCGGCCAGGATTCGACGGGCAACACCGTCACCACCACCGTGTCGACCACGGTCGGTACCTGATAACGCCCCTCCCCGGGGTGCTCGGAAACTTGCCGGAATTTGCCGGGGGGTTCAGCGGGGTTTCCATGTCTTCCAGTTGAGGGCGCCTCCGGCGGGGGCGCCCCCTTGGCGTTTGCAAAGAGGGTTATGCTTCGATGAATGAAGCGTTCCCACAATATGTCTTATGTTAATTGGATGGAAATTTCCGGGGTGTGAAACCCGGCTTCCGGAGCAGTTTCGACCGACGGGTCTAACCCGGCAGAGTTGTTTTCCGGACGGGTCGATGCGGCGCGCAGAAAGGATGATTCCTGCCAGGGGCCCGCGGCTTTTGTCCCGGACCTGAATTTATCCCCTGTTTTCTTGGGTTTTTAGGCGAGCTTTTGCTCTTCTTCCGGAAGGATGCTCACAATGCGCACAAGTATGCTGCGGCGCGGCGGAATTCTTGGCGCTTTTCCGCGCTACCTGAGCGTGTCGTCTCGACACCTTTACAAAAGGCGCATACGTTCACGCTAACGACAGCCTGCATCGGCTTTTTGATGCGAAGTTTGACTTGCCGACATTTTTTTAGTCGACCTAATTTGGAGAGCGTCGTGAAAGCATTCGATTTCACCTATGCCGAGAGAGTGACCCCGGGCGAAACCGAGGTCCGTCGTCGCCCTTCCCTGTACAGCCGGTTCGGAAAGCGCCTGTTCGACCTGACGCTGGCCTGCCTGCTGATGCCCTTCTTCGCGCCGATCATCGCGGTGGTCTGGGTGCTGACCCGCTTCGACGGCGGCCCGGGCTTTTACAGCCAGAAGCGCGTCGGCCGGAACGGCCGGATCTTCAACTGCTGGAAGATCCGCACCATGGTGGTGGATGCGGAACGCGTCCTGCAGGAGCTCTGCGAAAAGGATCCCGAGGTCGCCCGGGAATGGCATGAGAACCAGAAGCTGGCGAAGGATCCGCGCATCACCTGGATCGGCGGCTTCCTGCGCTCCTCCTCGCTGGACGAGCTGCCGCAGATCTGGAACGTGATCACCGGCGACATGAGCTTCATCGGGCCGCGCCCCTTCATGACCTCCCAGGAACACCTCTACCGCCAGGCAGGCGGCACCGCCTATTTCGCCCTGCGTCCGGGCATCACCGGGTCTTGGCAGGTCGATGGCCGCGGCGTGACCACCTTCGTACAGCGGGTGCGCTACGATGAGGATTACCTGACCAACCTGACCTTCCGCGAGGATGTCAGCTTCGTCTGGAAGACCATCAAGGTGCTGCTGGCCCGCACTGGCCACTGACGACCGGATCCCATCCTGGAAACGGAAAAAGGCGGAGAAGCCATGGCTTCTCCGCCTTTCTCATCCAGACTCGCCAGAGCCAGACTTGCCTGAGAAAAAAGTCTGCATCAGACGGTTGGTGCGACCTCATAGACCGGTTGCCAATCGGTTCCCGTGACATGGCTGTTGCCTGTTGTAAGGCGCCGCCAGCCGACCAGAAGCTGTCCGTCGGTATTTGCCGCACCATAGTCACTGCGGGATGCGCTGGTAATCAACATGCCACGAAGGAAGTAGCCCGAGGTGGGCTGCGAGTTGGCCGCCATGGGGTTGCGCGTGAACTGCCCATAGGTGGGGCTCGTGGTGTCCGTATCGTAGTCCACCAGTATCCAGCCGCTGTCTCCGAAGATTGTCCCGGGTCGACCGATGCCCTGGTTTGCGGTTGAGAAGTCGTCAGAGATGCAGCGGCCGTATTGATAGTTCAGTCCGCTCCAGAAACGGACGTT
>NZ_JBXXRX010000003.1:0-52871 GCF_057380755.1 Pseudooceanicola sp. NS-SX8 | reverse complement strand
GTGCGAATCTCAATTGAGATACATATTGAGGTGAGACAAGGAGACCGCCATGCCAGCGCAAACATCCATGATTCACGTCCGTGTTGATGACCATCTGAAAGCTCAGGCGACCGATGCCTTGGCCGGAGTTGGCCTAACCCTCTCCGATGCTGTCCGTATTCTTCTGACTAGGGTGGCTGCCGAGGGCGGGATGCCCGCTGGACTTACTGCGGATCCGGATGCCTATGACGCGTGGTTCAAGTCCAAGGTCCAAGAGGCTTTGGCCGATACACGTCCGACGACGCCTCATGACCAAGTCATGCTCGAAGCGCGCGCCCTCATCGACGGGAAGCGTCGTGCCTGAACTCGAATGGACTGCCTCGGCGGTCGCTGATCTCATGGCGATCGTCGACTATATTTCGGACGATAATCCAGATGCTGCCGCAGCCCTCATGGATGAAATTCATATGAAGGTCGCTCAGTTGCTGTCGCATCCACGGCGCTGTCGTCCGGGACGCGTAGATGGAACGCGTGAGCTAGTCGTCCGTCCGAACTATCTCGTAGTTTATACCGAAAGTCCAATGGGCGTGACGGTCTTGCGTGTGCTTCACGCCGCTCAGTTATGGCCATGAAAACAGTTGGCAGGCTCTCTCTTTGAGCTTTTGTCACTGTCGAATGTCGTGTGAAACTGACTCTTTCAGCCCAGAATATTGAGGCTTTTCAGGTAGGATGCTCCAAGCAATATTGACCTAAACATCACGCACTCCTAACCCAAAGCTGATGGAGTGGATGGCTCCTGCTCCCGGCGTTGCAATGCGCCATACTGCAGATGTCATCGTCTGCTGCGAGAGGAGCCATCCAAATGAAGGTTACAACAGTCGGCCTGGATCTGGCCAAGAATGTCTTTTAGGTTCACGGGATCACCGATGAAGGCCATGTCGTCTTCAACAAGCCGCTGCGCCGGGCTCAGCTGCTTGCCTTTTTCGAGCGCCTGCACCCTTGCCTGATTGGCATGGAAGCCTGTTCTTCAAGCCACTACTGGGCTCGGGAACTGTCCAGGTTCGGGCACGAGGTGCGGCTGATCCCACCGATCTACGTCAAACCCTACGTGAAACGGGGCAAGACGGATGCTGTCGATGCAGAAGCGATCTGCGAAGCCGTCACCCGCCCGACCATGCGCTTCGTTCAGGTCAAATCCGTTGACCAGCAGGCCATGCTGAGCCTGCACCGAACGCGTGAGCTTGTCGTGAGGCAACGGACGCAGCTGGTGAACATGCTCCGCGGACTTCTGGCGGAATTCGGGATCGTCCTGCCGCAAGGTCTGGAAAAGGCGACCGGCTTTGCAAGGGGCGTCCTTGACGGGGCTGCGCCGGACATCCCGGAGATCGGGCAAGACGTCATCCGCGTTCTTTGCCGGCAGCTCCTGTCGACCGACTGTCTTGTGCGTTGGCATGATCTTCGTTTGCAGGTCGTGGCCCGGGCGGACCATCGGATGAAGCTGCTGCAGACCATTCCAGGCGTCGGACCGGTCACGGCCTCGGCGATCGTCGCGACCACCGGCAGCGGCCGTCAGGTCCGCAACGGACGTGAGTTTGCTGCATGGCTGGGGCTGACACCAAGAAACAATTCCAGCGGCGGCAAGGAACGGCTGGGCAGGATCACGAAGATGGGGGATCAGTACCTCCGAAAGCTCCTCGTGGTTGGTATGACCTCCCGCGCTATCCAGGTGAAGGTCCGACCGGACAAGGGGGACCCGTGGCTGAGACAACTACTGGAGAGAAAGCCCTTCCGACTGGCAACCATCGCTATGGCCAACAAGACGGCCAGGATCATCTGGGCCGTCCTGACACGGGAGGAGGCGTGGACGCCAAGACACGCCTGATGCGGCAAGCCCCGCATAGAGGATAGCAAGACCGAAGAGATGATGGAGACACCCACAGCCGCGAAACCGGGAGACCCCGCCGAAAGTCCGGGGCATCATCGCCCGCAAAGCTGACAGGGACCCGGTACGCGGAAGCTATCAGGGCCAGCGGTGGAAACGCCGCGCAAACAGGCCGGACACACGACCGCTTCTGAATGGGTGAATTGAAGTCATTTCCCGCTTGCTATGCAGGAGCCATCCACACAAGTCTTTCTGGTTTTGATTGTGAATGACGGCAGTGCGGACAAACCGGGCTTTCGCTACGCTACGCGCCAACGTCTGGTTTGTTGGGAGGTATCCATAACCCGGTCCTGCATGGGGACGGATGGCACTTCATCCTTCCTGTGCTACGTCTGCCGTCACCTCGACGGTCACATGCTCCATCCCGGTCGTCTCGCGCACTCGGCCTTTCACAGCGCGGCGCACGTCTTCCGCCACCGCGCCGTGCGCCAGCTCGACCTCCAAGGTGGCCATGGGACGCTCCTGCGTGATCGACCAGGCATGGACGTGGTGGGCGCGGGCCACACCGGGCAGCGTCGCCTCCAGGTCGGCTGCGACAGCGCGGGGATCGAAACCGGCGGGCACGCCTTCGAGCAGGATGTGACCGCTCTCGCGCACGACGGTCCAGGCCGAACGCAGAATGAGAATTGCAACCAACACTGACAGGATCGGGTCGATCGGGGTCCAGCCTGTCCAGATGATGATCAGCGAGGCCGCGATCGCCGCGACGGAACCCAGCAAGTCGCCCATCACGTGAAGCGCGGCGGCGCGGACGTTAAGATTGTCGCCCTCCGCGCGGCTGAGCACCCAGAAGGCCAAGACGTTCACCACGAGCCCCCCCACGGCGACCCAGAGCATCAGTCCGCCCAGCACCTCATGCGGATCGCGCAAGCGCTGGATGGCCTCGAAGACAATCCATGCCGCGATTGCGAACAGCGTCAATCCATTCACGAAGGCGGCCAGCACCGAGAAACGGTCGAAGCCGTACGTCCGTTTCCAGTCTGCCGGTCGGCGCGCCAGTCGGAAGGCGAACCAGGCTAAAAGCAACGAGGCGAAGTCGGTCAGCATGTGGCCCGCATCGGCCAGGAGCGCGAGAGATCCGGAGATGAGACCTCCGAAGACCTCAGCCCCCATAAATCCTCCCGTCAGGACAGCAGCAATGAGGATGGCGCGCTCTTTGGACTGGCGCGCCTCGGGCGTGTCGCTGGCCGAGAAGGTCGGGCCGTGCGAATGGCCCGCGTGGCCATGTGAGTGGCTTTGACCATGCCCGTGCGCATGATCGTGCCCGTGACTGTGATCGTGTCTCATCACCGCTCCTCCGCCCAAAGACCTTTATCAGCAGGGCGCGTGGCGCGCTGGCCGCCGGGAACGGGGAACCCGCACTGACGATGGATGTCTGAAACTCGGGCGTTTATTCCGTGGCGGATCGTGGGGGCATCGAAGTCCGGCAGCTCGGGGCTGCGGAGGTGTTGGTCGGTCATGGCAGTACTCTTGATTCGTTTTGCTCCCATTGGTAGATACAATCTACAGGCACTGTAGCTTCAAGGGATAATCGCGATGCAGGGCCATTCCATCGGTGAGCTGTCCAAGCGGACAGGCGTTAAGGTGACGACGATCCGCTACTATGAGGGGCGGGGTCTTTTGCCCGATCCCGGCCGCACGGGTGGGGGGCAACGCCGCTACGGCGATGCCGAGTTGGACCGGCTGACCTTTATCGCCCACGCCCGGCAGTTGGGCTTTGACCTCGACGCTATTGCCGAACTGATCGCGTTGCAGGAGGAACCTCATGCTGCCCATAGCAACGCACACCGCATCGCGAAGGATCGGATTATGCAGGTCCGTGATCGGATCGAGCGGTTGCGGCGGCTGGAGTCTGAATTGGTACGCGTCATGAGGGCCTGCGACGGTCAGTCCGATGGGCAACCCTGCCGGGTCCTGCACGCTTTGGCCGACCATGAGGCTTGTGAGAGCGAGCACTGAAACGATGCTGATGGATGCAGTCCGCAGATACGACTGCGTGGAACACTTCAGGCGTCTCGGTAGGGTACGAAACGGCAATTAGTGTATCTTCAGGTTTAAGTGGAAGGCCCTGCTGCGGCAATGGTACTTCTGCCGAAGCAGCCATTTGGACGCGCCGCAGCATCCGTTAGTTTGGGCTCAAACCAGAATTTCGCCGCGTAAGGTACAAACGTCTGCTCTAGCCCCTGCCCCGCCTGTAAGGCGTGGCACCGCGCTCTAGGCTTGCGCCCGGAACATCACGCCCCACTCTCCCTGTCCGAATAGCCCGCGCCCAGTCTCTCCGAGCCAGTGCGCGGGCTTTCGGTCATGGTCGCTTTGGGACGCAATGATCCGCCCTTCGGGTAACGATCGCTGGGGCGACGAAGCACTCTTGGACAATCATTTGGACGCTGCTGTGAAAGAAAAGCCAGTTTAGTCTGACATTCGACAGTCACTGCAGAAAGTAGATTGCGGGGGTTCGGGTAAGCCGAACGCCCGAGACATGCAGGGCCGCGCTTGAGCGCGCCCGTGCAGGGAACCGCCGGTTCCCCCACGCAAGGCCGCTCGCTTAACGGATCGAAGGGGTTTCCCCAACCACGGTCTCGGGCCGTGCCCGAGCTGCGTGGCCGGGTGATCCCCCTCCCCTTCGATCCTACGAGCAACCTTGCGTGGGCCCCCCTCCTGCCCTCGCCGGGAGGCAGGCTTTCAGGAGAGGGCCGCTTGCAGCGGTCCTCGCCAGAAACCCTGCCCCAATTTTCGGCACCAAGACCGGAAGGGCGTCACCACAAAGGAGGGCCATAATGGCTTATTACCAATGCACCGCCTGCCGCGATGTCGAGGAAATCGACGATGCGATCCCCGACAGTTGCCCCGCTTGCGGCGCGACGAGCGTCATCGACCTTGAGGTTCAAGCGCCGCAGATCGCCAAGGCGAATGACGCGTTTCGCGCGGCGATGATTTCCGGCGGCCATCCCGTCTATCAAGGCCGTGTGGTCTGCACCCAAGGAGTCGCCGCCAAGGGGCCGGAGTTCGTCACCCTTGCACAGCTTGCCGTTGCGGGTTTTTCGGACTTCACCGAGGACACCGACCCCCACGGCGATCATTCGATGGCCTCGGTCACGATCTGCGGCGAAGTCGTCTGGTTCAAGATCGACCTTTACGACGAGAGCCTGTGCTACGGCTCAGATGATCCGCTGGACGACGCCAACACCCGCCGCGTCCTGACCCTGCTTTTCCCGAGCGAATACTGAGGCCAACAGCGGAGCGCTTTGTGCGCTCCGCTCCGGCTCCTTGTCCCCCAAATCCTTCAAGGAATGTCCCAATGACCAAACAGAGCATCATCACCGCCGACGAGGCCCGTTTCCCGCTGTCCGAGCTGTCGCTTTCTCCGATGAACCCGCGCCAGAACGTACCCGCTGCCGAGGTCGAGGAACTGGCCGAAAGCATCTGGACCGCTGGCCTGATCCAGAACCTTGCCGGGATCATGGACGGTAATGGCGGGGTCGAAATCGTCGCTGGTGGCCGTCGTCTGAGGGCGCTGCAACTGTTGGCCGAGCGCCACGCCGATCTGGCCCAGGTGCGCCCCGAACTGGCAAATCCGCCGGTTCGCCTCGCGCGCGATCACAGCACCGCGCAGGCGTGGGCCGTGGCCGAGAACTCTGCCCGCCGCGACCTTCACCCCGCCGATGAAATCCGGGCCTATGGCAAGATGGAGCGAAATGGCGCCACCCCGGCGGCGATTGCCCGCGCCTTCGCCGTGACTGAAAAAAGCGTCTACCGCCGTCTCGCGCTGGCCGGTCTTCCGGAAGCCGTGATCGACGCGCTGGCCGCGAATGAAATTAACCTTAGTGCCGCCGCCTGTTTCACGATCAGCACCGACGAGGCGCGGAGCCTTGAGGTTCTGGAACAGTGCCGGGGCAACACCCTGTCCGACTATCAGATCAAGAAGGCGTTGAAGCCTGACGCAGTGAAGGACACCGACCGACGCGCGAAATTCGTGGGCATCGAGGCATATCAGGCCGCTGGTGGCCGTGTCAGCGGCGACCTTTTCGCGGAAGAAACCTTGCTGGATGATGCCGACATTCTCGATGCGGTTTTCGTGGATCGGTTGGCTGAAGTCGCGGAAAGCCACAAGCGCGATGGCTGGAAGTGGGGCGAAGTGAGCCACGCCGATTATCTTGGCTACTGGTTTCTGCAAGAGAACGGTTTCGAGCGCATCCACAGGGAGGCGGGCGTGCTTTCCCCCGTGCAGTCCGAGCGGTTCGATGAACTGACGGAACAGGCCGAGGCCGACGCGCTGGACGAGGCAGGACAGGAAGAGTTTGCCGCCCTCAATGCGATCACGGAAGGCGACTACACCGAGATGCAGCGCGCGCATTCCGGCGTCATCATATATGTAGACTCGCAGGGCGAGGTGCAGAGCTATGAGGGCCTGATCCGCAAGGCTGATAAGGCCGAGGCGATTGCGGCGGGCGTTCTGGCGAAGTCGCAGCACATCCCCGATAATGCGCCCAAGAGCCCCATTTCCCAGAAACTCCGCGATGATCTGGGTCGCGTCTCGCGCGGTGCCCGTCAACATGCTGCCTTGCGTGACCCTGACCTACTGATCGACCTGCTGGCCTACCAGTTGAGCCACAATCTCTATTGGTCCAAGCCGTTCGGCCTGTCCGTCGAGGACGTGCCGAACTGGCCGACGACCGAGGCCGATGGCTATGCGCTGGATGGCCGCCTGACCGAGAACCCGCCGCGCGATATGTATGGCAAAGATCTTGGTAAGAGCTTCCGAGCGTTCCGCCAGAAAGGGGCGGATCACATTCGCGGCGAACTGGTGCGATTCCTTGCCGCGCAGCTTCGGGGCGGTGATGAGAAGCTGATGGCGCTGATTGAGAAGGAGACACAGCCGAACACCCGCGAAATCTGGACCCCGACCGCCGCTAACTTCTTTGGCCGCGTAGGAGGCCCTTATATGTCGGACCTCTGGCGCGATCTTCTCGACATGCCTGCGGATCATCCGACCGCTACCAGCTTCGACAAGCTGAAAAAGGGCGAGAAGGCCGCGAAGCTTGAAGCCCTGTTCCGTGGTGATCACGACCTGCTCAATGCTCTCGGTGTCACTGGCGAGCAGGCCGACAAGATCGCGGTATGGCTGCCTGAAAGTATGGAGTGAAAAGAGTTCTTTGTGGTGAAGGACGACCTGGCCCCGCTTCGGCGGGGTCTTTTTGTGGCCGGGCCTTCTGGTGTCCTGCCACGTCAGGGCACGAGGCCCTGCCCTGGAAGGACTGGCGCTATCCGCGCGGGAGCCGCTGGCGCGGCGGAATGGCCCCAGGAAGGGCCATTCCAATCCGTGAGCTAATGGCTCGCGGGCATCGGAACGATCAGAACATCCTCATCCGGGCACATCTGGCGGTGATACTGGATCATGGCATCTGCCGAGCGGAAGTGCTTGTGCTCGCCTGATGTCGTCGTGAACACCGGCTCTTCCGTCTTGTCGGGGAAGACGCCCATAACCACCCAGACGAGCTTGCCGTTCGCCGGGTCCTTATGGGGTTCGTAGCGCAGGCGGCCACCGCGTTTGATGAACTGGCGCACCCTGCTGCCGAGCAAAAGGGCGCGCTTCGGTTGTCGGACAGCCTCGCTTGTTTGGGCCATTTGTACCTCCTTCTTGGTCCGTCTGTGTCGCGCCACAGGATCAGAGACCGGCGGCACAACAGGTCGTGTCGGCTCGCCGCTTGAGAGAAGCGGTTGGCTGAGAACGGGGTGCCTGCTCCCGGTCGGGAGCCCATGACGTCAATTTCCTGAGCCTCTTCAGAGCCTTCAAGGAAACGGTCGTCGCGGTCATTCACCCACCAAGAACCAAGCCCGTAATTGCTACTTTGAAACAGTCTGTGGTTGAACCTTGCTGTTCGAACCTTGCGCGGAAAGACGCCAATCCGCGTCATGGCAACATCTTGAAAGAAGATACGTTTTTGAATGTGCCGCGACCTTTTCGGGGCGTGGCGGTTCTCCTTCTGCGCGCAATTTTCGATCTTGCGGCAAATTCCAAATGTGGTCCCGGACCACATTTCCCGCCGGGTAGTGCTGTGGCGGCGGTTGGGGCTGAGCGGTTTTCCAGCCTGGAATGTAGCGACCTTGGGAGCGGAGTTTCAGGCCGGAGCAGGCCCCGAACGAGACGTCAAGTATCGAGAGAGGGGCCTGTGGGAAACCGCGGCGGGACGTTTGAGCAGGGCGAATCCCGCGCATGCGCGGGACCGCGTGCCGAGGTTCCGACCGGCAGGGCCGGTCTCCACCCCGAGCCGGACGCCCCTGCCCTCCCTTCGTCCTGAAGCGCTGCGGTTTGTCTCTCCGAGTCAATCCTCAGCGCGGCCGAATGGTCGTTCAGGCGCATCCGTCTCGGCCAAAGGTCTGGCCCGCATTTCGCAGTCGCTTCGAGGTGAGGTAGCGCAGGAATGGGCGCGGCGTCGGGCATCCGTCAGTGTGCTGAAGCGCCTTCGCGGTGTGGCGATTTATTGGGGAGAGCGTGCGCCGGCCTCGTCCTGGTGCAAGGGCAAGCCCTTCTCCACTGCGCTGCGCTTCGTTGCGACCGCAGGCGGTGCACCTGTCCGATCTGGGCCGTCGCGGTGATCTCCCGAAATCGTCCAACACCGAAAGGAGCTCCACAATGAACAAGATCATCGCCCGTCTGCGCTCAATCCTGCGAAGCCTCACCACAAAAGCGAACCTCAAGATCTCCATTGCGCTCAGCGTCCCCGGCTTCCTGAAGGTCGAGGTTAGCTATGCGCGCAACCTCGATCGGCCGCCCGAGGAGGGCTGACGGTCCCGGGGGCGCGCCTTAAGCCCCTGCCCTTTTCCTAGAAATCAGAAGAGACCCACGCAGCTTGCGCGGGTCACATCCAATCAGAGGTCAGGCCAGGGGATCGACGGGCTACGCCCGCTCACCCCCGCCCTGGCTTTTTTCTCTTTCTTGGTCCGCCCAACAGACCTGACCCGGAAAGTCAAAAGACAAGCGCCGCGCAGGCGCGTCGTCTCCAACGAGGCCGTGTCCTCGGCCTGCGGCCTGCGGGCCGCACCAACCTCGTCTCCGATCCTTTGACTGTCCGGTTCAGGCCCGTGGGTCGGGCTTCGCCCTCCCCCACTCTGTTCCGCCGAAAACATGCGTTTTCGGTCGGATCAGGTGGCCGAGGCGCAGCCCATCGGCGGAAGGACGGCACCCAGCCTCCCCGTCTCACCTTGAAGGAGGCCACAAATGGCAAAATCGGATTTCGACATCTACCAGCACGTCACCAACCAAATCATTGAGGCGATGGAGGCGGGCGTTTCGCCGTGGCGCAAGCCTTGGTCCGGCGGGGAGCAAGGCGTCTCGTTCCCGCTGCGGTCGAATGGCGAACCGTATCGCGGGATCAATGTTCTGATGCTGTGGCTTGCAGCCCATGCCAACGGGTTCGGCTCGGCGCATTGGTTCACCTTCAAGCAGGCGAAGGAGTTGGGCGCGCATGTGCGCAAAGGCCAAAAGTCATCGACGGTGGTGAAATACGGGACCGTCGAGCGGGAGAATGACGATGGCGAGGCGGTCGCGATCCCCTATGCCCGCGCCTATCGTGTTTTCAACGCCGACCAGATCGAGGGCTTGCCGGAGGAGTTCTATCGCCGCCCCGAGGTGCAGGAGGATCTTGGCACCCAGTCGATGCCGGAGGTCGATGCGTTCTTCCAAGCCGTCGGTGCCCGCGTCACACATGGTGGTGCAAGGGCGTGCTATGTCCCTGCGGAGGATCGTATCCAGATGCCGCCCGTATCCGCCTTCATTTCCGCGCAGCACTACACGGCGACGCTTTGCCATGAGGTCACGCATTGGACCGGCCATCGGTCGCGGCTGGACCGCTTCAAGATGGGAAGCACGAAGGCAGATTATGCCCGCGAGGAGCTGATTGCAGAAATCGGCAGCTGCTTCCTTGGGGCGCGCATTGGCGTAGAGCCGACCATCGACGAGGCCGCATCCTATCTCGATAGCTGGCTCGGGGTGTTGAAAGATGACAAGCGCGCGATCTTCAAGGCCGCAAGCGCCGCGCAGAAGGCCGCAGATTTCGTTCTGGAGGCCGCAGCTGCTGGCGGCGCAAGCGAGATCGCCGCCTGAGCACATCGGCAACACCTTGAAAGGGGCTCGCAGATGCGGGCCTCTTTCTGTTTGAAGAATGTACTTATGTATGGCTGTATGTATGTCATTACAGGCACGCAGCCTGGGCCAAGAAAATTTGCCGCGCCGAGACATGCGTCTCGCCGCGGCCGCAAGTGGCCGAGGTTAGTCGCCCGAGATCAGGGCGCCGCGCTTATGTCAGCCGGAAATCCGGTGCATCTTGCGGAGAGGTATATGAGCAACCCAACACGCATGTTTTCCATGAATATGCCGGTCGACGTGCATCGCGCGCTCAAGCGCGAGGCCTTCGAGCGAGAAACAACAATGGGCGAAATCGTCCTCGATGCGCTCAAGCAATGGGGCATCGCTCAACAGACCAACGAGGAAGGAGCAGGCCGTGAAGACGATCGTAATCGCGAATAACAAGGGCGGTGTCGGCAAGACGACCGTTGCGACCCAGATCGCCTTCTATCTCGGTCGCGCAGGCTATTCCGTCATCGCTGTTGACCTCGATGGGCAGCGCAACCTGACCAGCGCCTTGAATGGAAAGCGGGTGGTCGGGAACGCGTTGCAGATGATCGAAAGCGGTGAGGCCCCGAGCTTCTCTGTCGATCCTGGTGAAGTTGTCCTGATCGAAGGGGACCGGGATGTTCCTGTCAGCTCCGATGATGCGGTTCTGCAAAGCACCGTGGCGGCGCTTGACGGGCTTGAGGGCGCGGATTTCTGCGTCATCGATACGCCGCCGACATTCTCGGCGCTGGTCTACGGGGCGCTTCTGACGGCGGACTTCATGCTGTCGCCCATCGAGTTGAAGCGCTTCTCGCTGGACGGGGTCGAGGGCGTGCTGAAAGCCTTCGTGCAGGTTCAGGAGATCAACGAAGGCATCCAGTTCCTTGGCCTCCTGCCGTCCCGCTTTGATGCCGTGAAGCAGAACGAGCGCGAAACCCTGCAAGCGGTCGCCGAGTCCTACTCCAACCTTCTGGTGCCTCATGCGATCCGCAACCGCGTCGGCTACGAGACGGCAGAGGCGGAAGGCATCCCGGTTTTCGAGGTGCCGACTGCCAGCGGCAAGGACGCAGCCGTCGAGTTCGGCGAGTTCTTCGACTGGTTCATCGAGACCGTCGAGAAGGAGGATTAAGCCATGACCGAGAAGAAGTTTGGCAGCACGATGCAGACGCTGGATCGCCTCAAGAAGAGCGGCGATCTGTCGGCCCTGACGCGGAAGAACAAACCTGCGCAGGCCGGGCAGCGTGAAATCCCGCTCGATGACATCATGCCGGACCCCGAACAGCCCCGTCGCCACTTCGACCAGGATCAGCTGGCGTCTCTGGCGGAGAGCATTCGGACCCAGGGGGTACTTCAAGCGATCACGGTGCAGCCTGCCGATGATGCCGGAAAGCACATGCTGATCATGGGCGAGCGGCGTTTCCAGGCCGCAAAGCTGGCGGGTCTTGCCAAGATCCCCGCAGTCGTTCGCGAGATGACCGATGCGCTCCGGATGGCGCAGTTGACCGAGAATGTGCAGCGGGCCGATCTGACGACCTTGGAGGTGGCCGAGGCCGTTGCTGCAATGCGGGCCGCAGGGCAGTCGCGCAGCGCGATCGCCGAGGCGCTTGGCTGGAATGAAGGGGAGGTGTCCCGTTTCGCGGCTCTGGCCAAGATGCCGGATGAGTTGCGCGAAGCCGCCGCGCAGAACGCACCTATCCGCGCTCTGTCGGATTTGAACGCGCTCTGGAAGAAGGACGAGGCCGCCGTTCGGCAGTTTCTCAGCGAGAACGAGGCGGGGGATATTTCCCGTGTGACGGTCGAGCGTCTGCGCGGGGAAATCGACGGGAAAGGAGCAGCGCCCGAAGTGGGGATTCCGGTGCAACCCGCACCCGAGGCCCTGCAAGCTGAGGGTGCGAAGGACGCTCCCGATGCAAACGTTGGGACTGCGGATGTGGCAGGGCAGGGGGGCGAGCCGGGTGAAGCGCCTACGGTCGCTTCTCCGCAATCGCCACGGCCTCGTGTTGCAACGGCATCTCCGGCTCTTCTGGTCCGTCATGGCGGGCAGCTTGGCCGGGCCTTGCTTGATCAGCCTGCCTCGAACAGCAAGTCTGTTCTCATTCGCTTCGAGGTGGATGACCGGGTGGCAGAAGTGCTATTGGCCGAGGTCGAGCTGGTGGAGCTGCTGCGGGACTGAGGAGGACGAGAGATGGTGAAGATCGCGCTCTGGAATGCAATGCTGCTGATCCGCACGCCGGTTCAGGCAATGCTCACGGTGCTGATGGTGCTGCATTTGGTTGCCGCTGTGGCCGGAGCCGTCATGATCTTCACCGGCTACGGCGTTGAAGCGGTCGATCAGATCCCGTTCGTCTATCGGCTCATTGCTCCGGTTCTGATGGCTGGTGTCTTTGTCATCTTGAGCGCTTTGTCCTTCTATCTCGATAGCCTTGTCTTCCGCGTCACGCCGCGCAATCGGCTGCTTTTCCTTTGGGGCTAGCCCTCAAAAAACAGACTTGAAAAGTTGGAGCGCACCGCCTTCGGACGGTGCGTTTTTCTTTGTCTGCCGCGTCGGGCCTAGCTCTCCGATGTGGTCCGGGACCACATTTTGAGCGCGTGGTCCCGGTTCTGCCGACCAAACGGTGAGTGCGAAAAACGTGGTCCCGGACCACGTTTTGGGTTGGGATTTAGACTAATGCAGGATAGGCTAATCGCCAGCAAGTAGCCCACTTTTGAGTTGAAAATGCCCACACAGAAGAAAGCCGCCAAGACGTACCTGCCTCCGGAGCGCCATGCCCAGCTTGAGGCTTTGGCCGCTTCGGAAGGGCAGACTGTGTCGGTCCTTTTAGGGCGTTTGATTGATCTGGCGCTGGATGGAGAAAAGGCCCCGGTCCAGCCCCGTCGTCCGCTTTCCCGTGCCCGGCGTGAGGGCAAAGTAACGGTTCGACTGGCCGCTGACGTGCGGCAGGATCTGGAGGAAGAGGCGCGCTCCCAAGGTGTCACGGCATCGACCTGGGCAGCCGTTCTACTGTCGGCCCGGATGCGAAGCGCACCGCAGATGGTGTCGGGCGAGAGGCGGGGAGTTCGTGCCGCCTATCGCCAGCTTCGCGGTCTGGCCGTCAACGCCAACCAGATTGCCTACGCGCTGAACCGAGGTGTCCTGACGGGTGCAGGGGCTGATCTTACAAAGGCTGAAGTTGAGGGCTTGCGCCAGGACATCGCGAAATTGCGCATGGCACTGAGCGTGTACGCAGAAGGCCGCTTCCAGTTCCAGTCCGCAGAAGGTGAGCAGCCATGAGCGATTTCAAGTCGGAGCTGGGGTTTCAGGACTGCTGGTCGTCAGCGGCCAACAAGGAACTGAACAAACCGGCAGGCGGATCAGTCGGTGGCGGCACCCGCAAGCCTAAGGCTGGCGCTGATCGGCCGGAGCGCTCCTCTGTCCAGGCACAGACCATCTCGGCGGCAGACAAGGCGCGGCTGGCCCGTGTTGTCAAAGGCGCGCCGGAAGTCATGGTGAAGGTGTCCAAGCCTGCCAAGAACGATAAGTCCGGTAATCCGATCAAAGTCAGCCGAGCATCGGAAGCGGTCAGGGCCTCAGAGCATCTCGCCTATATCAGCCGGAATGGAAAGATCGAGGTCGAGAACGACCGGGGCGAGACCTTTTCCGGACGGCAGCAGGTCGGTGTGATCTATCGCGAATGGATGGAGAAGCACGACGAGGACCGCCGCGAAGGCTCCGCGACTGACCGGACCAGGATCACGACAAGCATCGTGTTTTCGATGCCCGGCACGGCAAATGCGGAAGCGGTGAAAGACGCGGTCAGGGCACTGGCAAGGAAGGAGTTTCAAGGGCGGCATGATTACGCGATGGCCCTGCACACGGATACGCATCACCCCCATGTTCACCTGACGCTGCGCACCGTTGGAGAAGACGGTCAAAAGCTGAACTTGCGGAAAGCTGATCTACAACGCCTGCGGGACACGTTTGCCGAGAAGCTGCGGACACGCGGGATCGAAGCGGAATCCACCCCTCGTCATGCCCGAGGCGTGACGCGCCGGGGAGAGGTGACGCCGGTCTACAAGATCAGGCAACGGGGCGGTAAGCCTTTGGTCGATGCCCGGAAGATGCGCCAAGTCCGGCGTGATCTCGACGATAATGGCGGGCGTCTGCCGCAGAAGGCGTGGGATGATGCGTTGATCGCGCGGCGCAACAGGGTGATGGCGACCTATGACCAAGCCGCGATGATCTTGGCTGGCTCAGCAGACCCGAGGGACCGTGACCTGGCGCGGGAAACCAAACGGTTCGCAGCGCGACTAACCGAGACGACCACGCAACGTGCCGAAATGGCCCGGTCTCTGGCGGGGCAGGGGGGCACGCGTTCCGTGCTGCGTGGACGCGGACACGCAGTCGATGGTCCAGAGCGTCAGCAGGATCTATCGAAGGGGAGCCCAGACAAGGGTGGACGTCAACGATAGAGGCAGTTTCTGTGTGGGGGGGGGCGAAAGCCCTTCCACGGGCTCGCAAGTTCTAAACCTGCCGTTCGGGCAATCTACGGCGAATAGCGTATCAGAGCCCGAACTGACCATGATCTGCTGCGGCTTCGCTGCGGGTACATTCGCCCGTTCCCAGCTCTCGGCGGCTTTACTTGCCTACGCTACATGGCACCGAATTCCGACACTAAGGTGGGATTGTGGCTATCGGCTACTCAAGCGATTAAGGCTGAAAGCACCAGAATTGGCGCAGTTTTGGGATTGACCATGCCGCCGTCCGAACTCATTTTCGATGCTGCAACCGAGGGTCTTAATGCGCCTGATCGCCGTTATCGTTCTGACCAGCCTCATGATGCTGGCTGCCTTTCCGCAAATGTCTGCGGCAGGGTCTGCGATGCATGACTGTGCTGCCTGCCCAGAAACGACGATCCATATAGATCAGCAGAACCCGGCGAACCAGCTTCAAGCTGACGTGTCTTGCGCAGACATGGCGATCTGCGCATCCTATGCCCTTCTCGATACCAGTCAGCCTTTCCGTGACACTGATTTGCCACGCCTCCGTCATGCGTGGCCGGAGCCACGAAGTGGCACGACGATCAGTCTGTCTCTAGACCTCCCACCTCCCCGCGCCTGAGCCAGCTCCAGTTGAACCTGGGTCGATTTCGATCGACCCATCATCAGAGCGCGCGGCCCGCAAAGCCGTGCAGGCCAGGATACTATCATGAATAAACTCACCCTCGCCGGGGCCGCGCTTATTGTCGTGGCGCTTGGTGCTTATGCAGTCACTCGCTCCTCCGAGCAAACCGCCCCCGTTCAGGAAATCACGGCGCCAGCGGAGGGCGCGGCCATGGTGGCCGTCACTCTTCCCGATACGTTGTCGCCCGAGGGGACGATGGGGAAGTGGGCTTTCGATGCGGTCTGCGCTGATTGCCATGGTGACAATGCCGCCGGGAAAATGGGGATCGCCCCGCCGCTGATCCACAAGATCTACGAGCCGTCGCATCATGGCGACATGGCCTTCCAGATGGCGGCTGCGAATGGCGTACGCGCACACCATTGGAAATTCGGCGACATGCCGCCGCAGCCCGGGGTGACCCGCGCGGATGTGACGTCGATCATCGCCTACATCCGCGAATTACAGCGCGCCAATGGGATCAACTAACATGAAGATGACACGACGCGCCTTCTGCGCAAGTCTCGCTGCTGTGCCACTGGCGCGCCCTACACAGGCTCAGGATATGGCGCTCCTGACAGCTAGGGCAGCCACAGTGCAGCTTGCCCCGGATGGCTATCCGGCGACGCCGGTCTGGAGCTACAACGGGACGATCCCTGGCCCGGTCATCCGCGCCGCTCAGGGCAGCCGGTTGCAGCGACGGCTGGTGAACACGCTGGAGGTTCCGACCTCGGTTCACTGGCATGGCATCCGGATCGACAACGCCATGGATGGTGTCGCGGGGCTGACGCAGGATGCGGTGCCGCCCGGTGAGAGCTTCGACTACGCCTTCGATCTGCCCGATGCGGGAACCTATTGGTATCACGCCCACACCAATTCGATGGAACAGGTCGCGCGGGGTCTTTCCGGAGCCCTGATCATCGAAGAGGCCACACCGCCTGATGTGGACCGGGACGAGGTCCTGATGATCGACGATTGGCTGCTGGACCCCGATACCGGCCTGTTTGTCGATGATTTCGCGGCGCCGATGACGCGCAGCCACGGAGGCCAGATCGGCAACCTCGTTGGCGTGAACGGGCGCTACGATTTCAGCCTGTCGGCCCGGCAAAACGAGCGGCTGCGGCTGCGGCTGATCAACTCGGCCAATGCCCAGATCTTCGGTCTGAAGCTGGAAGGGCTGACCGGCTGGACGGTGGCTCTCGACGGCATGCCTCTCGACACGACGGAACCGGTGACGGATACGCTTGTGCTTGCACCGGCACAGCGCATGGATCTGATCGTCGATGTCACCGCCGAGGAAAGGGAAACCGCAGGACTTCTCTTTGCCGCAGCGGATGATACTTGGCGCGTACTGGCTGAAGTTTCTGTCGAAGGGCGTGCCGCCTCAGTTCCGCGCGGTGCGCCTCAGCCCTTGCCACGCAATCCGCGCATGGAGGTTGTGGGCGCGGGCGCCGCGCCTGTCCTTGAGATGCCGCTGCAGGGCGGTGCGATGCGCGGCCTGGAAAGCGCAGCCTTCAACGGGCAGAAACTGACCTGGCAGGAGTTGGTGCAACAAGGACAGTTCTGGGCGCTGGCCGGACAGGCCGGGCTAGGAGAGGCGCCGTTTGCCACGCTTTCGCGCGGCGAGACGGCCCGCATCCGCATGACCAATGACACGATTTTCCCGCACGCGATGCACCTGCACGGGATGCATTTCAGAGAGCGCAAGGCAGACGGAAGCCTTGGTCCGCTGCGTGATACGGTTCTGGTCATGCCCAACGAGACGACGGAGATCGCCTTCGTTGCGGACAATCCCGGAAAGTGGCTGCTGCATTGCCATATGCTGGGCCACGCAGCTTCGGGAATGACGAATTGGATCATGGTCGCATGAAGGGCCTGATCGCACTTGCAGCAACTCTTGCAAGCTGGGCGCAGGCCGCTGCGGCAGAGGAAGGCATGGATGGCGCAGCTCTGTATCAGCAGAACTGCGCATCCTGTCATGGGGCGGAGCTTCAGGGGCAGCCGGACTGGCGCAGCCCCGGTCCCGACGGCCGCCTGCCTGCGCCACCCCATGATGCAACGGGCCACACCTGGCATCATGGCGACGACATCCTGTTCCGCATCACGCGGGACGGGACTGCCGCGGTGGTCGGCGGGGGATATGAAAGTGACATGCCCGGCTTTAGTGACGCGCTGACCGAGGCGGAAATTCGAGCGATCCTCGACTACATCAAATCCACCTGGCCCGAGCGCGAACGCGCCTATCAACGTGAAAGAACTCAGCAGGAATAGGCCGAGAAAAGTCAACTTTTAGGGAACATCCACCCACTGGAAGGTTGTTATTCCCCTAAACGCACTCGGAGGTGACGATGGCCTATTCCCGCTTTTTCCTGATGATTGCCGTGTCTACGGTCCTGATGTTCGGGTTGATGTACCTGAACACTTATCTGATCAGCCATATCTTCTGGTCAGAAACACGCGCCTATATGGCAATCGTCATGGGGGCGGTCATGGCCTTTGTCATGCTGGCCTTCATGCTCGGCATGTACAAGAACCGCACGCTCAATATCGCGATATTCGCGGGCTCCATCATCGTTTTCGCAGGGGCGCTTTGGCTGGTGCGCAGTCAGGTGACGGTGCAGGACCGGGCTTACATGCGGGCGATGATCCCGCACCATTCAATTGCCATCATGACGTCGTCGCGCGCGGAAATCACCGATCCTAGGGTACGCACTTTGGCCGATGACATCATCTACGCCCAAGATAAGGAGATCGCGGAGATGCGCTATCTGATCGCGGACATTTCGGCGAATGGAGAGGCGACCCCCGCCGGGGATGCACCGGTAGCCGAACTGAAGCCCGCTCAGGACGCCCTGTCCAGCGAGGTCGTTTCCAAGGTCGATCCGGAGTTCCTGACTCAGGCAGATATCGCCCAGGTCTTCCCGGATGGGGCCGCGTGCAGCTTCACCTACACTGAAACGAGCCCGCCCGTGTTCGTGTCTGGAAACGGCACTGCCCTAGTCAAGATCAGCGGGGATCTTGTCCGCCTCGATGGCGCGGGAGGAAGCTTCAAGGCTGACCCGATCACGATCGAGGTGCGCGACACGGAAGATGATGGCCTTCAGGACTTCGTCATCAGCGCGGGCCCTGACTACGAGGCCGGTTTCCGCGGTCAGCACGCCTGCACGAGTTGAGGAAGATGATCATGCCAAAAGATACCACGAAAACCGCCGTTCTCTACCGCATGGTCATGCCTGAGCACACATGCCCCTTCGGTCTGAAATCCAAGGACTTGCTTGAGCGCAAAGGCTACGCCGTCGAAGATCATCACCTGAAGACCAAGGACGAGACTGAGGCCTTCAAGCGTGAGCATGACGTCAAGACGACGCCGCAGACCTTCATCGACGGGGAGCGCATTGGGGGGCATGACGACCTGCGCATCTTCCTCGGGATCGACCCGCCGAAGGAAGAACAGAGCGACACGACATATCGACCTGTCATCGCGATCTTTTCGGTCTGTGCCCTGCTGGCGCTTGGGCTGGCGTGGCACCAATACGGGACGATCCTGACCTGGCAGAGCTTCCAGTGGTTCATCTCGCTGTCCATGACCGTGCTTGCGATCCAGAAGCTTCAGGACGTCGAGCAGTTCTCGACCATGTTCCTGAATTACGACCTGCTGGCGAAACGTTGGGTGCCCTATGGCAAGATCTACCCCTACGGCGAGGCCCTGGCCGGCATCCTGATGACTGCGGGCGTCCTGACATGGATTTCCGCGCCCGTTGCCCTGTTCATCGGGACCATCGGGGCGGTCAGCGTGTTCAAGGCCGTCTACATCGACAAGCGCGAGTTGAAATGTGCCTGCGTCGGCGGGAACTCCAACGTGCCGCTCGGTTTCATTTCCCTGACCGAGAACCTGATGATGATCGTGATGGGCCTCTGGATGGGCCTGCGCGCCCTCGGGGTCTGAGATGAGAAATGGGGGCGTCGTCGTAACGCCCCCGGTGTTTTTCCGGCTTAGCCAACGTGCTCCGGCGCGACCGTGGACGTGAAGGTGGCAGTGACCAGCAGGATCACGAGGAAGGCCGCGACCTCCCACCGGATCGACGCCCTCAGCGGGCCGGCGTTTCCGGTCTCGGCCAGGGCCGGGGTCAGCCGAAGCTTGTTCAGCCCAGCGAGGCCGAGAAGCAGGGCCACGACAGCCAGTTTCAGCGTCAGGAACTGCCCCCATGGTTGGGCCAGGACCGCGATAGGATCGCCCGCCAGGATCACAAGGATCACGACGCCCGCTGCGACAAGCAGCCCGACCATGACCAGCGCCGCCTGACCGAACCGTTCGACAGTGCGCACGGCTGCTTCGTTGCCGCGCTCTGCCATATCATAGAGCGGATAGAAGCCCCCTATCCAGAAGCTCGCGGCCAGGATGTGGATGACGAAAAGCGTTGCAAGCGCCAGCCTTGGATCTTCGGTCGCGTGACCGCGCAGCGCGAAGCTGATGGCGACAAGAACAACACCAAGAAACGCCACAGGTCGTGTCCAACTGCGATTGAGCACGATGGACGCGATGCCGAGAAGGCCAAGAATGTCGGCCTCAACCGACAGCCCAAGAGGGCTGAACAGCGCGATCTGAAGCATCATCGGATCAAGCGCGCCGCCAAAGCCCCCGTAGAAGAAAGCCGCCCGCAGCGGAATGTTCAGCGCGCTGAACACAATGCCAACGACGGCTGACCCTGCTGCAAGCCGCCTGAGGCGACGGCTTGCAGCGGCATCCAGCTCCGTCAGGAGCCAGAGGTTTATCACGGAGCCTGCCGCAAGCAGGACACTGACATACATCCCCGCCTTGACGAGGATCGAGGCTATCTGCACCGGTTCCAGTGCGGCAAGAACTCCGCCCATGATCAGTTCGCGACCTTGAACGCGAAGCTGCCGTTCATCGGGTGGCCGTCCGGCGACATGCCGCGCCAGTCGATCTTGTAGCTGCCCGGTGCGAGCTTCGGCAGCTTGCCTTCCCAGGTTTTCACGGACTCATTCGCAGCAGGACCGTTGATCTTGTAGGTCTTACCGTCCGGCGCTTTCATCGTGACGGTGGTGATCTGCATGGGGTCTTTGAACATCAGGTGCATGACCTTGGTGTCCGCGCCTACCGTCTGGCCGTTGCCCGGCATGGTCATCATGCCCTTGCCGTGGGCCAATGCAGCGCCTGCGCTCAGGGCCAGACCGACCGACAGTGCGGCGGACGTCAGGATAGTACGAAGTTTCATTGGGATGCTCCCTTGCTTGGTTCAGGTTGAAAATGGCTGCGCCCTCTCCGCGGCTTCGGAGGAGCCGAGAGGGCGCAGAAAAATCAGAACATGAAGTTGATGCCGACGACGCCGGTCAGCTCGTCGACTTCATGGCCATGATCGCGCAGGATGTCGGCTGTGCCGCCGAAGGCGCGTTCGTAGTTCACGCCGACATAGGGGGACACGCTGCGGCCGATCAGGTCGTAGCTCAGTCGCAGTCCCAGCTCGACAGAGCCGCCGCCCGCCGCGATTTCGCGCGCGGGATCATCCGCCAGCGGCAGGCTGACTTCGAGAGACGGCGTCAGGATCAGCCGGTTGGTCAGCAGAGCTTCATACTCCACCTCCGCCCCGAGGTAGGGGTATTCGGAAACGTAGAGCGCCGCTTCGACTTCGAACCATTGCGGCGCGAGGCCGGTGACGCCGAAAGCGCCGTAGTAGCGCTCGGGCGCGCCGTCCGGCGTGGAGGCGGCGACCCCGATGAAGCCATCGAAGAACTCGGTGATCGGTTTCTGGAGGCGGATCTGGTTGTCCATCTCTTCGAAATCGCCACCTTCGATCTTCGCGCCTTCGCTCTTCCAGACGAGCCGCAGCTCGTCATTGCCCGTCCAGGCCTCGAACTCCCAGGCAAAGGAGTTCTCTTCATCGCCCATCCGGTATTCGAGCTTGTCGGTCCGCACGCCCCAGACTGTCGGTGACATTCCCGGATCAGCCACCGCAGCAGTCGTGAAAGCCAGCCCGAGCGGAAGCCCGAGGGTCATTCCAAGCAGTCGTTTTTTCATGTGATTGGTTTCCTTGGAATACGTGCGCATTAGGAAGGCCCGCCTTCGACGATGACCTTGCGGAACATGCCGCCGGCCATGTGGTAGGAGAGGTGGCAATGGAAGGCCCACTGGCCGGGGGCATCGACTTCGGTCTCGGTGTAGAGCGTCGTTCCGGGGGCGACGCTGACCGTGTGCTTCACGGGGTCATAGGCCCCTTTGCCAGTGTCGAGGATCGACCACATTCCATGCAGGTGCATCGGATGCGCCATCATGGTTTCGTTGACGAACTTGAACCGGACCCGCTCGCCGTACTTCAGGCGGATCGGGTCGGCGTCTTCGTATTTCACGCCGTCGATGGACCAGATGTATCGTTCCATGTTGCCGGTAAGGCGGATCTCGATCTCGCGGGTGGCGGGGCGATCACGGTAGAGCGGCTTGCGCGCCGTGAGGTCTTCGTAGCCAAGGAACTTGCCGCCATTGGCCGCCGTCGGGATCAGCCCGCTGCCCGGTGCATAGAAGGCAGCGCCCGGTGCGCCTTCAGAAGGAACGACGGGCATGCCAGCGGACATGTCCATGCCGCCCATATCCATCCCGGAATGGTCCATGCCCGACATGTCGAACCCGCTCATGTCCATGCCTGAGTGATCCATCCCAGACATGTCCATGCCGCCCATGTCCATTCCCGAATGATCCATTCCGGACATCATGCCCCCCATGTCTGCCATCGTAAGAAGAGGCTGTGGCCGCAGCTTGTAGTAGGGGCCGACCATGCCTTCGGACGGCGCCAGCGTGCCCCGCACCATCGCGGTGCGGCCCGCACTTTCGCCGATGATCGAATAGGCCTTGGCCTCGCGCGGCTGGACGATCACGTCATAGGTTTCAGCCACGGCGATGCGCAGTTCGTCCACCACGACCGGCTTCACGTCATTGCCGTCGGCCTGCACCACCGTCATTTTCAGACCGGGCACGCGCACGTCGAAATAGGTCGTCGCCGAGGAGTTAATCAGGCGCAGGCGCACCTTTTCGCCGGGCTTGAAGATGCCGGTCCAGTTCTGCTGGGTGCTGGCTCCGTTGATCAGCGGTGTGAAGCCCTGAACATCCTCGATGTCCGTGGGCATCATACGCATGGCACCCCACATCTTCCGATCTTGAAGGGCGGCCTTCAAACCTTCGGCACCTGCGTTTTCGATCAAGTCCTGAGCCGTGCGTTGCGCGCGGTTGTAGTAGTCTGCCGAAGCTTTCAGGTTGCGGAAGATCCGCGATCCGCTGTGCGGATGCTTGTCCGTGAACTGCACCACGTAGTCGCGGTCCGTCGGCACGGCCTCGCCGCCTTTTGGGGCGATCACGATGGCGCCGTAGGCGCCGTCGGGCTCCTGGAAACCCGAATGGCTGTGGAACCAGTAGGTGCCTGCCTGTTCGATCGGAAAGCGGTAGGTGAAGGTTTCGCCCGGCTTGATGCCGTTGAAGCTGATGCCCGGCACGCCGTCCTGCTGGAACGGCAGGATCAGGCCATGCCAGTGGATGGACGTGCTTTCGCGCAGATTGTTCTTCACGCGGATGACGACGTCTTCGCCTTCCTGGAAGTGCAGGATGGTCGGGGTCTGGCTGCCGTTGTAGCCGATGCCGTTCTTCTTGAAGGTTCCGGTGTCGATCCGGACCTTGTCGACAGTGATGTCATAGGTGCCAGCCTGCGCGGGCAGGCCAAGGGCAAGCCCCAGCACTACGGCGAGAGGCCGCAAGAGATTCATGTGTTTCATGTGTTTTCCGTGAGCGCGGACCAAAAAGATGGCCCCGCAAAGAGGAGATCACTGCCGAGCAGTGAAGGGAGGGAGAAGGATCAGCTGGGCCAGAGGTTCGAACCTGAACAAGGCCGCAAATGATCGGATTGCCGGACGTCGCCGCTCGGGCACGCCGCAATCAACGCCGGACAGGCGCGCTCAGGCCAGAGGAGGCCGAAGGAAGGAAAGAAGAACGGACTGCAGAGCCATGCGCGGCTCAGTCGGATTCAGGTCCGCAATCCGGAAATCTTTGTTCAGGTCGACAGCAGACGTATTTCCAGACTGATCTGTGCAAGCAACGCTGGCACAATGAAGCAGTCCCATTGGCTTGGGCTGCTGCTCAGTCTCGAAGGCAGTGTCGACCACCTGATCCTGAAGAACGGATATTTCGTCACCATGCACATGCTGAGCCGCAGGCTCTGCACAATGTTCGGCCATCGGCATCACATGCGCAAATGCACTCGTCACAACGAGCTGCAATGCAACAAGAATGATGAAGACCCGACCGAGCACACAGTTTCCTTTCGTCCATCGACGATAAACACTTCCCGGTGGCCAGTCGTCAAGTCGGAAGAGGCCCTCCCGTTGCTGGAGGCTAACGACAATGTGAGGTTAACATGACGCTCTATCTAGAGCGGCTGCCCTTGGTCTGGTCCGGCATCTGGCGTTCAGGAACAGGTCTCGTTTCCTTGGCGGTCGCTCCACGCACTTGAGCCTCCTGCTCCTTGGTGACGTTGGCTAGTTTCTGGACAGGGATCGGTCTTCCGGATTTCATCCCTTGAGATAGAAGCTTGGCGGCGTGGTCGCGGGCAGTCTCACGGTCCTTTTCCGAAACCCCTTCAGCCCGGAGCCGCGCGTCCATGTGGGCCAGAACGCTGGCCGGACCTTTGGCGGCATGATCCCCCGGTTCGTAGCGCTTGATCCGGTCTTCGAGCCGGTCCGACTTTGTGTCCTGCTCGCGCTGCTTGTCGGCCATCGGTGTCTCCTCGGTGGTTGCCTTCGCCGCAGATTTGCCCTGTGCCGCGCGTTGCGGCTGTGTTTCACGCTCGATGTCCTTGGCGTCCCAGAGGCGGCGGTGTCCCTGACGTTCGACTTCCTCGCCGGTCTTCTGGTCTTTGGTCTTGTAGGTCACGGGTTCGACGCCGGGAGAGAAGAAGGTCGCGCGGTCGCCGACCTTCAGGTCATGCTTTTCGAGCGCGGCAGGCAGGGTGACGCTCCAGATATGCTCTTCCTTGCCCGTCTTGCTGGTCAGGGCAACGAAGGGCACTGGGTCCGCCCCTTCGCGGTTGCGATAGGGGGCGGTGCCGATGTCAGTGATCTTGCCGGAGATGCCGTCAGAATAGCTTTGGCGCGGCGCGGCCTGCTGGTCTTCGCGATCGGGCGTCCTGGAATTGCCGGGTTGGGAGGCTCGGTCCGTCCGCTCGATGGCACGTTCGCCGATCATCTGGGACCGGCGGGTTGCTTCCTCCTGGTCCTTCTCCGTCGGGCGATAGCCCTGAACCTTCAGGCCTTGGGCGGTGCCTTCGATCCACATCTCGCGCCGGAACTCCTCCGGCCCTTTTGCCTTCAGGCTTTGCCAGCCGCGATGCGAGGCCAGCTCGATCATGTCCATTGCGGTCCCGCGATCCGCGTTTCGGGTGCTGAGCTGGTCGCCCTTGTCGATGATGGCAGGCCGGGCGTCATCATAGGATCGGTAGAGGTCCTGCTGACCCTTCGCCTTCGTGACGAGAAACCTGTCGTGGTAGCTCAGCGGCAGGTCAAAGCGATCCTGATCCGGTTTGGCCTTTGGTCTCTCGCTTGGCGAGATCGAGCCATGATCTTTGGGCTGCTTTTCCGGGCTGGCCTTCTCCGCGACGCGATCATGATAGCCGGTCCAGAAGTCCATGTTGGTCTGCATCATGCGGGAAGGGGCCGCGCCATCGCGGTTGAGATCGGTGAGATCCTTGCGGACGCTGTCGAGCGTGGGCACGGATTTCTGAATGTCCGTGCCGACGGTGACCGTGTGGGCGACGGTGCGCGCGCCCTTTTCCGTGGCCTCGATCACGCGCGGATGCTGGCTGGCGTCGGCATCCGCGAAGGCACGCCCTGCAGCGGCGGCTGAAGTGAAGCGCTCTTCCTTGTCGTTATGCGCGTAGGAGAGCGTGAAGCTTGTGCTCTTGTCCGTCTCAGGCATTCCGTTTCCTTTCGGCTTTCGCGGGGGCGACGTCACAGCCGAGGGCGGCGAGGATGTCCGCCGCGCCCTTGCGTGTTCCGACCTGTCCGGCCTTGTTCAGCTCCTTGATTTTCGACTGTGCCTTCTGACCGCTCAGGGCCAGCCGGTCGAAGGAGATGCCCTCGGGGTTGGCGATCTCCTCGTCGGTCATCGGCACTTCGGCAGGTTCGCCATTGGCGACGTTCGCGGCCTGGAAGGCTTTCAGACCGGCCAGTTTGTCAAAGTTGGTTTGAAGGGTGGAGACGCTCTCGCGCAGCATCGCGTTCTCGTTTCTCAGGGAGGCCACGGCCTCCGCCAAAGCATGGCGGTCGATCTTGGGGACCACGGGCGGCGGCACCTTGGAGCGTTCGAGAAGGGCCGCTTCGGCATAGAACCTGATCTTCTTCGCCCGGATCGGTGGGTGTCCGGCGACGAAGACCAGCGCCTCGCTCTGGTCCATTTGCAGCAGCTCCTGCGGCAGCATGAGGGAGCGCTTCTGTTCGCTGTGGCTGACGGTCGTGCCCTTGCGGTTGGCAAGGTATTTGGACTTGGACTCGCTGCGGGCCTCCACGCCATGCGTGCCGAGCCGTTCCGACAGGTTGCGCGCCTCTTTCACTCCCTTCGGGGTGAAGACGATGCTGACGCCGGAGTTGTCCATGTAGGCATCGGCGCCGTCCTGGCCGTAGAGGTCGGCCAGCTGGGCCGGGGTCTGGACGATGGTCAGCACCTTCATCCCGTAGCCTGCGAAATAGCCGATGCCGCGCTTGAAGGCCGGAAGCTCTCCGACCGAGGCGAACTCGTCCATGCAAAGCAGGATCTTGTATTTCAGGGCCGGATTATGCTCGGGCAGTTCCTGCATGTTCGCATCGACGCAGGACTGGAAGAAGAGGTTCATCAGCGGCCCGAGGCGACCGAGGTTGTTGGGCGTGATGCCGACATAGATCGTCATCCGCTTGCGGCGCAGATCGGCAAAGGAGAAATCCGAGGCAGCGGTCGCCCGGTCGAGCATCGGGTTGGCAAAGAGGCCGAGGTTGGCGGTGATCGTGGATTTCACGCTCTCGAAGGTATTTTCGCTCTTCGACAGGAAATCGTTGAGGGTCGAGACGGTCTGAAGCGACAGCGGACGCCCGGAGTTTTTCCTGTCCTCGATCCGCTTCTGGAAGGTCTGGACGAAGTCCGGGGTCAGGGTGAGCTGGCGGTAGATTTCCCCCAAGGTGAAGGGCCGTTCCGGCGTCTCGGCCAGATAGCCACCGACGCCGACAAAGGCCGTCTGTGCCGCCCGGTCGAAGAATGGGTCTTTCGAGGCCACCGGAATGAACAGATCGGCCAGCCGCTGAAGATCCTCGATCTGGTAATCGGTGCCACGCCGGACCGTGGAAAGCGGGTTCCAGCGATGTGTGCGACCGTCCGGATCGAGGGGATCGAACAGGAACACCTCCTGGCCGCCCGCCTTGCGGAAGCCTGCGGTCAGCGTCCAATTCTCTTTCTTGATGTCGAGGACCACAGCAGATTCCGGCCAGTTGAGAAGGTTCGGGATCACCACGCCGACGCCCTTGCCGGAGCGGGTCGGGGCATAGAGCAGGACGTGTTCATCGCCGCCATACATCAGCAGGTTCTTGGGGGTCAGATGCCCGGCCTTCTGGATCCTGACCGCGCCGCCTTGCTCGACTGCTTGGCCCCATTTGTCGACCCGCTTGCCATAGTTGCGGGAGGGCAGCGAGCCGGTAAAGCCCGCGATCAGACCGGCCTTCGATCTCATGCCCGCCTGCCGGATGTCGCGGGCGCGTGCGAACTCGGCGCGGCCATGCACGTCCGGTTTCGGCTGCGCCTTCAGTATGGCGGCGGCGATGACGATGGTCGGCAGCAGACCGGCATAGCCGGAGAGCTTGATCCATTTGACCGTCTCGGGATCGGTGTATCCGGCCAGCGCAGCCTGCGGCCACAGAAGCAGGTCGCGGGGCAGGTGGAGTGGAACCTTCAGCCCCCACTGCATGACATAGGCGGCGGTGATGAGCCCCCCGGCCACGGCAAAGACCACCGCGGCCGAGATGGCGGCAGCCCGTGCGGGGGTGCCAAGGCGATGCCAATTCTGGACGATCATGCGGCACCCCCAAGCTTTCTGCGAGGATCGAAATAAACCTCGGTGACCCTGCGCCCGGCGGCGGTCTTTTTAATCTGAACGACCACATCGACCATCTGGTAGAGCATGTCCTTGATCTCGTCGCGCTTGAGGTCGCGCCCGGCTTCGCTCTCCTTCACCAGAAGGGCCAGTTGCTCGAAGGCGAGCGTGGCGGAGTCGGCGTGGATGGTGGTGATCGACCCGCCATGCCCGGTGTTGACGTTGCGCAGGTAGTAGAAGGCCGAGGCGTCGCGCAGCTCCTGCAGAAAGATGCGGTCGGGCCGCATCCGGAGCGCGCTTTCCAGCAGGTCGCGGGCCGTGACTTTGGCCTCGCCCTGACCGCCCTTGGAATAGATCATCCGCACCACATTGGGCTGCGGAAGTTCCAGTTCGACGGTGTCCTCGATGGTGATCAGTCGCTCGCTGGTCGGGATCAGCGGGATCAGCGCCTTCGAGAAGGTCGTCTTGCCAGAGCCGGTGGAGCCTGAAACCAGGATATTCTTCTTCGCCAGAACGGCGGCGTTCAGGAAGGTCTTCCAGTCGCCGCTGCGGTGATGGTCGAGGAGGGCGTCATCCTCGCCTGACAAGGCGGAGGGGGCGTTGGTGACGCCCTCGAACATGCCCTGACCCAGAAGTTCGTCGAGCGAAAAGGTCCGCTGCGCCGGTTTGCGGATGGTGATGCTGACCGTGCCCGCCGGGACGGCAGGCGGCAGCACGATCTGGATGCGTTCGCCCTGCGGCAGGGAGCCGGAGAGGAGCGGCGTCGTCTCGTTGACCTTCTGCCGCGAGAACGTGCCAACGGTAGCGACGAGGCCGGTCAGGAAGGCATAGGTCAGGTCGGGCAGTTCGACCCTTTCCCAGGTCCCGTTGGCATATTCGACGAAGACCTCGCCGGGGCGGTTGATGCAGATTTCCAGAACGTCATGGCGCTCTAAGAAGGGCGACAGCGGGGCCATGTGAGAGGCCAGCGCCGGGGGCACGGGCCTTTCTTGCGGCGTGATGGGCCTCTCCATCATTTCAGCCGGTAGACGCCGGAGAAATCGAGATCGCGGGCCACCATGACCGATGCCTCTTCGCCTTGGTTCTTCCGCAGGATCACGGGCACGTCGATGGTGTTTTCCAACTCCGTCTGGGCGAGGCTGCGCGCCGCCGCGCGGGAGTTTTCATAGGAGTCATCATCGCCATCGCCGGATGTTGTGGCGACGATCAGCGCATCGTCGATGATCGACAGCATCATCGTGCCGCCGAAGCGGGTCCAGAACTGGGTGTCGATGTCGCCCTCGAAGCCGGTACGACCAAGCGCATCGGCACCGGGAGAGCCCAGGTTCACGATCACGCCGTTCGGTGTTTCGGCACGGGTCCAGATGACGAAGAGGCGCTTGCGGCCCCGCTGCATCCCGCCCTTGTACTCGCCGACGATACGGGTGCCGCGATCCAGCAGGATTACTGCGCCGGTGGTCGAATAGACGTCGTCGGTCACAGTGCAGCGGACCATGCCGGGGGCCGTGGAATCCATCGCCGTGTCGAGCGAACAGGGGATGGTTGTGCCCTGTGTCACGGTCAGGTTCGGATGGGCGAGAACGGTGGCCTTTTCCGATTGCCGGTCGCTGGTGACAAGCTCGGCCGCGAGCCCTGTCAGCTTGCCGCCCGCGCCCTCGGCCGAGCCGCCAAAGAGATTGGCCCCGGCATCGGTGCCTGCCTGGGCCGCCGACCCGGCAAGGCCCGTTAGGTTTCCCTGATAGGCCATGACAGGCGCGCGTTTCGAGGACTCGTAGAGTTGTTCGGCCTCGCTCGGTTCCGCCGGGGCCAATTGTTCTTCCCGGCGCACGCGCTCGATCGGGCCGACTGGCGCTTCAGGTTCGGGGGCCGCTTCCTCCGGCAGGGCTTGCTGCTCCTGCTCTCGGGGCAATTCCGCCGGTTCGAAATTCTGCCCGGGCCGGATCGTGGTCTGCTGACGTTCGGTCTCTTCGGGCGGCGCAGGCTCTTCGCCGGACGGCCATTGGAGAAAGGCCATCGTACCGAGGAAGACCAAGCCAGCAGCGACGAGGAATTTCTTGTTCTTCTCGTTCAGCCCGGCGGATTTCGCGCTGGTGATCGAGGAGATGCCGCGCTCGCCCTCGATGCCGTTTTCCATTGGTTCGGGTGCACCGTCCTGCGGCGCTTGCTCTTCAGTCGTCATGATCACTGTCCGATGATTTCGCGCTGCACGGAGCGGCTGGTGGTGCCGGTGCCGGTGTAGCCACCAGACGAAGATCCCAGCCCCATGTTGTAGATTGCGGTGACCTGGTTCCCAAGGCGCAGGCGCATTTCGGGGGCCACGTCATGTACGATGATCTGGTTCTTGCGGACGGTGGTGTTCGCCATGCGCTCGGTGCCGGAGCTGTCCACGACAAAGACCGAGGGCATCCGGTTCATCCGCGAGAAGGTCAGAACCGTCATTTCCCCGTTGTCGTAGGCTTGCGACGGCTGGAGGTCATGCGATCCGGCGACCAGATAGCGCCAGTTCTTCGAGCCGGAGGTTGCCACGGAGTCCGCCAACCTTGCCTTGGCCGCCTCTTCCTGCGCCCGCGCCTTCTGGTCTGCGGCCTCAGTTCGGCGGCGGTTGGCCTCGTCGGTCGGATAGGCGAACCTGATCTGGAAATAGACATCCTTGGAGTTGTTGGTGATCGCGCCGTCCCGGACGATCAGCTCGAAGGAATAGGTCCGGGTGGTGCCGTCCTCGCGCATGGTCGCGATCTGGAGGTTGGTTGGCGGATTGGCCTCGCGCGGCTTGAGATAGAGGATATTGCCGCGTGGCACGATCTCCCAGGCGACGGTGTCACCGCTGCCCACGTCAATGATTTCCTCGGTCTGGGCGAAGACGACCTGCACGGAGGTCCGCAGGGTGCCGACGACACGGACCACGTCCCATTCGTTGTAGCTGACGGAGCGGACGCGGCTGTCGGAGCGCGACGGGTTCGGGATGTCGAGCGCCAGGGCAGGCGCGGCGGCGCTGAGTGCCAGACAGGTGATGAGGGCTGTACGCAGGATCATTCCGTCACCTCCGGGTCGGCCCGATAGGTGCTGACGATGAAGCCCAAGGGATTGATCGTACGATCCTCGGTGCTGATTTCCGCATCGGCGTCAAAGTCGAAGCCGATGGTCGAGACCCAGAGGCTTTGCGTCGTCAGGTTTTCCCGCTCGTTGATCTCGGTTTTGTAGAACCGGACCTGTGCCAGCCCGTCCTTCAGGAAGGAGATTGAGCGGATCTTGATCTCGGCCTTGGTGTCGGTGCCATAGGCGTATTGCGGGCTCTTGGGGTTGGAGCCGTTGTAATAGGTCGAGAAGCGTGCCTGTTCTTCCGGCGAGGACATCAGCGTCACTTCGTGGAAGATCGCCTCCCGTTCGGCATAGGTGTAGCCCTCGCGCTCGCGGACATAACGGGCGAGGAAGTAGCGGGTGACGGCCTCGTCATAGGTGGTTTCGCCGTCGCTGAGCCGGGTCATGACCTCGGGCACGCCGCTGGCCTGATCGACCCGGATGACGAAGGGCACCACTTCCTTGAGCGGAGCCATGAAGCCAACAGCGGCCACGCTGGTCAGTGCCATGACGCTGGCGGCCCCGGCGATGATCCAGGCCGTCCGCTTGGAGCGTTCGGCGGCGAGGCGGCTGTCATAATCGAAGTTGCGGGCCTCTTTCAGATAGGCGGCAAGGTCCTTGTCCTGCGATACCGTCATGCGTCGTCCCCCTCCCGCGTGTCCGCGATCTGGGGCGTGACGCCGATTTCCTTCTGCTTTTCGAGGACAGCGGCCTGATAATCCCATTGGGTCGGGTTCAGGGGCCGGACGACCGAGCCTTTCACATCCGGCAGCGGCGTTGTTGTGGCGCAGGCCGAAATGCTGAGGACGGCCATCAGGAGGACAAGTTTCTTCATCGCGTAACCTTGGAGTCTAATCGTGGAGGAGGTGGATTTGTCCGCCTCAGCTCTGTCGTGTCGCGGAGCCACCGGAAGGGGGCGTGCTGCCTCCCTGCCGGGGTGCCGCATTTCCCAGAAGCTTCCGCTCCACGAAGCGCTGCGCGGCGCCGGTCGAGGCACCGGCCCCGGCGCTCAGCGCCGCCGCGATGGAGGGAAGCAGGAAGAAGAAGATCGTGCCGCAGGCCATTGCGACGAGGAATGCAGAGACTGCCGCCGCGCCGTCCTCGATGCTGAAGCTCGAATAGACGTCGCCGATGAAGGAGGTCACCACCAGCATGAGGACGATGACCAGAAGCTTCAGAAGGGCGAAATTCAGGGCCTGACCCAGCCAGGCGAAGAACCAGCCGCGCGTGACATCGAAAAGGGCGAAGGCGACGAAGAGCGGGCCTATGGCCGCCATGAGCGCCAGACCGAAATGGACAAGAAGGCTGATCACGAAGGCAATCGCGGCAAAGGGCACGGCGGCGATGATCACGACGATCGACAGGACATAGCCATAGATCGAGCCCGCGATGCCCGAGCCGTACTGATCCTGCACCTCGGCGCTGATCCGGCCCGCCATCGCCATGACGGGATCGGAGGGCAGGTCGGTCGAGCCGCCGGTCAGCGTTTCCACGAAATCGGGGATGCCGTTGAGGATCGTGTCTCCGACCCAGGACGAGTAATCGCCAGCGCTGGACACCAGGGTCCAGATGATCGCCAGCTTCACGCCGCGCAGGGTGAAATCCATCAGTGGTTCGTGGATGGAGCCACGGATGATCGCCCAGCCATAGAGAAACAGGTAGATCGTCAGGGCCGCCGTCAGCGGTGCAGTCAGCTCGGAAGAGATGGTGCTGCTGATGTCGTTCATCTTGTCGGTGAGACTGTCAGCAAAATTGTCGTAGAGCGCTTGCAGCATGGGACGGCCCTTTCCGGGTGGCGGCGATGATCAGTTGAAGGACGGGTCTCCGAAGAGACGGTCCGAACCTTCACGGTCCTTCTGCGTCTGGGTTTTCTGGGCAGCCTTGCGGGCGTTCACGCAGTTGGCGTCATCCATCGCGCGGTCGGCCACCTCGCAGGTTTCCAGCATCGCGGCCCGCTCGGCGGGATTGGCGGTGAAGTAGTCGACCGTGTGGTTCTCGGCCTCTTCCTTGCAGCCCGCGAGAAACGCAGAAGCCGCAAGGGTGATGATCAGGGGAAGGGGCAGGTGCATGGTGTCTCCTCAGAAGCTGTCGTCGCCGTAGATGCTGGTGAAGGCCGCGCTTTCCTTGGCACGGCGCTGTGCGGCGACTTCGGTCTGGCGCTGTTCTTCGACTTTCGCCTGGGCCTGCTGGAGCATGGCGAGGCCCTGAATGCGGTTGGTGTCGTTCTGGAGCATGGCCTGTTCCACCGCGATCCGGGCGTTCAGCGCGTCCACCTCCTTCTGGGTGGAGACGGTGCCGATCTTGCTGCGCAGTTGTTCAAGCCCTGCCAGCCGGTCATCGGAGAGCGACACGATCCGATCCCCGACAGCGGTATCGCGGGCCGACTGGTTGCGGATGCGGTCCAGTTCGCTCTGGTAGAAATCATCGGCGTCGATATTGGCGCCATCCAGCGCGGAGAAGTCGGCTGCGTCCTGCGCCTTGCCCGCCAGATCGCCCAAGTCATCGAGATCAATGTCGAAGTCGCTGGCGATCTGCATGGCATCCGCACCAAGAAGTTCGCGGACATCGGGCGAGTTCAGCGCGCTGACGATGGAGTCCATGTCGGTCAGGCCGTTGATCGAGGCATAGAGCGCCTTGGCCTGTTCTAGCTCTTCGACCATCTGGGCGATTTCCTTGACGAACTCGGCCTTGGCGTTGGCGATAGCCGCGGTGTCGACCACGGGCACGCCTTGGGCATGAGCCGCAGTCGAGAGGGAGATCGCCAGCGCAGCGGCTGACACGAGAAGCCTTGTCATCGGAGGTCCTTCCTTTTCTGGAACAGGCGGGGGAGCCAGTCTTTCGGGGCCGGGTGGTCCTGCATCAGCGCGTGCATGATGGCGTTGGTGGCAGTGCGGCCCGACAGGACGGTCAGAACGTCATCGAGGCCCGACAGGTCGAGGTCGCAGACCACCGAGTTCTGCGCCTGCTTGATCAGGAAGTGGCCGAGGGGTAGCTCGTCGCGCACGATTTGGAACTCGCGTTCGGACAGGCCGAACTCGTCGACCAGATCCTTGCGGTTGGCGCGGTCGGAGCCGAAGAAGATTTGGCTGGCGCATTGCTCGATGATCGTGCGGGCAATGGGGCTATTCACCACGTCGGAGGCCGACTGCGTTCCGGCCACGATGATGCCGTTCTGCTTGCGGATGACCTTCAGCTTGTTCTTCACGAAGTCCGAGAAGTAGGGATCGGACAGGGCCTTCCAGAACTCGTCGATGAAGATCGCGATGCGCTGGCCGGTGATCAGGTTTTCAACCCGGCGCATGAGGTACATCATGATCGGGTTGCGGATTTCCGGATCGTCGAGGAAGGCCGTGATGTCGAAGCCCACGAGGTCGGCGTCGAAGGCGATGGTGTCTTCGGAATTGTCGAAGACCCAGCCGAGGCGTTCGTTGCTCAGCCAGCGATCCAGCCGGTTGCCGATGTCTTCCGCACCGCCGCCGAACCCCAGTAGCTCGCGCAGGGCGGAGACGGTGCGGCCAGTGCGCGGCAGGTTGGACAGGCTCGCGACGGCCATCTCGATCCGCCGGATGTCCTCAGCCGAGAAGGTGGCGCGCTCGCCGCCCAGCATGGATTTGACCAGGTCGACCATGAAGGCTTGGCCGTCCGCATCAAGGTCGATTGCCATGAACGGGGCGCAGCCGGTCGGGCGACCGGATTGAAAATCGAGATAGGAGCCGCCCGAGGCGCGGACGAAGATCTCGGCCCCGTAATCTTTGTCGAAGAGCACGCGCTTGGCCCCGAACTTTTCCAGCTGTGACAGCAGGAAGGTCTGCACCACCGTCTTGCCGGAGCCGGAGGGGCCGCAGATGAAGGTGTGGCCGAGATCACCGACATGGAAATTGAAGTAGAAGGGGCTTCCGGCGCTGGTCTGGAGCTTGCTGACCGCATCGCCCCATTCGTTGCCGTGCCGGTGGCCGGTCGGGTAATTGTGCAGCGGCGACATGGCCGTGTAGTTGCGGCTGGTCACCATCGCGACCCGCGCCCGGTGCGCGTGGTTGCCGGGAAGCTGCGCCCAGAATTGCGGCTCAAGCCCCATGTCTTCGCGGGCGACGACAGCCCCGGATTCCGACAACAGGTTATGCGCATCGGCCGCGCGGGCTTTCAGCTCTTTGGCATCCTCGGTCAGGACGGTCAGGGACAGGTTATGCTCGCCCATCACGAACTCGCCCGACATCAGATCGTCGCGGGCGTCGCGCAGCCCGTCCGCCTGGGACACGGCGGGGTCATTCGCGTTGCGCAGCCGCCCTTCCTTGAGGGTCATCTGGCGCATGGCCTCGTTCTTGGCCGTGCAGCGGAAGGATTGCGTCAGGACGAAACGGAACGGGGCAGTCAGCAGATTGTCGAACATGTTCGGGCGCGTGCGGGCGTGGTATTCCTTGATGCCGAACATCGCGCCATAGGTGCTGGCGGCGGCATGGCGGATTTCCAGCGCCTCCCGCCCGAAGATCACCCGGTCGGTGTAGATCGCACTGCCGATGGTCCCGTGAACCAGCGGGACCGGCTCATACCGGCCAGAGATCAATTGCTTCAGGACACTGGCAGGCTCGGAGATCAGCAGGTCGCGGTGGTCCCTGATGATCGAGAGCTTCCGGGGTCGAAAGCGGCTGAGGCTGCGGGTCAGCTGCGTGGTCTTGTCGTCGAGATCGTCCAGAAGATCCTGGTCCACCTCGATCTGGCTGGTGCGGGCGCGACGGACGCCCTTTGCCAACCGTCCGCCGGGCAGGCTGCGGGGCTGCATGTAGACAGTCAGATACAGATCGTTCCGGAACAGGCGCTTTGCCTCGATGCGGCTGCGATAGCTTTCGTCGATCCAGCGGGCGAGCTCGGTGACATAGGTGCCAGACGGATAGTCGTCATCGGTGGCCCGGACCACATGGACATAGGCCATGACGGTGTCGTCAGCGATGTTGCGCAGCGCGTGGCTGAGCTGGTTGTGCAGCGTGTTGATGAGCTGGGTATCCGCCGTGCGGAAGGAGACGCCCTCAAGCTTCAGCATCTGGAAGGCACCCCGGTTGCGCGTGATGATCGTGTGCGCGTCCGAATGGCGGATAAAGGGAAGGTAGCGGTCTGCCGTGTTCTCCGTCTTGATCTTGTCGAGCAGGCCCATCAGTCGATCTCCTCGATCTTGTAGAGGCGGCGGAGACGCAGGGGGGATGTCGATGATCCCCCCCAGAGGCTCCGGTTCCGGCACCGGGCATTTGTGTCCAGCCAGCGAAACAGGATTTGGAAAGCGTTCTGATCGCGCTCGACGATCAGGCGAGAGACGCCGAGCAGGGGGATCGCAATGGGCAGGTAGAAGATCGAGTCTGCGGCGATCATCGCCAGCCCGCCGATGCCGCAGCACATGGCGAAGGCTTCAACGGGGATGCCGAAGATCATCGCCGGGCGCGTGAGGGCGAGGAACAGCACGTCCTCGTTCATCTTCACCTTTTCCATGTGGTGCCCTCCCTGCCGGTCAGCCGGTGATCATGCTCAGCACCTCGGAGGAGGCGTAGATCAGGACGACGCCGCCAACGGCCCAAGCGGCACGGCGCAGATCGACGAAGTTGAAGAGCCACCCTGCGCCGATGAACATGAGCGCGATCAGGGCAATGGGCTGCTTGGCGCTTTCGAACTCGTCGAGGATGTTATTCAGGAAGTCGGTGAAGCCTGCCGCAGCGGCGGGCTGCGCCGCTGCGGTCAGGACCGCAGCCAGGAACATCGGGGCGCCGATGCTCCGGTGGCGGGTCAGAAAGGTCTTCATGGTTGCGTCCTTCTATTGGAAAACCAAGGCGTTCGATCCGGTGGCCGCGCCGAACACGTCCCATCGTTTCGCGCTGTCCTTGTCGTCGCTCAGGGAGGGTGACCGCTTTTCTATCGAGGGGGCGGTCACGGACCCCTCTCCCAGCACGCGGGCCACATAGCCGTTGTGGAAACCACGCGTGAAAGAGCCGGTGTTGTAGGAGGAAAGCGCCTGGTGCAGGGCCTGCGTCCGGTCTGCTCCGGCATCGCGCGCCCGGTCATAGCCGTCGCGCAGCACGGTTTCCGCAGCCGTCAGGTTGCGGCAGGCATCGAACACGGTGGCGGGCGTCAGCTCGAGCCAGGATAGGTTGGCGCTGTTGATCTGTCCGAGGCCCATGTCGATGGACTTGCCTTCTGCGATCAGGCGGGCAGCGATTTGCGCTGCCTCATTGGCGGAGCGCGGCGCATAGGACGCGCGATCCGGACCGTTCACGCCGATGGCGAACGGGTTGAAGCCACTCTCGGCGGCCACGAGCTTTTCCATGATGGAGGGGGCGACACCGGGCGCGCAGTTTTCGGCGACGGCCCGGAACGCGGTGGCATTCATGGGCTCAGCCTGCGCGAGGCGCGGTGAGCCGACGGTGAATGCTGAAAGGATCGAGAGGGAGAGGAGGGAACCGCAGAGCGGTCGGAGGATCAGCCAGCGCAGGGCGCCGAGGCGATCACTCGGTGTCTTCGTCTTGTCCGGATTTCGGGGCAGGCACCCAAACGCCTTCGGCGTCAGGGAAGATGCGCATGTGGAAGCTGACCAGCGCATCGGAAGACTTGAAGACGCGGGCTTCGCCAGTCTTCGAGGAAATAACCGGGCTGGCCGCGCCGTTCGACTGAACAGCCCAGAGCTCCCAGTTCCATCCTTTTGGGGTGTGAATCGGGCGGTAGTCGAGCTTGCCACCCTTCTCAAGGAAGTTTTGCACTGCATCAGTCGTAATCACGCGTGGGTTCCACATTGGCTGACACCTGTCGTTGGGAATTTCTGGACAGGTGCTGCGTATCCTTGAATCACGACTTTTTTCAACTTTAAAGCCCTTTTTTGAAAAAAGCGCTTAACAACTAAAAATCGCCTATAGTGATGAAAAGCGCCAAACATGTACTTAGCGTATTTGACAAACTGCGCTTGTTCTGGAAGTTTGGCGTCAAATTTGGTGCTTTGGCGCTATTCATGACAGGCTCCGCTATAGGATGATCACCCCGCTGTGACCATCGTGCGAGCGGGACACCGGCGGGGACATGCCGATCAAAGATGCGAAGGAGGCAGAGGCCTTGATCCTAGATGGACATGCGATGCGGCGCGCCGCCGCGACTGCCTTGACCTGTGCGGGTCTCACTTTGGCGGCTCCTCCGGCTGCGCAAGCCTATCAGATCGACTGCGCGATCCTGATTTGTCTGGCGGGAGGCTGGCCCGGCAGCACCGAATGCAACGAAGCGCGATCCGTCTTCATCAGCAGGATCACGCCTTGGCCGGTGGAGCCTCCCTTGCAGATCTGGAACTGTCCCTTGGGCGTGTCCTACCGCCCGCCTCAGGGCCAGAGCCCTCTGCCGCTTTTGCGTGAAGCTTCGAGCACGCCGATGCCTTCGACACCGCAGCCATTCTCGGCCGTCCTGGAGGGGCTGCCTGTGCCGACGACTAAGAAGGATGAGATTCTGTCCCTGATCGCGGACTATGCCGATGACAACGGCGTGGCGGATGTCGACATCAGCGGGTCCGAGTATGACTTCGTCCGCTCCATCCGCGTCTACAACGTCGAGTATGCCCGTCAGCGTGAAAGCGGTGGTGACAATGGTGACTGTCGCCGGAGCGAGAAGGTCCGTGTCGGCACCTATGGCGTGCAGGGCGACTTTAGCTGGTCCGGCAGTTCGGTCGCATCATTGCCGGATGCTTTCGAAGGTCTTGCCGGTTGGGGGGAGAGTTGTCCGAGCCTCTATCAGCGGTCCGTCTTCATCGACTGGACCGATTACCAAGGGAAATATGGCTATGAACAGGTGGATTACTAATCATAGTGGCGGCGCTGGCGGTGGACTACCAGAATTGCGGCCTCAAACGAAACCCTGTATGCCTAATGACACAATAATGCGACCGAGAGAGTCGTGACGAGGAAAGGAGCAGTAAGGAACCCCAAAAATTAAAGCCCCCGCGAAGGCGGCAACCTTCCACGGGGGGCTGTAGGACCTAGGGCCGGCAAGCCCGAAAACGTCTCTAGTCAAGATCGGTTCTACCAGCTTCCCCACATTGCAGGCAAGTCAAAAACGCATTTGTGCGACCAGTAGAAGTTTGCCTGCCGCCGCCTCGCTTCACACGAACGAGGATCGAACAGATGCATGTATCCCAGGCTTTGCCTGTCCGACGGCGTGAGGCCGTCAAACCAACGCTTCCACGCGGCATGGAGCGCGACGGCTTTGTCGCGCTTGTCGATGCGGTTGCTTCCAGTCTTGGCATCGGTGCTGCGGCGATGATGACCTTTCGCACCATGATTGCGTCGACCAGGCCGAGCGCGTTCAAGCGCGGCCCGGACGAACCGTGCTGCTATCTCAGCCAGAACGAGATCGCGCACAAACGTGGTGTCACGGCTTGCCGCATCCGAGAGCATGAGGCGGCTCTTGTCCGCGCAGGGCTCATCGAGAAGCGGACGATGGCGAATGGGGCGCGGTCCGGCTTTTCCGGTTGCGGCGTCTTCTTCGGCGTGGCGATCGCGCGCGTCGACGAGTTCCTGTCCCTGCGCGACGAGATCGAGGCAGATCGCAGGGCTCATGCCCGTCTGCGAGGGCAGCGCAGTTCGCACAAGCGGCACCTGAAAGGCATTCTGTGCGAGCTGGTCGAGCGGCATGGGCTGACAGCAGAGGTCGAGCGCATCCATCAGACCTTTACGGAGTGGCCGTCAGGCCAGGCGCTTCACCGTATGTCGCTCGAAGAGCTTCAGAGCCATGAGGCCGAAGCCGAAGCGCTGACGATTTCCGCGTCTACTTTGCTCTATGAAACGCATGATCGACCGCTCGAAAACGAGCGCTCTCATATACAAGATACAACTCAAGATTCTAACGAAGTAATCTGTAACGACCCTGTCGATATGCGGAGCGTGGACAAGCCCACGCACACGATTTCTGATAGGTCGCAGCCTAACGGCCGCGTCCATTGCTTAGAAAAGCAGGATGGGGCGGCCAGCGAAGCGCACAAGTCCAAATTCATTCAGAACCTCGGCAGTGATCGTCTATATGGCCTCTGTTCCGAAGAGATGAAGATGTGGCTCGACATCGAGCGCCAGAAGCGGGGCAGACTGGACTTCCATTCCTTCGTGATCGCCGCGCAGAAACGTCTGCCTGAGCTGGGCATCCACCCATCTGCCTGGGAGGAAGCCGTGGGCCTTCTGGATGAGGATGCAGCGATGCTTTGCGTGCTGATCACCGATGCGAAGGTTGCAGATCCTGAGGTTACCATCCTTTCCGCCGGTGCCTATCTGCGCGGGATGGTGCGGGCGCAGCGGACTGGCTCTCTGAACATCATGGGAAGCCTGATCGGCCTGAACGAGCGGAGCAGGAGGCGCCAGTGAAGCTACTGATCTTAGCCGCTGCCATCGTGGGGGGCTTTGTCGTGCCTGCGGCCGCTCAAGAGCTTTGTATCGAGCCCATCAGACCAGAGGCTGCACACCTTCTCGATGCAGGGTTTTCCGGTGCAGAGGTTCGGTCGGAATTTCGACGCTACTTCAGCGAGGTCGAGGACTACCTGAACTGTTTGAACGAAACCTCAGGCCGCATCAGGGATGATGCGCGAGCTGCTGCCTATGACTACCAGCATGTGCTGGAAACGACGGAACCTGGCCGCGGCGATCAAGAATCTGATGGATTTTCGCCTCCGAGTGTTGAGATGAAGGACACAGGAGAACTATTCTTAGACTATCGGCCAAGAATTACGGGAACCCAAAAAAATCCATAGTACGCTCTATATGAAATGAGATCTTTCAGGGCTATCTGGCGATAGCCCCATTGCTAGCGTTATGAAACGGATAATTTTTAGCCGCCGAGAAATATTACCCTAATCAAGACGAAGAGCGTTCTCTACAGCTTCCTTTTCCGTATTACAGTGGGTTGGCTGAAGCCGCCCGTTGCGCCATGCCCAGACTGTAAATCCAGTTTTGGAGCGCTTGTGAACGGTACCGTTGAGGATTTCAACATGCCCTTCGGAGACGAGCCGAAGTAGAACACGTTTCCCTGCTTCAGCTCCGTCAATTTCGAAGAGCTTTGAGGCAGAAGCTTCCACAAGAAGATGGTCCCCTTTAGTATCAATAACTATTACAGTCTTATCTACCCATACAAGAAAATCCGGCCAATAAGCCTTACCTTCGTGTAGGAGAGGAAGTGAGTACCCGCTTCCCACTGGATTGCGCGCCCAGACCCTCTGGGTCCTGTCGAGAGCTCTCGCAAATTTCACCTCAAGTGTGTTCAGGCCAGAGTACTTTCCATGCAGCGAGCGTTTGAATTCTTCATTTGAGGTCGGGTCGATAGCTATCGGACCAACTGAGTATGGGGGATCCACATCATTTTGGAAAATGACCGAGTGCTGGATATAAGCAGAGACCACATCTTGCGCCTTGGTCCGCAGGTGATCGGCCGCAGGGCTGCTCAGTTCAATCATCGCGTCGAATTTGGGCTCCTCAATATCTACGAGGTTCACTGGCCCTCCTGCCCTACGTAAACCACCAGGATAGCTCCGCTGAATCTCCCGCCGGAAGACAGAGCGAGCCGTGACGCGGTTTGAATGCTCTACAGGGACCCACTCAAACTGAGCGTCGGATTCTTCTCCTACCTTTTGGAGCACCTGCATCCTGCTTCCCTGACCCACAGTATTTTGTGCGTCCGAGCGGAAATCCATTATTGATTTGACAATGAGTGAGATTGGTTCCCGGGCACGGCTGCTTTCGATCCCAACGGTAGGTATGGTACGTGGCGGCTGCGGGTCTATGCGGTCGCGCTTTCCACGCGATTTTTCATCCTTCACCACTAGCGCGATGGAGGGGTGCTCAGAGGCCAAGTCTTTTCGTATATCACTCAGAATATCGTCAAAGACCCCCTTCTCATCCGTTCGGATGTGGAAGTGCGCGGTATTCAGGATTGGGTCGTTGTAGTGCTCAGCCCCTGGCTGACGTAGCACCCGGCCAACTACCTGTGTGATCTGCCGCGCTGAAGCCATTTCCTTGTCAATGTAAGCGAAGCAGCAAGCGGGATCATCCCAGCCTTCTTGAAGACCGAGATTAAAGATGACGTGTTCGTAGTCTCCTGCCGTGAAACGGGCGTAGTCCTTCTCGCCGCCGTCAAACAGGTGCATCTCAGGAGGCTTGGGGGAGTCCTTCGAGAACTTGAGCTGGCAGTAGACTGCTATCTTTTCTGGCTTGATGTTGGCGATTTCAACGAGGTGACGCCAGATGAGAATTGGCCGAGCCTGCCTTTCCTTGAAAGGCCGCTTCAAGTCCTCGGAAATGGACATCCCATCGACCGTGTTCGTGGAACAAACGTAGATAGCCTTTGGCGTGAAGGGGAGCTTGTGATCCTTCGCAACTTCTTGCGCTAACTTCAGATCACCAAGCAGGTTATCCAGTGCCGGCTCGAGAGGTGTAATATAGCCGTCGATAGAGATACGCTCTTTCACAAGCCCTGAGAGCACGACTTCTGGGCTCGCAACTGAGGTGGAAAAGTCCTCGTCCTTCCAGCCCTTGTCATTGCGAAGGCGCCCCATGACGTTGTTGAGGCGGGGCGGCAGGGTAAGGGTGGCGCTCGCGACGATGAGCGCGTCTGGGGACAGTTCCAGCAGCCTTTCAGATTGCAAGTCCGAAAGGTTGTGTCCTTCATCATATACGATGATAAGCGGACGCCTTAGTCCCTTCTCGGTTTGGCGCTTCTTCAGCTGATCCCACAGAGACTCTTCTGCAAGGTCGAGCTGAGCCCGATATACTTTGCGGTCTTCGCTTGCACTATCCTCAACGGCAAACTTGCCAACTGTCGCTACCAAAAGAACGGGAGTGTCGGCGCTCGACAAGTGGTCGGGGGCGACCTCTAGGAGGGGCACGACGTTGAAACCGGAAAGGTTGTCCGCATATTTGCCGGAGGACAGGTTCTCGAAGGTCTGGGAGACAACCACTCTTCCTTTCGAAATCCACAAGACAACTGGGGCTATACCGAGTCCATTTCGCATCTGCGAAACCGCATCTGCTAGCATGAGTGTCTTGCCGCTCCCGGTGATCGCAACCAGGGTCTGAAGAAAAGGGATCGTCGTCGTGCGATCGACCATTAAGGGGTTAGCAGAATATTCGAAAAACCGTTTGGCGATCTGACTCGATGCCCGTTCTTGGAAATCAATGAGCTCCATTAAATGCTCTCGTCCTCGTTATTGTATTCGTCGTTCTCATTCAGGCCGAGATCCGCGAGAATCTTGTCGGGAATTTTCCAGAAGCGAACGTTGGGAGACTGGAACATCTCGTAGCGAGCGTAAACGTGAAAAGGAGGCTCAATACTTGCCTTCCTCGCTTCTAGGGCGACCTTCCTGTAGGTGTCGATACTGAGGGAGCCAACCGGCCCTCCATTGTCCCAGATGAGGAAGTACCCTTCTCCGTTCTGATCTAGACCGACTAAGTACTGATAGCTCTCCTCATCGACGCGCTTCAAACTTGGAGCCGAACGTTTGTGGTTCTCCCAGTGTGAAGTGAGAACGACATCTATGAGCTCGTCTCGCTGCATCGTGAGCACCGTCTTGGCGTCGATGGTTTTGGTAAGCAGGCGGTATTCAAACCCGCCGCCCAGAGGCGTTGCCTTCTTCCCATTTGGCCTCTTGCCGGTGGCGGCATTGTGCAAGCGTTGCCAAGTGAGAGTCCGCGCGTACTTGTCGCCGTTGTCAGGAGCTCCCTGCTCTATGAGGATAAACCTCCGGTCCGCTCCCGTCTCGTGGTTCATTTCAAGGACCGCGTGACCAGTTGTTCCAGAGCCTGCATAAGGGTCCAGAATGAGGCCGTTATCAGGGCACCAAATCTGGATGACTTTCTTGATAAGCTTTAGCGGTTTTACGGTGTCAAATCCGTGACCCCGCCCCACAACAGCGTCGAGCTCTTCGATACCATCTCGAGAACGGCCGCTGAGAGACTTTGCCCAGGACACAGCATCCAGCTTCAGCGGCGGTTCACCATCCTCCATCCAGAAGGTGTTGGGAACGGCTCCCTTCTTCACCAGTTGCTTGTGGTTTTTTTTCACCGGTTTTTGGAGGCCATCGACACCCCAATACAGCACTGGCCAGTTGCCTTGTTCAAGTCGCACACTGGCTTTGTTGCTCGCAACGTCGATGAGCTTTTTCTTCTGGGCGTCCGTTCTACACCTAGACCACCCCTTCAATACCAGAGCTTTTCCACGCTCGTCTCCTAAATCTGCCGTCTCGTAGGCAACGCCCCAAGCCTGCAGCCAAGACTTCATCTGGTTACGGTTATTTGCCCAGTGGCGTATTCCAGGGTAGTGGAACTCTCCCGTAAAGGGAGACTGGATGGCATAATCCGCAGAAGCGCTATATCCTTTTCCGGTAAGATCGCCCTGCTTCCACTCTCCAAGCTCATCGTTATCGACATTTCTGAAACGAGCGTTCGATTTCTCAGTGCGATCCAGTTCTCCAGTTTTCGCAAGATCTAGGTCCTTGGCATAAACCAAGACGTATTCCGTTGTTACCGACACGCCCCCAGCTTGGTTCTTGGATGTAGTCTTTTCCCAGTTAATAATGCCTAGCCGGTTCTTCTCCCCGAAGACTTCATCCAGCATCATACCCAAGTGAAAAAGCTCGTTGTCGTCGATGCAGATTGCAAGCACCCCTGAGGGCTTGAGCATCGCCTTCATGATCTGAAGGCGTGGCATCATGGCCTTGATCCATTTGGTATGGCGCGAGCCATCTTCGTTGGACACAATCGTCCCGAGTTCAGGGTCGTTCGGGTCGTTGTCCCAGCGGTCGTTGTAACGAAAGTACTGCCCAGTGTTGTAGGGCGGGTCGGTGACGATAAGGTCCACCTGCCCGCGATATTTGTAGAGCGTCACCATAGCTTGAAGGTTTTCGCCCTCAATCAGCATGTTTTTAGACTGCGCCTCAGGAGAGCCAACATGGAGCTTGGTCTCCCGCCGTGTTTGGCGTGGGCGTACCTTCTTGGAAATTTGCATAGCCGAGCGCTTGCCGTGGAAGCTCAGTGCAACACCGCTCGTCATCATACTTTTGGCTAGCCGCTCAAGCTCTTCCCTGGAGAGCCTCGAAAGCTCTGTTTCAAAATCAAATTCCATGCGTGTTTCCTAGTGCGTCGCGACGCAGTGTTCTTACTATGTTCTCGTTAAGCGCTTGTGATCAGTTGCGCAAGGATAGGACGGCCTTCGGAGATTCTGCGAGCCGGCGGTCGTGCACTCTTCCTGTCAGGTGTCTCGGACGGTTTGCGGTTTTCCAAGATCGTACACAAGAAGGATGTGCCGTTCTGCTTGGCCTCCGTTGATCTGCGGATTGTGGAATACTGAGATCATGATCGATTAGGTTTGGTGGAAAGTGCGCGGTATACGGTCATTCTGGAAATTCCGAGCTCCCGAGCAATTTTGGCCTTCGGCATTCCTGACGCTGCTAGCCGCCGGACTTCAGAGGTGTTGATGGACTTGCGGCGCCCCTTGTAGACACCTCTGCCCTTTGCCGCCTCGATACCCGCGCGCTGGCGGTCGCGGATGAACTGCAGTTCCATATCGGCGACCATGCCCAAAACCGTGACCACCATGCGTCCAGTTGGCCCAGCTGTGGTAACTTCAGGGTCTAAGATGCGCAGAGAAGCGCCTTTGCTTTCCAACTCATGCGCCAGGTTCAGGACGTCGCGTGTTGACCGGCCGAGGCGGTCAAGCCGATGGACGACCAACTCGTCCCCCGTGCGCAGAAATTCGAGGATGGTCTCCAGCTCTGTCCGCCCTGCCCTCGACGCGCCGGACGCGGTCTCAGCACGAATGATCTCGCACCCGGCTTCTTTCAGCTTGGCTCTTTGGATCTCAAGGTCCTGGCTCGCAGTGCTGACGCGGGCATATCCGATGCGGGGCATGGCATTCTGTCACATTAGGGTGGCTGTGACACTTATAGTGTATCACCTGCGTTCGAGCCACCCATTTGTGACCTTCCGCGATATTTGGCGCATTTTCTTCAGGGCTAAATGGCGCAAAATAGTATTGAAACCTGCGAAGAGAACCCTCGTGCTGTGCACGGCGAAAGTCCGCTTCGAGCCCAATTTCAGCTTTCCGCGCTGAACGAAACGCCCCTCCGGGCAAGCCGGGGCGGTTCAAATTGTGAAAAATTTCGTTGAGTGTAAGAGTGAGGGGGAACGGAAGGGCGCCAACTGATGCTAATTGAAACCCGGACATTGTACGTAATGACCGTCCTGGCGTTGATGAGTACGCCGGGACCAAGCCAGTTATTGATGCCCGCCGCGCCACTTTGTCTCCTAGCTTCACTCATTGTTTGGGGTGCATTGCAGCAGGGACTCTTCCTTGATCGTATCGGTCAGCGTGACATTCTCACCCTTTGTCCACCATTCGTACCGCCCAGACACGTAACGGGCACCTGAGGCGGAGACGACGTTGACGAATACACGATGATCTTCATCCACTGGCACCAGTGCCAGCACGTCGGATTCTGAAGTGAAATAGTGCACGACGAACGGTTGCCCTTCGTCGCATTCGTATTCTATCGTGCGTATCGCCATGTCTTCGGTATCAAAGCCGAGCGAAAACGAGACGTCCGCCGGTGCGGCCGAAGCTAATGCGACAGTTATCGCAATACTTGACACAAAGCGCATAAAATATCCTTCCTGTTTGTCAGAGACGGCCTTAGTAACAGCCGTTGTCCACGATCCTACTCCGACTGTATGGCTCCTACGAACGGCAGAAAACTCCGCATTTTGAGCCTTCGCCTGCCCTGCGTCCAAGGTCCGGTCCGGGTCGGAAATGCTCGGCGGTTGGGTCGGGATTGCTTGCCACGCCACGCTGCCAACACTCAGAAAACCGCAGCTTGGAGTCGCTTTCGCTAGACGTTCGACAGCCTGACCGCCGCGCAGCGCCAACGGCGCGAAGTGTGGCCCCGGGCCACATTCCAGATCAGCCGTGAGTCCCGCAACCGGGGATCTCAATCGAGAAAAAGCCCGCGCTGTCCAGCGTGGCCCCCTAGGGCCGCGCCTTGCATCCTGCGATGCTGGACAGCGCCCATATCGCCACGGGAAGCGAGCAGGTTGTGGGCAGGGCGGGCGTCGCAAAAGGCCGAGGCAAAGCCGAGGGAACCTGGTCCTGTTTCTGTATCTTGGTCTCTTGATAGCGTTCCCGCCTTGACTGATCACTGGTTAGTGCGTGCAGCGCTGCGCGCCAGAGCAGCGATCAAATCCGTGCGTGTGACGATGCCCACGATTTTTCCGTACTCAATGACGGGGACGGCGTCAGTGTCTCCGTCTGCCATCATTGGCAGAAGAGCCCCAATCGGCGTGTTGGTTGTTGCTCGGGGCCCTGCCACGCTCATAATGTCCCCTGCCACTATTGGTTTTTCGCGTTCGCGATCCAGCAGCCGTCGCAGGGCTGCCCCGTATCCTCTATCAAGGCGCATCGCGTCACTACGGGCTTGAGTGATGAGGTGCATTTGAAAAATCACCCCCAAGAATGTCTTGTCGGCTTCAATCACTGGAAGAGAGGTGAACCGGTGCTGTCTGAAGAGGTCGGCAATATCACCGAGGGATGTGCCCGGACCGACGGTGACGAGGTTTCGGGACATGATGTCCTGAGCTGACAAAGGTCCTGAGGAATGCGCGGCGGCTTGTAGTTCTGCTGCACCGATTAGCCGTGCGAGGTCTTCGACGCCCAAGTTGAACGATTGGCTGTAACGCTCAAGTATATTGGTCAGTTCGTCCTCCGACAGTCCCAGGCGTTCCGTGGGGTTACGATCATCAGTTCCGTGCTTGCTGAGATCATCAAACTGCCTGAACGGGTAGTGACGTCCAGTCAGGCGCGCATAGATGACGGCTAGAACTACGAGTGCCGATGTGCCCATTGCAATTGGGGTGAGAGCAAACCAGAAGCCAAGATGCGTGACGGCGTCGGGCGACATGGCTGCAGTCATAGCGACCGCACCCGCAGGAGGATGGACTGCCCGACACAGAATGGTTGCGGTAATAGCGAGCCCCACTGCCAAAGCAATCCGCAAGGTTGGATCGGAAACAGTCAGACAGACGGCGACGCCGACAATCGCCGCAACCGTGTTCCCGACAATCGCCGACCATGGCTGTGCAAGCGGGCTGTTGGGAACGGCGAACAGCAATACTGACGATGCCCCGAAAGGCGCAACGAGGTAGAGACCCAGTTCCATGTCAATCTGGGGAGAAAGAAGAAAAATTCCGGTCAGCCCGAGGCCAATCAATGCCCCCAGCCCTGCGCGAAACGCTTCAATGCCCGAGACGCGAGCAACGGCGGGACCTAATGACTTCAGAATGTGCAAGCTCGAACCTATCCGTTCTAGAAAGAAATGTTGGCGCTGCCTGGTACCAAGCGCTGGAGCAGCTGGTGCCAGAGAGCACACTGACCTGACCACCGACATCGTCGTCTCAGATTTGGCTTGAGCTAGGCTGTATCCATACCGAAATCGCTTGGAGCAAGTGCGACATCAGCAACAGAATATCGGCCAAGCGTTTCGATGAATGCCTTTCGCGCGGCGATTAACGGTGGGATCAGTTTGCAGCTTTCGGTAATCGTGCAGCGGTTACCGGTACGCATGCATTCCACCAGGTCGAAATCCGTTTCCATATGTTGAATAATGTCGCCGACAGAGATTTCTGAGGCTTCACGCGCGAGGTATAAACCGCCTCCACGTCCTCGCTGCGCGGAAAGCAGAGCTCCTTGGGTCAGGGAACTGACTACTTTCATGATTGTACTGCGCGGAAGAGCATAGGTCTGCACGATCTGATCAATGTTGAAGCGCCGCGGATGGACCGACGCGGCATAGATCATAATTCGTAGCGCCAGGTCTGTGGTGTCATTTAGCCTCATCAGTTGTGCCCTTTCCGTTCCGCTCGGAGTCTTCGCGAAAAAAATGCGACAGTATGACGCACTGTTAAATACATTCCGTCAGTTGGAATCATTTTATTACGCCTTATAGATTCCAATGATCGGAACCTATAAGGCAGGAGAACGGCATGGCCAAGCCCCTCACCGAGGCAACTCTGGAAATCATCGAAGCAACAGCGCCGGTCGTGGCTGCTCACGCAGATCAGATCGTGCCCAGCATGTACAAACGGCTGCTTGCCGCCCCCGAAATCAGGGCGCTTTTCAACATGTCCCATCAGCACGGGAACTCTCCACAGCACAAGGCGCTGGCAGGAGCGCTAATTGCCTATGCCACCCACATCCGAAACCCGGGCGTCTTGGTATCTGCGCTGGAACGTATTGCGCAGAAACACGTGGGCCTACAAATCTTGCCGGAACACTATCCCCACGTTGCCAAAGCTTTGCTAGGCGCTGTCTCCGAGGTTCTTGGAGAAGCTGCCACTCCTGCTATCCTTGAGGCATGGGGCGAAGCCTACTGGTTCCTTGCGGATACGCTGATCGAGCGGGAAGAGGAAATCTACTCAGTTTCAGCGGCGGCCGAAGGAGGGTGGCGAGGATGGCGACGTTTTGAGGTCATCGAGAAGTCCCCGGAAACCCCAGAGATTACATCCTTCGTCCTGCGCCCGGTTGACGGAGGATCCGTTTTGCGCCATCGCCCCGGCCAGTATTTGAGTTTCCGCTTCGCCCCGGAAGAGGGAGAAGAGTTTCGTCGGAACTATTCGATTTCCTCCGCTCCAAATGGCAAGACCTACCGTATTACCGTTAAGCGTGAGCCAGGAGGCCGGATTTCCAACTGGCTTCACGACAGCGTGGGCGTCGGATACGAAATTGACGTCTCCGCTCCTGCGGGCGAATTCTTTCTCGATCCTGCCGGTAAGCATGATGTTGTTCTTCTCTCCGGCGGCGTCGGTCTTACGCCTATGGTGTCGATGTTGGAAAGTTATGGTGGGGGAAATCGACGTATCGTGTCCGTGCACGCGGCCCGCGATCGCGAGCGCCATGCAATGCGGAACGCGCTGAGCCTCGGAGCGACCGAAAGTTACGTCTTTTATGAGCAACCCACAGATGCGGATCTGAACGCGGGTGTCCGCCCTGGTCAGATTGACGTAAGCTGGCTGGCCGGTATTAGTGATACGGGCTCCACGGACTACTTCGTTTGCGGTCCAGTCGGTTTTATGAAAGCCATAGTCGGCGGTCTTCAGGCTGCCAATGTTCCGGCTGCGCGTATCCACTATGAATTCTTTGGCCCTGCAGCAGAACAGATTAGCTAGTGGACGGATTTCTACGCACCGAATGGTGGGGTTAGGCTCCCCTTTCTGGGGCGGTCTCGAACAACCCCTTCCGGGAGTTGCGCCACGGCGCAGCTCCCAGTTTTCTGCGGTTGGGAGCCACTTCATCGTCATACTGCATTTGTACCGGCTGATCGCTGAATGTCCGGAAGGTCCGCACAGCGTTAGTTCATGTAGGGCGCGGCGAAGGTCAACTATCACGCTTCGATGAATACTTCAGCGCTCGGCGTCCGTTGTAGAACGCGATAGACCGTTGGTCGCGAAACGTCGAACAGTTCTGCCAGATCGCTGATGGAGTAGTCGCCCGTGTCATACATGCGTCGCAGCTCTGTCTGGCGGCGATCCGACAGCTTGGGCTTCTTGCCTTTCAGCTTCCCCTTGGCGCGGGCAACAGCCATGCCCTCTTTGGTGCGCATGCGGATCAAATCGGCCTCGAATTCGGCGAAGGTGGCGAGAATGTTGAAGAACATCTTTCCCATCGGATCGTGCGGATCATAGACCGACGCTCCCAAGGCAAGCCTCACCCCGCGCTTTGCCAACTCATCTGCGATAGACCGAGCATCCGGAACTGACCGTGCCAGCCGGTCTAGTTTCGGAACCACCAGCGTGTCGCCGGCTCTCACGGCCGCCAAGGCCTGCGCTAGTCCTGGCCGCTCGCGGTTCGTCCCAGTCAAGCCATGGTCAGTATAGATGCGGTCCGCAACTACGCCGAGATTTAGGAGGGATGCCGTCTGTGCGGCAAGGTCCTGTTTGTCGGTCGAGCATCGGGCGTATCCAATGCGAGTTTCAGACATGCGGGCGTCCTTTGAGAAATATTATATTGGGGCCATACAGAATTGTAACGGAAAAGGCCCGTTCAATGATACTATCACCGTACCAGTTAAATGAGAATCGATTTCCCCTTGAATATTGGGTGAGGCCCGGAGGTAGTACGGCGTCCGCTCAGCGTTCCCCTTTCGGACAGATCGGAGAAGCAGAATGGATGAAGCGATGCGCCGGTTCGCCGCTCTGCGGCCTCATCTGGAAGAAGGCGTTTCTCTGGCCGCAGCGGCCCGCGCGGCTGATGTGCCAATCCGGACGGCGCAACGCTGGCTGTCGCGCTATAGGCTGGAAGGTCTGGACGGCCTAAAGGTAAGGAAGCGATCTGATTACGGTACTCGCAAACTGCCCACGGCCTTGATCGCTTTGATCGAGGGGCTGGCACTTCGCAAGCCGAGGCTGTCCTGTGCCGCGATCTGTCGACGCGCCAAAGCGATTGCGAAGAGCAGGGATTGGCCGGTCCCATCCTATGGCACCGTTCATTCCATCGTGCAGGCGCTCGATCCTGCGGTGATCGCGCTGGCGCAGGATGGGGCGTCAGCCTATCGAGACCGATTTGAGCTGATCCATCGACACAGGGCAAGCGCACCGAATACGCTTTGGCAAGCGGATCACACGATGCTGGATATATGGATTATTGACGCGAACGGAAAAGCAGCGCGCCCGTGGCTGACCGCGATTATGGACGACCACTCCCGTGCAATCGCTGGATACTTGGTTTTTCTTGGCGCACCATCGGCTCTGCAAACGTCTCTTGCACTTCGACAGGCCATCTGGCGCAAGCAAACCCCGGACTGGCCGATATGCGGCATCCCAGAAAGTCTCTATGTCGATCACGGAAGCGATTTCACGTCCGAACATCTCGAACAGGCAGCGGCCAGCCTGCGGTTCCAGATCATCCATTCCGCCGTAGCGCGCCCGCAGGGCCGCGGGAAAATCGAACGGTTCTTCGGCACTTTAAACACCGAGCTACTTCCGGACCTGTCCGGTAATATAGTGAACGGGAAACCAGCAACACCACCGAAGCTGTCGCTGGCCGATCTCGATGCTGTCATCGGCGCGTGGATTAAGGATACCTACAATGCCCGCCCTCATCGCGAGACGGGGCTGTCGCCGCTGACGTCGTGGTGCGCGGACGGCTGGCTTCCTCAAATGCCCGACAGTATCGACGACCTCGACCTGCTGCTCGTCATGGTCGCAAAGCCTCGACTCGTGCGCCGCGACGGTGTGCATTTTCAAGGGCTGCGTTTTATGAGCCCGATCCTTGCTCCTTATGTCGGCGAAAGCGTCACGATTCGCTACGACCCGCGCGACCTCGGTGAGATCCGTGTCTTCCATAAGAACCGCTTCCTGTGTCGCGCCATCAGCCCGAAACATGCCCATGAGACGATCACGCTGAAAGATATACAGTCAGCCCGTGCGGCGCAGAAGCGCGCCCTGCGGCAACAGATCAATGAGCGGGTCAGCATCGTCGCGGAATATTTTCCGGAGGCGACAGCCCGTAGGAAAACCGAGATCACGCCTCGACCGCAACGCAAGTCGAAACTCCGAACCTATCGGTCGGATGATTGACGATGATGGGACAGCGCAATGGTACATTCATCGCCACGAAAGAACATCGCCGCTTTGTCGAGTTCGCAGGCGCTGTACAGAAACACCGGTATATCGGAATCTGCTTCGGCCCGGCCGGTGTCGGAAAAACGATGTCGGCGCGGCGTTTCGCCCGGTGGGACAAGGCCGAACCGCTCCTGACGGAGTGGGGGCCACGCGACGCATCGGACGTCATCGCCTATGAGGCATTGGCAAAGTCACGCGCAGTTTTCTATACACCGACAGTTGGCGGCCCGGTTCGAGAGGTTCGTGAAGATTTACGCCGTCTTATAGCCCGCGCAGAAGGTTGTATCGATCTGGCGCTCAACCCGGGTATGGTCATTCCGGAAGGCCATAGCCAAGGCCGCATGGAAATGCTGATAGTCGATGAAGCCGAACGCCTTTCGACGCAAAGCCTTGAGCATGTACGCGATATTTTCGACCGGACCGGTATCGGCGTGATCCTGATCGGAATGCTCGGCCTGGAACGGAAACTGGAACGCTATCCGCAGTTCTACAGCCGGATCGGCTTTGCCCACCACTATCGTCCGCTGAAGGGAGATGAGCTGACCTTCGTCCTCACCCGCCACTGGCGGAAACTCGGCCTGCAACTGGACGCCGCCGATTTCACCGATCACCAAGCGATCGCATCCATCGCCCGCATCACCGGCGGCAACTTCCGGCTTCTGCATCGCCTCTTTGTCCAGATCGAGCGCATCCTTAGGATCAACGAGCTCTCGCTGGTTACTGACGATGTCGTCGAGGCGGCACGTTCCACGCTGGTAATCGGTGCCACTTAGTGCTGAAAGAAGTGCGCCAGATAACGCCGGAGATCACACATTGAAACGTATCCCATGGGTGTACTCAATTGATACGCCTGGGGGTTGGACTT
>NZ_JBXXRX010000002.1:0-75838 GCF_057380755.1 Pseudooceanicola sp. NS-SX8 | reverse complement strand
GGCGTAGACCTCGGAATTGCGCCGGCCCTCGCCGTCGTCGATGTCCAGGATGGCCAGCTGCGGATTCTCGGCGATCCTGAAGCGGATGTCGGTCACCGTGCGGCCCATCTTGCGCACCTCGGGCGTCACCACGATGTTGGAGGTCTTGTTGACCTCGGCCACCGCCGGCTTGATGATCTTGGCGTTCAGGTGCTTGTAGGTCTCGTAATAGGGGCTGTCGGCCACGCCCATCAGGCGGCGGAACAGCTCCAGATCCCACCAGCCGGTGCTGCCCGTCCGCACGAAGCGGTAGCAGTTTTCATAAAGCGCCAGCGCATGCCCGCTGGTGAACCGCCGCTGGATGTTGAGGTTGATCAGGGCAAAGACCTTCGGATCGTTCAGCTTCTCCGCCAGGGCCGGGGAATAGGCGTATTCGCAGACGCCCCCCTTCAGCTTGGCATAGGCCAGAAGCGCTGAGACGCCCCATTCCTGCTGCCCGTCGGCATCCAGCATGTCCCATTCCGCCACCGTCTCCGCCAGCCCCCGGAGGGAGGCCTTCAGCGTTTCCATGTCGTTGGAGTTGTAGCCGATCATCAGGCAGAGCGTCTTGGCGTCGATCCGGTGCACCTGCTGGCTGACCAGCGTGTCATAGGCGTTCAGCAGCAGCACGTTCGACAGCTTGCGCTGCAGCAGCGTCAGCTTGCCCGAGACGTGGATCGCCGCCACGTGCTTTTTCACCGCGCCTCGGCGCAGGCTGCCTGTCAGCCTGTCACGGGGGATGTCGTCCATCGGCCTGCCCTCGCCCATTGTCCCGTCGCCGGGATATCCTGCTCCGCTCCCCCTCCGGCGGGCCGGGGGCGAGTCCTTGGGGGAAGTATGCCTGCATTAGGTGCCCATGCGCAAGCGTCGCGCTGGCACCTTTGGGTCATCCCGTAGACGGGTCCCCTTGGCTTCGCCCGCCAGATCAAAGGTACCCGGTTACGGGATCCCCCCGGCACAGGATGCGGCGCGGGAGTCGAAACCGACTCGAATTCCTGCGCTTTTCAGGGCTTCGCCCGGGCAAACCGCCGGTTTCCCGCGAATCGGGGCTCTTCATCCCGTAGATGGGTCCCCCAGGCCCCGCATCCCGCGCCCCTTCGCCCTGTATCCGGGCACCCTTCGGCGGGTAATACCATGCGAATAAACAAGAATTTCAGCCATAAAGACTCTTAAAGGATTCACAAGAAACCTAAACGGATGCTGTTGTTCCTGGATTTTGGTATCTTTTGAGGGGAAAAGCCCCTCTGGCGATTCCCATCCTTCGGGCCATGTGTCATAGTTTCCCTGATATCTGGAAAAACAGCGGACATGCGGAGTTTCCATGGCACCGAAATCCGGCAACGGGTCGTCTTCCGATCTGCCCCCCTATTTCAACATTGATCCGGCCAAGGCGGCAAGCCAGCTGTCGGAGCCGATCACCACGACCCGCTTCGCCAAGGCGGCGAACTTTGCCATGCGGGGCCGCGATGACCTGGCGCGGCGCGGCTATGCCCCCGATGGTCAGAAGCGCCTGCGCAAGTTCTCCACCTGGGAGGTCTGCCGCTACCTGATCCCCGTGGGCGCGGGCCACCTGCGCCGGGTGCTGCGGACCCACCCCGATCTGCCCCAGGGCACCGGCGACGGCAATTCCAAGTGGTTCACCCTGGAAGAGGTGCTGCAGCTGCGCGACCACTTCGCCCAGGAAGGCGACCCCAATCGCGAATATACCGCCTGGCGGCCCGAAGGCCTGCCGGCGAAAGTCGTGGCCGTGGCCAACTTCAAGGGCGGCGTGGGCAAGACATCGACGGCGGCGCACCTGGCCATGTCGGCGGCGCTGGATGGCTACAAGGTGCTGGTGATCGACCTCGATTCACAGGGCTCCATGACCTCCATCATGGGGGGCAAGGTGGAGGACGAATGGCAGACCGCCTTCCCGCTGCTGGCTCGTGACTATGCCCGCCACCTGCAGGATGAAAACCGCGTGCGGGAGGCCCAGGGCCTGACCCCGTTCCCCTTCGACGAAACCCTGACCGAGGCGCTGACGGTTTCGCCGCGAAACCTCGTGCAGAAGACCCACTGGCCGAACATCGACCTGATCGGCGCGCAGCTGAACCTGTACTGGTCCGAGTTCCAGGTGCCGGTCTGGCGGATGAACCTGCGCAGCTGGCCGCTGTGGGATGCGCTGCAGAACGCGCTGGAGGATTCCGCGCTGCTGGAGGATTACGACGTCATCTTCCTCGATACGCCGCCCGCGCTCGGTTACCTGACGATTAACGCGCTGTCCGCGGCCGACATCCTTCTTGTACCGCTGGGTGCTTCCTTCCTTGAATTCGATTCAACGGGAAGGTTCTTCGACATGATCTATTCCACCTTCGCCTCCATCGAAGAGGGGGAGAACCGGATCCGCAGGCAGGACGGCCTGCCGGAAATGCGGTTCGAATGGGATGCGGTGCGGGCCCTCGTGACCCGCTTCGACGCGGCCCAGCAGACCGACCTGGCCAATGTGATCCAGGCCTATTTCGGCGACTTCATGACGACCTACCGGCAGGAGATGACGGCGATGGTCGGCCAGGCCGGGGAGCAGGTCAGCGGCATCTACGAGACCGATTACCGCGAATTCAACCGTGACACCTACGTGCGCGGGCGGGAAACCTTCGACCGGACCTGGGCGGAGGTGAAGCAGGTGATCCTGGGCACATGGTGGCGGGATCAGCAGATGGCAGAGGCGGAGGCCGATGCCGAAGGGCAGGGTGCCCGGGAAGAGGAGGCGTAACCCATGGCCAAGCGTCGCAAGCTCGAAGCGCCCTCGATGGAGGATATCAGCCGGCTGGAGGAGGAGTTTCGCCGCGAAACCTCCCCCGAGGTTCCGGCCGAACCCCGGCGCGCGCCGATGAACGCCCCGATCGCCCAGGTGGCGGCAGAGGCCGCCAGCGGGCACCAGTCCCGCTCCGCCGAGGATCGCGCGCGGCTGGCGAAGGATCACGCCGATGCGGAGCGCCTGCGCGCAGCGGAGGGCCGGGGCCTCGTCATGCTGGAAATCCCGCTGGAGGAGATCGAGGCGGAAGCGCTGGTGCGCGACCGCGTGGTCCTGGACCAGGAGGAGATGCAGGAACTGCAGCTGTCCATCGCGGCCAACGGGCTGCGCCTGCCGATCGAGGTCTTCGAACTGCCGGAGGAAGGGCAGGGGGCCGATGGGGCCCGCTACGGCCTGCTGTCGGGCTACCGCCGCCTGCGCGCCTTCCAGGAGCTGCGGGCGCTGAACCCGCGCAAGCCCGATTACACCCGCATCCGCGCCGTGCTGCGTGACCCCGCGACCATGGGCGGCACCTTTGCCGCGATGATCGAGGAGAACGAGATCCGGGCCGGGCTGAGCCATTTCGAACGGGGCCGCATCGCCGTGATCGCCAGCCAGCAGGGGGCCTTTGTCAACGTCGAGGCGGCGGTGGACGGGCTGTTTCCCATGGCCTCCAAGGCGAAGCGGTCGAAGATCCGCAGCTTCGCCCTGATCTTCGAGGAGCTGGGGGACATGCTGACCTTCCCCGACCTGCTGAAGGAACGGGACGGGCTGAAGCTGGCGACGGCGCTGCGGGGCGGGGCGGAATCGGCCCTGCGGGAGGCCCTGGCGGACCGGGTGCCCGAAACGCCGGAGGAGGAGGCGGAGATGCTTCTGGCCGCGGTGGAGCTGGTCACGCCGGCAGAGCCCGCGCCGCGCAAGGGGGGCCGCCCCCGCAAGACGCCGGAGACCCGGGCCGTGCCGCTCGACAGCGGGGTGTTGCTGGAATACGGGCCGGAGGGGAAGGGCTGGACCATCCGCCTGAAGGGGCGGGAGCTGAACCGCGACCTGGTGGAGTTGGCGGTGGCGGAGCTGGAGCGCCTGTTGTCGCGCAGCTGAGGCAACGGGCCCTGTGACCCGCGTCGGGAAGATGAAAAACCCCGCAATCCCTTAGGGTTGCGGGGTTTTCCTTTGGTATCGCCTGAACCCCGGTATCGGGGGCGCAGGGGCCGGTTTCGCGGCGAAACGGGGGCAGATCAGGCGACGTAGATCAGCCAGCGTAGATCAGGCGGCCAGCACGCGCTTTTGCAGCAGCATCGGCCGGGGGGCCGCCAGGGTGCGCAGGGCGCCCAGCAGGACGGCATCGACGGCCAGTTCGATGGCGATCACCGGCAGGTAGGACAGGCCGAAGGTGCCGATGGCCGAGAGGTTGGCGGCGGTGAAGCCCTGACCGTAGAGCGACCAGAAGGCGACCCAGGCGACGATGCCGCCCTGGTATGCGGCCGAAAGTTTCACCGTCTGGGTGCCGGTCAGGTCGCTGTAGGCGGTGCCCCGGGGCACGATCCGGCCCGCCAGTTTCGACAGGGCGAAGAGCGGCAGCACGAGGGTGGTCAGGTTCATGCCGTATTGCGGCAGGTCGAAGGGTGCGAAGAACAGCCCCTGGATCAGCAGGCCGAGGGCCAGGCCGATGGCGGTCGGTCCGGCGCCGAAGAGCAGGAAGAGAGTGGAGCCCAGGATGAGGTGCACTTCGGAGACGCCGACGGGGTAGTGCGGCAGGATCTGGAAGAAGCCGAAGACGAGCACGGTGGCCATCGCGGCGCGGGTCAGCAGGGGCGCCGCGGCACCGTCTTCGCGCAGGGTGGTCAGCGCCATGCGGCCCGTCAGGCCGACGGCGGCCAGGCCGGTTGCATAGCTCAGGACGATCTTGGCGCCGTCGACAACGCCGGGTTCGATATGCATGGGGGATCTCCGTGTTGGTATGGGAGCAGTCTAGCAACGGGCGGGGCGCGCGTCTGTGCTGGGTGGGTCAGAATGCTGGGCTCTGACGGACGGGACGGGCCAGGACAGGGTGGGGACGGGAGGCCGGAAAAAGGCGGCCCGACAGGCCCCCGGGGGGGATCTGCGGGCCGGACAGTCGTGGGTGCCTTCCGGCACCGACGGGGAGAAGTCGCCCACAGCGAACCCTCTTTCAGCCCTGCCGCGCAAGGGAGTTCCGCCCCCTGGCACAGAGAGGCCGGTGAATTGGCACACAGGGTCGGTTCCGGCCGGGGCGCGGGGCCCGGGCGCGCGCCGGAAGGGGCGGAAAACAAGGGGCAGGGGGCGGATGCCCGGCCCCGGCGGGTGGGGCGCAGTTGGCAGCCCCAGTCGGGCAGACAGGCAATTTCAGCACAGACAGATGCGGTTCGCGGTGGCAGTCTGGACCCAGAATAAACGCCGGGAGGCTGGGGCCGAGGGCCCGATGTCCGGCACAGAACAGGGATGAAGATCATGTCCGATCACCACCACGGGACAAAGCCCCCGTCCGACAAGGCGCTGCGCGTCCGGGCCATGGAACAGCTGCTGATCGAGAAGGGCCTTCTGAAGGAAGGCGCGGTCGATACGATCATCGACATCTTCGAACACAAGCTGGGGCCGAAGAACGGCGCCATGGTGGTGGCGAAGGCCTGGTCCGATCCGGAGTACAAGGCGCGGCTGATGGAAAATGCCTCCGACGCGATCCTGGAATTCGGCTTCTCGGGCTTCCAGGGCGAGTACATGGTGGTCTGCGAGAACACGCCCGAGGCGCATAACGTCGTCGTCTGCACCCTGTGCTCCTGCTACCCCTGGCCGGTGCTGGGTCTGCCGCCGAACTGGTACAAGACCGCGCCCTACCGGTCGCGCGTGGTGATCGAACCGCGCGCCGTGCTGGAGGAATTCGGCACCCATATCCCCGATGACGTCGAAGTGCGCGTCTGGGACAGCAACAACGAGCTGCGCTACCTTGTCCTGCCGATGCGCCCCGAGGGCACCGAAGGCTGGTCCGAGGAGGAGCTGGCGAAGCTGGTGACCCGCGATTCGATGATCGGGACCGGCCTGCCGCTGAGCCCGGAGGCGCTAGAGCAAGGAGAGACGGCATGAACTCGATCCACGATCTTGGCGGCATGATGGGCATGGGCCCGCTGCCCTTCGAGGAGAACGAACCGAATTTCCGCGAGGAGTGGGAGGCGCGCACCTGCGGCACCCACCTGGCCACGCTGATGACCGGGCTGGCCGTGGCCGACGAGGCGCGCCATTCGATGGAGCGGATCGAGGCGCTGCACTGGCTGGCCTCGCCCTATTACGAGCACTGGCTGGACGGCACCGAGACCTACCTGCAGGAAAAGGGCATCGCCACCGCCGAGGAGCTGGCCACCGGCACGGCCACCGAGCCGCTGCCCGAATGGGCCGCCAAGCTGGAGGCGCTGGAGCCCGAGGTGGTCGGCAAGATGTTCACCACCAACCACCCCGTCACCGGGGAGGTGACGACCGAGCCGAAGTACAAGGCCGGTGACCGGGTGAAGTCGATCAACATCAACCCGCGCACCCACACCCGTCTGCCGCGCTATACCCGGGGCAAGCCCTGCACCATCGTGGCCTATCGCGGCGCCTGCCTCTATGCCGATGCGCGCTCGGTCGGGCAGTATGATGCGCTGGACCACACCTATACCGTACGGTTCGAGGGTGCGGACCTCTGGGGCCCGGATGCGGGGCCGAAGGATGCCGTCTATATCGACCTTTACGAATCCTACCTGGAGGACATGTGATGGCGGGCGCAGCTGAACTTGAGCTGGGCAGCATCGTCGCCGCGCTGGATCCCTGCCGGACCGACCTGAAATCGCTCGGCGCCACGGACCTGGGCGCGCCCGGCTTCGGGGAGCCCTGGCATGCGCAGGTCTTCGGCCTGTCCATGGCGCTGGCGCAGGCCGGGGTGTTCAGCTGGGCGACCTGGGTCGAGACCTTCTCGACCGAGATCCGCGCCCATCCGCAGACCGGGGCCGAGACCTCGGAAGAGGCTTACTACCGGCAGTGGTCGGAGGCGCTGATCACCCTGCTGGAAGCCACCGGCGTGATGACCGACGAGGAACTGGCGGAGACGGCCGAACACTGGCGCCGGTCCTATATCGCCACCGAACACGGCAAGCCGATCATCTTCCGCCGCGACCTGCCGGACCTGCCCGATATCGAGGATGACCACCATCATCACCATGCGCCGGACTTTCCGGCGGAACCCGTGGCGGTGAGCGCCTCGCGCTGATCGCCTGAGACCTTCCCAGACCTGATCCTCAAGGTCACCTGCCCGGGCCGCGTGCCGGGGCAGGGCGGGGGAGGTGCATCCCGACGTTTCCGAAACCCTCCGCCCCTGACGGGAGCGGGTACAGCCTCTGCATGCCTCTGGCAAGGACACCAATGCACAAGATCGACATCAATCCCATCCTGCTGGAGCGCGGCCGCTGGAACCGCGATGGCCGCGACCAGTCCTTTACCGAGCTGGACATGGCGAAAACCGCCCTGGTCGTCGTGGACATGCAGCGCGCCTACCTGGACGAGGGCAGCTGCGCCGAGGTGCCGCTGGCGCGGGAGATCGTGCCGAACGTCAATACCATCGCCGCAGCCGTGCGCGGGGCAGGGGGCAAGGTGGTCTTCATCCAGAACACCTATGACGGCAGCGAACCCGTTGTCTGGACCAGCTTTTACCGCGATCTGCTGGGGCGGCCCTTCTCGACCGAGCTGGTTGCCGCGCTGACCCCGGGCCAGCCGCTGCACGACCTGTCGCCGCTGCTGGACGTGCGCGAGGAGGACCTGAAGGTCCGCAAGACGCGCTTTTCGGCCTTCACCCCCGGCACCTCGGACCTGCACGCCGTGCTGCAGGCCCATGGCATCGAGACGCTGATCGTCACCGGCACCCTGACCAACTGCTGTTCCGAGGCCACCGCCCGGGACGCCGCGCAGATGAACTATGGCGTGATCTTCGTGGCCGACGGCAACGCCACGATCACCGACGAGGAACACAACGCGACCCTTGGCAACCTCTACGTCGTCTATGCCGACGTGGTGCCGACCGAGGGCGTGCTGTCCCTGATTTCAGCCGCCGCCGCGCGCCCCGCGTGATGGCCCGAGACGACCTTCGGAGACCCCCGACAATGCACTATACCTCCATCACCCAGCTGTCCGGCGATATTGCCGCGCGCCGTGTTTCGCCCGTCGAGGTGACCCGGCACATGCTGGACCGTATCGAAACGCTGGACCCGGGGCTGCAGGCCTATGTCACCGTCACCGGGGATCGCGCCATGGCGCAGGCCCAGGCGGCGGAGGCGGAGATCGCCGCCGGCAAGTACCGGGGCCCGCTGCATGGGGTGCCGCTTTCTTACAAGGATATCCTCTTTACCGATTTCGCCAGGACCACGGCGGGCACGCGGATCCACAAGGATTTCACCCCCGGCTATACCGCGACCTGCATCGCCCGGCTGGAGGCGGCGGGCGCCGTCACCCTGGGCAAGGTGAAGACCACCGAACAGGCCTATGCCACCCACCACCCGGACGTGACCCCGCCGGCGAACCCCTGGAACGCGGGCCACTGGTCCGGGTCGTCCTCTTCGGGGTCGGGCGTGTCGGTGGCGGCGGGACTGGCCTTTGCCTCGCTGGGGTCGGACACCGGCGGGTCGATCCGCTTCCCCTCCGCCGTCAATGGCGTGACTGGGCTGAAACCCACCTGGGGCCGGGTAAGCCGGCATGGCGCCTTCGAACTGGCGGCATCGCTGGATCATATCGGGCCCTTCGCGCGGTCCGCCGCGGATGCGGGGCTGGTGCTGCAGGCGATTGCGGGGGCGGACGTGAACGACCCGACCGCCACGCGCGCCCCGGTGCCGGACTACGCGGCAGAGGTGGGTCAGTCCATCGCGGGGATGCGGATCGGGATCGACCGGGCCTATATCTCCGAGGGCGTGGACCCGGCCAACGTGGCCGCCGTGATGGAAGCCGCCGAGGTGCTGCAATCCATGGGCGCGGTGCTGGTGGAGGTGACGGTCGAGGGCTGGAAACAGGCCGCGAAGGACTGGCTGCCGCTCTGTGCCCCCGAAACCGCCGCCGCCCATGACGCCACCTTCCCCGAACGCCGCGCCGATTACGGGGAGAATCTGGCCGCGCTGATCGACATGGCCGAGAGCTATACCACCCGGGACGTCGCGCGGGCGCACCAGTCGCGGCTGGAGTTCTCCGCCCGGATGGCGGCGCTGTTCACCGAAGTCGACCTGCTGCTGATCCCGGCGACCATCTGGCGCGTGCCGGACCTGGCCCATTGGGCGGATTACGCCGAGGGCGACAATTCCGAATTCATCCGCTTCACCGGCCCCTTCGACATGTCCGGCTCCCCCACGATCACCATGCCCGGCGGTTTCGACGCGAAGGGGTTGCCGCTGGCCGTGCAGCTGGTCGCGCCGCACCTGGCCGAGGGGCGCCTGGTGAGAGCGGGGTCCGCCTTCCAGAGGGCGACGGACTGGCACCTGAAACATCCCGATCTTGGCTGAGCCGGGATCGTGACCACCAAGGCCGGCACGACACCGCGTCGGCAAAATGCCCCGGCACAGCCGGGCTCCAACAAGGGAAACCACTGATGAAAATGCGCAATATCGCGGCCTTCGGCATCGCGGCCACGCTTCTTGCCTCGGGCGCAGCCCTGGCGGAAGGCAACCAGTACCCCGGCAAGGTCGGCACCGTCGACGAGTTCCGGCCGATCACCGATTTCTGCGGCGACAAGCCCCTGAAGGTGGCCTATTCCTCCGGCTACTCGGGCGACCCGTGGCGCAAGATCTCCAAGGCGGAGTTCGAGCTGGAGGCGGCCAAGTGCCCCAATATCACCGAGGCGCGCTACACCGACGCCCAGGGGAGCCTGGAACAGCAGATTTCCGACATCACCGGCCTGGCGGCCCAGGGCTTTGACGTGATCATCGTCTACCCCGATGGCGGCGAAGCCCTGCTGCGGGCGATGAACCAGGCGATGAAGCGCGGGTCGAAGGTGGTGCCCTTCTACGGCGGCGCGACCTTCCCCGGTACGCCCGGGCGCGACTATGTCGTCAACGTCTCCAACGATCAGAAGATCGAGGGCGAGATGGCGGCGCAGTGGATCGCGGACGAGCTGGGCGGCGAAGGCAACGTGGTGATGCTGGGCGGTGCGCCGGGCGCGATTTCCACCCAGAACACCTTTGACGGCGCGATGGAGGTCTTTGCCAAGTACCCGGGGATCACGATGCTGGAAGACGGCCCCGTGACGACCAACTGGGACCGGGCGCAGTACCAGAAGGCCATGACCTCCCTCATCGCGAAACACCCCGAGATCGACGCGGTGATGTCCGACTACGGTGTGGGTGCCATGGGTGGCCTGCGCGCCTTCGAGGCGACCAACACGCCGATCCCGCTGTGGACGACCCGCGACGCGAACGAGCTGGCCTGCTTCTACTACGACAACAAGGCCGACAACCCCGACTTCGAGGTCTTCACCACCTCTGCCGGCACCTGGCTGACCCGCCTGGCCCTGCGCAAGGGTGTCGCCGCGGCCAATGGCATGGACGAGGACGAACCCTCGATCATCATTGATCCGGTCATCGACAACACGACCTCGGACGATCCGAAGTTCAAGCCGATCTGCGACCCCGACCTGCCGATGGGTGCCCACGTTTCGACCTTCACGATGACGAAGGAAGAGATGCAGGCGGTCTTCGAGTGATCGGCTAGACAAGGAGCCCCCCGATGACAAACCTCATGCAACGTAACGAGATCAGGGCGTGTTTTGCCCTGGTCCTCCTGCTCCTCGTCGGGGGGATCATGGCACCGGACACGGTGCAGCCTTCGGCGATTGCCGGGCTTCTGCCCTTTGCCGGGATCCTGGCCGTGGCGGCCGTGGGTCAGCACCTGGTGATCCAGCAGCGCGGCCTGGACATCAGCGTGGCGGGGATCTTCTCCCTCGCGGCGGTGCTGGTGACCGCGCTGCAGACCGGCGCGGGCACGGCGGCCGAAGCCTGGGCCCTGGTGGCGCTGGCGCTGCTGGTGGGCGCGGGGATCGGCGCGGTAAACGGCCTGACCGTCACCCGGCTGGGCGTGCCGCCCCTGGTGGTGACCATCGCGATGAATTCCATCCTCTTCGGCCTGGTCGTGCAGTTTTCCGGCGGCACGCCGCAGACGGTTGCCGCGGCCATCGGGACCTTCTCCCTCGGGCGGACACTGGGCGTGCCGAACCCCTTCCTGGTGGCGCTGGTGCTGGTGCTGATCGTGGCCTTCGTGATGTCGCGGACAACCCTTGGCCGCCGCTTCAAGGTGTCGGGGCTGAACCCGGTCACGGGCTCCGCGCTCGGCTTCCGGACGGAGGCCTTCCAGGTGGGGGCCTATGTGGCGGCCGGCCTGCTCTTTGCCGCCGGTGGCGTGCTCTTCGCGGGGCTGTCGAACGTGCCGTCGCTGATGTCGGGCAACGAATACATGCTGACCACGGTGGCCGCCTACATCGTCGGGGGCAATGCCCTGACCGGTGAGCGCAGTTCGGTCCTGGCCACCGGGATCGGCGCCTTCTTCCTGACCTACCTCGGTCAGCTCGTCATCAGCCTGGGGTTCGACACATCCGTGCAGTACCTGATCCAGGCCGTCATCGTCCTCCTCGGCGTCGCGCTGCCCAGCCTGCTGCAACGCCGCAAGACCGCGTGATCGACATGAACAGCGAAGCCATGACAACAACCGCCCCTTCCCCCGTGTCCCGCGTGCCGGAGGCGGATCCGACGCTGATCCTGGAAGGGATCACCAAATCCTTCGGCCCGGTGAAGGCGCTGAAGGGGATCGACCTGAAGGCCTGGCCCGGAGAGGTCCACGCCATCGTGGGCGAGAACGGGGCCGGGAAATCCACCCTGATCAACTGTGCCGCGGGCGTGCTGAAACCCGATACCGGCAGCGTCACCATCAAGGGGGCGAAAGCCCCGGCTGCCCCCGCCGTGGTGCGCGGCATGGGCCTGTCGGTCGCCTTCCAGCACCCGGCGCTGGCACCTGACCTGACCGTGCTGGAAAACCTGCGGCTGGCCCGCACCGACCTGTCGGTGGACGAGGCGCAGCAGATCCTGGACCGGGTGTCGACCAGGACCCTGGCGATGGAGCTGGGCGACCGCGCGGGCGAGCTGTCCCTGGCGCAGGGCCATGTGCTGGAAATCGCCCGGGCGCTGGCCAGCCGGCCCGCCGTCTTCATCTTCGACGAACCGACCGAGCCCTTCCAGGACCCGGAGGTGCGCCACCTGTTCCGGCTGATTGCGGAGCTGAAGGCAGAGGGCACGGCGATCATCTACATTTCCCACCGCCTGCACGAGGTGATGTCCATTGCCGACCGCCTGTCGGTGCTGCGCGACGGCGACCTGATCGAGACCCGCCCGGCGGCCGAGTTCACCCCCGACGAGATCGTGAACCTGATCGTGGGCCGCCCCCTGGGGCAGGTCTTCCCGGCGAAGGGAAAGATCGGCACGGGGCCGAAGCTGCTGACGGTGGCGGATCTGTCGGGGCAGGGGTTCCGCGACGTGACGCTGGAAGTGCGTCCGGGCGAGATCATCGGCCTGGCGGGCGTCGAAGGGCAGGGGCAGCGCGATTTCCTGCGGGCGCTGGCGGGCCTGAACCCGGCGACGGCGGGGGATATCCGTGTCGGCATGGTCGAACCGCGCCCCGGCGTGGCCAGCTTCCGCCGCGCGGGCGTGGGATTTGTCCCCGATGACCGCCATGCGGAGGGCCTGGTCCTGTCGCTGTCGATCCGGGAGAACGAGGGCCTGGGCCAGCTGGCGGCGATTTCCGACGGCGGTGTCCTGAACGCGGGTCGTGAAAAGAAGCTGGCGGAGCAGATCCATGCAGACCTGCGGGTCAAGGCGCCGACGGTGGAAACCCCGGTGGCCAGCCTGTCGGGCGGCAACCAGCAGAAGGTGCTGATCGGGCGGGAGATCGCCACCAGTCCCAAGGTGCTGCTGGTGGACGAACCCACCAAGGGCGTCGACGTCGGATCGCGGTCGGACATCTACACCAAGCTGCGCGAGATGGCGGAGCAGGGCGTGGCGGTCATCGTCTCCTCTGCCGACGGGGTGGAGATCGAGGGGCTTTGCGACCGGGTGCTGGTCTTCTCCCGCGGGACAGTGGTGACCGAGCTGTCGGGGGCGGATGTCAACGACGCCAAGATCACCGAGGCGAACCTGAAGGCCACCGGCCTGAGGGAGGGGGGAGACACGGCGGCGGAGCCTCGTGCCAACCGCTGGCTGCGCTCTGACCAGATGCCGGCGGCGGCGCTGGTGCTGCTGTCGCTGCTGGTGATGGGTATCACCCAGTGGCAGAACGAGTACTTCCTGTCGGCCTTTTCCATCCAGGGAATCCTGACTCTGACGACGATCCTGGCGCTGGCGGGCTTTGCCCAGCTTTGCGTGATGCTGAACGGCGGGATCGACCTGTCGATTGGGCCGGTGGCGGGGCTTTCGGTGGTGCTGGCCTCTTTCCTGCTGGTGGATGACGCACCCCTGGGCATGGCGGGGGGCATCATCGCCATCCTGCTGGTAGGGGTGTTGATCGGGGCCCTGCACGGCATCCTGGTGGAGACCCTGAAACTGCCGGCGATCGTGGTGACGCTGGCGACCTACACCGGGCTTCAGGGGCTGTCGCTGGTGCTGCGGCCTTCGCCGGCGGGGATGATCGGCTATGATTTCATCGACGGTGTCGCCTTCCTTGTCGGGCCGCTGCCGGTGGTCTTCCTGGCCGGGATCCTGGCGGCCTTCGGGGCGGAATACTGGCTGTTCCGCCGCACCGGGGGCCGGGCGCTGCGCGCGGTGGGGTCCAGTCCCAAGTCGTCCGAGATGATCGGGTTGCGCCGGGCGCGCATCGTCGTGCTGGCCTTCGTGGGCAGCGGGGTCCTGGCGGCGCTGGCCGGGCTGCTTCTGGCGGCGCAGGTGGGCATCGGATCGGCCACGACCGGGGTCAGCTACACCCTGATGAGCGTGACGGCGGTCGTGCTGGGCGGGGCGCAGATCACCGGCGGGCGGGGATCCTTCCTGTCGACGCTGGCGGGGGCGCTGTTCATCCAGTCGATCATCGCGGCGCTGCCCTTCCTGAACCTGGGCGCGGTGGTGCAGTACATCCTGATCGGGGGCGCGACCTTCCTTGCGGCGGCGCTTTTCGCCTTCCTGCGCAAGCCCGCCCCTGCGGCGCATTGATCCGGGCCGGGGAGAGCCGAGAGGGCCGGGGTGTTCCCCGGCCCTTTTGCCGTGCCGCCTGCGGGTGGGGCCCGTCAGAGCATAAGGCGGCGGCGCAGGGTCAGCGCCAGCAGGGCCGCCCCCAGGGCGCAGAGCACTTCGAGCGCCGAGAAGAGGTTGAAGGCTTGGCCGAGGCCGTAGCGGTCGATCAGCAGGCCCATGACGTAGGTCGGAACGGCGTTCGAGACGTAGCCCACGACGTAGAAGATCGACAGCTTGCGGCCCAGGGTGCCGGGGGCCGAGGTGGCGTTGACCAGGCTGGCACCCCCGGCAAAGGCCGCGCCGTAGAACAGCCCGCAAAGCGGCATGGCCAGCACGAAGACGAAGGAGAGGCCCAGCAGGGCCCCCGCCACGGTCAGCAGTTGCAGCACCAGAAGCACAAGCGCGCCGGTCATGATCGCGTTGAGGGAACGGAACCGGCTGGTCACCGCCTGCCCGATCCCGGCGAAGAGCTGGAAGATGGCGGGCAGCAGCCCCGCCACGGCGTGGATCTGCAGGCCGAAGAGGTCGGTGGCGATGGTCACCCCGGTGGCCATCAGCATGGAGCCCAGCATCCAGGCGGTGGCGATGGCAAAGCACGACAGCAGGAACAGCCGGCGCCGCAGCCCGTCATCCAGACTGTCGGGGCTGTCTTCGGGGACCGCGGGCGCGGATCCGGACAGGCGCCGGGGCCAGGGCGAGAGGCCGAGCCCGGCAAAGGCCAGGAGCGCGATCGCCGCGATGACCAGGAAGGGGGCCACCAGCGGGGCAAAATCCAGCGCCAGGGCGGCAGAGGACAGCACGGGCCCGCAGGCGGCCCCCGCGGTGAAGACCACGGTCGCCACGGTGGCCGCGAGGTGTTTGCGGTGCCGGGGTGTCAGGGCAAAGATCGCCGCAGAGGCGGTGCCGGTGATCAGCCCGGTGGCCACCCCGCTGAGGAACCGCCCCACCAGCAACAGCCAGACCTGCCCGGCCACCGCGAAGAGCCCCGCCCCCGCAGCCGTCAGCAGCAGAGCGGGCATCAGCACCTGACGCCTGTCCGAGGTGCGTCCGTCCAGCCAGCCGGAGAGCATCAGCGACAGCAGGGTGCCCACGGCATAGGTGGCGAAGATGGTCGTGCCCGCGCTTTGCGGCAGGCCCCATTCGGCGATGTAGACCGGGTAGAGGGGGCTTGGCGTGGTGCTGGCCAGGAGGGCGGCAAAGATCGCCAGGGCGCAGGAGATGCGGCCAAGGACATAGCGCTGCCCGGTCTGTTGTCCGGTTTGGGACGGGGCGCGGTCGAGGGGGGACTCCGCGGTCGGTTCGAGGCTGGCCATGGGGGCTCCGTCTGGGGTGCGTCTGGGTGGTGGTCTTGCGGATCAGGGGGCGTGCCGCAGGCGCGGGGAGGCGCAGCGCGGCAGGAGGGTATGGGGGAGGGCGACTCCCCTTTCGGCACATGTATCCTGATCGCAAACCAGTTTGCAATTTACGACAGTCGGTTTTTCGGCCAGGCCGGCCGGAAACTCCGGGTATGCGGGCCCCTGGTATGGGCCTTTGCCACTGAAATGAGACGGAGAAGGAAGCGATGACCATGATGAAAGCTGTCGAGCTGACCAAATTCGGCGGGACCGAGGGCCTGCGGCTGGCGGATGTGCCCCGGCCGGAGCCGGCGCGGGGAGAGCTTCTGGTGCGGTTGCGCGCCACGAGCGTGAACCCGGTGGACCTGATGATCCGGCGCGGGGGCTACCCGCGCGTGGGGGATGCGGATCTGCCCTATGTCGGAGGGCGGGATGTGGCCGGCCATGTGGAGGCCGTGGGCGAGGGGGGCGACCCGGCCTGGATCGGGCGCGCGGTCTGGGGGCATCCGACCTTCGAACGGGGATCCTTTGCCGAGTACATCGTGCTGAAGCAGGGGGAGCTGTCGGCCGTGCCGGAAACCCTGCCGCTGGAGCAGGCGGGCACGGTGCCGCTGGCGGCGCTGACCGCCTGGCAGGGGCTGCACCGGCACGGCGCCCTGGCACCGGGGCAGAGGGTCCTGATCCATGGCGGATCCGGCGGCGTCGGACATTTCGCGGTGCAGATGGCCCGCGCCGCCGGGGCGCAGGTGATCGCCACCGCATCGGAGCGCAACCGCGACCTGCTGGCGGAGCTGGGGGCCGATCACATCCTGGCCTATGACAGCGAGGTCTTCGACGAGGTGCTGTCCGATGTCGACCTGGTTCTGGACCTGATCGGCGGGGAGACCCAGGCGCGATCCTGGGCGGTGCTGCGACAGGGCGGGCGGATCATCTCTGCGGTGGCGGCGCCGGACATGGGCAAGGCCGCCGCCCATGGCGCCCCGGGCTCGCGCTTTTTCATCGCGGAGCCGGACGCCGGGGACCTGGCGCAGATCGCGGGCCTGTTCGATGCGGGCAGCCTGCGGGTGATCGTCAGCCGCTGGTTCCCCCTGGCGCAGACGGCAGAGGCGCAGCAGGCCCTGGAAGCAGGCGGTCTTGCCGGGAAGGTCGGTATCCGGGTCTGACGCCCCTGATCCTGTTCCTGGTCCTGCTCGTGCCCGGGGTCCGGGGGGGCCTCAGTTCGGGCGGACCAGGAGGGACTTGGGCATGACGCCGAATTCCCCCTTGAAGGCGCGGGCGAAGTGCGAAAAGTCGCTGAACCCGCATTTCAGGGCCACGTCGGACACCCGGGTTTCCCCGCCGGAGACCAGCAGTTCATGCGCGCGGTTCAGGCGTTGCTGCCACATCCAGCGGATCGGCGTGGTGTTTTCCTGCGCGAAGATCCGGTTCAGGGTCCGGCGGGAGACGCCGATGCTGTTGACCAGGGCGTCGCTGTCGAGTTCGGAATCTTCGAGGTTCGTCAGGATCCAGCATTTCGCCTTGTCGAGCAGGGCCGCGTGGCGCGGGTTGTCGAGCGCGCCATGGCCGGCATCGGTATCGAAGGCCGCCGCCAGCATGTCCACCAGGCTCATCGCGATCCTCTGGGCGGCGGGGCTGTCGTTCTTGACGTCGAGGGTTTCCGCCTCGTTCAGCATCAGGGTCAGCATCCGCCCGACGGAGGAGGTGCCGCACAGGGTGCGCGCCGTCATGGTTTCGGCGTGGGGCATGCGGTTGAGCATCGTGCTGCGGGGAATGCGCAGCCAGTGGCCCGAATAGTCCGTCTTCATGGCGATATCGAAGGGCTGGGCGGAATCGTACATGATGAAATCGCCGGTCTTCTGAACCGCGCGCCGTCCACCCTGTTCGACCTGGGCCGTGCCCTCGTTCAGCCGCGACACGAAGAAGCAATCCAGCGGCTGCTTGCGCAGGGTCGCCTGGTTGCGGCTGCTGGTCATCCCGGTGGTGCCCAGGGTACTGATGCCCACGGTGCCCAGGTTGCGCATGCGGATCCGGGCCCGAAAATCGCGGGGGTTCGCGATCGGCAGGTTCGCCGCAGGGCAGAAATGCCGGTGGATCACCTCGTCCCAGAAGGGGAAGCGATCCCGTTCCGGCAGGGCCATGGCATCAATGGTCGTCGTGGTGTCGAGCTGTTTCGTAAGGGGGATCATCTGTCCGCTCCGCAACTGTCGGGGCCAGATTTTCGCAAGTGACCCCTGGGCGAAATGCGTTCTTGCGCCGAAGGGGCAGCGATCGGTTGCAGGCGGACAAAGCTGTGCAGCAAATGAGCGTTTTGTCACAAAAATGTGCAAAGTGGAAGTCGCGTCCGGGAATGACGATCCGCCTTGCTATCTGCGGGCGGCTTGGCCGGGGCGCAATGGCGGGCGTCAGGGACGCGGGTCAGTTGCGGGCACATGCCCCAGTCGACAGGAGATTCGGCCCGCCAGGGCCCGCAGTTCCGCGGCGTGGTAGCCATCGGGGGCGATGTCGATTTCGGTTTCGGCGCCGATCATCGTCACCGTCATCTCCACCTCGTCCGAGAAGTTCCGCACCGGGGCGCAAAGCGCGCTGACGCCGGGTTGCGGCCAGGAATAGGTGATTGCCAGGTCCCTTTGCCGGGCAAGTTCGATCTGGGGCCGGACCTCTTCCAGCGCGGGGCAGCGGCCGATGAAGCGGACCGGCGGCTGTTCGGCGCGTTGCAGGGCCGCGACCCGTTCGATCATCTCCGCCGGCATCACGGCGGCGAAGAGGTGGCCCGTGGCGGTGCCGGTGACCGAGTAGATCGTGCCCGGCCGGGCGGAATTGCGGATCTCGTCGAAGGCCTGCAGCGTCAGGGTGACGACGGGGCCGTAGCGCCCCCAGACGGCGAGGGAGATGTTCACCCCGCAGACTTCGGCGGTCTTGCGGGCCTCTTCCGCCGCGATCAGCTGCGGATCCTGGCGCAGGAGCTGCGTCATGCCGAGGTCGAGGCCGAGCGCGCCTATGCGGTAGAGCGCGCCGCCCGGATCCCTTTCGACGAGGCCCGCGCGCAGGAAGCTGACGAGGTAGGCATGCACCTGTGCCCGGCTGAGCCCGGTGGCGCTGCGCAGATCGGCCACGCCCAGGCCGTCGGGGCTTTCGGCGAGCCGCGCCAGGAGGGCGAAGCCGGTTTCCACCGCCTGGACGCCGCGGCTTTCGCGATCCGTTTCGGGGCCGGGCGGGATCATCCGGCGCTGTCCCGGGTGGCCGCCTGGGCGGCGTCGATCAGCGCCGTCAGGAGGGAGGCATCACGCGGGGCGACCGGCTCCGCCGTGAGGGCTTCGCAGATGACGGAGAGGGAGGCGGCGATGGTGCCGTCGGGCCCCAGGACCGGCACCGCCAGGGCGCCGAGCCCGGGAACCGGCGCATCGCTGGCATGGGCGTAGCCGGCCTGGCGGATCCGGGTGCAGCGGTTGCGGTGCTCTTCGGAGACCGGGGTGCCCGGATCGGTGCCGCGCCAGGCTTCGTAGATCCAGGCGCTGGCGCTGTTGGTCAGGTCGCTGCGCGAGCCTTCGCGCAGGCTGATGTTGACGCTGGAGCGGCCGTGCAGGACCAGCACGGCGGTCGGGGCGCCGCGCACCCAGAGGTCGACGGTGACCATGCGGCCCAGCTGATCGGACAGGGTTCGGGCCGCGGCCAGGGTGCGGCGCACGGCAGGCTGGCCGATGAGGGCGGCACGGGCCAGGCGCAGGGTCTGTTCCGCCAGGCCGTAGCGGCCGTTCTGGCCGAATTGCTGCACCATGCCGGCCTTGCGCAGGGAATTCATGTAGGTGTGGGCCTGGGCCGACCGGATGCCCGCGCGGGTCGCGATGTCGCGCAGCATCTGCGGCCGGTCGGCTTCCAGCAGGACGGAGAGGAGGCGCGCGGCGGTGTCGACGGACTGCACGCCCCTTTGTCTGCTTTCTTCCGTTGCGGCCATTCCGGTGGTCTCCCTGCGCGCTGCATTCGCGCGATTTCCCATGTGTATGGCGGGCTTGCGCGTCTTCGCAAGGGCATCCGGCGCGTCACGGCGCAGCTTGGCGCAGGCAGCCGGGCGCTTTGGCCTGCTCAGAACAGCCGGGCCGCAGCGACCGGGCTAGCATCCCTGCAGCAATCACGAGGAGCCGGATCATGGCCGTTCAGACCCCCACCCAGGACCAGCTGCGCGATGTTGCGCGCAAATGTGGCCTGTCCCTCTCGGACGAGGAGTTCGAGGCCTATCGCACGGCGATCCACGAACGCCTTGAAGGGTATCGCGACGTGGCCAGGATGGCCGACGAGGTGCCCCAGGTGCGGTATCCGCGCACGCCCGGCTATCGTCCGCTGCCGGAGGAGGATCCGCATAATGCCTGGTTCCGCAAGACCGCCATCAAGGGGGCGGAGAGCGGCAAGCTGAAGGGCAAGCGGATCTCGCTCAAGGACAACATCATGCTGGCGGGCGTGCCGATGATGAACGGTGCGCCGCAGCTGGAAGGCTACGTGCCGGAATTCGATGCCACGATCGTCACCCGCATGCTGGACGAAGGCGCGGAGATCGCGGGCAAGGTGCATTGCGAGCTGCTGTGCATGACCGGCAGTTCCTTCACCAACGGCACGGGGCATGTGCACAACCCCTGGCGCCATGGCTGGTCTGCCGGGGGGTCCTCCTCCGGGTCGGCGGTTTCGGTGGCGACGGGGCAGGTGGACATGTCCATCGGCTGCGACCAGGGCGGGTCGATCCGCATGCCCTCGTCCTTCTGCGGGATCTACGGGATGAAGCCGACCCATGGTCTGGTGCCCTACACCGGCATCATGCCGATCGAGATCGAGATCGATCACGCGGGCCCGATGACCGCCACGGTGGAAGACAACGCGCTGCTGCTGGAGGTGATCGCGGGCGATGACGGGTTCGATCCCCGGATCAAGGCCCCGGAGGTGAAGGATTACACCGGCGCGCTGACCGGAGAGGTGCGCGGGATGAAGATCGGCATCCTGAAGGAGGGGTTCGAGAGCCGCTACGCCGATCCGGGTGTCAACGAGAAGGTCCGCGCCGCCGCGGCCCGGTTCGAGGCGCTCGGCGCCGAGGTGGTGGAAGTGTCGGTGCCGATGCACCAGCAGGCCGGCTCGATCTTCGAACCGATCGTGACCGAGGGGGCCTTTACCACCATGTTCGAGGGCGATGGCTACGGCGCCTCCCGCCGGGATCTTTACGCCGTGTCGATGATGGACTTCTACCGGGGCTGGCGCCGGACCGCGAACGACCTGTCGCCCACGGCGAAGGTGGCCCTGCTGGCGGGCCGTTACATCACCGATACCTACGGCACGCGCTACTACGGCAAGGCGATGAACATCTCCCGCAGGTTGCGGGCGGCCTATGATGCCAAGCTGGCGGAGGTCGACCTGCTGCTGATGCCGACCACCGCGATCACGGCGCAAAAGCTGCCTGCTGATGATGCGCCGCTGGCCGAGATCATCACCCATGCGGGCCAGCCGGTGGCGATCACCTGTCCCTTCGACATCACGCACCACCCTGCCATGTCCGTCCCCTGCGGCCTGCTGGACGGGCTGCCGGTCGGCATGATGCTGGTCGGGCGCCATTTCGAGGAAGAGACGATCTATCGCGCCGCGCATGCCTTCGAGCAGTCGGGCGACTGGAAGCGCTTTTGAGCCAGGGGGCATCCGGTGACAGCCTTGTCCGGGGCGCAGGTCCTCTCTGCGCTTCGGGCCATGGCGCGGGCGCGGCTCTGGTCGCGCCCGTGCTGGTTCTGGTTCTTCGTGGTGTTGCCCGTCGTGGTGCCGGCAGCCTCAGGGCGTGGCCAGGTGCATCGGCCCGCCGGAGGTGATGACGCCGCCATGGCTGGTGGGGCAGCCGATATAGGCCACGGGCATGCCGCCGGAGAAGACCATCGAGGAGCCGAGCAGGATCGAGGCGCCGCAGGCCGTCATGTCGCCGATGCGGGCGATCGGGCGCCCGTCCGACGTGGTGCTGGGATTGCCGGCAACGATGGCATTGGGCCCATGAATGGGGCAGACGTGGATATCGCCGATACGTGCGATTGGGATCATTTTCCGTCCTCCTGAAGGGTGGTCGTGACAGGTGTCGCCGTCGGGGTCTTGCCGCCGGGCCGGGCTTTGCCGGGCGGGTCATTTCACTGCGCGCGTCAGAAGGGTTCGGGCACGAGGGCATCGGCGTTGACGGCGGCCGATTGCAGCGCCGCACCGGAGCCTGCCCCCATGCCGCCCATCTGCACGATCCCCATCAGCTGGATCTGCGGCGCGGAGATGGACACGCCGCTGCCGCCGACGGTGATCTTTCCCACCGGGGTGGCGATGGTGACCATCCCCATGCCGATGATCTTGTGGGTGGAGGTCGCGCTGTCGATGCCGCCGCCCGCGCTGATCTTCTGCTTGCCGTTCACCAGCGTGGTGTCATTGCCCATGACCTGGGTCTTCATGTTCAGCTCAACGCCGATGTCCATCTTGCCCTTCACCGCGGTCAGGTAGTTGCCGTCGATGCCGAAGCTGGCGTCGTTGCCGACCTTGTACGTCCAGTCGTTGCCGATCTTGTTCAGATCGTCGTTGCCGATGGATTTCATCCGGTCGTTCTCGATCTCGATCAGCTGGTCCTTCTGGCCGTGCATGTAGATCTGTTCCGACCCGGCCTTGTCTTCGAAGGTCAGTTCGTTGAAGCCCTGGCCGGTCACGCTTTTCGTCTTGAAGACCGATTTCGTCTTCTCGGCGGGGAGCGGGTAGGGGGGCATGTTGGCGCTGTTGTAGACACAGCCGGTGACAAGGGGGCGTTCGGGATTGCCATCGAGGAATTCCACCACGACTTCCATCCCGACGCGGGGGATGATCATCCCGCCCCATTGCTTGGAGGCCCAGTTCTGGGACACCCGGCAGCGCATGGATTGGATACCGTCCACGGACCAGTGGAACAGCACGAGGATCCGGCCGTATTCGTCGCAGTCGACATCGCCCGAACCGACGACCTTGGCGGTCTGCGGGCCGAGGACGACGGGTTCCGGCGTGCGCCGTTCGGAGACCAGGGGCAGCTTCTTGTACCGCAGCTGGACATAGCTGGAATAGCCGTCGCTGGCAGCACCGTTTCCGCCGCCGCCCGTGCCGTAGGACTGGGTGCCGAAGGAATGGCTGGCCTGCAGGCAAACCAGTTCGCCTTCCTTCACGGTCGAGTCCTGCTCGGCGTGGAACGCGACTTTTAGGGTCATCCCCGAAGTCAGGCTCATCGTGTCGCCCTTGGCAAACAGGGTGTCCGCGTTGATGCCCGCCTGGTCGAGGCGCAGTTGCGCGTTCGGCCCCACCTCGCTGTTGGAGCCCGTTTCGCTGACGAAGCCGGCGGGATGTTCGAAGGCTTCGAGGGTGGAGAAGTCGTAGCTGCGGTTGCGCGATCGTTCGACTTCAAGCCGACGGCCCGCATCCTTGAAGTCGTAGTCGGCGACCAGGATCGCCCCGGTGGAGGCGGATTGGGTGTGGCCGGCTTCCCTGAAGTGTTCCGTCTCGGCCACGACCCGGGAGAGGGCGCCGATGTAGGGGATCTGATAGCGCGGGTAGGCGGGCAGGGAGGCCACGTCATCCACCACGTGCATCGTGTGGCCGTCGGCGGCGTGGGTGAAGTAGAAGGAAATGCCGAAGCGTTCCATCAGGCGGCGGCAGAAATCGAGGTCGGTTTCCCGGTACTGGACGGTGTATTCGGCGGTCGGATAGCTCTTGATCAGGTTGACGGAGAGATGCGGCGCGCCAAGCGAGGCGTAATTGGAGAGCACGTCGCGGATCACGTCGTAGGCGGTCATGTTGTGGAAGATGCGGCTGTTGCGGCGCAGCCCCGCCATCCAGAACCACGATCGCAGGGTCAGGTCGAAGCGGTATCCGTTGGCCTGGTATCCATTGGCGACGACATTCGTGATGATGCCGCCGAAATAGCGGGTCTCGTCATTGCGGTCCTGCACCCGTATGGACCCGTAGGTGCCCAGCAGTTTCGACATGTCGATATTGCCGGTTTCGCACAGCGCATCGACGTGGAATTCCGAATTCTCGTTCAGGTAGTCGGAGCCGTGGAACCGCGTCAGCAGGAGCGTGTCATCGCCAAGCGAGCAGTGGAACTGGCCAATCTGGGTCTTCTGGGACAATTGGGGCATCGACGGCTCCGGCTTAAATCAGGCAAGTCTAGCACGAGGCCGGCGGAAAACAATTTCCGGCCCCCTTGGCGGCATCCGGCGGCAGGCGGCCGCCGGGCCAGGGATCCCCATGCCGCCCCGGGACCGGGCGGCGCAGGGGATCAGTTGGACGGTTTCAGCGCCGCGAGGCCATCCTGCAGGCCCTTGGCATTGAAGCGGAAAACCCGCTGTTCGGCATTGATCTGCGGCCGGTAGGACACGACGACCGTGCCATCGCCCGAGGTCAGCTCCTCTATCAGGTCGGGGGTCAGTTCCATCAGGGCTTCGCAGAACTGGGCATTGCAGTTCTGCCAGACCAGGCCATGCACGCCTTCCTGTTCGACGTTGCGCAGGGCGATGCCGGCGGCGAGGTAGGTGCCGAGCGGAACGCGCACGGCGAGGTATTCCTTTTCCCCGTTGCCGGACCACAGCGCGAGCATTTCGGCCATGAACACCCGGTCGCTTTCGCGGACCAGCTGCTGGCTGAGCATGCAGGAGGTGCGATTGACGGCGACGGCATTGCAGGAAACGGCCCAGTTGTCGAACTTCTGGCCGTTGGCGACCGGGGCCGCCTCCTGAGACAGGCCGGCGGAGGGCAGGGAAAGGGAGAGACCTGCCACGGTGAAAAGGGTGGCAAGAAGGGACCGGGTCATAAGAAATTAAGCTCCAATAGACAGATCGCGCGCCGCCGGGCGGCCCGCCATATGTCCTGAGGGAGCCAGCAGAAGGCAGCTTGTGTCAAGTCGGCATTTCCCCGGCGGCAGGTTTCGGGACCCTTGCCCCCCTCCCTGGCTTCCTGGCCCGGGCTGGCGGGAATGCCTGGCCGCGGCGGCGGGGGCAGGCAGGGGGCGAGTGCAGGCGGCAGGGACCCTGCGGCACGGAATGGCTTGGCAAAGCCGTCCGGTTCCTCCTACACTTCGTGCAATTTTCTGACTTCGTTTTCAAATCCCTGACACTCACCTACCTGACAATTACGGGCCCCTTTTCACAAATGACTTCCCCGTCCCAGCCCATGCCGATCCCGGACTGGCCCCATGGCCAGGTTGGGCCATGCCTCTTCGAACCGATAAGCGGTGTGGTGCCGCATGATGAGACGGAGGGGGCCGATACGCTGCCCGCTCCGCTGGCGGAGATCGTGGCCCGGGGGCCGCTTTATGCCGTGCTGGACGTGGCTTCGATGACCGGGCTGATCGAGATCCTGGATGCCTTCGGCATGACCTACCGCCGGATCCATTCACCGGACAGCCCGAAGGACTGGCAGTCGCTGGGGCCCGTCGTCGTGCAGATGCAGGCGCAATCGGGGCTGAACCGGGTGCTTTTCACCGACAAGGGCCCCAAGGCGGAGGGCTGTTTCTGGCGCCGGTCGCCGGCGGGGCTTTTGCGGGTCGATGCGGATATCGACACCGTCGCGGTGCACCTGATGCGCTACACCCGCCTGACCAATGCAGAGGGCGACGGGTTCTATGTGCGGTTCTGGGAACGGCATGTGCTGCCGGGGCTTGCGACGGATGGTGCCCCGCTGGCCGACAGCCTTCTGGCGGAGATCGGGGACAAGCCCGTGCACTGGCTGCTTCTGGTGCCGGATGCGCAAAGCGCGATGCAGGTGAGCCGCGCGCCGGAGCGCCTGGGCCAGCCTGCGGCGGCCCCGGTGCTGAGCGACCAGGATCGCGCGTCGCTGGAACGCAGCAGCGAGCTGCGCAAGCTGCGCGAAGAGGTGGGCCTGTCCCTGGAAGAACTGCCGCAACCCATGGCGGAGGCCTATGGCGCGGATCCCCGGCTGGGCGATCTGTGGCGACAGCTGCGGCCGCAGGGCTACTACGAGCCACGCCAGCGCGTGCGGGCGCTGCAGCTATACCTGCGGGCGGTGGCGCTGAAGCAGCACGGCCCGGCCTGGGCAACGCTGACCCAGGAGGGTACGGCGGCCGAGGACCGGCTGAAGCGACTGGAGGACGCGGTGAAATCACTGGAGGGCGCTGGCTAGAGGGCTGCGCCTGAGCGGGCGAAACGGTGGATGTCATGGGCAACTCAACCCATTGGCGCAGACTCTGTTTCGCTTATAGTCGGGGATGGGAGGCGGCCGCATGACGGCCGTGCGGAGGCGCTTGGGACCTTCCTGTAACCGGAATTATGGTAACTCTTCGGGCCTGGGGCCGGAGGAATGACAGGACGCTGAAGGACGGAGAGCCCATGGCAGCGGAAGATATCGAGACCGACGCGGAACTGGACAAGACCCTGCCACCGGCATCGGCCCTGCGGTTCGACAGCCCGTCGGATCTTTACACGGGTCTGCCGCGAATCCTGAAGATGACGCAGCATCGCCCCCGTCCGGACGAGGAGGCGGAGGACTACATCCGCCGCCTGCTGGAATCCCAGACGCCGGAGGAGGCGCTGACCTTCATCGCCTTCGCGGCCCTGCCGAAGATGGCGATCTGGTGGGCCTACGAATGCCTGCGCCAGTCCGGGGATGAGCTTTCGGCCACCGAACGCGGGATGATGGAGCTGGTCGCCGCGTGGACAAACAACCCCGATGACGAGAGCCGCTATCGCACCATGCGCGCCGCGCTCTACGCACCACAGCCCTCGCCCGCGGTCTACCTCGGGCTTGCCGTCGGCTGGTCCGGCGGGCCGATCGCCCCCAATGATCCGGCCCCGGTGCCGCCGCACCGGGCAGCCCGGGCGGTGAATTCCGCCGTGCTCTCCTGCCTTGCAAAGGCAGACCTTGCGCAGCGGGGCGAGAGGCTGCAACGCTTCGTCGAACAGGCGGCTTCGCTGTTCCGCACCCATTGACCCGGCCCCCTGCTGCTGGAAGGCTGCGCGTGTTGTCCGGCGTGTCTTCCGTCGGGCGCGGGTTTACTGATTTTCAATACCACGGAGGCAATCGGAGCCTCGATGACGCTGACACTTAGAATAGAGAATTTCGACAAGCTGGAAGATGGCGGGCCCGTCAGCTTCTCCCTGACCGAGGCCGGGGCGAGCATTGGGCGCCGGTCTTCGATGGACTGGGTCTTGCCGGATCCGGTGCGCCATATCTCTGGTCACCACTTCGACATTTCCTGGAACGAGGGGGCCTACTGGCTGACCGATGTGTCCACCAACGGGACTTTCCTGCAGGGGCGCCGGCATCGGCTGGAGGGCCCGCACAGGTTGTCGGACGGGGAGCGGCTGACCGTCGGGCAGTACATCATCCTGGTGGAGATCGGCAGCGGCGCAGCCCCCGGGCCCGCACCTGTCGCCGAAGCGCAGCCGCCGCTTTCGGCCCCGCTGCAGAGCCCGGCCCAGCAGTGGGAGACCCCTGCCCCCGCAGCCGACAATGATCCCTGGGATTTCGGATCGGATGCGCTGGACCCGGTGAACCCGCTGCCGACGCCTTCGGCCAACCCCCATCACCTGGATGACGTGGCGCGGGATTTCGTGCCGTTGCAGCAACCCGGTGGCGGGATGAGCGGCGCGCCCTCCGGCCTGCAGAGCCCGGGTGCCGTGCCGGGCGGGGCCGCGGCAGGGGGGCATGGCCTGAGCATGCCGCCGGCCGGACTTGGCGGTGCCTATGGTGGTGGCGTGCAGCAGCCTGGACAGGGGTATGGCCAGACGCCGAATCAGGCGCCGATGCAGGCACCGGTGACACCCCCCTCCCCGCCGCCCGGCCCGGGCCCTGCGGCCTTCGGAGGGGGTGCGGTTTCCCTGCCGCCCTTCCAGCCGGGGACCGATCCGGCGGCGGTGCCGATGCCCCGCCCTGGCCCCGCACCCATGCAGCCCCATCAACCTCTGGCCGCGCCGCAGCCCCAGGCGATGCCCTATGGCACGCCCGCTGCCGGACAGGCGCCCGCCGCGCCGGTCAGCGCGGAAGGCGCCGCGATCGTGCAGGCCTTCTGCGAGGGCGCCGGCCTGAACCCGGCCACCGCCCATGGCGTCGATCCGCAGCGGTTGGCCCGTGACCTTGGCCGGGCCATGCGGATCGCCACCGAGGAAGTCATGCGCATGCTGCGGGACCGCGCCAACGTGAAGCAGTTCACCCGTGGCGGCGAACGCACCATGCGCAGTGCCACCGGCAACAACCCGATGAAGTTCCTGCCCGACACCGACCAGGCGCTGGAAGCGCTGTTCCTGCGTCATCGCGACGGGTTCATGACCGGCCCCGACGGGTTCGAAAATGCGTTGAAGGATCTGCGTCTGCACCAGCTGGCGGTTTTCGCGGCCCTGCAGCCGGCGCTTGCCTCTGTCCTGGAGGGCCTGTCGCCGGAAGAGATCGAGCAGAGCGCCGAGACGACCGGCAGCAAGATGCTGGGCGGGCGTCGCGGCAGCAAGGGCTGGGATACCTTCGTGGAACGCTGGGATGCCAAGGCGGAGGCGGGGGAACACGGCATGCTGGATGCCTTCCTTGCCGCCTTTGCCAAGGCCTATGCCCAGGTGACGATGGAGCAGGGCGGAAGCCAGTTCTAAGCGGCAGGTCCGAGCGGCCCCGGCTCCGTGGCCGAACTGGTGACTTGACCGGTTCGGGGCTTTGCCTAAGGTGAGGCCAGCGCCCGCGCATTTTTGGGCGCGCCCAATTTGATTTTCAGCGGCCTTTCCTACGGGGTGGGCGCCAGACTTTGTTCAGGTCCGTGACCGGGCCGCCAAGGATTGCCAGATGACGCTCGACCACCTGTTCAGCCCGGTCTCAGACGATCAGCCCTGCGGGCCGGACCTGGCAGAAACCTTCGATCCCGAATTCGACGAGTACTACTACACTGCCCTGAGCCGGGTGCCGGACATCTATGCCCTGCCCGGTGTGCAGCGCAACGACGGGTCGCGGACGCCGGACAAGCTGTTCAATCCCAAGGATGTCGACCTGCAGGCGGAGCTGGGGCAGATCGACGGCATGCTGGAAAGGTCGCGCGATCTGCGGTTGCTGAGCATGCGGGTGCAATGGGGCGCGCTGGCCGGCAAGCTGGAGGTGGTGGCCGAATCGGTGGAGGCGATGGCGGGCCTGCTGAGGGCCTTTCCCGAGGATCTGCACCCCGGCCTGGCCGACGGCCCAGCCGATCGGCGCGAGGCGATCCAGGACCTGAATCTGCCGGTGACCGTCCTGCAGCCGCTGCAGTTCTGCGGGCTGATCGGATCGACGGACGTCACGCTGAGAAAGCTGAAGGTCGCGCGCGGGCAACTGCAGCCACTGGAAAGCGAACAGGACCTGAAGGTGTCCACCCTGCAGGACGAGCTTGGATCGGCGGCGCATCGGGTGCGGGTCGATGAAACCCATGCCACCCTGACCCGGCTGCAGGCGGCACTGGCAACGATCCGCAGCAGCTGCATGAGCAATCCGGTGGCCCCTTTTGGTCCGATGCTGGACGGGATCAACGGCGTGGTGGAGGAAATGCTGGCGGCCATCGGCGATGTTCGGCCGGACCTGCGCGTCGCGGCCGTGCCGGAACCGGAGCCAGAGACGGCGGACCCGGGCGATGAGGCGGCGTCGGAGGAGGCGGCCCCGGCTGTCGCCGCAGCCCCAGCAGGCCCGCCCCCGGACGTCACCAGCCAGGCCCACGCCCGGCTGATCCTGGAAGCCTGCGAAGGCTATTATCACCGTTACGAACCGTCATCGGCGGCACTGCTTCTCGTCTCTCAGGCGCGCAAGCTGATCGGAAAACCCCTGATCGAGGCGCTGGAAATCCTGCTGCCGGAAGAGGCCGACCGGGCCAAGATAGATTTCGGTCCGCAAAGCGGATTCGAGATGCGTTTCAGTCGCTTGCGATCCCTCAGCGAGGAATATTCGGGATCGCCACCCGGGGAATCGGAGGTGCAATTGCCGGACCCTCCGAAGTTGACAAATGCAACCGAGGCGGCGAACGCAATCAGATCGGTAGAGGATTATTTCAGACGTTACGAACGCAGCAGCCCTGTCCCGGTATTGTTACAGAGGGCACGTACATATCTGGACAAGGATTTCCAGGCGCTGATCGACGAACTGATTCCGCAGAGAGAGCAGTGAACCCCGCTGCTCCCGTTTGCATTGAATGACGGGTATATTTCGGGGTGAGGCGAACAACTGTTTCGTTGACAGATAAGAAATCCCACGTTTAACTTTCGGCATTATTTGCGCTGTTTACATACGGAGTGACTTTTCATGGCCTCTTCTTCCGGCTCCGGTTTCATCAAGAGAAACCGCCCTCCGCGGGTCCAGATCCAGTATGCGGATCCCTACAACAGCGAGAAGATGGTCGAGCTGCCCTTCGTGACCGGGGTGCTCTCGGACCTGTCCGGCAACAACTCCGCCAAAGAGAAGCCCGCGATGGATGAGCGGAGCTTTTCCGACGTCACCAAGGACACGCTCGATGACTTCATGAATGACGTCAAACCGGGGATGACCTTCATGGTCGACAACAAGATCGACCCGACGTCGGACAAGAAGCTGGGTGTCAGCCTGGCCTTCAACAAGATGGACGACCTGGAACCGGCGGCGATCGCCCGGCAGGTGCCGACGCTGAAGAAGCTGCTGGAAGCGCGGGAGCGCCTGGCGAACCTGCAGCGCTACATGAGCGCGCGGCCCAAGGCGCAGGAACATATTCAGAAGCTTTTGAACGACCCGGAACTGATGGCGGCCCTGGCCGAACGCAGCGCCGCAGAGGCCGAAAAGGAAGACGACGCCGAGGGCTGAGCCCTGGGCAAGTCCAGTATTCAGAACAGCCGGGCCCCGCAGACGATCGCGGGGCGCCGTTATTGACGGACGTGATCTGACGCACGGGGAAGGCATAGATGAGCAACGAAGCACAAACGGAAAGCACGGCGGCACCGGCGGGAGCGCTGGATGAACTCTCCGAATTCTCCGACATCCTGAAGCAGACGATCAAGCCACGCACCGAGGTGGCCGCCAAGGAGGTGGACAACGCGGTGATCGCCATGGTCCGCGAGGCGATGGAGGATGAGAACCTCGTCGCCGAAGACGTGATCGACACGCTGGATGCCATGATCGCCAAGCTGGACAAGAAGCTGTCCGCGCAGGTGAACGAGATCATGCACAACGAGGAATTCCAGCAGTTCGAGTCGAGCTGGCGTGGCCTGGCCTACACCCTGAACAACGCCGAAACCGACGCGACACTTCGGGTCAAGGTGCTGAACATTTCCAAGACCGAACTGCAGCAGATGATGCGCCGCTATCCCGGCGCAAAGTGGGACAAGTCCCCGCTGTTCGACATGGTCTACGAACAGAACCTGGGGTCCCTGGGCGGCAATCCCTTCGGCTGTCTGATCGGGGATTACTACTTCGATCACACCTCCGGCGACGTGAACCTGCTGACCTCTCTCAGCAAGATCGCGGAATCGTCCCTTGCCCCGTTCATCTCCGGCGCCTCGCCGGTGCTTCTGGGCATGGACAGCTGGAACGAGATGGCGGTGCCGCCGGACCTGTCCGAAATCTTCGAAACCCCGGAATACGCCCAGTGGAACAGCCTGCGCGACAGCGAGAATGCGCGTTTCGTCGGGCTGGCCCTGCCCCGCGTCCTGGCCCGCGAACCCTACGGACAGGACGGCAACAACACCGTCGAGGAATTCAACTTCGAGGAGAAGACCGATGGCCATGACGGCCAGCTCTACTCCTGGATGAATGCCTCCCATGCCATGGCGTCGAACATCCACCGGGCCTTCAAGGAATACGGCTGGGCGGTGAAGATCCGCGGCGTCAATTCCGGTGGCGAGGTGCAGAACCTGCCCACCCATGTCTTCGACACCGGCGACGGGTCGAAGGATCTGAAGTGCCCGACCGAGGTCTCGATTACCGACCGCCGCGAGGGCGAACTGTCCAAGGCGGGCCTGATGGGCCTGATCCACCGGCAGAACACCGACAAGGCCGCCTTCCTTGGCGCGCAATCCCTTTACCGACCGAAGAAATACGTCGACGATCTGGCCACCGCGTCGGACAACATGTCGGCGCGTCTCCCCTACATTTTTTCCGTCTCCCGTTTCAGCCATTACCTGAAAGCCATGGTCCGAGATAAAGTCGGCCAGGACATGACGCGGGAACAGCTGCAGAAAGACCTGCAAAGCTGGATTATGAAATATGTTACCGCCAACCCCGAAACGGCGGACGAAATAGATAAGGCGAAACGCCCCCTGGCAGGCGCAAAGGTCGAGGTCGTCGAAGACGAGCTCAACCCCGGGTTCTATCAGGGTAAATTCTTCTTGAAACCGCACTTCCAGATGGAGGGGATGGATATTGGGATGAGCCTCGTATCCAAGCTTCCTGGAAAGTAAGTCCCGATATTTTCCGCGTGATTTGCGGTTATTCCAACTATTGCCCGTAGGAGAGCGAGAATGGCAATTGATTGTTTCCTGAAAATTGGCGGTCTGAATGGCGAAAGCCAGGACAAGACCTATAACGGTTGGATCGACGTCCTGTCCTGGAGCTGGGGCATGTCCCAGTCCGGTACGACGCACCTGGGTCGCGGTGGCGGCGGCGGCAAGGTCGACGTGGGGGATATCTCCTTCACCAAGTACGTCGACCTGTCTTCGCCTTCGCTGATCAAGTCCTGCACCCTGGGCCAGCATTTCGAAGATGCCCACCTGGTCGTCCGTAAGGCGGGTGACAACCCGCTGGAATACCTCAAGATCGACTTCAAGACGGTCCTGGTTTCCAGCTTCTCCACCGGCGGGTCCGGCGGCGACGACCGCGTGATGGAAAGCATCACCCTGAACTTCCGCGAATTCCACCTGTTCTATGTCGAGCAGGAAGAGAGCGGTGCGGCCGGGGCCGATGACGACTACGGCTTCAACATCGCCGAGAACGCGCGCGTCTGATCCGGCAGGCGTCGCAAGGCGCCTTCGCCGCGCGGTCGCGCAGGGACGTTGACGGCATCGTTGACAGAACCGGGGCGGCACCCCGCCCCGGGATCAGTTCATATGACGGCCGGTCCGCTGGTCCGGCCGTTTTTCTTGAAGGCATTTCAAAATTGGCGGCACCGGCGGAACGCAGGGTGCGAGGCCGCTGCAGCGTGGCGCGACGATGGATACAGACGGGGACAGGAACGGACAGGGCCAGCGCTTCTGGCGCCGGGGGGACCGGGCCAAGATCTCCATCCTGCAGGTCTTCCGCACCTCCTTTTTCGAAACGGACGAATGGGCGCGCCGGGGCAGAAATGCCGAGGGGGAGAGCGAAGTCTCCGCCCGCATGCGGCAACGGCGGGAAGGTGTTTCCGAAAGCGTGCTGAGGGAGCATCTGCAGGCCGATCTCAATTCCCTTCTGAACACCACCCGGCTGGGATCCACCGTGGATCTGGAGGAAACGCCCGAGGTCGCGAGCTCCATCCTGAACTACGGCATGCAGGATCTGAGCGATCTTTCGACCCAGGACCTGGCCACGCACAACGTGGCCGACACGGTGCGGCGCACCCTGCTGACCTATGAGCCCCGTCTGGTGCCCGGCAGTGTCGAGGTGAAGCTGAGCGATCCGCGCGGCGACGCGCGGCAGCGCCTGTCGATCATGGTGCAGGGCGAATTGATGGGGGATCCGGTGGATATCCCGCTCGACTTTGATGCAGAGGTCGATCTGGGGGTCGGAAAGCTGAAGATGTCGAAACTGCGGGTGCAGCTGTGAACCGGGCCTTCCGACATGCCTATGACCGCGAACTGGCCCTGCTGAAGGAGCGGGCGCGGGAATTCGCGATGGAATATCCGGGGCTTGCCGACCGGCTTGGCGGGCTTCTGGAAGAGAACCTGGATCCGACCGCCGCGGGCCTTCTGGAGGGCAGCGCCTTCCTGGCCGCCCGGGTGCAGCTTAAGATGCAGGAGGAGTTCCGCACCTTCACCACGGAATTGCTGGAGCAGCTGCTGCCGGATGCCCTGGCGCCGACGCCTTCGGCGATGCTTCTGCGGGCCCGTGTCGCGGCGGAGAACCCCGATATCGTCAAGGGGCAGCATTTTCCGGCCGGCAGCTACATGGATGCGCGGTTCCGCGATGCCGACAAGCGGGTGTCCTGCCGGTTCGCCCTGGCCGCGCCGCTGACGATCTGGCCGCTGCAGATCGGCGCGCTCGACTATCATCAGAGCGCGGGGCCCATCGGCGCCCTGGGACAGGAGATCGCGGCGGGCACCAAGGGCGGGCTTGTCGCGACCTTGCAGCGCCTGGGGCACACCGGAGAGGCGGATGGCACGGCCCCGCTGAACGAGGTGGAGCTCGACGATCTGACGGTACATCTGAGCGGGCCCATCGGTGATGCGGTGACGCTTTACGAACAGTTGTTTTGCGACACCACGCGCATTTCGCTGCGCTGGCTGGATCCGCAGGGGGACGCGGTCTTTGCCCGCCTGCCCCGGGATGCGATCGAACAGATCGGCTTCGACGTCGAGGAACGCCTGTTCCCGCACCGGCGGCGCCAGTTCAGCGGGTTCGCCACCCTTCGGGAAGCCTTTGTCTTTCCTCGCAAGTTCCTGGGTTTCCGGCTGAACGGCCTGGGCAGCTACCTGAAGAAGATCGCCGCGGCCGAGGTGCAGCTGATCTTTGAGTTCGACACCGTGGTGCGGCGCCTGAGCGCCCGGATCGACACTACGCACATGACCCTGAACGCCGCACCGGCGGTGAACCTGTTCGAGGAGATTTCGAGCCAGGTCCAGCTGGACGGCAAGCGGCATGAATACCTCGTCACCCCGAATTCGAGCCCGGCGACCCATTACGAGCTGCAGGGGATAGAGGAGGTCTGGGCCTTCTACCCCGGGCATCGGGAAAAGGTGCGGGTTCACCCGCTTTACGCCATGCCGCCGGACGGGCAGAGCCCGCGGCAGGTGCTGTATTACACCGCGCGGCGCAAGCCGCGGCGCCTGACGAACCAGGAACGCCGCTTCGGGTCCTCCCGCTATCGCTACCGGGGGACGGAGACTTACCTTTCGATCTACGAACCGCCGGGGGAGACCCGGGCGGAACGCCTGCAGGTGCGCGCGATCTGTTCCAACCGGCACCTGCCGGAATACCTGCCGATTGCCCAGAGCGAGGATGATTTCTACTTCTGCGACGACCAGACGGTCACGCTGAGCTGCGTCGCCGGCCCGACGCCGCCCAGGGTCAGCTTGCTGGACCTGGAAAACGGCGAGATGCACAGGACCGACGCGGGCGATGTCTACTGGCGGCTGATCAGCTACCTGTCGCTGAACCAGTTCGGCATCCGCAGCCCCGACGGGGAGGAGAGCGCCTCGGCCCTTCGGGAAATGCTGTCGCTGTTCGGGGACCTGTCGGATGGCACCATCGCGGCGCAGATCGCGGGCCTGCGCAGGGTGGAAAGCCGGCCGGTCACCCGCACCCTGGCCATGCCCGACGGCTATCACACCGCCCGCGGCCTGGAAGTGGCGCTGACCTTTGACGAGGATGAGTTCGAGGGATCCGGCGTGATGCTCCTGGGGGCGGTGCTGGATCGTTTCCTGGCGGAATATGCCGCGATCAACTCCTTCACCCAGACGGTGATCAAGTCGGTGCAGCGCGGCACGATCAAGACCTGGCCGCCTCGGTCCGGCAACGGTGCGGTGCTGTGACCGCGCCGGGCGAAGGCGATATCCCCGCCACCGCGGCGGAGGTGACCCAGACCCCGGCAGTGATGCGCCGCCGGTCCCGGCTGGCGGATCGGGAGCGGGAAAGCCAGGCGGCAGAGGGCCTGGGCCTCTTCGCCCTGCTGCGGGAGCTGGAGCGCAGGGGCGCGGACCGGCCCCGGATCGGGCGCAACACCCGCCTGTCGCAATCGCTGGTCCGGCTGGGGCAGGATCCCTTCCTCGCCTTCCCTGACAAGGATATCTCCCGCATTGAACACAAGGGCGCCGTGCCCTCTGTCCGGGCGCAGTTCCTGGGGTTCTTCGGGGCCTTCGGGGCGCTGCCGCTGAATTGGTCGGAAGAGGTTCAGCGCTGGTTCGCCTTCGGGGACGAAAGCTTTGTCGCCTTTACCGACATCTTCGCTGCCCGCTTCCAGGAGCTGTTCTTCCGCGCCTGGTCGGATGCCAAGCCGATCACGCAGTTCGATCACCCCGACGATCATTTCCAGACCATGCTGTTGTCGCTTGCGGGAACGGGCACGCCTGCCTTCCGGGGCCGCGACAGCGTGCCGGACACGGTGAAGCTGCGCCTGCTGCCGCTGGCCTCGGGCCAGGTCAAGAGCCCGGTGCGCCTGCTGCAGATGCTGCAAACCCATTTCGACGAAAGCGTATCGGTCGAGGTGGAGGAGCTGGTGCCCAGCTGGCTGGATTTCGAACCGGACGCGCTGAGCGTTGTGGGTCAGCAGGGGGCAACGCTGGGCCGGGATGTCCTCCTCGGCTCCCGGACGCGGTCGATCGGGGAAAAGATCCGCCTTCACCTGCGCCTGGCCAGCCGCGACCGCTACGCCCGCTTCCTGCCCGCAGGGCCGGACCACGCACAGCTGCGCGACCTCGTCTTCTGGTACATCGGGCAGGCGTTCGACGTCGAAGTCGTCATCTGGCTGCCGGAACCGGAGATCGTGCCCGCCCGGCTGGGGGAGGCGCAGCTGGGCTGGATGGCCTGCATCGCGCCACCGCCCGGGCGCGACACGCAGATGATCAAGGTAACGAATTTCCGGCTGGAGCCCGAAGGCCCGGCCAAACAAGGGAACTCGGGGAACAAGGGAACTCGGGCCGCCTGAGGCGCCCGTAAGCAAGCCCATAAGCAAGCACGGCAAGGGGACAGCAAGATGACGGAAATCTCGATCGAGAAATACGCCGGCAAGATGAACCGCGCGGGTTATGACGCCTTCATCCAGGGCATGCGCCAGGCCCGGAACGAGCGGAACCGCAACGTGGATCTGTGTCACTGGCTGTTCCATTCGGTGTCGAACCAGAAGGCGGATATATCCGTCACGCTGCGGGAGCTCGGCCTAGACCGGGGCCGGGTCCTGAAGGACCTCGATCAGGCCACCGCGACGCTGGACAAGAACGTCACCGAGACGCCGGGCATTTCCGAGCACCTGTCGGATGCGCTCAACCACGCCTGGACCTATGCCACGCTCTTCTTCGGAGAGGCCCAGATCCGCACCGGTCACGTCCTGGTCGCGCTGCTGAACGACCCGTCGCTGAAGCGTCAGCTGGTGCGCTATTCGTCGGTCTTCGATGCGATTTCGGTGGAGCAGCTGGGGCAGGACAGCCGCGCGCTCTGGGGCGATTCCGAAGAGGAAACGATGCCGCCGATGGACGGCTCCGGCCTGGTTCAGGGCGGTACGTCGGAGGGGGCGGAGGACCGCAGCGGCGCGCCGACGGCACTTGGCCGCTTCGCGGTGGACATGACGGCAGAGGCGGAAAGCGGCAAGATGGACCGCATCGTCGGCCGCGATGACGAGATCCGGCAGGTTGTCGACGTGCTGCTGCGGCGGCGTCAGAACAACCCGATCCTGACCGGCGAGGCAGGCGTGGGCAAGACCGCCGTGGTCGAGGGTTTCGCACAGCGCCTCGCCGCCGGAGAGGTGCCGCCCAAGCTGAAGGGCACGCGGCTTTATGCGCTCGACATCCAGTCGATGCAGGCCGGCGCCTCGATGAAGGGGGAGTTCGAGCAGCGTTTGAAATCCGTCATCGACGAGGTGCAGTCGAGCCCGATCCCCATCATCCTGTTCATCGACGAGGCCCATACCCTGATCGGGGCGGGGGGCGCGGCGGGCACGGGCGATGCGGCCAACCTGCTCAAGCCCGCGCTGGCGCGCGGCACCCTGCGCACCATCGCCGCGACGACCTGGTCCGAGTACCGCCAGTATTTCGAGAAGGACCCGGCGCTGACCCGGCGGTTCCAGCCGGTGAACGTGGATGAACCTTCGGTCGAGACCTGCTGCTACATGCTGCGCGGGATCCTGGGCCCGATGGAGGCGCACCATGGGGTGCGCATTTCCGACGAGGCGATCGTTTCGGCCGTGTCGCTGTCGCATCGCTACATCCCGGCGCGGCAACTGCCGGACAAGGCGGTGTCGCTGCTGGATACCGCCTGTGCCCGCGTCGCCGTGAGCCAGAGCGCGATCCCCGCCCGGATCGAGGATACCAAGGCAAAGATCGCCGCGCTGGAGACGGAAATCACCGGCAAGGAAGGGGAGCGCGACCTGGGGGAGACCAACGAGGAGCGCCTGGCCGAAGCTGCCGCGGACCGGGACGCCCTGGTCACGAAACTGGCGGAGCTGGAAGCGAGCTACGGCGCCGAGAAGGCCCTGGTCGAACAGGTCCTGGCCCTGCGGGTCGCCATCGCGGAAAAGGACGAGACCCCCGAAGAGGCCGAGGCCGCCCGGGCAGAGATGAAGGCCAAGATGGAGGAGTTGGAAGGCGGCAACCCCGATGACCGCATGGTCTACGCCCATGTCGATGCCCAGGCGGTGGCCAGCGTCATCTCCGACTGGACGGGCATTCCCGCAGGGCGGATGGTGCAGGATGAACTGCAGGCGGTGCTGACCCTTGCCGATCACCTCAAGGAACGGGTCATCGGCCAGGACCACGGGCTGACCGCCATCGCCAAGCGGATCGAGACCAACCGCGCGGGCCTGTCGAACCCCAACAAGCCCATCGGTGTCTTCATGCTCTGCGGGCCTTCCGGCGTCGGCAAGACCGAGACCGCCCTGGCCCTGGCGGAGGCGCTTTACGGTGGCGAACAGAACGTCATCACCATCAACATGTCCGAGTTCCAGGAGGCGCACACCGTGTCCCTGCTGAAGGGCGCGCCCCCGGGTTACGTGGGCTACGGCGAAGGCGGGCGGCTGACGGAAGCGGTGCGGCGCAAGCCCTATTCGGTGGTCCTGCTGGACGAGGTCGAGAAGGCGCACCCCGACGTGCACGAGATGTTCTTCCAGGTCTTCGACAAGGGGATCATGGAAGACGGCACGGGCCGGATGATCGATTTCAAGAACACGCTGATCCTGCTGACCTCCAACGTCGGCACGGATGTCATCATGGAAATGGCGCAGAATGCCGAGGCCCTGCCGCCGGTGGAGGAACTGGAAGCGGCGCTGAAACCCTTCCAGCTGGAGGTCTTCCCGCCCGCCCTGCTGGGCCGGATCGTCTCGATCCCCTATTTCCCGCTGTCGAAGCCGGTTCTGGCCGGGATCACGAAATTGAAGCTGGGCAGCGTCGCGCGCCGCCTGAAAGGCGCGCATGGGGCGGAGCTCGTCTGTGGCGATGCGGTGATCGACCATATCGTCGAGCAGTGCCGCGACCCCGACAGCGGTGGCCGGATGATCGACAACATCATCACCAACTCCATCCTGCCCGACCTGTCGCGCGAGGTGCTGAAGCGGATGGTGGCCGGCGAGGCGATCAGCAAGGTGACGGTGGAAGTGGCCGATGGCGGCTTTGCCTACGGGTTCGAGTGAGGCAGGGATGCAGGATCCGACGCTGAAGTTCTACGAAGTCCGGCCCGATGATCAGCTGTTGCGGATCCTGGGCAGGCATTATGGTGACAGGTTCTGGAAGGACCGGGAGGCGGCCATGGCCTCTGTCCTGAGCTACAATGCGCATATCACCAATCCTGACCGGATCTTTCCCGGTCAGGTGATCAACCTGCCCGCCCTGGCAGGGCAGAACGATCCGATCCCGGAGCCCACAGCGCCAAGCGTGCATGCGGCAACGCAGATTGCCCGCGAGGTGGAGAAGATGGATCCCGCCGCCCGGGCCATGATGCGCATGTATGACCCCGACAAGCTGATCCCGTCACTGGCGGAGAAGACGGTGAAGGGGATCGGAAGCGGCTACGTGAACTGGGTCCACGATGCGGCGGAGCTGACCAGCAAGGAAATCAGGACCATCGGGTTGAACTACTACCGGATGGATGCCGGGACCATCTCGCGCAACCAGTATGACTACCGCCGCCAGGTGGCCATCGGCAGGATGGACAAGAAACTGCACGGATTGCGGACACTGGTAACGCCCGGGAAAACCTCTGCCGAGGTGCTGCGCGTCCAGCCGCATGCCAAGATCAGGTTGCAAAGCCACCTGGACGAGCTTGCGAATTTCAGTCGCATCACCAAGCTGGCAAAAGGCGGGGTCGTGGCGCTGAAGGTCATAGATATCGGCGAAACGGTCGGAAAGGTTCACCTGGCCGGATCGAATGAGGAACGGACGGTTCTGGTCCTGGATCAGATAAGTTCGAGCGTCGGAACGGCGGCAGCTGTCGGGCTGGCGGTCGTCGCCTTCGGGACACCGGTCGGGTGGTTCGGGCTGATCGGCATGGCCGTCGTTGGCGCCACCGGCAGTATCGTGGGGGAGTCGGTGGGCAAGGCCATCCAGCAAAAGACGCTCTATGATGAGACCGGAAAGCGTGAGACGACCAGTTTCGATCGCCTGTGGGAGGCCATCTACTGATCCCGTGCCTTCGTGGCCCCGCTACCCCGCGCTTGCCATCACCGCGTCCACGTCATCGCGATAGGCCTGTTCCTGTGGGGTCAGCCGGGCGGCGGTACGGACGGGCGCGCGGGGCTGACCGCCCATCTTCTTGTCCATCAGCGTGATAAGCTCCGCGATGGTCTTGTCTTCCAGGAAGGGATTGGCGGCCACGACATTGGCGCCCATCACCTCCTCCACCGTTGCGGCGGGATCGGCCTTCAGCGCCAGGTCGGCGCCGCGCGGCCCCAGGAAATGCGCCAGGTAAAGGCGCCCCGGGGTGATCTGGTGGCCCTTGGCGCGCAGGAAGGATTCGTTTTCCCGCGCGAGGTTCGTCACCATCTCCCGGCTGAGCGCGGGGTCGGTGCGCAGCTCCAGCAACTGTGGCTCCGTCATGCTGGCCACCAGATCGGGCCGGTAGATCCGCATCATCCGCAACCAGGTACTGTCGATGAACTGGCCAAGGCCGGTTGCGGTGGACCGGCTGTTGCGCGCATCCGTCTGGCCGGAGCTTTCGACCTGGATGATCTGGTTCACCAGGATCTGCAGGGCATCGGAAATATCGCTGCCGCCATAGGTCATCGGATCCACGGGGCGGCCGCCCACCATCAGCTCGAAATGCAGGTGCGGCCCGGTGGAACGGCCGGTGGTGCCGACCTCCCCTATCTTCTGCCCCCGCCGGACCTGCTGACCCGCCGCCAGGCCCGGGGCAAAGGCGTTCAGGTGGGCGTAGCGGGTCTGCACCCCGTCGCCGTGGTCGATGTAGACGACATTGCCGTAGCCGCCGCCATCGCCTGCATAGGCGACCCGCCCGTCACCGGCGGCCACGACCGGCGTGCCCGTGGGCGCGGCCCAGTCGACACCGTTGTGATTGCGCACCTGTTTCAGGATCGGATGGTGGCGCGGCCCGAACCCCGATGTCTTCACCCCGTTCACCGGCACCACAAGCCCGCCGCCAAGACCACCGGAGGCACCGCCGCCGGCACCGCCGATGTCCAGGCAGATGAACCCGCCATCCGGTTGGGCGGAGGCGGGCACGACGTAGCAGGGCATCCGGCCCGATGGCCCCTCGATCCCGACGAAAAGCAACTGTCCCAGCCCCCGGACCGAAGGCCCGGGATGTTCGGAGTAGAGGATGCTCACCCGATCGCCCTCGGCCACGAAACGATCCAGGTCGTAGCGTTGCGACATGATCACGATCATCTCGCCCACCAGCTCCGTCTGCATGCCGTTGCGAATCGCGGCGGAATAGAGCGCGTCGAGCAGGCGGAGTTCGTCGGTATTGGCCGTTCCCCGGTCCAGCGCCGCGGAGCGGCCCAGCAGGTCGGTGTCGATCCAGGGGTCGGCGGCGGGGGCAAAGCGCCCGGCCCCGACCTGCGCGAGGGAACCGATGTAGCCCCCTGGGCCGTAAAGCGACATCTGCATGAGCTGCGGTCCGGCCTCTGCCGGGCGCAACCGCAGCGCGACGATGGATCCCGGCGCCAGAAGGCCCGGCAGGCCCAGATCCTGTTCCGCCGCCTCGGCCACGGCGCCGGCGTCCACCGCCGTCAGCCCGTTGTCCGCCAGCACCTCGCGCAGCGGTCTTTCGGTCTGAAGTACCACCACCTCGTCCCGGTAAAGGGCCAGTCGGCGGGATTCGGGTTTCGCGAAGGCCACGCTGGTGGTGTTCTCGATCCGGGTTTCGACATAGACGGCATCCTCCTCCGCCGCGCCCGCATCGCCAGAGATGAAATCGCCCCAGCTGCCCTCCGTATCCACGCGCACCACCTCGCCCGAGGCGACCGGGACGGCGGCGGCAGAGGGTACGGGTGCCGAAGCGGCGGCGTCGATCGCCTTGCTGCGCTGCGCCTGGAACATCGCGAAGTCGGCCCGGCTGGACGGCAGGGTGGTGACCAGACGCTGTTCGGTGACGAAAAGGGTGTCTCGCAGCAGGGCCAGCCGGTCGACGGCCGGCGGCCCGGCGCGTTGCGGCAGGAAGCCGGCAGGACCGGGCAGGAAGCGGGTGCGGCTGGCATCCCCCTGCTCCAGCTGCAGGATCATCGGATCCCGCCGGAGGCCGATGAAGGAGGCCAGCTGATCGCCCTGGAAGACCGCATCGGCGTCCTCCTCCGCCTGCACCATCGTCAGCCCGCCATCGCCGCCCTCGTCCCCTGCCCGGGCGCCGGACGTGTCACCGGGGTCGCGCAGCCACAACCAGGCACCGACCCCGCCCAGCAGGGCAAGACAAACTGCCCCGCCGCCGAGGATCAGGCCAAGCTTGCGCCCCTGGCGTCGCTTCCGGCTTTCCTGCCGTGCGCGGGCCGACTTGCCGCTGTTCTTGAAGGATTCGTCGACCTCGAACATCCGGGCCCCTAGCGGTTGTTGCCGAGCCTGAGGTTGTTGAAGTTCGCCCCGCCGGTACTGGGTTCGGGCTGCGTGGCGGCGGGCGCCGGGGCGGCCGGGGCCGCTGTTGCTGGCTGCGTGCGTGCGACAGGCGCCGCGACGGGGGCGGGACAGGTGACATCCTCGCGCAGGATCACCTGGCGGAAAAGCTCCACCACGGGGTCCAGGCTGACGGGCGTCACGCCCGAAAGCTCATTGAAATAGCGTTCGACGGCGCTGCGCGATCCGCCCCCCCAGATCCCGTCGATCCCCGAGGTATAGCAGTTCATCCGGGTAAGTTCCGTCTGGATGGCAGCCGCCAGAACGGCATCGGGCGGATCCAGGGCCCCGCTGTCGACCAGCGTCTGGAACAGCGCCGGATCGGAGGCACGCAGCGCATTGCGCCCGGCGACATCGTCATAGGCGAGATCCGTGGTGGGCGCCTCGGGCACAGGCGCCTCTGCCGCGTCGGGCTGTTCGATGATGCCGACGATGATCGACGGTTCCGGCATGCCGTCCGCGCGGGGCACGGCAGCCATCCGGTTCGTGATGGGCTGCGCGGCAAAGATCACCACCGCATCGCCCGTGCCGGCCGAAGGGGCCGTCGGGGCGGTGCCCGTGATCGTGGCGCCGCTGATCACCGGGCTGACGACGGGGGCGGCGGTGATGGGGCTGGAGGCGACAACGGCGACCACCGGCGAATTGCTGGACGACGGCGCGGCAGGGCGGTTGGCGGTATCGAAGAGAAGCGGCGCATCGGGCAGGCGCGCATTGGTCCACAGGCCGGTCACCATGTCCTGGAAGGGCACCGGTTCCTGCGCGGCCTGCGCCGTGGTCAGACGGTCCGTCAGCCGCGCGCCCGGCTGCGGGCAGGTTCCGCCCGGCCCGGCGCTGGCCACGATCTGCACCTGTTTCCCTGCGGGCACCGTGACCGGGGCCAGCCCGTTCGCCTCCGGCCCGCGAGAGGTGCAATCCTCGATCATCAGGGCAATCTGCTGATGCCCCTGCCCCGCCAGCCGGCGCAGCATCTCGGCGATGTCCACCTGCCCGCCGGGCATGGCCAGGCTCCGCCCGTCGTCCCCGAGGGGCCCCGCGTAGTAGAGCATCACGTTCTCGCCCTCGGGCAGGCCCGACAGCACTTCAAGCAGCGAACCGGAGGGCGCGTCGCGCAGCAGCGTGACCTTGCCCAGGCCGCTGGCGCGCAGGGAATCGGAGGCATAGTAGGAATCGGCAAAGGCACTGTCGGCCCCGCGCCCGGACTGGCCCACGACCACGGCGCGCCACCCCGCCGCCACGGCAGGGCCCGCCGGCAGGAAAAACCCTCCCGCCAGGGCGGCGAGGCTGCAAGCCATGAAAAGAGCGCGTCGCGCTTTCAAAATACGGTCCCCTGCAAATCTCCCGTGGTTATAGCAGCATTCCCCCGGGATCTGAAAATCTCGTTGTTCACTTTTTCGCCCCGGCTGACCCGCCTCATCCCGGCGGGGGGCGGATGAAAAGGGTCCAGCGCTCGGTCTTCAGCGTGTCGACCTCCTGGAAGCGGGCCTCGATGTATCCGCGCACCAGGCAATCCGCCTCGCCCCGGATCTCGAACCGGTCCGGCGCCACGCACATCGGGGTCGCCCCCGACAGGATCACCCGGCCAAAGACATCCTGCGCGAAGGCATAGACATAGCGGACCTGCAGTTCATCCTCGATCACATTGGCGCATTGATTGGGGCCGATGGTCCACCAGCCGGAGGTTTCGAAGGCATCGACGTCATACTGGCCGATGGCCACGTTCAACACGTCGAAGGTCTGATTGCAGACGGAGAACTCCGCCCGCGCCTCAGCGACCGACAGGCAGGTCACCCCCACGACCGCCAGCAGCGAAAGCCGTGCGTTCAGCAGGGGAAAGCGGATTGCCAATGGCCTTGGGTCGAACATGAATCGCTGATCCGGGGCGGGCCAAAGCGGCCGTGACCCGTGAAAATTGGTCTTAACGTCCCGTAACGTTAGCCAGTGTTTTCCGCCTGGGTAAGAGGAAATACGCCTGCGGTTGAGTGGAAAACTGCCCAAAACCCGCACATCCGAACCGGGTCCCGTGATGAAGCTTGTTTTTTAACGGGCCTGGCATACGGTCCTGAACATGACCAATCGCATTTCGATCTCTGCAGGCCTGGCCTGCCTTTTACTCGCCCCCGGCGTGGCGCTCGCGGACAGCGACGACAGCTCCATGTCCCGCAGTGTCTCCATCTACGGGCTTTTCGGTGCAAGCACGACGCAACCGCTCTACCCCGAACAGCGGGGCCGCGACGGGCAGATCTACCCCATCGACGAACAGGCCCGGGTCAAAACCGACCAGGGCAAGCCCGCCGCGCCACAGGGGGCGTTCCCGCCCTACCTGATCGGCGTCTTCCGCTGAGAGAGGCGAGAGCGCAATCCTGACGGGATTTCCCGTCGGGTAACGGATTTGCCGGTTGACTTGATACGGGCAAATCGCGCCAGATATGGCTCATACCGAACGTTATTTCTCGGGGGCCTTCCATGTTTTTCCGCTTTTCCGCTGCCGTCACCTGTGCCGTCAGCCTTCTGTCCGCCGGTGCCGCAATGGCCCAGGACGCACCCACCTTTTCGCTAGAGCTCAATTCCGCCGCAGATACCGACGCCGGCAGCTGCCGGCTGACCTATGTCGCGTCCAACCTGTCCGATACCGCCCTGGAACGCACGGCCTATGAATTCGCGATCTTCGATGGCGAAGGCGTGGTGAACCGGCTCCTGGTGCTCGACTTCGGCGATCTGGTTGCCGGCAAGACGAAGATCCTGCAATTCGACCTGACCGGCGCGCCCTGCAGTGACATTTCCCGCATTCTGGTAAACAAGGTCACCGCCTGCACCGTTGCCGGCACGGGCGAAGCTTCCGACGTCTGCATGGGCGGCCTTGCCGCGTCCTCCCGCACGGCGATCCAGTTCGGCCTCTAAAGGTCTTTCGCCGGGTCCGGAACGGGCCTATCAGGCCCCGTCCGCAACGCCCGCTGCCGCTACCTGAAAGTTTCTGTGCATGTTCAGCCAGCTGAGTCCCCAACTCCTCAACCCTGCGACCATCGTCGTCTTCGCGGCGCTTGCGCTGCTGTCGGTCGTTGCCGTCTCCGTTGCCTTCTTCAAGTGGATCCAGTTCGCCCGCCTGGGCGTGGGCAAGCGCAAGAAGGCCGAACAGATCCTGGACAACTGGCTGTCCGGCAAGGCGGATGAGGCGATGCGCCAGGCGGCGGAGCGCAAGTCGGTCCTGCAAAGGATCCTTCAGGCGGTCTTTTCGGGGGTGCAGGCCAAGCCGGGCGAAAGCGCCTATGCAGAGGAGCTGGGCCGCCAGACGGCGATCCTGGAACTGGCCAGCATGTCCGACCGGCTGCGCCTGCTGGAAATGGTCGTGCAGGCGGCGCCCATGCTGGGCCTTCTGGGCACGGTGATCGGCATGATCGACGCCTTCTCGGTCCTGTCGCTGACCGAAGGGGCGGTCGATCCGGCACAGCTGGCGGGCGGCATCTGGTCGGCGCTGACCACCACCGCCTTCGGCCTTGCCGTGGCGCTGGTGGCCTATTTCATCGCCAACTGGTTCGAATCCCGCATCGACCGTGAAAGAAACCTGATCGAGGCGGTGATTTCCGCCGCGATCCACGGCCGGGTCGATCCCTCGGCAAGACTGGGTTAATCCGCTCCGATGGCGGCGTCCCGCATCCAACTGCCAGAGCGAAAGCGGAACTACCGCTTTGCGCTGACGCCGCTCGCGGACGCGATGTTCCAGCTGCTGGTCTTCTTCATGCTGACCTCCAGCCTGACGCCCTATTCCCTGCTGACGGTCCAGAGCGCGCCCGGCGCCGCCGCCCCGCTCGAAAGCGCACCGGGTCAGGCCGCCTCCACCGATCAGCCGCAGGAAGCCGTCCCCCCCGGTGAGGTGGCCCTGTGGTCGCTTGAGGCAGAGGCGATCGTCGTGGGCGGGCAACGGTTCGACTTCGACGCGCTGCCATCCCTGGCCGAAGCGCTTGGCGCATCTGGGGCAGAGGCAAAGGTCGTGCTGATCGTGCGCCCCTCCGCCCGGGTGCAGGACGTGACGACAGTGCTCTCGCAACTGCGCCTGGCCGAGGTCGCCTCGGTCCAGGTCACGACGGGGGGGCTCTGACGTGTCGGCACGCAGACGCATATTGCCCCCGCGCAAGGAACGGCTGGAGGCCGATACCTCGCTCGCGATCGTGAACATCGTCCTGCTCCTGCTCTTCTTCTTCCTCGCCACGGGCGCCCTGATGGGAGAGGCGGACCGGGGCGTGAACATCGCCGAAACTGAAGACCTGCCGATAGACCAGCTGCCCCGCCCGATCCTCGTGGTGGCCGAGGACGGCACGCTGACACTCGACGGGGAACCGGTGGCCCGGCAGTTGATCGCCCAGGCGCTGGACGGCTCCCCCGTGCTCTACGTGCTGATCGACCGTGACGCGCCCGCGCTCGAACTCCTCGACCTGCTGGAGGAACCGGGCCTCGACGCGCTGGATATCCAGCTGGTGACGGTTCACAAGCGGGGCGAGACATGAGCTTCCTGCCCTATGCCAGCAACGCCCGTTTCGGCTGGTTCGCCGCCGGAACGGCCTCCGTGCTGGCCCATGTCGGCCTGGCGGCGGGGCTGGTGCTGCTGATGCAGGATCGCTTCAAGACCCCGCCCCCGCCGGAGCGGAACGAGTTCACCATCACCCTGGAACGGCTGGAATCGGACACCCTGGCCGGGCTGATCGAACAGCAGGGCGAAGCCGGCGCCGAAGGCGACACGGTGGAGGGGGAGCTGGTCGAAAGTACCGACCCCGAAGAGGCCGATACCGCCCCGGCAGAAGAGCTCGCCGCGCTGGAACCCGAAGAGACGCTGCAGGCCGAAGATCCGGCGGAAGAGACCCAGGTCGAAGACGCGCAGGAGACGGAACCGGAGCCGGCAGAGCCGGAAATCGCCGAACCGGTGGAGGCGCCAGAGCCTGAGGTCGTGGAGGCCCAGCCCGTCGAACCCGAAACCCTGGAGGCCGAGGCGGCAGAGGTCATCACCCCGGCCGAAGACACGCTGGCCGCGCTTGCCGCGCAGGAGATTGCCCCCCTGGATCCGGTCAGCGGCGACGCCGCCGAACTGGCGGGCGATCCGGTCGAGGAACAGCCCCTGGCCACGCCCGAACCTGTGGCCCCGGTCGAACCCCTTGCCCCTGTCAGCAGCCCGCTCGTGCCCGAAACCACTGCCGCCACCGCCGGAACCGAAGCGATTTCCCCCGTGGCGCCGCTGGACGGGACCGGCACCGCGGATGCCGCGGCACTGACCCCGGTCGATCCGGGCCCGACCGTAGGCACCGTCACCGCCCTTCCCGCCCCTGCACCGGAAGGGGTCGTGCCCCCGGCCTCCGGCACGGCAGAGGTCGTGGCCTCCGTCACCCAGCCCGTTCCGGAGCAGCCCGCCCGCACCGCCCGGCCCGCCGCCGCACGGCCGCAGACCGCACAGGACCTTGCCATTGCGGGCCTGATCCGTCGCATCCAGGCCAGCGTGACCGATCCCTGCCTGCTCGCCCTGCCCCGCCGCGATGGTGAAACGGGCGTGGGCCTTGCGATGATGGCTTCCGAAGATGGCGCGATGGAACGGTTCGCCAACCAGGTCCTGATCGAGGAAACGGATGCCGCGATCCGCCAGACACGCACCCTCGTGGATCCGCGTCAGTGCCCCGCCCTGACCTACGTGCGCCGCAATGCCGACTACCCGGTGACGCGCCTCGGCCTCGCGCTCGACGCGGGCGAAGTCGCCAGCGGTGGCAACCTGACGGGCTTCCTGCGCGGTGTTTCGGGGCGCTACGTCCTGCTGCTGCTGGTCGACAACAACGGGGTCGTCCAGGACCTGCAGCGTTTCATGACCTTCTCGGGCAACTTCGCGCGCTTCGATGTCCCGGTGACTCGGGTCGGCGCCCCGCGCGATACCTCCCAGCTGTTGCTGGCCATCGCAACGTCGCGCCCCGCGAACCAGATCCGCGACCGCGCGGGTCAGCTGGCCCAGGATGTCTTCGCAGGGCTGACCGGGGAGTTGGAGAGCAGCGCGGCCCTGGCGATCACCACCTTCGACGTGCGCTGACCTACTGGTCGGCCTCCTCCGCCGGGGTCTCTTCCTCCGGCGCGGCCTGTGGGGCGGGGGCGGGTTTCAGCATCACGTAGGACAGGGCCGCCGTGGCCTTGCCGCCGGTTTCCGCGATGTCCTGCAGCAGCTTCGGCAAGAGGTCGGCCGCCGCCGTGCCGTCCTTGGCGATCGCCGCCCGCGGCAGCGGCCCGTCAGAGGCAATGGTCAGCACCAGCTGCGCCGCCTCCGGCGCCCCGGCAGGCAGTTGCAGCCCGAAGCTCAGCGACCGCACGCCGCCCACCGGGTCCGACAGCCGGCCCGTCAGGTTGTAGATCGCCCCGTCGGGGGCAATCAGCGCGGTCCAGACGGATTGCCCGCCGGTCGCCCGGATCTGCCCGCCGATGGACCCGCCGCTTTCCAGCTCATCCGATGTCAGCGTCGCCTCCACCGCCGCGATGCCCCGGCCCTGCAGGCCACGGGTGAAGTCCAGCGCGGCGCATTGGGCCTGGCTGACCTGCCGGGGCAGGACGGAAGGCCGCGCCCCGAACTTCTCCTCGTAGGCGGTGGGAACCCCGTCAAAGGTGCTGCCCCCGGCGGAATAGCCTTCCAGCACCCCCGCGTTCGGCCCGGACGACACCCGGGAAATGAAGGTGCAGGGCCCGGTGTCCAGCGCCGCCAGGAACCCTTCCCGGGTGGAGGTAACGGGATCGGGAATGCCGACCGTCTGCACCTCTGCGGGCAGCTCGCCTTCCTTGGCGACGTCATTGTTGGGACCCGGCCCGGGGATCGGCAGCAGGCCGTTCGTCCAGGCATAGTAGCCCGCGCCGCCAAGGATCACCAAGAAGGCCAGGACCATGCCGCCGATCAGCATGCCGCCCCCGCCCTTCCTGTCTTCCTCCGGTTCCGGCGGCAGCGGCATGTTGCGCTGTGTCTGGCCGCTGCGCGGGGTCAGGGTCGTGGTGCCGGGCCCAGTCATGGCACCAGCACTCACGCCGCTGTTCATCCCCGGCATCTGCAGGCCGGGTGGCGGCGTCACCGGCACCGCGGGCCCGCGCGCCGTGATCTGCGGCAGCGTCCCGGTGCCCGTTCTCTCCAGCGCGGGCGGCAGGGTCGACAGGCCCGCCAGGTATTTCGCCGGCAGCGCCTGGGGATCCTCCAGCAGGCGGATCACCTCGTCCATGGAGGCAGGCCGGTCCGCCGGATCGGGTTCCAGCATATGCGACAGGATCGGCCGCAGCTCCGCCGGGACGTCGGAAAGGTCGGGGATGGTCTGCCGGTTCTGCACCGCCTCGAAGATCGAGGAGCCCATGTCCAGCGGCTTGCCTATCACCGCCGCGCAAAGCAGCAGCGCCAGCCCGTAGATATCCGTCCGCTCGGTGATGTGCCCCTCGTAGTGGCCCAGCTGTTCCGGCGCCACGTACTTGAACTTGCCCGCGAACTGGCCGTGCATCGTCTGCTCGGTCATGACGTTGGACTTGGCGATGCCGAAATCGATCAGCCGGGCCTTTTCGACCACCCCGTCGGGCAGCATCACGTTGTCCGGGGACAGGTCCCGGTGGATCACGTCCTGCGCATGGGCATTGGACAGCCCCTTGGCCAGCCGTTTCAGCAGCAGCTGACCCGAGGCCATCGGGATCGCCCCGTTGCCGGCGATGTAATCCGACAGCGGCACGCCCTCGACGAATTCCATGACCAGGAAATAGCGGTCCAGGTCGCGGTCGTGCAGGTAGTTGTAATACCGCACGATTGCCTCGTCCGAGAGGGTGCGCAGCGTCCGCGCCTCCCGCTTGAACAGCTGGCCCGCCTTCTCGTCCTCGGCCAGTTCCGGCAGGATCGCCTTGATGGCGACCGGATCGCCGGTGCCGATCTCACGGCCGCGGTAGACCTCGCCCATGCCGCCCGCCTTCAGGACCTGGGTGATCTCGTAGTTGTTGTTGATCGTCGTGCCGATGGTGATCACCGACCCGGCCGGGGCGGCGGTGCCCCCCACCGGGCGCTTCAGGGGCTGCGGCGGCGTCGAATGCACCGGCGGCTGGGTGTAGTCATCTGTCCGAGACGCTTGCCCGGCCGGTCCCTCCGAGGGCGCGGGGCCTTCTTCGGCCGGGGCCGCGCCGGGCATGGCCGCGAACTGGGTGCGGTCGTCCTCTTCCGGCTCCCCATCCGTGGCCTCCGACCCGGTTTCAGGGCCGGATTCAGGACTGGCCTCGGGCGCGCTTTCGGGCGCAGGGGCGGGCTTGCCATCCTCCGGCGTCAGCGCAACGAACTGGGTGCTGTCATCGTCAGGGGACGGTCCGGCGGGATCGTCCCGCGTCCCGGACGTCTCCTTCGCAGCCGCCGGACGACCCGCATCGCCCAGGGGGGCAAACTGCGTGCGATCGTCGTCGTCGTCCTCTGGGCCGCGTCCGTTCATGTGGCGTCTTCCAATCCGTCATCGTCGTCCAGCATGTCGTCCGGCTCCGGCGGGGGCGGCGGCATGCAACGCATGGCAATCACCGTGACGTTGTCCTTCGCTCCGCGCTCCAAGGTCAAGGCGATCATGGCGTCGCAGGCGTCCTGCGGGCTCATGCTGCAGGCAAACTGCCCGATCTCGTCATCGCTCAGATGCTCCGTCAGGCCATCGGAACACAGCACGAAGGTATCGCCCATCTGCAGAGGTGCCGAAACGATATCGCACTGCGGCACGGGCGTCACGCCGACGGCGCGGGTGATCACGTTCTTGCGCGGCCAGTTCTCTGCCTCCTGCACGCTGATCGTGCCGGCATCCAGCAGCATCTGCACCTCGGTGTGATCCTTGCTCTGCTGCACGAACTGGTCGTCCCGCAACAGGTAGATGCGGCTGTCCCCGGACCAGATGCAGGAATATTCGTCCTCGTGCACCAGCAGCGCCACCAGCGTCGATCCGATGGCCCCAAGCGCGAGTTCCTGCGCGTGGTGCAGGATCGTGCCGTTGGCACGGCTCAGCCGCTCCATGAAACGGGCCTGCTGATCCTCGGCAGAGGCGGGGATCCCCACCGAGTTGAGCTCCTCCACGATCGTCCGACTGGCGAAATCACCCGCCGCATGGCCACCCATGCCGTCGGCGACGATCCACATGCCGTAGTCGGGGCGGGACAGGAAACTGTCCTCGTTCACCTCCCTGCGGCAGCCCACATCGGTCGCCTGACCGGTCACGAACGTGAAGAATTCATTATGATTCATAGGGCTGATCCGCCTCCTGTGCGGCGACGCCGGCCAGAAGCCAGCCAAGGGCGGGCGCAGCAGGCAGGCCGGGACAGCCCAGCCAGACGGCGGCGCGACCAGGACTTGCCGGGGCCCACCAGTAGGACCGCCCAAGGGCGGCACGACCCGCGTCGACCGGCGCGGCAGAACTCAGCAGCGCCTCCAGGTCCCCGTCGGGCCGATGCGCCCAAAGGGTCGGCCCCTCCTGCTGCGTCGCCGGATCCTCGCCCGGCAGGCGAATGCCCTCGGCGCCCGACATCAGCGCGGCGGCGCCCTGCCCGGGCTGCATCCTGTCCAGGTGATCTGCAAGCATGGTCCATATCATCTGATCGGGATCCTCCACCGGGGGCAACCTGTCCACCCCCTCTGCCAGCAGAAGCAGCGGATACCTGCGCCCGACCCGATCCCGCGAGGGGCGCAGGATGCCTGCCAGGGTCACACCGGTGACGGCCCGACCGACCCAGAACCGCAGGTCCTGCCCCTGGTCCCAGAACGCGCCCCAGCCTTCGCCCAGCTGGTCGCGCAGCTCCGCCAGGGCCCCTTCCAGCCAGCGCGCCAGCTGGTCTTCCACCTGTTCGCTGATCCCGGTGCGCAGGAAATCGCCGTACCCCGGGTGCTTGCCCATCAGGCCCAGCCTGGCTGCATGGTCCATCAGCTCACTCCAGCGCGACGGGACAGGTAAAGCGCGACAGTTCCGGCATCAGGAAAGGTACCGTGGTGCTGTCGAAGTCGAAGCGGTAGGTGATCGACCGGCCGCCGATGTCGAAGGTGGCCTCGGCCACGTTGCCGCTGACCCGGGTGCGGCCCCGGCGCAGGAAGTTCACGATGTCCCAGCGGCCCTGGTTGAACCCAAGGGAGCTGTCGCGCCCCGGGATATCGGGCTTCAGCTGCACCACCACGCCGCCCGCCTGTCCCGGCCAGCTGACGGCGGCGGGGATGGAATTCGGCCGCGTCTGCACCGTCGTCCCGTTCACCGCGATCACCGCGCGGTTCACGGTGGAGGAAGACGCGACATGGGTCACCGACATGTTCACCTGCGGCTCGGGCGAGCCGGAGGCGAAGAAGGCCAGCTGGATCGCCTGGGCGTTGTCGAACTGCTGCAGCAGCGCGGGCGACAGGCGCTGGCCGATGGCACTGCCCGGCGCGGGTTCCAGGCCGCCCTGCCCCCGGATGACATGCGGGGCCAGGTAGCTGGTGTAATACTGATCCATCTTGCCGCCCGGCCCGAAGAACTGCCCAAAGACCGAAGGCGACAGGTGCCGCCCGCCGCCAAAGGGGAAGAAGGGCGCGATGAATTCGCGGCAGAACTGGGTCACGTCGTCGTTCAGCGCCCGCTGCAGCTGTTCGATCGTGGCATTGGCCGCGACCGAGCGGAATTCGGTATCCACCTCGTTCAGCATCGACGCCAGCGTCGCCGGCAGCGCGGTGTTGTTCATCGTCAGCGTGGACAGGAACTGGCTCAACATCTGTTCGTCCAGCGGCGTCGGCGCCATGGCCGCCTGGCGGCGATTTTCCCGCAGGTCCCGCAGGTTCGACAGGATGACGTCGATGGGCCGCCGCCCCACCTCCCCGCGCAGCAGGGACTGCCATTCCAGGAAGTCGTCGCTGATCCGTTCGACCTGCCGCCGCTGCGTGTCCTCCTGCGTTGCCTGGCCAACCCGGGCCTGCGACTTGCTGCCCTCCTTCACGCTGTCCAGCACCACGCGCTGCAAGGTGCCCGACCGGCCATAGAGCCGGTAGAACATCGCATCCACCAACCCTTCCTTGAGGTTCCCCGTCGCCAGGTCCGCCGGTGTCAGTTCCCCGATCTGGTCATAAAGGCGTGTCAGCCGGGTTTCCTCGTCCACCGCCTCCACCAGCATCAGGATGGGAGAGGCGACGGGCGACCCGGCAGAGGCCAGCGCCTCGTACTGCGGCGGGTCGGCGGACATCGGCGCCAGGCTCAGCTTTTCGAACATGGCATTCCAGGCCTCGCCGAACTCCACCCGGTAGACCCGGTGCAGCTCCCTTTCCAGGCTGGCAAGCTGGGTGTCGTAATCCACCCGTTCGGCCGCGGGCCCCAGGACCCACTGATCCTCCCGCAGACGGTCGCGGGCCAGGGTCAGCTCCTCCAGGAAGAAACCCCAGTAGCCCTCGAAGGTGAAAAGACCGGGCACGCCCACCTGTTCCAGCGGGGTGCCGTCGGTCACCTGGAACACCCGCTGCGCGGCGGGGCCGATCCGGTCCACCAGGTTGAAATCGGGAATGCCCGAGGTCAGCATGCGGTCCTTGATCGAGGCATAGGCCTGTTCCGCCAGCGGCAGTGTCACGATGGCCTCCCGCGCCTTCGAGACGATCTCGGCGTCGATGCCCACGTCCAGGCTCCGCGATCCGTCCAGCTCCAGCATGGCGGCCAGGTGCTGATCCAGCTGCTCCCGCTCGTCGATCAGGCCCGCGCCGTTGAACTGCTGGCGCCAGACCTCGTGGAAATAGGCCTTCACCGCCTCGTCGTTCTCGGCGTCGTTGCCCCCTTCGCCCTGCCCGCCCAGCAGCAGGTAGACCTTCAGCGCCCGGTAGATCCGCCCGGTATCGCCATCCAGCACCAGCTGCGGGATCTCGTTTTCCATGTGCAGGATCAGCCGGGGCCGCAGCATGCGTTCCAGCCCGTCCGAATAGGCCCTGTTCGACGCGAGGGAGATTTCCTTGCGCCGCGACAGGCCCATGCCCGCCCAGGCCGGCGGCTCGCTCACGTCGCCATAACCCGCGGTGAAGTTCCGCAGATCCTGCAGCAGCGGCATGATCAGCGACGGGTCGGTATCGTCGATCACCGTCCGCGACAGCTCGTTGCGGGCGATGTCCTCGTAATCCTCCGCCTGCTCCTGCGCCACCTTCACGAGGGAGGCATTCTGCAGGAAACTGGCCGCCAGCGCGCCCATCGTGCCCAGCGTAAGCAGCCCGATCACCGCCAGCGCCAGGGTGCGCAGGATCGCGGCACGGCGCACCGCGCGGCCATCGTAGCCGACCCAGTCGCGCTCCTCGAAGATCACCCGCTTCAGCAGGTCGTGCAGGAAGAAGCTCTTGCCCTTGCCCGACATGAAGGCGGGCTGGTAGGCGGCACTGCCCCCCTCGCGGGACATGGCGCCCAGCACCTGGTCGACCGGCGTGCCCTCCTGCGTGCCGGAGGTGAAGTAGAACCCCCGCAGGATCGCGTTGCTGGAATGGCGCGACGGTTCGAAGACCCGGCGCAGGAACTCGCTCACGTTCTCGCGCAGCATGGCCATCTGGCCCGGCAGGCCGAAGATGGCGATACGCGCCACGCCGTCGGGCTCCTCGGTGATGCGGTCCGTCACCTCGTCCGACAGGCGGCGCACAAGGGTGTCGAACTCCGCGCCCACAGCCTTGGAGGTGTTCTCCTTCCGGTCGCGGGTCTGGAAGGTCACGCCCCAGACCCCGTTGCGCCGGACCTGGCTGAAAGAGGCGAAATATTCCCGGAAACCGCTGATCAGATCGGCCTTGGTGAACAGGACATAGACCGGGAAATCAATGCGCAGCACCTCGTGGATCTCGCTCAGCCGGTCGCGCACCGTGGCCGCGTGCCGGGCGATCTCCTCCGGTGTCGAACTCATCATGTCCTCGACCGAAAAGGCCAGCATGACACCGTTGATCGGCTGGTCCGGGCGCCCCTTCTTCAGCAGCTCGAGGAAGCTGGTCCAGCTGGACCTGTCCGCCTCCGCATCGCTGTCCTGGGTGGTGTAGCGACCCGCGGTATCAATCAGGACGGCTTCCTCGCTGAACCACCAGTCGCAGTTGCGGGTGCCGCCGAACCCCGCAGAATGATCCGTTTCCGCATCGGGAAACTCGATCCCGGCATTGCGCAACGCGGTCGTCTTGCCTGCGCCCGGGGGGCCGATGATGATGTACCAGGGCAGATCGTAGAGGTAGGTCTTGCCCCCCGCCTTCTTCAGCTTGCCAAGCGCCTCCTGCATGCGCTCCGCCAGGACCTTGCCATCGCCCTCGGTGCCGCTCACCAGGCTTTCTTCCAGGGCCAGGGCGCGCTTGCGGTGGCGCCGCCAGCGCAGGACGTAGAACAACCCGATCGACAGCAGCAGCACCGCGCTGACCGTCGCCCGCAGCCAGATGCTCGTCAGCGGCGCCCAGCCGATCAGAGGAAAGCCCAGCCAGACCCCGACCAGGATCCCGATCACGCCCAGCACCATCATGATCACGCGGGTCACCGGGTGGCGCCAGCCCTTGCCCAGAAGCTTGAAGACCTTCCGCATGCCTATTCCTCCCGCCGGACCTGGATCTCGACGCGGCGGTTCCGCGCCCGGCCTTCCGGCGTCTCGTTGGTGTCGATCGGCTCTGCCGCGCCCATGCCCTCGACCGTCACGCGGGACGGGTCATCCAGCTGCGCGGTCAGGATCTCCGCCACGGTCTTCGCCCGGGCATCCGAAAGCGCCTCGTTGGTCTTGAACTGCCCCCGGCCCGAAGGCGGGATGCTGTCGGTATGCCCGACCACCCGCACCGGGCCGCTTTCGCCGTTCAGCATCGTGCCGATCGCCTCTGCCAGGGCGCTGAAATCGGATTTCAGCGTCGCCTTGCCCGGCGCGAACTGCAGGACATCTCCCATCCGCACCAGGATCCAGTCGTTGGTCTTCTCGATCTCGACCGCACCGGAGGCCAGCTCCGCCGCAAGCGCATCCTGGATCCGTTCCATCTGGCCCGTGGGCGGGGCGACATAGGCCGTGACGACAGGCGCCGTGCGTTCGATCGCGATCGGCGGCTGCCCGGTGTGCAGCGCGATGATCTCGTCCCGCACGCCCGCCGACTGGCGGGTCAGCAGGGTCGACAGCGTACCGAAGAGCGCGACCAGAAGCAGCGCCGCGAAACTTGCCACCGCCCAGACAGGCACCCCGCCCCGCCGCTTGCGACTGCGGAAGGTGACGGGCAGCCAGTTGACCGAGATATCCTCGCCCGGGCGCGCATGGACCCGGCGCAGGCTCTCGTAGATCTGGGCGCGGATCCGGCTCAGCTCCACCGCGCCCTGCGGCAGGTTGCGGAATTGTCCCTCAAAGCCGAGAGACAGGCACGACAGCATCAGTTCCAGCAGGTCATAGCGCTGCGCCGGGGCGCGCATGGCCTCATCCACCTTGTGGAAGAACCCGACGCCGGTGTTGCGGTCGCCGAAGAACCGCGCGGCCATGGAATATTCCAGCCAGGTCCCGCGATCGGCCCCGGGCAGGTTCTGCACGATATCGTCGGCCGTGGCCGAAAGGACGTACTTGGCATCCTGCGCATCCTGCGGGTTGACCCCGGCCTCCAGCGCATTGCGTTCGAACAGGTCGATCTCGCGCGCGACATGTTCGATCAGCGGGCCCGCCTGCATCTCCACCAGGCCGGTGCGCAGCCGGCCCAGCAGGATCATCAGGTTCGCGGCCGAGGCGATGATCGGGTTCGAGGGCCCGCCCCGGCCCAGGCCGGTGCCCCGCAGGGCGTCCGACAGGGCGATACGCGGCTGCACCTGCTGCTGGGGCTGCGGCTGACCGCTGGGAATTTCGGGAAAGAACTCCGCCCCCTGGGGCCTGGCGCCCGTCTGGGGCTGATAGACCGGTTGCTGGGGCTGCGGCTGGCCCCAGCCCTGGTTCTGTGGTGGCGGCGGGGGTGGGGGCTGCTGCCCGGCGGCGCGTCCGCCGAACCAGGTATCGTCATTGCCGCTCGCCCAGGGGTCCTGCCCCTGTCCTTGTGCCGGCCCTGGCCCTTGCCCCTGTCCATGCCCCTGCGGCGGCGCCGGGTAGCCCGGCTGTTGCGGCGGGGTCTGAACCGGGTTCTGGGGCTGCTGCGGCTGGGACCCGATGCCGGGTCCGGTCCGGCTCGGCGGCGGCCAGCCGCCTCCGCCAGACCCGCCCGCGGGCGGCAGGGGCACCCCGAACAGGGTCTTGCCCGCGGCGGGCTTACCCTGCGGAGGTTGGCCCTGCGGCGCCTGCCCCTGGGGCGGCTGCGGGGGTCGGGGCGGGCTCGCCGGCGGCGTCTGCGGCGTCGGGAACGCCTTTCCGAAGACCGTCTTGTCGTCTTTCTTGTCAGCCATCACGCCCCCTCGGGAATCGCCCACAGCTCCAGCTTAAGCCCGGGCCAGTTCCCCGCAAAATGCATGCCCACGGCCGGCGCGGTCGAAAACTCCCGCCAGAGGTCGGTGGACTTGTCGAGCAGGAAGTACACGTGGTTCGCCACCACGCGGATCTGCCGTGGCGGGTTGGGCAGGTGCACCAGCCCGATCCCCGGCAGGTTGTTGTTGATGATCTGGTTCATCCAGGTCGACGGGCCGACCTTGCACAGCTGCGGGAACTGCTGCTGGATCTGGGTCAGCGGCAGGCCCGCCGAAACCTCCACCACGAAGGTCGCCTGGGCAAAGAGGTTGCGGTCGTTGACCAGCGCGGCATAGCTGTTCTGCCGCCGCTCCTGCAGCGGCAGCCGGATCGCCCGGCCCAGGTCGCGCGCCAGCAGCTGCTGGATGTCCTGCACCACCGGGGTGAAGCTCTCCTTCGGCTCATCGTGCCGGTAGCCGCCGTAATCGCGCGCCTTCCGCTCTCCCTGGTCGAAGGTCGACAGCTCCCCCGCAAGGGCGATCAGCCTGGCATAAAGCCGTTCGGGATGCACCGCCGCCATGCCGCGCAGGTGGCGCAGGCCCGGCAGTTCCCGGTTGAGCACCATCAGCATCAGGTAGTCCGAGGCCTGCATGCCGCCGCCCGAACTGGGATCGGCGGCATAGCGCGCCAGCCCTTCCAGCTTCGCCTCGACCCAGCCGATGACGCGGCTCAGGTAGCCTTCATAGGCATGGTGCACCGCCAGGACCAGGCCCACGGGCGGCACGGTGTCGTCCAGGGTGACGATGCCGTCGCGCATCTCGATGATGCGACCGATCTGGATGTTCTGGTAGCCCGGGCGCGGCGTGCGGCGCAGGGCGATTTCAAGCCGGGGATGGGCGATCTCCACCGTCTGTTCGACCCGGTTGGCCACGCTGTTGTCGGGCACTTCCGCCGCGGACAGGCTGAACCGGGTCGCGTTGTTCACGGCCTCCGGCGCGACTTCCTGGCCGCTGATCGCCATGTCCGGCAGGGTCAGCCAGATGCCCAGCCCCGCGGCCTCCTCCTCCGGCACGGTGACCGGCACCGGCAGGGGCGACGCCCCCGGCGCATCGAAGGGCAGGCCGTCCGGCATGATCCCGGCCACGGAGTTCACCCCGATACGCCCCTGCTGCGCCAGGTCGCGGTCGAACTTCAGCGCCGAAAGGCCCCAGGGGTAGGGCGTGATGACCTCGGTGCGCATGCGCAACAGGTATTCCAGGTGCCTGTCCGCCTGCTGCAGGTGTTGCGGTTGCAGGAACAGGCCCTCTTTCCAGGCGACTTTGCTGTACCAGGACATGACGTACCGAAGGCTCCCTCGGATGGAGATCCGACAGCGGCCACCCCTCCCCGGGCCGCCGCTGTCGCTATTGAAACGGGCGACGCCCCTCCCGGGCGTCGCCTTCTCAATGCGTCAGAAGCTGAGCCGGACCTGCGCGGTCAGACCCCAGCCGTCCATGCTTTCGCCAAAGCGGCCATCGGCACGGACCGATGCATCCAGCTGCCGCGCCGGCAGGGCGGATCCGGTGTTCATCAGCTTGGTGTAGTTCAGGCCGAGGCTCAGTTCGCCGTAAACCCCCAGGTTGTCACTGGTGGAGATCAGCGGATCGGTGGAATAATCCGGCCCGCCATTGCCGTCCGTCGACTGGTAGAACTTCGACACCGTCGCGTCGGAGAAGTCGTTGTAGACGGTGGCCGTCCCGAAGTAGCGCACCGCTTCGGTCCCGCTGGGCAGGATGCTCAGCTTGGTCAGCGCGACGCTGGCAAAGCCGATCCGGCTCTGGATATCCTCGATCACCAGGACACCGTCATCGCTGGTATCGCTCGGCGTGCCGTTGTCGAAGGCGATGTTGTCCACTTTCTGGTTGCCGAGGGAGAAGCCCACGGTCGGCACCAGGGCCAGCCCCTGCTCCTCGCTCAGCACGAAGGCCCGGCCCAGGGACCCGCTCAGCGTCAGGCCCGAGGTATCGTATTCCTGGCTCGCAACGCCCAGGCCGTCATAGCCCGAAACCGCGGTATTGCTCAGATCGAAGGTCGCGCTTTCGTAGCGCAGCTGCAGATCGGCAAAGACCTCGTCCTTGGCGGCGGCCACGTAGACGCCGCCGTAAAGCTGGGTGAAGCTCTGGTTGTTGAAGCTGGTGACGGTGGTCGGGTCGATCAGGCCGGTGCTGATGTCGAAGTCGTAGACAGGCTGGCTGATGTTACCGAAGTTGGCCCCGAAGGTGCCGCCGTAGCTCAGGCTCCAGTCGCCCACTTCCACGTCGTTGCAGCTACGGTCGAAGCCGGCCTGGATACCGGTGTAATCGGCGTTCAGGTCGGTCGCGTAGTTGCCCAGGTCAGTCGTGGTGGCCCCGGTCAGATCCGCCTCGCCGCCGGTGACCCGTGCCCAGGATCCGGGCGTGCATTCCTTGTCGGTGTCATAGGCGATCCCGGTCAGGAAGGCGCTGGACGGGCGGTTCACCACGGATCCGATCAGCGAGTAGGTCAGCGACAGACCGCTGGCCAGGCCACCGATGGCGGGGTTGGCACCCGATTGCAGCTGGTAGGATCCCGCAGCGGTATCGTTCACCAGCTGGTAGAGCACGGCACCGGTCGTCGGCAGACCCTCGACGGTGAAGCTCAGGCTCGACGTCCCGGTGTAGGTCAGGATGTCCAGCGCGCTGCTCAGCTCCGAATAGGCGGTGCTGATGTCGTTGAAGCTGAAGACGACGCTGCTTTCGGACTGGGTCACATCGCCGTCCACCGAGATCAGGTCGGCGGATCCGGTGGACGTCGACAGGTCGACATCCACTGCGATCACATCGCCCACTTCCAGGTCGCCCGTGATGCTCAGCACGTCGTCGGTTGCCCCGTCCACCAGGCTGATGGTGGTGGTGGCGCTGGCAGTGGCATCGCTGGTCACGTTGCCGGTGATGTAGGAGGTGCCGTAGAAGTACATCATCCCGGCATTGACGAAATCGGCGGTCAGGTCGGCATCGGTGGCCTCCACCGTCGCGCCGTCCTCGTTCTCGAAGGTCAGGTCGTTGCCCAGCAGGGTCGAGCCGTCGAAGACGAAGGTGCCGCCGTTGGTGATGACGCCGTTGTCGTCCATCGCCAGAGTGACCGCCTCGATGGTGAAATCGGTGCTGCTCTGCTGGTCGATGTTCTCAACGCCGGTCAGGTCGCCGTCGATGGTGACCTCGCCCGCGTCGGCGGTGGTGATGTCACCGCCCACCGACCCTTCCAGCGTCGCGGAACCGCTGTCGCTGACCTCCACGTCGCCGGTGATGGTCAGGTTGCTGTCCAGCGAGCCGCTCGTGCCGTTGACGGCGACATATCCGTCGATCTCGCCATTGTTGGTGACGCTGCCCTCGGTGTCGATGTTGCCGGTGATCGTGGCCAGGTAGGTGACCGTGATCAGCGCCCCCGCCTGGTTGTCGATGACCGCCGTGCCGACGTCCAGCGTGGCGCCGTCGGCCAGGTAGATCGACCCGCCGGACTGGTTGGTCACCCCCGCCAGGGTGAGGGAGGAGAACTCGTCAAGCTCCACCGCGCCGCTGTTGGTCAGCACCGTGGTGGCGCCGGTCCAGCTGTCGGTCAGGCCGACATCGATCGTGCCGGTGTTGGTCAGGACGGCAGTGTCCAGCGTGATCGAGTCGAGGTTCCCGTCGACCGAGCTCAGCGTGCCATCGTTCTGGATCTCCGAGGCGCTGATGGTGCCGCCGTTCAGGAAGCTGATCGTCGCGCCGCTGTCATTGGTGATCACGCCCGAGGTGGTCAGCGTGCCGCCGTCGGCGATCTCGACGCTGTCGCTGCTCTCCAGCGAGGCCAGGCTCAGCGTCGCGTCCTCTCCGATGTTGATATCGCCGTTGTTGGTCACGGCGGTGGTGCTGCCCGTCCAGGTGTCGGTATCACCGACGTTCAGGACGCCGCTTGCCGTGTTGACCAGCGTATCCGTGCCCAGGGTCACCGCATTGGTGCCCGTGTCGGACGAAGTGATCGTGCCGCTGTTCTGGATGTCGGAGGCATTCAGCGTACCGTCACCCGCCAGGGTCACCGTCCCGGTATTGGTCAGCGTGCCCGTGGTGGTCAGCGTACCGCCGTCCTCCATGTCCACGGTCAGGTTGCTGGTCAGCGAGGCCACGCTCAGCGTCGCATCCTCACCGATGTTGATGTCGCCGTTGTTGGTCACCGCGGTGGTCGTACCGGTCCAGGTGTCGGTATCACCGACGTTCAGGACACCGCTTGCCGTGTTGACCAGCGTATCCGTGCCCAGGGTCACCGCATTGGTGCCCGTGTCGGAGGAGATGATCGTGCCGCTGTTCTGAATGTCGGAGGCATTCAGCGTACCGTCACCCGCCAGGGTCACCGTCCCGGTATTGGTCAGCGTGCCCGTGGTGGTCAGCGTACCGCCGTCCTCCATGTCCACGGTCAGGTTGTTGGTCAGCGAGGCCACGCTCAACGTCGCGTCCTCACCGATGTTGATGTCCCCGTCGTTGGTCACGACGGTGGTCGTGCCCGTCCAGGTATCGGTATCACCGACGTTCAGGACGCCGCTTGCCGCGTTGTCCAGGGTGTCAGTGTCCAGGGTCACCGCGCTGCTGCCCGCATCGGTCGACGTGATCGTGCCGCTGTTCTGGATGTCGGAAGCGCTCAGCGTACCGTCGCCGGCCAGGGTGATGATGCCGGTGTTCGTCAGCGTGCCGGAGGTGGTCAGCATGCCGTCGTCTTCCATGTCGATGGTGGCGTTGTTGGTCGCCTCCGCAACGCTCAGGGTGGACCCCTCGCCGATGTTGATGTCGCCATCGTTGGTCAGCGTCACGCCGGTCCCGAGGAAGGTATCGCTGTCGCCCACGGTGATCACGCCGGTGGCCAGGTTGTTGACCACGTCATCGGTGCCATCGCCCAGGGTGATCACGCTGTTGCCGCCATCGGTGGACACGATCGTGCCCGCGTTTTCCAGCGTCTCTCCGGTGTTGTCGGTGTCGGCGTTGATCGTGCCGCTGGCGGCGAAGGTATAGGTGCCGCCGGCGTTGTTGTTGATCGCGCCCGCATCCGAAACGGTGCCGCCATCGGCGACATTGATCGCCATGTTGTTGTTGGTGGTGTTGCCGGTGCCGTGCAGCGTGGCGTTGACGCCCACGTTGATCGTGCCGTCGTTGGTGATCGTCTCCGCCGACAGGGTGGAGCCTTCGCCGATATCGGTCGTCCCGTTGTTCACGAAATCGCCGATGTTGTCGAAGGTCACGCCATCGTCGACCTCAAGCGAGCCACCGCCGCTGCCGCCATCGGCATTCGTGGTCACGTCGTTGCCGCCGCCGTCCACGTCGCTGATGATCGTGGTGGTGCCGCCGTCGCCGGTGGTCTGGTTGCCGCTCAGGTCGTAGCCGATCTCCTGGTCGCCGTTGTTGGTGACATCCCCGCTCAGGATCACCGTGCCGGACACGACGGAGTTGTCGCCCAGGATGATCTCGTCCGCCGCGATGGTCAGATCGGCCACCCCGTTGGTGCTGTCACCATCCAGGATGCCGTCGTTGGTGAAGGTGTTGCCCGAGGTCAGCGTCAGCGTCACCGCGCTGCTGCCCGACGACATCAGCGTGCCGTAGTTGCTCACGTCGCCATCCACGGTGACCGAGGTTTCCAGATCCAGCGTACCGCTGGTCACGGTCACGTCGTCCTCGAAGCTGCCGCCGCTGACGGTCATCGTGCCGCCGTCGATATCGGTGGTGCCGCTGATCGTGCCGGCCGACATGGTGGTGGTCCCGCCGTCGACCTCCAGCGCGGCGAGCGTGCCGCCGGTGATCTCCGTGGTCCCGGTGGTGTTGACGGTGCCCGTCGACCCGCCCGAGATGTTCAGGGTGCTTTCGTTGGTGATATCCCCGGTGGTGCCGCCGGTGACATTCACCGTGCCCGCCGTGTTCACGATATCCGCCGTGGTGCCGGAGGTGGTCAGCGTGCCGCCCGTCAGCGTCGTGGTGCCGCTGATCGTGGCGCTGTTGGTCACCGTGCCCGCGCTGATGTCGACGGTGCCCGTCACTTCGCCCCCGGTCAGGTCGGTGTACCCTCCAGTCACGTTCAGCGAGGCGATGGTCCCGCTGCTCATATCGGTGTCGCCGGCGGTGGTCACGGCCCCCACGTCCGCACCCGCCACGTTCAGGTGGGAATACATGCTGCTGACGGTCACATCGCCCATGGTCCCGCCATTGGCATTGACCACGGCATCGGCGGTCGAGGCGCCGTTGATCGTCGTCGTGCCGGTGACCGAGCCGGAGGTGTTGGTATAGTTGCCGTAATCGACGGTGAGGCTGGCGACGGTGCCGCCATCGTTGGTCACCGTGGCCGCGGTGTTCAAGGCATCGCCAACGGTCACCGCGCCTGTGGTGCCACCGGTGATGTTGACAGAGCCGGAATCCGCGTTGATCGCCCCGGTCGTGCCGGAGGTGGTCAGCAGGCCGCCCTGAACAGTCGTCGTGCCGGAAATCGTGCCGGTGTTGGTGAAGGTCCCGCCGGAAATCAGAAGGGAAGCGATGGTGCCCGCGCTGCTGGCGCCGACCGACACTTCCACGTCATCCGCCGTCGCGCCGGCATTGATCGTCAGGGAACCGCTGTCGAGGTCGATATCCCCGGTCTCCGACCCGGAGTAGAGCGTGACGGTGCCGCCATCGATGTCGAGCCCGGCCAGCGAGCCGTAGCTGTCCAGCGTCCCGCCATCCGCGGTGGTGGTCCCCAGGACCTCGCCGTCCGCACCGACGGTGACGGTGCCGCCATTGACCACCAGGGTCCCGCTCACCGTGCCGACGGTCAGGTCGATGGTGCCGCCTTCGCTGGTGATCGACCCGATGCTGGAGCCGGCGTTGTTGATGTTGATGTCACCACCCAACGCCGTCGTGGCCAGGCTCGTCACCGAGGCCGAGGTCACGTTCACCACGCCACCATTGGTCGCGGTCACAGCGCCTGCCGACCCGCCGCTGAGGTTCAGCGTGCCGTCCGCGTCCACGGTCACATCGGCCAGGGTGCCGGTGCTCGTCAGCGTGCCATCCGTGACCGAGGCCTCGTTGCCATCCGCAACGCCGCTGAAGGTCGTGGTGCCCCCCAGCACGTCCAGCGTGCCTTCAAGCGTGTAGTCGATCCCGAGGTCGACATAGGTTTCGATATCCCCCAGGAAGGTCACATCACCGCTGATCACCGTGCCGGAGTTCAGCGTGATCGTATCCGCTTCGACCACCAGGTCGCCCCCGGTCGCATCAATCTCGGCCGAGTTGTCGAAGCTCCCCGCGCTCAGGGTCACGACGGCCGAGGTCTCGATCAGGCCGGCGGTGTTGGTCACCGCCCCGGTGACGGTCGTGGCCGCTGCCAGCGACAAGATCCCCCCCCCGCCGCCGGTGCTGTTCACATCCCCCAGCAGCGTGATGGAACTAAACTCGCCGCCATTGGCATTGATCGTGCCCCCGCCCTGGGCCGTCGCCGCCCCGGTCGAGGACCCGGACTCCGCGTTATAGACGGAGTCGGAAGAGTAGAGCGTCACATCGCCCACGGTGCCCTCGTTGGTGGCGCTTCCGCCGCCCGATGTCGCGAAGGAGTTGCCCAGCACCAGGTCGCCGATCTCCGCCCCGTCATCGACGCTCAACAGACCTGCGACCGAACCGGTCGTCACCCAGAAATCGGTGTCGGAGGCATCTCCGTCCACCTTCAGGTTACCGCCCTTGAGCGTCACACCCTCATCAAGGTCCACGGTCCCATGGAGTTCCATCGCGTCGCTGGCATCATCGAACTCCAGCACAAGGCCGCCGGTGCCCGTCACATCGCCAAAGACAAGCGCGCTCTCACCAAAGTCGGAAGACATGTTCAGCGTCAGAATCGCGCCGTTGTTCAGCGTGACGCTCGACCCGATGGTGCCCGAAACCTTGCTCAGCTCTTCATCCCCGGTCAGCAGCAGGGCTCCCCCCGATGACAGACTGATCTCCGCCGCGCTGTTGGTGATGGCGCCACCATCGGTTTCCAGGGTCCCGGCGTCGACGAGGATGTTGGCCGTCGGCAGCGTCCCATCCTCGATCGCGCGCAGGGTCGAATCCTCAATGTAGACAAGTGTCAGGTCTTTCGTCCCGGTCGTGGCGCTGCGCATGATCAGCGTCCCGCCCCCGTCGACAGAAAGCCAGGGATCCGGCCCGTCGTTCTCCAGGTTGCCAACCAGGTCGACCGTCACGCCGCTATCGATGGTAAAGCTCAGATCGTCGCTAGCGCCAATGTTAGAGGTCTGCGCCAGCGTTCCCTCGATGGTCACGTCATCGTACACATAAAAGAATGTGGCGCCAGTCAGCGCAATGGTCACGCTGTCTTCGAAGGTCGCCGCGGCGTTCACCGTGATCGAACCGTTGACCGTCAGGGTCCCCGCACTGCCCGAACTGGTCACCGTATAGGTGTCGTCCACGCTCAGACTGTTGATTTCGAAGCTGCCGCCGGCCAGGTCAACGATGAAACTGCCGTTCGGGGCCACGCCGCTGTAATCAGGCAGGATCACGTCGTCCGTGGCCGTGTTGGGCACGGTGCCGGTGTCCCAGTTGCCGCTGGTGTTCCACTCGGTGTCCGCGGACCCGTTCGTCCAGGTCCAGGTATCGGTCGCGGCCAGGGCTTCGTGGTGGGTAAAGGCAAGCGCGGCCAGGATCGCCGTGGTCCCCATCAGGCCATGGCGCCAGCCCCTCGACTTGCGGCTCCCCCGAACCTTGTCGCGACCGTTGATAGTATTGCCTTGGGAGAAATCGTGGACTTTAAGGGTCATGACGCGATCCCATTGAATTAAAAAAATGTGCAAAAATTTGCCGGTATCCGTGCATACCTGACTTGCATCCGTCAACGTTAAACACGCCGCCGGTTCGTTAAATCATACCCTGTGGTAATCGGGTCCGGCTGGGTATGGTCATGATGCGCACGCCCCGCGGGGACCACGCGCACCGCTGGATGATCGCCAAAATCGCCCTGAGGGGCGGCCCCTGCGTCAACCTGGGCGCGAAAGACCGTTCAGATCGTCGCGCAAGGAGTGGCCTGCCCCCCCCTCACCCCATGAAAACATTGGGCTGAAGCGCATTGGCCAGGAAATGCAGGTTCTCGCGCAGGCTCTCGCGGCTGACGGCGCCGCCCAGGCAGATTCGCAGCTGCTCTCCCGGCTGGCCTTCCACGGTGAAGGCATCCGACGGCATCAGCCCGATCCGCCGCCGGGCCATGCGGGCCACCACGTCGGCCCGGCCCACGCCCTGCGGCAGATCCAGCCAGATGTTGAAGGCATTTTCCGCCGACCTGTACTGCAGCGGGCGCAGCACCTCGGCCGCCAGGGCCTGGCGCGCGGCGCTCTCTGCGCGGATGAACCGGCGAATGCTGTCGGCGGTGCCGTCCTCGATCCACTGGGTCGTCAGCGCGATGGACAGCGGCGACGGCATGACCGACAGCGCCCGGATCGCCTGCATCAGGTGATAGGCGCAGCGCGGCGTCGGCGCGATGGTATAGGCCAGGCGCAGCCCGGCCCCGATGCACTTGGCCAGCCCGCCGATGTGCCAGGTCTGCTCCGGCGCCGACAGGGCGATCGGCGCGGGCGCCTTGGCGGGAATGAAGCCGTAGGCGTCATCCTCGATCAGGGTCAGGTCGTGCTGGCGCAACAGCTCCGCCACCTCAAGGCGCCGGGTCTCCGGCATGGTCAGCGTGGTGGGGTTCTGCAGCGTCGGGTTCAGGTACAGCATCTTCGGGCCGTGGCGCGCGATCGCCGCCTCCAGCGCCCCGGGCAGGATGCCGTCGCGATCCATCTCCAGCCCGATCAGCCGCACCCCGAAACGCGCCGCGATATTGCGGATGCCGGGATAGGTCACCGCCTCGCACAGCATCACGTCGCCCGGCTTGGTGTTGATCGACAGGATCGCCGCCATGGTCGCATGCGCCCCCGGCGTCACCGCGATCCGCTCCAGCGAGGGCACCATGCCCCGCATGCTCAGCCAGCTTGACGCCGCCATCCGGTCCCGCTCCGATCCCACCGGGGACTGGTAGCGCAGCAGGTCCACCAGGTTGGCGGAAACATAGCCCAGCCCCTCCTGCATCTGCCGGCGCAGGGCCGGGTCCTGCGGTTCGGGCGGCATGTTCATCGACAGGTCTTCCTCGCCCGACCGCGCCGGATCGGGGCGGCTGCTGACGACACTGCCCCGCACGAAGGTGCCGCGGCCGACATGGCTTTCCACGTGGCCCCGGGCCTGTGCCTCCGCATAGGCGCGGGACACGGTGGTGAAGTCGATGCCCAGCTCCGCCGCCAGCTTGCGTTGCGGCGGCAGGCGGGTGCCGGTTTCCAGCCGTCCCTGCAGGATGTCTTCCCCGATCGCATCGGCGATCGCCAGGTAACGCGGGGTGCCCTGAGCCAGGTTGCGCGGCGTCCAGTCGGTCATGATGTGTCCTTTCCTGCCCCCGCTTACCCGCTCCCGTCGGACAATTGAAGGGTGATTGTATGGATTCGCGTCACGCCCCGCCGGGCCGTGTCCGGCCCGCCATCGGCCACCCCGCTCAGATCCGCCATCCGCTGCGCCCATGAGCATAAGGTGACTGTGACCCGCAAATTTTTGCCTAATTTCTAGGCACTTTTTAAACATTGCCGGTTTTATTGTATGCATATTGCACTGACGATTGATTCATACAATCCCCTCCCAGCAATCCTGAAGGCACAACCGACAAGGAGGGCAAGATGCCGGAAGTCACCAAGGAAGCGCACAAGGACGGGGATTTCTTCGTCAACTACGAGGAAAAGGTGTTCGAGGATGTGAAGGCGGATGAAGGCGAAAAGGCCCTCGTCACCTTCCACACCGTCGCCTTCGAAGGCTCGATCGGGCTGGTCAACATCCTCAACGCCATCCGCCTGAACCGGAAGGGCTACGAAACCTCGATCCTGCTCTACGGGCCGGGCGTCACCCTGGGCATCCAGCGCGGTTTCCCGACCCTGGGCGACGAAGCCTTCCCCGGCCACCAGAACTTCGCCGTCAACCTCAAGAAGTTCATGGGCGAAGGCGGCAAGGTCTACGCCTGCCGCTTCGCGCTGCAGGCGCTCTACGGGCACGGCGAACCCTCGCTGCTGCCGGGCATCACCCCGATCGCACCGCAGGACGTGCTGGACTGCATCCTGCTGCACAAGAAGGCGAACGCGGTGATCCTCGACACCTGGACGGTGTGATCCCCCGGGCTGTTTCCCCGCAGCCCCCGGGCCGGATTACTCCGGCCCGGCCCTATCCAACCGGGGCCGGTTTCCCGCCGGTCCCGGACATGCCCAGCACAAAGGTCAGGACCATGAGAACAGACACAATCCGCGCCGCAGCCGTCCAGATCGCTCCGGATCTCTCCGGCCGGGCGGGCACCATCGAACGGGTCCTGAACGCCATAGCCGAAGCCGCCGACAAGGGGGCCCAGTTCATCGTCTTCCCCGAAACCTTCGTGCCCTACTACCCCTATTTCTCCTTCGTCCTGCCCCCCGTGCAGCAGGGCAAACCGCACCTGGAGCTGATGGCGGAGGCCGTCACCGTCCCCTCCCCCGAAACCCAGGCGGTGGCCGATGCGGCGCGCAAGCGTGGCGTGGTGGTGGTGCTGGGCGTCAACGAACGCGACCACGGCTCGCTCTACAACACCCAGCTGATCTTCGACGCCGACGGCACCCTGGCGCTGAAACGGCGCAAGATCACGCCGACCTACCATGAACGCATGATCTGGGGTCAGGGCGATGGCGCCGGACTCAAGGTCGTCGAAACGAAGGTCGGCCGCGTCGGCGCCCTGGCCTGCTGGGAACATTACAACCCGCTGGCCCGCTACGCCCTGATGACCCAGCACGAGGAAATCCACGCCGGCCATTTCCCCGGCTCCCTCGTCGGCCCGATCTTCGGTGAACAGATCGAGGTGACGATGCGCCACCACGCGCTGGAGGCGGGCTGTTTCGTCGTCAACGCCACCGGCTGGCTGACCGAGGAACAGATCGCCTCCATCCACCCCGAGCCGGCCCTGCAGAAGGGCCTGCGCGATGGCTGCATGACCTGCATCATCAGCCCCGAAGGCCGCCACCTGGCCGATCCGCTGACCGAAGGCGAAGGCATCCTGATCGCGGACCTGGACATGCGCCTGATCGCCAAGCGCAAGCGCATGATGGACAGCGTCGGCCACTATGCCCGGCCCGAGCTGCTCTCCCTCCTGCATGACACCCGCCCCGCCGTGACCCGTCACGCCTGCGACCCCGCGCCCCTTCCCGAACCCACCGAACCCGAGGTGCCGCAAGATGTCTGAGATGTCCCACTCCGACCTGATCAACGCCCTGCAGACCCGGGGCATGCGCCTCGTCGATCCCCGCGCGGGCCAGGACAGCCGCCGGGGCGGCGCCGGTCCCTCGGATCACAAGGCGATCACCCTGGGCGAGACCACCGTCATGGTCCCGGTGCATACCGCGCCCAGCTTCGACAGCCCCTTCATGGCCCAGGCCCCCGATGCCACCGGCGCCGCCCGGCTGACCTATGAAGGCCGCGACATGGGCGAAATCCGCTTCCCCACCCGGGCGAAATTCTACCAGCTGAAGACGGCGGACGGCATTCCCTACAGCCATATCGCCGCGCTGCATTCCAGGGACGTGCTGGCCACCACCGTGCTGCAGACCTGCATCCGCTACGAAAGCCGCAAGAAGACCTGCCAGTTCTGCGCCATCGGGCAAAGCCTGGCCGCCGGGCGCACCATCGCCCACAAGACGCCCGCGCAACTGGCCGAGGTCGCGAAGGCGGCGGTGGAGCTTGACGGCGTGACCCACATGATCCTGACCACCGGCACCCCCGCCGGAAAGGATCGCGGCGCGAAGGTGCTGGCCGAAAGCGCCGCCGCCATCAAGGCCGCCGTCGACCTGCCCCTGCAGGGCCAGTGCGAACCGCCCGAGGATGACGCCTGGCACCAGCGCATGTTCGACGCCGGGATCGACACGCTCGGCATGCACCTCGAAGCCGTCACGCCCGAGGTCCGCAACCGGATCATGCCCGGCAAGGCCTCCGTCCCGCTGGAGAAGTATTTTTCCAGCTTCGAGGCCGCGGTGAAGGTCTTCGGACGCGGCCAGGTCTCCACCTACATCCTCGCGGGGCTCGGCGACACCCGGGAGGCGATCCTGGAAATGGGCGAAAAGCTCTGCGCCATGGGCGTTTACCCCTTCGTGGTGCCCTTCGTGCCGATCTCCGGCACGCCGCTGGAAAGCCACCCCACCCCCTCCGCCGGCTTCATGGCCTCCATCCTGCAGCCCCTGGGCCGGATGATCGCCCAGGCCGACATCCGCGCGGCCGACATGAAGGCCGGTTGCGGCAAATGCGGCGCCTGCTCCGCGCTTTCGACCTACGAGGCGCTGAAGGTCCCCGCAGCGGAGGCCCGGGCATGATCGAACTGGAACCCGGCAATTTCGAAAGCCCCGGCTACTACATCCGCGCCGCCTCCCGCCGGTTCGAGGCAGAGGGCGCAGCGGCCCTGCGCCGCCGCGTCTTCGTAGAGGAGCAGCGCATCTTCCCCGATCATGACCGGGACGAGATCGACCTGATCGCGACCCATCTGGTGGCCCTGTCCACCTATGCGCACGAGGCCGACCAGGTCGTCGGCACCGTGCGGATCCACGAAGAAGCGCCGGGCCTGTGGTGGGGGTCCCGCCTGGCGGTCGATCGCGACTTCCGCCATGTCGGCCACCTGGGGGCAAAGCTGATCCGCCTGGCGGTCTGCACCGCCACCGCGCGCGGCTGCACCCGCTTCCTGGCCCATGTCCAGATGCAGAACGTCGACCTGTTTCGCCGCATGCACTGGGATCCGCTGGAAGAGGTCACGATCCACGGCACCGCACATATGAAGATGCAGGCCCGGCTGGCGGAATATCCCCCCTGCCCCGATCCCGTGGCGGGCTGGTATCACCGTCCCCGATCCCGGGCCGAACAGCGCCCGCAGGTCGCCCGATGACCTCCGCCCCCCCGCCAGGCGTCCAGTCAGACTCGCAGTTGCCCCCCCTCTCGGAGGCAGACCGGATCGCCACCGCCCTGCGCGCCCATCCCTCGATCCGCTCCAAGCTGGGCATCGCCGGGGCAACCTCTGCCCTCGGCCTCTCGGCCCAGACGGCGGGACGGCCCGGGGATGACGCCGCCGCCCTGCCCTCTGCCGAAGGCTGGGATCTTGTGGCGGGCGAAGGGTTCATCCCCGCTTTCGTGGCCGATGATCCCTGGTTCGCGGGCTGGTGCGCCATGATGGTGAACCTGTCGGACATCGCCGCCATGGGGGGCCGCGCCACCGCCCTGGTGGATCAGGTCTGGGCCCCGGATCAGACCACGGCGGCCGAAATGCTGCGCGGGCTGCGCGATGCCTCCGCCGCCTATGGCGTGCCCATCGTCGGCGGCCACACCAATTTCGCCGCCCCCGCCCTGGGGCTGGCGGCCTCGGTCTTCGGCAAGGCCCGGGCGCTGATCACCAGTTTCGCCGCGAAACCCGGCGAAAGACTGATCGCCGCCATCGACCACCGCGGGGCCTATCGCAACTTCGACAATTTCTGCGCCGCGCTCGATGCCCCGGCCGACCGTCTGCAGGGGGACCTGGCCCTGTTGCCGCAGCTGGCAGAGGCCGGTCTGACCCGCGCGGGCAAGGACATCAGCCAGGGCGGCATCGCCGGCACGGCGCTGATGCTGGCGGAATGTTCCGGCGTGGGGATCGAGCTTGACCTGGATGCCGTCCCCCTGCCCCCCGGCGTCCCGCTCGACCGCTGGCTGCGCAGCTTCCCCAGCTTCGGCTTCCTGCTCACCGCCGCGCCCTCCGACGCCCCCACCCTCTGCGCCGCCTTCGCCGCGCGTGGCATCTCCGCCGCCGCCGTGGGCCAGGTCACCGGGGGCAGCGCGCTCACCTTCTCCCACGCCGGCGCGCGGGCCCTCTTCTGGGACCACGCCGACACCCCCTATCTCGCCCTGAGAGGATCCCATGCCTGAAACCTTCTGGACCGTCCGCTGGCCCGACGGAGAGGAGGAGCGCCTCTACTCCCCCTCCACCGTCATCGCCGAGCTTTTCGAACCCGGCACCACCTACCCGCTGCCCGACTTCCTGCACCGCGCCCGCATCGGGCTGGAACGGGCCTCCGACCGGGTAAAGGCGAAATACGGCCTCGCCTGCTCCTCCGCCATGGATCAGCTCGACCGGATAGAGGCCCGCGCGGCCCGCGTCGCCACCCCCGACAGCGCAGAGGTCACCTGCCTCTCCATCACCAACTGACCCCCTCCCCGGGATCGCACGCAAGGAACCCGTTCCATGAAAGACAGCAGCAGCACCCATATCCCGGTCGTCATCGTCGGCGGGGGCCAGGCCGGGCTTTCCGTCGCGAAATGCCTCGATGACAAGGGCATCGCCTCGGTCGTGCTCGAACGCCGGACGGCCTTTCACTCCTGGCGGGTCAACCGCTGGGACAGCTTCTGCCTGGTGACGCCGAACTGGCAATGCCGCCTGCCCGGCTTCCACTACGACACCGACTACGGCGGCACCGATCCCGATGGCTTCATGCTGAAGGACCAGATCACCGACTACCTCGATGCCTTCCTCGCCACCTTCTCCCCCGACCTCCGCGAAGGGGTGGAGGTGACCCGCGTCGCCCCCCGCGCCACCGGCGGCTACGTCGTGGAAACCAGCGCGGGCGACTGGACCTGCGACCAGGTCGTCATCGCCACCGGCGGCTATGACACCCCCATCGAACCCGCCTATGCCCGCAACCTCGACCCGTCGATCCGGCAGATGCATTCGGTCGACTACCGCAACGTCAGCCAGCTCCCCGAAGGCGGGGTGCTGATCGTCGGCACCGGCCAGTCCGGCGTCCAGCTGATGGAGGATTTCACCCGCGCCGGGCGTGACGTGCACCTGGCCGTCGGCCCCGCCCCCCGCTCGCCCCGCCGCTACCGGGGCCGCGATGCGACCGACTGGCTCCATGATGCCGGGCACTACGACATCACCATCGCCACCCACCCCGACCCGGTGAAGGCGCTGACCCAGACAAACCACTACATGTCCGGCCGCGACGGCGGCAAGGAAATCGACCTGCGCCGCTTCCACCTCGACCAGGGCGTCGAACTCTACGGTTCGCTGGCAGGGATGGAGGGCACCCGGGCCGACTTCCTGCCGGACCTGGGCCGGAACCTCGATGACGCAGACAAGTCCTACGTCGGCATCCGCACCCAGATCGACGCCTATATCGACCGCGCGGGCATCGACGCCCCGGTCGAACCGCCCTTCGAAAAGGTCTGGGCGCCGGAGGAGGAACGCACCACCCTCGACCTTGCCCGGGCCGGTATCACCTCCGTCCTCTGGGCCATCGGCTTCCGCCCCGATTATTCCTGGATCGAGGCCGACGTCTTCGATGCCCGTGGCAAGCCGGTCTTCGACCGTGGCGTCACCGCCCGCAGGGGGCTGCATTTCATCGGCCTGGGCTGGCTCAACACCTGGGGGTCAGGCCGTTTTCTGGGTATCGAGGAAGACAGCCGGTACCTCTCTGACCGGATAGAGGAGCAGCTGGAAAACGCCCCCGCCTGAAAGCCCCCGATGCCCCCGGGCCTCACCTGATCGGGGCCCAAAACGCGACATGAGGGGATTACCCGCCGTAATCCCCTCAAAATCCCTTGCCCCATGACGCGAATAAGCGCATCAATCGCCTCATGGAGATCTGGGATTCCCCCGCCTGGCCGCACTTCCGCCATGACCCCGCCCGCACGGAAACGCCCCTGGCGCGCCTGATGGCGCGGCTTGGCACGATAGAGGGGCTGCATGCCGGGCTTTCGGCCGCCGAACGCCAGGAAATCTTCCTGCGCGCCGTCACGGGGGAGGCGCTGGCCTCCTTCGCGATCGAGGGCGCCCCCCTCTCCCCCGCGGAAATCGAGGCCTCCGTCGTGGCCTCCCTCGCCCACCGGCAGGGCGCGCCGCTCCGGCGGACCGATGCCATCGCGGACCTGATGCTGGCCGCCCGCACCGGCACCGCCCCCCTGACCGCCGCCACCCTGCAGCACTGGCACCGCCTGCTGTTCCACGGGGTGGAGGTCGAGGAGCCGGGCCAGTGGCGCAGCTTCGCGATGGAGATCGTCCGGGGCCCCTCCGGCCGGCGCGAAGATGTTCTCTATGCCGCGCCCCCGGCCGGGCGCATGGCGGCAGAGATGACCCGCTTTCTCGACTGGCTTGCCGCCGACCGGAGCCCCCTGCCCCTGCGCGCCGCGCTGGCGCACCTGTGGTTCGAATCGATCCACCCCTTCGCCGACGGCAACGGGCGGATCGGCCGGGCGATCATCGAACATGTCTTTGCCACCGAAGGCGCCCTGCCCTTCTCGCTCTCCCGCCAGATCGAGGCGGACAAGCGCGGCTATTACGCCGCCCTGCAGGCCGGACGCCGGGTGGCGGGGGATCACATCGACGCCACGCCCTTCGTGCTCTGGCTGCTGGACCGGCTGGATGCCGGGGTCGAAGAGGCCGGGCGCGACGCCCGTTTCCTGGTGCGGCGCAATGCCTACCTGGGCACCTGGGCCGACCTGCCGGAGCGCCCCCTGGGCGTGCTGCGCCGGCTCTTTGCCGAAGGGCAGGCGCGGGTCGAACAGGGGCTGTCGGCGGGGCCCTACGGCAAGATCGCCCGGGTCTCCCCCGCCACGGCCACTCGCGACCTGGCAGAGCTCGAAGCGCGCGGCGCCCTGACCCGCGCCCCGGGCGGCGGGCGATCCACGCGCTACCTGCTCACCTGGTAACCAGAGGGTCAGGTGGGTCAGCCCCCACGCCCTCGAGGCCCGCCCCCTCCAACGCTGGCCGCTACCCCGCGGGGGTCTCTTCCAGGCCGTCGAAGGCGCCGGGGTTCAGCTCTTCCCAGAAGGCGCGGATCGCCTCGGCGTTCAGGGCCGACATCCAGCCGAAGCGTTCGAAATCGTCCCGCGCCGCGCCCTCCAGCTGGGACAGGAACAGCCGCCGGTCGGCATCGCGCTGCGTCGGGGTGCGGGCCGCCACCAGCTCCTGTATCCGGCCCAGGCGCCGGGCCCGGCCAGAGGCGGGGTTTCGCGGCGAAACCTCCGCCGGTTTCGCCGCGAAACCACCCCCATCCCCCCGGCTGCCGTCCTGGTAGTTCTCCCGCAGGGCAGCGGTCAGGTAGCCCACGGCGTTCTTCACCCCGCCCTGCCCGGCGATGTAATCCAGCTTCTGACCGACGTAATCCTCTCCGTGTTCGCCGATCCACTGCCGGGCCAGCCGGTCACTGACCCCCAGGGCGCGGATCCG
>NZ_CM170819.1:4610000-4926900 GCF_057380755.1 Pseudooceanicola sp. NS-SX8 | reverse complement strand
TTTCCGGTGAACCGGAGCGGATCGCGAAACGCATCCGGTGCCGAGAGGGATCCCCCGCAGCATCGGGCCGTTTCAATTTTCTTAACCTGGACATGACTGACAACCGGGAGCGTGTCCGACAGCAGTTTCGGACGGCAGGTGTCAGTCAGCAGCCCCTGTCATCGGGACAGCAAGGTCCCCCCCAAGGCGATATGTGACTCGCATGCTAGACGCTATCAACTTCGTCGCGGCCACCGCAACAGCACAACGCGCTTGACTCCGAACGACTCGGAAGGAATCGCGAAAGGTGTTGCAGGACGGCCTGAACCCGTTCCGGACAGGCCGGGACGGCAAAGGGCGCGACCGGGGTCACGCCCTTTGTTTCATTGCTTTCGCGTGGTCGGTCGCGGGTCCCGGGCGGGGTCCGCGAACCGGCCGGAACCTGCTCAGGAAATGGCCTTCACGCGAGCTGCGAGGCGGGACATTTTCCGGGAGGCGGTGTTCTTGTGGTAGACGCCCTTGGTCACGCCGCGCATCAGCTCGGGCTGGACGGCTTTCAGGGCTGCGGTGGCGGCTTCCTTGTCGCCGGAGGCGATTGCCTCTTCCACCTTGCGCAGGAAGGTGCGGATCCGCGAACGGCGCGCCTTGTTGACGGCGGTGCGGGTTTCGATCTGACGTGCGCGTTTCTTGGACTGCGGCGAATTTGCCATGGTATCGGTCTTTCCGGTCTGCGGTTTCGTGGTCGCTTCGGTGCCGTCGCCGGGGCCGGTCGTCCGGGGCCGGGCCCCGAAACAAAAAACCTGCCAGGCAGAAACAGTCCCGTGGCAGGTTACGGGGGCGTTTTCCCCCGCGTACTCCGGCGCAATGCGGCCTCACGACACTGTACGACCTCGAAGAGGTGCGATGTATTCTGAAGCCGGGCTGATAGGCTGCTTTCGCAGGGGAGTCAACACCCGGGTGACAGGCTGTGCGGAAGGCCCGGGCCGGGCGGGGCACCCTGGTGGGAAAGTTGATGGGAAAGTTGGTGGGAGCGCGGCCGGGGCCCCTTCGGGCCCGTTTCGGGGGGACGGAATTTACCATTCGTTAACGAATGGATTCGCTTATGGAGCCACGCAGGCCGCCCGGGGACGCGTGGCGGCCGATCCGACAGCCGGATCCGGAGAAATGGCAAAGACAGTCGACGTGATCATCGTGGGCGCGGGCATCGTGGGCCTGTCCGTTGCCAGCGCGCTGGCCGAAGGCGCGCGGGTGCTGGTGCTGGACCGCGCGGCGCGCCCGGCGGGCCATGCGACGGGCCATGCCACCGGCCTGCTGCGCCTGCTGCACCCGCGACCGGAGCTGCGTCAGCTGGTCGAGGCATCCCGCCCGTTCTTCGACGCCCGGCACGAGGAGGTCGACGGCGCCCCCCTGACCGGGCCGCGCGGGCTTTTGCTGCTGGCGCGGGAAGACCAGCTGCGGCTGCTGGACCGGGTCGGCCGTGCGGTGCCCGACGACGGCACGCTGCGGCGGCTGGAGGTGGCGGACCTGGAACGCGAGGTGCCGATGCTGCGCCGGGGCTATGCCGTGGGCGCCCTGCTGGAGGATGGCGCGCGGGATCTGCATGTGCCGCGCCTGGTCGATCTGCACTGTCGCCGGCTGGCCCGGCAGGAGGGGCAGGTGATCTGCGATGCCGGGGTGACGGCGTTGCGGCGCCTGCCCGGCGGCGTCTGGCAGGTGGAAACGACCCGGGGCCGGTTCGAGGCCCCGATCGTGGTCAATGCCGCCGGGGCCTGGGCGGAGCGGCTGGGCCGGATGGCCGGATGCGCCCCGCTGGGCCTGCGCAGCCTGCGCCGCACGGTGCTGGAACTGGCGACCGATCCGCTGCCGCCCGGCGTGGCGCGGAGCCTGGCGGAAATGCCGCTGATCGCCGACACCGACCTGCATTTCTACCTGAAGCCCGAGGGGCGGCGCCTGCTGCTGTCACCGGCCGATGAAACCGAGGTCGCGCCGGAGCTGACGCCCGAGGGCCCACGGCCCGAAGCGCTGGACGTGACCCTGTGCCTGGACCGGATCGGCGCCTGTTTCGACCTGCCCGTGAAGGCCGTGCGGCGCAGCTGGGCCGGGCTGCGCAGCTATGCCCCGGACCGGCTGCCGGTCTGCGGTTTCGACCCGGAACGGGCGGGGTTCTTCTGGCTGGCGGGCCAGGGGGCGACGGGGATACAGACCTCCCCCGCGCTGGCAGGGCTGGCCGCGGCGCGCATCATGGGCAGCCCGGCGGACCCGGCGCTGGACAGCCTGGCCGTGGCGGCGGACCGGCTGGCGCCGGGCCGGTTTGCGGCGCGGGGGTGATGGGGGGGGAGGGTTGGGAAGGGGTGCCGGGAGGGGGCGCCGCGAAGGTGGCCGGGGAGGGGCCGGGAAGGTGGGGTGAACCCCACCCTACGGGCCCGGCGCGGGGGGGTCAGCGGTCGCGGAACTGGGGTTCGCGCTTTTCGAGGAAGGCGGTCATGCCCTCCTTCTGGTCCTCGGTCGCGAACATCGACAGGAACAGGCGCTTTTCGAACAGCAGGCCTTCGGCCAGGGTCGTTTCCTCCGCCCGGTTGACGGCTTCCTTCACCGCCATGACGGAGATCATGCTCTTCTCGGCGATCTTGGTCGCGGCGCCCATGGCCGTTTCCATCAGCTTCTTGCAGGGCACAACGCGGGAGACGAGGCCGGCGCGCTCCGCCTCCTCGGCATCCATGAAGCGCCCGGTCAGGTTCATGTCCATCGCCTTGGCCTTGCCCACGGCGCGGGCCAGCCGCTGGCTGCCGCCCATGCCGGCCATGACGCCCAGGTTGATCTCCGGCTGGCCGAACTTGGCATTGTCGCCGGCGATGATGAAATCGCACATCATGGCCAGTTCGCAGCCCCCGCCGAGTGCATAGCCCGACACGGCCGCGATGATCGGCTTGCGGATGCGGGCGATGGTGCCCGTGGCCGCGGAAAACAGGTCTTCGGAGTAGACGTCGACGAAGCTCTTTTCGGCCATCATCTTGATATCCGCACCGGCGGCGAAGAATTTCTCGGTCCCGGTGACGACGATGCAGCGGACCTTGGGATCGCGTTGCGCGGCACAGAGCGCCTCTGCCAGCTCGCCCAGGAGGACGTCGTTGAGCGCGTTCATCGCGTCCGGCCGGTTCAGTTTCACCAGCGCGATGTGGTCCTCGATCTCGACGATGATCGTCTCGTAAGCCATGGGGTGAGTGTCCCTGTTGCTGAGATATGAGCCCGATTCCCTAACAGGTTGGCCCTGCTGATCAAGCTATCTTTGACATTGCGGGCAGTAGAAGCTGGAGCGCCCGGATTGCACGATCCGTCGAATCGTATGCCCGCAGCCGGGGGTGCGGCAGGGCGCGCCTTCCCTACCGTAAACGTCGAAATTGTGCTGAAAATAGCCCAATTCGCCGTCTGCCTGGCGAAAATCCTTCAAGGAGGAGCCCCCGGCGGCGATCGCCTCCTGCAGGACCTCGCGGATGATGGGCGCGAGCGCTCCCAGCCGGTCCGTGGCAATCCGGTCACAGCGTCGCACGGGGGAGAGGCGCGCACGGAAAAGTGCCTCGCAGACGTAGATGTTGCCCAGGCCCGCGACGACCTTCTGGTCCAGCAGCGCGGCCTTGATCGGGCTGCGGCGCGGTTTCAGCGCGGCGGCGAGGTACTCGCCGTCGAAGCTGTTGCCCAGGGGTTCGGGGCCGAGGCTGGCCAGCAGGGGGTGGCTTTCGGCCGTGGCGGTCGTCAGCAGGTCCATGGCGCCGAAGCGGCGGGGATCGTTGAAGGTCACCCGGGCGCCGCTCTCCATGTCGAAGATCACGTGGTCATGCTTCTGCGCCGCCGGGTGTTCGTGCACGAAACGGCCCAGCGGATCCCCCGAAACGGTCATCCGCCCCGACATGCCGAGATGGATCAGCAGGCTTTCGCCGCTGTCGAGATCGGCCAGGATGTACTTGGACCGCCGTCGCAGCTGCAGCACGCGCCGCCCGGTCAGCCGTTCGGCCATCCTTTCGGGGAAGGGCCAGCGCAAGTCGGGGCGGTTGACCGAGGCCTTGATGATCACCGCGCCCTCCATCGCGGGGGCAAGGCCCGCCCGGACCGTCTCTACCTCTGGCAATTCGGGCATGCGCCCCTCCTATTCGATGGCCGGAAATACTCCGGGGGGAATTGAGCCGGCACGGCTCAAGGGGGGCTGGCCCCCCATCCCGCGGCCCCTCACATGCGCGCGGGTCGCATTGCAGCGGCCCCGGTTCGCCCTATAAGGAGAGGTAGACAGATAAGGCAGGACGAGACGATGGAAAAGACCACGCATTTCGGCTTCACCGAGATCCCCGAATCCGAAAAGGCGGGCCGGGTGAAGGGCGTCTTCGGTTCGGTCGCCTCCAAGTACGACGTGATGAACGACGCCATGTCGCTGGGCATCCACCGGATCTGGAAGGATGCGATGATGGACTGGCTGGCGCCACGCCCGGGCACGACCCTGCTGGACGTCGCGGGCGGCACCGGCGACATCTCCTTCCGCTACCTGAAACGGGCGGGCCACGGCCATGCCACCGTGCTGGACCTGACCGAGCCGATGCTGGTCGAGGGCCGCAAGCGGGCCGAGGCGGCGAGCATGGCCGAAAGCCTGGACTGGGTGGTGGGGGACGCCATGGCGCTGCCCTTCGAGGACAACACCTTCGACACCTACACCATTTCCTTCGGCATCCGGAACGTCACCCGCCCGCAGGATGCCCTGAACGAGGCCTACCGCGTGCTGAAACCCGGCGGCCGGCTGATGGTGCTGGAATTCAGCCAGATCCCCACCCCGGCGCTGCAATGGGCCTATGACCGCTACAGTTTCAACTGCATCCCGGTGATGGGCAAGATCATCGCGGATGACCGCGACAGCTACCAGTACCTGGTGGAATCGATCCGCAAGTTCCCCGACCAGGAGACCTTCCTGGGCATGGTGCGCGCCGCCGGGTTCGAGAATGCCAAGTACCGCAACCTGTCGCTGGGCATCGCCTGCCTGCATTCGGGGTGGAAACTGTAAGCATGCGCGGACCGCACAATATCTGGCGCCTGATCCGGACCGGCGCCACCTTCGAACGCACCGGGGCGATGAAGCTGCTGCTGGACGCCTACGAGGCGCCGCCCGTGCTGCGCATTGCCGCGCGCGTGCTGGGCTGGCCGTTCCAGTTCCTCGGCCTGAAGGGCGACCCGGCGCAGCCGCCGCTGCCGCGCGCCCTGTCGGCGCTGGGCCCGGCCTACATCAAGTTCGGCCAGATCCTGTCGACCCGGCCCGACGTGGTGGGCCCCGACCTGGCGCAGCAGCTGCGCGTGCTGCAGGACAAGCTGCCGCCCTTCTCTCGCGATGTCGCGATGCAGTCGGTCGAGGCGGAGCTGGGCCACCCCGCGACGGAGCTTTTCAGCGAGTTCAGCGAGCCGATCGCCGCGGCCTCCATCGCGCAGGTGCACAAGGCGCGGCTGGCCGAGACCGGCGAGGAAGTGGCGGTGAAGATCCTGCGCCCCGGCATCGAGAAGGCCTTCCGCAAGGATGTGGACGCCTTCTACTTCGCCGCCTGGCTGATCGAGACCCTGGCGCCGTTTTCCCGCCGGCTGCGCCCGTCGGACGTGATCGTGCATTTCGACGGCGTTGTCCGGGCAGAGCTGGACCTGCGGCTGGAAGCCGCCGCCGCCAGCGAATACGCCGCCAATACCGAGGGCGACGAGGGGTTCGAACTGCCGAAGGTGGACTGGTTCCATTCGGGCCGCCGGGTCATGACCATGGGCTGGGTCGAGGGCATCCCGCTGGGCGAGCCGGAGGCGATCGACGCCGCGGGCATCGACCGGGCCGAGCTGGGCGAGCGGGTGCTGTCGCTGTTCCTGAAGCATGCGCTGCGCGACGGCTACTTCCACGGCGACATGCACCACGGCAACCTGAAGGTGGCCGCGGACGGCACGCTGCTGGCCTATGATTTCGGCATCATGGGGCATATCGACGAATACACCCGCCGGGTCTACGCCGAGATCCTCTATGGCTTCATCAAGCGCGATTACCACCGCGTCGCCCGGGTGCACTTCGAAGCGGGCTACGTGCCCGCCGACCGCGACGTGGATGAGTTTGCCCGTGCCCTGCGCGCCGTGGGCGAGCCGATCTTCGGCATGGATGCCACGCGGATTTCCATGGGGCGGCTGCTGAACTACCTCTTCGAGGTGACGGAGCGTTTCGGCATGGAAACCCGGACGGAGCTGATCCTGTTGCAGCGCACCATGGTGGTGGTCGAGGGCGTGGCGCGGTCGCTGAACCCCTCGATCAACATCTGGGACACGGCAAAGCCGGTGGTGCAGGAATACATCGAGAAGAGCATCGGCCCGCGCGCCATGCTGACCGACCTGACCCGCACGGTGAAGGTGCTGGGCCGCTACGGGCCGCGCCTGCCCGACATGGTGGACGAGATCCTGAGCCGGCAGATCCACGGCGCAGAGGCAAAGCCGCGCCCGGCGGTCCTGTCGCGGCTGCTGTGGGGGCTGGGTGGCACGGCCCTGGGCGCCGCGCTGGTGGCACTGGGGGCCTGCCTGTTCTGAGGCGCATTGCGGGTGCCCTGATGCGGCACCCCGGATCCGACATCTGTGTTTCGGCCGGTCCCCCTGGGGCCGGCCTTTTCGTTTCCTGAGGGTCGGGCGGGATCAGGCCGCCGCGCGGTCGATCGCGGCCAGTTCCAGGCGAGCGGCTTCCTGGTCTGCGTTTTGCCCGGCGAGGGGGCCGGTGGCCGCGCGGGCCAGGCAATAGGCGGCCATGCGCAGGTGCAGCAGCGGCGCGAGGGCCAGGAGCCGCCGTGCCACGGCGGGCGCGCCATAGGCCGACAGGAATTCCCGCCGTTCCGCCAGCGACAGCTGCCGCCCGAGGTAGAGATGCGCCATCGCCGGGGACAGGAAGATCGACAGGTCGTGGCAGGGATCGCCCAGCCCCGGGCATTGCCAGTCGATCAGCCGGGCGCCCTCCGGGGTCATCACGATATTGCCCGGCACCGGGTCGCCGTGCAGCAGGCAGGGCGCCGGGGCGGGCGGCGGCACCTCTGGCAGGGGCATCCGGGCCAGCCGGTCGAGCAGGCCATTGCCCAGCTCCGGCGGCAGGGCGGTGGCGGTCGCGCGGATCTCTGCCGCCAGGCTGTCGGTGGTGCAGGACACGGGGCGCAGGCCCTGCAGGGTGACGGGCAGGGGCAGGTCGTGCAGCCGGCGCAGCAGCCCGGCCACCTGGGTCACGTCCTGGTGCCAGGGCGGGCCGGGCAGGTGGCGATAGGCGATGCAATGCCCCGCCTGTCCCTGCCAGGCCGCCAGGACCTGGGGCGCCAGGGCAAAGGGCGCCAGGGCCGCGAGGCAGGAAAGCTCCGCCAGGGGGGTGTTGGGAAAGAGCGGGCTGGCCGCCGCGCTGCGGTAGAGTTTCAGCACGACACTGTCCCTGTCGCCACCGCGCAGGGACAGGCGGGTGTCGGGCAGCAGCCAGCACAGGTTGCTGCGCCCGCCGGTCAGGCGGCGCCAGTGCGCCGGATCCGGGGGATCGGGCAGCCGGGAGGCGAGCTCCCGGCAGAGCGCCTGCCGCAGGTGCGGGCTGTCTTCCATGATGTCCCTTCCGCTTCGGAACCCGAGCCTAGGGCAAAGGTGACGCAGGCGGCAAGTGGTCCGTTGACTGACGGGTCAATAAAGACGCCCCATCAGATTTCGGCACCAGACTTCGGCGCCAGTTTGCGGCATCAGTCTTCGGGCTGGCGCAGGCCGGTCACCATGTCGGAGGGGATCAGGTCGCCTGCCGCGGTGACCAGGACGGTGGCGCCATCCACCAGGCGGGCTTCGGCGATGCGGGCGTAGCTTTCGAGCTGGTCCGTCGCGAGAAGCTCTCCCTCCGCGTAATTCTCCAGCTCGAAGGTATAGCTGCCGTAGGGCAGGGTCGCGCCATCCGTGCCGGTGCCGTCCCAGATGATCGTATCGGCGGAAACGGGAACCTCCCCCTCGTAGACGGTGGTGCCGGCGCTGTTGCGGACCACGAGGATCGCGGTATCGGCGCTGGTCAGCGGGTTGGGGGAGATCGAGATCGGATCCCCCTGCCAGACCCCGGGCGCGAGGGAGCGCGCGTCGAGCCCCACCCAATCGGCCAGGTCGGACATGGCGGAGCTGACGGACTGGCCGATCAGGGTTTCCAGCAGGGTATTCGTAAGCACCTGCTGTTCGACGGAGGAAAAGGTGGCGAGCTGCACCGCGAAGTCTTCGGACTTGACCGGATTCAGCGGGTCCTGGTTCTGCAGCTGGGTGGAGAGCATTTCGAGGAAGGTTTCGAAATCGGAGGAAATCATCGGCTGCGCCGTGCTGTCGACGGAACTGCTGCTGGCGGTGCTGGTGGTGGCCGTGGTGACGGTGCTGGTGGCGGAGGTGACGTCGGTCATGGGAACCTCTGGGTCAGGGGGGGCCGGTCAGAGCCGGATGTCGATCTTGTCTTGCAGGGTGGCGGGGGCGCTGCCGGGGGTGGGCGTCAGGGCGGTGCGGGCGGGATCGCCGGTCGCGGCCTGGCCTGTGTCGGCATCGCTGCGGGCCGGATCGGCGCCGTCCTGCGGGGCCTGCTGATCGGCCAGCCCGCTGCCGAAACCACCGGTGCCACCGGCCTGTCGGCCGTTGATCGCGATCTCCACCCGCTCATAGCCGAGCGCGCGGTAGCTTTGTTCCAGCAGGGCGACGTGGCGGCGCATCAGCTCCGACGTTTCGGGGCGTTCGGCGGTCAGGTGCAGGGTGACGCCGGTGTCGTCCGTGGCCAGCCGCAGGGTGACGCGGCCCAGTTCCTGCGGATCGAGCTGGATCTCGGTCGGGGCTTCGGCGGTGCGGCTGACGATCTGGGCGGTGACCTGCCGGGCGAGCTCGCTTCGGGCCTGCCCATGGGGCGGCTGCGCTTGCGGGGCGGAGGCCGCGCTGACCGGGGCGGGGGCATCCGGGGACAGCCCCAGGGAAGGATCGGAGAGCGCCGCATCGCCCCGGATGGAGGCGAAGGTCGCGGTGCCTTCCCCCGGCGGGAGGAGGGAGGGATCCGGGCCGAAGGCCGGACCGGGGTTGGGGGAGGGGCCGGCCGTTGGCGCCTTGGCCTGCACGGCGGGCGCCCGGCGGGTGGCTTCGGCGGTGGCAGGGATGCGGTCTGGCAGCGGGGCATCTGCCGTGGCCTTGCGACGGGAGGCAAAGCCCGGCCCTTCGCCCCGGGCAGGGGCGGTGGCGCGGCTGCTGCGGAAGCCGGACAGGGTTTGGGCCGGAGCCGGGGCCGAGATTGGGGCCGTAACCGATGTTTGCATCGGCGCCTGGGCCTGAGGCGCGGCGACCGCAGGGGGCGTGGCCTGCGCAGGGACAGGTTGGGACAGCGGCGCCGAGGCACCCGGTGTGGCGGGCAGCGCGGGGCCAGAGGGGGGTACGGGCGTGGTGGCGGCGCCTGCAGCCCGGGTGGTCGGGGGTGCCACGCTCCCCGCCCCCAGCGGGTCGCGGGCCGTGGCGGAGATCCCCGCGCGGCGGGTTTCCGGGGCGGAAGGACCGGAGGTCGCCTGTGCGTTACCCGTGGCAGTCGTGGCCGCTGCGCCGCCCGTGCTGCCGGGCTGGCCTGCTTGCCGGATCACCGTGCCCTGGCCCGACAGGTGGTCTGACGGGTGGCCTGGCGGGGGGCCTGCGACGGCGGGGCGGGCCGATGGGGCCGCGATCCCTTGTCCGGCCCTTTCTGCGGCTTCGCCGGTGGGCTGAGCCGTCACGGCGGAGGGCGCCGGGGTCGCAGATCCTGACGAGGCGAGGGCCTGTTGCGGGACCCCGGACTGGGCCTGTGTCAGCCGGGCTCCCGGCGTTGCATCTGCGCGGGGTGCTTTTGTTTGGCCGGTGGATTTGGCTGTGGATTTGGCTGTGGTTTGGCCGGCGGTTGTGGTCGCGGTTGGCGGCGGGGCGGGGGGCAGGGCTGCCCTGGAGGGCGATGCCTGGCGAGAGGTGTCAGCTGCGGTAGTCAGCGGTGCGGCCTGCCTGCCATCGGTCACGCCGGAGGGGGCCGCGCCCTGGCGCCCTGCGGGGGCGGTCGGGGCGGGTTGCGGGCCTGGCGCCCTGTGCCGGAAAGTCAGGGACTTGTCCCCGGCGGTCGCCGTTTCCCCGGTCGTCGCATCAGGCAGGCCCGCGCCGGTTGGCCCCTTGCCCGCAGGCCCTGCGGGCGTGGTGCGGAGGACGGGTTGGGCTGCATCGGATGGGCGGGACCGGGGCGGGTCGGTCCGTTGCTCCGCCGACGGGGAAAGGGCGCCCGGCTGTGCCGTGGTGGCGCGGGCGCGGGGTGGAGGGCTCTCTGCCTTGCCGGGTCCGGTTTGGCTGGATTCCGTCTGGTGCACTCCGGTCTGGGGCGCGCTGGAAGGTGCCGCCGGGGCAGGCGGCAGGCGGCGCTGGCTGGCCTGCAGCGGAGAGGTGCCTTCGCCCCCCTCGCCCCGCGTGCCGCCGGGCCGCGCGTCAGTGCGGGACGCGTCGAGGGGGGCGGCGGGGCCCATCGACGCCGTCGCGGGACGGGTGGTGATTTCGGCGCCGGGCTGCTGCGCGCGGGCGGGCTGTCCATCGGCGCGCGAAGGGCGCGCGGACAGGCTGGCGGATTGCCCTGCCGTGGGGGCGGTGTTCCGGTCCGTGGGGCCGTCCATGGATCTGGAGGTGGATCGGGTCATGGTTGCGGAAGCCCCGCCCGGCGTGGGCCTGTGGGCAAAGGGGGCAGGGTCGGTGCCGGAGGGGGCGGCGGTGCCGCTGTTCTGGGGGGTGTCGACGCCCGGGGCGCGCCCGGGGGCTGCCTCCGTGTCGGGGCCAGTGTCGGGGCCTGCGATCTGGCCTGCGATCGGGTTCGGGGTTGCTGCGGTGTTCGGGCCCGTTTCGGTCCGGCTGACGGGGCTGGCTCTGCGCTCTGCCCCGGGTGCGATGTCGGCCCGGCTGGTCGTGCCGTCATCCCTATCGGTCCCGGCGTCGGGGGGCGTGTCTGCCGTGTCTTCCGCGGCTTCTGCGGTTTCGGAACCGGCATCCTCCGTGGTATCGGCCTCGGCGGTGCTTTCCCCCGTGGGGCGCTGGTCGGCACGGGTGCCCTGGCCGTCGCCACGCGGGGCGGTGAGGCGGGTGAAGACCCGTTCGAAGGCCTCTCCCTCGGGGCCGGGGGCCGGGGACGCCCCGGGGTGCGTCCCCGGCAGCGGGGCAGCAAGGGGGGCGGCCGGCATTGCGGCTGCGGGCAGGTGCGAGATGGTCATCTGTCTCTCCGGATTTCTTCCGTCGACGCGCATCCTGACCCGAAGGCGGTTACCGCATCTTTACCGGTCTCCCCCCATTTTCCGGGAAACTGGATCAAATTGGAGCCTGTCCCGTGACCGAGTCGATTCCCCCCGCCGCTGCCGGGGCGCCCCGGACCACTGCCCTGCCCGCGCCGCCCATGCGCCGCGCGCCGGAGCTGTGGGAGGCCGCCCGCCAGCTGGAAGCGGGATTCCTGTCGGAAATGCTGAAGGCCAGTGGCCTGGGCCGCACGCCGGAGGTTTTCGGCGGCGGCGCGGGCGAAGAGCAATTCGCCTCCTTCCTGCGCGACATGCAGGCGGAGGCGATGGTCCGGGCCGGGGGAATCGGCCTGGCAGAAAGCCTGTACCAATCCTTGCTGGAGAGAGAGCGATGACAAAGGACCCCCACCAGGAACTGATCGACGAACTGGACCTTCTGCTGGAGCGGGAGCGTGATGCGCTCATGACCGGCCAGCTGGAGGAACTGGCGCCGCTGCTGGAGCGGAAGGAGGCGCTGATCGACCGGCTGACGGCGCTGGACGGGCTGGAGGAAGGCGCGTTGCGGCCCCTGAGGGGCAAGGCGCAGCGCAACCAGGTGCTGCTGGACGGGGCGCTGCGGGGCATTCGCACGGTGGCCAACCGGTTTTCCACCCTGCGCAAGATCCGCCGCACGCTCGAAACCTACGACAGCCAGGGGCGCAAGTCGGCACTGGTGCAGCAGCACGACAACCGGCTGGAAAAGCGCGCCTGAACCCCGCCGGGCGCCGGTTTGAATGCCTGTGCAATCGCCGGGACAGCCGGTGTGGGAGGCCGGAACCGGCGGAGGCATCAGCGAGCGGGGTGAAGGCCCGCGTGACCGGGTTGGCTGACCCTGACCGGGCGGTTTGATGGGCCTGTCGGGCGGTGTTGTCGGGCGGCGCTGTCCGATGGCCTTTCCCGGGCCGTTTGTCGGGGCTTTTCGGCGGGGGGCTTTTCTGCGGGGCGTGGCCTGTGTTTTCGCGACAGGGGGCGGACTGGATAGAGCCTGCCGACGCCGGGCTAGGGAACCTTGGGGGCGGTGCGGGGCTTGCGGTCAGGCTGGTCCCGAGGTTCGGAATGATCCGTGTGATCCGTGTGATCCGTGTGATCCGTGTGATCCGGGGAGGCGGCCCGAACCGGGGAGGCGGCCCGAACCGGGGAGGCGGTCCGATCCGGGCGCGACCGGGCGCGGTGCCAGAGCGCCAGCAGGGCCATCGCGCCGAGAGACAGCGCGGCGCCGACAAGGAAGGGCGCGGCGGAACCATGGCTTTGCCACAGCCAGCCGGCGGCGGTATTGCCCAGAAGGACGACGACCCCGGTCACCAGGTTGAAGGTGCCGAAGGCGCTTCCGCGCAGCCGTTCGGGGGCCGCCCCGGCGATCATTGCGCCCAGAAGGCCCTGGGAAAACCCCATGTGCAGCCCCCAGAGCACCGTGCCCAGCAGGTAGGACGGCACCGTCGTGGCCAGCCCCAGACCCAGATGGGCAAGGCACAGAAAACCCAGGCTGCCGATCAGCAGACCGGTTGGCCCCACGCGATCCGACAGGCGGCCGACGGGATAGGCGGCGGCGCCATAAGCGGCGTGCATGATCACGAGCGAGAGCGGCACCCAGGCCGGGGCCATCCCGGCCTCTACCGCCTTGAGCAGGACGAAAGCCTCGCTGAAACGGGCGAGCATGATGACCGCGGCGATGCCGATCACGCCCCAGGTCGCCAGGTCGAGGCGCAGCGCATCGGCCAGGCGGAACGGCGCGGAGCGGGCCTGTCCGGTGGCGTGGGTATCCTGCGGGTCGCGGACGCAGACCACCAGCACCAGCAGGCAGAGCCCGGCGGGAATCGTGGCCAGCCAGAACACGGCGGGGATGTCGCCCGCCAGCGCGATCATCGCGGCCACGGCGATCAGCGGCCCGAGGAAACCGCCCAGGCTGTCGAGCGACTTGCGCAACCCGAAGGCGGCACCGCGCAGCGACGGCGGGCTGGCCGCCGCCAGGATGGCATCGCGCGGGGCGCCGCGAATCCCCTTGCCGACGCGGTCCATCGCGCGGGCCAGCACGATCATGTCCAGGCTGGCGGCCCAGGGGAAGATCAGCCGCGACAGCGCCGCCAGCCCGTAGCCCGCCACCGCCAGCGGCTTGGACCGCCGGCCGAGATCCGACAGCAGGCCCGAAAGGAACTTCGTCCCCGTGGCGATGGCCACCGACAGCCCTTCGAGAAGACCGATCGCCAGCACCGGCGCGCCCAGGCCCCCGGCCAGGTAGAGCGGAAGGAGGGCGTTGATCATCTCTGACGAGATATCCATCAGCAGGCTGACCAGCCCCAGCAACCAGACGGTAACCGGAATGCGGGGCGCGGCGATGCCGTCAGGGCTGCCATCTGCGATGCGGTCTGGGCGGGGCGAAGAGAAGAGGGGCATGAGGGATCCGTTGCAGTCGCGGCGAAAAGATCAGGAATGCGCCCCCGGCGCAATTGCCCCTCCTCCCGGCTCCGTTCCAGTTCCGTAACTGCGGTGGAGGGCACGGCAGGACGGCGCGTTGCGGGCCTGTCTGGAACCTGTCCGGAAGCTGTCCGGGCTCACTCCGGCAATGCGCCCGGGGCCAAGGTCGTGCCCAAGGTCGTGCCCAAGGTCAGGCCGGGCGCCCGGGGCACCTTCGGCCTGCCGGGCAGGATCGCGGAGGGGCGGAGAGGGCGCCGGGGTGACCTGGGGACGATCCGGGCGGCGCGGCGGCAGGGGTGCGGCCCTTCCGGGGCCTTGCTGCCGGATTTGCCTCAAATACCGGGCAAAGCCTTCGGCCCGTTTAGGTTTCCATTAGCAACTCGGGCGCATGTTGCCCTTCGCATCCGCAAGGGTGGCGCAGGGTCGGGAAAGCCCGGAACCTGCAGGCGTCAGAATGACATTCGATCCGTCCCGTGGGGGGCGGGATGTTTAACGGGCGTAAAGCGCCTACCGACCAAAGGAAAAATGCATGTCCAGCATTCTGACGAATACCAGTGCAATGGTCGCACTCCAGACCCTGAGCCAGGTGAACAAGAGCCTGACCGACGTCCAGGGCAATATCTCCACCGGCAAGAAGGTGGCGAGCGCCAAGGACAACTCCGCCGTCTGGGCTATCTCGAAGGTCATGGAATCCGACGTCGCCGGCTTCAAGGGGATCTCCGAATCCCTGGGTCTGGGTGAATCCACCGTCGCCGTCGCACGCTCTGCCTCCGAAACGGTGAACGAGCTGCTGACCCAGATGAAGGAAAAGATCGTCGCGGCGCAGGAAGAGAACGTCGACCGTGACAAGATCCAGACCGACATCGACGCCCTGGCCGACCAGATCGGCGCAACGGTTTCGGCCGCGCAGTTCAACGGCCTGAACCTGCTGTCGAACAAGGAAGCCGAAGCGGGTTCCGGCACGGTGAACGTGCTTGCCTCGCTCGATCGCTCCTCCACCGGCGTCAGCGTCAGCCAGATCGCGGTGACCAAGCAGGACCTCGGCACCGATGCGTCCGAGATCGACACCTCTGCCTCGATCATCGCAGCGGCGTCGAACAACCTGTCGGGCACCGCCGACTCCACCGCGACGGCCCTGACCGGTGCCGCCACGGCGCCCACCACCACCGTGACCGTCGACGCGGTCGAGGCCGGTGCGGGCTTCTCCATCGCGATTTCGGCCGGTGCCGGTGACTATGCCTCGGGCGTGAACACCTCCACCATCAACGACATCAAGTATGTCGCGCGCGATGGCGATACCGAGGCGGATGTGGTCGAAGGCCTGGCCAAGGCGTTCAACACCTACGTGGCAGACGCCATGGGCGATACCCTGGGCACCGTTGCGGCGACCTATGACGCGTCGGCGGGCACGATCACCTTCACCGGTGACACGACCACGGGCAACAACTTCTCGGTTGCCGTGTCCGAATACGATCCGGACGACACGACCATCGGTGGCGGCCTGGAAGCCGTGGCGGATATCGACGTGACGACCGACGCGGGTGTCGAAGCGGCGCTGACCGACATCGAGGACCTGATCCAGACCTCGATCGACGCGGCGGCCTCCTTCGGTTCCGTCCAGGGCCGGATCGAGACCCAGTCGGACTTCATCTCCACCCTGGTGGACAGCCTGAAGGCCGGCATCGGCACCCTGGTCGACGCCAACATGGAAGAAGCATCTGCCCAGCTGCAGGCGCTTCAGGTGCAGCAGCAGCTGGCGGTTCAGGCGATGTCGATCGCCAACCAGGCGCCGCAGACCCTGCTGTCGCTCTTCCGCTAAGAGGATCGCGACTGTCGGGGGCGCATGACGTGCCCCTGACGACCGCCTGAAAGACCACCTCTGACTGGAAGGTTCCGCCGTGACTGCTCATTCCCAAGCCCTGCGCGCCTACGGCCAGGCCTCGAGTTCCACGCGCACGCCGCGCGGTGTCGAATACGAGGTCTTCGCGCGCGTCACCCATCGCCTTGTCGCCGCCGCGCGGCGTGACCGGAAGGCGCATTTTCCCGAACTGGCCCGCGCCGTGCAGGACAACCGTCAGCTTTGGACGATCCTGGCCGCCGACGTGGCGGGCGAAGGCAACAGCCTGCCGCAGGCCCTGCGGGCGCAGATCTTTTACCTGGCGGAGTTCACCTTTGCCCACAGCCGCAAGGTCTTGAACGACAAGGCCGAATTGCGCCCACTGATTGAGGTCAACACCGCCATCATGCGCGGGTTGCGCGCCGGAGGGGCACCGAAATGACCGGGCTGGTTCTGAAACTGTCCCCGAAGGAGCGGGTGCTGATCAACGGCGCGGTGATCGAGAACGGCGATCGCCGGTCGCGGCTGAACATCGTCACGCCCAACGTCAACATCCTGCGCCTGCGCGATGCCATCCATCCGGAGGAAGCGACGACGCCGGTGCGCCGCGTCTGCTACGCCGCCCAACTGGTGCTGACGGGCGATGCCTCGGCGGAGGAGACCCGTCACCAGCTGCTGCGCCGGATCGAGGAGCTGAGCCAGATCCTGACCGACCCCGACAGCCGCAAGTTGCTGGCCATGGCGACCGACGCGGTGCTGGGCGACCAGTATTACCAGTGCCTGAAGGCGCTGCGCGGGCTTCTGCCCCGGGAGGATCGCCTGCTGAATGCGAGGCCGAACTGATGTTCACCCCCATCCTGCCCTACACCGGCTATTCCGGCTGGGCCTTCCTGGAACGGACCTACGAGACGCAGAAGGAGAGTTTCGACAAGTCGCCCCTGCTGACCCGGGATACCGCCTATTTCGAGGAGAACATCGGTGCGGTCGAAACGGCGGAGGACCTGGTGAAGGACCGGCGCCTGATGCGCGTCGCGCTGGGCGCCTTCGGCCTGCAGGATGACATCAACAACACCTATTTCATCAAGAAGGTGCTGGAGGAGGGCACGCTGGAAGAGGATGCGCTTGCCAACAAGCTCTCCGACAGCCGGTACAAGGACCTGGCGGAGGCTTTCGGTTTCGACCGGGGGACCCCTTCGACCAAGATTTCCACGTTCGGTTCCGATATCACGGCAAAGTACCGGCGCCAGGAATTCGAGATCGCGGTGGGGGATCAGGACGAGTCGATGCGCCTGGCCCTGAACGCCAAGCGCGTGCTGGAGGATTTCGCGACCGACGACAGTTCGATCAACACAAAGTGGTATCGGATCATGGGCAACGAACCCCTGCGCCAGGTGTTCGAAACCGCCTTTGGCCTGCCCACCAGCTTTGGCCAGATCGACATCGAACAGCAGTTGGTGGTGTTCAAGGAGCGGTCGGAAAAGCTTCTGGGGACCGACGACCCGGCGGAGTTCAACGATGAGGAGCTGCGCGACAAGCTGGTGAAGACCTACCTGCTGAGAGAACAGCTGTCAGATTTCACGACGACCAGTTCGGGCATGATCGCCCAGACCCTGCTGTCGAACACGCTGACCTTCATGAAGAGCCTGCGAGAGGGCTGAACCGGGGCCTGCTGGCTCGAAGCTTGCCTGCACTCCCTGCCGTGATCATGGCACTGCGCCCGGCGCGAAGGGACGGGGGCCAGCAGGGGCGCGGGATGGGCGTTCGGGGCCCCGGCCGGCGCATTTTCTGCGGAACACCCGGTGTCGCCGCCTGCCGGTTTCTCCGGCGGCGGCCTTTGCGTTTGGCGGGTGCGAGCGGGTCCGGCAGGTCAGCGGGGCAGGGCGGGGCGCGGCAGGCTGCCCTGCTCCGGTCGAGGGTCGCGGCGGGGGGCGGCCCGTGGTTTGGCCGGGGCGGGCTGCCGGGCCTGGGGCGCAGCGGCCGACCGCCGCAGGATCAGTTGCAGCCGGTTGAAAGAGGCGGCGATGCCGTTCTCCTCCTCCTCCGCCAGGAAGGCGTCGAGGTCGGGAAAGGCGCGGATCGCCTGGTCCAGCACAGGATCGCTGCCAGGCTGATACAGCCCGGCCTGCACCATCATTTCCGACCGCGCATAGGCGGACAGCAGGTGGCGCGCCTCTGCGATCATCTGGTTTTCCGCGGCGCTGGCGGCATCGGGCAGGGAGCGGGACACGGAGCGCAGCAGGTCGATCGCCGGATAGCGGCCACGTTCGGCGATCTGGCGGTCCATGACGATATGCCCGTCCAGCACGCCGCGCAGGATATCGGCCACCGGCTCTTCCATGTCGGACCCGGCGACCAGCACCGACAGGACGGCGGTGATCGTGCCCGCCGCCCCCGCACCGGGGCCCGCGCGTTCGCACAGCTGCATGATCTGGTAGGCGGTGGAGGGCGGGTAGCCGCGCAGTGCCGGCAATTCGCCGCCCGCGACCGCGACTTCGCGATGCGCCTCCGCGAAGCGGGTGATGGAATCGGCCAGGAAGAGGACGTGCCGCCCCTGGTCGCGGAAATGTTCCGCCACCGCCATGGCCGTCCAGGCGCAGCGCCGCCGCACCAGGGCGGAACGGTCGGAGGTGGCGGCGATCACCACCGCGCGCTTCATCCCCTCGGGCCCCAGGACCTTGTCGGTAAATTCCCGCAGCTCCCGCCCGCGTTCGCCGACCAGGGCGATCACCGCCACGTCGGCCTGCATCTGCGTCGCAAGATGGGCCATCAGCCGCGACTTGCCCACGCCGGATCCGGCGAAAAGGCCGATGCGCTGGCCCTCGACCACGGGCAGCAGCGTGTTGAGGATCGTCGTCCCGGTGTCGAGCCGCGCGCCCAGGCCGCGCCGGTCGGCCGGCGGCGGGGGATCGCCGCGCAATGCCCGCGCGACGCGTCCGGGCAGGATCGGCTTGCCATCCAGGGCCAAGCCGTGCGGGTCGATCACCCGGCCGATCCAGCTGTCGTCGGGGGCGATCCGCAGCGGGCCGCGCAGCACCACCCGGTCGCCCAGCGAAACCCCCTCCGTCCGGTCGTCGGGCATGACCGTCACCGCGTCGCGATCCAGGCGCACGACCTCTCCGTGCAGGACCGATCCGTCCCCGCGCGTGACCTTCAGTATGTCCCCAAGGCGGGCGTGGCGGCCCAGCCCCGTGACCTTCAGAACCTCGGGTTCCACGGCTTCGATCCGGCCGACATGGCGGACGGCGGTCAGGTTGCCGATCTCGGCCCTCACCCCCTGCAGCACCTTCTGTGACATCGCGCGATCCCTTCATCTGTCGCCAACCATTTCTAAAGGAATCGGGGTTAAGCCTTGGTTGAAAGTGATCGAGGGAGAAGCCCCGATGTTCGACCAGATACAGCTGTTCCAGATGGCGGAATCCATGGCGCGTCATGCCGGCGTGCGGCAGGCCGTCGTCGCCGCGAACACCGCCAATGCGGATACGCCCGGCTACCGTGCCGGCGATGTCATCCCCTTTGCCGAGCTGATGAAGGGCGGCGTCCCCAGCAGGGGGATGCGCGCCACGCGCGACAGCCATCTGAACGCTGGCGCGGGCCTGGCCGAAACCATCCTGACAACAGAACGCGAAGGCCTGTCCGAACCCAACGGCAACTCCGTCTCGCTGGAGCAGGAGATGCTGAAATCCGTCGAGGTGAAGCAGCAGCATGACCGGGCGCTCGCGATCTATCGCTCGGGCCTCACGCTGATGCGCACTTCCATCGGGCGGAGGTGACGGGATGAGCGACCTTTCACAAAGCATGGCCATCGCCGCGACCGGGCTGCGCGCCCAGGGCCAGCGGCTGCGCCATACATCCGAAAATATCGCCAATGCGGATACCCCCGGTTACCGCCGGAAAACCGTGCCGTTTGAAAGCGTTGCGGAAACCGAGGGGGCAGGCGGGGTGACGACGGGCCGTGTCCGGCTGGATCAGACAGATCCGGCCCGGATCTACGACCCCGCTCATCCCCTCGCCGATGAGAGCGGCTACCATGATGGATCGAACGTCGATCTGGTGGTCGAAATCGCCGACGCGCGTGAAGCACAGCGCAGCTACGAGGCGAACCTCAAGGTCTTCGATCAGGCCCGCCAGATGTCGGCAGGCCTGCTCGATCTCCTGCGTCGATAAAGGAGGTCCAGAATGGACATTCGTGCATTGAATGCCGCGCAGAAATACGCGGCCGCCCGCCCCGCCACCACGCCCACCCCGAACACGGGTCAGGGCCTTGGCGAAACCCTCGGCGAAGTTGCGAAGGACTTCGCCGAGACCTTCCGCGAGGGAGAGCAGACAGCCCGCGCCGCCATGGTGGGGGAGGCCGACAGCACCTCGCTCGTCCAGGCCCTGGCGCAGACCGAACTGGCGGTGGAGGCCGCGGTGACGGTCCGCGACAAGGTGGTCGAGGCCTACCAGGAAATCCTGCGGATGCCGGTCTGAGGCCGCTGATCTACCGGGTGACGCATCGTGCTGACCCACCCTGCTGATCCTCCATGCTGATCCATGGGGGCGACAATCCGTGACCCTCTGTCGAGGGGGCCCGGCCCGGGCCTTGCGTTGGCGAAAGGGGCTGATCGAATGGGAGAGGAACTGTTCTTCGACGCCCTGCGCCAGGGGCTTTGGGTCGCGGTGATCACCGCAACGCCGATCCTGGCGGTGGCGCTGGTCACCGGCCTGGCCGTGGGCCTGTTCCAGGCGCTGACCTCGATCCAGGAAATGACCCTGACCTTCGTGCCGAAACTGGGGGCCATCGTCGTCGTCTTCTGGCTGTCGATGTCCTTCATGTCCCAGACCCTCGTGTCCTTCTTCCAGGACCACCTGATCCCGCTGATCATCGGAGGCTGACCATGGAAAGCACCGGCTACACCACCCTGACCCGCCTGTCCGGCCTGGCGCGGGAAATGGACATCATTGCGAACAATATCGCCAATGCCTCCACCACCGGGTTCCGGACGGAGGAGATGATCTTTTCCGAGTACATCCAGGGCGTGGATGACGGGCCGTCGATCTCCATGGCGCTGGGGGATATCCGCTGGGTGTCCTACGCGCAGGGCACGCTGAGCCCGACCGGCGGCAGCCTGGATTTCGCCATCGAGGGCGACGGGTTCTTCCTGGTCCAGACCCCCAACGGGGACCGGCTGACCCGTGCGGGCAGCTTTGCCACCTCCAACGCGGGGGACCTGGTGACCAATGACGGTTACCCGGTGCTGGATGCCGGCGGCGCGCCGGTCTTCATCCCGCCCGCCGCGACCATCGGGGTCGCCGCCGACGGCACGATCAGCGCCGATGGCGTCGCCGTGGGGCAGATCGGGGTGGTCATGCCCGCCGATCCCGCCCGCATGCAACGCGAGGGCGGTACGATGTTCGTGGCCGATGAAGGGTTCGACGCGGTGGAAAACCCCCGCGTCGTGCAGGGCTTTCTGGAGGCATCCAACGTCGATCCGATTTCGGAGGTGGCGCGGATGATCACCGTCCAGCGGGCCTACGAACTGGGGCAGAGCTTTCTTGACCGCGAAGATGACCGCGTCCGCAACATGTTGAAAACCCTCACCCGCTAAGCTCCCGCAGGAACGACCATGGGCCCGATCGGTCAGGGCCCGCACCCCCGCCACCCCGGACAAAGGGGCAACCGCAGGCCGGAGCCGTCACGGGAACGATTACGGGCCCATCACGGGCCTTGTCACGGGTCTTGTCACGGGCCCCGCCAACAAAAGGACACCAGATGAGAGCGCTGAAAATCGCCGCCACCGGCATGGCCGCCCAGCAGATGCGGGTGGAAACCATTTCCAACAACCTCGCCAACATGTCGACCACGGGCTACAACGCCCGCCGGGCCGAATTCGCCGATCTGCACTATCAGCAATTCGCCCGCGCCGGCACGGTGAATGCCTCCGACGGGACGGTCCTGCCCACGGGGATCCAGCTGGGCCTGGGGGTGCGGCCGGCCTCTGTTTCCATGCAGCTGGCGCAGGGGACGCTGGGCCAGACCGGGGGCGACCTGGACGTGGCGATCGAGGGGCGCGGCTACCTGGAGGTAACGCTGCCGAACGGCCAGGCGGCCTATACCCGCGACGGCGGGCTGAAACGGACGGGCGACGGGCTGATCGTCACCTCCGACGGCTTCCCGGTGGCGCCGGAAATCACCATTCCCGAGGATGCGCGCTCCATCTCAATCAATGCCGATGGGGAGGTCTACGCCTATTTCAACAACAACGCCCAGGCGCAGCTGCTGGGTCAGTTCTCCCTCGTCGGTTTCTCCAACCCCAAGGGGCTGGAGGCGATCGGGTCCAACCTCTTCGTGGAAACCGAGGCCTCAGGCGCGCCGGCGGTCACCACGCCGGGGCTCGATGGGCTGGGCACCCTGCGCCAGGGCTACCTGGAGGACAGCTCGGTCGATCCGGTGCGCGAAATCACCGACCTGATCGAGGCGCAGCGCGGTTACGAGCTGAACTCCAAGGTCATTTCCGCCGCCGATCAGATGCTGGGCGCCACGGCCCAGGTGCGCTGATGCGGTGGCTGGCCTGCATCCTGCTCCTGGCACCGGTCCTGGCACCGGTTCTGCCCGCCGGGCTGGCCGCCGAAACGGTGGTTGCGGCGCGCAACCTGCGGCCCCAGACCGTGCTGTCGCCGGTGGATTTCGCCCTGCGCGACATCGAGGTGCCGGGCGCGCTGACCTCTGTCGCGGGGCTGGCGGGGATGGAAACGCGGGTCAGCATCTATGCCGGCCGGCCGATCCTGCCCGGCGATGTGGGCCCGCCCGCCCTGGTCGAACGCAACGGAATCGTCAGCCTGGTCTACAACCGCGACGGGCTGGTCATCACCGCGGAGGGGCGCGCCCTGGCCCGCGGCGGCGCGGGGGAGGTGATCCGCGTGATGAACCTCTCCTCCCGCCAGACCATCAGCGGCACCATCCAACCGGACGGGAGCATCAGAGTAGAATGAAACCCCGCGTTTTCCCCCTGTTCCTGGCCCTGACGGCCCTGCTGGCCCTGCCGGGCTGCATCGACCGGTCCCACCTGGGCCGTCCCCCGGCCTTTTCGCCCGATACCTTCGGGCCGGAATACGAGGCGATGAACCTTGCCTCCGCCAAGGGCGCCGGGCTGGCCGATACCATGGGCCGGCCAGAGGCCTCCCTTTGGCGGGGCGGGCGCGGATCCCTGCTGGGCGATCGCCGGGCGGAGAAGGAGGGGGATATTCTGACCGTCGTGATCGAGATCGACGAGAGCGCGAATATCTCCAACTCCACCGACCGGTCGCGATCGGGATCGGACAGTGTCGGCCTGACGGAGTTCTTCGGCATTCCGCAGCGGTTGAACCGGGTGCTGCAGAACGGCGCCACGATGGACAGTGCGGTGTCGCTGGACAGTTCCAGCGCCTCCTCCGGTGACGGATCGGTCAGCCGGAACGAGCAGCTGACCCTGCGGGTCGCGGCCACGGTGGTAGATGTGCTGCCCAACGGGGTTCTGGCGATTTCCGGCAACCAGGAGGTGCGGGTGAACTTCGAACTGAGGGAGCTGCTGGTGTCCGGCTATGTCCGGCCGGAGGATATCTCCCGCCAGAACGAGATCACCTACGACAAGATCGCCTCGGCCCGGGTCAGCTACGGCGGGCGGGGCCAGATCACCGACATGCAGCAACCGCGTATCGGCCAGCAGGTGCTGGACCGGATCCTGCCCTACTGAGGTCGCCCATGAAGAAACTTCTGCCCATCCTCCTGATCGTCTTCGGAATCGGTGGCGGCGCCGGCGCGGGGCTGATGCTGCGTCCGGAGCCCGCGCCGGTGATGATCGACCCCTGTGGCGATGGCACCGCGCCCGCCCCCGCCGGCCATGCCCCCCAGGAGGAGGAGATGATGGCGGAGGAAGAGCCGGTGGACCGGGAGTACGTCAAGATGAACAACCAGTTCATCATCCCGGTGGTGACGAATGAGAAGATCGGCGCGCTGGTGGTCATGTCGATCAGCCTGGAGGTCGACCTGGGCGGGCAGGAGCAGGTCTATGCGCGCGAACCGAAGCTGCGCGACGCCTTCCTGCAGGTGATGTTCGATCATGCCAACGTGGGCGGCTTCGAAGGGGCCTTCACCAATTCCAACAACCTGGACATCCTGCGCGCCGCGCTCTTCAACGTCGCGCGCAAGATCCTGGGGCCCATGGTCACCGATGTGCTGATCACCGATATCGCCCGGCAGGATGCCTGACGGCAGGCGCCCTGGCCCGTCCGTGGGCTGACGTGGCGCGCAGAAGCGCAGAGATGGAAAACCCGGGCTCCAGGGCCCGGGTTTTTTCCGTCTTTCGGCAGGATCAGGTGTTGCCTGGATCAGTGCAGCTGGCGATGGTCGCGGTTGGCCTTCAGCAGCACGGCGAGGTCCTGCAGGTTCGCCAGTTCGCGGGACAGCGCGGCGCGGCGGTCCTCCGACAGGCTGGCGCCGTGCATCCTGGCCGCGATATCCTTCCGGCCGAGGCTGCGGGAGAGTTTCTCCATCCGGTCGGTCTTTTCGGCCAGCACCAGGGCCAGCTCCGACTGCAGCTTGCCACGGCGGACGGAAATCCAGTCCCGCCAGGCGCGGTCCTGGCTGTCGGCCAGTTCCAGTTCGCCGGTGACCGTGCGGTCGACCGTTTCCACGAACCGCTCCGCCGCGCGCCGTTCCAGCGCATCCAGCGACAGGCGCAGCTGCCGTTCCCGCTGGGCAACGCGCCGCAGCTGCATCAGCTCCGCCTCGAAGGCCATGGCGGTCGCGCGGGCGACCGGTTCCAGGGCCCTGGTCTTGTTGGAAGTCTTCATCAGATCCGTCCTTTCGCTTTGCGCCGCATCTCGTCCGCGAACCGGATCGCGGCCGCCACGGCCTTGTAATCTGCGGGGGAGATCTGCTCCCCTATCTCGGTCTCTGCATGCAGCCGCCGCGCCGTGGGCGGGTCGCTGTGCACCGGCACCGCGTGTTCCAGCGCCAGGCGGCGGATGGCCTGGGCCACCTCGTCCACGCCCTTGGCGATGACCACCGGCGCGGTGCCCCGCGCGCGTTCCCATTTCAGCGCCACGGCGTAGTGCGTCGGGTTGACGATCACCACGTCGGCATCCGGGACCTCTGCCATCATCTGCGACCGGGCGATCTGTTCGCCGCGCATGCGGCGCTGGCTCTTGACGTAGGGATCGCCCTCGCTCTCCTTCAGCTCATCGCGGATCTCCTTGTCGGTCATGCGGTTCTTGCGCAGGTGTTCCGCCCACTGCCAGAGGAAGTCGATTCCGCCCAGGCTCACCGCGATGGCAAAGACCAGGGCCAGGAATTCGACGCAGAGCCGCAGCAGCATCGCCACGGTGATCCCCGGCTCCAGCAGCAGGGCAGAGGCCATTTCCGACATGTTGGCGGAGACGAAGAGGAACAGCAGGGTCGAATAGATCAGCAGCTTGGCAAAGCTCTTGGCGAATTCGAACAACCCGCTACGGCCGAACTTGTTCTTGGCGTTCTTCAGCACCGAGATGCGCGACAGCTTGGGCTGTATCTTCTTGCCGGACACGGTGAAGGCCCGCTGGGCGATGATCGCGGCCAGGGCGGCGGCGGCGGGGATCACGAAGAAGGGCAGGATTCGGGGCACGACCGCGCCGAAAAGCCCGCCGGTGATCGTCGCCCCGTGGCCGTCGAAGAACAGCGGCGCCAGCGCCTCGGGCCGGTCGATCAGCGTCTGCAGGGCACCGCCGAGCTCTGTCAGCGCGGCAGGGCCCGCCGCCATTGCCGCCAGGCAGAGCCCGCCATAGGCCGCGGCCGCCGACAGGTCGGCAGAGCGCGGCACCTCGCCCCGCTCCCGCGCCTTTTCCAGTTTTCGCCCCGTCGCCTCGTGCGGTTTCTCGCCTGTGTCCTCCTCCTCCGCCATGCTGCGCCCCTCAGAACGGTCGGCCGAGGAAGGCGAAGAGCGCCTCCGACCAGGTGGAAAGGATGGGCATGATGAGCAGGAGCAACAGGGCAATGCCGCCGAAGGTGATCACCGGCGCGCCGACGAAGGCGACCATCAGCTGCGGCATGGCGCGGTTTATGACGCCGAGCGTCAGGTTGTAGATGACCGAGATGATGACGAAGGGCGCGGCCAGGGTGAAGGCCAGCCGGAAACTGCGCCCGGTCAGGGCGATGCCCCATTGCGCCAGGTCCGCCGCCACGGGCCACTGGCCCGCGGGCATCGCCTCGTAGCTGATCAGCAGGTAGAGCACGACATGCACATGCAGCCCCAGGATCATCGCCAGGCACAGGCCGCCGATGACCAGGATGTTGCCGATCGCCGGCATCGGTTCGATCACCGTCATCCCCAGGATCTGGCTGAGGGAGGTCGCCTGGGCGATCATGGATCCGGTGGTCTGCAGCGCCAGCAGGAAGAGCCGCAGCCCGAGGCCGAGCGCAAGGCCCGCCACCACCTCCGTCGCCAGGAGATGGGCGAAAAGGCCCGGGGTCGGCGGGCCCGGCGGCAGGGCCGGGCGGGCCGCCAGGACCACCGCCGTCAGGCTGAGGGCCACCACCAGTTTCACCCGCGCGGGCACCGACTGTTCCCCGAACCCCGGCAGGAAGGAGGTGAAGGTCCCCACCCGCAGCAGCACCACGAAGGCGGACCAGCCGTCACGGCGGAGCAGGTCCAGGGCCTGGGTCGCCAGCGCGTTCATCGTGTCATTCATCGGCGCCCACCATCGCCACCAGGGAGGGGCGCGCATCGATGCCGATTTCCTCGAACGACAGCACGGGATTGGTGATCCCCCGCGCCGAAAGCGCCATGCGCAGGAAGCGCCGCCGCTGGGTGGAGGTGACAAGCGCCGCATGGATCCCCTTTTCGGAGGCCTCGGTCAGCGCCTCTCCCACGTTGCCGACCAGCCGGGCGAAGATATCCGGTGGCAGGGCCACGTCGACGACACCGCGGTCGCGCTCCACCTGGTAGGTGGTGAAGATGTCCTCCCACTCCGGCGCGAGCTGGATCAGCGGCACCGTGCCGTCGTCGCGGCGCAGGTCCGCGATCAGCTGGAACCCCATGCGATGGCGCACATGTTCGCAAATCGCCTCCGGCTGCTGGGTCATCTGGCGCACCTCGCCCACGGCCTCCAGGATCAGGGGCAGGTTGCGGATCGACACCTGTTCGCCCACCAGCAGGCGCAGCACCTGGTGCAGCAGGTCCAGCGGCACCTTTTCCGGGATCAGCTCGTCCAGCAGCTTGCGGTTGGCATCCGCCCGGCGCGGGTCCGACAGGTTCGTCATCTCTTCCAGCAGGCGGCGCAGGCTCTTCATCGACAGCAGGCGGGGGAAGTTGCGCTTGATGGTTTCCAGAAGGTGGGTCGCCAGCACCTCTGTCGGGGTGACCATGGTCAGGCCGGACAGGGCGGCGTCGTCCTGTGCCGACTGGTCGATCCAGCGGGCGGGGGCGCCGTAGACCGGTTCCTTCACGTCTTCGCCCGCCGGGCCGCCGCGCCCCTGGGTCAGCGCCAGCACCTGGGTGGGGCGCAGGATGGCCCGGGCCTGTTCGACCCCCTGGATGCGGATCACGTAGCTGCCCGACGGCAGGGAAGGGTCATCGGTCAGCCGGATTTCCGGCAGGATCAGGCCGTAACTTTCCGCGACATGCAGGCGCATGTTCTCGATCCGGGCGTCCAGCCCGGTGCCGGGATCCAGCACCATGTTCACCAGGTCGGGGGCGAACTCCACGTGGATGTCATCAAGGTCGAGCGTATCGCCCAGGGATTTCTGGCGCGGTTTCGGCGCATCTTCGCGCGAGGCATCGGGGGCCGCGCGCTCCGCCTTCTGGCGGCGATGCACCGTGGCCGCGGCGCCGCCCAGGACAAGCCCGCCCAGGACGAAGGGCACGAAGGGAAGGCCGGGCACCAGCGCGAAGAGCAGCATCAGCACCGCCACCGTGGCCAGTGCCGCCGGGTGACGGCCCAGCTGGCCCACCAGCGCCAGGTCGGTCGCGCCCACGGATCCGCCGCGCGCCAGCAGCAGCGCCGATGCGATGGAGATGATCACCGCCGGGATCTGCGTCACCAGCCCGTCGCCGACGGTCAGGATCGCATAGGTTTCAAAGGCATCGCCCAGGGGCATGTCGTGGACGACGACGCCCATCAGCAGCCCCACCACCAGGTTCAGCAGGGTGATCAGCAGGCCCGCCACCGCGTCACCCTTGACGAATTTCGACGCCCCGTCGAGAGAGCCGAAGAAGGTGGTTTCCTGCTGCTCCCGCTCGCGCCGTTCCTTGGCCTGCATGTGGTCGATGGCGCCGGCGGACATGTCGCTGTCGATGGCCAGCTGCTTGCCCGGCATGCCGTCCAGGGCGAAGCGCGCGCCGACTTCGGCCATGCGGGCGGCACCCTTGGTGATCACCATGAAATTGACGATCAGCAGCACCCCGAAGACCACCAGCCCCAGGAAAACCGATCCGGACATGACGAAATCGGCAAAGCCGCGGATCACGTCCCCCGCCGCGCCGGTGCCCGTGTGCCCCTCCCCGATGATCAGCTTGGTGGAGGAGACGTTCAGTGACAGCCGCAGCATCAGAGAGGCCAGCAGCACGGTCGGGAAGGCCGAGAAATCCAGCGGTTTCTCGACAAAGAGGGTCACGGTGAAGATCAGGATCGCCAGGGCGAAGCTGGCGGCAAGGCCCACGTCCAGCACGAAGGCAGGGACGGGCAGGATCATCATCACGATGATCGCCATCAGCGCCAGCGCCAGCAGGATCGTGGGCTGGAACAGCGGGCGGGCCTGCGGGCCGCTCAGGGCAGGTGCATCGGTCATTTCGGACCTTCAATCGCGGGGAATCCCCGGCCGTTCTGGCAAATTCAGTCCTGTCGGTTATTCCGCGAAATGGTTGAGGCTTCGCAAATGCGCTATTGTTCCAGCGCGGTATCGACCTCGACCGAGTTGAGCAGGGCGCGCAGCGCCTCTCGGGTTTCGCCGCTCTGGTTCAGCACGTCGCGGCTGGCGGCCAGGGTGGGCGGGCCGGCGTCCGGGATCGTGACCTCCGGCTGGGCGCTCAGGATGCCGGCAAATTCCGCCCGGACCGGATCCTGCGCCGCGGTCATCGCGTCGAAATCGCGGGCAAGCCAGGCGGCCTCCCCCGCCTGGACGGTTTCCCCCGCCCCGGCAAAGAGCGCGGCAGCCTGGGAAAAATCGGCGGTGGCAAGGCTGGCCTCGGCCCGCAGGCGATCGACCTCCGGCCCGGTCAGCCCGGCCAGCTCTGCCTCGGCACGGCGGGGCAGGTTCATTTCCAGCGCGGCGCGGGCGCGCAACAGGCGACGGTCGCGCCCGGCCTCACCCTCTGCCGGGCCCGCGATGGCGGCATCGGCCACCTCCGCCAGGTGCAGCGACAGCAGCCGGTCCGCCACCTGGTTCATCGCCTGGGCGCTGGCCAGTTCGGCCATTTCGCCCGCGTGGCTGAAATAGAGCCGGGTAAAGACCGCATCCGCCGAATGATCCGCCAGGTTGCGGGTCAGCCCGTTGACGATCTCTTGCCGGACCTCCGGGGTGAAGGCCTCCCGCTCCTGATCGTAGAGCGCGAAGGCGGCGATGAAATTGCCGGTGGCGGCGCGGGCGATGACCTCTGCCCGGGCCAGTTCGGCGTTCATCGGCCCCTCCCGGTACTGGCCGCGATAACTTTCCAGCAGGCCGATCGTTTCCTGGTCGACGGGTTCGCCGTGTTCCAGCGTGCCGTTGGTGTAATGCAACAGCGCCTCGGGGGAGACATCGGTGTTCTGGGCGATCAGCGCCTGGTAGGTGTCGCGATCCGGCGCCTCGTCGCCATCGGCCAGCATGGCCGCTGCCAGGGCCTGGCGCGGCGTGGAATCGATCAGGTTGCGTTCGACGATCCGCATGATGTCACGGGCGAAATCCTTTTCCCCCGCGGCCATGAACCGCTCCGCCAACTCGGGTCCGAGCGCGGATTTCAGGACCTCCGGCATCGCCATCAGCGTGCGCTTGATCGCCCCGGCGTCGAAGTTCGTCCCAGGTGGCAGGTATTCCACCGCCAGCACGGCCCAGAGCGCGGCATCGGTATCGCAGGTCAGGCGGCTGTCGAAGGGGCTGTCTTCGGGATCGTGGCCAAATTCCAGGATCCGCGCGGCAGAGGCCATTTCGGCTTCTTCCATCGGGGGTTGCTGGACCGAATCGAGCACGCGGGCCGCTTCGGGGCCGAAGCCGTGCAGCAGGTAGAAATGCGCCAGGTCGTGGTAGGCCTGCACATCATCGCGGTCGAATTCGCCGGTCAGGCGGGCGCGCAGCCGGGACAGCCCCTCGGCGAAATCGCCGGTCTCCTCCTCCGCTACGAGGGGGGGCATGTGCAGCGCGCAGGGGTTGCCGGACAGGATGATCCGGCCGGAGGAGTTCATCTGCTCGTTGTCGAAGGTGCTGGGGGTGGCGGCCAGGCCCGGGTCGGGATGCACGCCATCCTGCAGCGTGCCGGTGATCCGGCGCTGCTCCTCCGCCAGCGCGGTGGCGCTGGCGGTGTCGGGATCCAGCAGCCCCTCTGTCGCCGCGCTGCCGATGGCGGCCAGCAGGTTGCGTTCCAGCTCCCTGGTCAGGCGGGCCTCTGCCTCTGTCGGAACCCCCGGCAGGGTGGCCAGCCTCTCTTCGGCCATCTGCCGCGCCCCGGGCCCTTCCGGCAGGGGGATGGGCGGCAGGGTCAAGGCGGGCGGAGATTCCGGGGCCTGGGCAGGCTGGGTCGCGGGCATGGCGGGTGGCACCTGTCCGACTGAGGGGGCAGTCACCGGAGCAGTCACCTGGGGAGTTACCGGGGGCAGGGTCACGGGCGGTGTGGCGGGGGCATCGCGCGCGGCGAGGGTGGGGCCGGGCGCCGGTGGCGCCGCTCCCTCGGGTACGGGGGCCGTGCTGGGGACAGTGACGGGGCCGGGGGCCAGCGGGTCGACCGGCGGCAGACCCAGGGACAGGGTGATGCCGCGCAATGCGATCGGTGCCGGGCGGGCGGTCACGACCCCGGCCGGCGCCGTGCGCAGGCGCAGCGCCATGGCCTCCCTCACGGCGGCGTCTCGCAGGTCGGGTGACGTCGGCAACGGGCTGGCGGTGGGGGTTGTGGAAGGTGTCGGCCCTGCCGGTCCCGAAACTGGTCCCGATAGGGGCGCTGGCTGGGGTACTGGCTGGGATTCGGGCGCGCGCAGGGGCGGTGGCGGGGCATCCAATGCGGGGCCATTGCCGATGTCGATCACCAGCAGGCGGTTGGCGGCCAGCCGCGCCTCGACCGGGCAATCGCAGGGCAGGGCCAGTGAAACCACCGGGCCGGGGGCGCTGGTCAGCTCCGACAGGCGGCTGCGGCCGATCCGGTCGAAGACCTGGCTCGTGTCGACCTCCTGCAGGGACCCGCTCAGCGTCAGCACGGCGCGGCCCGGCACCTGGGCCAGGGTAAAATCGGTATCCGCGGGCAGGGGCAGGGTCAGCCGGGTGAACTCCGCATGGTCGCCGGACCGCATGACCGCCGTCTGTGCCGCCAGCGGCGCCGCGGCACAGATCAGCAGAAGGGAAAGCCAGATCCGCATCATGCCGCCCCGCTGCTCTTCACTTCCTTCAGCGCCTCTTCCAGCTCGGCAAAGCTGGGGCGGCAGTGGGAGGGCGTGTTCTGCCGCCCGACCTCGATGCAGATGTTGGTCGCATGGTTGTGCAGGTTGGCCACCAGGACCTCCCGGATGAGCTGGTAGAAATGGGCGTCATCCTCGATCACCGTCTTCAGCCGCCCGGCGAAGGGGCCGACGATGCCATAGGCCAGGAACACGCCCAGGAAGGTGCCCACAAGGGCGCCGCCGATCATCTTGCCCAGCACTTCGGGCGGCTGGTCGATGGAGCCCATGGTCTTGATCACCCCCAGCACGGCGGCCACGATCCCCAGGGCCGGCAGGGCGTCCGCCATCGACTGAAGCGCGTGGCTGGAATGCATGGCGTGGTGGGTGTTCGCCTCCATCCGCTTTTCCAGCACCTCTTCGACCTGGTGCGGATCGTCGTAGTTCATCGAGGCAGAGCGCATGGTATCGCAGATCAGCGCGATCGCTTCCTTGTCGCCGACGATGCGGGTGTATTTCGAGAAGATCGAGGAATTCTCGGGATCCTCGATATGTTCCTCGATCGCCACCGGGTTCTGGCGCGCCAGGCGGATCAGTTCGAACAGAAGGCACAGCAGGTCGCGATAGTCGTCATGCTTCCACTTCGGGCCCTTGAAGACCTTGCCGACGTCCTTGGCGGTGTGTTTCACCGCCGCCATGTCGTTGGAGATCAGGAAGGCGCCCACGGCGGCGCCACCGATCATCATCATTTCGAACGGCAGGGACTTCAGGATGATCGCCATCTTGCCACCGGCCAGGATGTAGCCGCCGAAGACCATCACGAAAATCACGCCGATTCCGACAAAACCGATCATTGCTGCGCCACCTCGTTGCTACTGGATCGCCAGCCTAGGGGTCATTCCTTTGGAACAGATGAATTCCGGCCCGCCAGGATGACGCTGATCGCATAGGCGCGTTCCGACGACAGGCCGGCCATGACCGCCGCCGCCGCCTCCGGTCGCATCCGGCCCAGGAAGCCGGCGGAAAACTCCGGGTCCATCTGTTCGAACAGGGCGGCGGCGTCCTTCGGCTTCATGCTCTCGTAGACCGAGGTCAGCTGCGTCAGGTCGTTTTCCGCCGCGTTGTCGGCCAGGGCCAGCGTTGCCTTCAGCGCGGTTTCCGCCGCCTCCAGCTGGGCCAGCTTCTTGGTGATTTCCTCGTCGGCGATGGCCAGGGCATTCATCCGGTCGCGCACCTGTTCCTCCCGCCGGGCCAGGCGCGCCTCCCGCGCTTCGAAGGCCTGCAGCATCGCCTCCACCTCGGGCGGCTGGGTGCAACCGGCCTGGGCCACGGCCTCGCCATGGCCGCCCTCGGCGGGGGCCGTCATCTGGTCCATCTGCCCTGCCTGGCCGCTGTCCAGCGCCATCACCATGTCGGAATGCAGGCCGACCCGCAGCAGGGCGGAGCCGATCAGCAGGCCGGCGATCAGCGTCAGGGCGCCGCGCCGGGGCCCCCCGCGCCGCCCCTTGCGACGGGCGCCGCCCCTTGCCTGCGGCTTGCCCGGGGGGCGGCCGGCTGGGGTGCCGGGGCGCTTGGCGGCGGAATTCTTCTTCCTGGCCATGCTGCCTCCTCAGTGACTGCCGCTGTGGCGGGCAAAGACCGCGGGGGCCTCTTCCTCCGCCAGCTCCTGCTTCGCCTGCGCCTGGCTTGCCGCCACGTCCAGGTCGTGCATCGAGGCGACCAGCAGTTCCAGCCGCTTGGCCACCTGTTCCGCCCGCTCCGTCAGCTGTTCCAGGGACTGGCTGCTGTCCTTCGCGCTGCCCTGGGCGGCCTGCAATGTCTTCGACAGGTCGTCGACCTGGGCCGACAGCACCGCGACCGCGCCGCCCATGCCGCCTTCCAGGTCGTTGAACCGGGTCAGCCGGCGGGCCAGGATATAGCAGTAGAACCCGGCGCCGAGCGCGCCGGCCACCAGCAGGATATCGGCGATCAGTTCCATGTCCTCTCCGTCCTCTCTTCGTCAGTTCAGCACGAATTCCACGATCAGCAGGTCGCTGACGGCATCGGGGCCGGTCACCACCTTGATCCGGCGCAGCATCTGGGCGCGGATCCGCACCAGGGCTGCGGGGTCTTCCAGGTCTTCCATCCGCAGCGCCCGCAGGTAGCCGTTCAGCACGTCGACGATGCGCGGCATCACCTTGCTGACGTTCCCCTCCTGGTTGGAGGGCACCTCCAGGTTGGCGGTGAACCGCAGGTGCCGCCCGTCGCTGGCCCGGCCAAGCGAGATGACCATCGAATCGACCGCGATATAGGCCACGTCGGGGGCGACGAAGGGTTCGTGCGCCTCCTCCTCGTGGCCGCCGGCGCCCGCGGCATCGTCACTGCCCAGGATCATCCCGCTGTAGATGGCGAAAAACGCGCCGCCACCGCCGCCAAGCGCCACCACGAGGGCGATGATCAACGGCAGTTTCGACGCCTTCTTCGGCTCTTCCTCGATTTCGGTCGTGGCCTCGGCCATGGTCCCCCGCTGCGCTCCGCAGAAACTCTCTGGGGGTGGTTATAAGCGTGCAGGCACTAACCGATTATTAAGCCCGTTCGGCCAATTAAGGGTCATGCACCGGCAGAAGGCCGGCGGAACGGGAGACGCGGTTTGCAACAGATTCTGACCCTGTGGACCAACCTGGAACCTCGGCGGCGGGTCATCGCGATCCTGGCCGCGCTCGCGATGTTCGGGGCCGTGCTCGGCCTCGCCCGGATGGCGTCGCAGCCGTCCCTCGCGCTGCTCTACTCGGGCCTGGAAAACGGCCAGGCGGGGGAAATCGTGCGCGCGCTGGATCAGCGTGGCGTCGTCTATGACGTGCAGGGCGGGTCGATCTACGTCGAAGGGGCCCGGCGGGACGAACTGCGCATGACGCTGGCCTCCGAAGGGCTGCCGCGCAACTCCTCCCAGGGGTACGAACTGCTCGACAACCTGTCGGGATTCGGCACCACCAGCCAGATGTTCGATGCCGCCTACTGGCGCGCCAAGGAAGGGGAGCTCGCCCGGACCATCGCCGCGGTGCCGCAGGTCAGCGCCGCGCGGGTGCATATCGCCCACCAGGGCGCCACCCCGTTTCAACGTGACATTCGCCCGACCGCCTCGGTCGCGCTGACGGCCAGCGGCGACATCTCCGCCAGCCAGGCCAAGGCGCTGCGCTACCTCGTGGCCTCCGCCGTGGCCGGGCTCAACCCCGACGATGTCGCGGTGATCGACGATTCGGGCGAACTGATCGGCGCCACGGACGAGGCGACGGGCACCCCCACCGGCCAGGACCGGGCGGAGGAGCTGAAGGAGAAGGTCCAGCGCCTGCTGGAGGCCCGCGTCGGCTTCGGCAATGCCGTGGTCGAGGTCGCGGTGGAAACCAACAACGAAAGCGAGTCGATCCGCGAACGCCGCTTCGATCCCCAGGGGCGCGTGGCGATCTCCACCGAGACGGAGGAGAACTCCAGCACCTCCCAGAATTCCGGCAGCGGCGATGTCACCGTCGCCTCCAACCTGCCCAACGGGGAGGCTGGCGGCGGCGGCAATTCCTCCGCCTCCGACAGCGGCACGCGGGAGCGGGTCAACTACGAGGTGTCGGAGGTCAACCGGGAGGTCCTGCGCAGTGCCGGTGCCATCCGTCGCCTGACCGTCGCGGTGCTGGTGAACGGGACCCGGGGCACCGATGACAACGGCGATCCCGTCTTCACCGACCGGACCGAGCCGGAGCTTGCCGATCTGCGCGAACTGGTCGCCTCCGCTGTGGGCTTCGACGAGGCGCGGGGGGACGTGATCACCATCAAGTCGATGGAATTCGAACCCGTGGCGGAGCTTGGCACCGCCGCGGCGCCCGGTTTCCTCGACCAGATCCACCTCGACGTGATGTCCCTGATCCAGATGGCGGTTCTGGCGCTGGTGGCGCTGATCCTCGGCCTCTTCGTGGTCCGGCCGGTGCTGTCGAAGGGGGCCCAGCCGCCGCTCCTGACCGCCGATGGCGGAGAGGTCCTGGAAGGCGAGATCCAGGAGGATGACTACGACCTGCCCGACCTTCCCGGCCTGGGGGGTTTTGGCGGCGATGACGAGGGCGGCGGCTTCCCGATGATGGCCGATTTCGACAGCGACGGCATGGCGGGCGGGGATGATCCCGTGGCCAAGCTCCAGGCGCTGATCGAGGACCGCAAGGAGGAAACGATGGAGATCCTGCGCAGCTGGCTCGAAGAGGGGGAGGAAACCGCATGAAGCAGATCGCCCAGATCCTCGAAGATTTCGGCGCCGTCCGTACCGCCCCGCCCCCCGGCCTGTCCGAGGAAGAGCTGGAGACGATCCGCCTCGAAGCCTTCGAGAACGGCTACCAGGCGGGGTGGGACGATGCCACCAAGGCGGCCCGGGATGAACAGGGCCATGTCGCCGCCGACTTCGCCCGCAACCTGCAGGACCTTTCCTTCACCTATACCGAGGCGCAGTCGCACATGCTCTCGGCGATGAAGCCCCTGCTGGACGACATCGTCGACAAGATCCTGCCGGAAACCGCGCGCGAAACCATCGGCCTGCGGGTCAAGGATCAGCTGGATGCCCTGGCCCGCCGCCGCGCCACCCAACCGGTGGAGGTCGTGGCCGCCCCCGGCAATATCGCCGTCATCGAACAGCTGACGGAACAGGATTTCGGCTTCCCCCTCGCGGTGGCCGGGGATGACACGCTCTCCGACGGGCAGGTCTTCCTGCGCTTCGGAGAGGAAGAGACGGAGATCGACCTGACCGAGGTGACGGAGGGTATCCGCACCGCCCTGGCGGGGTTCTTCGCGGAACAGGAAAGGATGCAGCAGCATGGATGACAGCAGCGAGGCCCCGGGCCGTGCCAACCCCTTCACCGTCGTCCCGATCGAGATCACGATCTCGGTGGGCAAGGCCCGGCCGCTGATCCGCGACCTGCTGAAGCTGACGCGCGATTCCGTCCTGCCGCTGGACCGCCGGGTGGAGGACCCGGTGGAGCTCTACGTCGGCGATCGCCTGATCGCCCGGGGGGAGCTGGAGGAGATGGAGGGCGACAACGCCGGACAGCTCGCCGTGCGCCTGACAGAGGTCTCGGACCTCTCGGGGGAGCTCTGAGCCATGCCCGGGAGGAGAAGAACTCTCCCCGAGGCAGGCAGATCCGGAAAGGCGGCGCCCTGGGCGGCCTGTCCGGCGCCCCGCCCGCTTGCCTGCCTGAGGGCCTGCCCACCTGCCCGCCCGCTCGCCCGGTTGCTGGCCCCACGCTTACCTGTCCCATTGCAATCCGCCCCGTTGCAGCCCGGCTCCCTGCAATCCGCCCCCCTGCCGTTCGGCCTGCCGCCCACGCAGCCTGCTCCGCTGTCGACCCGCCCGGCTGTATCGCACCCCGTCTCGCGAAGGGCGCGGACACCTGCCTGCCTGCCCGCCCGACGACCTGATCAGCGCCCTGACCAGCGCCCCGACAAGATATCTGACAAGAACCCTGATACGGGACCTGACGTGCGAATTGTCTCGCGATTGGGCATTCGACCGGGCTCCCGACCTGCTCGGCAACCTTTCCTGTCATCCGGGCGGGGGCGGACCGGCTTGCCTGCGCGGCCGATGACGGGCCCGCACGCCGCCTTTGTCGTCGCCACGCGGGCCTCTCACCGCCTCTCTGCGCCCGGCCCAGTCCTCAGCCCAGTCCTCAGCCCAGTCCCCGGCCTCGTCCCGGATGCTGCCCCCAGTGTGGCCTCCAGTGCTGCTCCCAGCCCCACCCGAACCTCTGCCGGGATCCCGGCTGGCCTGGCCCATCGGCTGCCCCTCCGCCCCTGGCTGCTTCCGGCGCTGGCGCTTTTCCTGCTGATCCTTCTGCCCGCTCCCCTGCAGGCACAGGACATCACGCTGGATCTCGGCGGCGGGTCGCTCTCGGCGCGGGGGATCCAGATGATCCTGCTGATCACCGTGCTCAGCCTCGCGCCGGGCATCCTGATCACCGTCACCTGCTTCCCCTTCCTCGTCACCGTCCTGTCGATCCTGCGCCAGGCGCTGGGCCTGCAGCAGGCCCCGCCCAACATGCTGCTGATCAGCCTGGCGCTCTTCCTCACCTGGTTCATCATGGAGCCGGTGATGACCGAAAGCTGGACCCGCGGCATCGCCCCCCTGGTGGCAGAGGAAATGACGGCGGAAGAGGCGCTTCCGCTGGCCATAACCCCCTTCCGCGGCTTCATGGCCAACCGTATGGATCCCGACACATTCGAGGCGATGGCCGCCCTGCGCCCCGACGCGGCGCAGATAGAGACCGGCCCCGATGCGCCGCTCTCTGTCCTCATCCCCTCCTTCATGCTGTCGGAAATCGCCCGTGCCTTCCAGATCGGCTTCCTGCTGTTCCTGCCCTTCCTGATCATCGACCTGGTGGTGGCGGCGGTGCTGATGTCCATGGGCATGATGATGGTGCCCCCCGCCATCGTCTCGTTGCCGTTCAAGCTGTCCTTCTTCGTCATCGCCGACGGCTGGACCCTGCTCGCCTCTGCCCTGGTCCGAAGTTACGGCTAGGGCATCCCGGCGCGGGGCCAAGATCGGGGCCAAGATCGGGGGCCGTGACGGTCGGCTGCGAACAGGGTCGTGACCGGTGGCCCGACCGGCAGGGGCAGGACAAGGTCGCGCGACCAGCGACAGGGGGATTGCCCCGCCGCCGGCGGGCCATGGGCACGTCCGGCGCTCTGGCCCCCTGCGCCTTGGCGGGCCTCTTGTCGGCGCCGCACCCGGCGGGCCTTTTCCCGGTGCCAGAGCGGCACCGCCGCGCGTGCCGCGACCCTTCCCCATCGCGACGCGCAATTGACTGAAAAAGAGCAATAATCACCCTGTGCCGCGACGTCGTTCCGGCCGCCCCGTCGACTTGCCCGTCCCCCGGTCCTATCGAAACCGGATGACCTGCCCTTCGGGCGGCGGCGCGTCATGGCGCTGCCGCCGGGCGTGGAAACCGGCGCGTGCAGTCTGTTGCCTGGGGGCGATCCTCCCCGGCTCTGCCGCCCCATGGGCCACTCCCGAAGGGCAACTGCAAGGGAGGATACCACCATGAAAATCGCAATCGCCGCGCTCGCGGCCGGGCTGCTGCTTGCCCCGCAGGCCAATGCCCAGGTCTCCGCCACGCCGGAGGCCTACAGCGTGCTGCAGCACCTCGGCCGCGACCTGACGCCGGAGCTGATCGGCGGCACGATGAAGCTCTACGGCGGGCTCCTGGCCGGGGACAATGACGACGGCCTCGCCGTTTCCCGCGATCTTGCTTACGGCACGGCGGAGCGGAACAGGCTGGACGTCTACGCACCCCAGGGGGCATCGGATCTGCCGGTGGTGATCTTTGTCCACGGCGGCGGCTTCGTGCGCGGCGACAAGGCAGAGGTCGCCAACCTGGGCCGGTGGTTCGCCCGTCACGGGGTGGTCAGCGTCCTGATCAACTACCGCTACGCCCCCGATGCGACATGGCCGGACGGCGCGCGGGACCTTGCCGGGGCCATCGGCTGGGCGAAGGAGAATATCTCCGGCTACGGCGGCGATGCGTCAAAGCTGGTCCTGATGGGCGATTCCGCCGGGTCGATGCACGTGGCCGACTACACCTTCCGGGATGAGCTGCAGCTGGCGGATGACGGGGTGATCGGGTCCGTCCTGATCTCCACCCCGACCGTCGACATGACGGCGATGGACCTCGATCCCAAGCGGGACCTGCTCTACTACGGCGAAGACGGTGACCGGGCGGCGCAGTCGGTGGTGAACGCGGTGCCCGAGGGGCGCAAAATCCCGGTGATGGTGGCCTATGCCCAGAACGAGCCGGACAAGATCATCGGCCAGGTCGGCACCCTGATCGACGCGCTGCGGGCGCGGGATGGCCGGCTGCCCCTGATCGCCTCGGCGCCCGGGCACAACCACATCTCGATCATCAGCCATTTCGGCACGGCCGATGAAACCTTCGGCCTGGCGCTGCTGGATTTCGTGACCATGCAGGCGATGGCGGCCGACGCGGACTGAGATCCCGAAGACTACCCGGCCCCTTGCCCCGGCGCAGGTCGGGTGCAGGGCGGGGACAGGTCGTACGCAGGGCGGGCGGCCAGATCCGCCCCCCTCAACGCGCCTTTCAGTCCTCGAAACCGGTCAGGTGCTGCTCGCCCCGGGCCTTTGCCAGGGCGATCTGCTTCTGCCGTTCGCGGAACCGCGCCTTGTCCTCGTCCGAGGTCTCCTCGATGCACAGGTGGCAGGACACGCCCTCTTCGTACTCGGGGCGGGCGCGGTCCTCGGGCAGGATCGGGCGGCGGCAGGCGTGGCACAGGATATGCGGCCCCTCGGCCAGCCCGTGACCGACCGACACGCGCCGGTCGAAGACGAAGCATTCGCCCTCCCAGGTGCTTTCCTCGGCGGGCACTTCCTCCAGGTATTTCAGGATGCCGCCCTTCAGGTGGTAGACCTCCGGCACGCCCTGGCCCAGCAGGTAGTTCGTCGATTTCTCGCAACGGATGCCGCCGGTGCAGAACATGGCGATGCGCTTGTTGTGGAAACGCTCCTTGTTCTCCTCCCACCAGGCGGGGAATTCGCGGAAGCTGACGGTCTTGGGATCCACCGCGCCTTCGAAGGTGCCGATGGCGACCTCGTAATCGTTGCGGGTGTCGATCACGGCCACGTCGGGGCTGCGGATCAGCGCGTTCCAGTCGGCGGGCGCCACGTAATGCCCGACGGAGGCCAGCGGATCCACGTCCGGCTGGCCCATGGTCACGATCTCCTTCTTCAGCCGCACCTTCATGCGGGCGAAGGGCCGGTCGGCCGCGGTGGAGAACTTGTACTCCAGGTCGGCGCAGCCGGGCAGGGCGCGGATATGGGCCAGCACCGCCTCGATCCCCTCGCGGGTGCCGGCGATGGTGCCGTTGATCCCCTCCTTCGCCAGAAGCAGCGATCCGCAGATCTTCTGCTCGGCGCAAAGCGCCTCCAGCGGGCCCTTGATGGCCGCGGGGTCCTCGAAACGGGTGAAGTGGTAGAGCGCGCAGACGGTGAACATGCCGGGCGGATTAGCGTGGCCCCGCCCGCCGGGCAAGGGCCATACGCTGCGGCATTCAGCCCACACGATGGGTTTCGTGGCGGGCGTCAGCAGGGTGTCAGCCTGTCCGCCCGGCACGGGCGGCCAGCGCGGCAAGGGCCCGGGCCACCTGCTTGCGCGCGCCCTCGTCCACCAGGCGCCCCCCGGCCACCTTGCCCTCCATCAGTCCGATCGACACATCCGGGCCCGGCACCACCTCCGCCCCGATCACCGACAGGACCTGCCGCCAGGCGTAGTTCGACATGTTGCCACCGCGCGGGCCGGTGCTTTGCGTCAGCACCGCCACCGGCTTGCCCGACATCGGGTAGCCGGGTTCGGTCGACACCCAGTCCATCGCGTTCTTCAGCCCGCCGGGCACCATCCGGTTGTACTCGGGCGAACAGATCACCACGCCGTCGGCCGCGCGGATCGCCTCGCACAGCGCGGTGACCGGGGCGGGTGTGCCGCTTTCCTCGCGGATGTCGCCGTTGAACAGGGGGATTTCGTCGATCTCGACGTCGACCAGGCGCAGACCTTCGGGGGCCAGTTCCGGCAGGGTGGCGCGCAGCATCCGCGTCAGCGACGCGCGACGCAGCGAACCGCACAGGGCGACAAGGGTCAGATCGGTCATGGGGGTCTCCTACGGGGTCTCCTGCGGGGCGGGGCTCCTGTTGCACCTGCCCGAAGCAGAGCGTGAAACCGCACAGGACACAATGGCCCAGACGCCCACGATGGCCCTGACGTGCCGGCGATCCGGCGTGGCCTGCAGCGGACCGGTCACACCGTTGTCCAGCCATCCTCATCAGCGCCGCCGTAGATCCCTCCGGCTTTGCTGGTCGCGGCCCCGGCCTTCGGTTTCTTGGCTTTCATCGCCTGGTACATGTTCCGGGCGTAAAGGCGGTAGACATCGTTGATCACCGGCATCCCGTTGTCGAAATGCCCCGTGCTGATCAGCTGAAGAGCCTTTTTGCGTGGCCCGGATGACAGTCCCTGCAGATCCAGCCTGCCGCGACTGAGCTTCCCGCCCGTGATGATATCGTAATAGACGTGCACATTGGCAACTGAACCTCCTCCGCTGTTGACCGGCACGGTCACGTGGAAGCCGATCCAGTTTCCGTTGGGGGAGGCGTCACTGAGAGTGACGGACAGATGCGGCTTGTCCGGGGTGTTGTGGGGCAGATCCTCACGGAACCAGCACCAGACGTTTCCCGCTGGCGAATGGACGTATTTTCCCGCGAAATCCGCCGGTGCGGTGATTTCCACTTCCGGTGGCAGCTTGTTGACCTTCATGGGAAACCTCCGGCTCTTCCGGTTGAAAATGGACCTGGCTGCACAAGGGTGCGGCATCAAATGGCGCAACCCTTGCATTCCATGGGGGAGCGATCAAGCTTCCCAGCAACCTGGGCGTGCCGGGGCGGCGGGATGCCGCCCAGCTCCGGAGCCGTCCCGCAGCAGCCCCCATGCCCCCTCTGCCTGCTCCCTTTGCCTGCGCCACGGGCGTGTCCCGGCCTCCGGTCCCGTTACCCGGCCCCTCTGGCGGTGGCCGCGCGATGCCCCGCATTGACGCCCCGCGCCACAGCGGCAAAGCTCCGCCCGAACAGGCATAAGCCGGACGGCACAGACCAGACTGCGAATATAGGAGCACACCATGACCGAGGCCCTCATCGTCATCGACGTTCAGAAGGATTTCTGCCCGGGCGGCGCGCTGGCCGTGGCCGGCGGCGATGAAATCGTGCCGGGCATTAATGCCCTGATGGCCGAAAGCGCGGCGGTGGTGCTGACGCAGGATTGGCACCCTGCGGGCCATTCCTCCTTCGCCTCCTCCCATCCCGGGGCGGCGGTCATGTCGATGACGGAAATGCCCTACGGGCCGCAGGTCCTCTGGCCGGATCACTGCATCCAGGGCTCGGACGGGGCGAACTTCCACGCCGATCTGGCGGTGGACCGGGCAGACCTGATCATCCGCAAGGGGTTCAACCCGGCGATCGACAGCTACTCGGCCTTTTTCGAAAACGACCACGTCACGCCCACCGGGCTGGAAGGCTACCTGAAGACGCGGGGCATCACGAAACTGGTGATGGTCGGCATCGCCACCGACTTCTGCGTCAACTACTCTGCCGTGGATGCCGCCCGCCTCGGGTTCGAGGTGACGGTGCGGCGGGATCTGTGCCGCGGGATCGACATGGATGGATCCCTCGCCGCGGCCGAAACGGCCATGGCGGATGCGGGCTGCATCCTCGCCTGATCCCGCGGCCCCGCGCGGCCCTTCCCTCGAAAGGGGTCCCGTAAGGGCCGCGCGCGGGGTCCCCGGGGGCACAGCGTCAACTGCGCCCCCGGGGCGTGGCCACCTGGCATATGGACGGGCTCCGGTTCCCTAGAAACCCTGCAGGAGCTGGGCAGAGCTCGCGGCGTGTTCCACTGCGCCGCTCTCTGCCAACACCTGCCACAATGCCACGCCGACCACGGCGACTGTCGCCAGAACGGCGATTGCCAGGGCCTGCTGTCCCGGCGACCGCCGAAGCGGGCCCTTCCTAGCAGGCCCCGTATTTTCAGCAGGCACCGGGCTGGCCATCCCCGACCAGCCCGGTTCCCGGCCTGCTGCCGGGGTTGCCTGGCCTGTCCCTGGCCAGGTTGCCCCCCGGTTATTCGTCACGTTGCCGGTGGCCGCGCTGAAAGCCGGCTCACACTCCGGCACACTTTCCGGCACGCGCACGTCCCGCAGCTCCCGCTGTGTGACCGGCTGCGACGACAGGATGCCGTCGGTGAAACCGGCGATCGAAAAACCGCCCCAGTTCTTCGACCGGAGCCGCCCGCCACTGGCGCGCAGCCCCGCGTTGAAACGCGCCAGAAGTGCCTGGCGTGCCTCTTCCTCGCTGGCCCGGTAATATCCCTCGGGCATGTCGCTCGACCAGTTCGCCAGGCCGAAACCGGCCTCCAGGAACAGGTCCTGCACCGCCGGATCGGCGGTCTGCAGGGCCTCGACCACCTGCCGGTCGCGGAAGAGGGCGATCCGTTGTCCCGACGGATCGCCCTTCTGGCCCGGATCCCGGGCCTTCCTCTGCGCGGCCAGCGGCAGAACCATGATCATGTCGAAGTCGTAATTCATGGTGTTCCCGAACGAGGATCCCGATCCTCGCGGTTGGTGTCTGCAATGGGGACAGGATGATGCCGATCTCTGGCGGAAATGCGGCGCTGCCGGGCCGGACCCGGGGCCTGTACGGGGCCGTTTCGGGCCGATCCGGGGGCAGGTTTCGGGCGGGCGTGGGGCACTCTGCGGGCCGCATCCGGGCTTGCGCGGGGCGGAAATCCGGCGGGAATTGGGCGACTGTTGAAAACTCTTTGAAAACCCGGGGCTTCCCGGTCAGGGCCCGGATAGTCCCCGGCGGGCGGGCAGGCTGGTCGGGCGGTCCGCTGGCGGGCCAGCGCTGCCCCAATCCTGCCATCGCGGGCAAGGGCGGCGGCCAGATTTCGCCTTCCTTCCGGACCGATCCCGCACCTTTCCTGCCCCGATTTCCCCTACCTTGGGGGAAGCGCCGCGGGTCGATTCTGCCCCGGCAGCCCGCCTCAGGCCTCCGCTTCCCGCGCCAGCCGCGGCGCATGGCCGAACAGCCGCCGGTAGTCCCGGCTGAACTGCGACGGGCTTTCATAGCCCACGCGGAAGGCCGCCTGGGTCACGCCCGCCCCGGTTTCCCGCAGCATCCGCCGCGCCTCCAGCAGGCGCAGGCGCTTGTGGTACTGCAGTGGCGTCGTGCCGGTGATCTCCCGGAAATGGCGGTGGAAGCGGCTGGGGCTCATCCCGCTTTCCCGCGCCAGGGCCTCGATGCTCATCCCCTGCTCGGGATGGCGGCGCAGCAGGTTCAGGGCGCGGGCGATCTGCGCCTCCGGCCCGTCGGGCCGCGCCAGCCGCCGCAGCATGGCGCCCTCGGGCGCGGCCAGCAGAAGCAGATGCAGTTCCCGCAGGTAGAGATCGGCCAGCATCTCCACCGGCCCCTCGCGGTCCAGCAGCGCCAGCAGCCGGCCCATCACGTCCACCATCCCCGGGGTCAGCGGCCCGCTGGCCAGCGCCGGGGCGGGGGCGCCCCTGCTCTCCCGTTCGGCAACATCAGGCGCCAGCTCCCGCAGCAGGGCCACGTCCAGCGCCACCGCCGCCGCCAGGTAGGGCGCATCGCGCCGCGCCTCCACCACCCGGTTCACCCCGGGCAGCTCGTGGCTCACCACCACCCCCGTGCCCGCGCGGAACATCACCTCTCCGCTGTCGAAGGTCACCGATTTCGCCCCCTGCAGCACCATGCAGAAGACCGGTTCGTAGATCGAATGCCGGATCCCGCCCGGCTCCGGCGTCTGCATCAGGGTCAGGCGCGGCACCAGCAGCGGCGCGGGGGCGGATTTCACCCCCATCTGCAGCGCCCGCCGCTGCGCATCCCGTCTCAACTCGTCGAGTGTCATCATGCGCCGACCATCGTCGCGCGCGCCCGCGCTGGCAAGCCCGCCGCCCCGCCGCCTGCAGGATCGGGCAAGCCTGCGACAGGATCGGGCAGGCAAGCCGGCGCGCGCCGGGCCATCTCTGGCTCACCCGGGGCGCGCACACAGGCAGCCCCTTCCAGACAGGAGCCTTCCCATGACCACCCCCCTTGCCACCCAGCCCGTCTTCCTGATCACCGGCGGCAACCGCGGCCTCGGCCGCGCCATGGCCGAGCATCTCGCCCGTGGCGGTGCCGATGTCATCATCACCACCCGGGGCGATGCCTCGGACGTCGTGGCCGATCTTGCGACCCAGGGCACCCAGATCCGCGCGCTGACGCTGGACACCACCGAAACCGATACCTTCGCCGCCTTCGCCGAAACCCTCGCCGCCACCCTGGCAGAGATGGGGCACGCCACCCTCACCGGGCTGGTCAACAATGCGGGCATCGGCCTCTACGGTCCGCTGGCCGACACGAGCGAGGAGACCTTCGACACCCTCTACACCCTGCACGTGAAGGGCCCGGCCCTGCTCACCGCCGCCCTGCTGCCGCGGATCACCGATGGCGGGCGCCTGCTCTTCGTGTCCTCCGGCCTCGCCCGCTTCTCCCTGCCGGGCTACGGCGCCTATGCGGCCATGAAGGGCGCGGTGGAGGTGCTCTCGCGCTACTACGCCCGCGAACTGGGGCCGCGCGGCATCTCCTCCAACGTGCTGGCGCCGGGGGCGATCGAGACCGACTTCGGCGGGGGCCGCACCCGTGACGATGCGCAGGTCAACGCCATGGTGGCCGGTTTCACCGCCATGGGCCGTGCCGGCCTGCCCGACGACGTGGGCGCGGCGGCGGCCTCCCTGCTGCTGTCGCAGGGCAACTGGGTCACCGGCCAGCGGATCGAGGTCTCGGGCGGGATGTTCCTCTGACCACGCCCCGGACGCGAAAAGGGGAAGCCACGAAAAGGGGCGGGGCCATCACGGCCCCGCCCCCCTTCCGTCCCATGTGGCAACCTCGCGTCACTGCGTGACCTGCACCTGCAGCCAGGTCGACCCGGGGGCGATGCCCGTCACCTCCAGGGTGCTGCCGGCGGTGGCCAGCCCCACGACCGGCGCCTGGGTCCAGCCCTCCTCGATGGAAAACGAGGTCGGCGCCTCATCCAGAGTCACCGATTGCTGCAGGGTCAGCTGGCTGCCCTGCGATATCTTCGCACCGCCCGGCGCCACCTCGGCAGAGGCAACCCAGCCGGTGATCGCATCGCCCGTCGCCGGTTGCGTCAGCCGGGCCAGGGGCTGCGACAGCGCAGGCGGCAGGCCACCGCGCGCGATCAGGGCGCTGATCTGGGCCCGGGTGCCCTCGTCGGCGGCGTAATATCCGGCCGCGATCGCCCGGCCGATATCGGTCATCGCCACCTCCGGCACCGCCGGGTCGCGCGCCACCTGCAACAGCATCATCGCCGCGCGGGGGTCATGCAGGTAGGTCAGCGTATTCGCCGCCTCCGTCGCCAGCTGCTCCGACCCGGTCAGCAGCAGCTCTGCGAAAAAGTCGTAGCCACCGTCCGGGATAACCTGCGCCAGGTCCTCGCCGGGGGTGCCGTTCTGCAGCATGGTCCGGATCATTTCCAGCGTGGCACTGCCATAGACCGTGACGGGGACGCCGCTCTTGTCGTGGGTCAGCACCTCGGCCAGGATCGCGGGGCCGCAGTTGCTGGCGATCCCCTTGGCGGCGCTGGCCCGGGCGGTGTTGCGGCTGTCCTGCAGGGCCTCCAGCTGGGCGGCGGTTTCCTCCTCCGTCAGGGTGCATCCCCCGGTGGCCGCATTGGCCGCGCCGAAGGAAAAGCCCTGCGTCAGCTTCTCGCGCAGGCCGGGCTTCACCTGTCGTTGCGGGCACAGCCCCGGCACGGTCACCGGCTCCCCCGCCAGCAGGACGACCGGCGGCGCCGCCTTCTGGAACTGCAGTTTCAGCTGCGGCAAGCGGGTGCTGACCTTCTCCATCGCCTCGTCCAGCCGTTCCAGGCACAGGTGCAGCTTCAGCACGTTGTCACTGTCGTCGGCGATCTGCATCAGAACCTCGTCGCCCTCCAGCGCGCGGGCATCCATCAGCACGTCGATCGAATCCCGGTTGGCATCGGGGCGCACGAACAGCAGGCGTGACCCGCTGTCCAGCGCCGACACGTCCCGCGCGCCGGTCATCACGCCCCCGCCCTCGATCCGCACATGGGGCAGGCTGTCGGGCGTCGGCGCCTGGTCCAGCCACAGCAGCAGCGCCAGCGCGCCCACGGTGCCGGCCACGGAAAACGGGCCCACCTTCCCGGTCACCACGCCGCCCCCCGCCGTCAGCCAGAAGGCCAGCCCGGCATAAAGGAAGACGCGGCCGATATAGGTGCCGGGGGAATTGATCGCGGTCACCGCGATGCAGGCGCCCCCCAGCAGGAACAGGAACAGCAGGAAGCTCGCCTTCGGCCGGTGGTCGCCGGATTTCCCGGGCGGCCTCTGCGCCGTCTCCGCCCCGGCGGCAGGGTCCCCGGCGGGGGTATCGGCGGGATTTTCGCCGGGGTTTTGGGGGGTGGCATGGGGATCGGGGGAATGCATTGATCTTGTCCTCTCGGAGAAAACAGGCGGAAAACTGGCGGGCGCCTTGCAATCTATGGGCGAAATCGAGTCATCTAATGCGCGTCAGTCTAGCACATCCGCCGCCTTTTGGCCTTGCGACCTTCGCAGCCCGCCCCGGGCGCTCGCCCTTGCATTCCGGCAAAACCCCCTGCTTTATCGCACCGATAAGTGAGGAGCCCGCCCCATGGTCGACATCGCCACCCGTGTCCACAATCACAAATGGAAGATCGACCCGATCGTCCGCTCCCTGATCGACACGGATTTCTACAAGCTGCTGATGTGCCAGTCGGTGTTCCGCAACAAGCCCGACACCACGGTCACCTTCTCCCTCATCAACCGCTCCAGCGCCGTGCCGCTGGCCAAGATGATCGACGAGGGCGAGCTGCGCGAACAGCTGGACCACGTCCGCTCGCTGTCCCTCTCGCGGGGCGAGTCCACCTGGATGCGCGGCAACATGTTCTACGGCAAGCGCCAGATGTTCCGCCCCGATTTCATGGAGTGGTTCGAAAACCACCGCCTGCCGCCCTACACCCTCGAACGCAAGGGCGACCAGTACGAGCTGACCTTCGAAGGCAAGTGGCATGAGGTCATGCTCTGGGAAATTCCCGCCCTCGCCATCCTGATGGAGCTGCGCGGCCGCGCCGTCCTGCACGAGATGCGCAAGTTCGAGCTGCAGGTCCTCTATGCCCGCGCCATGGCCAAGCTCTGGGAGAAGATCGAGCGGCTGAACAAGCTCCCCGACCTCAAGATCGCCGATTTCGGCACCCGGCGGCGGCATTCCTACCTCTGGCAGGACTGGTGCGTGCAGGCCATGGTCGAAGGTCTGGGCTCCAAGTTCACCGGCACCTCCAACTGCCTCATCGCCATGAAGCGCGACCTGGAGGCCGTGGGCACCAACGCCCACGAACTCCCCATGGTCTACTCCGCCCTGGCCAAGGACGACGCAGAGCTGGCCCGCGCCCCCTACGAGGTGCTGGCCGACTGGCACGAGGAGCATTCCGGCAACCTCCGCATGATCCTGCCCGACACCTACGGCACGGCGGGTTTCCTGGAGCGCGCCCCCGACTGGCTCGCTGGCTGGACGGGCATCCGCATCGATTCAGGCGACCCGGCGAAGGGGGCCGAAACGGCGATCGACTGGTGGAAATCCCGCGGCGAGGACCCGACGACGAAGCTGGTCATCTTCTCCGACGGTCTGGACGAGGCCAAGATCGAGGAACTCTACCACCAGTTCCACGGCCGCGTGAAGGTCAGCTTCGGCTGGGGCACCCTGCTGACGAACGATTTCAGGGGGCTGGCGAAAAATGATGCCTTGGCACCATTCTCCCTCGTATGCAAAGCTGTTGCGGCGGATGGGCACCCGACGGTGAAATTGTCGGATAACCCCGAGAAGGCCATGGGGCCCGCGGATGAGATCGCGCGCTACAAGCGGGTCTTCGGGGTTGGGGAGCAGGAGCGGTTTGAGGTGGTGGTGTGAATTTGTTTTTTTGATATAGTCTTTGGAAAGCGCATTTTTGTGGGGCTGTTATGCATATTTCCAATGAATCCAAGGTGTATTTGGCAATACTTGTGCTTTCTCTGTCTGTGTCAGCTGTATCGATATACATGAGCTTGAGTTTCAATCGGGTTTTGCATGTTGATTTTCCCGGGGGGCTCCCGGGTGAGAAGGAACTTGCTGTAAAGGTGCTGAAACAGGAAGTGATCTCTATTCAGCAGGAGATCTATGGTAAGTTTTCAGGAATTTTCCTTACTCTTCTGTCTGCATGCGCAGCAGTCACTGGCATACTTGGTGTCGGCCTCTACGAGTTGATACGGCGAAAAGTTGATCGGGATTATAAACTCATTCTTGATTCCAAACTGCGTCAGGCGAAGGCGCATTTCCTGGTTTTTTCATATAATGAGGACTCTTATGGGCAGTTCGTGAGGTACGAGCCAATTGTCCAATCTCGGCTCAACGCCGTTGCGGGAGTAGGGGATAAGCCCTCTGATTCGGACTTGAGGGGAGCCGAAGGCTCTGTAGCCCTTGCGAGGGAAATGGTTGTTCGGGCGCTTGGATTTGTCGAGGATTTGAATGGTGAGGAGACTACCGCATTCCTGGATGACTATGAAACATTGCATCCTTACGTAAACTTGCTGAATGCCTTGCTGTATGCTGAAACTTCTTGCGCTATTTTGGAGGGGTGCGGACCATCAAAAATGCTCGCTTCTGAAATGCATGAGATTGCAGAAAAGTTACTTGAGTTTGGTTTGGGAGAGTTGATGGCGTCCCGCAATTTCCCTTGGTGGCAGGCTGCAGATACGTTCTGTTTTTACGCGGTTCATATCGGACGTTTGACAGGGGATACTGGCCTGAGAGTTCGGGGGGCGGAAATGGTAAGGGATCTCATACGGCAGAAGCGGCTCAGGGTGTACCTTGAGCCGCTTCCTGACAGTGTTGTTCAACTTATCCAGAGAGAGTACGTTGACCGCGGTTTTGTGACGCTAAGCGACTAAACCAAGCTTGGCGATCACGGACGGCCAGGCTTACGGTAGACATTGACTTTGTTGCTCATCGTTTTTCCTTCTGTCAAACGATCCAGTCTCATTAGTAACAAACGCTCCAGCGAGGTGCAAGTTCCATGGTGCGCAGAGCGCCGAAGGTTTGTCTGTCTCTGAGGCATCATGTAGATATGTCCGGCGCATTTGCAACTAGGTTCGACTGAGCTGGTAAATTTTTTTTTAAATATCAGAACTTTGGAGCTCAATGCGCGCTTGTGCCTTGGCTATCTGACAGTGAGGAGTATTTCAAAATATGCACTCCGAGAAGGGGGAGGTACACTAGCCAAACCTCCTCGAACAAAGGAGAAAACCTACCTCTCCCACCCCCGCTTCTCCTTCACCTCGGCCCTCTGCTTCTTCGCCTCCACCCGCTTCCGCTTCTGGTTCTGCGACACCTTCGTCGCGATCCGCCGCTTCGGCGCCACCAGGGCCTTCCGCACCAGCTCCGCCAGCCGCTCCCGCGCCACCTCCCGGTTGCGCGCCTGGCTGCGCTCCTCGGACACCTGCAACACGATGGCGCCCTCCTTGGTCCAGCGCCGCCCGGCCAGCCGCCGCAACCGGCGCTTCACCGGGTCGGGCAGGGAGGGCGAGCGTTCCGCCTCGAACCGCAGCTCCACGGCAGAGGACACCTTGTTGACGTTCTGCCCCCCGGGACCGGAGGCGCGCACGAATTGCTCCACCAGTTCCCATTCCTCGATCGCGATTTGATCCGTGATCCGCAGCATCCGTCCAACTCCTGTCTCCGGCCTCCATATGGCACGCCCGGGCGAAAGCTCAAACCGTCCCGAAGGCCGACGCCCGAACGCCAACGCCCTCGCCCCGCCCCGGCATCGCGCCCCGCCCCTCCCATTCGATGGCCGGAAATACTCTGGGGGAGCGCCGCCAGGCGCGGGGGCAAAGCCCCCTGGACCCTTGCAAAACGCACCCCCGCAATACCGATGCGATACCGACGTAATACCGACGTTTTAATCGCGCCTTTTCAGCCTATTGGCGAAACAACCATGGGTACGTAGTACCCCGGACCGCACGCCCCCTTAACCTTTTGCAAAAGGGCAAATGGAAAGGGCCGCCCCATCGGATGGAACGACCCTTCTCGAGATCAGGAGGTGGTTCGGTTAGGCGAACCAACCTGGTGTTTCGACGCCCGAGGGCTGCCTCAGACGTTGACCCTCCAGACTGTTCCGAACCCTTTCTCCAATACCTCAATAGACACTAGAGCACCTCCTTTCTGCATGTTTCCGATGCAATAAAGGTGGCACGGAACTCGTTAACAACAAAACACTTTATGCAGCCCGCGCGGAAATTTTACCCGTGAGCGCCCGGAAAGGCAGCAGGGCGATCATGGCCAGCGCCAGCTTGACCAGCCAGTCCGCCACGGCGAGGGAAATCCACAGCGGCACGGCGGGACCCATCAGCATGAAGGGCACGGCCTCCCAGGCCCAGGACACCTCCGCATCGGCATTTTCGCCAAAGATCGTAATGACCTGGGCAAAGCTGACGGTGAAGAAGATGGTGGTGTCCAGCGCCGATCCGAAGATCGAGGAGACCAGCGGCGCCCGCCACCAGGCGCCGGAGCGGAGCCGGTCGAAGATGGCCACGTCGACCAGCTGCGCCACCAGGAAGCCCAGGGCGGAGCCGACGGCGACCCGCAGGGAAACGGCGGCATAAGTGTAACCGTCGCCTTGCAAAATCACCTGCGTCCCGATGAGGGAGCAGAGGATGCCGGTGACGAAACCGGCAAAGATCACGCGACGGGCCGCACCGGGGCCGTAGACCCGGTTCATCACGTCGGTGACGAGGAAGGCGAAGGGATAGGTGAAGGCGCCCCAGGTGAGCAGCCCGTCCAGGATCAGGAACTGAACCAGGATATTGGAGGCCACGACGATCGCGGCCATGGCAAGGATGCCAGGAAGATAGCGTTTCATGTCAGATCCGTTTTTTAGACAAGGTCGCGGAGACTTGTGTTCCGGCAGGGACCGGGACCGCGCGGGCTCTAACGGGTCGCCTCGTCCGGATCAAGCGGAATTTCCAACAGGGACTGGTTCAACAGGCTCATGAAGTTGTCGTCGGACACCAGGGTGGCGAAGCGCCGGCCGGTCTTGTCCTGCCAGACGGAGACCCCCTCGTAGTTGGTCGTGCGGCTGCTGGAGGTCGTCCAGATCACCTGTGGGGTCAGGGAGGGATGGGTCGCATCCAGCGCGCGCGCATCGACCCGCACCAGCCGGTTGCGGAAGCCCCGGCCAAAGGCGCGCTCCAGCAGGTAAAGCGTTCCGTCATCGGCAAAATCTGCGCCGACGGGGCGAAATCCGTCATCGCTGGCAAGGATCGCGATCTCCTGCCAGGTTCCGGCCTCCAACCGCCAGAGGGAATGGTGGGAGCCGCCGCCCAGGGGCACCTCCGGCAGGGTCAGAAGCCGCCCGCGGGTATCCACGGCCAGGGCTTCGTACATGCCGTTGATGCCCAGCACCGGCGCATCGGAGGGGGGCGCGATGACGCGGGGCGGGAGGCCGCCGGGGGGGTAGATCCAGACGCCCGGGTGCAGCTCCATCGACACGGCAAGACTGCCATCGGGCATCAGCGCCAGGCCCTCGGTATCCAGCCCGTCTTCGGGCATGGCCATCCCGCGGGGCAGGGCCAGGGGCGCGGCGGCGGTGGCGCGGGCGCCGGTCAGCCGCCCGTCTTCGCGCCGCAGAAGATCCCCTTCGACCCTCATCCCGCGGTCGCTCAGCGCGATGAAATGACGGCCGCCTTGGGTGACCTCAAGCGCGGACAGGCCGCCGATCTCGGACAAGGTCTCGCCGGGATCGGACGTGATTTCAACCGGTTGCGGGGCGCCGGGGGGCAGGCCGGTGCCATCGGTCACGCAGGCCGCCTGCAAGAGGAGCGCCGTCAGGGCGCCTGCAGCACGGAAACGCATTGGCCGGGCAGGTCTGTCAGGGTCAGCGGGCCCCGGGGGACGGGCTTCGGCGCATCGGGGTCGGGCGGCGGCGGGTTCAGGATGTTGCTGACCCACTCGCGCGCCTCGTCACAGCCGTCGCCGGGGGGCGGCGGATCCTGGTTGACGCAACCGGCCATGCCGGCGGGGCAGCTCAGCCTGACGTGGAAATGGTAGTGGTGCCCCCACCAGGGCCGCACCTTGCGCAGCCAGTCGCGATCGGCCCCGGCATGGTCGCACATCCAGACCTTGGCCCCGGGGAAGAGGAAGATCCGCGCCACCCGCGGATCGCTCGCCGCGGCCTTCAGCAGGGCCATGTGCTGCGGCGTCCAGTTGTCGTTGACATAGGCCCCGCCCGCGCGCCGGGTCGAGACGGAGGAGAGGCTCTCGCGCTCCGCCGCGCTCAGCGTCAGGTCGGTGGCGGGCAGGAGCCAGACATCGGCATCCAGCCCCATCTGGTGGCTGGCATGGCCAGAGGTCATCGGCCCGCCGCGCGGCTGCGACATGTCACCGATGTAGATCCCCTTCCAGCCGGGGATCTTCGCGGCGCTGCGGCTCAGGTCCTCCAGGTAATCCACCAGCTCCGGCTGGCCCCAGTTGCGGTTCCGGCTCAGCCGCATCGCCTGCCAGGTGGGGCCGGTCTCGGGCAGTTGCACGGCACCGGCCTGGCACCCCTTGGCATAGCTGCCGAAGGCGGCGGAGGCCTGTTTCGACGGTGTCGACTGTGCGCCGAAATAGAACTTTGCAGGCTTGTCGGCCAGCTCCGCCGGGACGGTGGCCACGCGCACGGCGGCGGGCTCCGCTGGCCTCGGCGGTGCCTCCTCGCTCACGCAGGCGGCGGTGGAAAACAGAAGCAGGCTCAGCAGGATATGGGAAAGGCGCATGTGGGGGGGATCAGTCCGTCGTGTCTCCGTCGGGTTTCACCCAGCGTAGCAGCACGGCGCCCGCCAGGAAAAGGAAAACCAGGGGCAGGATGCCGAACTGCTGCGATCCGCTCAATGCGGTGACGATCCCGATGGAGGTCGGCGCGAGGAAGGCGGTCGCCTTGCCCGCCAGCGCATAAAGGCCAAAGCTTTCGGCCATCCGCCCGGGCAGGGCCTGGCGCACCATCATCGTGCGGCTGGCCGACTGGATGACGCCGCCGGTCGCCCCGATCACCGCGCCCAGGATGAAGAAGGCCACGTCGGGCAGGGGGCTGTCGGCGCCGACCTCCACCCACAGGACCGAACTGGGGGAGATGCTGATCGCGATGATCGCCACCAGGGTCAGCAGCAGGATGCAGGTGGTGATCACCGGCTTGGGGCCGAACTTCTCGTCCGCGCGGCCGCCCAGAATGGTGAAGACCGTGCCGGAGACGATGGACAGGATGCCGAAGATCCCGATCTGCGTCACCGACCAGTCCAGCACGCCGGAGGCATAGATGCCGCCGAAGACGTAGATCCCGTTCAGCGCATCGCGGTAGCACAGGGAGGCGACAAGGTAGGAAAACAGCGACGGCGTGCGGCGCAGGCCCCGGATGGTGCCGCCAAGGGCCACCAGCGCGGCACGGGCGGCGCCCTTCGGCGGCTTCGCGGGCTTCGGATCGCGGACCCAAAGGAAGAAGGGCACCATGAAGACCGCGTACCAGATCGCGGTCAGCGGTCCGACGGCCCGGGTGCCTTCGCGCATCGCCGGGTCCAGGCCCAGGATCGGCTCGATCCCGATCAGGGTGCGGCCCGTCGCGGCGTTTTCGGCCAGCAGAAGCAGCATGATCACCAGCGCGATCAGCCCGCCGAGGTAGCCGAAGGCCCAGCCGTTGCCGGAAATCCGCCCGATCTCCTCCTTCGTGCCCAGGTCGGGCAGCATGGAGTTGGTGAAGATCGTCGCGAACTCCATCCCGATCATGCCGATGGCAAAGAAGAACAGCGTTGTCAGCAGGTTGAAATCCCCGGGCGCGGCGTACCACAGCATCCAGGCGCCGACGACGTAGAGCAGGGAAAAGCCCCAGATCCAGCGCAGGCGATTGCCCGAGACATCCGAGATCGCGCCCAGGATCGGGGCCAGGATGGCGATGACGATCCCGGCGGCGCCGATGCCGAAGCCCCAGGCGGATTGCGCCGCGGTGCCATCGCCCATCAGCTCCTTCACGTAGGGGCCGAAGATGAAGGTGATCAGCAGGGTGTTGTAGGGCTGGCTGGCCCAGTCAAAGAAGAACCACCCCCAGATGCGCTTGCGCGAAACCGCCGTCGTCATGCCTCACCCTCGTTCTGCCGGATGCGCCGATATGATCCACGCGGGTGCGGCAGGGCAAGGCAATCCTTGATGAAATTTCCCAGGACGTGAGAGATGACGGAAGAGGAGGCGGGAAAGATGGCGGCAGAATTGCCCCGCTGCCCCGCCGCGATCCCCCGCCGGCCCCCACCGGCGCCCGTCACATCTCGGGCGGCCAGGGGCGCTCGTTCTCGGCGGTGAAAAGCCGCGCGGCCCAATCGGGCAGGGCGGGCAGGGTGACATCCGGGCCGAAGGCCGCCGCGACCTCGGCCACCGGCACCAGCTTGCGCTTGTGGATGACGCCGGTGCGCAGGGTGGCATGGTTGGCGCATTCGCCGCCGGTCCACATGCTCTGCTCCATGTAGATGAAGCGATCGTCGACGCCCATCAGCCGCGTCTTCATCTCCACCTTCGTGAAGGGTGTCAGCCGCTTGCGGTACCGGATCGCCGTGCCCGCCACCGTCAGGCCCCAGCCCTTTTCCTTCATCACCCCGACTAGCCCGGTGCGCTGCGCATAGGGGATCCGGCCCAGGTCGAAGATGGTCAGGGTGCGCCCGTTGTTCAGCTCCATCCAGGGGTCGATGTCCCAGGGCCAGACCAGGTGATGCGACACATGCGTCTCGCCGATCTTCAGCTTCGGCGCGCGGCGGTACTTCAACGCTTCCTTGGTCAGGCGGATATAGGGGTACATGGGCGTCTCCTTCGGCGCCCTTGCTGCGGTGCCGCGCGTCCTTCGTCAACCGAGACCCTGCGTCGAAGCTTGAGATTTGCGCCCGGGTTGCTTACCTGTTCCCGGCCCCAGATACCGGAGATAGATGCCCATGCAATCCCTGCTGATGATCCTCAACCTCGTCCTCAACGTGGCGTGGTTCTTCGTCATCGCCCATGTGATCATGTCCTGGCTGATCTCTTTCCAGGTCCTCAACGTCCGCCAGCAGCTGGTCGGGCAGATCTGGTACGGCCTCAACCGCCTGCTGGAGCCGATCTACGAACCGATCCGCCGCATCCTGCCGCCCATGGGCGGGCTCGACCTGGCGCCGCTGATCGTGCTGCTGGCCATCATGGCGCTGCGCATCATCATCGCCAACAACATCGGCTACGTCTACTGACGCAGCCGCGCGGCGGGGCCTGCCCTGCCTTGTTCACCCATTGTTAATATGGGATGGTGTCCCCTGTTCACGCGAAACAGGGGCAGGACATGGCAGAGGCAGACACGCTGCTGCGTGAGGTATTCGGATTCGACGCCTTCCGCCCTGGCCAGCGTGAGATCGTGGAGGCCGTGGCCTCCGGTCAGAACACCCTCGCCATCATGCCCACCGGCGGCGGCAAGTCGCTCTGCTATCAGCTTCCGGCGCTGATCCGCCATGGCGTGACCGTCGTCATCTCCCCCCTGATCGCCCTGATGCGCGACCAGGTCCGCGCCCTGCGCGAAGCGGGGGTGGAGGCAGGCGCGCTCACCTCCGGCAATACCGAGGAAGAGACGGACGCGGTCTGGGCCGCGCTGGAAGCGGGCACGCTGAAGCTTCTGTACCTCGCGCCCGAACGCCTCGCCTCCGCCGGGGCGCGGGACATGCTGCACCGCATCAATGTCTCCCTCATCGCCGTGGACGAAGCCCACTGCGTCAGCCAGTGGGGCCACGACTTCCGCCCCGACTACCTGCGCATCGGTGAGCTGCGGGAGGCGCTGGACGTGCCGCTCGCGGCCTTCACCGCCACCGCGGATGAGGAAACCCAGCAGGAAATCGTTCGTCGTCTGTTTGCCGGGGAGCAGCCGCAAAGCTTCCTGCGTGGCTTCGACCGTCCCAACATCCACCTGGCTTTCGCGGCCAAGAATTCGCCCCGCCGCCAGATCCTCGATTTCGCCGCGGCCCGGCGCGGCCAGTCCGGCATCGTCTACTGCGGCACCCGCGCCCGCACCGAAAGCATTGCCGGCGCCCTGCGAGAGGCCGGGATGCGCGCGATCCACTACCACGGCGGGATGGAGCCCGACGCCCGGCGCGAGGCCGAGCTGCAGTTCCAGCAGGAAGACGGGCTGATCGTCGTGGCCACGGTGGCCTTCGGCATGGGCGTCGACAAGCCCGACATCCGCTGGGTCGCCCATTCCGACCTGCCCAAGTCGATAGAGGCCTATTACCAGGAAATCGGCCGCGCGGGCCGCGATGGCGCGCCTGCCGAAACGCTGACGCTCTTCGGGGCCGATGACATCCGCCTGCGCCGCGCCCAGATCGACGAGGGCCTCGCGCCCCCCGAACGCCGCGCCGCCGACCACGCCCGCCTCAACGCCCTGCTGGGCCTAGCCGAGGCGCTGGACTGCCGCCGCGCCACCCTGCTGAAATACTTCGGCGAGACCTGCGAACACTGCGGCAATTGCGACCTCTGCGACCGTCCGCCCGAAACCTTCGACGGCACCGAAGCCGTGCGCAAGGCGCTCTCCGCCATCCTGCGGACCGAGGAATGGTTCGGCGCGGGCCACCTGATCGACATCCTCACCGGGACCGAAACCGACAAGATCCGCGAACGCGGCCACGACCGCCTGCCCACCTTCGGCGTGGGGACGGAGTTCAAGAAGGCCGAATGGCAGGCGATCTTCCGGCAGATGCAGGGCCATGACCTGATCCGCCCCAACGGCGAACGCCACGGCGCGCTCTTCATGACCGAAGCCGCCCGCCCCATCCTGCGGGGGGAGGAAACGATCCGCCTGCGCCGCGACAGCATCGCCGCCGCCCGCGCCAACCGCCGCCCGGCGGCCAAAACGCTGGTCTCGGAAGAGGACGAACCCCTGCTGTCGGCGCTCAAGGCCAAACGCCGCGCGCTCGCCGAAGAGGCCCGCGTGCCCGCCTACGTGATCTTCAACGACCGCACCCTGATCGAGATGGCAGAGGTGAAACCCCAGAGCCTCGACGAAATGGGTGGCATCACCGGCATCGGCGCGAAAAAGCTCTCCGCCTATGGGGCGACCTTCCTCGAGGTGATCACCGGCGCGGTGGAACAGCTGCACCCGAAACGCGCCCGGCTTGCCGCCCGGGACGGCGCGGGCGCGCTCTACGACCGGCTGATGGCGGTGTCCCAGGAGCTGGCGCGCGGTCCCGAAGGCATGGACAAGCCGCTGTCCTGCTCCGCCTCGCTGATCGCGAAGGTGGCCGAAGCACGCCCCGCCGATCCCGGTCAGCTGGCCCGGATCCTGGGTGACCGCCGGGCCGAACGCTTCGGCGCCGCCTTCCTCGACGTTCTGCGCGAAGACGCCTGAGGAGCACGCCTGAAAAGGGACGTCGCGTTCGGGGCATCCGGGGCTGGACCTCGGCGCCGAACCCGTTATCTGAGGGGCAGGACTGTAAGGGGAACAAACATGCTGATCGCCGTCTCGCCCGCGAAGAAACTCGACTGGACCGAAAGGGACACCGCGCTGACCACGCCGCCCTTCCTGGCCGACAGTGCCGAACTGATCGGCGTGATGCGCGAAAAGTCGATCCCCGAGATCGCCAAGCTCATGTCCCTCTCCGACAGCCTCTCGAAACTGAACTACGACCGCTACCGCGACTACGCCGAAGATCCCGCGCCCGACCAGCTGCGCCCGGCCATCCACGCCTTTGCCGGGGACACCTACCAGGGCCTCGACGCGGGTTCGCTGGATGCAGAGGAACTGGCCTTCGCCCAGGATCACCTGCGCATCCTCTCGGGCCTCTACGGCGTGCTGCGGCCCTTCGACGGGATGCAGCCCTACCGGCTGGAAATGGGCACGCGCCTGAAGACCGCGCGCGGCGGCAACCTCTACCAGTTCTGGGGCGACAAGATCGCGCGCGCGCTGAAATCCCAGGCCGAGGCCCTTGGCACCGACACCCTGGTCAACTGCGCCTCCCAGGAATATTTCGGGGCGGTGGACCTGAAGGCATTGGGCCTGCGTGTCGTCACCCCGGTCTTCCTCGACGTGAAGAACGGCGCGGAAAAGGTCATTTCCTTCAACGCCAAGCGCGCCCGTGGTGCCATGGCCCGTTTCGCCATCACCCGCCGGCTGACCACCCCCGAAGGCCTGGCCGAATTCGACACCGGCGGCTACCACTTCCAGCCCGCCCGCTCCTCCGAGACCGAGCTGGTCTTCCTGCGCGACGCGGAGGCGATGGCGGCCTGAAGAGCGACCGTTCCGGGCGGTGCCTCCGGCGGGAGTATTTTCGGCCCAGTGAAAGAGCAGGCCGTGCCGCAAGGGCGGCCTCCTTTCGCATTCCCGAGCGTGCCAAACCCCCCTTTGCGAACGTCCGCCACCCAGCCGGGCACGGCCCCGCTCTTTCACTGGGCCCCAAATACTCCGGGGGGACCGCCGCAGGCGGGCGGGGCAGCGCCCCCTAGCCGGCTTCGGAAGGCGCCTCGGCCCGGGGTTCCTCGGCCCAGCTTTCACCCTCCGGCGCGTGGTAGGGCGGGCGCAGCTCCGGCGCGTGGTAGGGCGGGCGCAGCTCCGGCGGGGTGAAGGCCGCCAGCGTGTCCAGCAGGTCCGCCTTGCGCAGCGGCTTGGACAGGTAGTGATCCATTCCCTCCGCCAGGAAGCGTTCGGCATCGCCGTCCAGCGCATGGGCGGTCATGGCGATGATCGGCACATGGGTGTCGCCCGCCGCCTCCGCCGCGCGGATCTGCCGGGTCGCCTCCTTGCCGTCCATCCCGGGCATCGAGATGTCCATGAAGATCAGGTCGGGGGCAAAGCTTTCGTGCAGGGCCACGGCCTCCGCCCCGTTCTCGGCGAAGCGCAGTTCGATATCCGCCTGTGCCAGCATCTTGCCGAAGACCAGCCGGTTGGTGCGGTTGTCCTCCGCGGCCAGCACCCTTGCGGCCCGGCGGCCGCGGGGTTCGGGCAGGGGTGGGGCGTCCGGGGGGCTTTCCGCCGTTTCCGCCTCCGGCGCCGCGTCGCCCGGCCCGCGCAATCCGCCCAGCCCCCGCAGCACGTCGAAGAAATCGTCCCTCAGGCAGGGGCTCTGCAGCACTGCCTGCAGGTGCCGCCGCGCCGGATCGGCCTCGGCGAAATGCACCGCCGGGGTGAAGAGGATGACCGGCACCTGCGATCCCGCCTCGCGGATCGCCTCGGCCAGCTCCATCCCGTCCATCCCGGGCATGTTGTGATCGGTCACCACAAGGTCCGCGCCGTCGAGCCGCGCCAGCGCCTCGGCCCCGCTGCGGCAGCTGACGACCTCCGCGCCCAGCACCTGCAGCTGCTTTTCCAGGATGTCGCGCTGCAGCTCGTTGTCGTCGACCACCAGAACCCGGCCCAGCTCCGCGATCGGCTCCGCCTCGTGGCGGGGGCCCGCGCCCTCGGCCAGCGGCAGGGTGATGCGGAAACCGAAGGCCGATCCCGCGCCCAGCTCGCTGTCGACCCAGATCCGCCCGCCCATCAGCCGCACCAGCCGTTCCGAAATCGCCAGGCCCAGGCCTGTGCCCTCGAACTGGCGGGTGTTGTCGGCCTCCACCTGGTTGAACTCCCCGAAGATCATGCCGACCTTGTCCGGCGCGATGCCGATCCCGGTGTCCTCCACCGTGACGGTGACGTCGACCCGGTCGCCCTCGGGCCGGGGCAGGCCCACCACCCGGATCAGGACATGGCCGTGGTTGGTGAATTTCACCGCATTGCCCACCAGGTTGGTCAGCACCTGCCGGATCCGCCCGGGGTCGGCGATGAACCCCGTCGGCGTGAACAGGTCGAAGTCGATCAGCAGCGACAGCCCCTTTTCCCGCGCCGTGGGCCGCAGCAGCAGCACGACCTCGTGGATGCAACGCTCCAGATCGAAGGGCACGGGGTGCAACTCCAGCCGCTCCGCCTCGATCTTCGAATAGTCCAGCACGTCGTTGATGATCACCAGCAGCGCCTCGCCCGAATTGCGGATCGTGTCGACGTAAAGCCGCTGTTCCTCCGTCATCTCGGTATCGGCCAGCAGATCCGCCATGCCGACGACGCCGTTCATCGGCGTGCGGATCTCGTGGCTCATGTTCGCAAGGAAGGTGGACTTGGCGCGATTGGCGGCCTCCGCCCGCTGGCGCGCCTCCCGCAGGCGGCGTTCGTAGCGCACGGTGGAGGTGATGTTCAGCGCCAGCGTCACCACGTCCCCGTCATGGCCGCGCTGATCCAGCAGCTTGACGTATTGCCCGTTCCACAGCCGGATCACCCGCGGGTCCGGCGCGGGGCCCTGCCAGCGTGCCATCATCTGCTGACGCCAGTCGACCGGGGCGGTGTCGCCGATGTCGATCACGCCTTCCTCCGTCGCCAGCTGCAGCAACCGCATGTAGGTGACACCCGGCGCGATTTCCTCCAGCCCGTCGAAGACGCTGATCCAGGCCTTGTTGGCCGCGATCATCCGCCCGTCGCTGTCCCAGAAGGCAAAGCCGTCGGGGATCGTCTCGATCGACAGCCACAGCCGGCGTTCGGCCACCGCGATGCGCTGATGGGCGACGTCCAGGTCGGATTTGACCTTCTCGTGGGCGCCCAGCACGGCCTCGACCTCCGCCCGCTTCTCGTGGATCTGTTCCGACAGCAGCTTTGCGTGACGGCCCAGCTTGCGGTTGGCTGCATGCAGCTCCGCCTGCTTCAGTTCCAGCAGGCGCTCCGCCGCGAGGCGTGCGCGGCGTTCCTCCGCGAGTTTGCTGGCCAGGCTCATGGCCGGTTCTCCGTACTGGCGTCCCGGGCCGTCTTCCGGCCCGCATCGGCAGCCTGTGACGGGGGGGTGAAAAAACCGTTTAGAAATTGAGGAGAAGGCACAGAATCCTTGCCCCGGGGGGAGGGGGCGGGCAGGTTCGGGATGTTGCTTGAAGGAGTTTGCAGATGACCCGTTTCCTGGCCACGATCGCTTCGGGGGCCCTTGCGGGGCTTCTCTCCCTCGCTCCCGCCCTGGCACAGGAGGCACAGGACGCGCTGCCGGATCGACGGATGATCGTCTACCCGGATACCGACATGGCCGGCACCGACCTGCAACAGCTCTTCGATACGACCATTTCCGCCTGTCGCAACGCCTGCCTGGCCGATGAGGACTGCACCGGGCTCACCTTCAACACGCGCAACAACTCCTGCTTCCCGAAATCCTCCGTCACGGGGACCTCGGACTATGACGGTGCCTATTCCGCCCGGATGATCGACCTGCCCCAGGCCGCCCGGGACCTGGCCGCGATGCGCCTGTCGGAGGTGCGCCAGGTGGTCACCGACAGCCGCCTGGACGACGCCCGCGACCTCGCGCTGCGGATTTCCTGGTATCACCCGGCTGGCGATGCCCGCGCCGAACTGCTGCGCCAGCTCGCCGGCGCGTCGCGCAGCCAGGGCGATACCCTGGCGGCCCTGCGGCTGACCGGGGCGGCCGCCGCGGCCTCCGACGCGGCCACCGACTGGGCCGACTACGCCGACCTGCTGCTGCAGGCAAACCCCGGCGACAGCGCCCAGCAGCGCGCCTACCGCCGCCGCGCCCTGCCCGCCGCGATCAACGCCTACCTGCGGGCCGGGACGGAGGCCGCCCGCGCCAACGCCCTCTTCGTCATGGCCCGCGCGTTCGAGGAAAACGGCTACGGAGAGGCGATGATCCCCGTCCTGCGCCTCGCCACCGGCCTTTCGCCGCGCCGCGACATCGCCCAGGCGCTGGAACGGGCCAACGGGCTCTACGGTTTCTCGGTCGAGGAGTACGAGGTCGACAGCAGCTCGGCCCTGCCCCGCACCTGCATCCAGATGTCCGAACCGCTGGCAAAGACCGGGGTGGATTACGCCGACTATGTCCAGCTACCCGACAGCACCATGGCGGTCGAGGCCGAGGGCCGGGAGCTCTGCATCACCGGCGGCACCCATGGCTACCGCTATACCGTCACTCTCCGCGCCGGTCTGCCCTCCCGCGCGGGGGAGGCGCTGGCCGATGCCCATGACGTCACCTTCACGATTCCCGACCGCGATCCCCAGGTGCATTTCCCCGGGCGCGGCTATGTGCTGGCCTCCGGGGCGGGGGCCGCGCTGCCGGTGGAAACGGTCAACCTCGACCGGCTCGACCTCACGCTTTACCGGGTGACGGATCGCAACATCCTGCGCAGCATTCAGGACGACATGTTCGGCCGCCAGATCTACGGGTGGGAGCTTGATGACCTCTCGACCGAGGTCGCGACCGAAGTCTGGACGGGGGAGGGGCTGATCCGCAAGGATCCGAACGTGGAAGTCACGACGCGCCTGCCCCTGGACGAGGCGCTGGCGGGCCAGGCCCCCGGGGTCTACGCCCTGCGCGCCGTCGTGCCGGACCAGGACGAATGGGACTACGATCCGGCAACCCAGTGGTTCATCGTCTCCGACCTCGGGATGACCAGCTGGTCCGGGGCGGACGGGCTGCATGCCATCGTGCGGGGGCTGTCGGACGCGGGGCCGAAACCGGGGGTGACCCTGTCGCTCTTGGCCAGCGCAAACGAGGTCCTGGGCACCGCCGAAACCGATGACGAAGGCATCGCCAGCTTTGCCCCGGGGCTCCTGCGCGGGACCGGCGGCGCCGCGCCCGCCCTGCTGCTGGCCCAGGATTTTTCGCAGGACGGCGGGGTGCGCGACATGGCCTTCCTCTCCCTGACCTCGCCCGCCTTCGACCTGTCGGATCGCGGGGTCGCCGGGCGTGAACCCGCGGGGGCGATCGACGTCTTCCTGGCGACCGACCGTGGCGCCTACCGTGCGGGGGAAACCATCCACCTGACGGCCCTGGCCCGCGACGGGGTCGCCCAGGCCATCGACGGCCTGCCGGTGACGGCGATCCTGACCCGGCCCGACGGGGTGGAATACGCCCGCAAAACGCTGTCTTCGGGCGATGCGGGCGGCTATGTCTTTGCCTTCCCGGTGGCCCCCACCGTGCCGCGCGGCACCTGGCGCCTGTCGGTGAAATCCGATCTCGACGCCGCCCCGCTGGCCACCCGCACCGTCCTGGTCGAAGATTTCCTGCCCGAACGCATCGACGCCGACCTTTCGCTGACCGGCGAGGGGCCGATGTCCCTGGTGGATGCCCGCGACCTCTCGGTCCAGGCGCGCTACCTCTTCGGGGCGCCGGGGGCCGGGCTCGACGTCTTCGGCAGCTACGTCCTGCGCCCCGCCACCACGCTGGAGGCCCTGCCGGGCTACCACTTCGGCCTGCATGACGGCGAAAACAGCCCCGAACGCTTCTACTTCGACCGCAGCGAAACCGATGAAACCGGCCTGACCCGCCTGCCCGTCACCTTCGACGGCTACGCCCAGGACGTGCCGATGCCGGCCACGATGACCCTGACCGCCAGCATCCACGAAGGCTCCGGCCGGCCCGTTGAACGGCGCCTGACGCAGACCGTGCTTCCCGCCGAACCCTTCCTGGGCATCCGGCCGCAGTTCGACGGCGTCGTCCCCGAAGGCGGCGAGGCAGCGTTCCAGCTCTCGGCCTTCGACGCGGGCCTGCAGCCCACGGGGATGGAGGTCGTCTGGCGCCTCAACCGCGTCCGCACCCGGTACCAGTGGTACAACCAGTGGGGCTCCTGGGAATGGGAAAGCTTCACCACCCGGACCGAGGTCGCCTCCGGCACCGCCACCCTGGGGGCCGATCCGGTCACCGTGGCAGGCGCGGTCGACTGGGGGCGTTACGAACTGGTGGTCGAGGCGCGCGACAATGACCGCACCGTGGCCTCCGTCGATTTCTATGCCGGCTGGTACGTGCCCGCAGATCCCACGGCGACACCCGACACGCTGGAACTGTCGCTGGATGCCGACAGCTACGCGCCCGGCGACACCGCGCAACTGCGGCTGGTGCCGCGCTACGATGGGACGGCGCTCGTTTCCGTCATGTCGAACCGGATGATCGACATGAAGGTCGTGCCGGTCACCCGGGGTGAAAACATCGTGCCGCTTGATGTCACCGCCGACTGGGGCGCGGGGGCCTATGTCACCGCCACCGTGCTCAGGCCCATGGATATCGACCAGGGGCAGAACCCGGCCCGTGCTCTGGGTCTCGATTATACCTCCGTCGATCCCGGGGCCCGGGCGCTCTCCGTCGCCTTCGACACCCCGCCGGAGGCAGATCCGCGCGGCAGCTTCACCGCGGAGCTGACCGTTTCGGGCGTGACCCCGGGGGAGCAGGCCTACGTGACCCTTGCCGCCGTCGACCTCGGCATCCTGAACCTCACCGGGTTCCGCACCCCCGACCCGCAGGCGCATTACTTCGGCCAGCGGCGGCTGGGGATGGAAATCCGCGATCTCTACGGTCGCCTGATCGACCCCACCCAGGGGGAGATGGGGCGCCTGCGCTCCGGCGGGGATGCGGCGGGCGGCACGGGCTTTGCCTCGCCGCCGCCGACCGAAGACCTGGTGACCTGGTTCTCAGGCCCCATCCCCGTCGCCGCCGACGGCACCGTCTCCGGCAGCTTCGACATCCCCGCCTTCAACGGCACCCTGCGCCTGATGGCCCTCGCCTGGAGCGCGACGGGCACCGGCTCCGCCGAAGCGGACCTGCTGGTGCGTGATCCGGTCGTCGTCACCACCTCCCTGCCGAACTTCCTGGCCCCGGGTGACACGGCCCAGGTGCTGCTGGAAGCGGTCCATGCCACCGGCCCCACCGGGCAGATGCAGCTGCAGGTCACGGCGCCGGGGCTGACCCTGGGCGCCCAGCCCGCGCCCTTCACCCTGACCGAAGGGGCCACCGCGCGCTTCCGCCTGCCCGTCACGGCGGCGAGTGAAGGCGACTTCCCCGTCACCGTCACCCTGACCACGCCCGACGGCCGCGCCCTGTCGAAACAGCTCACCCTGCCGGTGCGGCGCAACACGCCCCAGGTCGCGGTCACCCGGCGCTTCGACCTGGCGGCGGGCAGCACCTTCACCCTGAACGCCGATGCCTTCGACGGCTTCGATCCGGCGACGGCCCATGCGGTGATCTCCTCCGGCGTGCTGGCGCGGCTGGATGTGCCGGGCGTGCTCTCCCTGCTGGATCAGTACCCCTACGGCTGCACCGAACAGGTCACCTCCAAGGCCATGCCGCTGCTGTCGCTGGCGCCGGTGGCCGACCAGCTGGGCCTGGTGACCGGCGAAAGGGTCGCCACCCGGATCACCGATGCGATCTCCACCGTGCTGTCCCGCCAGGAAGCCTCCGGCGCCTTCCGGCTCTGGCCCGGGTCCGATGGCACGCCCTGGCTGGATGCCTATGTGACCGACTTCCTGTCGCGCGCGCGCCAGGCCGGCTACGCGGTGCCCGATGCCGCCTTACTGCGGGCGCTGGACAACCTGCGCAACCAGGTCAACTTCGCCCCCGACTTCGAAGAGGACACCAACGGCGGCGGTCAGGCCCTGGCCTATCAGCTCATGGTGCTCGCCCGCGAAGGCAGCGCCGCCATGGGCGACTTGCGCTACTATGCCGACGTGAAGGCGGATGATTTCGCGACCCCGCTGGCCCAGGCCCAGCTGGGCACGGCGCTGGCCTTCTACGGTGACCAGTCCCGCGCCGACGCGCTCTTCCGCAAGGCGATCGCTGCGGGCGCGGGGACCGGCACGGCCGAAGCCCGGCTCATCCGCTCCGACTTCGGCACCTCCTACCGCGACACGGCGGGCCTGCTGGCCCTCGCGGCAGAGGCCGGGACCCAGGCGGTGGATCGGGACGGCCTGGCACAGCAGCTGGCCCGGCACGAGGGCCCGCTCTCCACCCAGGAAAGCGCCTGGACGCTGATGGCCTCCTCCGCCCTGCTGCAGGATCCCACCGCCTCGGGCCTCTCCGTCGACGGACAGCCCGTGGGCACCTTCGTGCGCACCCTGCCGGGCGCTGCCCCCGACCCGCTGGACATCGCGAACCAGGGAAGCCGTGCCACCGACCTGACCCTCACCACCATCGGCGTCCCCTCCGGGCCACTGCAGTCCGGCGGCTACGGCTATGCCATCACCCGCAGCTACTACACCCACCAGGGGCAGGAGGTCTCGCCCACCGAAACGCGCTCCGGCGACCGGCTCGTCGTGGTGCTGCGCGTCACCCCCTTCGAAGAGGCAGGCGCCCGGCTCATGGTCTCCGACCCGCTGCCCGCCGGGTTTGAAATCGACAACCCCCGGATGCTCGGCTCCGGCGATATCGCCGCGCTCGACTGGCTCGAAACCGTCGATACCGAGATGGCGGAGTTCCGCTCCGACCGCTTCCTCGCCGCGCTCGACTGGCGCTCCGACAAACCCTTCTCGCTGGCCTACGTGGTGCGTGCGGTGACCCCGGGCGACTTCCTGCTTCCCGCCGCCTCGGTGGAGGACATGTACCGCCCCCGCTACCGCGCCAACACCGGGGAATCGCGCATCACGGTCACCGAATGAGGCGCCCGCGCCGCGCTGCCGGCTGGCTGGCCTGCCTGGCGGTCCTGCTCTGGGCCGGCGGGCTGGCGCGCGACGGGCTGGATCGCTGGGTCGATGCCACCCGGCTGCCGCCCCTCGCGCTCGACACCTCGGTGGAAATGCGCGACGGCGCCGGTCAGCTGCTGCGCGCCTATACCGTGGCCGACGGGCGCTGGCGGCTGGCGCTCTCTCCGGATCAGGTGGATCCGCTCTATCTCTCCATGCTCACCGCCTACGAAGACCGGCGGTTCCGGGATCACCACGGGATCGACCCGCTGGCGGTGCTGCGCGCCGGGGCGCAGGCGCTGCGGGCCGGGCGGGTGGTTTCGGGCGGCTCGACCCTGACGATGCAGGTCGCCCGCCTGCTGGAGGAAAGCGGCACCGGGCAATGGGCGGGCAAGCTGCGCCAGGCGCGGGTGGCGCTGGCGCTGGAACGGCGGATGACCAAGGCGCAGATCCTCGGGCTCTACCTCGAACTCGCCCCGATGGGCGGCAACCTCGAAGGGCTCCGCGCCGCCACGCTCAGCTATTTCGGCAAGGAACCGGGCCGGCTGACCCCGGCAGAGGCCGCCCTTCTGGTCGCCCTGCCGCAATCGCCGGAGGCCCGCCGCCCCGACCGCGCGCCCCTGGCCGCCGAAGCGGCGCGCAACCGCGTGCTGGACCGCATGCAGGCCGCCGGCGTGATAGATGCCGACACCGCCCGCGCCGCCCGGCGCGACAGCGTGCCGCGCGGCCGCAGGCCCTTCCCGGCGCTGGCCCCGCACCTGACCGACCGCGCCCGGGCCGAGGCGCCGGACCTGCGGCGCCATGACCTCACCCTCGATGCCGCGCTGCAATCCAGCCTGGAAGACCTGGCCCGCGCCGCGCTGCAGGGGCGCCAGTCCGAACTGTCGGTGGCGATCCTCGTGGCCGATCACCGCGATGGCCGCATCCTGGCCTCCGTGGGCTCGCGCGGCTTTGCCGATCGCGGGCATGGCTTCGTCGACATGACCCGCGCCATCCGCTCGCCCGGCTCGACACTGAAACCGCTGATCTACGCCCTGGCCTTCGACGCGGGCCTGGCCCACCCCGAAACCCTGATCGACGACCGCGCCACCGATTTCGACGGCTACAGCCCGGTGAACTTCGATGGCCACTTCCGGGGCCCCGTCCCGGTCCGCGAAGCGCTGCAACTGTCGCTCAACCTGCCCGTGGTCGCCCTGACGGAGGCCCTGGGCCCGGCGAATGTCATGGCGGGGCTGCGCCGCGCCGGGGTAGAGGCCAGCCTGCCGGGGGAGGTCCCGGGCCTTGCCATTTCGCTGGGCGGTCTCGGCGTGACGCTGGAAGACCTGGTGACCCTCTACGCCGGCCTCGCCGAAGGCGGGCAGTCCCGGCCCCTGTCCTGGCGCCAGGGGGAGGCAGGGGGCCAGGCTGAGGATCAGTCGCAGCGCATCCTCTCGCCTGCGGCCGCCTGGCAGGTGCAGCATATCCTGGCGGAACTGCCGGCCCCGGATGGCGGCCCGCGCGGGCGCATCGCCTGGAAGACCGGCACCTCCTACGGGCACCGCGATGCCTGGGCCCTGGGCTGGGACGGGGCGCATGTGGTGGGGGTCTGGATCGGCCGGCCCGACGGCAGCCCGGTCCCCGGCGCCTTCGGCGGCGACCTGGCGGCGCCGGTGCTCTTCCAGGCCTTCGGGCGGATCGCCCCGCAGACGACCCCCCTGCCGCCGCCCCCCGCGACGGTGCTGCAGCTGTCGCAGGGTGAACTGCCCCCGCCGCTGCGCCACTTCCGCCGCCGCGGCGCGGACGGGCTGATGGCCGATGCCTCCGCGCCCCGGCTGGCCTTTCCGCCCGAAGGCGCCACGCTGGATCTTGGCGGGGGCAGCCTGCCGGTGCGGGTCGACCGGGGCACGCCGCCCTTCACCTGGCTGATCAACGGCGCCCCGGTGCTGACCGGGCAGCGCCGGGCAGAGGCCTTCCTGCCCGCCCTCGGCCCCGGCTTCACCGATGTGACTGTGGTGGATGCCGAGGGCCGCTCCTCCCGCGCGAGGATCCGGCTGAACTGACCGGACCCTCTTGCCCCGATGCTGTTGGCCCAACCCTGTTGGCCCGTACCGGGCCATGCCTCCGGCGGGAGTATTTTCAGCCATCGAATGGAAGCAGGCGGGTGCCGAACCGTCCCCCCGGTCGACCCGGTGGCGGAAACCTCCGCCCGTCGCAGTTCTTCTTTGCATTCGATGGCTGAAAATACTCCGGGGGAGTCTCCGCAGGAGACGGGGGCAGCGCCCCCTCTGCCCGCTCCCCCTCCCAGACAAGAAAAACCCCCGCCGGATTGCACCGGCGGGGGTCTCATTTCATCGAAGAGGGCCGGTTCAGGCCTTGGCCTTGGCCGCCTTCTTCACCGGTTTCCAGATCCGCTTGTTGGTCAGGTACAGCAGCGAGCTCAGCAGGATCAGGAAGGTGACCGCGACAAAGCCGGTGTGCTTGCGCGCCATCATCTTGGGTTCCGCCGTCCACATCAGGAAGGCCGCGACATCCTCGGCCTCGTGGTGCAGCTCGGTGCTGTGCCCGTCGTCGAACTCCACGTCCTCGCCGTAAAGCGGCGGGGCCATGGCGATCCAGCCGCCCGGGAAGGCGGTGTTCTCGTAGTAGGTCACACCCGCCTGGACCTTTTCCTCTCCGGTGTAGCCGGTCAGGATGGCGACGATGTACTCGGGCCCGCCGATGCCCTTGAAGAACTGGTTGATCCCCGTCCCGGCCGGGCCGTGGAAGGCCGCGCGGGCCTTGGCCATCAGGCTCAGGTCCGGGGCGTTCTGGCTGTTGTTGGCGGGGAAGAAGTCGTTCTCCGTCAGGGCCCGGGCCGCGCCCTCGTCATAGTCGTAAAGATCCATGTTCGAGGCTTCGTCGTTCACCGGGAAGGCGGCGGCATAGGCACGCACCTCTGCCTCGGGCATATGCGGCCCACCCTCGTCCGCCAGGGTGCGGATGGGGACGAACTTCAGCCCGTGGCAGGAGGAGCAGATCTCGGTGTAGATCTTCAGCCCGCGTTGCAGCTGGTTCTCGTCGTAGCTGCCGAAGGGCCCCTCGAAGGAGAAGGACACGTCGTGGATGTGGCTCGCTTCCTCGGCCGCGGTGGCGGCGCCGGCGGTGACCGCCAGGGCTGCCAGGGCAGAGAGGGAAAGTTTCCTGATCATGATCTCTGTCCTTTCGCTTACTCGGCCGGCTCTGCGGGCTTGCCGTAGTGGGCGTCGAAGTCTTCCTCGATCGTCGCGGGCATGTTCCTGGGCGCCGGTTCGATCACGCCCAGCAGGGGCAGGATCACGAAGAAATAGGCGAACCAGTAGGTAGCTCCGATCAGCGAGATGGTGGAGTAGGGCGGCTCTGCCGGCATGGCCCCGGCCCACATCAGCACCATGAAGTCGAGCGCGAGCAGCGCGAACCACCACTTGAACATCGGCCGGTAGCGGCCCGACCGCACGCGCGACCGGTCCAGCCAGGGCACCAGCGCCATGGCGACGATGGCGCCGAACATGGCCAGCACGCCGAAGAACTTGGCGTCGATGATGCCCCCGGTGATCCAGTTGAAGAACATCACGATCCACACGTCCGAGGTGAAGGCCCGCAGGATCGCGTAGAACGGCAGGAAGTACCATTCGGGCACGATGTGCGCGGGCGTCGCCAGGGGGTTGGCCTCGATGTAGTTGTCGGGGTGGCCCAGGTAGTTCGGCATGAAGCCGACGATGGCGAAGAACACCGCCAGGACGACCGCCAGGGCGAAGAAGTCCTTGATCACGAAGTAGGGCCAGAAGGGCAGGGTGTCCTTCTCGGCTTCCGCCTTCGAGGTCTTGCGCGGGTCAACGCCGGTGGGGTTGTTGTTGCCGGTGTTGTGGAAGGCCCAGATGTGCACGATGACCAGGCCCGCGATGACGAAGGGCAGCAGGTAGTGCAGGCTGAAGAAGCGGTTCAGCGTGGCATTGTCCACCGCCGGTCCGCCCAGCAGCCAGGTCTGCAGCGCCTCGCCCACGAAGGGGATCGCGCCGAAGAGGCCGGTGATCACCGTGGCGCCCCAGAAGGACATCTGCCCCCAGGGCAGGACGTAGCCCATGAAGCCGGTGCCCATCATCAGCAGGTAGATGATCATGCCGATGATCCAGGTGATCTCCCGCGGGGCCTTGTAGGACCCGTAGTAGAGACCGCGGAAGATGTGCAGGTAGACGGCGAAGAAGAACAGCGAGGCGCCGTTGGCATGCAGATAGCGCAGCATGTGGCCGCCGTTCACGTCACGCATGATGTGTTCGACCGACCGGAAGGCGTAATCGACATGGGGGGTGTAATGCATCACCAGGACGATCCCGGTGACGATCTGCAGCGCCAGGCAGAAGGCCAGGACGATGCCCCAGATCCACATCCAGTTCAGGTTCTTCGGCGTCGGGATCATGATCGTGTCGTAGATCAGTCCCACGATCGGCAGACGAGTGTGGATCCACTTCTCGGCGCCGGTCTTCGGTTCGTAATGGTCGTGCGGAATGCCGGACATTTGGTTCTCCTCCCTCAGCCCAGGACGATTTCGGTCTCGCCGTCGAAGGCGGCGACGGGCACGGGCAGGTTCTCGGGTGCCGGGCCTTTGCGGATGCGGCCCGCGGTGTCGTAGTGGGAGCCGTGGCAGGGGCAGAACCAGCCGCCGAAGTCACCGCTTTCGCCCAGGGGGACACAGCCGAGGTGGGTGCAGACACCCATCATGACCAGCCATTCCTCGGCGGCCTTGCCCTCTGCGCCCGCGGGGGCCAGGGCACGGTTGGCATCGGTGGCCGGCGCGCCGGCCTCGATGTTGGAATTGCGCGCGTCCGGATCGGGCAGCGTGGCCGGGTCGACCTCGTTCGCCATGTCGATCTCTTCCTGCGTACGCCGGCGGATGAAGACGGGCTTGCCGCGCCACTTCACCGTCAGCTGGGTGCCCTCTTCGACACCGGAAATATCGACCCGGATGGACGACAGCGCCTGGACATCGGCAGATGGGTTCATCTGGTTGACCAGGGGCCATACGACAGCGCCGGTTGCGACGACAGCCGCCCCGCCGGTGGCGTAATAGAGGAAGTCCCTCCGGGTGCCTTCGTGATCTTCTGCGTGGGACACGTACCTAGCTCCTCTCCTGGGCCCGGCTGGGCAGTCGCGATAAACATGTGTCCGGCATGAGCATTTCACGCCTTTGTTATCTCGCGGATTCTTAGCGTCCTGACTTCCACAGGTCTAGCATATGTTGGTCCCTGCACACAGAGGGCGCCGAAGTGTCGCGCTTGAGGCGCCTGCCCGGGGGGTGTAAGTCGGGCTGGACATTCGTACGCGCCCGGAGAGACATAGATGATTCCGAATCCCGCACCGCGCCTTGGCCGCATTTCCGCAATCGCCCTCGCGGCAGCGCTCTTCGCGGCGCCTGCCTCCGCCCAGGTGGAGCTCAGCTTCTACGGCGGCTGGCAGACGGCACCGCATTCCCGCGTCAAGGGGACCTACGGGTCCGGCCCCGATGCGACCTCCTCCTTCAACGACCTGATCGGCTGGGATGGCAAGAGCTTCGCCATGCCGCCCTACTACGGTCTGCGCGCCACCTGGTGGAAACCCGAGGACTGGGGCTGGGGCTTCGAATTCTCCCACAACAAGGTCTACGCGAACGAGAACGACATGGCAGATGCCGGCTTCTCGACCCTGGAATTCACCGATGGCCTGAACATCCTGACCGCGAACGTGTCGCGCCGCTGGTCCGAGGCCTGGGGCACCGCCACCCCCTACGTCAGCGCCGGCCTCGGCATCGCCGTCCCCCATGTCGAGGTCACCCCGACGGGCGGCGACGATACCTTCGGCTACCAGCTGGCCGGCCCCGCCGCGCGCCTGACCGCCGGTGTCAGCTACCCTCTGAACGACAAGTGGTCGGTCTTCAGCGAATACCAGTTCACCTGGTCGCAGAACGACACCGATCTCGAAGGCGACGGCAACCTCGACACCCGCATCTTCACCAATGCGGTCAACGTCGGCGTCAACTTCCAGTTCTGATCGCGCATTCCGGGGCCGGGCATCGGCCCGGGGACCGAACATCCAGGAACCGGACATCCAAAGGCCCGCCCATCGGCGGGCCTTTTCGCGTTTCGGGGGTAATCAGATCAGGGCAGGTCCAGGCCGATGCAGGTCCAGGATGGTGCGGGTCTAGGCCGGGGCGGTGGCGGCGAAGGAGGGGCGGGCGCTGATCGCCTCGTACCAGGCGGAGAGCTTCGGATGGCCGTCGCGCCAGCCCCGGGCGGCGTGACGGAAGTCGAGGTAGCCCATGGCGCAGCCCAGGGCGATCTGGCCCGCGTCCAGCGGCGCCGCCAGGGCCTCCTCCCAATCCGCTTCCAGCGCATCCAGGGTGCGGGCGATCTTCTCCCACTGGGCGTCCAGCCACTTCTGGAAGACGATCTCCTCCGGCCGCAGCCGGACCTCGTAGGCCATGTTGACGGAGCTGTCGAGGATCCCTTCCGCCAGGGCTTCCAGCGTCAGCACCTCCCACTGGCGGTCCGAGGGGTAGAAGCCCCCGTCGCAAATGTCGTCGAGGTAGCGGCAGATCACCCGGCTGTCGCAGATCAGCGGCGCATCACTGCGCACAAGGGCCGGGATCCGGCCCAGCGGGTTCACCGCCGCCAGCTCGGCATCGGTGTCGAAGGCATTGGTCGCGACCACCTTCTCGGTCACGCGCGCGCTCAGCCCGGCCTCTGCGATCAGCACGCGCACCTTGCGCACGTATGGCGAGGTCGGGGAGGAAAAGAGGGTCAGGTCGGTCATCCGGGGGCTCCTGCTGCGGTCGGCACCTTCTGCGGTCGGGCGAACCCTAGGAGCCGGGCCGGCCCCCGTCCAGTGGGTGCCGTCAGCGGGCCCAATCAGGCGGGCGGATCCCGCATCCAGGCCGCAAGCCGGGCCAGCCCCAGGCCCAGGGGGCTGTCAGCCGTGGTATCTGCGGCAGCCATGGCATCGGCGGCGGCCAGCCGGGCTTCCTCCGGCTTGGTCTGGGCCAGCTTCCAGGTGCCCTCGACCGCCTCGATCTCCATCCGGAAGGGCTGGATCTGCCGCATCATGCGCGCCATCAGCTCTTCGGGCATCTTCGCGGTCTTCCAGACGGGCTTTGGCAGCAACCGCGTCTCGAAGGTATCCGACAGCGCCTCCAGCACCGGCAGCAGCTCTTCCTGCGGCAGCGGCTCCAGCCGGCCCAGCAAATGGACGGACACGTAGTTCCAGGTCGGCACCTGGTGGTCCATCCCGTACCAGTCGGGGGAAATATAGCCCTGCGGCCCGGTGACGATCAGCCGGGCCGGGCCCGGGGCGGCGCGGGCCACCGGGTTGGACCGGACCAGGTGCAGGATCGCCGCGCCATCATGCAGGGCAAAGGGCACCTGGGCGGCGATCGGCGCGGTCTCGGTGGACAGGGTCAGCAGGCCCGCGCCGATCTCTGCGGCGAAGGCAAGGTTCTGATCCCGGCTGGCCTGGCGGAAGGCGGGGTTCGGGTGCATCGGGGTCTCCGTTCTGTGGCTGCCAGACTGCGCGCGGGCGGTGCGCGGCGCAAGCACCGTGCGCCGCCTTCACGATGGCATGCCCCCGGTTTCCGCACCGCCGCGATACCGACGTAATACCGACGTGATACCGACGTGCCGATTTGGCGGGTTTTCCCCTGTTAACCCGGGTTTTCACGGCCGATTCGCCGCGCTGCAGTACCGACGTTGGGGCGTTGGGGGTAAGGTTCAGGTAAGGTTCGCGCCCGAAGTCGGGGGCGAACTTGGGGGGCTGGCCAAAGGAAGGCGGGATGTCTCCCGCCCTACGGTGCGTTGGTCAGCTCCGGGTGGGGACACCCAGCAGCTGGATGCCCTCGACGCCGCCAATCCTGGCCTCGACGATCCGGCCCTCGGGCTGGTCGCTGTCGAAATGCACCTCGGCGAACTGTTCGGTCCGGCCCATGCGGGGGCTTTCCATCAGAACCTGGTGCGTCCGGCCCTGCTGCGCAGCCAGGTGGCGGGCCACCTGCCTGTCCCCCAGGGCTCGCAGACGCGCGGCGCGATCCTTGATCGCGGGGCCCTTCACCTGGGTCGGGATCTTCGCCGCAGGCGTGCCTTCGCGCTTGGAATAGGGGAAGACATGCAGCCAGGTCAGGTCGCATTCCTCCACCAGTTTCAAGGAGTTGGCAAACATCTCCTCGGTCTCGGTCGGGAAGCCCGCGATGATGTCGGCGCCAAAGGTCATCTCGGGGCGCAGGCGGCGCGCCTCCTCGCAGAAGCGGATCGCATCGTCACGCAGGTGGCGGCGTTTCATCCGTTTCAGGATCATGTCGTCGCCCGCCTGCAGGCTCAGGTGCAGATGGGGCATCAGGCGCGGTTCGGTCGCGATGGCCTGCATCAGCGCCTCGTCCGCCTCGATCGAATCGATCGAGCTGATCCGCAGGCGCGGCACATCCGTCAGCCGCAGGATGCGCATCACCAGATCCCCCAGGCGCGGCTCTGCCGGCAGGTCGGCCCCCCAGGAGGTCAGATCGACCCCCGTCAGCACAACTTCCTGATATCCTTGCTGAACCAGCCGCTTGATCTGGTCCACCACCACCCCCGCAGGGACCGAGCGGGAATTGCCGCGGCCATAGGGGATGATGCAGAAGGTGCAGCGGTGGTCGCAGCCGTTCTGCACCTGGACATAGGCGCGGGACCGCGTGCCGAACCCGTCGATCAGGTGGCCCGCGGTTTCGGTCACCGACATGATGTCGTCGACCTGCACCCGCTCGGTTTCCCCAATGAAATCAGGGCCAAGGCCGGCCCATGTCTCCGGCTTCATCTTCTCGGAATTGCCGATCACCAGGTCGACCTCGGACATCTTGGCGAAGGTCTCCGGCTCGGTCTGGGCCGCGCAGCCGGTGACGATCAGCTTGGCGTCGGGGTTTTCCCGGCGCAGCTTGCGGATGTCCTGCCGGGCCTTGCGCACGGCCTCTGCGGTGACGGCGCAGGTGTTGACGATCACCGCGTTGCCCACGCCATGTTCGGCGGCCATGGCCTTCATCGCCTCGGTCTCATAGGCGTTCAGGCGACAGCCCAGTGTCGCGAATTTCGGCGGATTGGCAGTCACTTACGCCTCCACGGCGGCGAGGAAGGCCTCGCTCAGGACGGCGTCGAAGACCAGGGCGGTCGGCCCGCCCATCCAGACGCCGTTCTCCCGCCAGTCCAGTTCCAGCCAGCCGCCGTCCAGTTCCATCTTCACCCGGCGTTCCGTCAGGCCGCGCAGGGCGGTGGCGACCACGGTCGCACAGGCGCCCGACCCGCAGGCCAGGGTCACGCCGGTGCCGCGTTCCCAGACCCGCATGCGGACCTCGCTGCGCGACCGCACTTCGGCGAATTCCACGTTGGTACGCTCGGGAAACAGCGGGTCATGTTCGATTTTCGGGCCGATTTCCGTGACTTGCACCGCCTCGGCGTCTTCCACCACGAAGACGCAATGCGGATTGCCCATGCCGACGGCCACCGGATCGCCCGCCAGCGGCAGCGCGGTGACCTCCATCTCCCGGGCCAGGGGGACCTCGTCCCAGGTCAGTTGCGGCGGGCCCATGTTGACCCAGGTGATTCCGTTCAGCTGGCAGGCGTTCAGCAGGCCACGGCTGGTGCGGATCGTCATCGCCCCGGCGCCGGTCTGGCCCATGATATAGGCCGCGACGCAGCGGGTGGCATTGCCGCAGGCGCCCGCGCGGCTGCCGTCGCTGTTCCAGAAATCCAGCGAGATATCAGAATGATCGCCGTCCCGGATCTCCGCCAGCTGGTCGAATCCGACGCCACGGTGGCGATCGCCCAGGGCGCGTGCCAGCGCGGGCGTGGTCACCGCTTCGCGGCCCCGCGAATCGATCACGACGAAATCGTTGCCCAGCCCGTGCATCTTCATGAACGGCAGGGCGGTGGGGATAACCTGACTCTGCATTGCGGCGATATAGCGCCTCGGCCCCTTGTTGAAAAGGCGCTCCGGCAGGCCGGGCCATGCGGGCGCAACATTTCTGTTATCTTTTTTCGGATTCGCGCTTGACCCTCCCGCGCCACACCCTTAGAGACGCGCCCACAGTGGGCCGTTAGCTCAGTTGGTAGAGCAACTGACTTTTAATCAGTGGGTCGAAGGTTCGAATCCTTCACGGCTCACCACTTACCAGAAAATGCCCCGTTCTTGCAGCAACACGCTGTAAGAGCGGGGCATTTCTCGTTTTCGGGTCTACGTGTTCGCGGTCCCGCTTATGTCCGGCCAGAACTCCCCCCGAACTCCCGCCGTCCACATTCCCTTAGTCCGCTTTCGCGCATGGCCCGCCGCCTGCTGCAAGGCGGCGGGCCTGCATTACCGCGCGACCTTCTGCGCGATCTGCCGGCGCAGGGGGGCGGGCAGCAGCCGCAGTCGGGGTGAGAAGAGGCGCGCCTTCGCGCGGCGGTCCAGCCCCGCATTCTGCGCGCGCTGCAGCGGCCTGTAGGCCTCCGCGCCCGTCCGCTCGGCACCTATATGGTCCAGGATGGCCGCCCCGGGCCCCAGGGGGTGCTCCAGGTCCTCTTCCATGGCAAAGCGGTGCCAGGCGCTGCGAGAGCGGCCCATGACGGCCGCGATCTGCCGTTGCCAGCGGAATTCCTCGATCCGTGCCTTCTCCAGGAAGGCGTCTTCCGTGGTGTTCAGCCCACGGTTCAGCACGAGGTGCCCGTGCAGGCTGCGCGCCCAGCTCTCAGGATTGCGGGTGGTGAAAAGGTACTCCGGCGCCTCTCCGGCAAAGACCTCGTCCAGCAGACGGATGACCGTGGCGCCATTGGGATAGAAATTGCCGCCCTCGGCACGGCGTGGGATGCGGCCCAGGGCGTTTTCCATGGAAACCAGCGCGACCTCGGCCCGGTCGTCGATCATCTCCTGCCGCAGCGCGCAAAGGTCACGCCTCAGATGTGCCGTGCCATAGAAGGCAGCCCTCTTGTGGAACCTCGGAAAGCCCAGGGTGGTGCTGCGTCCGTTGCGCAGGGCACTGGCATAGGCGCTGAAGCCGCGGGGGAAATGCGTCCGGTTCTCGGCCAGGAGCTTCTGGAAAGAGGTCGTGCCGGTCTTGTGAAACCCGACATGCAGGTAAACTTTCAAACTCGTAACTCCGTAAAATATCGCGCAGGGACCGCGCGACAGGATCCGACCCCCAAAAGGGCCGGACGTCGGCGCAGTTTTGGGCGCTTGCGCAGGCCGAGTGCAACCATGTCCCTGACATCGCGGGAAAAACGGCGGAAAACGGACGGTGGAACGCAATCAGGCGCCGGAGGGGCGATCCCTCCGACGCCTGCTGTTCGCGGCCTTCCGGGCGGCCTCCTGGCCGCTCTCAGGGCCTGCTGGCGGGCGCCTTAGCGGGCGGCGCGGGGTGCGGCCGGTGGAAAGAAGTCGGAGGCAAGCGCCTGCATCTGGTCCTCTGCCCAGAACCGGATGTCCTGCCGGCGCACCATCTCCCTGTTGGCCTGCATCCGGCCGCGCCGCTCCTCTTCCTCCATGTCCAGGGCGAACTGGATCGCGCCATCCATCGACTTGTGGGAGAAGGGGTTGGTCGGCACAGCGGCGGCCAGTTCCACGGCGGCCCCGGCGAATTCCGACAGGACCAGAACGCCGTCACCATCCGTCCGCGCGGCGCAGAATTCCTTGCACACCAGGTTCATGCCGTCGGCCAGCGGGGTGATCCAGGCCACGTCGGCGGCGCGGTAGTAGGAGACCAGGTCAGTGAAGGGCACGGGCCGGGAGATCAGCGCAACCGGCTGCCAGTCGAAGCTGCCGTAGCGGCCGTTGATCATCCCCGCCATATGCTCCAGGTCGTGCTGGATTTCCTCGTAGGCGGTCATGTTGGCATTGGCCGCGACCGAGACGTGCATCAGCCGCACCTTGCCGCGCAGGTCTGGGCGGCTTTCCAGCAGCCGTTCGAAGCTCTGCAGCTGTTCGATGCCGCCCTTGGTGTAATCCGTCCGTCCGACGGAGAGGATCAGGCGGCAGTCGCCCAGCTCCTTGCGGATCTCCTCGACCCGGGTGGCGGTTTCGGGCCGGGCCACCACGTCCTCGATGTAATCCACGTCGACACCCACCGGGCTGGCCTGCAGGCGGATCGTGCGACCCTCGTACTCCAGTTCCGTCACCACCGACTGCTCCGACAGGGCAGAGGTCTGGGCGTTCATCTCGGGCTTCACCTTCTCGCGCTTGACGGTGTCCACCTCCAGCAGCGACCGCGCGGCGGAGACGAAGTTGTTGACGTAGCGCGGGATGTGGAAGCCCACGACATCGCAGCACAGCAGGCTTTCCAGGATCTCCTTGCGCCATGGCAGCACGTTGAAGATGTCGGCATTGGGGAAGGGCGTGTGGTGGAAGAAGCTGATCTTCACGTCGGGGCGCAGGGTGCGCAGGTAACCGGGCACCAGCCACAGGTTGTAGTCATGCACCCAGACAACAGCGCCTTCGGCAGCCTCGGCGGCGGCGGCCTCTGCGAAGGCCCAGTTCACTTCCCGGAAGGTGGGCCAGTCGACGGGGTCGTAGTTGTAGCGCTCCTTGAAGCCGTGCAGGATCGGCCAGAAGGCCTCCTTCGACGACACGTGGTAGAAGCTGGTCACCTGTTCCGGCGTCAGCGGCAGGCGCGACACGGTGTACTTGCCGTACTGGTCGTCGATCTCGATCACCCGTTCGAAATCGGGGTTCGCCGGGTCCTCGGCGTGCTTCCACGCCACCCAGGCGCCCTTTTCGAAGCGACCGAAGAAGCTTTTCAGCGTCGGCACGATGCCGTTGGGGCTCTTGTTTTCGCGGTATTCGACTTTGCCGTCGACCTCGACCTCTTCATAGGGCTGGCGATGGTAGACGATGACGAGATTGGAAGACATTTCAGTTCTTCTCCGGAATATCATGCAGGTCGAAGGCGTCGATCGCCTCCAGGATGCCCGCGGCGCCATGGGCGCGGGCGCGGTAGACGCTGTCCTTGCTGGCGTCATGCGCATCCAGGCGATCCGTCAGGGCGGTCTCGGAATTTCCGACCGCGACGGCATTCAGCCCGGACACGAGCATGGACAGGTCGTTGAGGGTATCCCCGGCACAGAGCACGCGCGCCTCCGGGATGCCCAGGTGTTCGATCAGGCGCCGGATCGACGGCCCCTTGGACACGCCCCTGGGCAGCACGTCGAAATAGCGGTTGTCGGAGATGAGCCAGTCCAGCTCCATCTCTTCGACCTTGTCCTTCGCGCTGTCGTCGAAGCTGTCGGGGAACAGGTCATAGCTCACCCGGTATCGGAACCGCGTGGCCTGCAGGGCCAGGCCGGGGTGATCTTCCAGGGCCTCGCGCACCGCCGGGCCGCTGTTCTTCCAGCGGGCCGCGATGTCTTCCTCCAGCGGTTCGATCGGCACGACGGAGCCATCGGGCGCAACCTCGGCAATGGTCGTGCCGACGTCGCCCACCACGTACTCGGGCCAGGGCAGGCCGCGCTCCCGGCACATCTCCATGATGAATTCCGGGTCGCGCCCGGTGACGAAGATCAGGCCGACACTGTCGCGGTTCGCCTCGATCCAGGAGTAGAGCGCGGCACGCTCCGCCTCTGTCCCGCCAAGGAAGGTCCCGTCCAGGTCGGTGGCAAGGGTGAAACGGCGCGCGGCGATATCCGGGCGCGGAGAGGCATGGACGTTCACTGGTCTGTCGCTCCGAATTGCAGGGGTTGATCGGGGAAGGGATGGGCGAGGGACATCGAAAGGGTCTGCGGTTCCGCCTCGATCGGGCGAGCCCAGAGCGCATTGAACGCCTCCTGCAGGTCGGCGCCCTTGTGCAGCACCGCATGCACCGTCTCGCAGATCGGCAGGGGCACGTTGATGCGCCGCGCCAGGTCCGTGACGGAGACGGAGTTGACCTCCCCCTCGACCACCACCGGGCGGCCTTCGAAGCAGGAGGGGCGCGGGATGCCCTGTCCCAGTTGGTATCCCAGCGACATGTTGCGTGACGTGGTCGACGAACAGGTCAGCGTCAGGTCCCCGGCGCCCGACAGGCCGGTCACGGTTTCCCGGCGGCCGCCCAGGGCCTGGGCCATCTGCTTCATCTCGTCGATGCCGCGCGTGATCAGGGCGGCGCGGGTGTTCTCCGCGAAGCCGGCGCCGGACATCATTCCGCAGGCGATGGCGATCACGTTCTTCATCGCTCCGCCGACCTCGACCCCCACCAGGTCATCCGACACGTAGGCGCGGAAGCCGCTGCCCGACAGCGACAGCGCCATGCGTGCCGCGGGGCTTGCCTCCGGCTCCAGCCGGTCCGCGTAGGAGAAGGGGAAGGCGACGGTGGCCGCGGTGGGGTGATCCAGCGCGGTTTCCTTCGCGAATGTCGGGCCCGACACGGCGCCGACGACATGGCCCGGCAGCTCTTCGGTGACAACCTCGGACAGCAGGTAGCCGGTGCCGCGTTCGACGCCCTTGCAGGCCAGGGCGATCGGGATGCCCTCGGGCAGGAAGGGGGCGATGGCCTGGCACATTGGCCGCAGCGTGGCAGAGGGGGTGACCATCAGCACGGCCTCGGCGCCATCCAGTGCCTGGCCCAGGTCCGCGGTGGCGGTGATGCCCTCCGGCAGGGTCACGCCATCCAGATAGTCGACGTTCTCGCCGGTTTCGTTGATCCCCTGCGCCAGTTCGGGCCGGCGGGCCCAAAGACGAACGTCGCGCCCGTTGCGCGCCAGGACAGAGGCAAGGGCGGTGCCCCAGCTGCCGGCGCCCAGCACGGTGACGCGGTTGTAGGGGATAGGTGACGGTTCGGAGAGAGAATCCTTGATGGCGAACTCCTTTCAGGTGCTCGTTACGGCTACGCGTTCGTCTGACAAAGCGCGCTCCACCGACCCGGATCAGGGGCCTGCGGCAAGGAGCAGGGACAGGTCGCAAGACCGTCGCGCGAATGGAAAAGACCGTGGTCGGCCCTCGGGTTCGCCGCATCAACTTTGTTTGACATAGTAGCGTGACCACCCGTTAAGACAAGGAAAACACCGGGAATTCTGTCTAAGGCACTGATTTGCGGGGAAAGGTTTTCTTCGCTGCGGCGAAATTTCGCCGCACTGCGGAATGTTCGCGCTGCGGCTGGGTGACCCGGGGTGGCAGTCAGAGGTGCCTTCAGGGGGGGGGGGCGTGGGGCCGTCCGACCCCGTGCCGGGCGGATCAGCCGGGCGGTAGCGCCCCTGGGGTCGCCGGATCCGACAGCGCGGGATCGCGCCTGTCCTTCAGCCAGTCGATCAAGAGGCGCAGTGGCTCGCGCGGTTCCACGTTGCGCGGCCAGACCAGAAAATAGGTCCCGTCGGCGGTCACGTAGTCGGGGTAGGCCTTCACGAGCCGCCCCTTGGCGACCTCCGCCTCCGCCAGGAAGCCGGGCAACAGCGCCAGGCCGAAGCCCGCGGCGGCGGCCTCCGCCATGGTGAAGAACTGGTCGAACAGCGGGCCGCGCAGCTGCCCGGCGGACAGGCCGTGCCCTTCGAACCAGCTTTCCCAGGCGCCGGGCCGGCTGTCGAGGTGCAGCAGGGGCATCTGTCGCAGCGCCTCGGGCATCAGCGGCCCGTCGGGGCACAGCGAAGGCGCGCAGAGCGGGATCACCCGGTCCCGCGACAGCGGCAGGTAATGCACCGCCGGCCAGTCCTCCGTCCCGTAGTGGACCGCCGCATCGAACTTTTCCCGCGCGAAGTCGAACCGGCTCATCCGCGTGCCCTGGTTCACCTGGATCTCCGGATGGCGGGCCATGAAAGCATGCAGCCGCGGCCCCATCCAGTACATACCGAAGCTGGGCGGCAGGGCCAGGTTCAGACTGTCCCGCGATCCGCTCGCGCGAAGGCGCATGCTCGCCTGGGCCAGGTCCTGCAGGCAGTCCCGAACCGACCGGGCATAGTTCACCCCCGCCGGGGTCAGCGACAGGCCCTGCCCCTCGCGCACCAGCAAGCTGACCCCGATCTGCCCTTCCAGAACCTTCAACTGCCGGCTGACGGCCGAATGGGTCAGCGACAGCTCCCGCGCGGCGGCCGTGGCGGAGCCAAGCCTGTCGACGGCCTCCAGTGCCAGCAGGGATGAAATCGAAGGCAGAAAGCGTCGCGGGGCAAGCATGTGAGTTTTTCTCCAGTGTCTGGGATTTTCTATCGCTTTTTGGCGGCGATTCCACCGGCTAGCCTGACGCGAAAGGCCCGGTGCGGCGCATGACCCTGCGCGACGCTCCTGTATCCTGGCCGACGATCCGAAAGGTCCGCGATGTTTCCTGCCCCCCTGACCCGCCCCGCGCATCGCTCCGGCCGCAGGCCCTGTGGGGTGGCGCCGTGACGGCCGACACGAACCTCTGGCGTGCCAGCTGCGCGGAACGGCTGGAAACCACCCCGCTGTCGGCGGACACTTCCGCCGACCTGGTGGTGATCGGCGCCGGGTTCACGGGCAATGCCGCAGCGCTCGAAGCGTCGCGTCGCGGCGCCTCCGTCGTGGTGCTGGAAGCCAATTCGATCGCCCATGGCGGATCCGGCCGGAATGTCGGGCTCGTGAATGCGGGCCTCTGGCTGCCGCCGGACGACGTGATTGCCCAGATGGGCGAAGAGGCCGGCACCCGCCTGGTGGAGGAGCTGGGCCAGGGTCCCCAGATGGTCTTCGATCGCATCGCGGAACACGGCATCGACTGCGAGGCGACCCGCAGCGGCACCCTGCACCTGGCCCATTCGCCCGCCGGTCTGGCCGATCTGCAGAACCGGTTCCGCCAGGGCAATCGCCACGGCGCGCCCCTGCAGCTGCTCGATGCAGCGGAAACGGCGGCGCGCACGGGCAGCGGGGCCTTTCATGGCGCATTGCTGGATCCCCGCGCGGGCACGGTGCAGCCGCTGGCCTATTGCACCGGCCTGGCCCGCGCCGCGACGGAGCTGGGCGCCCGGGTGCACGAAGGCTCTGCCGTGACCTCCATCGGCCATGCGGATGGGGTATGGACCGTGACCGCCAATGGCCACACCGTCACGGCGCCGCGCCTTCTGCTGGCGACGAATGCCTATCACGAGGCCATCGCGGGCGGATATGCACCACAATATGTTGTGGTGAACTACAGCCAATTCGCTACTGCTCCGCTGCCTGAGGGGGTGAAAGCGAAAATCCTTCCCCGCGGGGAAGGTTGCTGGGATACGGCCATGGTCATGTCCTCCGTCCGGATAGACGCGGCGGGGCGGCTGATCGTCGGGGGCATGGGCAATGCCGAAGGGGCGGGGGCCTCCATCCACGCCGGCTGGGCCCGCCGCAAGGTGAAGGAGCTTTACCCGGAGCTTGCCGATATCCCCTTCGAACACAGCTGGCGCGGGCGCATCGCCATGACCGGCGATCATATCCCCAAGGTGGTGAACTTCGGCCCCTCCGCCCATGCCTGTTTCGGCTATTCCGGGCGCGGCATCTGCCCCGGCACCGTCTTCGGCATCGCTGCGGCCACGGCCCTGCTGGAAGACCGGCCCGATGCCTTCCCGCTGCCTGTCCGCCAGGGCTACCGGGAGCCGCTGAGCGGGCTTTACGAGGCCTGGTACGAATTCGGCGCGACCCTCACCCATGCCCTGCGGCCCGGTCTGCTGAACCGGCCCGCCCCCACCCACTGACCGGCCCGATCGGAGATCGCAATGACCCAGCCCGTTCCGCCCTCTTCCCTGCTGCCGCCCGATGACATCCGCACGCTCTTCTCCGGCGCCATGTCGGAAATGTACCGCAGGGAGGTGCCGCAATACGGCACGCTCATCGACCTGGTGAAAGACGTGAACGCGGCCACCCTTGCCGCCGATCCCGCGCTGCGGACCCGGTTGGAGGCCGCGGGGGAAATGGAGCGGCTCGACGTCGAACGCCATGGCGCGATCCGCCTCGGCACGGCAGAGGAGCTTTTCAACATCGGTCGCATGTTCGCGGTCATGGGCATGTCGCCGGTGGGCTACTACGACCTGTCCGTCGCGGGGCTTCCGGTCCATTCCACCGCCTTCCGCCCGGTCACGACAGAGGCGCTGTCGCGCAACCCCTTCCGCGTCTTCACCTCTCTTATCCGGCTGGAACTGCTGGAAGACCGCGCCCTTGCGGCCGAGGCGGAGCAGATCCTGTCGCGCCGCGCCATCGTCACGCCGCGCTGCCTGGAGCTGATCGCGCAGGCAGAGGCCGAAGGCGGCCTGTCGCCCGAAGATGCGGCGGATTTCGTGGCGGAGGCGCTGGAAACCTTCCGCTGGCATTCCGATGCCACGGTCACGGCCCGCACCTACGGCCGGCTTGCCGCCGAACACCGGCTGATCGCCGATGTGGTCTGCTTCCACGGGCCGCACATCAATCACCTGACGCCCCGGACGCTGGACATCGACGCGGTTCAGAAGGGCATGCCGGACCGGGGCATCGCGCCCAAGGCCGTGATCGAGGGCCCGCCGCGCCGCGCGGTGGACATCCTTCTGCGGCAGACCTCCTTCAAGGCGCTGGAAGAGGCGATCCTCTTCCCCGGGGAGGGCGGCGACAACGGCCAGGAGGGCACCCATACCGCCCGTTTCGGGGAAATCGAACAGCGCGGCGTCGCCCTGACGCCCGCCGGGCGCGCTCTTTACGACGAGTGTCTGGCTCGGGCGCGTGCCTCCGCTGCGGTCGGCGCAGGCGGAGAGGGGGCCGGAAGCTATGTCGATGCCCTGCAGGCGGCCTTTGCCGATTTCCCCGATGATGCGGGGGCGATGCGGCGCGAGGGCCTGGCCTTCTGCCGCTACCGCGTTGCCGGGCCGCTGCCCGACGGGTTGCAGGCCGCGCCGGATACGGTCGAGGCCCTGATCGACGCCGGCGCCCTGGTGGCCGATCCGCAGACCTACGAAGACTTCCTGCCGGTCTCCGCCGCGGGCATCTTCCAGTCGAACCTGGGAACCGATGAGCAGTCGACCTTCGGCGAAACCGCCAACCGCGAGGTGTTCGAGGCGGCACTTGGCCGGGCCGTGATCTCTGAAATGGAGCTCTACCGAGAGGTCGAAACGCGCAGCCTGGCGCAAGCGCTGAGCCTGCTTGCAGGTGTCCCGGTGGCGGTAGGCGGCTGATACGGGTGAGGGCCAATTGCCCGTGACAGGTCCTGCGCAGCCCGTCCCCGGTTCAGTCGCCGGTTTAATCCCCTGTGCCGGCGAAGCCCTGCAGAACGTTTTCGGGCGGCAGGATCGGGCGCGGCCTCGCGACCAGCTCCTCCGCCTCGCCCGCGTCCAGCCCGGCCAGGCACAGCAGCCGCGCGGCCGCATTGGGGATGGAGACGGCGGACATGTCCTTGCGCGTCACCGCCAGGCCAAAGCCGACGATGGCATGGGTGCTCATCTTCCAGGCCAGGGCCGGGTCGCCCGGCGCCAGCCGCCCGGTGGAGGCCGCCCGGCTCAGCAGGTCGATGGTGAAGGGGCCGATGCGCCGGTACATCACGTCCGCAACGATGCCCGAGCGGTTCAGCAACTGGCGCCAGCGGGTATCCGTCGTGGCGGTTTCCAGCACCGTCATCAGCGCCACCGCGTAGACATGTGCCGGGTCCTCGAAGCCGGAGGTCGCATCCTCGACCCGCAGGGCCAGGCCCTGCATGATTTCTTCCAGCACGGCGATCGCCAGGTCGTCCTTCGATCGGAAGTAGTTGTAGACGGTGCCCGCCCCGACATCGGCGCGGTCGGCGATTTCCAGCATGGTCGCCGCATCGATGCCCTTTTCGGACATCACGTCGCTGGCCGCGCGAATCAGGGCCTCCCGGTTGCGCCGCTGCCGCCGCGCCACCCGGCCTTCCTTCATCTCGCTCTCGCTGTCGTTCCGCATCATTTCGCCCTCATGGAAATGAACGTTATTCAACTCCGAGGATGCTCGCAAGTGAGGCGGGTGGAAAGAGTGGGGCGCTCTTTCCGTGCGAGGGGGTTGCCTAATTCGTGAGCATGTGGGTAGGCTAGTGATCAAATCACGACAAGACTGGGCGGAAGCGCAGGAAATCTCCGGATTTCGGGATGCGAACTCTGCTCAAAGATGATTAAAGACTGAAGATGAATGGCGTTCATGGGTGAAATGCTGCCATCTGTAGGGGCCGGAGGAGCTGGCCTTGAAGTTTGGATCGGCAGTGACGGACCGCCTTGTACAGTGGGCCATGCGGCCTGGCGGCAAACTTCCGCCCAACGGTAGCGCGGATCCGTAGGTCTGCGAACAAAAAATGAAACGGGGAGCCAGAATTGGCAGAAACATCTGACAGCGAGGCATTCGTCGCATTCGAACGTGTGCAGAAGAGCTACGACGGCGAAACGCTGGTCGTGAAGGACCTCAACCTGACGATGCCGAAGGGCGAGTTCCTGACGATGCTCGGGCCGTCGGGCTCCGGCAAGACGACCTGCCTGATGATGCTGGCCGGCTTCGAAACGGCCACCTACGGCGAGATCAAGCTGGACGGGACGTCGATCAACAACATCCCGCCGCACAAGCGCGGCATCGGCATGGTCTTCCAGAACTACGCCCTGTTCCCGCACATGACGGTGGCCGAAAACCTCTCCTTCCCGCTGGAAGTCCGCAAGATGGGCAAGTCGGATCGGGAGGCGAAGATCAAGCGCGCGCTGGACATGGTCCAGATGGGCGATTTCGCCGGGCGCCGGCCGACCCAGCTGTCGGGTGGCCAGCAGCAGCGGATCGCCCTGGCCCGCGCCCTGGTGTTCGAACCCGAACTGGTGCTGATGGACGAACCGCTCGGCGCGCTCGACAAGCAGCTGCGCGAACACATGCAGTTCGAAATCACCCGCCTGGCGCACGAACTGGGCATCACGACGGTCTACGTGACCCACGACCAGACCGAAGCGCTGACCATGTCCGACCGCGTCGCCGTTTTCAACGATGGCCGCATTCAGCAGCTGGCACCGCCGGATGCGCTCTATGAGGAGCCGCAGAACAGCTTCGTCGCGCAGTTCATCGGTGAAAACAACACGCTGGAAGGCACCGTCAAGGAAATCTCCGGCAATGTCTGCACCGTCGAACTGGATGGCGGTGCCCTGATTTCGGCCCGCCCGGTCAACGTGACCGAGGTCGGCCAGCGCACCAAGGTGTCCATCCGCCCGGAACGGGTCGAGATGAACAAGGAGCGTCTTCAGGAAGGCGCGCACCTGCTGAAGGCCGAGGTGCTGGAATTCATCTACATGGGCGACATCTTCCGCACCCGTCTGCGGGTCGCCGGCAACGAGGACTTCGTCATGAAGACCCGTAACGCCCCTGATCAGGTCCGCCTGAAGAAGGGCGAAGTGATCGAGATCGGCTGGCTGCCCGATGACTGCCGGGCGCTTGATCCCTGATCACCGGAACACCTGTTGCCGTGGGGACGGCAACAGCCTGTCGAGATACCGTGCGTTTCACCCGTAACGGCGGATCCATAATGAAACCAACGGGTTGAAAATGGGAGTTATGCAATGAAACTCACTCAATCCCTCCTCGCGGGTTCCGCGCTGGCCCTGCTGGCCGGCGCTGCAGCCGCAGAGGACATGACCTTCGTTTCCTGGGGCGGTGCCTACCAGAATTCGCAGCAGAAGGCCTATGTTGAGCCCTACCTCGCCGAGAACTCCGACGTCTCCGTCACCTGGGACGAGAGCTCGGCCGAGGCCGTCGCCAAGCTGCGCGCCATGAACGAAGCCGGCAACATCACCTGGGACCTGGTCGATGTCGTCGCCGCTGACGCCATCCGTCTGTGCGACGAAGGCCTGGCGATGGAATACGACCCCGATGAGCTGCTGGCGCCCGCGCCCGACGGCACCTCGGCCGAGGATGACTTCGGCGACATGATCGTCTCCGACTGCTTCATCCCGCAGATCGTCTACTCCACCACCGTCGGCTACCGCACCGACCTGGTCCCCGAGGGCACCGATGCGCCCTCCGACATCTGCGCGATCTTCGATCTGGACACCTACCCGGGCAAGCGCGCCCTGGAAAAGCGTCCGATCAACAACATGGAATGGGCGCTGTACTGTGACGGCGTTGCCAAGGACGACATCTACGACGTCCTGGCGACCCCGGAAGGTCAGGATCAGGCCCTGGCCAAGCTCGACACCATCAAGGACGAAGTGGTCTGGTGGTCCTCCGGTGCCGACACGCCCCAGCTGCTGGCTGACGGCGAAGTCTTCATGGGCTCCACCTACAACGGTCGCCTCTACTCCGTGATCGAAGAGCAGGACCAGCCCGTGGGCATGCTCTGGGACATGCAGGTGTTCGACCTGGATGGCTGGATCATCCCCGCCGGCCTGTCCGACGAGAAGCTCGAAGCGGTCGAGAAGTTCGTCTACTTCGCCACCGACACCCAGCGTCTGGCCGACCAGGCCAAGTACATCTCCTACGGCCCGGCCCGTCTGTCCTCTGCTCCGGCCGTTCCGGAAGACATGAAGATGCACATGCCGACCGATCCGGAGAACGCGAAGAACACCCTGCTCTACAACTACGAGTTCTGGGCTGACTACCGCGACGACATCGACGCCAAGTTCCAGTCCTGGCTGGCCAAGTGATCTGATGCGCCGGATCGCGTGACGCGATCTGACTGATCGGGGCGGGCTTTCGGGCCCGCCCCACCCCAAAGGCCCCGCGAGTGGGCCATCCCAACAGACAAACAGGGACGATATGAGCGATACGACCCAGAACGGCCCGATGCTGGCCGCCGACGGCACGCCTCTGAAACGCAGCCTGAACCGTGCCCTTCGCCGCCAGAAGATGCGTGCGCTGATGCTGATCGCACCGCTGCTGATCTTCGTCCTGGTGACCTTCATCGCGCCGATCGCGGACATGCTGTTCCGCTCGGTCGAGAATGAGATCGTCTCGGAAACCCTGCCCTCCACCACAGCGGTGTTGAAGGACTGGGATCACACCACCGGCGACGCGCCGGGGGAGGATGTCTACGAGGCGCTCTACTACGATCTGTTCCTGGCGGCCGAGGCCAAGGAACATACCAAGCTCGGCACCCGCCTGAACTACGAATACACCGGCGTCTCCTCTCTCTTCCGCTCCACCGGGCGCAGCCTGGATGACCTGGGCAAGGATTACCTCAAGCCGCTGAAGAAGATCGACAAGGCCTGGGATACCCCCGAATTCTGGTATGAGCTCATGTCCGGCACCGGCGCCGTCGACGAGGATCTCGTGGCAGAACACATCAAGCGGGTCGAAACCGTGACGGGCGACAAGCTGTCGGGCGACGTGGGCTTCGCCCCCTCCCAGGCAATCGAGGATCTGCTGCCGCTGACCACCGCCGCCTACACCGATTTCGCCGTCTACACCGCCCTGGTCGACGAAGATGTCGTGGCCGAGGAGGACCCCTGGGAAACCGTCTTCGCCGCGCTGATGACCGACCTGCAGACCGCCGATGTCGCGGGCTATTCCGGCCCCGGTGCCGAGCAGCTGCAAGAGGCAAAGGCCGCGACCGCGGATATCGAATACATCCCCTACAAGACCTTCTTCGGGGATGAGGACGAAGACTGGCTGAACCCCGACATCTGGGCAACGGTGCAGGTCTATTCGTCGAAATACACCTCCGGCTACTTCCTGAACGCCGTCGACCTGCAACTGACCCCGGACGGGATCGAGGCACGCCCCGAGAACCAGCAGATCTACATCATGCTGTTCAAGCGGACGCTCTTCATGTCGCTGGTGATCACCTGTTCCTGCATCCTGCTGGGGTATCCGGTGGCCTGGCTGCTGGCGAACCTGCCCAGCTCCAAGGCCAACCTGCTGATGATCCTGGTGCTTCTGCCCTTCTGGACCTCGCTGCTGGTGCGGACCTCGGCCTGGAAGGTGATGTTGCAACAGCAGGGCGTGATCAACGACGTGCTGGTCTGGCTGGGCCTCGTGGATGATGCGAACCGGTTGGTCATGATCAACAACCAGTTCGGTACCATCGTCGCGATGACCCACATCCTGCTGCCCTTCATGATCCTGCCGCTCTACTCGGTGATGCAGGGCATTCCGCCGACCTACCTGCGCGCGGCCAAGTCCCTTGGCGCGACGAACTGGACCGCCTTCTGGCGCGTCTACTTCCCGCAATCGGTGCCGGGCATCGGCGCAGGCTCGATCCTCGTGTTCATCCTGGCAATCGGCTACTACATCACGCCGGAAATCGTCGGCGGCACGACCGGTACCTTCATCTCGAACCGGATCGCCTACCACATCTCCAGCTCTCTGAACTGGGGTCTGGGCGCGGCACTTGGCGCGATCCTGCTGGCGGTGGTTCTGGTGCTCTACTGGGCCTACGACCGGATCGTCGGCATCGACAACGTGAAACTGGGCTGAGGAGGGCGCATCAATGGCACTGGCAATCGCAAAACCCACATCCGCCGTCTTCGCCGCGACCGTCGCGGCCATCTTCGGCGCTTTCTTCGGCATCTTCATCGGCACGGCGCAGGGCTCCGGCATCTTGGGCCTGGTGCTGGGCGCGGTGGTCATCTTCGCCCTGACCTGGGTGGTGGTGAACTTCCTGCGGGACATGGAAAAACCCGCCCGCCTGGCGCTCGCCGTGATCTTCGTCGCTCTTGGCGCGATCTTCGCCGGGGTGCCGGGTGCGGTGATGGGGCTGATCTTCGGCGTCTTCTTCGGCTGGCTGATCTTCTTCACCGCCTCCGGTCGCTACCGGGAAAACATCCCGCCTTACATGACCCCTGGCCAGGTGCTGTGGCACTATGCCTTCCGCACCATCGCCGGCATGATCCTGGTCTTCCTGATCACGCCGATCCTGGTGGTCATGCCGCTGTCCTTCAACGCCGAGGACTTCTTCACCTTCACGCCTGAAATGCTGTCCTTCGATCCGGCCGGCTACTCGCTGAAGCACTACCGCGACTTTTTCACCAACTCCGACTGGCAGGGCGCCCTGTGGAACTCGGTCCGCATCGCGCCGGTGGCGACGCTGCTGGCCGTGGGCTTCGGCACCCTGGCGGCGATCGGCCTTTCGCAACCGCACGTGCCCTTCCGGCAGGCGATCATGGCGATCCTGATCTCGCCGATGATCGTGCCGCTGATCATCTCGGCCGCGGGGATGTACTTCTTCTACTCCCGCATCGGCCTGCAGGGCACCTACCTGGGCGTCGTCCTGGCCCACGCGGCCCTCGGCATTCCCTTCGTCATCATCACGGTGACGGCGACGCTGGTGGGCTTCGACCGAAGCCTGGTCCGCGCGGCGGCGAACATGGGGGCCAACCCGATCACAACCTTCTTCCGGGTGCAGATGCCGCTGATCCTGCCCGGCGTGATCTCCGGCGGTCTCTTCGCCTTCATCACGTCCTTCGACGAGGTGGTCGTGGTGCTCTTCGTCGGCTCCGCCGGCCAGAAGACGCTGCCCTGGCAGATGTTCATCGGCCTGCGCGAACAGATTTCGCCGACCATCCTTGCCGTGGCGACGATCCTCGTGGGGATCTCCATCGCGCTGCTGGCAACGGTGGAACTGCTGCGGCGCCGCTCCGAACGGCTCCGGGGCATGTCGCCCAGCTGATCGGAATGCCGTTCATGCAATGCAAAAGGGGGCCGAGAGGCCCCCTTTTTCGTGTCGGCCCGGCCCAATCGGACCCGGCCCTGTCAGAGCGTGGCCCAGTCAGATGAAGGGCGCGATGGTCACGCCTTCGGCCTCCAGCCGCGCGCGCAGCTCAGCCGCAAGGGCGACGGCACTTGCCTCGTCGCCATGCACGCAGACCGATTGCGCCTCTAGCTCGATCTCCTCCCCGGTCACCGTCTGCATGCGGCCGGTGTCCAGCAGGTGCAGGATACGGTCGGCGGCGGCCCCGGGATCGTGGATCATCGCCCCCGGTTCCCCACGCGGCACCAGCAGGCCGGAGGGCAGGTAGCCCCGGTCGGCGAAGATCTCGGAAATCGTCGGGATGCCCGCCGCGCGGGAGGCCTTCTCCAGCTCGGTGCCCGAGATCGCCAGCATGGTCAGCCCGCTCGCCTTCACCGCCACGGCGATGGCATCGGCGGCCCAGCGGTTGGCGCAGGCATAGGTGTTCAGCGCCCCGTGCGGCTTCACATAGGCCAGCGGCGTGCCCGTCAGCGTCGCAACTCCGGCCAGGGCACCGATCTGGGCGGCGGTCATCCGGGTGATTTCCTCGGCCGTCATGGGGATCACCCGGCGGCCGAAACCTTCGCGGTCGGCATAGCCCGGATGCGCACCGGCCACGACGCCCTTTTGCCGGCAGAGCTCCAGCGTGCGGAACATCGTCTGTGGATCGGAGGCATGCCCCCCGCAGGCCACGTTGGCAGAGCTGACGATGTCCAGCATCGCCTCGTCATCGCCCATGGGCCAGGGGCCGTAGGCTTCGCCCAGGTCGGAATTGATGTCGATCTTGGTCATGGTCCCTCCGCTGCCGTCACAGCATCCGGATAACATCCTTGCCGACGGAAAGAACATAGCCACGGCGCGCGATATTCTTGATCAGCAGCTCGCTGACGATCTGGTTGCCCAGGGTATCGCGCAACCGCTTGATCCGAGTGGCCCCCGCTGCTTCCTCGCAGTCGGCCTCGTTCCGGCCGGAAATCATCGCCTCGATCTGTGCGCCCGACAGCACGTCGTCGTCCATCCGCGCCTCCGCCAGCACCGAAAGCGTCTCCAGCGCGGCATCGGTCAGGCGGAACCCCAGGTTGTTGAGGTAGACCATCTTCTCATCGCGGGAAATCATGAGCGAGTTCACCTCGATCCCCGCGCGTTCGATCTGCGCCATGCGCCGGTTCAGCGTCACCAGCATGACGAGGGAGCCGAGCGCGGCCAGCAGGAGCGCGGCAGAGAACAGCAGCAGCACGAAGATCACCATGCGGTAGCTGGTCAGCGTCTCGGAAAAGGCGGTGCCGGACAGGGCCAGGATGTTCAGCAGCTTGACCTCTGCCTGGGTCGTCAGGTCGTTTTCGACGAAGATGCGTTCGACCCGGTGGTTGAAGGCATTGGCGTCGGGCAGGGTCAGGAACAGGAAGATGGCGGCCAGTGCGAGCACGGCCACCACTGCCGCCAGGCCCAGGGCCACGGCGCGATTTCCGGATTTCCGGATGTCAGAAGCGAAGAAAGTAGGGTCCTGCATCGGCCTTCCTGGCTGCCAGTCCGCTGTCATCGAAGACAGAGACGATATTGAGCAGGACCCAGCCCGCCTGTGCAAGCCTCTGCTTCACTTCCGAGGTCGCCGCGCCCTTGTCGCAGGCGGATATCTGCATGACGCCGTAGTGCAGCTCGTAGGGCTGATCCCGCTTCGCCTTGTAGTCGGCATAGCAGGCCGCCTGCGCCGCAGCGGGCAGGAAAAGCGCGGTCAGGGCCAGCGCGAGATATGCGGAGATACGTTTCATGGCCCCACTCTCGGCGATCCCCCGCCGCTATTCAATGACAGAGCGGCGGGCGGCGGCCGATATCGGATAACAGTCTGACCCGGCAGCCTTTTCGTGACGTTGTTATCGGATAGCAGTGGGGGTTCCAGGGGCGCTATCGGATAGCGCGCGGGTGATATTGCCCGGCAGGCGGCGGCGGCCCCAATCTCCTCTCATCGCTTCACAGCCCGTCCCGGGACGGCGGGCAAGGCACCCAGCAGGCGGCAGGAAACACGCCCCGCCGCAGAGTTGAAAGGACAGATCAATGACCCGCTTCTTCCGCACCACCCGCAAGGCCCTGCTCTCCACCATCGCGGGGGCCGTTGCGCTTTCTTCCCTCGCCGTCACCCCGGCGCAGGCCGGCAATGACGAACTGGCCCGCGCCCTGATCGGCATCGGCGCCATCGCGATCATCGGCAGCGCGCTGGCCAACGAGTCGAAGGCCCGCCCCGCGCCGCAACCGGGCTATCACCAGCCGCCGCGCCACCAGCAGCCGCAGTACCGCCCGCGCCTGACCGTGTCCGACGCCTGCCAGGTGCGCACCCGGGTGAACGGCTACACCGCGATCGGCTACGACGTCTCCTGCGCCCGTCGCAGCGCCTCTGCGCCGCAGCGTCTGCCGCAGCAGTGCATCCAGCGCACCGATCCCGTCCGTTACGGCCGTCCGCAGGGCCAATACCATGGCCAGTACCAGGGCCAGCACGGCGCCCACTGGGGCGGTGACGACCGCCACCAGGGCCGCCCGCAGCAGGGCCCGGAATATATCTACCGCAAGGCCTGCATGCAGAAGAACGGCTGGTCCTCCACCTGATCGCCCAGACCCAGCCCAGCCCCTCGTCGACCCGTCCGGAGCCCTTGCTCCGGGCGGGTTTCGCGTTCAAATGGGGGGATGAAAACCACCCCCGACTATTCCCTCGAAGAGGCCCTGATCGCGCAGGGCGCCCCCCTTGTCGCAGGCGTGGACGAGGTCGGCCGCGGTCCCCTCGCCGGGCCCGTCATGGCCGCTGCCGTCATCCTCGACCCCACCGCGATCCCCGCGGGCATCAACGACTCCAAGAAGCTCTCCGTCACTGCCCGCGAAACCCTGTTCGAGGCGATCACCGCCTGCGCCCATGTGGCCGTGGCCGAAGCCTCGGTCGAGGAGATCGACGAGATCAACATCCTGCAGGCCAGTCACCTCGCCATGATGCGCGCGCTGGAGGCGCTGCCGGTCCGGCCCGACCACGTCCTGGTCGACGGAAACCGTCTGCCGAAGGCCCTGGTTCTGCCCGCGACCGCCGTGGTGAAGGGCGATGCCAAGTCGCTCTCCATCGCTGCGGCCTCGATCATGGCCAAGATCGCCCGCGACAAGCGGATGGAGGCTTTGGCGCAACAGTACCCCGGCTACGGGTGGGAATCGAACGCCGGATACCCGACTCCGGTGCACAAGGCGGCGCTCCTAGATCTCGGCGTGACCCCACATCATAGGCGTTCTTTCGCACCCGTGCGCAATATCTTGTGTCGAGACGAAAACTAAGCCCCTGATTCAGATAAATAAATTGACCTCGATTCCAGTTTGACTCATCATTTGTCCACAACAACGAGCGCAAAAATCGCGCCGTGCATTGAGGCAGTACATGATGAAAACCAAAGCAAAAGGGGCTTCCGAGCTCCCTCTCAATACCATTTTGTCCGGCGATTGCGTGGAGGTGATGAACTCGCTTCCCGAGAATTCCGTGGACCTGATCTTTGCCGATCCGCCCTATAACCTTCAGCTGCGCGGCGATCTTCATCGCCCCGACAACTCCAAGGTGGATGCGGTCGACGATGAATGGGACCAGTTCGCCAGCTTCGAAGCCTATGATCGCTTCACCCGCGACTGGCTGAAGGCCGCACGCCGGATCCTGAAACCCAATGGCGCCATCTGGGTCATTGGCAGCTACCACAACATCTTCCGCGTCGGGGCCCAGCTTCAGAACGAAGGCTACTGGATCCTGAACGACGTGGTCTGGCGCAAGGCCAACCCGATGCCGAACTTCCGCGGCAAGCGGCTGACCAATGCCCATGAAACCATGATCTGGGCGTCCAAGTCGGAAAAGGCCCGGTACACCTTCAACTACGAGGCGCTGAAGGAACTGAACGAGGGCACGCAGATGCGCTCCGACTGGGTCCTGCCGATCTGCAATGGCGGTGAGCGTCTGAAGGATGCCAACGGCGAAAAGGCCCATCCGACGCAGAAGCCGCAATCGCTGCTGCATCGCGTGCTGGTGGGCTCCACCAACCCCGGCGACGTGGTGCTCGACCCGTTCTTCGGAACCGGCACCACCGGCGCTGTCGCCAAGATGCTGGGCCGCGATTTCATCGGCATCGAACGTGAAGAGGCCTACATCAAGGTCGCAGAGGCGCGGCTGAAGCGCGTGCGCAAGTTCGACAACGAAGCGCTGGAAGTCACCCGCGCCAAGCGTGCCGAACCGCGTGTGCCCTTCGGCCAGCTGGTCGAACGCGGCATGCTGCGCCCGGGGGAGGAGCTCTACTCCCTCAATGGTCGCTACACCGCCAAGGTCCGCGCAGACGGCACGCTGATCGGCGCCGATGTGAAGGGCTCCATCCACCAGGTCGGAGCCAAGCTCGAAGGCGCGCCCTCCTGCAATGGCTGGACCTACTGGTGCTACAAGCGGGACGGCCAGAACATCCCGATCGACGTGATGCGGCAGCAGATCCGTTCCGAAATGCGCTGACGTCGCCCATGTGCGAGATTGCAAAGGCCCCGCCGGTCATCCGGCGGGGCCTTCTGCATTGATCAGGCGGCGCGCATCATGTGGTGGCCGTTTTCCAGCGTCGGGATCACCGCGTCCAGCCGGAACCAGGGGGTGGTGAAGACCGGGCCGTCGCGCAGGTGTTCGATCGCGCGGTGAAAGGCCTCGGGCGTCATGCCTTCCACCATCATCACGTCGGAGGAGCTGGCGCAGAATGCCTCCGCGTCGAAGAACCGGGCGCCGCCCAGCCCGGCACGGGAAAGCTCCGCCCGGGCCAGGCTGTCGCGCTCCGTTCTGGGGATCGACAGGAAGGCGGGCAGGGCGGTCATCAGCAGGAAATAGGTCTGGGTCATATTGGCCTCTTGCATCTGGGTTGGATGCCTTCAGAATGTGAGCAATTACTCACCTTTCAAACTCGCATCCGGAAGGGTTCACGGCGTGTCTGGACAAGAGACTGTAAAAGTTCGCAAAAAACCTCGTCAGGCGCGGGCGCGGGCGACCTGCGATGCCGCGTTGGAAGCGGCGGCTCGGATTCTGCAGCGAAAGGGGATCGCCGGGGTGACGACGAACGCCGTGGCGGAACTGGCCGGGATCTCCATCGGGTCGCTCTACCAGTACTTCCCGGGAAAGGAGGCGATCCTGGCCGAACTGGTGCGTGACATGCGCGCCCGCATGTTGTCGGACCTGACCGAAGCGGCCGTGCTCTGCGAGGGGCGTTCGCTGCGCGAGGCGGTGCACCTCCTGCTGGCGGCCTCCGTCGCGCATCAGCGGGCCGACCCGGGCCGCGCCGCCGCCATCGAAGCGGTGGAGGTGCACTTGCCGCTGGCAGAGGAAACCGCCGCGCTGAACCGTCAGATCGCGGGGCTGGTGGTGGAGGTCCTGGCGACCCACCGCGTCCCCGCGCCGGAGGTCGCGGCCCGTGACCTCGCCGCGATGACCCGCGCGCTGACGGATGCTGCATGGCAGGCGGGGGAGGTGGATCAGGACGCCATCCTGGCCCGGCTGGAACGCGCGGCGGCAGGCTACCTCGGGCTGGGGTCCTTCGGGGGCTGACCTATTCGCCCAGCTTGGCGTGGACCTCGTCCAGGTCGATCTCGCCCAGGGGCATCTTGTTGCCCGGGTTCTCGAAATCATAGCGGAACAGATCGAAGTCCTTCTTGTAGATCTCGTAGACCAGGTGCATCGACAGGTCGTCGAAGTAATCCTCGACCGGATGCGCCCGCTTGGGCCCATGCCCTTCGCTCTCGTTGAAGCGCGGGATCGAGGCGAGGTCGACGGCATGGGGCGTTTCGACCTTGTCCAGCACCTGCTGCATCCCGTCGTTGAACTGTTCCGTCCAGAAGATCTTGTCGTAGCGCCCGCCGTTCACGATGAAGGTCGACACATGGCCCGACATGGCGGACCAGTGGATGTCGGGCTCCATCGGGCGGCGCCAGCGGATGGTGTCGCGGGCGAACAGCAGGAACCGGCGGAAGCTTTCGATCTGGTCGAACTCCTGCTTGCCGTCCTCACCGCCGACCTCGATGCCGTATTTCTGGATCAGCAGGGGCACCAGGTTGCCGCGATAGCGGCGGCCATTGCGCTGGATCCCGCAGATCTTGTCGAAGAAGGACGACAGGATACGGGTGTAGGGATTGCGCACACAGGTAAAGGCATAGGACTTGTGATCCTTGGCATTCGCCTGGATCAGCGGCTGGCTCTCTGCCTGGGACCACTTGTGCAGCCCCTCGGTCGAATCGTGGATGTCACCGTCGAAGAAGCGGCCATGGTCCGAGTAGAACATGATCTGCCCGATGGTGGAGCAGGCGCATTTCGGCACCACCCTGTACACCAGGCTCTCGCTTTCCGTCATCCATGTCCCTGGAAACCCCATCTGCTCGTCCTTCCGAGGTGCGCCACCCTGCCGGGCCGCCCGTTTTTTGGCTCTGGCGCCTGCGTGGCACAAAAAAGCAAAGAAACCCTGTTTTATCAATCCGTCTTGGCGCGTATGTCTTGTCGAGCGCCTGCAAAATCGGAGATGCGACGCCACGAATGGCCACCATCGCTTTCATATTGTTGTGTCACAAGGATCCCGAGGGGATCATCGACCAGGCGAACCGGCTGACGGCGGTCGGCGACTACATGTCGATCCATTTCGACGCCCGGGCCAATCCCAACGATTACGACAGGATCCGCGAGGCGCTGAAGGACAACCCCCGCGTCACCTTCGCCCGCAAGCGCTGCAAGTGCGGCTGGGGCGAATGGTCCCTGGTGGAGGCGACGCTGCATGCGGTCGAGGCGGCGGTCGATGCCTTTCCCCGTGCCACCCATTTCTACATGCTGTCGGGCGACTGCATGTCGATCAAGACGGCCGAATACGCGCATGAATTCCTGGACCGGGATGATGTCGACTACTGCGAAAGCTTCGATTTCTTCACCTCCGGCTGGATCAAGACGGGGATCAAGGAAGAACGGCTGATCTACCGTCACTGGTTCAATGAACGGCGGCACAAGTTCTGGTTCTACAAATCCCTGGAACTGCAGCAGAAATTCGGATTTTCGCGGCCCATTCCCGATGATCTGCAGATCATGATCGGATCCCAGTGGTGGTGCCTGCGCCGCCGCACGGTCGAGGCGATCCTGGATTTCACCCGGACCCGCAGGGACGTGATGCGCTTCTTCCGCACCACCTGGATCCCGGATGAAACCTTCTTCCAGACCCTGGTGCGCCACCTCGTGCCATCGAAGGAGATCCGCTCCCGCACGCTGACCTTCCTGATGTTCACCGACTACGGCATGCCGGTGACCTTCTACAACGATCACTACGATCTGCTGCTCAGCCAGGATTTCCTCTTCGCGCGCAAACTCTCCCCCGAAGCGCATGAGGTGAAGCGCCGCCTGGGGCAGCTCTACGCGGCCAAGGGGGTCGAGTTCCAGATTTCCAACGAAGGCTGGTCGCTTTTCAAGTTCCTCACCGGCCGCGGCCGCATCGGCCGGCGCTTCGCCACCCGCTTCTGGGAAACCGAAAGCTCTCTCGGCCGGGAACGCGAGCTTCTGATCGTGATCTGCAAGAAGTGGCACGTGGCCAAGCGGCTGGTGGAACAGATCGCGGAAAAGACCGATCTGCGCACGATCGAATACCTCTTCCACGAGGAAAGCACCCCGCTGCCCGATCTTGGCGGCATCCAGTCGACGCTGGAAAAACGCACCCGCCACCGCCGCGCGCTGATGCGGATGCTCTTCGACTATTACCAGACCGACCGGATGGTGATCTGCCTCGATCCCTCCGCCATCGACCTGCTGCAGGATTTCTGCAGCGACCGCGCCCGCACCTGCCTGCTGGAGATCGAGTGCGATTTCCCCGACGACTACCTGATCGGCCATGCCAAGCGGGTGGGACTTGCAGGCGAACATACCACGCAGGAAACGCTGGAAAGGCTGCTGCCGACCATCCGCCATGACATCGCCTTCGAAAGCGACCAGATCCGCGATTCCGATTTCGAGAACCTCGAACGGATCCGCCAGTCGCAAAGCCCGGCACAGAACGCCCCGGCCCTTGCCCGTTTCCTCTCCATCGGCGAGGAACAGGCGGAGGAGATCGTCTCCCTGCCCCACCTCTTCACCGACTGAGAGAACCCATGGCCTACAGCTACGACGACCAGAACATCTTCGCCAAGATCCTGCGCGGCGAGATCCCGAACAAGACGGTGCTGGAAACCGATCACACCCTCGCCTTCGAGGATATCCGCCCCCAGGCCCCGGTCCATGTGCTTGTGATCCCCAAGGGCGCCTATGTCACCTATGACGACTTCGCCGCCAATGCGACCGATGCGGAAATCGTGGATTTCCACCGGACCCTGGCAAAAGTGGTCGAGATGACGGGCATCGGTGCCGACAAGGGCAAGGGCACCCGTTTCATTTCCAACGCGGGTGAGGATGGCGTGCAGGAAGTGCCGCATTTCCACATGCATGTGGTTGGCGGCGCCATGCTCGGCCGGATGCTGGCTCCTGCGGGCTAAGCTCTTCTAAACGCTGGGACGCGGCGTGCCTTGCGCGCGCCGGTCCTTTCACGCTATCTCCTCTGCAGGCAAACCTGTCAGGCAAACGCAGCTACGAGGGATCCCAATGGCGATCGAAGCTCCTGAAACCAAGGTCGTGGACACTGTAAAGATCGCCTGTGACGGCGGTCAGGGCGCCCTGGGTCACCCCCGCGTCTGGCTGCACATCCCCGAAGACACCGGCTTCGTGGAATGCCCCTACTGCGATGCGAAGTACATCCTGAAGGGCTCCGCCGCCGACACCACCGGCTGATCGGCCCGCGCGCCGCGCCACCCGGCGCCGCGCTTTCGGCATTTTCCGGCTGAAAACAAGCCTGCGGTCCGCAACCTGCCACGATGGGGCAGGGGCCCCGCCCGCGACCGGGGGCGCCAGGGCAGATGGCCCCCTCCGCCGATCACCGCCTTCGGGCGACCTGCGGGCCCAAACCTGCTTTCCCCCAACCCGGCTTCGTGGCACATCTGAGGGCCAGATGCACACCGGGGGTACACCATGAGTTTCGGCAAGGGCTGCCATCTTCACCTGATCGACGGATCGGCCTTCATCTTCCGCGCCTACCACGCGCTGCCGCCCCTGACCCGGAAATCCGATGGCCTGCCCATCGGCGCCGTTTCCGGCTTCTGCAACATGCTGCACCGCTACGTCGAGGGGAACACCGGCCCCGATGCGCCCACCCACGTGGCCGTCATCTTCGACAAGGGCTCCCACACCTTCCGCAATGACCTCTACGACCTCTACAAGGCCAACCGGGAGGCGATGCCGGAAGACCTGCGGCCCCAGATGCCGCTGACCCGCGAAGCCACCCGTGCCTTCAACATCGCCTGCAAGGAGCTGGAAGGCTACGAGGCGGACGACATCATCGCCACGCTGTCCTGCCAGGCGCGGGACGCGGGCGGACGCGTCACCATCATCTCCTCCGACAAGGACCTGATGCAGCTGGTGGGCGACGGGGTCGAAATGCTGGATGCGATGAAGAACCTCCGCATCGACAGCGAAGGGGTGGAGGCAAAGTTCGGCGTCGGCCCCAACCGGGTGATCGACGTGCAGGCGCTGGCAGGCGACTCGGTCGACAACGTGCCCGGCGCGCCCGGCATCGGCATCAAGACCGCCGCCCTGCTGATCAACGAATGGGGCGACCTGGAAACGCTTCTCGACAATGCCGAGAAGATCAAGCAGCCCAAGCGCCGCCAGACCCTGATCGAGAAGCGCGACCAGATCGAACTGTCGAAGAAGCTGGTCACGCTGGATTGCAGCACGCCGCTCGATTTCACCCTGGACGACCTGGAGGTGAAGGACCCCGACCCCGAGGTCCTGCTGCCCTTCCTGGCCCAGATGGAATTCCGCACGCTGACCAAGCGCATCGCCGAAGGCATGGGGGTCGAGGCGCCCGAGGTGAAGGAGCCGGAGGCGCCCGCAGGCACCGGCGTCACCGGTGACGCGGTGCCCGATGCGCCGGCCATCGACCCCGATGCCTACGAAACCGTGACCGACACCGATGCCCTGGCGCGTTGGATCGACCGCATCCGCGAACGCGGCTACGTGGCCGTCGATACGGAAACCACCGGTCTTGATGAAATGGTCGTGGATCTGGTCGGCATCTGCCTCTGCGTCGATGCCGGCACCGCCTGCTACATCCCCCTGACCCACAAGGCCGAAGGCGAGTCCGATGGTCTCTTCGGCAATGATGACCTCGCCCCCGGGCAGATCCCGCTGAACACCGCGCTCGACATGCTCAAACCCGTGCTGGAGGACGCCTCGATCCTCAAGATCGGGCAGAACATGAAATACGACGCCAAGATCCTGAAACGCTACGGCGTGACGGTGGCGCCCTTCGACGACACCATGCTGATCTCCTACGCGCTCAACGCCGGGCTGCACGGCCATGGCATGGATGCGCTGGCGGAGCGTTACCTTGACCACACGCCGATCCCGATCAAGGAGATCATCGGTTCGGGCAAGTCGATGATCACCTTCGACCGCGTGCCGATCGACAAGGCCACCCGCTATGCCGCCGAAGATGCCGATGTCACCCTGCGCCTGTGGCAAGTGCTGAAACCGCGCCTGCACCTGGAAAAGGTCACCACGGTCTACGAAACGCTGGAACGCCCGCTCTCGCCCGTGCTGGCGCAGATGGAAATGCATGGCGTGCAGGTCGACCGCGACACGCTTTCGCGCATGTCCAACGCCTTTTCGCAGAAGATGGCGCAGCTGGAGGCCGAGATTCACGAACTGGCCGGGGAAACCTTCAACGTCGGTTCGCCCAAGCAGCTGGGGGAAATCCTCTTCGACAAGATGGGGCTCGAGGGCGGCAAGAAGGGCAAGACCGGCGCCTATGCCACCGGCGCGGACATCCTCGAAGACCTGGCGACCGAACATGACCTGCCCGCGCGGGTGCTGGACTGGCGCCAGCTCAGCAAGCTGAAATCGACCTACACCGATGCCCTGCAGGAACATATCAACGCCGAAACCGGCCGCGTGCACACCTCCTACGTGCAGACCGGCGCCAACACCGGGCGCCTCGCCTCGACCGATCCGAACCTGCAGAACATCCCCGTCCGCTCCGAAGAAGGCCGCCGCATCCGCGAAGCCTTCGTCGCGCCCGAGGGCAAGACCCTGCTCTCGCTCGACTATTCCCAGATCGAACTGCGCATCCTCGCCCATGTCGCGGGCATCGACGCGCTGAAACAGGCCTTCCACGAAGGTCAGGACATTCACGCCGCCACGGCGTCAGAGATGTTCGGCGTGCCGCTGGAGGAGATGACCTCGGAAGTCCGCCGTCAGGCCAAGGCGATCAACTTCGGCGTCATCTACGGTATCTCGGGCTTCGGCCTGGCGCGCAACCTGCGGATCCCGCGGGCAGAGGCGCAGGGCTTCATCGACCGCTACTTCGAACGCTTCCCCGGCATCCGTGAATACATGGATGCGACGACCCAGTTCGCGAAGGAGCACCTCTACGTCGAAACGCTCTTCGGCCGGAAGATCCACACGCCAGAGATCGCGGCCAAGGGCCCTCGCGCCGGTTTCGCCAAGCGCGCGGCGATCAACGCCCCGATCCAGGGGACGGCGGCGGACATCATCCGCCGCGCCATGATCCGCATGCCCGAGGCGATTGCCGACCTGCCGGTGAAGATGCTGCTGCAGGTGCACGATGAACTGGTGTTCGAAGTGGATGAGGGCGCCGAGGATCAGGTGATCGCCGTGGCAAAAGAGGTCATGGAAAGCGCCGCCAACCCGGCAGTGAAGCTCGACGTGCCGCTGGTCGTCGACGCGGGGCAGGGCAGGAACTGGGCCGAGGCGCACTGACCGGGCCGGGGATGGATCGGCGGCCGATGGTGGATTTCATCCACCCTACGGCGCCCAGCATCACCCGGGATGCCGAAAGCCGGTCGTAGGGCGGGGTTCACCCCGCCGCCCCCACCGCCCTACACCCCAAACCCATCCGCGACGCGCACCTCCGCCGCCGTGACTCCGCGCCGGTTGCGCAATTCCGCCCGCATCCGCTTCCGCGCTGCCGGATGATCCGCCTCCAGCACGCCGTATTTCACCAGCAACTGCGTGATCGCCGCTTCGCTGGCCCGGGTGCCGCCGTCCAGCACCTTCACCGCCATGCCCAGACCCTGTTCCGGCAGGATCGCGACGAAAACCGCCTCGGCGCCGGTCTTCACCGCCGCCCGGCCGCCCATGGCGCGCATCAGCTCGGTACAGGCCCGGCCCTCACCCGCCACCATCTCCGGATGCGCCATCATCGCGTCGCGCAGCCGCACCATGGCGCTCTCCCGCGTGGCCCGGCCCTCGCGCGCGGCGGCAAAGCCCGCCATCGCCCGCGCCAGCCCCTGCAGCGAAGTAGCGAAATTGGGCGCCGAACAGCCGTCGGTGCCCCAGCCGCGCACCGCCTCGCCCGTCACCTCCTCGAAGGCCGCGCGCACGGCGCGCTGCACCGGGTGGTCGACCTCGTGATACTCCGTCCCGCCGCCGATATGCCGGTTCAGCGTCAGGAACCCGGAATGCTTGCCGGAGCAGTTGTTGTGGATCTGGCAGGGGCTTTCCCCGGCCCGGATCAGCCCATCCCGCGCCGGGATGTCCGAGGGCTCCTGCGCGCCACAGCGCAGGTCGCCCTCGCCCAGGCCCAGCCCCGACAGCCACGCCGTCACCGCGTCGGAATGGATCGCCGCCCCGTTGTGCGACGCGCAGGACAGTGCCAGCTGCGCCGGGGTCAGCCCCACGGCATCCGCAGCACCGCTTTCCACCAGCGGCAGCGCCTGGATCATCTTGCAGGACGACCGCGGGTAGATCACCGCGCCCGGGTTGCCCCAGGCCTCCACCACCTCTCCGGCCGCGTTCACGACCACCGCATGGCCGAAATGCAGGCTTTCACACAGCCCGCCCCGCCAGACCTCGGCGACCGGCACCGCGCCTGCATCCTGCGGCCCGATCGGCCCCGTTTCGAAACCACCGCCCTCTGCGTTCATCCGGCTCTCCTTCGCTGCCCGTTCCGCTGTTCAAAGATCCGCGAAAACCCGCCAATCAGCCTTTCGCATGTGGCAGAAATCCGTCTAATATTGCAATGTCGAGCGAAGCAGATCCCCGCAGACGCCGGTCAGGCGCAGGGGCACGAACAGAGGCAGACGGCTTGGAGACTGTACAGATGAAATCCCGGGTACTCACCGCCGCGGCCATGCTGGCCTGCGCGGCCAGCACCGCAGTCGCACAGCAAAGCGTGAGCGAGAACCAGGTCGGTGCGAAAACCGACTGGTCCGTGTTCGAAGACAGCGATCCCCGCGAATGCTGGGCGGTGTCGGTCCCGAAGGAAACCGTGAACACCCGTGACGGCGAAGTCGTCTCCGTGCGCCGGAGCGAGATTCAGCTGATGGCCTTCTACCGGCCTGGCGCCTCGGTCACCGGCCAGATCGCCTTCACCGGCGGCTATCCCTTCGCGGATGGCTCCACCGTCTCGATGGAGATCGACGGCACCAGCTTCGACCTCGGGACCGAAGGCGAATGGGCCTGGCCGCTGCCCAATGATGACGGCCGCATCCTGGCCGCGCTGAAAGGCGGGTCCGAAGCGGTGCTGACCGGCCGGTCCAGCCGTGGCACGGTGACGAAGGACACCTTCTCCCTCATGGGCTTCACCGCAGCCGTCGAAGACAGCGAACGCCGCTGCAAGTGATCCCCTGCCGGCCTTGGGGCACCCGCCCCGGCCAACCCTGCTCAAAAGGCCCGGGCCCCGTTCGTCGCGGCCCGGCTTTTCATGTTCCGTGGAATGAGCTATAGAGCCGGACTTCCACCCAGCCGCGCACAACCGCCCCAAGCCAGAGCCCCGAGGCCGCCATGAGCCAGCAAACCCCTGCCGCGCCGATCACCCAGGACGTCCTGACCATCCCCCGGAAACTGCCGGAGGGCGCCAGGAACCTCGTGGGTCTCACCCGTCCGCAGCTGCGCGACGCGCTGATCGAGGTCGGCACGCCGGAAAAGCAGGCCAAGATGCGGGTCAACCAGCTCTGGCAGTGGATCTACCACTGGGGCGTGCGCGATTTTTCGGTCATGACCAACCTGGCCAAGGACTTCCGCGCAAAGCTGGCCGAAAATTTCGTGATCGAGCTGCCGGAGATCGTGTCGAAGAACGTTTCCGCCGACGGCACGCGCAAGTACCTGGTGAAGATCGCAGGCGGCCACGAGGTCGAGGTGGTCTACATCCCCGAAACCGACCGCGGCACGCTCTGCATCTCCTCCCAGGTGGGCTGCACCCTGACCTGCTCCTTCTGCCACACCGGCACGCAGAAGCTGGTCCGCAACCTGACGCCCGGTGAAATCATCGGCCAGGTCATGCTGGTGCGCGACGACCTGGGCGAATGGCCCGAACCCGGCACCGGCACCGGCGAAAACGGGCCGCGCCTCCTGTCCAACATCGTGCTGATGGGCATGGGCGAGCCGCTCTACAACTTCGAGAACGTCCGCGACGCGATGAAGATCGCCATGGACGGCGAGGGCATCGCCCTGTCGCGCCGCCGCATCACGCTCTCGACCTCCGGCGTCGTGCCGGAAATCGCCAAGTGCGCCGAGGAAATCGGCTGCCTGCTGGCGGTCTCCTTCCACGCCACCACCGACGAGGTGCGCAACAAGCTGGTGCCGATCAACAAGCGCTGGAACATCGAGGAACTGCTGGCCACGCTGAAGGAATACCCGCGCCTGTCGAACTCCGAACGGATCACCTTCGAATACGTGATGCTGAAGGACGTGAACGACAGTGACGAGGACGCCCGGCGGCTGGTCCGGCTGATTTCCGGCATCCCGGCCAAGATCAACCTGATCCCCTTCAACGAATGGCCCGGCGCCCCCTACCAGCGCTCCGACTGGTCCCGGATCGAGGCCTTCGCGGATATCGTCCACAAGGCCGGCTATGCCTCGCCGATCCGGACGCCGCGCGGCGAAGACATCATGGCCGCCTGCGGCCAGCTGAAGTCCGCGACCGAACGCGCCCGGAAGTCCCGCGCCCAGATCGCCGCCGAAAGCGGCCTCTGACAGGCCAGGGGGGAGGGGGCTTTGCCCCCTCTGGAGCCTGCGGCTCCATTCACCCCCGCGGATATTTCAAGCCAGCAAATGGACAGGCAAGCGGGCCGGGCAGGCGCGTCGCCCGATCCGATCCGCAAGGCCCGCACCCGCAAGGGGGCGGGTTTCGTCTTTCCGAAGCTTGGCCACGTCGGACCCCGGGCGAATCCGCCTCGTCCACGCCCTCCGACAAGGAACAATTCATGGAATGTGTTCCATCAAAGGGAACATTTCATGCGTAAATGACCTGTCGTAGCTTTGGCTCAACGCATCGGATGGATGCGACCCAACAGCTCGAAAGGACTTCGACATGAAACCGTTTCACCTGATTTCCGCCGCTCTCATCGCCGCAAGCCCCGTCGTTCCGGCCATGGCCGAGGACAACAACGCAGCCGCGGCCGCCGCCTTCGCCGAACTGGCCACCCGGCAGGCCGACGACGCCCGCATCGCCGGCAACCTCGACACTTTCGACACGCTCGATTTCGATGTCTTCACCAACCAGAAATGGGACCGGCTGCATGAAAGCCATGCCGAGGACATCAAGGTCCACTGGCCCGACGGCCACGTGGAAGAAGGCCTCGACACCCATATCGCAAGCCTCTCCTACTTCTTCACCTTTGCCCCCGACACCCGGATCGAAAAGCACCCGGTGCGCATCGGTCAGGGCGAATGGACCGGCGTGGTGGGCGTGATCGAAGGTACCTTCACCGAACCGATGCCCCTGGCCGACGGCTCCACCATCGCGCCCACCGGCAAGGCCTACAAGCTGACCATGGCCACCGTGGGCCACTGGACCGAGGCCGGTGTGATGGATGAGGAATACCTCTTCTGGGACAACGCTGCCTTCTACGCGCAGATCGGCCTGGGCCAGTAAACTGGGTCAGTAACCTCCGCCTCTCGCCTGTTTCCCGACCTCACCGCACCGTGCCCCGCACGGTGCGGCTTTTCATGCGGTCAGAGCGTGGACCAGCAGGGGAAGGGATCGCCCGGCGCGGGCGTGGCGGCGTGGACGCCCCGCGCGATGGCGCGGGTCATGGTGACGGCTGCGGCATGGCAGAGCGCCAGCATGTCGAATTCGCCGGTCAGCGGCTTCGCCCCGGTCGCCGCGCCAAAGATCAGGTCGCCGTCGGCGGGGGTATGACTGGGTACCAGCGCGCGGGCGAAGCCGTCATGCGCCGCCGTGGCCAGCCGCTTTGTCTGGGCCTGGGTCAGGTCGGCATCGGTGGCGACGATGCCGATCGTGGTGTTGCCCTTGGTGATTCCCATCAGCTCCGCCTTGGTCAGGGCGTGGTGCGGATCGGGGAAGTGCCCGGGCAGGCCCAGCCCGCCGAATTCGTCGCCCATCTCCCACGGCGCCGCCCAGAACTGCCGCCCCGCGCCGACCGTCGCGGTGCCAAGGGCGTTCACGGCCACCAGCGCGCCCACCACATGGCCCGAGGGCAGCCGGACGGAGGCACTGCCCAGCCCGCCCTTCAGCCCCGCCGTCATGGCGCCGGTGCCTGCGCCCGCCGTTCCCAGCTCCACCTGCTGGCCGCGGGCCGCATAGGCCGCCCGGCCAAGCGCCTTGTAGGGGTTCTCGGTCCAGCCCTTGTCGCCGCCGTTCACCAGGTCGAAGAGGATGGCGGAGGGCACGATCGGTACCCGCACCGGCCCCGCCTGGTAGCCGCGCCCGGCCTCGCGCAGGGCATCGGCCACGCCGCCCGCGGCATCCAGCCCGAAGGCGGACCCGCCCGACAGCACCAGCGCATCGACCTTCTGCACCGTCTTGTCGGGCGCCAGCAGGTCGGTTTCCCGCGTGCCGGGGGCGCCGCCCATGACATGCACCGCCGCCGTGAAGGGGGCATCGGCGGTCAGCACCGTCACCCCGGTCTTCACCGCCTCGTCCCGGCTCTGGCCGACCAGCAGCCCCTCTACATCCGTGATCGTGTTGCGCATGCCGGCCTCTCTTCAAGTCGCTTTCGCCACGCACTAAATCGCGCCTCCGAACGGGTCGCAACGGCAAAGCGCCTCCGCTTTGGCGCGCGCGCGGGCCTCTGTCTTGCGCAGGTCATTTGCCCGTGCCATGCCGGGAAAACCGGAGACAAGCCCATGTAAATCGGCTTAACTCTCCCCATATTCTTACGGATGTTTCCGACGGAGGACTGACATGTCGACATTCGAGGCCCAGCTTGAGCAGAGCCAGAAAGAGGTTGCCGAAGCGCAATCGAAGATTTCGGAGCTGACCTCGCGGATCGAGACCGCCCGGGAAAAGATGGCCACCGGCGAAGATGTCTCCATCGAGATCGAGAATGCCACGCTGGATGACGTCCACGCCCATACCGAGCAGATGAACGCGAATATCGCGGAGCTGATCATGGGCCTCGACGACGTGACGGCGCAGTTCTCCAAGGACTTCGACGAGATGCGCGGCAAGACCGCCTGGGAAAGCTTCGTCGGCATCTTCTCCAAGGTGAAGGCCGACAACATGCGCCAGGAGCGCGTGCGCACTGCCTCCATCGACGACAAGCTGCAGGATCTGATCGCCAAGTCCGACACGATCACCAAGCTGCTGGAGGGGCAGCTGGCGGTGCTGGAGGAGCAGAAGCAGAAGGTCGAAAGCAACCTGACCGGCACCCTCGACGAACGCGAGGAAACGGTGCAGGGCCTGGAAGACGTGCGGTCCCAGATCACCGACATGGATCCCCGGATCATCGAGCTGGAAAACAAGATCGCGGTGGAACAGGACGCGGCGGCGCGGACCAAGCTGGAAACGGCGCTGGCGGTGCTGAACACCAGCTACAACGCGCTGGTGCAGGACGAACAGGTCCGCATCGCCCGGTCCCAGACGCTGGAACGCTACATCGAGAAGGGCAAGACCTGGATCGACAGCCTGCAGAACCAGGCGGCGACGCAGATGGTGCTGATCAACAAGCTGAAGACGGATACCTCGCAACGGGTCGTGCTCTATGATGCGCTGACCAAGTCGCTGAAGACCGCGCAGCAGCAGGAAGTGGCCCACCGGATCAACGAGATCGGGGTTGAAACCGACAAGCAGGCGCAGCAGGCCATGGCGCAGATCGGGGCGGCGACCAACTCCCGCATGGCCGACATGATGGAAGCGCACGAGGGCCAGATGGTCTTTGCCCGCTCCGTGCTGGAGGCCAAGGTCAAGGCGGACGAACGCTTTGCCCGCCGCTTCCAGAAGATCGTCGAGAAGCACGACAAGAACCTCTACGGCGCGTGACGCCGGGCCGGACGGTACGGCGCTGGCTCCCCTCCGGGGGAGCCTCGCCCCGCCCGCCGTCCCCGGGGCCGGGCTGGCCCGGGGCGGGCAGGGCAAGGGGTGCAGGACAGGAACGACCGGCCGGGGCTGACACCCGACCAAGGACAGGGACCAGATGACCGGAACCGGGCAGAGCGATACCGCGCCCAGCGACCGCGTGGGGATCTCCGATTTCCACGCTTCCCGCCGCTATTTCCGCAAGTTCGAGGCGATCATGGGCCACCTCGCCCGGGTCGCCGCCACCATGCGCGCCGAAGGCACCCTCTCTGACCGCGAGACGGAGATCCTCGCCCGCCAGGTCTCGGCCCTGACCTACACCTTCCGCGCGCTCTCGATGAAATACCTGCTCTCGGGGCGCGACACCGGGCGCTTCTTCGGTTCCCTGACCATCGACAACCACGAAAGCGGCTTCCCCACGGCGCAGGAGCTTATGGTGATGGCCAATGACGCCGGCCAGGCGGCCAAGCATCTGGCCGCCATGCCCTCGACCGCAGACATGAAGCGCCAGATGCTGGAAGAGATCCTGGGCGATCACAGCGTACCGACGAAGACCCAGTTCGCCCTCTCCCAAAGGCTCTACTACGAGGAACTTGCGCGGGGGCAGCTCTTCTGGCCGCGCAACGACCCGGAGGCGATCTGGCTGCGCGATGTCGGCCGTGGCCGCCGCGCCTTCCTGCTGCACTGGTCGGTCTACGACACCCAGGTCAACCTGCCCATCGTCTACGTGATGGAGGTGGAGGACACGGGCCGCACCGGCCTGCCCAAGGACCAGTCGCGCTGGCCGCAGGTCCAGGCCCACCTGATGGCGCAGAGCCTGGGCGCGCTGAAGCTGCTGACCATTGCCAAGGGGTTTGACGAGGATTTCGCAGACCTGCACCCCAAACGCCTGCGCCGGTTCCACATCGGGCCGATGTACTCCCATGCCTACACCCGCCAGTCCGGACCGATCCGCGACGTGCTGGCCGGCGCGGGCGGCGACGAGGGTGACGACTGGGCGCTGGCCTGGACGGATGAGGAGCTGGTCTCCGACCGGGTCAAGACCGAGAAGAACGGCTGGTTCGGCCAGGTGGAGCGGGAGATCTTCGCCCTCGATCCCCTGTCCGGCGGAACGGAGACCGGCGCGACCCGCCAGGACCGTTCGCTGATCCTGCCCGCGCGCCCCTTCCAGGTGCTGTCGGAACAGAACCCCCCGGGCTTTTCCCGTGTCCGCAAGTACGTCGTCGGCGCCAGCGACCGCGTGCTGCGCTACTGATCCGCCCCGGCGGACGCAACATAGGCAAGATGAGAGGAGCCCGCGATGAGCCTCACCGGTGACCTGATGGAGCTGCGGGAGGACGAGATCCGCAAGCACTACCCCGGCGCCGAGGCGCTGCTGGAGGGCTTCGACCACGCCCCGCGCATCGCCCGCGACACGGCCCCGGCCAGGGTGGAGGAACGCTCGCCCGGCCTCGGCACGACGCGGCGCCGCTTCCGCTCGACCACGCCGGGGCTGGCCACGCGCCGCACCGGGCCTGCGGGCGGCATCCACCTGCTGGACCGGATCGCGGCCTGCGACGGCGACGATCCCCTGACCTCGCCCCGCCAGGCCGCCGTGGCCCGCGCCATCCGCCGCGCGCTGGCCATCGCCATGGCCCTGGGGGAAAGCTTCGCCGCCACCTCCGCCCTGGGGGAGCTGAAGGCCGCCAACCTCGCCGGCAGCCTGCCCCGGGACCGCGCGGCGGAGTTCTCCGAACTGCTCGCCGCCGCCTCCCTGCTGCAGCTCCACGTCTTCGCCAATGCGCTCTCCTACCTGCTGTCTTCCCAGATGGGGGAGCTGACGGTCGACGCGGGCGAGGCGGAGGAGATCCTGACGGACAACGCCCCCCTCGCCCTGCAGGGCACCCTGTGGGAACTGGACCGCAAGCTCGCCACCTTCGCAGAGGGGGACGAGGAAAAGCTCGTCCCGACGATCACCGCCCATTGTGCCCAGCTGATGGAGGTCGTGGCCCTGCGCGCCGCCGAGCATCCCCACCTCGGCGCCTTCACCGGCGCTGCCTGGCGGATCGAGGCGGACGGGCTGACGATCCGCGGCTTCACGCCGGCCAGCCACGCGAAATCCTCCTCCCTGGTGATGACCTTCCGCAAGCCGCACGAGGTGGTGGGCAACCACATCGCAAAGTACCAGGCGATGCGGCTGGCCAAGATGCTGATGGCCTATGATTTCACCCGCAAGATGAACCCCTTCGCGGAACTCGGCGGCTTCATCTTCACCTTCATGGGCGACGGCATGCCCGGCACCGGCAAGACCACCCTGATCCAGATGATGGCGGGTCTCCTGAACGACTACTGCCAGGCGGCGGGCTACCCGTTCCGCTACCAGAACTTCGGCGTCGACAATATCGACAGCTACCAGGGCAAGTCCGGCCAGAACGCCAAGGCCTTCATCCAGAACGTCCTGGATCCCTCCGTCATCGGCTTCGGCACCATCGACGACATCGACCAGATCGCCGGCAAACGCGGTGACCGCCAAAGCTCGGCCGGCCAGCAGGAGGTCACGGCGGTCTTCATGGAGGCCTTCGCCGGGGCCAACACCGTGGTGCGCGGCAACTGCACCTTCGGCATGTTCTCCAACTATCCCGAAAACGTCGACGATGCCCTGCGTCAGCGCGCCGGCGCCCGCTTCCTCGTCGACGGGCCGCAGACCCGGGACGACTACATCGACATCCTCGCCCTGCTGCTGGGCAAGCGGCACGACATCCCGCTCGGCGATCATGAGCTCTACGCCGCCCAGCAGATCCAGCGCGCCGTGGCCGAAAGTTTCGCTTCCCACGCGCGCCCGAAGGAAGCGCCGCTGGCGGAGGTCTACGACACGGTGCAGCGCCAGCTGGGCCCGCTCGACACCATCGCGAAGCTCGGCACCTACCTGAAGGCCATCCAACAGGCCGACCCCCGCTTCACCGGCCGGGCCATCAAGAACATCACCGACGCGGTGAAGGTCCGCGCCATGGACTTCGAACTGCCGGATGACTGGATGGAGGACCCCGCGCTCTTCCTCGCGAAGGATTACGACACCAAGCGCGCCATGATCGAGGAACTGCGCCGCCCCATCACGGTCGAGATGGTGGTGCAGGAAATCAACCGCTACGCCGACAGCGAATTCCGCTACGCCGACAAGTCCGATGCGGCGGCGATCGACGCCATGGTCCGCGACATGGGTCGGACGGAAGAGGCAAAGCGCCGCTACCTGGCGGAGCGCGACGGATGACCTCCCGCCCCCTCGTGGACATGACCTTCGCGGAGGCGCTGCCCGGTCTCCTGCTGCTGGCGGTGCTGGTGGCGGGCGGGATCCGGGCCTGCCGCAGGCTGGCCCGGCATGTGCCGCGCACGCGGGCGGGGCGGAACTGGAAACGCGCGGGCGCGGTGGCGCTGCCGCTGCTGCTGGGGGTCGGGGGCTTCCTGCTCTCGCCCTCGCTGACGGGCTGGCTGGTGGGCATCGAGGTGCCTGCGCCGGACCCGGACAACGGGGTCGAGGTCGCCTTCTCGGTCATGTTCTTCTTCTCGGTCTTCCTGCTGGCGGCACCGGCCGAACTGCTGTTCTACGCGGCCCTGGTGGGGCTGGCGGTCCTGGCCCTGATGACCGCGGTTCTGACCTTCAACTGGCAAAGGGCCGGGGCGGATGCCTGAGGCGGGGCGTCGCACGGTGGATTGCATCCACCCTACGAGGGGAGCGCCCGTAGGGTGGATGAAATCCACCACCCCGCCCACAGCATCCCCCGCGACCTCCCACCACGCCCGACCCTCTTGCATCCCTTGCTATGCGCAGTGGTATGGTTCCTCACAGAGGGCCCCGACATGAGACACGACCCGCACCCATCGCACCCAGGTCCTGAGGCGCAGCCCATGCGTGACGCGGGGCATCGCACCGGCCCCAAGGGGCAGCGGGCGATCAGAACCGATCTTGGGCAAGATTTCCGCCCGAAGCAGGCAAAGCCCCGGGGGCGTGCATCATGACCGACAAGTTGAAACCTCTGGACAACAGAACCGAGGGCAGCGCCCGGCCCGAGGGTGGGCGTGTAGCGCCCGCCCTGGGGGGCGGGTCGGGCGCTGCCCGGCGGTGCCCGCCGGGCGGGACGTATGGATGGGTTGACGAAAACAGGAAAAAGCGATGCGCACAGCTAATGTTCTTTGGATCCCTGCCACGTTCTTGTTCGCATGCCTCGCACTTCTCTTGGGTGCGGATGGCTTACCCCCTAGCATAGCGGATGATTTGGCGTCATTCGGTAGTTTGCTCACCGCAGGGGCTGCAGGTCTAGGTGCATTTGTAGCATGGCGCGGCTTGCATTCTTGGAGAGACGAGAAAAGATTTTCCCATGACTACGATGTTGCGCGCCGGTACTTGGTTTCGCTCTATCGAGTTAAAGCAAAGCTAGAAGCGGTTCGGCACCCGGCGATCTGGTCCAGCGAAGCGAAACTGTCAGAAGAAGAAATCGCCCGGTTTCCTGATCCTGTGGAGCAGAGTTCTCTGAACACCGCAAAAGTCTACATCTCGCGATGGGAAGCCTATTCTACGGAGCGGAACACGCTTGATGCTGTAAAGCTGGAAGCAAGAGCAATTTGGGGTGATGAGGTAGAAGGGCTCTACGAACCTTACAGGCATTTGGAAAATGAGCTGTTCCGAGTGGTGCGCTACACAGTGGATTCTTTGCATCCAGGAAATGATCCCGAGACCAAGGGAATTGCTACCGATTTCTTGCGGAAGGAGAGGGACATCATCTACGATACTTTAAACCCTGAAACGGATGAATTTGGGAGAAATGTGCGAGACGCGCTTACGCCTTTGGAAGATTATCTAAGACGTATGTTGCGAGGGCTGACCCAATGAACCGCCTCATCCAAGCCGGCCTCATGTACGGCAACCTCATCCGCGTCGACACGCCCGCGCTGGTGGACCGCTACAACCGGGCGCTCGAACATCTCACCCGCAAGCGCACCGGGCTCGGCGAATTCCACATCGACATCTCCGGCTTCTCGCCCGAGGTGGGCGATGAACTGGGCGATCCGCTCTACCTCAACCACAACGGCGTCAACCGGCAGTTCATCCTGCTGACCACCCGCCAGAAATCCGCGCCGCTGCTGAACGCGCGCTTCTCCACCTCGCGCTCCATCCTGCGGCAGTTCATCGACGGCAACGAGGCACAGCTCTTTGCCCTCACCGCCCGGGATGCCGTGGCGGGCGAACTGGTGAACTCCGTCTTCGACCTCGACCAGGCGGCCAAGCTGATGGACATCCGCCGGGTGCAGGTGGAGGCCGACACGACCACCGGCACCCTGCGCGACGCGGCCACCCTGGCCGAACGGGCCGACCGCTTCCTGACGGAGGAAGACGCCTGGTTCGACGACGGGCTGATCGCCGAGATGATCGACCTGGCGAAGAAGACCGGCGATGTCACCCGCAACCCGGTGACCCTGAAACAGACGGCCTTCACCCAGGACAACTACTGGACGTCGCACCTGGGCGGGCTCTACCTCTTCTCCGGCGTCGAAAGCCCCGGCATCGTCGCGCGCGACCCGGCCCGTCTGGACGGCGCGCGGCTGCCCGTGACCGACATGGGCGAGGCGCGCGACGTCGCCGCCTGGCTCCACCTCAACGGGCTGGTGCAACCGCTGGTCTCCGCCCGGGGGATCGACGCGGCGGCGGTGCTGCGCCAGAAGATGGATTTCATCACCGTCGACACGGCGCAGGACAGCGGCATCGACCTGTCGGGGGCGACCCGCCGCGACATGCGCGCCATCGCCCGCGACAATGCCGCCCGCCTGCCCGAGGAATACCACCAGCTGCGCCATGTCGTCGCCTGGCTGGAAGAAGGCGGCCGCCGCCCCCGCTACTCGCCAGAGGATCCGGCCTATTTCTACCTGCTCCGCGCCGCGGCCACCCCTGACCGCGACCTGGTCAACAGGCTCCTGTCGGAACTGGCGCCCAAGGACCTGCGGCAGCTCTTCATCTGCCACAAGGAGCTGTTCTACGATCTCTACCAGGGCTGGGGAGAGACCAAGAAGAGCTACGTGGTGGACTTCCTGCAGCGTGAATACCTGGCCGACAAGGCCGGTGCCCGCGATGCGCTCTTCGGCGCGGAGGAGCCGATGGCCGAACCCGCGCCCGCCCGCGACACCCGCACCCGCAACGGGCCCGTCACCGGCCCCTGGTCCCGCGCGGCCCGCAGCCGGCCCGATCCGGATCCCATCTCCATCGTCGGCCCCTGGGGCGCCGTGATCCGCGAAAGGGACTGACATGGTCTTTGCCTTCCTCCGCCTGGCCTTCATCGCCTTCATCGCCATGACCATCGCCTACGTGGCGCTGTCGATCTGGTCGCGCCAGACCCGGCGGCGGAAACTGATCCGGCAGTGGGAAGAAGAGGGCAGACAGGGCGACCGGGCGGACTACGTCGAGAAAGGCCTGGATGATTACGACGACTCCTTCCGTCGCAAGCTCATCCTGCTTATCTACATCCTGCCGGTGGTGATCGTGGCCTTCATCATCTATCTCGTGAACTTCATGTAAGGGAGACCGCCATGCGCTACGTCAAATGGGCCCTCTGGGGCATCTTCTGGGTGCTCGTCGCCTCCTTCCTCCACTACACCCTGCCGCAGCACGACATCGTCCGCGTCACCGATACCTTCGAACGGCGCGTCGACTACGGCGGAGAGAACTCGATCTTCTGGGCGAAGGCCAATACCGGCAACGCCGTGGGGACAGCCAACCGCGACGTCTTCTTCATCCAGACCATCCGCGCCAACGGCAAGCCGATGGTCTACCGCAACGAGGATACTGGCTGGGGCTGGCCGCCCTACTTCAAGTTCGACACCAACAACCTGCAGACCGAAGCGGCAGACCTGAAATCGACCTCCGCCGATCCGCAGTGGGTTTCCGTCACCCATTACGGCTGGCGCAACGAATTCCTGTCGATCTTCCCCAATGCTGTCGGGATCAAGGCGGTGGACGGGCCGGACGTGCGCATCATCCCCTGGTTCAACATCATCCTGCTGATCGTGCTGGCCGCGATCTTCTGGGCGATCCGCGTCCGCTGGATCCGCTTCCGCGAGGCCCGTATCGATCCGGTGATGGAAAACGTGGAGGACAGCTGGGACGAAGGCCGCGGTCGCATTTCCAGCTGGCTCCTGAGCTGGAAGCGCAAGAAGTGACGGGGCCGCGCTGACCCTCGGGGCAGGGAGGGGGCTCCGCCCCCCGTCTCCGTCCCGGAGCCTCCCCCCGGAGTATTGCCGGCCCAGTGAAAGAGCGGGCCCAGTGAGAGAGCGGGCCTTCGCCCCCGATGCGACCTCCCTTCGGCCCTGCGCGTGGCTCGCGAGAGAAGGAGAAGGACGCCTCCTTACCGGCGACCACCCCCGCTCTTTCACTGGGCCACGAATACTCCCGCCGGAGGCGACCGGCCGCAAGGCCGGCCCCACCCACTGAACCATTTCCGCGCTCCGGCGTTGTCCACGGATACCGCAGCCGGAGACTGGCCATGGCCGCCCAGACAGCCTTCCTCGACGATCCGACCCCGGAAGAGGCACAGCCCTCGCCCAACGGGCCCTTCCTGGTGATTGCCAATGCCCGTTCAGGCACCAATGCCCGCGACAGCGAGGCAATCCGGCGTGCCATGGCGGAACTGGTGGAAGCGGGCGTGAAACTGCGCCGCTGGGATCCAAAGACCGACCTGGGCCGCATCCTGGATGAGGAAATCGCGGCAGGCGCGCGCACCGTCGTGGCGGCCGGGGGCGATGGCACCGCCATGGCCGTGGCGCAGGAGATGCGCGGCCGGGATGCGGCGCTGGCCGTGCTGCCCCTGGGGACCTTCAACTACTTTGCCCGCGGGCTGGGCCTGTCGGAGGACCCGCAGCAGGCCGCCCGCGCGCTTCTGGGCGCCGAACGCCGCCCGATCCGCATCGGCACGGTCAACGGCCAGGCCTTCCTCAACAATGCCTCCCTGGGCATCTATCCCTCGATCCTGAAGGAGCGGGAGGACGTCTACCGCCGCTGGGGCCGCCGCCGCCTGATGGCCCACTGGTCCGTCCTCCGCACCTTCTGGCGCTTCCAGCACCCGATGCACCTGACCCTGACCCTGCCGGACGGCACCCGGCAGGAGGCCCGCACGCCGCTTCTCTTCGTCGCGCGGTCGGCCTACCAGCTGCAGCGCTTCGGCCTGGCGGGGGAGGAGGCGATCTCCCGCGATCGCATGGCCTTGCTGCTGGGGCGCGGGCAAAGCCGGGCGGAGCTCTTCCGCCTCGCCTGGCGGCTGGTCACGCGGCGCATGCAGCAGGGCCGCGACTACGACCTGGTCGAGGCGGAGCGCGTCCGCGTCGAAACCCGCCGGGCGCAGCCCCTGCTGGCCTTCGACGGCGAAAAGCGCCGGGAACAGAGCCCCTTCGATTTCGAGATGTCGCGCGAACCGCTCGACATCCTGCTGCCCGCCGCGCCGGAAACCCCGTCCTGACCGCTCCGCCTGCCCGATGCACCAGCCAAGACCAGCCGAGACCCGCATGCGACGTATCCTTCACCTCTCCGACCTGCACTTCGGCCGCGCCCGGCCGGAACTGGAACTGCCGCTGCTGGCCGCCATTGCCCGCAACCGGCCCGACCTGGTGGTGATCTCGGGCGATTTCACCCAGCGGGCCCGCCATGTGCAATTCGCCCGGGCACAGCGCTTCCTGTCGCAGGTGCCCGCGCCCGTGCTCTCGGTGCCGGGCAACCATGACACGCCGCTCGACAATCCCGCGCAGCGCTTCCTGACTCCCTTTGCCCGTTACCGCCGCTACATCGACCGTGTGACCGAACCCGTCTTCACCGATGCCGCCATGACCGTGGTGGGCGTGAACACCGTGAACCCCTGGGCCTGGCAGCAGGGGCGCTTTTCCTCCCGCGCGCGCGACCGCGTGGCGCGCGCCTTCGAGGCCCACCCGGCAGAGCTGCGCGTGGTGGCCCTGCATCACCCGCTTGAACACGGCCCCGGGACGGACAAGCGCCTGATGCGCGGGGCGCGGGCGGGGCTGGCGGCGCTGTCGGACTGCGGCGCCCAGGTGGTGCTGTCGGGGCACCTCCACCGGGCCTCCGCCGAACCCTTCCGCGCCGCGCCGGGCCTGTTGTTCGTGCAGGCGGGCACCGGGCTCTCGACCCGCCAGCGGGGGGAGGAGAACACCTTCAACCTGCTCGACTGGCAGGAAAGCGGTGCCTTGCGGGTCACCACCTGGGCTGCGCGGCAGGGCCGGGGCGGGCCGGTCTTCGCCCCGGAGGAGGCACAGCTCTTTCGCAGGCGGGAGGGGACCTGGGCCCGCGAACCCCATGCGCCGGGGGCCGATGCGCTGTCGCGCAGGGCGGGCTGAAGGGGGCTTAAAGGGGAGGCGGGTTGAAGGGGGGGCTTTGCCCCCGCCGCGCGATGCGCGACTCCCCCCAGGATATTTCTGGCCAAAAAATGGGAGGGGCGGGGCGCACCCGATGCGGGGGGCATCCGCAAGACAGGGCGGCCAAGCCCTCATCCCAGACGTCCGGCACGCCGGTGGCAGGCTGTGCGCTCTCTCGGTTCCCTGCGTACGCTGCGTTAATTCCGGGGCGTTCCGCCATGCTGCACCGCCGCGATACCGACGCAATACCGACGTGATACCGACGTGCCGATTTGGCCCCGAAACCCCTGTTAACCCGCGCTCCGGGCCGGTGATTCGCCGCATTGCAGTACCGACGTCGTGTTCGCCGCCTTTACAGATTTTTCAGGACCAGTTTCTGGGGCCGAGTTTCTAGGGCCGAGTTTCTGGGGTGGTCCCGGCGCCCGGGCCTGCTACTCTTCCTGCAAGCTACCGGAGACCCCCATGGACCCTGCAGACCGCGCCTTCCTGACCCGCCTGTTCGACGCCGCCGTCGCCGCCGCCGATCCCGCAGAGGCGCTGAAGGGGCATCTGCCCGCCAGGCCCGCCGGTCGCACCGTGGTCATCGGCGCGGGCAAGGGGGCAGCCCAGCTCGCCTGCGCCTTCGAGGACGCCTGGGAGGCCGCCGGCAACCCCGCGCCCGAGGGGGTGATCGTCACCCGCTACGGCTATGCCGCCCCCTGTCGTCACCTCCAGGTGCTGGAGGCATCGCACCCCGTGCCCGACGCCGCGGGAGAGGTTGCGACGACGCAGATTTTCAAGCTTCTGGAAGGGCTTACCGAAGATGACCTCGTGGTGGCGCTGATCACCGGTGGGGGGTCTGCCCTGTTGGCCGCGCCGCCGGAGGGGCTCAGCCTCGAAGATGAGCAGGCGCTGAACACGGCGCTGCTGGCCTCCGGTGCGCCAATCGGGGCGATGAATGCGATCCGCAAGCAGGTGTCGCGGGTGAAGGGCGGGCGCCTGGCTGCGGCGGCGGCCCCGGCGCGCGTGGTATCCCTGATCGTGTCGGATGTGCCGGGCGATGACCCGGCAGAGGTCGCCTCGGGGCCGACGGTGCCCTGCGCCAAGGGCCGGGCCCAGGCGATGGCGGCGATCCGCGCCCATAACATCCAGATTCCGCGCAGGATTCTCGATTTCCTCGCAACCGCGGCCGAAGATGCGCCCGCCCCCGGGGCGGCCTGTTTTGCAGGCAACGAGGTGCATGTGATCGCCTCGGCCGCGCGCTCTCTCGAAGCTGCGGCAGCCCTGGCAGAGGCAGAGGGGCTGCCCGCCGTCATCCTCTCGGACGCGATGGAGGGCGAAGCCCGCGAAGTCGCCCGCGTGCAGGCCGCGATGGTGCGCGAAGTGCGCCGCCGGGACCGCCCCTTCCGTGCGCCGGTGCTGATCCTGTCGGGCGGGGAGACCACGGTGACCCTTCGGGGCCGTGGGCGAGGCGGGCGCAACACGGAATTCCTGCTTTCCCTCGCCCTGGCGCTGGAAGGCTGTGACGGCATCGCCGCGCTGGCCGCCGACACGGACGGCATCGACGGGTCCGAAGACAACGCGGGCGCCTTCGCCGATGGCGCCTCCGCCGCCGCGATCCGGGCGGCGGGCATGGATCCTGCGGATGCCCTGGGCGACAATGATGCCTTTACCGCCTTCGACCGGGCCGGTCTGATTTTCGCGCCCGGGCCGACCGGGACGAATGTCAATGATTTCAGGGCGATCTGGGTGAAGTGACGCCGCTCAGGTCGTTAGCATCCGCAGCCCCTGGGTGACGTCGGAGCGTACGGCCAGACGCAATCCGGGCTCGTCTCCGGCCTTCAGGGCCGCGATCATCAGCAGGTGGAAACGCGGTGCTTCGGTCCGGCGCATCCGCCCGTAGAGCTTGCACATCGTCGGCCCCAGTTGCAGCCAGACCGTCTCCGTCATGGCCAGCATGGCGGGCGCCTGGGCGCGCAGGTAAAGCGTGCGGTGGAACTCCAGGTTGGTGCGGATGTAGCCCACCGGGTCATGCGCCCGCACCGCTTCGGTGATCGAGCTGTTGATCAGCTGCAGCCGGTCGATCAGCGCCATGTGGGCCCGCGGCAGGGCGCGGGAGGCAAGCTCCACCTCGATCAGCGCCCGCAGCGCCGCCAGTTCCTCGATCCGTTCGTTCGACAGGTCCGGCGTGGATACCCGGCCGGAGGAGGAAAGCAGCAGCGCGCCCTCTGCCACCAGCCGCCGGACAGCCTCCCGCGCGGGGGTCATGGAGACGCCGAATTCCTTGCCGATGCCCCGCAGGGTCAGGGCCTGGCCCGGGGGGATCTCGCCATGCATGATCCGCGTCCGAAGCCCGCGATAGACGCGGTCATGGGCGGATGGCGAAGGGTCCGGGCGGGTCTGTATCAGCATGGCAAAGCTTGTGATCACGAAATCCCCGGGGGTCAAGATCCCTTGGGGTTTCGCGGGCGAAACAGGGTGGGTCAGCTCTCGAAACGGTAGCGATGCAGGACCGAACCCTTGGTCTTCAGCCAGCGGCGCGGTGGTTTGTGATCACCGTAGAGCGTTGTGACCACATCCCAGAAGGCGCTGGAATGGTTCATTTCTTCCAGGTGCGCCACCTCGTGGGCCGCAACGTAGTCCAGCACCTCGGGCGGCGCCAGGACCAGGCGCCAGGAAAACATCAGCGCGCCTTCGGCCGTGCAGCTGCCCCACCGGGATCGGGTGTCGCGCAGGGTGATGCGGCTGTAGGGGCGCCCCAGGCGGGCGGCGTGGCGATCACAGGCCTCGGTCAGGCGGTCGCGGGCCAGTTCCCGGGCCCAGGCGGCCAGCCGTGCGCCGATGCGGTTGTCGGGCACTTCCAGCCGGTCTCCGGTCATCCGCACGCGCCGTCCGCTGCCCATGCAGACCAGGCGCGGCACCCCTTCGATCGGCAGGCGCATCCCCAGGTCGACGACCTCCGGCGCGGCATTGCGGGCCAGGTGACCGCGCAGCCATTCCTCCTTTTCGGCGGCAAAGGCCAGGGCCTCCTGCTCGGGCACTTTCTGCGGCAGGGTCAGGGTCACGCGCCCGTCCAGCGATGAAACCCTGAGCGAGATCCGCCGCGCCCGGGCGGAGCGTCGCAGGGAAAGCGGGATCGGGGGGTTGCCCGGAAGGACGTGCTGGCCCATATGGCTCCTCGATGACGGTTGCGCGCCTCTGCGCGGGAAAGGTCTTGATAGATCGGACCCGTTATGGCAGGTGGCGCAGATCGTGGACAAGAGATGTCAGCCAAGAAGGAACCCATAATGCCCAAGGAAGAATGGGGCACGAAGCGCGTCTGCCCGACCACCGGCAAGCGGTTCTACGACCTGAACCAGAACCCGATCGTCAGCCCCTATACCGGGGAGATCGTCGAAGTGGAAACCGGTAAACGCAGCATGATTGCCGCCGATGCCGCCGACGCCGCTTCGAAGAAGGCCTCCGCCCGGGAGAACACCAACGAGGATGATGTCCTCGAGGATGATGATGTCGACGTGGATCTGGATGACGATCTGCTGGATGACGAGGATGATGACGATAACGTCTCCCTCGACGATCTGGCCGACGTTCCCGGCGACGACGACGACAGCTGATCTGCGCCTGGTCGGTCCTTGAAAAGCCCGCGAAAGGCCCGTGTAGGGGCCTTTGAAGGGGCTGGTGCAAGGACCGGCGAAACGGTCGCCCGGCAGCCCCTTAAAGGGCAATTCCGGACCGCCGAAAAAATCCAACCCGCGGCGCGATTTTTCGCTTGATCCCGCCCCGGGCATCCCATAGACAGCGCCGCACAGAGGCTGAACGGCCTCTCGGAATGGGGCCTTAGCTCAGCTGGGAGAGCGCTTGCATGGCATGCAAGAGGTCAGGGGTTCGATCCCCCTAGGCTCCACCATTTCCCCCTTCAGGTTGATGACTGCACGCGGGCCCACGCCCCTGCCATGTCTTCGCCTGTTCTTCATTCTCATGGAAAATCATGTGGTCACGTGCCCTTGCCGGGTGATTGATCCACGTCGCGTCCTGCAGGTCCTTGGCGGCCCTGCGCGCGCGTCCGGTGCGGTGCAGGGCGGGAAGGGGCCGTCCCCCCCTGATCCATGCAAAACGGCCCCGCCGGGCTTCAGCGGGGCCGCTATAGCGGTTTGCGATGGTTCCGGGTCAGACGATGCCGCCACCGCCGCCCATCACCTTCGGCCGTTTCGCGGCCACCGCCGCGCGGTAGCCTGCCGCACGATAGCAGCTGACCGGGTCGATGGCGCCACCCGCCCGGGCGCGCGCCATGGCAAGGATAGGCTCCACATCCGTCCGGAAGGCCGCCCGCAGCGTGGCCGATGCCATCAACGCGTCATTGTCCTGCTGGAACCCCGCCAGGGCCTCCCTGTCCACCAGGGAGGCCTGCACGAAGGCGCGCTGGATCTCCATGGCAGAGATCATCAGGCTCTCGATCGGGTCGGTCACGTTGTGCGACTGGTCGATCATGTGCGCCAGGTCCAGGCCTTTGGGTTCGGCATCCACCAGCTCGTTCCAGACGAGGAAGAGGCGGTAGGGTTCGATCGTGCCACTGTCGAGGTCGTCGTCGCCGTACTTCGAATCGTTGAAGTGGAACCCGCCCAGCTTGCCCGCGTGGATCAGGCGGCTGACGATCATTTCGATGTTCACGTTGGGCGCGTGGTGGCCGAGGTCGACCAGGCACATGGCCTTCTCCCCCAGTTCCTGCGCCGTCAGCAGGGAGGTGCCCCAGTCCTGCACCACGGTGGAATAGAAGGCGGGTTCGTAGATCTTGTGCTCCGAGAAGATGCGCCAGTCGTCGGGCAGGCCGGCGTAGATCTCCTTCATGGATGCGAGGTAGCGGTCGAACTGTCGCCCCATGTGCGTCTGGCCGGGGAAGTTGGAACCGTCACCGATCCAGACCGTCAGGGCCTTCGATCCCAGCTTTGCGCCGATCTCGATACAGTCCAGGTTGTGGGCCACCGCCTGCGCGCGAGTTTCGGCGGACACATGCGACAGCGATCCGAACTTGTAGCTATGGGCATCGCCATTGTCGGAAAAGGTGTTTGAATTCATGGCGTCGAAGGTCAGCCCGGTTTCTTCCGCCTTGGCCAGCAGGTCGGCCGGATCGGCCTTGTCCCATGGGATGTGCAACGAGACGGAGGGCGTGGCCCGGGTCAGTTGCTGGATGACGCCGCAGTCGTCCAGCTTGTCGAAGATCGAGGCGGGTTCGCCCTCTCCGGGGAAGCGGGCAAAGCGGGTGCCGCCGGTGCCGGTGCCCCAGCTGGGCACGGCCACGGCAAAGCTGGCCGCGCGGGCGCAAAGCGCCTCTATGTCCTGTCCCTTGCGGGCCAGTTTCGCGCCCAGGGCGTCGTAGTCGGCGGCCAGGTCGGCCTCCCGCGCGGCATTCTGCGCGGCGATGGTGTCCTTGGAAATCATTGGGTCCTCCCGTGGCGCCTTGGATCCGGGGGCGCCGCCCGCGTGCCTTTGTCCGTGCCGCGTTCTGGCGGCCTGCCTGCCGGGCTGCGCGCCGCCGGGGCGACGGGGCCGGGCAGGCTGGCGGGGCGAGGTGGCCGCCCCGCGATCCCGTCAGCGGGTGAAGGCTTCCTTGTTGCCCGCATCGACGTTGATGATGTTGCCAGTGGACTTGGCCGACTGGTCGGAGGCAAGGAAATAGGCCGCCTCCGCGATGTCTTCCGGCAGGACCGAGCGTTTCAGCATCGAGCGCTGGCGATACATCTCTTCCAGCCCGCCCTTGTCGGTGCCGTAGGTCGAGGCGCGCTGATCCAGCCATTCCCCTTCCCAGATCCGGCTGCCACGCAGAACGGCATCGGGGTTCACCACGTTGACGCGAATCCCGGCCTCGGCTCCTTCCAGGGCCAGACAGCGGGCCAGGTGGATCTCCGACGCCTTGGCGGTGCAGTAGGCAGAGGCATTGGGGCTGGCCGCCAGGCCGTTCTTGGAGGCGACGAAGACGATCGCACCGCCGATCCCCTGGGTCCGCAGCACCCCGAAGGCCGCGCGGGAGACCAGGAAGTAGCCCGTCGACAGGATCGACATGTTGCGGTTCCACAGCTCCAGCGTGGTTTCCTCCACCGGGGCGGAGGACGCGATACCGGCGTTCGACACCAGGATGTCGATCCCGCCGAATTCCACCGCGAGGCTGTCATAGGCCGCCGCAACGGCGCCCTCGTCGGTGACATTCATCGGAACGGAGCGGACGACATCGGTGCCGTAGGCCTTCGACAGCGAGGCGACGGAGCTTTCCAGCGCGCTTTCGTCGATATCGGCCAGCATCACGCAGGCGCCCTCGGCCAGGTAGCGGCTGGCCGTCGCCATGCCGATGCCGCCCGCCCCGCCGGTGACCAGCGCCACGCGACCCGCCAGCGACTTTGGCTTGGGCATGCGCTGCAGCTTGGCTTCTTCCAGGAGCCAGTATTCGATGTCGAAGGCTTCCTGCTCGGGCAGGCCGCAGTATTCCGACACGGCGGAGGCGCCGCGCATCACGTTGATCGCATTGACGTAGAACTCGGCAGAGATCCGGGCCGTGGCCTTGTCCTTGGCAAAGGTGATCATGCCCACGCCGGGCACCAGATAGACGACCGCGTTCGGGTCGCGCAGAGCGGGGCTGTCGTCGTGCTTGCAGCGCTCGTAATAGGCGGCGTAGTCGTCGCGGTAGGCGGCGATCTGATCGGCCAGGCCCTCCAGCACCTCGTCCAGGTTGCCCTTCGCCGGGTCGAAGGCGACGACCAGGGGGCGGATCTTGGTGCGCAGGAAGTGGTCGGGGCAGCTGGTGCCAAGGGCGGCCAGGGGCTGCATCTCCTTGGCATTTACGAATTCCAGCACCGCATCGCTGTCATCGAAATGGCCGACCATGTGCTGGTTTCCGGAAACGAAACCGCGGATCGCCGGCATCAGTTTGGCAGCCACCGCACGGCGGGCTTCCGGTTCCAGGCTCTCATGAACCGCACCGCCGAAGGCCGCCTGTCCCTTGGTCCTGGCGTCGAAGAAGGTGATCGCCTTGTTGATGATCTCCAGCGTCAGTTCATAGCAGTCCTTGGCGTCATCCGCCCAGGTGAAGAGCCCGTGGCTTTCCAGCACGACGCCCTTCGCATCGGGGTTCTCAAGGCAGAATTTCTCCAGCCAGAGGCCCAGTTCGTACCCGGGTTTCTTCCAGGGCAGCCAGCCGATCTCCTCCCCGAAGATTTCCGCCGTCAGTTCCTTGGAGTTCTTCGACGCGGCGATGGCGATGATCGCATCCGGGTGCATGTGATCGACGTGCGCCCTGGGCACATAGGCATGCAAAGGCGTGTCGATGGAGGCCGCGCGCGGGTTCAGGTTGAAGGTGCAATGGGGCAGGTAGCCCACCATCTCGTCCTCGAAGGCCAGCCCGCGATACTTGCCCTTCAGCGCCCGCAGCTTGTCCATGTAGAGCGTCGCGAAGCCGTCCATCTTGATGGAGCCGACATCCCCGCCCGACCCCTTGACCCAAAGAACCTCGACCTCCTCGCCGGTCAGCGGATCGGCCTGGAACACCTTGGCAGAGGTGTTGCCGCCACCGTAGTTGGTGATCCGCTTGTCCGATCCCAGCAGATTGGAACGATAGAGCAGCTTCTCCGGCTCGCTCATGCTGGCCGCGCGGTCATCGTCCCACAGCGATTGCAGCCGCGTGTGCAGCCGTTGATCAACGGTCGTCATCGGTATTCTCCTCCCGGTCGACGTTCGATAGGTCTACTTGATGCAAAGCTGCCGCTGCAGGGCGGCCATGTCAATCATTTTCAATCAATATCGATCATGCTGCGGCGCAGAGATAGAATTTATGATCGAATTTGATTGACAATGAGTGACGAGTTTCACAGAGTTACCGGAGGAGGAGCGAAATGCACGAAAAGGAACGCCATAGGATCATCCTGTCCGCGGTACAGGAGCGCCCCGTCGTCACGGTGGCGGATCTCTGTGCGCTGACAGGGGCTTCCGAGGCGACCATCCGCCGTGACATCGCCGCGCTGCACGTTCAGAAAAAGCTGCGCCGGGTGCGCGGCGGGGCCGAGGCGCTGAATCCGAACGCCTTCCCGGGGCTCGCAGGGCGTCCCTTCGCGATCAATGAAACGATCATGATCGAACAGAAGCGCGCAATCGCGCGTGCGGCCGTCGACCTGTGCGAGGAAGGCGATCCGATCATCATCAACGGTGGCACGACGACCTTCCAGATGGTGCATCCGCTGGCCACCCGCCGGATGCAGGTCTTCACCAATTCATTCCCGATCGCGGAACACCTGCTGAAGCATTCGAAGAACACGATCATGCTGTCGGGCGGGGCGATCTATCGCGAACAGAACATCATCCTGTCGCCCTTCGACAACGACGTGACCCGCAATTTCTACGCGCGGCGCATGTTCATGGGCGCCCAGGGCGTCGGCCCGCTCGGCCTGATGGAGGCGGATCCGCTGCTGATCCAGGCCGAGCAGAAGCTGATCGGCCAGGCGGATGAGCTGATCCTGCTGGTCGATTCGACGAAATTCGACAACCGCTCCTCGCTCGTCCTGTGCGGGTTGGAGCGTATCGACGTGCTGATCACCGATGACGGGATCAGCGACCGCGCGGCTTCCATGGTGGAAAGCGCGGACGTGAAGCTCATCGTGGCGACCCCGACCGCCACGAGGGGGGAGGCGACGGCCGGGTAGCCGGCCAACTGTCGGGAGGTTCAAAGGGAGGAAGACATGAACCGAATTGCAGGACTGATGATGACGGCCGCCATGGCCACCGGGCTGATGGCGCAAAGCGCAAGCGCGGAGGACGTGCGCATCGCCCTTGTGGTGAAGGCCCTGGGCATCGGCTTCTTCGAGGCCGCCGCCCGCGGCGCAGAGGAGGCCGCGGATGAACTCGGAAACGTGGAGATCATCTACACCGGCCCGACCGACACCACCGCCGAAGGCCAGATCGAGGTGATCAACTCGCTCATCGCGCAGCGGGTCGATGCCATCGCGATTTCCGCCAATGATACCGACGCCCTGGTGCCGACCCTGAAGAAGGCGATGCAGCGTGGCATTACCGTCATCAGCTGGGACAGCGGTGTGGCAGAGGAAGGTCGCATGGCCCACCTCAACCCGTCCTCGAACGAGCTGATCGGCAACATGATCATCAAGCTCGCCGCGGATGAGCTGCCCGATGGCGGAGAGGTCGCCGTGCTCTCGGCCACCACCACCTCGACCAACCAGAACATCTGGATCGACGAGATGAACAAGGTGATGGGCGACTATCCCGGCATCGACGTCGTTGCGACGGTCTATGGCGATGACCTGGCGGACAAGTCCTATCGCGAAGCGCAGGGCCTGATGCAGTCCTATCCGGATCTGGATGCGATCATCGCGCCCACGTCGGTCGGCATTGTCGCCGCCGCGCAGGCGGTCGTGGACGCAGGCAAGGTGGGTGAGGTCAACGTGACCGGCCTGGGCCTGCCGTCGGAAATGGCCGGCGCGATCGAAAGCGGTGCCTCGAAAAGCTTCGCGATCTGGAACCCGGTCGACCTGGGCTATTCCGCCGCGATGATGGCCTATCACCTGTCGCAGGGCGATGCGGAGGCTGCGCCTGGGGCGGAGATCTCCATCGGGCGCATGGGCATGATCACCCTGGATGAGACGAACTCGGCCCCGATGGCGGATCCCTTCGTCTACGACGAGAGCAACATCGAAGAGTTCAAGAGCATCTTCTGAACCCTTGGTTGCGGCGGCGCGCGGATATGCGCCGCCCTTCCCCTTTCACGACGACTGGCGAGGCCAAGATGGACATGCAATCCGCGGCCGCGGGCGGGCAACCAGTGCTCGCGCTTGACGGCATCACCAAGACATTTCCCGGTGTGAAGGCGCTGGACGGCGTGCGGCTTGAACTGCACGCGGGCGAGGTCACGGCGCTGATCGGAGAGAACGGCGCGGGCAAGTCGACCGTGGTGAAGACCCTCACGGGGATCTATCAGCCCGATGGTGGCCAGATCCTGATGGATGGCGCGCCGGTCAGCTTTCCCACCGCGCAGGATGCCTCTGATCACGGGGTGACGGCGATCCACCAGGAAACCGTCCTTTTCGATGAGCTTTCGGTGGCGGAGAACATCTTTCTTGGTCATGCCCCCCGGACCCGGTTCGGCCTGATCGACACCCGCGCCATGCGGTCCAGGGCGCAGGCGCTGCTGGACGGCATCGGGGCGAAGATCGACCCGGGGGTAAAGCTCAAGGATCTCGGTATCGCATCGCGGCACCTTGTGGCCATCGCGCGTGCCCTGTCGGTCGAGGCGCGGGTGGTCATCATGGACGAACCCACTGCCGCTCTCAGCCAGAAGGAGATCGAGGAGCTCTACGAGCTTGTCGAGGCGCTGAAGTCGCAGGGCAAGGCGATCCTCTTCATCTCCCACAAGTTCGACGAGATATTCCGGATCGCCGACCGCTGGACCGTCTTTCGCGACGGCCAGTTCGTCGGCCAGGGCCTGATGTCGGAGGTTGATGAGGCTGCTCTGGTGCGCATGATGGTCGGCCGTTCCGTCGATCAGATCTTCCCCAAGCGGGAGGCGCGGATCGGCGATGAGGTGCTGAAGGTCGTCGGCTACTCTCACCCCACCGAATTCGAGGACATCAACTTCAGCCTGCGCCGCGGAGAGATCCTGGGCTTCTACGGCCTTGTCGGCGCCGGCCGGTCGGAGTTCATGCAGAGCCTGATCGGCATCACCCGACCGTCGAAGGGTGTGGCACGGCTGGAGGATCGGATCACGATCATCCGGTCTCCGGCGGATGCGATCGACGCCGGCATCGTCTACGTCCCCGAAGATCGCGGCAAGCAGGGGGCGATCCTCGACATGCCGATCTTCCAGAACGTCACCCTGCCGTCGCTTGGCCGGACCTCCCGTTCGGGCTTCACCCGGATGGCAGAGGAATTCGCCCTGGCGCGGCAGTACACCGAACGGCTCGACCTGCGGGCGGCGTCGCTCGATACCCATGTGGGCGCTCTCTCGGGGGGCAACCAGCAGAAGGTGGTGATCGCCAAGTGGCTGGCCACCCAGCCCAAGGTCATCATCCTGGACGAGCCGACCAAGGGGATCGACATCGGGTCGAAGGCCGCCGTGCACGACTTCATGTCGGAGCTGGCCGCCGAAGGCCTGTCGGTCATCATGATCTCCTCCGAGATACCGGAGATCCTGGGCATGTCGGACCGCGTGATCGTGATGCGCGAAGGGCGCATCGCGGCGGAGCTGGAAGGGGATGCCCTGACCCCCGAAACCCTTGTCCGCCACGCCGCGGGCATCACCGAGACCGCAAAGGGAGAGGCCGCATGATGACCGCGTTGAAATCCCGCGAGGCGATCCTGACCGGGGCCATCGTCCTGCTTCTGGCCCTCGTGGCCACCCGTTTCCCGGCCTTCATCGAACCCGCCAACCTGCTGGCGGTCTTCAATGACACCTCCCCCCTGATCATCCTGGCCCTGGGGCAGATGGTGGTGATCCTGACCCGCTGCATTGACCTGTCGGTGGCGGCCAACCTGGCCCTGACCGGGATGGTCTGCGCCATGCTGAACGTGGCCTATCCCGGGCTGCCCGTGCCGGTGATCCTGGTCGTGGCCCTGCTGTGCGGGGCGGTCATGGGTGCCATCAACGGCCTGCTGGTCTGGAAGCTGGCGATCCCGCCCATCGTCGTGACCCTTGGCACCATGACCATCTATCGCGGCACGATCTTCCTTCTGTCGGACGGCGCATGGGTCAACAGCCACGAGATGTCGGCCGCCTTCACCGGCTTCCCGCGCAGCCACCTCCTGGGGCTGCCCGTCCTCAGCTGGCTGGCGATCCTCGTGGCCGTGATCATGGCGCTGGTCATGACCCGCACCCCCATGGGGCGCAGCTTCTACGCCACCGGCAACAACCCCCATGCGGCAGTCTACACGGGCATCGACGTGGGCCGGGCCCAGTTCCGCGCCTTCGTCATCTCCGGCACCCTTGCGGGGCTTGCCGGCTATCTCTGGATCTCCCGCTATGCGGTTGCCTACGTGGATATCGCCGGGGGGTTCGAACTGGACGTGGTCGCGGCCTGCGTGATCGGCGGCATCTCCATCGCGGGGGGCGTCGGCACGGTGACCGGCACGATCCTGGGCGCGCTGTTCCTGGGGGTGATCAAGAACGCCCTGCCTGTGGTCGACATTTCGCCCTTCTGGCAGCTCGCCATTTCCGGCGCGGCGATCCTCGTTGCCGTCACCTTCAACTCCCGTTCCGGCCGGTCCCGCGGCCGGGTGATCCTGAAATCGGCGGAGCACGCGACATGAGCACCTTCAGCACCGACCATTCCGGCGAAGCTGCCCCGGCAGAGGCCCGCGGCCGCAGAATTCCCGATCAGCTTTCGACCCCCGCGATGCGGGCCCTGAAAAGCTGGGAAAGCCTGCTCCTGCTGGTGGCCGTCGGGATCTTCATCCTCAACAGCTTCGCCTCTCCCTACTTCCTTGATGCCTGGAACCTCTCCGACGCGACCTTCAACTTCACCGAAAAGGCGATGATCGCCTTTGCCATGGCCCTGCTGATCGTCGCGGGGGAAATCGACCTGAGCGTCGCCTCGATCATCGCGCTTGCCTCCACCGCCATGGGGCTGGCGATGCAGGCCGGGTTCGGAACGCCCGCGCTGGTCGCTGTCGGGCTGCTGACCGGGCTGGCCTGCGGCGCCTTCAACGGTGTGCTGGTGACGCGTCTCGGCCTGCCGTCCATCGTCGTCACGATCGGCACGATGAGCCTGTTTCGCGGCATCAGCTACATCGTTCTGGGCGACGGTGCCTTCCGGGGTTACCCCGCCGATTTCGCCGTCTTCGGTCAGGGCTACGTCTTCTGGGTGGTCACGGTGGAATTCGCCATCTTCGCCGCACTGGCGGTGATCTATGCGGTGGTCCTGCACAAGACCAACTTCGGCCGGGCGGTCTATGCCGTGGGCAACAACCCCACCGCCGCGCTCTTCTCCGGGATCCGGGTGGCGCGGGTGAAGTTGATCCTGTTCCTGCTGACGGGCCTCATGTCCGGCCTGGCGGCCGTCTGCCTGACGTCCCGGCTCGGCTCCACCCGTCCCTCCATCGCCACGGGGATGGAGCTGGAGGTGGTGACCATGGTCGTCCTGGGCGGGGTCAACATCCTGGGGGGCTCCGGCACCATCGGGGGCGTTGTCATCGCGGCCTTCGTCATGGGGCTGGTGACCTTCGGCCTGGGGCTGCTGAACGTGCCGGGCATCGTCATGTCGATCTTCATCGGCCTGCTGCTCATCGGGGTCATTGCCCTGCCCAGGCTCTGGTCGCGGCTGCGGAGGGGCTGATGGAAAAGCACGCCTTCCGCATGGTCCTGAACCCCGGCTGCCTGCAGGAATACCGCCGCCGCCACGACGAGATCTGGCCGGAGCTGGTCACCCTGCTGAAGGAGGCGGGCGTGCAGGATTACTCGATCCACTACGATCCCGAAACGCGCGCGCTCTTCGGTGTGCTCTGGCGGGCGCCGGATCACGGCATGGCGGCCCTTCCCGATCACCCGGTCATGCAGCGCTGGTGGGCCCACATGGCCGACATCATGGAAACCCATCCGGACAACCGCCCGGTGGAGACGGCGCTTGAAACCGTCTTCTTGATGGCCTGAGGGGGGCGGGATGAACGCGCATCGCCATATCGCCGTGATCGACGTGGGCAAGACCAACGCCAAGCTGGCCCTGGTCGATGGTTCCACCCTGGAAGAAATCGCGGTGCTGACGCGGCCCAATCACGTGCTGCCCGGCCCGCCTTGGCCGCAGGTCGACCTGGAAGGGCACTGGGCCTTTTTCCTGGATGGCCTGGCGCGGTTCCAGGCGGAACATGGCGTCGATGCGATTTCGGTCACGACCCATGGTGCCAGTGCGGTCCTGCTGGATGCGGCGGGCGGGCTGGCGGCACCGATGCTGGACTATGAACACGACGGCCCCGACACGTTGGCGCGCGATTACGATGCAATTCGTCCGGGCTTTGCCGAAACCGGATCGCCCAGGCTGCCGCTTGGGCTGAACCTGGGCGCGCAGCTCTTCTGGCAGTTCGAAACCGATCCCGCGCTGCGCGACCGGGTGGCGCATATCCTGACCTATCCGCAGTACTGGGGTTATCGCCTGACGGGACGGATGGCGACGGATGTGACCTCTCTGGGATGCCACACCGACCTGTGGAACCCCTACCGTGGTGAATTCTCCTCCCTCGTGGCGCGGCTTGGCCTTGCGGGGAAGATGGCGCCGGCGCATCGCGCCGACGACATGCTGGGTCATGTCAGTGCCGGGATCGCGGCGCAGAGCGGGCTTTCGCCGCGCACGCCGGTGTTTTGCGGAATACATGACAGCAATGCCTCGCTCTACCCCCATATCCTGGCGCAGCCTGCGCCCTTCTCGGTGGTTTCCACCGGAACCTGGGTGGTGGCCATGGCCATGGGAGGACGCACCCCGACCATGGATCCCGCGCGCGATACGCTGGTCAATGTCAACGCCCTGGGGCAGCCCGTCCCCTCTGCCCGGTTCATGGGCGGACGCGCCTACGAGGTCATCCGGGACGGCTCCGACGCGCGCCCGACGGCGGCCGACATGGCAGAGGTGCTGTCCGGCGTGGCCCTTCTTCCCTCCGTCGTCACCGACAGCGGGCCCTTCAAGGGGCGCACCCATGCCTGGACACGGCAGCCTTCGGGCGAGGGGGCACGCATGCTGGCGCTGTCGTGGTATCTCGCGTTGGTCACCGACACCTGCCTGTCCCTGGTCGCCGCCGAAGGCCCGGTGATCGTCGAGGGGCCCTTCGCCCGCAACGCGGATTTCACGGCAATGCTGGCGGCGCTGCGGGGCGAGGTCCGCATCGCGGCCTCCGCCACGGGCACCAGTGTCGGCGCGGCGCTGCTGGCGGGGGCAGATGCGCCGCTGCCCCGGACGACTCAGGTCCGTTGCGCCGATCCGGCCCCCCTGCGCGATTACGCGGAAAACTGGCTGGCACTGGTCCGGGAAATGCACTACGCCTGACCTCCTCCGCTGCCTGCCCTGCAGGCTTTGGCGATCCGCGAGGCCGCCGGGAATGACGGTTTTCAAATCAGCATATTGACGCCCCCGACCTCTCATGGTCTAGATATGGGTGCTTCAGGTGTCCGGTGGCCTTGCCGCCGACGAAGAGGGAAGCCGGTGCAAATCCGGCGCTGCCCCCGCAACTGTAAGCGGTGAGCGTTTCCGAAATCGCCACTGGGCCCCGGTCCGGGAAGGTCGGAAAACGCGATGACCCGTGGAGTCAGGAAACCTGCCCGAGGCACTGGATTTTGACCGCGAACGGTGGGTTCGGGGCGTATCGGCAAGCGGGCCAGCAGGCCCGTGCCTCTGCGTCCCTGCCCGCTGGTGATAACGAGGATGCAGAGCATGATCACCGTCTACAGCAAACCCGCCTGCGTGCAGTGCACCGCCACCACCCGCGCGCTCGACGCCAAGGGCCTGCCCTACGATGTCGTCGACCTGACGCAGGACGCGGATGCCATGGCGCGCGTGACCGAGCTCGGCTACCGTCAGGCGCCGGTGGTGATCGCGGACGGTGAACACTGGTCCGGTTTCCGCCCTGACATGATCGGCCGCCTCGCCTCCTGATCCGGGGATCTTCCCATGCCCGGGCTGCTCTTCTTCTCTTCCGCCAGCGGGAATACCCTGCGCTTCATCGCCTCTCTCGGGCGGCCCGCGCTGCGTATCCCCGTCTCGCCGAAGGAGGCGCTTCCGCCCGTGCCTGCCGAATACGTGCTGATCTGCCCCACCTATGCCGATGGCGAGGGGCGCGGCGCGGTGCCGAAACAGGTGATCCGCTTCCTGAACGACCCGGCCAACCGGGCGGGCATCCGCGGCGTCATCGGCACCGGCAACCGCAACTTCGGCACCACCTACGGCCTTGCGGGGGACGTGATTTCCCGCAAGTGCCAAGTTCCGCTGCTCACCAAGTTCGAACTGGCCGGCACGGCCAGGGATTTTGCCCGCATCCGTGACGGGCTCGACGCATTCTGGGGGACCCAATGCTTGACCGCCACGACAGCCTGACCGAGTCCGGCCTCGACTACCACGCGCTGAACGCCATGCTGAACCTCTACGACGGCGAGGGGCAGATCCGCTTCGACGCCGATCGCATGGCGGCGCGGCAGTACTTCCTGACCCATGTGAACCAGAACACCGTCTTCTTCCATTCGCTGGACGAGAAGCTCGAATACCTGGTCGACGAGGGCTATTACGAGGCAGAGGTCCTGGCGGCCTACCCCCGTGATTTCCTGGCCGCGATCTGGGATGCCGCCTACAAGAAGAAGTTCCGCTTCCCGACCTTCCTCGGCGCCTTCAAGTACTACACCAGCTACACGCTGAAGACCCGCGACGGGCAACGCTACCTTGAACGCTACGAGGACCGCGTGGTGATGGTCTCCCTCGCGCTGGCGCGCGGCGATCAGAAGCTCGCCATGTCGATGATGGAAGAGATCCTGTCGGGCCGCTTCCAGCCTGCCACCCCCACCTTCCTCAACGCCGGCAAGAAGAGCCGGGGCGAGCTGGTCTCCTGCTTCCTGCTCCGCCTCGAAGACAACATGGAAAGCATCGGGCGCGGCATCAACTCGGCCCTGCAGCTGTCCAAGCGCGGCGGCGGCGTGGCCTTGATGCTGACCAACATCCGGGAACACGGTGCGCCGATCAAGGGTATCGAGAACCAGTCCTCCGGCGTCATCCCGATCATGAAACTGCTCGAAGACAGCTTCTCCTACGCCAACCAGCTTGGCGCGCGCCAAGGGGCAGGGGCCGTGTACCTCAACGCCCACCACCCCGACATCCTGCGCTTCCTCGACACCAAGCGCGAGAACGCGGATGAGAAGATCCGCATCAAGACGCTCTCCCTCGGCGTGGTCATCCCCGACGTGACCTTCGAACTGGCGAAGAAGAACGCACCGATGTACCTCTTCTCGCCGCACGACGTGGAAAAGGTCTACGGCAAGCCCTTCTCGGAAATCTCGGTGACCGAGAAATATGACGAGATGGTCGAGGACAAGCGCATCCGCAAGAAGAAGATCAACGCGCGGGAATTCTTCCAGACCCTGGCGGAGATCCAGTTCGAAAGCGGCTATCCCTACATCATGTTCGAAGACACGGTGAATGCCGCGAACCCCATTGCGGGCCGCATCACCATGTCCAACCTCTGCTCGGAAATCCTGCAGGTGAGCGAGGCGTCGACCTTCAAGGATGACCTTTCCTACGATCACCTGGGCACCGATATTTCCTGCAACCTCGGCTCGCTGAACATCGCGCGCACCATGGACGGCCCCGACCTGGGCCAGACGGTGGAGGCCGCGATCCGCGCCCTGACGGCAGTGTCGGAAATGTCCTCGATCGACTCCGTGCCCTCGATCCGGCGCGGCAATGACGAAAGTCATGCCATCGGCCTGGGCCAGATGAACCTGCACGGCTTCCTGGCGCGCGAACGCATCCACTACGGCAGCCCGGAAGGGGTGGAATTCACCTCCGCCTATTTCGCCGCCGTGGCCTTCCACGCGATCCGCGCCTCCTGCGCCCTCGCGAAGGAAACCGGCATCCGGTTCAAGGGCTTCGAAACCTCGACCTATGCCGACGGCACCTTCTTCGACAAATACGTGACCCGCGACTGGCTGCCCGAAAGCGAAGAGGTCCGTGGTCTGTTCAAGCGCTTCGGGCAGGAACTGCCGACCCGCGCCGACTGGGCGGAGCTGAAGGAGGCGGTGATGCAGCACGGCCTCTACAACCGGAACCTCCAGGCGGTGCCGCCGACGGGCTCGATCAGCTACATCAACAACTCCACCTCCTCGATTCACCCGATCGTGTCCAAGGTGGAGATCCGCAAGGAAGGCAAGCTGGGCCGCGTCTACTACCCCGCGCCCTACATGACCAACGACAACCTGGAATACTACCGCGACGCCTACGAGATCGGGCCCGAGGCCCTGATCGAGACCTACGCGGCGGCCACCGAACACGTGGACCAGGGCCTGTCGCTGACGCTGTTCTTCCCGGCAGAGGCCACCACACGGGACATCAACCGCGCCCAGATCCTGGCCTGGAAGAAGGGCATCAAGACGATCTACTACGTCCGCCTGCGCCAGGCCGCGCTGGAAGGCACGGAGGTTGAGGGCTGCGTCAGCTGCACCCTCTGATCCGCGGGGCTCTGCCCCGCACCCCGGAGTATTTCCGGCCATCGAATGGGAAGGGCCCGGCGCCCTGTTCATTCGACGGCGCAAAATACTCCGGGGGAGTCTCCGGCACGGAGACGGGGGCAGCGCCCCCGACCCGATCTCAACCGGGCGCAGCGCCGCCCGCCTGTCGCACCGACGCGATACCGACATGATACCGACGTGATACCGACGTCGAAAATCCGAGGATCTGAAACGATGAAGGACGAGTTGCAACGGGTCTCCGTTCCGCGTGCCATCAACTGGAACCGGCTGCAGGATGACAAGGACCTCGAGGTCTGGAACCGCCTGACGGTGAACTTCTGGCTGCCCGAGAAGGTGCCGCTGTCCAACGACGTGCAGTCCTGGGCGACGCTGACGCCGGATGAACAGCAGCTGACCATCCGCGTCTTCACCGGGCTGACCCTGCTGGACACGATCCAGAACGCGGTCGGTGCGCCCTCGATGATGCCCGATGCGCTGACCCCCCACGAAGAGGCGGTGCTGACCAACGTGGCCTTCATGGAGGCCGTGCACGCGCGTAGCTATTCCTCCATCTTTTCAACGCTTTGCTCTACCAAGGAGGTGGACGAGGCCTTCCGCTGGTCCGAAGAGAACCCGCATCTGCAGGCCAAGGCCCGCGCCGTGCTGGAGACCTACGCCCCCGGTGCCGACCCGCTGAAGCGCAAGATCGCCAGCGTGTTCCTGGAAAGCTTCCTGTTCTACTCGGGCTTCTACCTGCCGATGTACTGGTCCAGCCGCGCCAAGCTGACCAACACCGCCGACCTGATCCGCCTGATCATCCGCGACGAAGCGGTGCATGGCTACTACATCGGCTACAAGTTCCAGCGCGGGCTGGAGCGCGAAACCCCCGAACGCCGCCAGGAACTCAAGGATTATGCCTTCGGTCTGCTCTTCGAACTCTACGAGATCGAGTCGAAATACACCGAAGAGCTCTACGACGGTCCCGGTCTGACCGAGGAGGTGAAGAGCTTCCTGCATTACAATGCGAACAAGGCGCTGCAGAACCTCGGATTCGAGGCGCTCTTCCCGCCGGAAGCCTGTGAAGTGAACCCCGCGATCCTTGCCGCGCTCAGCCCGGACAGCGAAAACCATGACTTCTTCTCGGGTTCCGGGTCGAGCTATGTGATCGGCCGCGCCGTCGCGACAGAAGACGAAGACTGGGATTTCTGAAGCAGCCTTGCCGTTTTCCCCTTGCTGCTGGCTTGCCAAGGCCGCTTCCCGGTGCCGGTTAACACCTTGTTAACAATTCCTGCGGATCCTCACGGTGCGCCGGGCCTGATTGTTGGGCCCGGTTGCTTCATTGGATCGGGTTCTCGGGCCTGACATGGCGGGCGCAGGCTCGCATCGGGGAATGAGATGATACGGGCGGCGACTTCAGGGGCACGGGACGGTGCCTCGATCACCATGGGCGCAAGGCAGGGGCCTGTCTGCCGCGGCGGGGGGCTATCGCCGTGATCCCGCTCGATTCCTCCGACCCGGGATTTTATGACAGCGATGCCCTGGCAGATGGCTCCCGCCACCTGGCCCGGGCGATGCGCAACGTTGCCCTGCTGGCAGAGAAGCTTGTCGGGGCGTCTTCCGTCGTGCTGCACCTTCAGACAGATCGCGCGCGGCAGATGGATCTGCGGGATTGCCTCATCGGAAACCATGCGGAGATCGCGGCGCTTCTTGTTCTGTCCCGCCGCTGCCTGATGCCCTTCACCGAGGCAACCGGCGATGCCGCGCAGCCCGTGACGGAGCAGCCGGTCAGCCTTGGCAAGGTCGGGCCGGACGGCAAGCCGGCGGTGGCGCGTGCGCTCTTCCTTCGAACCGGCGAATGCATCGGTGCCTTCAGCTTTTGCCTGCCACTGGGGTCAAGCAGCGCAGAAACCATCATTGCGGACGGGCGTATCCTGCAGGGGTTGGATATGCTGGGACAGGCGATAGAAGCCTTGCTGAACCAGCGATTGGGTCAGATCGACCTGCAACAGGAACTGTCCGACAGTCGCGCCCAGGCGCAGACCTTGCGCCGGATCAGCGAACGCGACCCCCTGACGGGCCTCGCCAATGTTGCCGCCTTCGAACGGCGCAGCCGAAAGTCGCTTTCGATGCCGGGGCAGAATGCCCTTCTGGTCATGCTGGATATCGATCATTTCAAGGCGATCAATGATCTCTACGGGCATCAATTCGGGGATCTTTACCTGCGGACGATTGCCCAGGCCGTCCAGGACAGTGCCTCGGAAGACGCGGTTGCGGGCCGGTTGGGAGGGGACGAATTCGGGGTGCTGATCGAATTGCCCGCGCCCCTGCACGACGAGGGGCTGCAGGTGCTGATGACCCAGATCAGCAACCTCATCCTGCAGGCCACCGCGCCACTGAACAAACCGGACCTGGGGCGGGTCAGCATCGGTGCCGCGCGCTATCCCCAGGATGCGACGGACTACCAGCGCCTGCACAATTGCGCCGATCTGGCCCTTTATGCTTCCAAGTCATCGGGGCGCGGGGCGGCGACCCTCTACAGTGCCGCAGTGGGGGAACGATACGACTACTCCGAACTGGCGAAGAATTTCCGCGCTGCCTGTGAGGCGGGGCAGGTCGTGCCTTTCTTCCAGCCCATGGTGGATCTGGAAAGCGGTCAGGCCCTTGTCTACGAGGTGCTCTGCCGTTGGGACAATCCCAGGCATGGCCTCATGGCGCCCGAGACCTTCTCTTCGATCTTCTCCGACCATGAATTCGCGACGCATCTGACACGCCACATGGCGCGGGAGTCGCTGAAGGTCTTCACCGAGGCGCGGCCCGGTCTGGCCCATGGTGCCAAGCTTTCTCTGAACCTGACCTACTTCGACCTGATGGATCGGGAGTTCGTTTTCGATCTGCAGACCATGATGACGGAATGTCGGGTCGAATGGGGGGAAATCGTGCTGGAGGTGCAGGAAACCGTCGCGATGGATGAAGACAACGGCCAGGTCTTCCGGTCCCTTTCGGAGCTGCGGCGCAGAGGGGCGGAAATTGCGCTGGATGACTACGGTACGGGCTTTGCGGCGCTGAAACACCTGCGCAACTGGCCGGTCGACATGCTGAAGATTGATCGCGCCTTCGTGGAGAATATCTGCACCGAGCAGAGAGACCGGGCGATCGTCAGCTCCATCCTGCAGCTTTCCCAGGATCTTGGCTTCAGGGTGGTGGCAGAAGGGGTCGAGAATGCGGAGCAGGCGCAGCTGTTGTCGGACATGGGGTGTGATCTGGGACAGGGCTATGGGCTCGGTCGGCCAATGACGCCGCAATCCCTGCTGGAGGCGGCTGCAGCGGCCTCTGCCGAGTGGCCCGCCCTCCTGTTGCAGAAGTCCCCACCGGGGGAGGCGCATGACATGAAGGCGCGCAGTCCTGTCCGCTTCATGGCGGGGGTCGGCGGTTCGCAGGACAGCTAGGGCGCGCGCCCTACCTGCCGAGAGATTTCCGAGATCAGGATGTTCAGGGCTACGGGCTTATGAAGAACTGGGATTGCGCTGTTCTGTTCTGCAACCGGACGGCCGGACATGTAGAGCGTCGGCAAACTGTCTGCCCGGGCCGACAGATGCCGTTGGAGGCCTGCGCCGCCATCACCCGTTGTCATGCCCAGATCCACCAGCACCAGATCGAACGCGGTACCCCGTTGCAGGTGAGACAGTGCGTGTTCCTGCGTTGTCGCGGGGATCGTGATGGCGCCAAGGCCGCGCAGGGTTTCGCACAGGACCTCTGCCAGCAAGGGATCATCCTCGATCAGCAGCAAGTGGAGACCTGACAGGCCTGTGCTGTCTGTCGGGGGCGGGGCAATGGGTTCCGGCGGCGGACCCGCAGAGATGTCTTCCGTCAGCTGTAGCGCACGGTCACAGGCTTCGATCAGGGCAAGGAGGTTTCTTTCACGACCGGCACCATCCAAATCTGCAAGGAGCAATTCCGCGCGCAGGCGTATGGAGCCGAGCCGATTGCAAAGCTCATGCGCGATGTCCGGCAGCGCGGTCGCTTGCGGCTTGATGGTCACCTGCCGGTATCCTCCGTCGGTACGATGCCGCCCGTCAGCTCGATCACGTGGCGTTCTATCTCCCTCAGGGTGGACGACTTTAGTATGACAGCCCGTGCCCTTTTCAGCTGCTCCGCAAGTATCGGAGAGGTGACAGCGCCGGCCTGTCCGGTGATGACGATGACGGGCAGGGTGGGGTCATGTCCGATGACCGTGTCGATCAAGGTGATTGCGCCCCCGCCGTCCATGAAAATATCCAGAAAAACAATGTCGTAACCGTTCTTTTCCAGCGCGGGGCCCAGGCCGTCCCCGACAGTGCAGGTGGTGACCTCATGCCCGAGGGAACGCAGCGCATCGCGAAAGGCGGAGATGTAATCCGGGTCATCATCAACGATCAGTATGCGTGCCAAAACGTTCCCTCCGGCATTCCCGCGATGGTTGCGTCCTGACTGTAAACGGACTTAGATGAACGTGAGATTAGTGGTAGTGGTATTATGGGTACGGACGAGCCGGGTGGAGCCGATCCTGCCACGCCGATGGTCGTGTTGGCGGTCGGCGACAGGCCTTCAGATTGGGATGATCTGAACCGTTTCCTGCAGGCGGTTCCTGCCGGTGTGGACTGGGCCTTTGCCATCCTTTCCGCCGTCCCCGCCGATCAGCTGAACAGCGCACTTGAGGTCCGTCCCGTGCAGGGCGGGGAGCTGGCACGACCTGGCACGGTCTACCTCGCGGCTCTCGGGCAGGGCCTCCGTATGCGGGATGGTGTCTTCTGCCTGACAGGGGAAAGTGACGGGGACAGCCCTGTCGACGCTTTTCTGCTGTCGCTTCTGGAAGACGCGCGGTTGCGCCCGGTCGGGGTGGTGCTGTCCGGTATGGCAGAGGCGCGGGCATTCGAAGCGGCCGGAGGTGTGGTTTTCCGGGCAAGGTCAGCGGGAGCGCAGGCCGCCGGACGGGTCGGGTTGCAGCTGTCGGCAGGGTCGCCGGAAGACCGGCAGCTACCGCCGGCACGCATCCCATCCTCCATCCTTGCCGTGCTGGAGCAATGGCCGGGCGCGGGACCTCCGCCACCCGGGGATGATGGCGCCCTTTTCGCGGCCCTCTCCCGGGACGTCTTGCGCCCCCTCGTGACAGAGCTGCCTGTTGACCGGTCCCTACGCATCTGGGTGCCCGGCTGCGACAGCGGGGACGAGGCCTACAGGATCGCGATCGAACTGTCGGAAATCCTGCGGGAGAAGGGGATCGACCGCAAGTTCCGGGTCATCGCGACAGACCTCCGGCTTGAGGCGATCGAATCCGCCTCTGCAGGGGTATTTTCCGCCAAGTCGCTGACATCCTTCACGGCAGAGCGTCGCGACCGCTACTTCCTGCGCTCGGGAGACCGCTACATCGTGGATCCCGCGCTGAGGAGGAACCTGATCTTTTCAAGGCACGATGTACTTCGGGATCCGCCGTTCCTGCATCTGGATCTGATCTCTTGCCGCAGGTTGTTTTCCGGTCTGGACGAAGAAGCGCGGTCGCGTGTGATCTCGATGTTTCTCTTCGCCCTGCGCGCCGGGGGTGGATTGCTGCTTGGCGTGCCTGTTGAACTGGGCAGGCAGGCCCCCGGGTTCGAAGTGCTGGATGCCAGGGGTGGACTGTATCGCAAGGTCACTCCGGCGTCGCCGCCGCTTGGCGACCGGGCTGATGGCGGAGTGTCATCGCGCAGAAAGGGCGCGCTTGCCGAACCCAAGGAGCCGTCGAGCGACAGGTTGCAGGACCTCTACGAAACCCTGTTGCAGCGGCATATGCCGCCCTCATTTGTCCTGGATGCCCGCGGCGGTGTCCTGCGCTGGTTCGGAGCAGCGGAGGCTTATGTGAACGCGCTCGTCCCGGGGCCGGGCACGCCATTGGAGCAGGGGTTGCACCCCGCGCTGCATGCCCCGTTGAGGGAGGGGCTTTCGGCGATCCTTTCAGAGGGGCGGGAAAGCTGGGAAGGGGTGGCCGAAGTGCCCTTGCCATCCGGGGCACGACAGGTCCTGTCCCTCAGGATGGAACCCCTTGATCCGCGCGCGGAAGGTCAGACATTGCAGGTCCTTCTGACGCGAAGACCTGCTCCCGCAACCGAGGAGAGCGGGCCGGACGATACGGGCAATCAGACGGGAGCGGGCCTGCCGTCTGACATGGCTTCGCCTTCCCCGCAACGGGACGGCCATCGCGGTGCGAGTGCCGAACTGCGGGCGATGAACCTGGATCTGACCCGCACGAACCAGGACCTGCACGCGGTCAATCAGGAGCTCGTTGCGGTCACGGCGGAGCATGAGCGGCGGATCGAGACGCTGTCGGAGCTCAACCGGGAACTGGACCAGGCCTTGGGAGGTCTGCAGGTCGGGCTTCTGGTCCTGGATGAGGATCTGCGCCTTTGCCGTTTCAGCCCTTTGGGCGCAAGGATGCTGGGCCTGAAGCGACAGGATATCTATTCCCGCGTCGAAGACATCGGTGCGCGTCTGGACCTGCCCGACCTGGCAGAGCTTGCGGATCGGGTGTCGCAGCGGTGCGCGCCGGAGGAACGGACGCGCGTTTACGAGGGGGCTGCCCTGACGATCCGGGCGTTGCCATCCCAGTCCACTGCCACGCAAACCGGGCGACGGGGCGGTGCCATTCTGGTTCTTTCGGTCGAAGGGGGATCGGCGGACTGACCGCAGGTCAGGCAAAGATGAAGTCGACCTCGTGCAGATCCGCCAGGGCGACACCCGCCAGCAGGATCGAATTTCCCTGCAGGTCGTCGATCAGGACATCCGATCCAGCCTGGTTTGCATGAGACGCCATGAGGTCGGCATAGCTCCCGATTGCGCCACCTGTCTGCAGGCGGATCACCTCCAGGTCGTTGTTGGCGTCGAAGTCGGCGATGGTGTCATTGCCGAAGGCGCCTTCGAACACGAAGGTATCTGCGTTGAAGCCTCCGTGGATCCAGTCATTCCCGGCGCCGGAGTCGATGGTGTCGAACCCCGAGTTGCCATAGATCGTGTCGGTACCGCTTCCGGCGTAGATCACATCATCGCCTGATCCGCCGAAAATCCGGTCGTCGCCACTGTCACTTTGACAATGGTCTGCCCCGGCGCCCCCGAAGAGGCCATCGCCAATCTTCCCCCCGTAAAGCAGGTCATCCCCGGAACCGCCGAACAGCCGGTCCAGCCCGTCTTCTCCGATCAGGGTATCGACACCGGTCCCGCCATAAAGGTTGTCCGCCTGCCTTCCCCCGTACAGCAGGTCATTTCCCGCGTCCCCCTCCAGCCGGTCGAAACCGCCTTCGCCAAGGAGCGTGTCGCTGCCAATCCCGCCAAACAGGCGATCTTCCTCCGTGCCCCCGACCAGTTCGTCATCGCCGCTGCCGCCGTAGAGGTAGTCGTTCTGCGCATTCCCGCGCAGTCGGTCCGCACCGCCGTCGCCGTGCAGGTGATCCGTGCCCAGCTCCCCGACCAACAGGTCGTCACCGCTGTCCCCGAAGACTTCATCGGCATTCCCGCCGCCGTTCAGAACGTCGTTGCCTGCGCCGCCATAGATGGTGTCGAAGCCGGAGTCGCTGGTGATCAGGTCCACGCCCGCGCCACCGTAGGCAATGTCGTCACCGAAGCTGGCGCCTATGATGTCATCGCCGGAATTCCCCCAGATCGTGTCGCTACCCTCGGCGCCACGGAGGGTGTCTGCGCCGGTGCCCCCACTGATCACGTCATCGCCGGAGCCGCCCAAGAGGGAGTCATCACCCGAGTCCCCCGTCAGATCGTCGTTGCCGCGTCCCCCTTCCAGCGTATCGGCGCCGGCTTCGCCGCCGATGATGTCATCCCCCCGGGCGCCGAGCAGCAGGTTGGCTGCCATGTTGCCGCTTATGGTGTCGTCCCCGTCGCCCCCCGCGACGTTTTCCAGCGTCCCGTCGAAGCTGAGCCACCGGGTGCCGTCCACGCGCATCGTCGCGGTGCTGCTGCGCAGGTCGATCAAGGCGGAGCCGGTCAGGGCCGCTGCGTTGATCCAGTCGGTGCCACCGTTCCCGTCGGTGACCTGCGTACGCGCACTTTCGGCAGAGGCGAGCTCCAGGAAATCGTCGGTGAAGGTGTAGACATCATCCAGGCCCAGGCTCTGCCCTTCGAAGTCGAACCGGACGCTGCGCAGCGTGCCTACGTCGGCTTCGGCGTCATCGACTAGCCGCAGGGTCCAGGTGCCGCCATCGGACATGCCGCGAAGGGAGCTGATGCCGTAGGTCCAGTCAGCATCGTAGTAGCCAAACCCATCGTTGATTTTCAGCGGGATCACCATGCCGTCGGGGGTCACGACGGAAAGCGTCAGGTCGGTGTCCCAGCTATGGTCATAGTCGATAGTGACGTAGAGGTGGTCGATCAGCATGCTGTCACCGTCCAGCGTGACGGTCATGTCGGTGGTGGCTTCATCCGCGATGGCCACGGCCGTCGTGTTGGAGGCGCTGCGGCTGATCAGCTGGTTGGCGGTATCCGGGTGGATGCGCGTCCAGAGCTCCGCCATGCGGACGGCGGCGCGTGCATCGACCATGCCGTAGCCGTAGCTCATGGAGTAGGACATTCCCCCTCCGTTCCAGCTGTGCGCGTCATTTGCCTCCCAGGTCGACATCTCGTAGCCAGAGGCATTGTCGCCAAAGGTCGAGCCGGTCTGCGCGGCCGAAGCCGCAAGGATGTTCTGTACATCGCGCCAATGCAGATCCGGGTTCGCCTCCAGCATCAGGGCGATCACGCCGGTCACGATCGGTGTCGCGGCGGAGGTGCCGCCGAAGCTGTAGGTGTAATCGCCACTGTCGTAGCCCGCGCTGCTGGTCCTGTCCGTGGTAACGGACCCGGCTGGTGCGGCGATCAGCAGGCAGTGACCCCAGTTGGAGTAGGAGGCTACGAACCCGGTGGATCCGGTCGCGGCGACCGTGATCATCTCATGCAGGTTGTTCAACCCGTCGCCATGGGCATTGCCCATGATGTTCATCGACTGGGATTCCTCGTCATTGGCATAGTTGCCGGCCGCCTTGACCCAGACCGTACCCAACCCGTCCCGCCCCTCTTCGGCGGTGTAGGCGATGGCCTCCCGTTCCTTGCCGGCCTGCAGGTTGGCTTCGCCCACGTCGGTGTACTCGTTGAAGACGGGAATGCTGCCCCAGGAGTTGTTGATGATGTCGAAGTTGGCCCCGGCTTCCAGCACGCCGAGGTAGTCCGAATAGCTCAGCTGGAAGGCGTCGTTGAGGTAATCGACCCCCGTGATCCACGCGCCATAGGCCACGCCGACACCGCCCACGGCGTTGTCCGAGCCGGCGATCAGGCCCGCAACGGAGGTGCCATGACCATCGCCGGAGCTGTTGGGGGCCCCGTCGACCAACTGCAGCTCGCTGGCGGCATCATAGTTGGCCTGCAAGTCGGGATGAGCAGCCTCCACCCCGTCGTCGTAGACCGCAACGGCGATGCCCTCCCCGGTGTAGTCTTCCCAGACCGCGAAAAGATCGCCGATCAGGCCCAGATGCCATTGGGAGGAATAGAGCGGGTCGTCACCGGGGGTGACGGGGTTGGGGGCAATCGGCAGGGTGCCCCCGGACTGGCCGGTGTTCGTTCCGGGCTTCTCCCCGCTCATTCCGATGTTTTCCGGACCGGTGTCGCCGGGCGCGATTGGAAGGCTGTCGAAGGGTTGCGAAACTGGGGTGATCGGCATCGGGTGCACCTCTGTCAGGCGGGAGAAACGCCGTCGGGATAGAGCGCGCCGTCAAACCGGGTGGTTAATCTGCAGGTGTTCGATGCGAAGCCCTTTAGTGGCTTGGTTTACCTTTTCGGAATCTTGCCGGTGATTTGTCCCGAATGCTGGGGAAATGCCCTGTATCCGCCACCTCTCGGCCGTAGGTCTTTCCGCCAAAACACCCCTTGGGGTGAGGAGTTCGGCGCAGGGAACTTGCTGTTTTTTGTTCACGAAGACAGAGAGTTGACGTTGCCCTGTCTCTCGCGGTCCTTATCCGCTGCGGTGCAATCCGCCCCAACAGTCATTTGGACAAGCACGGATCCCCCGTCCGCTTGGGGGGCAATTCCATCGGCCGACACGAACCGGGGTAGACTGAAAGCATTCAAATCTCGGACAATCGCTCGCAATTTCTGGACCTGCGCGCCGTTCCACGTGGTGAACGATATCCTGCTTCCAGACCCGGGGTGGGGCGAAGCAGCTGACGCGGATAAACCATTGCTAGAGGAAATACCACTAGACCGTCTGCACATGGTCCGAAGGAGGCATGCGCATGAGCGGGACAGAAGGCCCGACCCTGTTCGGGGATCTTTTCCTCAGTGCCGGGGCAATGAAAGCCGGCACGACGTGGCTCTATTCTGTGCTGGAAAGACACCCGCAGCTGCACTTCTCCCCCGAGAAGGAACTGCATTACTTCTATCATCGCTACGTTGACGACCGGCAGCTGTCGGATCGGAACCGGTTGCGTCTGGCCAGGGACCGCTACCTGGAAAAATTCGATCCCGCCCAGGCAAATCCGGATCGGGTTCGTCTGAACCTGCAGTGGGTGGTTGCCTACCTCTCGCGACCTGTCGATGACCTCTGGTTTCGGGGCTTGTTCAACAAGCCTCCCGGCGCTCTTTACGCCTGTGACTTCTCCAACCTGAATGCGCATCTGCCCAAAGAAGCCTGGCAAAGGATCGAAACTGACTGCGGGCGATTGCGCGTGGTTTACACCATGCGCGATCCGGTCAAGCGGCTTTGGAGCCATGTGAAGTTTCACCTGCAGGTCACTGGGCAACTATCGAAGCTCGAAACCTGGACACCGGCGGAACTGCATAGGTTCCTCAAGCAGGAGTTCATCTGGTCCAATGCCGAATACGGTGCCATCTGGGCGCGCATGCGTTCGGCTCTGCCGAAGGACTGCCTGCTTCCGATCTTCTACGAAGACATGCGCACGGATCCGATCGGTAGCCTGCGCCGGGTCGAGGCCTTCCTGGGGCTTGATCCGGCCTCTTATCCCGAGGGCCTGATCAGCCGAAAGATCAATGCTTCTGCCGCGCTTCCGATGCCGTCCTACTTCCCGGATCTGGTCGCAGACGACGTTGCGCGGATCTGTGCGGAGCTGCGCGCCACGGGCCTGACGCTTCCGGACAGCTGGAACCTCTGACGCGTGTGCGAACCGGCCTTGTCCTAGGCGCGCCGGGGCAGGGTGGTGCCCTGCCGGGACGCCCGCGACCAGGTTACCCTCGGTTCGATGAGGGGCTCCGTCATCGTGACGAACGCAGCCGCCTGATCCAGGAAACTCGAAACGGCCACCGGGGGCGCATATCTGTCGGCCCGGTCGATGGCGTGCTGCAATTCCTGGTGCAGGACATCGGGCCCGGCCCCGATGGGGAAGGCCCTTTCGCGATCTGGCCCGTCATGTTCGATTGTGCCGCCGCTGTCGGTCTGAATGACGCGGATACCTCGACAAAGCGCCTCCCGGATTGTCAGGCCGAAGGTTTCCTTCCACTGGGAGGGAAACAGCAGAACGTCGACCCCGGCCCAGAAACGGTCCATCTCGTCCTGAGCGAAGCGCGGGACGATGCGACAATCGCCGCCGAGGGAGGTCAGGTCCGTCCTGCTCCACCATCCGGCCTCCATGGCGCCATCGACCAGCAGCAGGCGGAAGTCCTGAGGGCCGAACCCCTCCAGGGCCCGTTTCAAAAGGGGCCAGCCCTTGATGTCGGACGGACCTCCGCAATAGGCGAAGACCAATGTGCCATCCTCCCTGCGGCGGCGCGCCTGCTCGTCGAAGAAGGAGGGCCGGGGCAGGGTGACACCATTATGCCAGACGCGGTCGTTCGGTGCGATCAGGCCCGAGGCGCGTGACAGGCTGCGGGCGAATTGCGACGGGTAGGTCACCAGATCCGCCCGGCCAAGCATATCCGCCAGTTGGTTTGCCCGCGTGCGTGCCCGGTTGTGGTCCAGTACGCAGCTTCCGCAGGCTTCTACCCGGACAGGGAACTGACCGCAGTAGCGGCCATCCGGCCGGACCATGAATTGTCGCTCGCACAGCCACCAGAAGTCATGCACCGAAAGAACCGTCGGCACGCCGCGTTCCCGGGCGGCGCCGATCAGGCCGATGCCAAGGTCCTGCATGCAATGCAGGTGCAGCAGGTCCGGTTGCAGCTGTTGCAAGAGCCTGTCGGCGACCTCCGTCACATGGGGGTTCGAGTAGCGCTCCGCATAGGCCCGTTCCGCAGGCAGGTTCACCACGTAGCTGCTGACCTCGCCCGCCTGCAGTCTGCGCAGGGCATAGGGCGGAAGATCCGGCCTGCAGATCGCGGAGAGGGCGCTGACCTGCCAGCCATGGTGTGCCTGAAGGGCGCGCGCGACCTGCTCGGCGACGATGGTCGCGCCGCCGTAGGTGTAGGGGGCAAAGTGTACGTTGGCGACAAGGACGTGCGGACCGTTCATGCGGTCACCCAACGGATCAGTTCCGGATCCACGACGGGATCATCCAGCCGCGCAGTCCAGTGTTGCTCCAGCTCCAGCCGGGCCTGACGCCCCATAGCCTGCGCCCCGCCGGTGGAGCTAGCCATGTCTTCAAGCGCCTGGCCCCAGCTGGCGCATTCGGGCAGGACCCGCCCGGTCTCGTCGTTGCGCACAAGTGCGGGCATGTCCGACACCGTGCCCACGATACTGGGCACGGAAACAGAGGCGGCATCGATCACACGCACCCCGCTCTTGCAGCGATTGAAAAGGTCATCGACCAGCGGCATCAGCGCCACGTCGCAGGCAGCCAGCAGGTCCAGGTAGCCGCGATAGTCGGTAAACGGATGGGTCTCTACCTGTTGGTGCAGGGCTTCGGGCAGGCGCGCCTTGTCGAAGTGCCCCAGGATCACCAGCCTGCGCCCGGGGTCGCGTTCGAGGAAGTGCAGGACATCCCGTTCGATCATTGCAAAGTCGACCTCGTGCCCCCGGGAGCCGCTTGCAAAACAGACCCGGAAACCGGGGCGGTTCGCGCTTTTGTCGGCGCCCCGGACCGCAAGGGTTGTTTCATCGGCGAAATTCCGGCGCAGGAAGACAGGGCGAGAGGTGAAGCCCTGCGCATGATCCCGCAGCCCCGGGGTGGAAACGGAGACCACGTCGGCCTGGTTCATGACGTCCGCGAAAAACGGGGCCTCGTTCATGAAATGCTGCTGCAGTTCGGGGGGCAGGGCGGTCATGTTCTGGTAGCCGGCATAGGCCGGTACCGAAAAGAGCGGGTCATCGATGTCGTAGAGGATCGGCAGGCGCAGCCGGTGCGCCTCGTACAGGTGCCGGGTGACGGCGGGGGTGCTGCGCAGCCGATACAGGAAAAGGTGCGTCGCGTCCTGCAGGATGTCCATGCAGCGTGGCAGGTCCTCGTAATGCGAAAACGCGTAGTCGATTCCGGCTTCGCGCAGGATCTCTGACAGCTGTTCGACGCGGTACTTGCGACATTGGGGCAGGTTCAGATCACCGATCATGGCCACCTTGCGCCGCTGCGTCAGGCGCGGCGGTGTGGCGACCCGAAAGGCGGACTGGCGAGCACTTTCGGCCCAGAAGGACTGGACGTCCCAGCCACCGGGGCCGACGGGCGGCGTGCCGACGGCTTCGGGCTGCTGCCATTGCCGATGCAGCCAGGCACGGCTGCGCCGCAGGGTCGCCCAAGCCCCCTCTTCCCGCAGGAAGTAGGCGAAGCGCTGCGCCAGGCGCAGGCATAGTACAAGGTTTCGCATTCGGCCCCGTCCCTTCTGGATCATTCCGCCGGTCTTAACGGGAGGACGGTGAAGGAAGCGTGTATGGCTTCTGCCGGGCCTGGGGCCGGGCTTCGTGCGTGATTACGCCATATTAACGAGAGGGCCTGCACGATGGCCGGGATTCGGGTGACACGGGGTGATCGAGGGCGGAGGCAGGCGGCAATGTTGATCCTCATGGGGGTGTTCAATGGGGCACGCCATCTACAAGCTCAGCTGGACAGCCTTTGCGAGTGCGGTTTGGGGGCGTGGGAGCTTCGGATCAGCGACGACGGTTCCTCTGACGATAGCTTGAAGATTGTCGAACGTTTCGCGGCCGCCCGGGCGCAGGGCCCCCGCCGCGTGCAGGTTTCCGACGGTCCGCGCCGCGGGTTTGCGGCAAACTACATGAAATTGATCGCAGATTTGCCGGACCTCACCGGCCACGTTGCCCTTGCGGACCAGGATGACATCTGGCTGCCCGACCGGCTGGCAGCCGCAGACAGGTTGCTGAAACGGGTACCGGGTACCGTTCCTGCCTTCACCTGCGCCCGCCGGCTGGACTGGAACCCGGAAACCGGTCGCATGGTCCCGACACGCCCCCTGCGTCGCCGCCCGACTTTCGCCAATGCCCTGGTGGAGAACGTGGCCTACGGCAATACCATCGTCATGAACCCGGCGGCGGCCCGGATCGCCCGCGCCGCCGCGCAGCGGGCCAGGGGCATCTACGCTCATGACTGGTTCCTCTACCAGGTGCTGACCGGCGCCGGTGCCCTGTGCCTGCGTGAGGAGAAACCCGCTCTTTTGTACCGGCAACACGGGCAGAACGTGATCGGCGCTGCTTCCGGTGCGGGCGCCTGGGCACAGCGCAAGTGGCAGGTTCTGCAGGGGCTCTATGCCCTGCGGATCGGTGCGCAGCTTCAGGCGCTTACCCGGTGCGAGGATATGTTGCTTCCGGAAAACCGTGCCATTTTGAAGCATTTCATCGCCGCGCGGGAGGCTCGGCTGCTGCGGCGGCTGAAGAAACTGCGCCATGCGGGTGTCTATCGCCAGCGGGCGTCGGGGGATCTCGGGTTCTGGGGGGCGGCGGTTCTTGGCAAGATTTGAGGAAGAGAGGGGGCAGAGCCCAAAGGTCATGCTGCTGGGCGGGGATGGCGGCCGCTCTGGCGTTCCACGGCACATCGAACATCTGCTGCGCGCCTGTTCGAGCCAGGCCCGCTTCATCGTCCTGTCGGATCGGGATCGCGGTGGCTATGGCTTCGTCGCGCGCAGTGACGCGCGTCACATCTGCCTGCCCGGTCTTACCTCACGCTTACGTCCCCTGCAGATCCTCATGGCGGCGCGGCGTCTTGGCCGATTGGTGGGGCGCGAACGGCCCGCTCTGATCTGGGCACATTCGCGCATGGCGATCCTGCTCCTCCAGCTTCTCATTCTTGCCGGCTGGCCTCGGGGGCAGGCGCCTTCGATCGCGGTCACCTACCACGGTCTTCCCTTTGGTCCGGGTCACCGGAAGCTGCTCTCCGTGATCACCCTCTGGGTCGAGCGGAGGGCACTGGCGCGCGGTCCTGCACGGTGCCTTGTCTTCCTGTCGGTGGAGGCGATGGCCCGTTTCCGGTCGGCGGTTGGCCATCGGCCCTGCGCAAGGCACGACATGGTCGTGCTGCCGAACAGTTCCGCGTTTGGCCCCGTGCCCCTGGCACAGGAGCAGACAACCGAACGCTTCGTTCTGATGACCGCGCGGGATGCGCGGCAAAAGAATCTCTCCCGGGCTCTCAGAATTTTCGCCGAACTTCCCGGCACCTATCGGCTTCTGCTGGCAGGGGCTGGCACCGACCGGCATGAGTTCCGACGGCGGGCACGGCGGATCCTTGGCGATCAGGCCCTGCGCCGCGTCGATTTCGCAGGAGAGATCGAAGACCTTGGGCCCTGGATGGCAAAAGCCGACTGCTACCTTCTGACGTCGCGCTACGAGGGGGAGCCGATTGGCGCGCTGGAGGCCTACGAAGCTGGCCTGCCGTTGCTGTTGCCAGACATCGCGGGGTGTCGCTCTCTCCTGGCGACGCATCCACATGCGTCTGCGCTGACCGATGCATCGCAGGGGCGGGACGGTGCGGTGGAGGACGCCTTGCGGCTGATCGCGCTGGCCGAAGCGCATGCGCGCCGACGCCGTCGCCAGCGGGAGGAGATAAACGCAAGCTGGGCAAGGCATCACGGGTTCTCGGCCTGGTCGGGGCGCATGTCGGCGCTCCTGGCGGACCTCCTTGGGCAGCGGGCCGTGGCCGAAAACATCCCCGCGGCAGTCCCCGAAGACCGGCCCCGAGTGCAGAACCCCGACCCCGTGATCCCTTTCCCGGCACGAGCAGAAAGGGGCACCTCTGACACGACACCGGAAAATCGTGCATGACGCGAGCCAAGTGGCGGCGTGCCCTGTGGCGATGCGCTTTTCATGATGCGCATGTCACGATGCGCGCGTGACGACGGTATGCGCTTACTTGGGCTGGAACCGCACGACCGGGAGGGAGACGGAAAACTGGGTTCCCTTGCCGACGACGGACGTTACCGAAAGCTCGTGATCGAGCAGGGTGCAGGCTCTTTCGACAATGGCAAGGCCCAGGCCCATCCCGTGTGACGGGCTGGCCGAATTGTCCAGCCGCTGGAATTCCCGAAAGACATCGCGCATTCGGTCCGCCGGAATGCCGGGCCCGGTATCGATCACCTGTACATGGATCTTGTTGCCCCGTCGCCGCGCGCCCATCAGCACGGTCCCCTTTTCGGTGTAGCGCACCGCATTCGTCAGAAGGTTCTGCAGGATCCTGCGCAGGTAGGTCGGGTCGCTGGCCACGATGGCGGAGGATGGAAGGACCCGCAGGCGCAGCCCCTTGTTGCGCGCTTCCGGGGTCAGTTCATCTGCCAGTTGCCGCATCAGCCGGGATAGGGTGACACTGCCGACGTGCACCTCTGTCCGCCCGGAATCGAGGCGGGAGATATCGACCAGCGCATCCATCAGGTGTTCGACGCTTTCCAGTGCCCGCCGTGCCTTGCCCAGGATCGGCGCCGCTTCCCCTGTGGCTTCGTCCTCCGCCGATGCGAGGAACAGCTTCGCGGCAGAGAGCGGCTGCAGAAGGTCATGACTGGCGGCGGCGACAAAGCGGGATTTGGTCGCATTGGCCAGTGCGGCTTCTTCCAGCGCGGCCTCCAGTTCCTCTGTTCGTTCGGACACCCGCGCTTCCAGCTCCTCGTTCAGCAGGCTGAGGGCCCGGACCGCGGATCTTTCGTTGCTGATGTCGGCGAAACTTATGACGAAGCCTCGGTCCGGCATCTCCTGCGCGGAGACCGAAAGGGTCACCTCTGCATCCCGGGTCAGTTCGAAGTTCAGGGGTGGCCGGCCGTCCTGCCTGCGCGTCCAGTCCCGTAGGGCGTCGCCGTCTATATCCTGCCGGAAGGTGAAACTGTCGGTCATCCAGTCGACCAGCTTTTCGGCGTGGATGCCCATGTAGAACATGCGCAGGGGGAAGGCGAGCATCTCCCCCACGCGGCGGTTCCAGCCGACAAGACGCGATTGGCGGTCGAAGATGCAGACACCCTGGTCCAGGTGTTCCAGCGTCGCGCGGATCAGCCGGGCCTGGTCGTCCAGCATGCGTTCGCGTTCCTGGCGTTCGATCCGCATGATGTCGGTGACATCGGTCTGCAGGATCACCACGCCACCGTCCGGGGTGCGATGTTCGCTGATCTGCACCCAACGGTTCCAGTTCAGTCGGACGTTCAGCAGGACGTTCTTGTCCTGATGTCGTGCAAGCCGCCGGCGCCGCCATTCTTCGCGCGTGTCACCGGGCGGCAGGGTCAGATGGGGGGAGCGGCTGACCTGGTCCACGTATTCGTCATAGGACAGCCCGGGAACAAGGGCCGCGCGCAGGTCGGGCATGTGCATGCCGAACCGGGAGTTGCACAGGATGAGTTCGTCATCGCGGCTGAACAGGGCAAATCCCCCCTGAACCGCCTCGATGGCATTGATCAGGTTGGCGCGGGCCGACTCCTTCTCCCGATAGGCGGCGGCCAGTCGTTCGTTCGAGGCATTCAGCAGATCAAGCGTCTGTTCCAGCTCGCTCGTGCGGTTCTGGATCTCCTGCTCCAGCAGGGCCGCTCTCTGAAACTGCGCCAGCGCGGCAGAGCTTTCGGGCGGTTGCTCCGACCGTTCGATCAGGGCTTCGGCAATCGCGACGAGCCGCATGATCTGCTGCGCCTCGGGGATGGAGCCGTCGATAAGGTCACTGACCGGCATCTTGTCCTCCGTCCGTCATATCGGGGGGGTAGATCGCCAGACCTGTCAGCGTGTTGTGCAGATAGAGGCTTCCCTGGACCTCTCCCCATGTGGTGATGCCGATCACGTTCCGGCGGGAGAGCGTCTGTGCAATGGCGGCCTGGTGTCCCGCGCTGATCGCGGCTGCCTGGCGGAGGTGGGAGTTGAAACCGATGATCACCTCCGGCGCGGCAGGCATTGACAGCTGGGCAAGCGATTGGTCCAGGTGCGATAGCATGTCCAGGCGCTCGGCCTTGCGAAGCACGGTGCCGGTGCTGATCGCGGCCTGAAACTGCAGCGCGCCGTCCGGGGTTTCCGCGTTGATCGACTGGACGCAGTGATCCTGACCCACGCGGGTCAGCAGGGGATGGGCCGCGAAATCGGTCGGGGTCGGGTCGGTCTCCTCCGAGGCGAGTATTCGGCGGTACTCCTGCGCGGCGGGCGCTCCATTCAGCGCCATCACCAGCCTGCGGGATGGATCGGCTTCGGTGACGATCATGCGTTGCGGCCCCGGGGTGAAATTGTCCAGTCGCAGGTCGGCAACCGGGCACTGGCTGCGAACCTGGACAAGCAACGCGGCGGCGGTCTGTGTTCCGTGACTTCCGAACAGGGTGTTTTCGGCATTGTCGTGCGGCAGGCACAGGGCGCCGCCTGCGATCACGGTGGTACCCAGGGCAGAGCTGATGCGGCCCGTCGTCGTCTCTTCCTGCAGCATCGCGGCATTCAGCAGCAGGATCGCAAACTCGTGGGGCCAGTCCGGAACCTCCCGCGCCAGCGACTTTCGCGTCGCCAGTAGCTTGCGGGCCAATGTCTTGGTCGAGCGGGTTTCCTCGGTGGTGAAGGAAACGACCCGGCTGCGGAAGTGCCGGCGCGGCAGGCCGATGCCAAGAAGCCTGCGGTCATCCTTGCGCATCTGGCCGATTTCGCTGCAGGCAAGGGATCCCAGGTAACGGGTCCCGCTGAAAGGTGCCAGCAGCTCTGGCGGCAGGTCTGCGTCTGCGGTTTCCGGCGTGACGAAAAACAGGGCGCAATCCAGTTCCGCGGGGGGCAGGGCGGCTGCGAGGGTGTCGGCCGCATGGGGATCATCGACCCGGACAAAGGCATGGGGCACCAGCGGTCGCGACGGCGGGGCCCCTCTTGAAAGCGCTTTTGCCAAGGGCCGTGACGACAGATCGTCCAGTGTCCGCTTCCTGACTTTCACGCTGCGTCAGCGCTCCTTCATCAAGACATGTCCAAAGCTCGCCTCGCTGGCGAGAAGCGCCGCCTGGGTCCGGCTCTGGACGCCCAGCTTGCGCATGATCGCGGTGACATGTGCCTTTACCGTGGTTTCCGCGATCGACAGTTCGAAGGCGATCTGCTTGTTCAGCTTGCCCGCCTTGATCAGGTCCAGGATCCGCGCCTGCTGGTTTGTCAGGGTCGACATGCGGGCAAGCGCCTCATCCCGTTCCAGGGATCCGCTGTCATCGAACCCGTCGCCGCCGGTCAGGCAGCCCTCGGGCACGAAGACCTCTCCGCGGCGCATGGTTGCGAAGGCGGTGCGAAAAACCTCCCGCTCGCTGTGCTTGGGGATGTAACCTGCGGCCCCGGCCTGCAATGCCGATGAAACCAGACGTTCTTCCGACATGGAAGACACGATGACCACCGGCGCCCCCGATTGATTGCGCATGCGGATCAGCCCGTCGAGCCCCGTCACATCCGGCAGATTGAGGTCAAGGACGACGATATCGGGTGAACCTTTCGCCTGAACGTTCTCAAGCGCATCCTGCAAGGTGGCGGCCTGTCGGACCTCGGCAATCCCTGCCACGCTTCGCAAGGTCAGTGTCAGCGCGTCGCAAAATAGGGGATGATCATCGACAACAAGCGCTGTCTCCATCCTGAAATGATCCATGGCGTGTCCCTCCGCCCTAATGACCAAAGCTTACATGAAAACGCCCCGTCGCGAAATGAAAGCCGTTCCTCGCGACGGGAACCCATACGCAACAGCGTGGGTCTCAGCGGATCGTCGATTGGCCAATACGACCTTGGTCGTAGATGGAGTGCCATTTCACTGGTCAGCGCCTGTTATTTCGGCGTCCGGAAGGTGAGCGGATTTCATGACGTCGCATTCAAACTGTATACCGATGCGTCCATCGTCTGGTTGTGGGCAGGAAGGGCCTGGCTGACACTCTCTGCCACGGTCAAAGCCTGGATCCAGCGAAAGGTTGACACGGCGCTCCGTCCCGCCAGAGTCTGCGGTAGCAGCACGGCTGGGCCATCGGGGCAATTTACCCGTGCCAATGAGGCCCGTGCCAACCAGGGAGGAGCGCGCCCATGTACAATTTCGAATTCGCCAAGCCTGCGACGCTGGAAGAGGCGCTCGCGCTTCTCGCCGATGAGGAGGCTCAGCCGCTTTCCGGTGGGCAGACCCTGATCCCCTCGATGAAGCAGCGCCTCAATGCGCCCTCCACGCTCGTCAGCCTGCTGGGGCTGGACGCGCTGAAAGGTGTCACTGTCGAGGCAGGACAGGTGACCATCGGAGCGGCGACCACCCATGCAATCGTGGCGGCAGAGACTGCCGAAGCCTTCCCCGCCCTGTCGGCGCTGGCCGGTGGAATCGGAGATCCCGCAGTGCGCAATCGCGGGACCATCGGTGGCAGCCTCGCCAACAACGACCCCGCGGCCTGCTACCCCGCGGCCGCCCTGGCCTGTGGCGCAACGATCATCACCAACGGGAGGGAGATCCCGGCCGCCGAATTCTTCGAAGGCATGTTCGCGACCGCTCTGGAAGAAGGCGAAGTCATTACCGCAGTGCGTTTCCCGATCCCCGAAGCGGCCGCATACATCAAGTTCGAACAGCCCGCGTCCCGCTTCGCACTGGCTGGGGTCTTCGTCGCGAAGTATCCCGCCGAGGCGCGGGTGGCGGTGACCGGCGTGTCGGAAGACGGTGTTTTCCTGTGGGAAGAGGCCGGATCTGCCCTGTCGGAGGCGTTCTCCGTCGCCGCGCTCTCTGGCCTGTCGCTGGATCCGGAGGGCGTCATGTCGGATCTGCACGCCGGGGCAGACTACCGTGCGCATCTGGTCGGTGTTCTGGCGGGGCGGGCGGTCAAGGCGGCCCTGTCCTAGGGGCTGTCCTAAGGGCTACTTCGGCTCTGACAGCCAGTCCGGCCCGAAGGTCACCCTGTCCAGTGCGGCAAAGCGAGCGATCCGGTCCAGTTCCGCCTCCAGCAGGCTGATCCGTCCCTTTCCGAACCGCACACCGCGTTCGGGCCAAAGGCGCGTGACCTGCAGGGTCCCGCTGTCCCGCTCCGCTTTCATGTCGATCCGGCCAACCAGGGCCTCCCCCTCCAGCAGGGGGAAGACATAGTACCCGTAGATGCGCTTCGGGGCGGGGACGAAGATCTCGATCCGGTAGTGAAATCCAAACAGCCGTTCAGCCCGCTTGCGATCGCGAAGTGCGGGGTCGAAGGGGCTAAGGACCCGCAGGCGCCGGGGCGCGGGCGCAAGGTCGGTGGCCTCCTGCGTCAGTCCCGGCCGGGCAATGCTGCGTCGAAGGGCGCCATTCGCCCCGGTGACCTGGATCTCTTCAACCCGCCCGGCCTTCAGCTCTGCCCGGACCCAATGCGCTGCCTCTGCGGGCGTGGCGATATCCCAGAACGCGGCCAACTCTCCGCTCGTCGCAAAACCTAGCCGGTCAAGCGCGCCATTCATCAGCCAGGTCAGTGTCTCTTCCGGGGCCGGGCATGCGGGCTGCCCCAGGACGCGGTGGGAAAGGTCATAGTACTTCCGGAATCCCTGCCTGCGGGAAATCGCCAGCTCTCCACTGCGCCACAGGTATTCCAGCGCTGCCTTTGATGGATGCCAGTCCCACCAGCCTGTCGATTTTTCTGCCTCCGCGGACTTGAGGTCTGCGGAACAGACTTCCCCATGGGCTTCCACATGGTCGCGTACCTGTCTGAGTTCGGACAGGAAGGCATCGCCCTGCCAGCGTGGCCAGCCTGCGCGCAAACGCTTTGCGTCGCGGGCGAAACGCAATTGCCAGTGCGGCAGGTATTCGGTCGGGATGACCGATGCGTCATGGGTCCAGTGTTCGAAGAGGCTGCGGTCACGTTCCAGCAGGCGGGACAGATTCGCGGGACGATAGGCCGGGCGCCTGGCGCGAAGGATCATGTCATGCGCGCGGCCGAGCGTGTTGATGGAGTCGACCTGGACGAAACCGATCCTGCGGATCAGACCCAACAGGTCCGCCCCCGTCGCCGTCCCTTTCGGCATGTCGCCAAGCGCATGCCGGTGCAGGAAGATCCGCCGTGCGGCCTGGTTCGTCAGGATGGGGAGGGGCATCAGCCCATCCGCAGCGTATCGCCGAAGTTGATTTTCGGGCTGAGCTCCACCTTCCCGGCAGGCGGGGAGTCGGGGGCTTCGACCCTATCCAGGATGATCTCCGCTGCGCGGCGCCCAATCTCCTCCCGGCAGGAGTCCATCGTGGCCAGCTTTTTCGGCAGCCCTTTCAGCAACTCGACATCGTTGAAGCCGGCCAGGCCGATGCGGCCGGGAATGTCGTAGCCCTGTTCCATCATCCAAAGAAGGCCACCGGCCCCGACGATGTCATTGGAATAATAGAGACAATCCAGATCCGGGCGGCGCGCCAGCATGGCTTCGGTCATCTCGCGCCCTTTGCCGAGGCCGGAGCCCTGGGAATAGAATTCGGTATCCGAGATTTCGATCCCGGTCTTGGCCAGCGCTTCGGTGAAGCCTTCGAACCGTTTGCGTGCGCGGTGGTCCGCGCCCAGCTTGGTGCCCAGGAACCCGATCTTGCGATAGCCTGCGCGCAGGATCGCGCGGCCCATTTCGCGCCCTGCGCGACGGTGGGAAATGCCGACCGCACTGTCGATCGGGGTGCCGTCGGTATCCATGATCTCGACCACCGGGATGCCCGAAGCCTTCAGCATGGCCCGAGAGGGGTCGGAATGTTCCAGCCCTGCGATGATCACGCCGGACGGACGCCAGGACAGCATCTCGTAAAGGACCTTCTCTTCTTTCTCCGGCTGGTAATCGGTGACGCCGACCACCGGCTGAAGCGGAGAGGTTTCCAGCACCTTGGAAATCCCGGTCATCACTTCGGGGAAGACCATGTTGGACATTGAGGGAATGATCACCGCGACAAGATTGACCCGCTGACTGGCAAGCGCGCCGGCGATCTTGTTGGGCACGTAGCCCATCCGTTTTGCGGCCAGCAGCACCTTTTGCCGCGTCGCTTCGGATACATCGCCCCGGTTCCTCAGCACCCGGCTGACCGTCATTTCCGAAACGCCGGACGCCTCGGATACATCGCGAAGGGTCAGCGGGCGGTTCGTTGGTCTGGTCACGGGCGGGATCCTGTCTCTCGTGCCGGGTAGCCGTCAGGGTCCCGACCTTGGTGGGTCGAGACTATCCCGGGCTCGTGCCACTCATCAAGAAGACAATCTATTTGGGAATTTCCGGCTATTTGGGAATTTCCGGGCCACTTCGAAACTTCCGCGCTATTCGGGATCTTCCGGGGCGGGAAACGTCCAAGGCCCGAAAATTGCCGCCTGTTTGCCGCTCCGTTGAACGGCCTCCTCACTTTGGCGAGGGTCGCCCCCTCCGAAAGGCATCCTCGCATGCCGCATGCGGGATCAGAATTCTGCCCATTCGTCGTCGCTGTGGGCCGAGGGCGCCGGCGCGTTGGCGACAGCGCGCACCTGGGCGACCGGCTGTACCGGCTCCTGAATGGCGCGTCGCACTTGCCGGTCGTCGACGCGGAAGCTCGCCGCGATCTGGTTCAGCTTCGCCGCTTCCCCGACCATCAGCTTGCCGGTGCCATGCACGGAGGAGGCGACCGCCGCGTTCTTCTGAGTGACCTGATCCAGCTGGTCGACCGCGGTATTGATTTCTTCCAGGCCGACTGACTGTTCGCGGGCCGCCGCCGCGATGGAGGAGACGGAGGCGGAAACCTTGTCGAATTCACCGATGAGCGCTTCGAAGCTGTTGCCGGCCCGTTCGACCATTTCCACGCCGCCGGTGACATTCTCCGCGGCTTCCTGGATCAGCAGGTTGATCTCCTTCGCGGCCTCGGAGCTGCGCTGCGCCAGGGCGCGCACCTCGGAGGCGACCACGGCAAATCCGCGCCCGGCTTCCCCGGCACGGGCGGCCTCGACCCCCGCGTTCAGGGCAAGCAGGTTTGTCTGGAAGGCGAGATCCTCGATCACCGAGGTAACCTGGGTGATCTTCTGGGACGACCCTGCGATCTTGTCCATGGCGACCATGGCCTGCGTCACCACCTGTCCGCTCTTCTGTGCACCTTCCTTGGCGCGGTTCATGATGTTGTCGGCCTCCCCCGCGCTGTCGGCGGTCGACCGGACCGAGGCGGACAGCTGGGTGATGGCTGCGGCTGTCTGCTCCAGGTTTGCGGCCTGTTCAATTGCGCGCTGGCTCAGGTCGTTGGAAGCATTTTCCACATCATGCGCGGAACCGTCGATCTCCCTGGAGGAGTTGACCAGCCCGGAAATCGACTCGTTCAGCTTCAGCATGGCCGCGTTGAACCCGTGGCGCAGCCCCTCGTAGTCCTGCGCGAACTCCTGCTGGATGACCGCCGTCAGGTTGCCTTCTGCCAGCTGCGCAATGGCGCCGGTCAGATGCTCGACCACGGCATGCTGCTCCTGGGCCTGTCGTTCCTGCCGTTTGCGCAGGTCAGCGGCCCCGGACAGCTTGCCTCTCAGGTTTTCGAGGTGGGTGGCAAGGTCGCCCACGTCGTCTCGGCGTTCCGTCATCGGGATTTCGGTTGCCAGATCGCCGTCTGCCACGCGGGCGATCGACTGGCCGATACGTTCGAATGGGCGGGAAATCGACTTGGCAATCAGCAGACCGATCAGCGTCAGGACCAGCATCAGCCCGCCAGCCTGCATCAGCAGCTGGTTGCGCAACTTCGTCACCGGTGCATGCAGTTCGTCCCTCGATTGCTCGACCAGAACCGCCCAGGTCGCATCATGGTAGGTCAGCAGGGCGCCCAGCATGTCGACTTCGGTTCCCCGCAGGCCGATCCCGCTGATGATCTCTTCCTGACCGCTGACCACGGTCTCACGCAGGCGGTCGTTTTCCGGCACCTGCTCCAGCATCCTGGGGCCATCCGCGAAGCGGGAATTGCTGCGCAGCACTCGGTCGGTGCCAACCAGATAGGCCTCCCCCGTTTCGCCAAGGCCCTGGGCATCGTTCATGAGGATGTTGATGCGCGAGGCGGGCAGGTTGAAGACCAGAACGCCCATCGGCTTGCCGTTCCGCCCCATTACCGCCCGTGCGACGAAACTGGCGGGATCGCCGTTGGCGGGGGCATAGGCGGCGAAATCGCTGAAACCGGTCCCCTCGCCATCACCGCTCATCGCTTCGCGGAAAGCGGCGGCAAGTCCCGCGTCGCTATAGGGGCCGGTCTCGATGTTGGTTGCGAAATCGCTTTCCTTGTTGACCGAGTAGATGACGTTCCCCTCCTGGTCGATCAGGTAGAGGTCCTGCAGGCCGCGGGCCTGCGCGAACTCCCGCAGGTAGGGGTGGTATTTCGCATGGACGAGGTCGTACTGACGCCCATCCGGGGCCTCGTTCAGGTTCTGCCGGCTGCCTCTCTCGAAGGGGCTGTCATGGATGTAGGATTTCTGCAGTTGGAAGGTCGGCCCGTTCAGCATGGCCGACCAGGCCAACATGAAGGAGTTCATCGAGGCATTGACCGTCGGGTTGTGCGACATCGCCACCAGAAGGCTCTCGGTCTCCTGCAGCAGCCTTTCGACCTGGCGCGCCCGGCTGTGCGCCGCGATCAGGAAGGTCTGTTCCAGCTGCTCTTCGACGATCCGACGGGAATCGCGGTAGGCGGTGAAGGTCAGCACGCTGGCGACGATAAGGCCGAAGACCGTCAGGATCAGGGGCAGCTTCAGCGAAAGTCGAAGGTTCCCCAGGATCGAGAAGGAAGGCCCTTTTGCGGGGCTTCCAGGGCCGAAGCGGTCAAATGCGGTCATGTCGTCAACCTCTGTGATCTCGGTTGTCCGTCAAGCGAGCAGGCAGAGACAGGTCGTGTCCGACAGGCCCGGCTTCGGGAAATCGACAGAAGCTATGGCATCGCGACTTTAAGGACAGCTTAAGCCCGCTCTGCATCTTTCGAGTTGTCCTCGTTTTCTATCGGCAGCCGCGGCATCGGCGCGCGAATCGGGTCATGACAACCCCGCCGCAAGCGGCTAAGAGGGGCTTGGCGGCCCCGTGGCTCAACTGGATAGAGCAGCCCCCTCCTAAGGGGCAGGTTACAGGTTCGAATCCTGTCGGGGTCACCACTTTTCATCTTTATATCAAACACTTGCGCGCCTTGGATGCGCGCATCCTGCAGCTTCTTGCAGGATTTTCCGGCGGTTTTCGGCCCTGGATCGGGAGCATCCCGTACAAAAACGGTACAATCGGACCGGGCTGGCTCTGATTCAGCTGGGAGATGGGCAAAGAAAAACCTCGGTCCGGCGGCAACCGAAACCGAGGCAAATTCAAAAGCAGGCACGAAAGTCTGCTTCCCCAAGTATAGCGCATCGAGCCGCCCTGTCACAACGAAAATCCTGCGGGCCGACTGTCCCGATGGGAGGTTCGCATGACGCATGTGTTGACGCACCGCGGTCTGCCGGACGGGATGACCCGCTGGGACCTCTACGGCCTCCTGCTCAAGGCGGCGAAGCACTTCGGCCTGACCGATACGATGCTGAAGTACCTGCGCTTTGCGATCTCCCGAACACAGGATCAGGATTATGCCGCAGGCAGGATCTGCGCCTTGTGGCCCTCGGTCTCGGAAACCGCATCGCAGCTGGAGGCGGACCCGCGCCAGATTGCCCGGGCCGAGGCGCGCTTGGCGGAGCTGGGCTTCATCGTGAAATCCAGCGCAGCACGGTGCCGCCGATACGGCGTCAGGTCGGAAAACGTCATCCGCTACGCTTTCGGCATCAACCTCGCCCCGCTCGTGGATCGGGCCCGCGAGATCGAGGCCGCCGCGCGGAAGGTTTGCTTCGAGAAGGAAGAGGCCAAGCGCCTGCGCCTTCATATCCCCAAGCTGTTGGAGCGGGTCCGAACCTCCGGAGACGCTTCCGCCGAAGAGGCCGCGGAGGTGATCCTGCCATCTCGCCGCCCCTCCCGCATCTGGCGCTATGCGCGGCTGAAGGAGATCGCCGACGCGCTGGAGGCGTTGATCGAGACGTTCACCGACGCGTCTGTGGCAGTGGAAATGTCCGACCGGTGCGACGCGGATGTCGCACCCAGGGAAGGTAGAAAAACAAACTCAAAAAGAAGTAGCAGCGGGCAGCCCGAACCCCGGCTGACCCCGGCGCAGTTCTGCATTCTCGCAAGCCCAGGCTTCGAAGATGCGGTTCGACAGTACGCGCCCCCCGGTGCGCCGCCGGATTGGCGCACGATCCCCGCCGCGGCAAAGGATTGGGCGCAGGTACGGGGCATCCCGGTTGGTCTCTGGCAGCGGCAGGTCGACTGCCTCGGTCCGGAGAAGGCGGCCATCTGTCTTCTCGTCGCAGATCGAAATGCAGAGCGGGTCGGCAGTGTGCATCAGGTCGATGACCTTCGCCGCGCGTTCCTGGGCCTGGCGCGCAACACCGCTGCGCGTGGTTCCGCACTTCACGGTTTGGTCGGAGAGCTCCAAGGCTTGCGGCGTCAATTGCACGCCGGCGGTAAGACGTCCGACGCCTCCGGTCAGGCGCCGCGGAGTGGTGGTGAGATCGCCTTCCACACAGCAGGCGAGCCACCGCTTCGCAGCCGCCAGCGGCGGCTCCCGGAGGGAACTGGGGGCGTTTCCGGATGGGCTGGGGAGGGAGTGATGGTCGCAGAGCGTCGATCATTCCCAGCCCTTGGCCAGAGGTGAAAGCCGTTATGAAGAGCATCTCCTGCCGTAGGCTACTTTGGGCTAACGTAGACTACTCCTGCGCGGCGTGCCGGAAGCAAGGTTACGCTTTTGGCTACGCCAACGCACCTTGCGAGGGAAGGGATACCCTTCCCCTCGACCCCAACCCCGCTATCGAAAAAAAGGGGAGGCGCATGAGACAGAGAACGACGGATTCGATGTGCTCGCTGCATGTACGCTGCTCGGAGGGGGATCGTGCGCGATGGAAGGCGAAGGCGGCGGCGCACCAATTGCCGCTGTCGGATTACCTCCGCCAGGCTCTGGATGGCGCGCCTTCCGGTCGCCGTCGCGCGCCTCCGCCGGTCGATCATCAGCTGCTGGTCCAGGTCGCACGGGCGGGGAACAACCTGAACCAGATCGCCCGCGCGCTGAATGCGGCGAACCGGATCGGGCAGCCGGTCGACAGGCTGCATCTGCTGGCGCAGCTGGTTGCCATCGACCGCACCCTGCGCGCGGTTCTGGGGGAGCATCGGCGATGATCATCCGCTTTTTCGCGCACGGGGATGGGGACGGTGGTTCGGCAGTCGGGTATCTGATCGCCGCCGAGGTGAACGCTTTCGACGCGGATCGGCGCCCGCTGCCGGGGCAGCGTGTTCGCCGCGCCGTCTTGCCCGAGGTGCTTGGGGGAGAGCCGGAGCGCACCCGTCAGCTGATCGACTCCAGTCCGCGAAAATGGCGCTATACCTCTGGTGTCATCGCCTTTGCCGCCTCCGATGTGCCAAGTGATACCGAGCAGGCCGAGGTGCGGGCCGGCTTCGAGGAGGCCGCCTTCGCGGGGCTCGAAGAGGATCAGCGGGACATTCTCTGGGTGCGCCGCACGCACGCGGGGAATGTGGAGCTGCACTTCCTCATCCCCAGGACGGAGCTGCATCAGGGGCGCGCCTTCAACCCGGCGCCTCCGGGCTCCGAGCGCTACTTCAATGCATTCCGGGACTACTGGAACGCACGAAAGGGTTGGGCCGACCCGAGGGATCCCGCACGCCGCAGGGACCTGCGTCCCGTGATCGAGAAGGGCGAACGGGCAGAGGTGAAGGCGGTGATCAAGTCCTTCGTGCTCGATGAGATCAAGGCGGGGACGATCCGTTCGCACCATGACGTTCTGACAGCCCTGGCCGGGCTTGGGCGGTACGGGTTGGAGATCAAGCCGCAGAGCGACCGTCAGAGGGAGCGACGGGAAAGGCAGCTCGCTGCCGGCAAGGTGTCGCGCCCTGCAACGAGGATCACCCTGCGCAGGGTCGGGGCCAAAGACAGCCGCGAGGTCTATCGTTTCGAGGACCGGATCTTTCACGAGGACTGGACCGCCGAGGAATATTTCGGGACAGGGGCGCATGCCGACGGATCTGCTCCGGCAGGTGGTGCCTCCAGGAGTCGCGAAGAGGTGGCTGCGCTGCGCCAGAATCTGTCTTCGGTCATCGAACGGCGAGCTGTCTCGAACCGAGAGCGGTACGGACGGCGCATCCGCGACATGGAGGAGACTGTGGAGGTGCCGGGCCCTGATAAGGCCGGGGACACTGCATCGCGGGGTCTTCAGACTTCGCCCCGGATGGATCAATCCGAAGGCGACCTTCTGCACTCGCCGGAAGGGGAGGGGGAAGGGATCGTCGACGCCCCTGAGCCCGGTGCCGCGTCCAATTCTTCGGAGCCCCCGGCCAGCGCCGCTCCTTTCGCGCAGAAGCGTAGCGCCGTCGAGAGCGTGGGCGTTGCCAGCGCCCGCATACCCATCCAGTTGGAGGCCCTGATCAATGAACAGCCTGACCCCTTTGGAGCAAGAATTGCTGAAGTACGTCGAGGAGTTGGTGGGCATATCGAAGGACGCAGAAGCCGTCTCGACCGACTTGGAACGCTCGCTCGCCTCTGTGGCCGAAGATCTGCAGCACTTCGGGAGCGCTTTGCCGATCTCCTTGGACGAGCGATTGAGCAAGCTGGAGCAGGAGCTGCTGCTCTTGCGGGCCGAGTTCAGGGGGCTGTCCCGGAGACCATGAGCCGATCGGGCTCCGACCGCCCCCGACGCGGGAAGGGCTTGTCGCTTTGATGGGGGAAGCACAATTCTAGGTGCTTAGGTGCTTAGGTGCTTAGGTGCTTAGGTGCTTAGGTGCTTAGGTGCTTAGGTGCTTAGGTGCTTAGGTGCTTAGGTGCTTAGGTGCTTAGGTGCTCAGCCATGACCCAGCATCCGAGTGATTAACTCGGGATCGATGGAGGGGCGGACGAGGTGGCTGTAGAATGGGCGCAGCGCATCCCGAAAGCTGTCACCGTCAAAGAACAGATCGATCTCTCACTGCATGTGATTGGCTGGGGCGTGCCGCTCCAGATCGAAGTCGTAAAACAGCTGCGCCGGTGCTTCCTGCCTGCCCATCATCGCGAAATCCGCCCATCCCCTCAAAGTTGAGTGAAACGAAAGACTTGCCGCTCCGCAACAAAGACAGTTTTCAACTGCATGGGCGGGAACCGAGCGTTCGCTGCGCGGCTCATCAATTACAGCGATGCGCTGACAGGATGTAGCAGTCCTTAACCGTATACGCGATAGGTCTGGTGCCAGCCCGCGCCCGATGCGTCCGGGTACAGGTGAGGTGTTGAAACTCGTTGAGGCGGGCTGGGTGAGCCGGCTATGACTTTTCTTGGTCAACTTGGAAGATGCACCTTTTGTTCTTGAATTTCGTGACACACTCAGACAATGTGTCAAAAAAATTCCCAGATGGATGAGCGAAAAATGCAGGCTGACTTCTCCACGCTTCTGGCGCAGGCCGGATACACCGTACCTGAGGCGGCGCGTGTTCTTGGCTATTCGGAAGGCCACATCTATCGCTGGAAACGTGGAGAAGAAATCCCCCGTGAGAGCGTTGTCCGCCTGCTGAAAATGGAAATTGAGAAGCGGCGCAATGATGCTGTCCCCGGGAAGACCTTCAAATTCATAGATCTCTTCGCCGGGATTGGCGGGCTCCGGCGCGCGATGGAAAGCGTCGGCGGCCACTGTGTCTTCACGTCCGAATGGGACAAGTACTCACAGAAAACCTACATGGCGAACTTTCCTGACAACCGCCTGCCAGAGGGAGACATTCGGGAAGTCGATGCAGGTGATATTCCCGACCATGATGTGCTGGTCGCAGGGTTCCCCTGCCAGCCGTTCTCCATTGCCGGTGTATCGAAGAAGAACGCCCTCGGCCGCAAGCATGGCTTCGAGGATGAAACGCAGGGAACGCTGTTCTTCGACGTCCTGCGGATCCTCCAGCATCACCGGCCAGCCGCGTTCCTGCTGGAGAACGTGAAGAACCTGAAAAGCCACGACAAAGGTCGTACATTTGACGTGATACGCCGTAAGCTTACAGAAGAGCTGGGCTACACCCTTGACACCCGGATCATCGATGCAGGGCATTTCGTTCCCCAGCACCGTGAACGGATTGTAATGGTTGGCTTTCGGGAGGAAACCGGCTTCAGTTTTGATGATATGCATCTCCCGTCGTACGGGGCGAAACGCATGCGGAACATTCTGCATCCAGAAAACGGCACAGAGGAGCCAGAGGGGCACTTCACCGTCGGGCCGGATGCCATGGTCAGCGACAAATATACTCTGACCGACAAGCTCTGGGCCTATCTGCAGAACTACGCCAAAAAGCACAAAGCCAAGGGGAACGGGTTCGGCTTTGGCATGGTTGATGGTGACAGTATCTCCCGCACACTTTCTGCCCGGTATTACAAAGATGGTTCCGAAATCCTCGTCAGCCGCGGCGAAGGAAACAACCCCCGCCGGCTTACGCCGCGCGAGTGCGCACGCCTGATGGGCTATCCCGACGACTTCAAAATTCCTGTGTCAGATACTCAGGCATACAGACAGTTTGGTAACTCGGTGGCTGTGCCTGTCTTCGCCGAAGTCGCGAGGACCATGGCGCCGCATATCCTGGCTCTTATCGACGCCGAGAATTTCAGGAAAGTTGGCTGACGTTCACGACAAAAGCACCCGGAGCCGCAACATGGCGGCGATCCGGCACAGGGACACCAGACCCGAGATGCAGATCCGCCGTGGGCTGCATGCCCGTGGGTATCGCTATGGGCTGCACAACCGCAGCCTGCCCGGGAAACCTGACCTTGTTTTGCCGAAATATCATGCAGTGATCTTTGTGAATGGCTGCTTCTGGCATGGTCACGACTGTGCGCTGTTTCACTGGCCTTCCACAAGGCAGGCGTTTTGGCGTGAAAAAATCTTAGGGAATGCTGATCGGGATGCGCGCAACAGTGCCGCGCTCCTCGAGGCAGGCTGGCGTGTGGCAATAGTCTGGGAATGTGCGCTGAAAGGGCGCGGCAGGCTGTCCCTGGACGCGATCATTGACTCACTGGCCGCATGGATATGTTCTGACGCTGCAGAGCTAACGCTCGAGGGCGAAAGAGCAGGTGCAGACACCTGAAGCTGCCCTGAATTGCTCGTCAGCGACGAGCATGCAATTGAGGGGATGGCATGAAGTTCGGAATACTGGCAGACCACTTCGAAGGCGCCGGCGCCAAGTATCTGACTGAGGTTGAGGTCAACAAGGCACGATCAAATCAGCATGAATTCCAAGGCGTCAGCGGATTTCGTACTTTCCTGGGTACGCCAGCCGAAAAGAAGACCTATCACGCAACCTTCTTCTGGCTGACAGGAGAAGACGACGAAGAACCTCTGACGGTGGAAGCGTTCTGCACTTGGAGTGACGTTCGCAGGAATAATCCTACCCGCTCCGCTGAGTTTCATCTTTACTATGCCGCAGAATCTGAAGCGGTTGTGCATCAGGCGCACGCCGGCGATCTCCTTCTCGTCGCCAGACAGAAGCATGATGACTCCCTGCTTCTTATTCTGTGCCCGGCCGACACAACGATTGCACATCAGCTGCTCTGGCTTTTTGGTCTCGACCTCGTCGGAACGCGCGCGAACGCGAAGGTTTTCGCCCCGGAAGAGAGCATTCGCCTCGGCTTCGCTGCGAGAGCAATTCTAGAAGGTTTGGGAATAGAACCGGAGGAACCAGAACCAGATGCCCTGGAGCTTCTCATCGACCGCTTTGGTCTGGGCTTTCCCCGCACAGCCGAGTTCTCGCAATTTGCGCGCGATACTGCGGATGCACCTCACCCACTCGACGATCCAGACCGCGCACTCACGGAATGGATGGACCACGAAGAGGTTCTGTTTCGGCATCTTGAACGCCACATAGTTGCCGACCGCCTGCGAAAAGGCTTTGCTGATGGCTCAGAAGTCGATGTTGACGGCTTCCTCAAGTTTTCACTCGGCGTCCAGAACCGAAGGAAATCCCGGGCCGGATGGGCGTTTGGTCATCACATTGAAACCATCCTCCAAGCCCACGACATCAGGCATAAGCGAGAGGCAACCACCGAAAAACGTAATGGTCCGGATTTTCTGTTTCCGGGTGAAGCTGAGTATCATGATGACACCACTGATCCCGAAATTCTGACAATGCTTGCTGCCAAGACAAGCTGCAAGGACCGGTGGCGGCAGGTATTGGCAGAAGCAAACCGAATCACCGAAAAGCACCTGATAACGCTTCAGCCAAGCATATCAGAAACGCAAACCGCTGAAATGCAGACCGAACGCCTGCAACTCGTGGTGCCAAATCCGATCTTCAGCTCCTTCACTCGCATGCAGCAAGAATGGCTCATGGATGTGAAGAATTTTGTCAGCGAGGTCAGGGCAAAGCAGGCGAAGTGGGAATAAGTTCAGCCGTCGGATCCATTCTCCCTTCGTCTCGATATGCGCGGATGCAACTGGCCGAAGTTGCCCCTGCTTTCGGGCCCGTCGCGACCGCAGCACAAATCGAGCGCGTACGGTGAATGGCGAGTTCTTCCGCACTGCTGACTTTGGGCTGTCAGTCCATGCTGCACCATGCACTGTATCTGGTATCGGGAAGCTGCGCCGCAGTCGCGCCCAGCCTGACGAATGACCGAAATGGCCAAACGTGTTCGAAGTGCCAAGGGGGCCACCCTGGCGCTAGGGGCGGCGAGAAGACATTCGCTGCGAACGCCATCAAGGTCAGCTTTGCGGCAAACGCGGCGGTCAATCAGCCCGCAATGTGTCGCCAGCCTTTCTCGTCTGCCTGGTAGATTTGACCGCGCCCGGTGCCCATGCCAGCCCCCTCCTTTAGGAAGCATAGCGCGCAGACATTGGCGCCCACACCACCCCGGAAGATGGCGTCGATCATGAAATGCATCGGCGCGAAGGGCTGACCGCAAAGATCGCAATCGGTGATGTCGCCACACCAATACACTTCTTCGGCAGGAGGGGTTTCATTCTCGAGCATGTTTGCAAGCTGCCGCTCGGCAATATTATGGTCGCTATTGAGGAAGGCCCGGATCGTTTCAGCAAAACCCTGATCGGTGGTCATGAAAATCTCAACGAGCTTACCGACCTCTTCTTGGTGCTCATGGATCATAAGGTTTATCGAACGAACGGCACCTTTCACTGGAATTATCGATGCCCCCTGGACACGGACTCGTTCGAGACCACACTCGCTCTCACGAAACACCGCGTACCGCATGCCCAAATCAGTCATAATATCGTGGTTCATCGACCTATTTTCGCCGAGGTGGCAGGCGAGAAAATAGGAAAAGCTGTTACCTGAGAAATGATCGGCGATCAATTTGTTGAAGTCTGGAGGCGATCCATCCCATTCGGGCAAACCAATGAAGCGCTCGACTGCGCCATCGTGCTCAATGTCGAGCCTAAAAGTCGGGACATAGCCGGGAAAACCAAACGCGGAAGCAGCGATCGTGCGCGGGATATCCTCCAGGCTGTAGGCAACGAGAGTGATGCGTACAGGTCCCCCCTTGCGTTCGGCATACCGAATGAGCTGTGTGACGGCGCCGAGCCACTCTTCGTTGTAGAAGAAGATATTCTCAATCCTCTGACGTAGCGCCGCCATCTGCGGCGGCGAATCCGTATGTGCTGAATAGCGCAGTCGGACATCAGATTCGCCGCCTTCACCGCGAATTTCATCGATGATGGTCTGGTCCTCGAGCCAAGGATCGACGAACCGACCGAAGCGATGGACGACGATATCTTCCTGTGCGCCATCCTGAAACCATCTAGCGCCCTTTTCAGGATGAGCGATTTCAGCGTTGTCGGCGCCGATGTGGCGATAGGGCACCCCGCCGTGGAGGTGCCACACTGCATCAGATGCCTCGGCTACTCGATCTTCAAGTTCGGTGAGATCGGCAATGTGCTCGCGGAATTCCTCGAGCTGGCCTTCGTCGAAACTGGCTTCGATCAGCGCCATATACTCTTCGAAGTGCAACTCGCGTTGTGCGAAATAGAGAAAGGAGCGGCCGCCCAAGACCGGCTTGGTTGCGCGGCTCTGGATAAGCACGAAATCGGTGAGGCCGAAACGTTGCACCCGCTGCGCAATAACCGCTACCGCCTTGGCAGCAGTCGCTTCGTCCGGAAAACCCCAGCGAAAATGTCGGACCCCGATCTTACGCTCGCTTGAGAGCGCGGCCTGCGTCATGGGCTCGATCTCGTACGGTATGCCGTCCACATCGAGAGTGATCGCGCCGGCGGTCACCTCGAATGGAGCTGATGCGGCAAACTCGGCATAGGGCGTACCGAGTTCGTGCCACTCCACAGATAGCAGAATAAGGCGGATATCAGTGTTTTTTACTAAGAATTTCTCGCGCAGAAGTGGCACATATTTGTAGAGCTCTTGGATCGCTTCGCGCGCTGCCGCGTCGGTCCGCTTAATCTCTATGATCACGAGCTTGCCAGCCGCGTCACGCGCAAAGATGTCGAGGAAGCCCGAAGCGCCCTGCTGGTTCGGAAGATAAGATTCGATGTCGACCAGCAACAAGCCTCGTTCAACCATGTCGAGATGGGCAGCGATATGATTGCGGATAGTCGCTTCAGTGTACTTTGGCTTGTTCATGTTGGACTATTTATCACTCTTGTCGCGAGCCAATGTTGTCAAAAAGGGTGAGCGTCGCGCCCCCGGTAAGCTCAAAACTGCCACATTTCTTCCAACAGATCAGCGACGACGACGCTTCGAGCGATAGCCACTCCGCCGTCGCCGTAGGCCACGCTCGAAGAGCTTATCGTGAAGCAGCTTCGTAAGCCGATCTTGCCAACCATCAGTGTGTACTACACGAGGGCTTGTTGCGCTATTCGACTGACCTGACGAGGAGCCCCTCTCCCCGCCGGCTTCAGACCACGGCTTTGATCTCGGCCCTGCCGAGGGCCGAGAAGCGGTTCATGATGGCGATGCGGATCTGGATTTCGGCGGTTTGGCGGTCGGGGTCTCGGGACATGATCCGTTCGCCGAAGAGCTTCAGCCGGTTCATCTGTGCCTCGACCCGACTTCGGACATGGTAGCCGGCCCACTTCTTCCAGAGTGCCCTGCCGAGGTGACGCGTCGCGCGCAAGATCTCGTTTCGCGCCAATGCTGCGGAGCAGTCTTCTTTCCAGGCGCGGCCGTTCCGGCGGATCGGTATGACGGCATCGGCGCCGCGCTCGATGATGGCGGTGTGGCATCGGCGTGTGTCGTATGCGCCATCGGTGGTGACCGTGGCGATCTCCTCGCCCTCGGGAATTTGCGACAGCAGGTCTGGCAGCAGGGGGCTGTCGCCTTGGCGGCTTGACGTGAACTCGACCGCGCGTATGTCGCCGGTCTCCGTGTCCATGGCGATGTGAACCTTGCGCCATTGCCTCCGGCGGGAGGAGCCATGCTTCCGGGCCAGCCATTCGCCATCGCCACGGAACTTCACCCCCGTGCTGTCGATAAGCAGGTTCAAGGGCTTGCCCGAGCGGCGATAGGGGAGCTGCACCCCGATCCGCGCTTGCCGTCGGCACAGCGTCGAATAGTCCGGAGCTGGCCAGTCGAGCCCCGCCATCCGGATCAGGCTCTCGACCAGCCCGACCGTCTGCCGCAGTGGAAGGCCGAAGAGGACCTTCAGCGTCAGGCAGGTTTGGATCGCGGCATCCGAGAACGTCTCGGGCCGCCCCCGTTTGCCGGTCTTTCCGGCGTGCCAAGTCGTCGTTGGGTCGAACCAGATCGAGAGCGATCCCCGCTGGCGCAGCGCCGCATTATATTCGGACCAGTTCGTCGTACGATAGCGGGTGGGAGTGGGCTTCGGCATGGCCCCGAACTAACGCTCTGGATTCGCGCAGTGAATCCTCAGCACTGATATGTGCAACAAGGCCGCCTATAGTCCTCGACCGGGTCTTCTGGGTACGCAGACCAGTCCACATCTTCCTCGAAAGGGATGTCGATTCGCGGCTCGGATCCGTCCTTATTCATCGCATAGGGCCCTGATTTCCTAGGAATGTGCAACTTCCTGCACTTTCTACCCTCTGGAATATTATTTTTTATCAATGGCTTGATTGGCGCATGGCGGCTGATGCCTAATGGTACCAGAAGGAGGCGGCAGATGTCGAAAATCTTCGATCTGGGACGAACGCCGGAGGAATGGGTGGAAGCCATGCGAGCACGCGGCATCTCCCTCTCCGCAAGAATGCTGAGGGCGAAGGCGCGCACACATGGGCAGTACTTTTCACTTGGTCGCACCACGCTGATCACTCCGGACCAGATGGATGAGATCCTCCTGCTCGAAGCAGAGCGGAACCAGGTAACGCCGGAGCGCTCGACGCGGCGGCCAGGCGGCGCCGCCTGAAATCAACGCAGCACGCCGAGTACGGCGCACGAGAGACAAAACAAGGAGGCCAGGGCATGGCAGCTACGGGAAAGACCGGATCGGAAGTGCTCGACACCGGGAAGACGCTGGCAGAGTGGAGTGCGTGGCTGGCCGGTCGCGGGATTGCAATCCGCGAACGCACGCTGCGGGAACGGGCGAACCGCATCGGCGCCTGCTGCAAGCTTGGCAACGCCACGCTCATCACCCCCGCTCATATGGATCAGATCTTGATGGAGGCACCGACATGCCGCTCGAACCGCACCGCAGAGGCAACGTCTACTGGGTCAAAGGCTGGGTCGAATACAATGGCCGCCCGATCGCCGGCCCATATCGACAAAGCTCGCGAGCGTCTTCGGAAGCTGGCGCGCGGGACTGGATAAACGAGGAAACCGATCTTCAGATCCGCAAGCACATCGTCGGGGAAGAGCGGGCGCTTCGCTTTGCGGATGCAATCGAGCTCTATCAGCCCGACACCAGAGCCGCCCGCCAGTTGCTGCCGATCCTCGACGAGATCGGTCATCTGCCGCTCGCGGAGATCACCGGTCGCCTGCTGAAGAACCTTGGCTCGAAACTACGTCCGAACGCGTCCACCGACACCTGGTGGCGGGAAATCGTCACCCCCGCGCGGGCGGTCATCAAAACAATGCACACGAGCTGAAGGGGACGCCACTGCTGCGCGTCCGTCGCTACGATCAGTTCGAGCGCAACGCCCAGGACAAGCGCCGGGGCAAGGCCAGCCGGAAGGAGCGTGTTCCTGCAACCCGGGAATGGATCGAGGCCTTCTGTGCGGAAGCCGATCCCTACAATGCTGCCATGGTGCGCTTCATGTTCGAAACAGCCGCCAGGATCGATCAGGCTGTTTCCCTGATGCAGGACGACCTGCAACCGGAGGCATGCCGGGTCCGCGTGAAAGCTCAGAAGGGACATCCGGAAAGCTGGATCACGGTTTCGCCAGAAATGATGCAGGAGCTGCTGGATCTGCGCCCCAAACGCCCCCGCAACCGCAGAACTGGTGCTCTCCTGCCGCCGCGGATATTCGGGTATGCCAGTTCGACCGGCTACAACAGTCGTTGGAAGACGATCTGCCGCCGTGCCGGCATTCCATACCTCTCGGCCCATGCCGCTGGTCGGCATGGCTTCTTCACCGAGCTGGTCATCCGTCAGGGCGTGGATCCCGTGACGGCGGCGAGGGCGGGGCGGTGGTCAGATGCCAATCTGCCGATGAGCATCTACGCCCACCCGGAGGCCGACGAGGCGGACATCCGGGCGCGTTTTCGTACAAGGTCTGTACAGACGGATGCATCGGAAGATGATAACAATCTGAAAGAAAAAGGAGAAAGCGATGATGAGCAGCCCCCTCCTAAGGGGCAGGTTGCAGGTTCGAATCCTGCCGGGGTCACCACTTTCACGACATCAGGGCGCAGATGCCGGAACATGCCGTGGGCAATGTCGCCTGCCCTCCGTTCAATGCTGCAGAACGTAAAGCCCCGGCGCCGGGTCCAGGGGGGTGATGCCCCTGGCGGCGGCGCCCATCTCCGGCGGTGCGGTCGGTGCGGAGGAGTGCTCCTCGAGCCAGCCTGACCAGGCGGGCCACCAGCTGCCGTCCCGGGGCGTCCGGCCGGCGAACCAACTGTCGGGATCCTCGTAGTGGGCGCCCTCGGGGCGGTGGCCAATGCGGTACCGCGCGTGCGGGCGGCCCGGGGGGCTGACGATGCCACCGTTGTGGCCACCGCTGGCCAGCACGAAGGTCAGATCGCAGTCGCTGAACAGGCGCAGCTTGTAGACCGATTTCCAGGGCGCGATATGGTCCTTCTCGGTGCCGACGACGAAGACCGGCACCGCGATATCCTTCAGGGCGATCACCCGGCCTTCCACGGCGAAACGACCCGCGCTCAGCCGGTTTTCAAGAAACAGCCCGCGCAGGTACTCCGAATGCATGCGGGCGGGCATGCGCGTCGCGTCGGCATTCCACGCGGTCATGTCGGAGGTCATGTCCTGCCGGCCCAGGAAATACCGCTGCACGGCCCGGCTGTGGATCAGGTCCTCCGCCCGCATGGCCCGGAATGTTCCCGCCATCTGGGTGCTGTCCAGGTACCCGCGCGCCCACATCATGTCTTCCAGGAAGGCGACCTGGCTTTCATCCACGAAAAGCAGAAGCTCCCCCGCCTCAGAGAAATCCACCTGCGCGGCGAAGAGGGTCATCGAGGCCAGGCGCGTGTCGCCGTCCCGCGCCATCGTCGCGGCGGCGATGGACAGGATCGTCCCGCCCAGGCAGTAGCCGGCGGCGTGGATCTTCTGATCGGGCACGACCGTGCCCAGGATGTCCAGGGCCTGCATCACGCCCCGCTTGCGGTAGTCTTCCAGCGAAAGGTCAGACTGGTCCGCCTGGGGGTTTACCCAGGAAATCGCGAAGACGGTGAAGCCCTGCCCAACCAGGTAGCGGATCAGCGAATGCTGCGGGGCCAGGTCCAGGATGTAGTATTTCATGATCCAGGCCGGCACGATCAGCACCGGCTCTGCCTGCACGGTCTCGGTCGTCGGGCTGTACTGGATCAGTTCGAAAAGGTCGTTGCGGAAGATCACCTGCCCGGGCGTGCAGGCCAGGTCACGGCCCACCTGCATGTCCTCGGCGGGCGCGGCCTCGGCGCCGGTCAGGGCGCGGGTCATGTCATCGGCGAAAAGGCGGGCGCCCTCGGTCAGGTTCGCGCCCCGCCGCTTCAGCGTCTCGTCCAGGATTTCGGGGTTGGTCGCGGGGAAGTTCGAGGGGGCCATCATGTCCAGCGTCTGGCGAACCATGAAACCCACGCGGTCGCTCTCTGCCCCGCTCAGCCCGTGCAGCGCATCCGTCGCGTGATCCCACCAGTCCTGGCAGGCAAGGAAGCTCTGTTCCCACAGGGTCCAGGGCATGCGCTGCCAGCCTTCGTAGGTGAAGCGGTGATCGTAGGCTCTGGGCCTGAAGGGCGGTTCGGCCCCGTCGTCGGAATTGCGTCGCAGGGCATAATCCGCCACGGCGGCGGTGTTCTGCGCGGCGGTCTGCGCCAGTTCGGCCTGCCGTCCGGGCGCGGCGGCCAGGTTCATCGCCCAGTCGCTCCAGGCCTGCAGGGTCGAAAAGGGCGACATGCCGCCGGTCATCCCGGCAATGGTCGCACGGGTCAGCCGGTCAAGGTCCTGAAAGGGGTGTGCTTCGGCCGGGCCGGGGGCCTCCGGTGCGGCCTTGGGGGGCGCGTCGGTCCGGTCTGCGGATTTCAGTGCGATGACCTTGCGATCGGATGCCATGCGGTCCTCCACCTGATGACGGCCCTGTATTGGCTGGCCCTGTCGTGGCCGGACCTGCCGGCCGAACCAGACTTATCCGTACAGAACCGCGCCGGCGCGCGCCGGGCAAGCTCTTTTGAGGTCAGGGTGGGGGAAGAGCGTCTCTCTGCCGCAGCGCGGCGGCAGAGGCGCGGGGGGTGTGGCGGGAATGCCCGCCCGCCCTGGATCAGGTGGTCTCGTATCAGGCAGCCCGGATCAGGCAGCTAGGCCGCGTGCGCCCATGTCGAGGAACTTCCGGCGCCGTGCGTCGATCAGTGCCTTGCGGTCCATGCCGTCCATGTCCTGCAGCATCGCTTCCAGCGCCCGCCCGACAGAGGCCATGGCACCCGGCGCATCGCGGTGCGCGCCGCCGGTGGGTTCGCTGATGATCCGGTCGATCACGCCCAGGTAATGCAGGTCCTGCGCGGTCAGGCGCATGGCTTCGGCCGCCTCGCGCATCTTCTCGGCGTTCTTCCACAGGATCGAGGCGCAGCCCTCGGGGGAGATCACGGAGTAGATCGAATGCTCCAGCATGGCGACCTTGTTGGCCGCCGCGATGGCAACAGCCCCGCCGGAGCCGCCTTCGCCGATCACGACGGAGATCATCGGAACGCCGATCTGCAGGCATTTCTCGGTCGACCGCGCGATGGCCTCGGACTGGCCGCGTTCTTCCGCGCCCTTGCCGGGGTAGGCGCCGGCGGTATCGACCAGGCTGATGACGGGCAGGTTGAACTTGTCGGCCAGCTCCATCAGGCGGATCGCCTTGCGGTAGCCTTCGGGCCGGGCCATGCCGAAGTTCCGCTCGATGCGGGACTTGGTGTCATTGCCCTTCTCGTGGCCGATCACGACGACGGGGCGGTCGCCCAGGCGTGCCAACCCGCCCATGACGGCCAGGTCCTCGGCAAAGTTGCGGTCGCCTGCCAGCGGCGTGAACTCGGTGAACAGCGCGCTGATGTAGTCTTTGCAATGGGGCCGGTCGGGATGGCGCGCCACCTGGCACTTCCGCCAGGGCGTCAGCTTGGCATAAAGGTCGACCAGCATATCGGCCGCCTTCTTGTCCAAGGCCGCCGCTTCGGCCTCGATATCCATCTCGTCGTTCTGCCGGGCCATTGCCCGCAGTTCCTCGGCCTTGCCTTCGATCTCGGCAAGGGGACGTTCGAAATCGAGGTAATTCGTCATCTGGCGCCTCCGCTAGGGTTGGCCGTTATATGAAGGTCGCGGCGCCGAAGTGCAATAAGGCAAGATTTGCCGGGCGCCCCTGCGGCAGACAGAAGCGCGAAAGGATGCCTGATGACCGGACCTTACGAAGCGCGGCTGCTGCGCGTCATGGATCACATTCACGCCAACCCGGCCGGGGACCTGTCCCTTGATGCCCTAGCAGAGGTCGCGGCGATGAGCCGTTTCCACTGGCACCGCGTCTTCCGGGCAATGACGGGGGAGACCTGCGCACAGGCGGTGCGGCGCATCCGCATGCACCTCGCCGCCTGCGAACTCGCCCGTGGCCAGACCCCGGTGGAGCAGATCGCGGCCTCTGTCGGCTACCCCGATCCGGACAGCTTCGCCCGCGCCTTTGCCGCGCAATACGGGCACACCCCGCACCGCTTCCGGGATGAGGCACCCTTTCGTCCGAAACTCGATCCCTTGCTGAAGGAGAACCCGATGACGACCGAAACCACCCTCTATCCCGTCGACCTGCGCCGGACCCCCGCCCGCAGGCTTGCAGGCTTGCCACATCGCGGCAGCTACTTCACGATTTCCGAAGCCTATTCGCGGCTGGGGTCCATCCTTGCCGCGCGTGAGGTCTGGCACCTCGTGGGGCCCATGGTGGCGCTCTACTACGATGACGTCAGCGCCGTGCCCGAAGACCAGCTGCGCAGCTTCGCCGCGGTCCAGATCCCCGAAGACATGCCCCTGCCGGAGGGGCTGCAGGAAGAACGCCTCGAACCCGCCGAAACCGCGGTGCTGACCTTCAAGGGGCCCTATGCAGGGCTGCACGAGGCCTACCAGTACATATACCGGACATGGCTGCCTGACTCGGGCCGTGATCTGCTGGATCAACCGCCCTACGAGGTCTACCTGAATTCGCCCATGGACACGGCGCCCGACGACCTGCTGACGGAGATCTGCATCGGGTTGCAGGCCTAACCAGCCGCCAGGGCCAGCATCGCCTGTCGCGGAGAGCTCAGGACGGGCACGCCGCAGTCCTGCAACAGTTCCGCCGCACCGGCCATGCTGGCCTGCGCCAGGACGACGACCTCCGCGCCGCGTTCCGCCAGGGCGGCGCGGATGGCTCCGGCGATCCAGTTGTGGAAACGCGCCGTCTCTCCCGCTTCGAACAGGGGCCAGGCCCCGGTCACGTCCAGCATCCGCAGGTCGGCGCGGTCATCGGCCAGCTCTTCGAACAGGGCACGGCTGGGGGCCTTCGTGCTTTCCAGCGCATGGGCCATCAGGACCCGCCCGCCGATCCGCGCCGCGTCGCGCATCATCGGCCGGTCCACCCGCAGCCCGCCCAGCTCCTCCGCCAGCGGGCCGAGCGTCGTGCAGGTGCACAGGAACGGCCCCTCCGCCTCTGCCGCCAGCTCCGCCAGGCGCGCCCGCAGGTCTCCGCCCGCCCGCGCGTCCTCCAGCCAGGCCTCCCGCACCTCGTGGCGCAGGGGCAGCCCCGGCGCGATCTCGTCGCGCAGGCGGTCGAAGGTGGCCACGTGGGCCTCGGCGGTGTGCAGCAGCAGCGGTGTCATGCCTCAGTGGTAGACGACCGGCACCAGCGAAGCCACCAGCAGAACCGCCATGGTCCAGTTGAAGGCGCGCAGCAGGCCGGGCCGCCGCATCAGCCGGCGCAGCTCCTGCCCCAGCAGGATCCAGACGGAGTTCGCCGGCACGCAGACCAGCCCGAACATGGCGGCGATCAGCAGGACCGCCCCAAGGTTGCGCTCCGGCGCATAGAGGGTGATCGCGCTCATCGCCATGACCCAGGCCTTGGGATTCACCCACTGGAAGGCCGCCGCCTGCAAAAAGGACATGGGCCGACCGGAGGCCGCCCGTCCCTCGGGGGCTGCCGCCGTCGCGATCTTCCATGCGAGGTAGAGGAGGTAGATCGCGCAGGCCACCATCAGCACCTGTCGCACCAGCGGGTAGAGGTCGAACAGCCCCATCAGGCCAAGCCCCACCAGGGCCACCATGACGGAAAAGCCCACCCCGATGCCCAGCATGTGCGGCACCGTGCGCCGGTAGCCGAAGTTCGCGCCGGAGGCCATGACCATCAGGTTGTTGGGCCCCGGCGTGACGGAGGAGACGAAGCAGAAAAGGAAGACGGCAGTCAGGAATTGAACGGTCATGTGGCACCCATGGCTTGCATGAGGAACAATCCTATGCGGTATCATGCGGTCAGAGGTTGCGATCTTTCGCGCTCAAGGGGAGGTTTTGCAACAAATGGCGAAGCTGGATGACATCAACCGCAGGATCTTGCGGGAGCTGAGCCGCGATGGCCGCGTGTCGAATCTCGACCTGGCCGAGCGCGTGGGCCTTTCGCCCTCCGCCTGCCTGCGCCGCGTGCAGGAGCTGGAGCGCGCGGGCGTCATCCTCGGCTACAGGGCAGTGCTGGATCCCGAAGCCATGGGGGCAGGGTTCGTGGCCTATGCCTCCGTCGGTCTGTCTGAACACACCAAGGCCTCGCAGGAAGCCTTCGAGGCCGCGATGCAGCAGGCGCCCGAATGCCGGGAATGCCACAACATCACCGGGTCACGCGAATACCTGCTGCGGATCGAGGCCGAAAGCCTCGCCGCCTACAAGCGCTTCCATACGGAGGTGCTGGGCACCTTGCCCCATGTCTCGGCCCTGACCACCTACGTGGTCATGGGCTCCCCCAAGGACGACAGGGCCTGATTTCAGGGCCTGATTTCAGGGTCCGACGCCGGGACTTTAAGGCAGGCCGCGGGCTTACTTACTTGCAGTAGCCCAGCTGTTCCTCGATCGCCTGGCCCGACCCGGCCAGGTTCACCGGCTCCTCCTGGCCGGAAATGCGCAGCTCGTTGCCGCTGCGCAGGGCCGCCAGGAAGCTGTCGCGCGCCGCGTCGTCGGCGAAGAGCACACGGTAGGCATGGATGTCGCCGCCCGAAATCGCCGGGTCCGGGGTCTTTCCGGTGTATTCCACGCGGTAGGCCTGCGGTGCGCCGTCGATGCTGAAGCTGACCTCGGCCTGGTAGGTCTCGCCGCGGCCTTCGGGGCCATCGACGCCCGGCAGCTTCGTCCCGAATCCCAGGCGAACCGACCGCGCGGGGCCCTCGCAGCGAATCGAGAAATAGTCCCCGGTCATCGCGCGTTCCTGCGTCAGGTACATGAGCATGCCGTTCTTGTCGGCTTCCTTGCTCTGCATCCAGGCGCCGTTGAACACCTTCGCGACGTCGTTCTCCACCACGTCCTGCGCGGCCAGCGGGCCGGCGGACAGGCTCACGGCGGACAGGCCCAGCGTCGCGCAAAGCGCGCAGGTGGCGAGGGCGGAAAGGGGGGTGGCAAGGAAAGTGCGCATCGCGTTTCTGCTCCGGTGCGGGGTCATTTCGGGCAAAACTATCCCGGTTTTCGCGAAAGCCAAGAGGGGCGACGAACTCGTGATGGCCAGCGTGGCTCCCCCGAGTGGTTCCCCTGCGTGGTTCCGTCGCATGGTGCGCGCAGCGCGCCCGGTGCATTGAATAGTCCGTAGACGGATCAAATCCTCCGTCACGTCGGAACGCGGTGCCTGGAAAAATGAAAGCGCCCGCGAGTCCTCCTCACGCGGGCGCTCTGCCGGGCGAACTTCGGGGCTTAAACCCCCGAAGCGATCAGCTCGGCTTGTCTCACGATTACTTCTGCCTGTTTAATAGATGCGATGTCAACAAGTCTTCCCTTGTAGACCGTCGCGCCGGCCCCCGTACGCTTCGCTTCTTCCATCGCCGCCAGGATTTCCCGGGCCTCCGTGACCTTGGTTTCGGAGGGGGTGAAGACCTCGTTCGCCAGGGCGATCTGCTTCGGGTGGATGGCCCATTTGCCCACCATGCCAAGCGTCGCGGACCGCAGTGCCTGGGCGCGATATCCCTCGTCGTCCGAGAAGTCTCCGAAGGGGCCGTCAACCGGCAGCAGGCCGTGCGTCCGGCAGGCGGCGACAATGGCCGTCTGGGCCCAATGCCACGGATCGGACCAGTATTTATTGCCCTCCCGCAGCATGTAGTAGTCTTCCTGGGTGCCGCCGATCCCCGTCGTCTGCATCCCCATGGAGGCCGCGAAATCCGCCGCGCCAAGGCTCATCGCCTGCATCCTGGGGGAGGCCGCGGCGATCTCCTCGACATGGGCAATGCCCGCCGCGGATTCGATGATCACCTCGAAGCCGATCCGCTTCGTCCGGCCCTTCGCGACCTCGATCGCGCTGACCAGCGCATCGACCGCGTAGATGTCCCCGGCGCAGCCCACTTTCGGAATCATGATCTGGTCCAGCCGGTCGCCGCATTGCTCCAGAAGGTCCACGACATCGCGATACCACCAGGGCGTATCCAGCCCGTTGATTCGCACCGACAGGGTCTTGTTGCCCCAGTCGACCTCCCCGATCGCCTGGATGATGTTGGCGCGGGCCTGCTCCTTGTCGTCGGGGGCGACGGCATCTTCCAGGTCCAGGTTGATCACGTCGGCGGCAGAGGCCGCCATCTTGGCGAAGAGCTTGGTGTTCGATCCCGGACCGAAGAGCTGGCAGCGATTCGGACGGGCCGGGGGCTGAGGCTGGACGCGGAAGGACATCTCGGTTCTCCGGGTAATGAAATTACGATTGCATTGCTGTGATGGTTAGAAAATTGCGCGATCAATTACAACCCGCATTTTGCGCTGCAGCATGGATTCGCGGCTGCATCGAAGGATCTTCGAACAATAATGCAAAATCCGGGAGAGATGCGCGCATTACACGTCTCGCGCGCCGAATTCGCAAACACCTTTACGTAGAAAACGCTCAATCTGGTGGAAACACTCTTCAGGAGATCTTCTGACATGATCGAGACCCCGTACCTTCTGTTCCTCGGCGACGCCCCCGACCCCCTCGCGGCCAAGGTGGCCCAGGGCATCAAGGACTGGCGCCCGGAAAACTGCGTTGGCCAATTCCGCATGGAAGGCTGCAAGGCCGACATGAAGCTGTCGGACATGACCCTGGCAGAAGCCAAGGCCGCCGGCGCCAAGACGCTGGTCATCGGCGTGGCCAACCGTGGTGGCGTGATCTCCCCCGCCTGGAAGAAGGTCCTGATCGAAGCGCTGGAAGAAGGCTTCGACATCGCCTCCGGCCTGCACAACCTGCTGCGCAACGAAGAAGATCTGGCTGCCGTGGCCAAGGCCACCGGCCGCACCCTGCATGACGTGCGCATCCCCTCCGTCCAGTACCCGATCGCCTCGGGCGTCAAGCGCAAGGGCAAGCGTTGCCTGGCCGTCGGCACCGATTGCTCCGTCGGCAAGATGTACACCGCGCTGTGCATGGACAAGGAAATGAAGGAACGCGGGCTGAAGTCCTCCTTCCGCGCCACCGGCCAGACCGGCATCCTGATCACCGGCGACGGTGTGCCGCTGGACGCCGTCATCGCCGACTTCATGGCAGGCTCCATCGAATATCTGACCCCGGACAACGATGATGACCACTGGGACATGATCGAAGGCCAGGGCTCCCTGTTCCACGCTTCCTACTCCGGCGTGACCATGGCACTGGTCCACGGCGGTCAGCCCGACGCCCTGGTGATCTGCCACGAGCCCACCCGCGACCACATGCGCGGCCTGCCGGACTACCAGCTGCCCTCGCTGGAAGCCGTCCGTGACGTCGCCATGACGCTCGCCTCCTGGGTGAACCCCGACGTCAAGGTCGTGGGCATCTCGGTCAACACCCAGCACATGTCCGAAGAGGATGCACAGGCCTACCTCGCCAAGGTCGAGGCCGAAATGGGCATGCCGGCCACCGATCCCTACCGCTACGGCGCGGGCAAGCTGGTCGACGCGCTGATCGCCTGATCCGATCTCCCGCCGGGGGCAACCCCGGCGGGACCACTCATGAGAAGACGAGGAGGGGTTCGACGTGAAGATCGACGTGACCCGTGACACCTTCCCGCTGGCCCAGGTGTTCCGCATCAGCCGCGGGGCCCGGACCGAGTCGGAAGTGCTGACCGTCACCGTGACGGATGGCACCCATACCGGCACCGGCGAATGCGTGCCCTACGCCCGCTACAACGAAACGCTCGCCTCGGTTGAAGCGCAGATTGCGGCGCTTCCGCCGGACATCACCCGCAAGGGCCTGCAGGACATCCTCGAAGCCGGCGCCGCCCGCAACGCGGTCGACTGCGCGCTTTGGGACCTGGAGGCGAAGAAGGCCGGCAAGCGGGTCTGGGAACTGGCCGGGCTGCCCGCGCCCAAACCCGAAATCACCGCCTACACCCTGTCGCTGGACGAACCCGCCGCGATGGAAGAGCAGGCGCGCAAGAATGCCTTCCGCCCGCTGCTGAAGATCAAGCTGGGCACCCCAGATGACATGCCCCGGCTGGAGGCCGTCCGCCGTGGCGCGCCCAACTCGAAGATCATCATCGACGCCAACGAGGGCTGGTCGGCCGAGGTCTATGCCGAGCTTGCCTCCCACCTCGTCCGCCTCGGCGTGGCTCTGGTGGAACAGCCGCTGCCCGCAGGCCTCGACGATGCGCTGATCGGCATGGATCGCCCGGTGCCCGTCTGCGCCGACGAAAGCTGCCACGACCGCGCCTCCCTGCCCAAGCTGAAGGGCAAGTACGACGTGGTGAACATCAAGCTCGACAAGACCGGCGGCCTGACCGAAGCGCTGTTGCTGCGCGATGCGGCCCTGGCCGAAGGCTACAAGGTGATGGTCGGCTGCATGGTCGGGTCCTCGCTTGCCATGGCGCCTGCGGTGCTGGTCGCACAGGGGGCGATGGTCACCGACCTGGACGGCCCGCTGCTTCTGGCGAAGGACCGCGACGCCGCGCTGCAATACGACGAGGCGGGTGTGCACCCTTCGACCCCGGCCCTCTGGGGCTGAGGTCCGGGTGGGCTCCGGAAGGTGGATTGCATCCACCCTACGGTCGGTGGCGCGCCGGAAGGCGGTGGGATGAACCCCCATCTCCCGGCCCAACCGCGTAGGGTGGATGCCAATCCACCGCCCCAACCGCCCCACCGGGCGCACCCCGTATGGTGGGGTTTCCCCCACCGCTCCCGCGGCCCTTCGCGCCGCCCGACATCGTTTTGCCGGGGCACATTCCGCCAGAGCCCCGGCATCCCCGGCAGGCCGCCGACTTCCCTTCCGGCGGCCTGCCTGCCACCCCCCTGACTGCCCCGCGCCGGCGCGGGCGGCCGGATCCCGGCAACCAGACTGACTGGCATTCAAATTTCTGGCCTTCCGCCCCCGCGCGGGTCTAGGAAGCGCCTGACGGTTATGCGGGCCCCGCCCGCGACAGACAGGAGAATGGCCCATGAGCCGCATCGTCTACTTGAATGGTGAATACCTCCCCGAGGAAGAAGCAAAGGTCTCGATCTTCGACCGCGCCTTCCTGATGGGCGATGGCGTTTACGAGGTGACCTCGGTCCTCGGCGGCAAGCTGATCGATTTCGACGGCCACGCCAAGCGTCTCGCGCGCTCCCTGTCCGAGCTGGACATGGCAGAGCCCGTCACCATGGACGAGCTTCTGGAGATCCACCGCGAACTGGTCGCCAAGAACGAGATCACCGACGGTCTGGTCTACCTGCAGGTCACCCGCGGCTCCGCCGGCGACCGCGACTTCGTCTTCCCCGATCCCGAGGTGGTGAAGCCCACGCTGGTCCTCTTCACCCAGTCCAAGCCGGGCCTCGACGTCGATCCCAAGGCCAAGAAGGGCACCAAGGTCATCTCCGTGCCGGACATCCGCTGGCACCGCCGCGACATCAAGACCGTCCAGCTGCTCTACCCCTCCATGGCCAAGATGATGGCCAAGAAGGCCGGTGCCGATGACGCGTGGCTGATCGAGGACGGCTTCGTGACCGAGGGCTCCTCCAACAACGCCTATATCGTCAAGGGCAACAAGATCATCACCCGCGCCCTGTCCAACGACATCCTGCACGGCATCACCCGTGCCGCCGTCCTGCGCTTCGCCTCTGAGGCCCAGTACGAGGTCGAGGAGCGCAACTTCACGATCGAGGAAGCCAAGGAAGCGGATGAGGCCTTCACCACCTCCGCCTCCGCCTTCGTCATGCCCGTCGTGGAAATCGACGGCGTGAAGCTGGGCGATGGCACCCCCGGCACCGTCGCGCCCCGCCTGCGCGAACTCTACCTGGAAGAGATGAAGAAGCTGGCCGTCTGATCGCGGGCTGATCCCGGCGCCCGGTCCGCGTGATCGCGCGGATCCGGAACCACATGCAGCAACTACATTCAGGGCGCATCCCGGTCGGGGTGCGCCCTTTTCCGTCGGCGCATGGCGGGGCAGGGCGCATGGGGCAGGGCGCGTTCCGCGCCGCCTCGCCGGTTGCACCCGCCTTTCTGCCGGGGGCTGGGAAAACGGCGCGGCCCGTGTCAGATCATGGGATCAAAGGCACGATTCGCCCCCGGTTTTCCGCCCCGGCCCGAGCTGTCCCCGAAGTCTCTTCCGCAATCTCTCGCGCCACCTTCCCCGAGATCTCCCATGCGCCACGCAGTCCTCATCGCCCTCCTGTCGCTCTGCGCCGCCGCGCCGGCCTCGGCCGATCTTTGCAGCTGGCGCCCCCAGAAGGTGCTGAAGGACGTCGACGATTCCGCTCTGGGGGACGCCATCAACAGCGGTCTCGGCTTTGACCTTTCCGATGTCGTGTCGGGGGCGAACCTGCTGAACCCCGAGAAGGACAAGAACCGCATCAAGGAAGTCTCGGGCGTGGTCGTCGCGGCCTTTTCCGCGCCGGTCTCCGTCGCGGCCGGTGTCGTGGGCATCACCGCCTTCGAAGGCTTCTGTTCCCTGCGCGAAGGCCGCCGGACCGACAGCGAGGCGGTGCTGGATGTGCTGGTCGCCATGGCGGAAGAGGCCGACCCGGCCTATTTCACCGTGCTGGATGCTGACAAGGGGCCGGATCAGGCCGTGCTCCGCCTCGGCGACGGGCAGGGCGGCGCGCGCGACTACGATGTCTCCCGGTTGGAAATCGTGGATGGTGAGCTGCGCCAGCGCGGGCTGGGCCGCAACCGGGTGATCGGCAAGGTCACCTACCGCCTGCCGGCAGAGACGCTGATCCGCTCGGACGAAGATCACCTGCTCGAAGTGCCCGAAGGCCCCGCCCCCCTGCCGGAGGTGGAGGTCGCCCCCCTGCCGGATGATGAGGATGAGGCGACGGAAGAGACCACCGACGAGGCGGCAACGCAGGGCCAGGCAACACCCCTTACGACTTCCCCGGCAGATTGACCCGGGTGGGCTGACACGAGTGGGCTGAGCCGGTTGGCCAAACGAAAACGGCCCGGGCGCTGCCCGGGCCGTTTCGCGATTTCCGGTGTCGGTCAGGCCGCCTCGGCGGGGGCCTCCACCTTCCGGGGCTCGCCGCGCGAGGCCATCTTCAGCACCGTGAAGCCCAGCACGGCAGAGATGGCCGAGCCGGTCAGCACGCCCAGCCGGACCGAATTCATCAGCTCGACATTGGTGAAGCTCAGCGTCCCGATGAAGAGCGACATGGTGAAGCCGATCCCGGCGAGGCAGGCGATGCCGTAGATATGCATCCAGTTGGCGCCGGCCGGCATCTTGGCCAGGCCCGATTTCACCATGATCCAGACCACGGCGAAGACGCCCACCTGCTTGCCGATCACCAGCCCGCCCGCAATGCCAAGCGCGAGGGGATCCAGCAGGTCGGCAAAGGTCAGCCCGGTCAGGTTCACGCCCGCGTTGCCGAAGGCGAACAGCGGCACGATGAAGAACAGCACGTAGGGCGACAGGCCATGTTCCAGCGCGTGCAGGGGCGATTTGCCGTACTTGTCCTTGATCGGGATGAAGAAGGCCGTGAGCACGCCGGCCAGGGTCGCGTGGACGCCCGACTTCAGCACGAAGAACCACAGCAGCACGCCCAGCAGAAGGATCGGCGCCACGCGGTGCGTCTTGCGCTTGTGCAGCACGAACATCGCGGCCAGCGGGATCAGCGACAGGAACAGGTAATCGATCTGCAGGTCGGCGGTGTAGAACAGCGCGATCACCACGATGGCACCCATGTCGTCCAGGATCGCCAGCGTCAGCAGGAAGATCTTCAGCGACGACGGCACCTTGGGCCCGACCAGGGCCAGCACGCCCAGGGCAAAGGCGATGTCGGTCGCCGCCGGGATCGCCCAGCCGTTGATCGTCTCCGGGTTGGAGAAGTTCAGCGCGACATAGACGATCGCCGGGCAGGCCATGCCCGCCACCGCCGCCATGCCGGGCATCAGCACGTCGCTGGGGTTCTTCAGCTTGCCTTCCAGCAGCTCGTACTTCAGCTCGAGCCCGACGAGGAAGAAGAAGATCGCCATCAGCCCGTCATTGATCCAGTGCAGCAGGCTGTTCTTCAGCTCGCTCTCCCCGAAGGAAATCTTCAGGTAGGTATGCAGCCAGTCGTCATAGGCAGGACCCAGGCTTGAATTGGCGACGATCAGGGCCAGCACGGTGGCCAGGATCAGGAAGATCCCGCCAGAGGCATCGCTCGAGAAAAACTTGTCCAATTCACGTCTTAGGCCCATACCTGTCTCCTCGTTACTTGGGTTCTGAACATGCTTTTGGCCTCGGGGGCGCACCTCAAGGCATCGTGAACGAAATGGGGAACCCTGCGCCGCCGCGCAAGAGGCTGCCTGTCAAAAGATGAACGTCAGCTTTTCTTTTCGACGACGTTCTCGCGAAACGCGGTGTCGAAGGCGGCCTTCTGCTCCGGGCTGGCCTCGACCTGGTTCTGCGCCTTCCACTGGTCGTAGGGCATGCCGTAGAAGGTCTCCCGCGCTTCGGACTGGGTCATCTCGATACCCCGCGCCTGCGCGGCCTCCATGTACCACCGGCTCAGGCAGTTGCGGCAGAAACCGGCCAGGTTCATCAGGTCGATGTTCTGCACGTCCGTGCGCTCTTCCATCAGGTGCTTCTGCAGCGCGCGGAAGGCGGCAGCTTCAAGCTCGATACGGGTCTGGTCGTCCATGGCGTGCTCCTCTTCAGCCTTCAGATAGGCCGTTGCGCTTGCGGAAGGAAGGTTTGGGGATGCGGGCGGTTTCCACCCCGATGGCGCAGCTGGCGGGCAGATGCGCCTCCAGCACGGCCATGACCGTATCGGCCAGCTCGACATGCTGGGACTCGGGCCGGGTGTCCATCAGGCGGATCGTGGCGTTGACGAAGGCAGGTTCCCCCGACAGCAGGCGAAAGGCCGTTGCCTCGTAGGCGCGCAGCTTCACCCCGCTTTCGGGGATCGCCGGATGGGCGGCCATGGCCGCGGTCAGCGCGTCGGGCAGGGCCTCTGGCAGGGTCAGCCCGCCGAATTCCAGGACGATATGAGGCATGGGATCTCCTATTCAGGCCAGTATGGGGGCCAGTCTTGTGGGCGCTACGTCCCGGCGATGTCCAGGCCGGCGCCCCAGGGGCCTACAGCCCGGTCGCCGCCAGGACCTCTTCCAGGATCGGGGCCAGCCGGCTGGCCCAGGCGCGCTGCTGGTTTTCCGTGGCGATCAGGTCGTTGCGGATCTCGATCAGCACGTTGGGCAGGCCATGGGCGATGGCGTGGGTGTCCACCGCGTCGCCGGGCAGATGCCCGCCATAGGGTTCGTTGGCGCCCACGCACAGGTCCTCCTCCTGCTCCAGCCGTGCGATCAGCGGTGCCGACAGGCGCTCGTCCCGCGCAAACAGGACGCCGATGTGCCAGGGCCGGGGCGGGCGCCCCTTCAGCTGCGGCGTGTAGGAATGGATCGACAGGTCGGCCCGGTCCGCCCGCGCCGCCACCAGCCCCGCCAGGGCCGCGTGATAGGGGCGATAGCACTGCTCCAGCCGAGCCTCCAGCTCCGCCGGGCCCGCATGCCGGTTCCCCGGGATGATCGTCCCGTCGTAAAGCTTCATCAGCAGCGTCGGGTCGTCTTCGCCCCGGTTCGGGTCGATCACCAGGCGGGAGAAGTTGGACAGGATCGCGGGCGCATCCAGCGCCTCGCCCAGGAAGCGGGTCACCCCGGCGGCGCCGGGATCGTAGGCGATATGCCGGGCCATTTCACTTTCCGGCAAGCCGAGGCTACCGCCGCCGACGAAATTGGGTACGGTGTTCGCAGCATGATCGCAGGTGACAAGCCAGCGGGACGGGCGGTCCTCTCCGATGATCTGGTAGGGGGCGTATGTCATCGCCGTGTCACCTCTGTTCGGCATCTGGGCGCCATTGGCATTCACCGAAATGCGCCCTAAGGTGAAATGTGAACGCTAACATCCCGGTATTTCCGGGCTGCGACAACGGGGATGACCTTAATGAGACGCCAGCGCAACACGAAAATCGTCGCCACCCTGGGACCTGCGTCCTCCGATTACGAGACGATCCGCGCGCTTTACGAAGCCGGGGCGGATGTCTTCCGCCTGAACATGTCCCACGGCAGCCATGACGAGATCCGCGAGCGGCACCGCATCATCCGCCGCATCGAACGCGACATGGACACCGTCATCGGCATCCTGGCCGACCTGCAGGGGCCGAAACTGCGCGTGGGGGTCTTCTCCGGCGACAGCGAAGAACTTTCCGTCGGTCAGGATTTCCGCCTCGACCTCGATACGACGCCGGGCGACAGCACCCGCGTGAACCTGCCCCACCCCGAAATCTTTGCCGCCCTCGAACCCGGCGCCTCGCTGCTGGTCAACGACGGCAAGATCCGCCTGAAGGTAAAGGACTGCGGCGACGATTTCGCCGATTGCGAAGTCACCGTCGGCGGCGTCATCTCCAACCGCAAGGGCGTGAACGTGCCCGACGTGGTGCTGCCGCTGGCCGCCCTGTCGGAAAAGGACCGCAAGGACCTGGAATTCACCTGCCAGCTGGGGGTCGACTGGATCGCGCTCTCCTTCGTGCAGCGTCCCGCCGACATGGAAGAGGCGCGCAGCCTCGTCGATGGCCGCGCGGCCGTCCTCGCCAAGATCGAAAAGCCCGCCGCGGTGAAGGCCTTTGACGACATCCTCGCGGTTTCCGACGGCATCATGGTCGCCCGGGGTGACCTGGGCGTCGAACTGCCCGTCCACTCCGTCCCGCCGATCCAGAAGCGCCTGATCCGCAAGTGCCGCGCCGCCGCCAAGCCGGTGATCGTCGCCACCCAGATGCTCGAATCGATGATCGAAAGCCCGATGCCCACCCGGGCAGAGGTCTCCGACGTCGCCGCCGCCATCTACGAAGGCACCGACGCGGTCATGCTTTCCGCCGAATCTGCCGCCGGCTCCTTCCCGATCGAGGCGGTGCAGACGATGGACAACGTCGCCAAGGAAGTCGAAGGCGACCGGCTCTACCGCGAAGTCATCGAACAGCAGCGCTCCTTCGTCTCCGGCGTGGGTTCCGTGGCCGAAGGGATCGTGGCCGCCTCTCGCGAAATCGCGGAGAAGACGGATATCGCCGCCATCTGCTGCTTCACCCAGACGGGCAACACCGCCCTGCTGATCAGCCGCGAAAAGCCCCGGGTTCCGATCCTGGCCATGTCCTCTCAGCGTGGCACGGCGCGGCGCCTGGCGCTCAGCTGGGGCGTGCTCTGCCTGGTGACGGGGGAACTGTCGCGCTTCAAGCAGGCCGTGGTGAATGCTGCCCGTGGCGCCCGCACCACCGGGCTCGCGACCGAGACGGATTCGATCGTGGTCACCGCCGGTGTGCCCTTCAACACCACCGGCACCACGAACATCCTGCGGGTCGCGCCCTGCGAAGAACGCCTGATCTTCGCGGCTGACCCCGAATAATCCCTTCGCGGGCGCCGCATTTCGGAGTATGGCCGAGGTATGAGCCTTGATGTCATCTTCGTGTGCGGCGCCCTTTTATGCGTCCTTGCCGTTCCCGCCCTCGTTTCCGCCTGGGCGGATCACCGGGTCCCCTCGGCCTCGGTCTTCGCGCTGATCAGCGGGCTGTCGCTGGGCATCTATGCCTGGGTCAACGATCCGCAGCGCTACACCTTCTCCGAAGTGCCGCACGTCTTCATCCGCGTCTTCGCGGAGGCCATGCGCGTCATCTGACACCCGGCGCCGCCGCAGCCGATGCGCCGGGCGGCGGTTCGGGCCCAGTGGTTGCCCCTGTGTTTGCAGGGATCAGGCCGTCATCGACCGAAGCCTGCACTCTTCTCTTGCCAAATGGCGATTCCCCTCCTATACGCCGCAACTCGACCTGCGCGGCCGGCCGGTAGAGGCATGCCGAGTCGCGTGTGAACTCTCAAAGAGGAGACGAAAATGCCCAAGATGAAGACGAAATCGAGCGCCAAGAAGCGCTTCAAGGTTTCGGCCAACGGCAAGATCATTACCGGCCAGGCCGGCAAGCGCCACGGTATGATCAAGCGGACCACCAAGTTCATCCGCAACGCGCGCGGCACGACCACCCTGTCCAAGGCGGACGAGCAGATCATCATGCCGATGATGCCCTACGCCAAGAAAAAGAAATAAGGAGGCCGTACAATGTCCCGCGTTAAAGGTGGTACCACGACCCACGCCCGCCACAAGAAGGTGATCAAGGCCGCCAAAGGTTACTACGGCCGCCGCAAGAATACCTTCAAGGTTGCCCGTCAGGCCGTCGACAAGGCCAACCAGTACGCAACCCGCGACCGCAAGGCCCGCAAGCGCAATTTCCGCGCGCTGTGGATCCAGCGGATCAACGCAGGTGTGCGCGCTCACGACGAGCAGATGACCTACTCCCGCTTCATCAACGGCCTGTCGCTGGCCGGGATCGAAGTGGACCGCAAGGTTCTGGCCGACCTGGCCGTCAACGAGCCGGCAGCCTTCGCTGCCATCGTCGACCAGGCAAAGGCCGCACTGGCCGCCTGATCGCAGCCAGCACCGAAAGACCTCTGGAACCCCGCTCCACCCGGAGCGGGGTTTTTCCGTTCAGGGGTGGACCCATCCGGCCCCCATGCGCGTTTGGCCCCGCATGCGCGTGAACGTCGGAAGCGGCGCGGGCACGGGACATGGCGTGACGGCCCCGGGCAGGGGAGCAGGAGGGGGGGCTTCCAGCCCTTGCATGGCGGCCTCCGGGCCGCTTCGGCTTGCAATCCGTCGCACCTGTGGTAACCCCTGCCCGTCTGCGAACGGAGGCGGCAATGGACGATCTGAAAGCGAAATATTTCGAACTGATTTCCGGGGCAGGCTCCGAAGCCGCGCTCGAGGAACTTCGCGTGCAGGCCGTCGGCAAGAAAGGCGAAATCTCCCTCAAGATGCGCGAACTGGGCAAGATGACCCCGGAAGAGCGCCAGGTCATGGGCCCCCGGCTCAACGCCCTGAAGGATGAGGTCAACGCCGCCCTCGCCGCCAAGAAGGCCGCCCTGGCCGATGCTGCCCTGGATGAACGCCTGAAGGCCGAATGGCTCGACGTCACGCTGCCTGTCCGCCCGCAGCGCACCGGCACGATCCACCCCGTGTCCCAGGTCTGGGAAGAATGCACCGCCATCTTCGCCGACATGGGCTTTTCGGTGGCCGAAGGGCCGCAGGTGGAAACCGACTGGTACAACTTCGATGCGCTGAACATCCCCGGCCACCACCCCGCCCGGGCAGAGATGGACACCTTCTACATGCACCGGGCCGAAGGCGACGATCGCCCGCCCCACGTGCTGCGCACCCATACCTCGCCCGTGCAGATCCGCTCGATGGAGGCAACCGGCGCGCCGACGCGGATCATCTGCCCCGGCCGCGTCTACCGCGCCGACTACGACCAGACCCACACGCCGATGTTCCACCAGGTCGAAGGCCTCGCCATCGACCGCGACATCTCCATGGCGAACCTCAAGTGGGTGCTGGAGGAATTCTTCTCCGCCTATTTCGGCACCAAGGTGAAGACCCGCTTCCGCGCCTCCCACTTCCCCTTCACCGAACCCTCGGCCGAAGTGGACATCCAGTGCTCCTGGGAAAACGGCACCGTCAAGGTCGGCGAAGGCGACGGTTGGCTCGAAGTTCTGGGCTCCGGCATGGTGCACCCCAAGGTTCTGCAGGCCGGCGGCATCGACCCAGACGAATGGCAGGGTTTCGCATTCGGCATGGGGATCGACCGCATCGCGATGCTAAAGTACGGCATTCCCGACCTGCGCGCCTTCTTCGACAGCGATCTTCGCTGGCTCCGTCACTACGGTTTCTCGGCGCTGCAGGTTCCGACCATCCGCGGAGGCGTTTAATGTTGCGATCCCTTCTCCAGTCCGTGCGCGAGATCGAGCACAAGCAGCGTAGGCTGCAGATTCGCCTGCTCTATCAGAATGCGGCGGCTGCAGAATTCCTGCTCTCGGGTCTGCGCGCCAACTGGTCGGCGCTCTCTCCGGAGGAGCGGCGGGTGATCGACGGGCTGCGCAAGATCCTGGATCAGGCGCATGAGGCCGCGGATACGCTGGCCTCGCAGAAGGTGCTGCGCCGCAAGCAGCAAAAGACCCTGGTCGCCGCGAACGAGGCGCTGTCGGTCATCTACGGCGGCGTGGTCGAGGAACAGCGGCGCCACCGCATGGCCCAGGGTCTGCCCGGTGGCGAAGCCCAGCCCTTCGAATCGCGCTTCGCGCCCGAAGGTGGCTGGAAGGCGCTGTTCGAAAAGGAAGTCGACGCCGTGCTGAACGCCGTCCTTTCCAAGGGCGAAGGCCAGAACCGGCTGGGCGACGCCGCCTGACGGATGCCCCTCTTTCGCCACGAAAACCGGGATCTGAACGAGGATACGAAACGCGTCTACGCGGCCTTCGAACTCGCTCATACCCTGGTGGATTTCGGGGCGGCGATCTGTTTCGTGACGGGTTCCGTGCTCTTCTTCTATGACAGTCTGATGCGCGCGGGCACCTGGCTCTTCCTCGTGGGTTCGGTGCTCTTCGCGGTCAAGCCGACCCTGCGCCTGGTGCGGGAGGTGAAGCTGGTCTCGATGGGTGACGCCGAAGACGTCGCAAAACGGCTCGAAGACTGACGCGGGCGGGGCAAAGGCCGGCCTCAGCCACGGATCACCTGCCGGTCCGGGCAGATCCGGTTCCGGCGCAGGTCCGGCCGCGATGCGCCCTCTGCAGTCCGGTCATCGGCACAGATGCCACGATGCGCATGACCTTGGGTCGCCGCGTGATTTTTCCTTTGCGCGATGGCACCTTGGCGGAATAGTACGGTCCCGCATGGTTCGGGGGACACCTACCGATCATCGGGGGACGCGCCATGCACCACGGGGACGGCATATGGCACGATTGAAGGTTCTGATCGCGGGTCAGAGGCGGGGCAGGGCGCGCCAGATCGCCCGCTACCTGGAACAGGCCGGCGCATCGGTCAGCATCGGGGCCTTCGGGTCCGTCCGGATGGAGGAGGCGGATATCGTCCTGCCCCTCACGGGCTACGACACCTGCTACCTGAACACCGTCTATCCCCAGTATGCCGATGTGAAGTACCTGGCCCCCGGGCCCGCCACCTTTGCCCTGTGCGAGGACAAGCAGGCGCTGTTCCAGCGACTCCTGCAGGAGGGGTTTGGCGAGAACATCCCGCTGCCCCGCAGCGGCGAAGACGTGGTGCGCAAGCCGCGCGTCGGCAATGGCGGGGCGATGGTGCGGGCCGAACCCTGGCCCGACCCCGAGGAACAGGCGCTGCTCTCGCGCTCCTGGATCTACCAGCGGCGGCTTTGCGCGGATGCGGAATACGCCGGGCATTTCCTGGTGAACGCCCGGGGCGACATCATGCTGAGCAAGGCAATCCGATATGACCACGGGCCCGAGGTCATGCGCCGCGGCCTGCGGGACGGATCCGGCGTGCCGGTGGACATCCCCCACGCGCATCGGGCGGTCTTCGCGAACATGCTGCGCGCCATCGGCTATCGCGGCTTCTGCTGCTTCGACTACTTCGTGGAGGACGGCCGCCCGCAGGTCCTTGAACTGAACGCGCGGCCCGGTGGTTCGCTCGTGCGGATGCCGGGGGCGCTTGGCCTGTCCTATTGTCGCGCGCTGCGTCCGGAGCTCACGGCGGGTTGGCCGCCGATCCACTGGCCCGCCGCAGTGTCGCAGCGCAACCTGACGGGGGACCTCATGGCGCGGCTCGCGCGGCTCACGCGGCAAAGGGCCCCGGCCTGATCCCGCAGGCCGCTTCCGGCCGCCCGCCCCCTCGACAAATCCGCCCCGATGCGCAACAAGCCCTTCGTTGATGCGCGCAAGGCACGAAGGGGATCTCCGATGAAGTTCACGCTTTCCTGGCTCAAGGAACACCTCGACACCCAGGCGACCCTGGACGAGATCCTGGAGGCGCTGACCGACCTCGGCCTCGAAGTCGAAGGGGTCGAAGATCCGGCGTCGAAGCTGAAGGGCTTCAAGCTGGTCAAGGTCCTGGAGGCCGAACAGCACCCCGACGCCGACAAGCTGCGCGTCTGCAAGGTCCTGACGGACGAGGGCGAGACGCAGATCGTCTGCGGCGCGCCGAACGCGCGCGCGGGCATCACCGCCGTGCTGGCCAAGCCCGGCATGTACATCCCCGGCCTCGACATCACCATCTCCGTCGGCAAGATCCGCGGCATCGAAAGCCACGGCATGATGGCCTCCGAGCGGGAGCTGGAGCTGTCGGACGAACACAACGGCATCATCGAGCTGGAGAACGGCGAGGTCGGACAGGAATTCGCCGACTGGCTGGCAAAGAACAACCCGGTGAAGGTCGACCCGGTGATCGAGATCGCGATCACGCCCAACCGCCCCGATGCGCTTGGCGTGCACGGCGTGGCGCGTGACCTCGCGGCCCGTGGGCTGGGCACGCTCAAACCGCTGCCCGACTACACCCTGAATGCCACCGCCGGCGCCTGCCCGGTGGGCGTGACCATCGACGACAGCGCCAGGGACGGCTGCCTGGTCTTCGCCGGCCGCGTCATCAAGGGCGTGAAGAACGGCCCCTCGCCCGAGTGGATGCAGGACAAGCTGCGCGCCATCGGCCTGCGCCCGATCTCTGCCCTGGTCGATGTGACCAACTACTTCACCTACGACATGAACCGCCCGCTGCACGTCTTCGACGCCGGCACCATCACCGGCGATCTGAAGATCTCCCGCTCTCAGGGCGGCGAGGAACTGCTGGCGCTGGACGAGAAGAGCTACACCCTGCCCGAAGGCGTGCTGATCATCTCCGACGACAAGGGCGTCGAATCGATCGGCGGCATCATGGGCGGCGAGGAGTCGGGCTGCACCGAGGCAACCACCGACGTCTTCGTCGAGGCGGCCTTCTGGGATTTCATCTCCATCGCGCACGGCGGCCGCGCGCTGAAGATCAACTCGGACGCGCGCTACCGCAATGAACGCGGCATCGACCCGGGCTTCAACATGGAAGCCCTGGATCGCGCCTGCGCCATGATCGTCGACCTCTGCGGCGGCGAAGTGTCCGACGTGGTCGTCGCCGGAGAGGTCCCAGACGTCTCCCGCGCCTACAAGCTCGACACCGACCGCTGCTCCTCCCTCGTGGGCATGGACATCCCGGCGGCGGAACAGCGCGCCACGCTGGAACGGCTGGGCTTCGTGATGGACGGCGACATGGCCCGGGTTCCCTCCTGGCGCCCCGATGTGCAGGGCGGCGCCGACCTGGTGGAAGAGGTGGCCCGCGTCGCCTCCCTCACCAAGCTGGAGCCCAAGCCCATGGCCCGCATCCAGCCCGGCGTGCCCAAGCCCGTGCTGACCCCGATGCAGAAGCGTGAACAGGTGGCGCGCCGCACCGCGGCGGCGCTCGGCTACAACGAATGCGTCACCTACAGCTTCATCGACAAGGCCAGTGCGGAGCTCTTCCGTGGCGGCGATGACGCGACCATGGTCGCCAACCCGATCTCCTCCGAGATGTCGCACCTGCGCCCGGCGCTTCTGCCCGGCCTGCTACAGGCGGCCTCGCGCAACCAGGCGCGCGGCATGTCCGACATGGCGCTCTTCGAAGTGGGCGCGGCCTTCCAGGGCGGCGAACCGGGGCAGCAGCACCTGCAGGTCGCGGGGATCCTCGTGGGCCAGACCGGGCCCAAGGACGTGCATGGCGCGGCCCGCCCGGTGGATGTCTTCGATGCCAAGGCCGATTGCGAGGCGATCCTGTCGGCCATCGGCGCCCCGTCCAAGGTGCAGATCCTGCGCGAGGCCCGCGAATGGTGGCACCCCGGCCGTCATGGCCGCATCTGCCTGGGTCCCAAGAAGATGCTGGCGGTCTTCGGGGAAATCCACCCCAAGGTCCTGGCGGCCATGGATGTGAAGGGCCCCGCCGTGGGCTTCACCATCTGGCCCGCCGAAGTGCCGCTGCCGCGCAACAAGGATGCCTCCCGCGGGGCGGTGGCGCTCAATGACCTGCAGGCGGTCGAACGCGACTTCGCCTTCGTCGTCGATGCGCAGGTCGAGGCGCTGACCCTGGTCAATGCCGCGGCCGGTGCCGACAAGGCGCTGATCGAAGAGGTCCGGGTGTTCGACGAGTTCATCGGCGGCGCCCTGGGTGAGGGCAAGAAGAGCCTGGCGGTGACCGTGCGCCTGCAGCCCACCGATGCGACGCTGAAGGAAAAGGAGATCGAGGCGATCTCCGCCAAGATCGTCGAGAAGGTGCAGAAGGCCACCGGCGGCACCCTGCGCGGCTGACGACACGCGGCGCGCTTCGCCCCGGGGGCGAAGACGCCCCGCCCGCCGTCCCATATGTGGCGTCCCATATGTGGCGTCCCGCATTTACCTGCCACGACGGCGCGTCCATGGGTCACGACCCGGGCGCGCCGTTTGCCTTTCCGGCGCGCATGCTCTACCGCCGGGGCGGTATGGACCAGCTTTCAGGAGGCTCCCGATGAGCGATGATGACGAATACGTCTACGACGAGGCAAGCGGCGAATGGATGCCCGCCTCCGAACTGGCCGCGCGCAATGCGGTGCAGGTGGTGGATGCCCAGGGCACGCCCTTGGCCGACGGCGATTCCGTCGTCCTCGTGAAGGATCTGAAGGTGAAGGGCGCCGGCACCACGCTCAAGCAGGGCACGGTGATCAAGACGATCCGCCTCACCGACAACCCCGAGGAGATCGACTGCCGCCACCCCGAGATCCGCGGCCTCGTCCTGCGCACCGAATTCGTGAAGAAGAGGTAAGCCCATGCTCTCCGTCTATCTTTCCGGTGAAATCCACACCGACTGGCGTGAACGCATCACCGAAGGCGCCTCGGACCTCGCGATCGCCTTCTCCGCCCCGGTGACGGATCACGGCGCTTCAGACGACTGCGGCGTGGCGATCCTGGGGGCAGAGGAAAATCCCTTCTGGCATGACAACAAGGGCGCAAAGGTCAACGCGATCCGCACCCGCATGGGGATCGAGCAGGCCGATGTCGTCGTCGTCCGCTTCGGGGACAAGTACAAGCAGTGGAACGCGGCCTTCGACGCGGGCTATGCGGCGGCGCTCGGCAAGTCGCTGATCGTGCTGCACGGCCCCGATCACCGCCACGCCCTGAAAGAGGTCGATGCCGCCGCCCTCGCCGTGGCCGAAACCCCGGAACAGGTGGTCGAGATCCTGCGCTACGTGCTGACGGGCAAGCTGCCCGCCTGACAGTGCCCGCCTGATGGTACCGCCTGATGGTACGGGCCTGACTTTGCCTGCGTGGTCTCCGCAATGGGGGCCGATGCGCGGGTGGATGGCCTGGGCCTCCGGCGGGAGTATTTCCGGCCATCGAATGGGGAAGGGCGGCGTGCCTCCGGCAGCGGGGCGGAGCTGACCCAGCCCCTTTTCGAACATCCTGGCCTACGCTCTCCGCCCGTGTGCCGGTGCAGGGCGGGCGCGGACCGGGAGTTCGAAGGTGCGGCAAGGGCGGCGACGCGCCGCCCCTGGCCTTTGGACAGGGGCCGGGCGCGCCGTTCAGCGTGGCGGGATGTTCTTGGCCTTCTCCACCGCCGGACGGGCATGGAACCGGTCGACATAGGGCTGCAGGTTGGCGAAGCTCTCCCACTCCAGCACTTCCTTGGCGCCGTAGAACTCGGTCGCATTCAGCCAGGGTGCGATGGCGATATCGGCGATGGAGAATTCGCCCGTGACCCAGTCCCTGCCCTCAAGCCGGGTGTTGATCACGTTGAGCAGCCGCTTGCCCTCGTTGATGAAACGCTCCACAGGGCGCGGGTCCTCGATCTCCTTGCCGGCGAACTTGTAGAAATAGCCCAGCTGGCCCAGCATCGGGCCCAGCCCGCCCATCTGCCACATCAGCCACTTGATCACCTCGTACTTGCCCGCGCCTTGCGGCAGCAGCTTGCCGGACTTCTCGGCCAGGTAGATCAGGATCGCGCCGCTCTCGAACAGTTCGACCACCTCGCCGTCCGGCCCGTTCGGGTCGATGATCGCGGGGATCTTGTTGTTGGGCGACAGCGACAGGAATTCCGGGCTGCGGACGAATTCGTCCCCCAGCGGAACGCGATGCGCCTCGTAGGGCAGGCCCATCTCTTCCAGCGCGATGGACACCTTCACACCATTCGGCGTCGGGAAGGAATAAAGCTGGATGATCTCGGGGTTCTGGGCCGGCCATTTGTCGTTGATCAGGTAGCCTTCGGGAAACATGGGTCACCTCCTGTTGCGTGTTGCCCCCGATATACGCCCTGCGGGCATGAAATGAACGGCCCGGCCCCGAAAGCGGCTGGCTTTCTTCCGGCACAGGCGCAAAATGGGGCCGCTCTGCCCCGTCAAAAGCACAACATCAGGGGGCAATCGGAAGGACAGGATCGGAATGCTCAAGGAATTTCAGGCTTTCATCGCCAAGGGCAATGTCATGGACATGGCCGTCGGCATCATCATCGGCGCGGCCTTCACGGCCATCGTCAAATCCATGGTCTCCGACCTGCTGAACCCGATCCTCGGGCTGATCACCGGCGGGCTGGACTTCTCCAACAACTTCTTCGTCCTCTCGGGCGATGCCAGCTACGACAGCCTGACCGCCGCCCGTGACGCCGGCGCCGCCGTCTTTGCCTACGGCGCCTTCTTCTCCGCCGTGATCAACTTCCTGATCATCGCCTTCGTGGTCTTTCTCCTGGTGCGCTACGTCAACAAGGCCAAGGAACGCATCATGGCAGAGGAAGCGCCCGAAACCCCGGCCGAGGAAAAGCCCGCCGGCCCGACCGAGCTCGACGTGCTGCTCGAAATCCGCGACTCCCTGAAAAAGTCCTGATCGCGCGCCCGGCGGTGGTGGCCTGTGGGCCGGGCCACCGGGACCTGCGAAAACTCTGGCTTCCGGCGGTGATTTCTGCGAAATGCCGCCGGAATGACGCGAGGTTCTTCGATGCTCGACCAGCTTGACCGTTCCATCCTGCGCCAGCTGCAGCGCACGGGCCGCATCTCCAACGCGGAGCTGGCGGAGAAGGTCGGCCTGTCGCAATCCGCCTGTCACCGTCGCGTCCAGCGGCTGGAGGCCGAGGGCTACATCCGCGACTACGTCGCCCTGCTCAATGCCCGCAAGATGCAGCTCTCCACCACGGTCTTCGTGGAAATCGGCCTCTCGGGGCAGGCGGACGAACTGCTCGAAGCATTCGAAACCGCCGTCTCCCGCGTGCCGGAGGTGCTGGAATGCCACCTCATGGCCGGCACGGCGGACTACATCCTGAAGGTCATCGCCGAAAGCTCCGAAGACTTCGCGCGCATCCACCGCCAGTCGCTGGCGCGCCTGCCCGGCGTGCAGCGGATGCAATCCTCCTTCGCCCTGCGCACCGTCTTCAAGACCACGGCCCTGCCAGTCTGAGAAGGGGCCAGTCTGAGAAGGGTGCCGGTCTGAGCGCGCATCAGTCTGAAACGGCCCCGATCTCACACGGCCTCCCCTCGCAGGCCCCGGCATTGCCGTCCCTGACCGGAATACGCAAAAGGCGGCCCGGTTTCCCGCGCCGCCCTCGAAACACCTGATCCGGTCGGAGCCGATCCTCTCCGTGTCAGTCCTCTTCGCGCGCGCCGTAAAGCGTGCCGTTGCGCGGCTCCAGGAAGATCAGCGTGGCCATGATGCCGAAGGCGAACTCGTACATCTCGAACCGGCGGTTGGCCTCTCCGCACAGCAGCAGGGCCACCGATGCCGCAAGGGCCAGGACCGCGTGGCGCGGGCGCGGGACCGGCACGGCCAGCAGGGTGCAGAAGCGCCGCACCCAGGCCGTGCGCGGGTAAAGCAGCGGCAGCACCAGCAGGTAGAGCAGAAGCACGATGGTCAGCCAGCTGCCGAACAGCGACGTGGCCAGCTGCGTGTGGCCGACCACCAGGTTGTGCACGTTGGTTTCACCCTGGAAGTTGTTGTCGATGAAATATTCCCCCGACTGCCAGCCAAAGATCCGCTGACCCCAGGAAACCTCCTCGCCCGCGACGAAGATGAACAGCGCCGCATAGACCAGTGTCAGCACCGCCAGCGCCCGGTGGTCCAGCCGCTTCAGCTGCGTCGCGCGCCAGATCAGCACGATCCCCGCCATCAGCAGGAACAGCGCCGTCAGGTACTCGTAGGGGCCATCCTCGATCATCAGCACCGTCGCGAAATAGTCCGGGGCGAACCAGGCGAAGGGCAGGGCGATGGCATGGCCCAGGATAAACAGGGCGTAAAGCGGCAGTGTCGCCTGTCGGGCGGGCACTGCCGACCGGGCGGCATGGCTCTGGGGGGCTTGGGTCTGGCTGTACATCTCGAACTCCGGATCTGGTCCGCTGGCGGGCCGGAGGGCTGGCTGCGGTGTGCGAATCTGAACTCGTCAGTTCAATTCGACACCTATACGTCATAAATCCGTTACGCAAACAGGTTTCCTGCAGGCGGCGGGGCCGGCGGTGGGGTGCTTGCGACCTGCTTCCGGGCGCGGCATTCTGCGCCTGCACAATCAGCAGCGGGAAAAGACATGGCCGTTCTTGCAATCGCCTATTGGTCCGGTTCGGGCACGATCACCCTCGCGGCCCGGGCCATCTCAGGCGCGGCGGCTGCCGCCGGGGCAGAGGTCTACCTGGTCGATGTCCTGCATCCCGAAGACGTCGACTGGGCCTTGCTCGACCGGGCCGACGGCATCCTCTTCGGGGCGCCGACCTACATGGGCGGCGTCGCGGCGGGGATGAAGGCCTTCATGGATGAAACCGGCCACGACACCTGGACGGCGCGGCGCTGGAAGGACAAGCTGGCGGGCGGTTTCACCTGCGGGATCCAGCAGGCCGGGGACAAGCTGGCGAGCCTGAAATCCATGGTGGTCTTCGCGGCACAGCACGGCATGATCTGGGTCGGGCAGGAAGTGATCGGCGCCCCGGTCCTGCCTGAAAACGCCGGGCTGAATGCCTCGGGCACCTTCCTCGGGCTGGCGATCGGCTCCGCCGTGGACGGGCAGCTGGACCCGGGCGATGCCGCCTCGGCCCGGCTGTTCGGGGATCGCTTCGCGACCGCGCTGGCCCGCTGGGGCGGCTGACCGCTGGATGGGCAGGGCGCCCCGGGCATATCCGGGGCTTCCCATGACGGCTTTCGTCACTGGGGTCCGGGCGGGCGGCTCTTCTATCATCGGCAAAGCCATTCGCCGATGAAGGAGCTTTCATGCCCACGCACCAGCCAGATCAGCCCCCGTGTTCCGCCTGCCCCGGGGGCGTTCTCCCCGATGACAGTGCTGCTGATCATTCCCGTTACCAAGACCCTGCCCGCAGCCGCCGCGCTGTGCTGCGCGGGCTCGCCGCCCTGGCCCTGCTGGCCGCACCCGTCTCTGCCCCCCGTTTCGCCCGTGCGGATCTTGCGCCACCGCTTCAGGACAACGGCCCCCGCTACCTGCAGGTCTTCGCCCTGCCGGAGCTGACCCTCGCCCGGCGGCAGGCCTGGCAGCTGCGCGAAAGGGGGTTCGAGGATGTGTCGATCTTCCATGACCGGTCGGGGTTCTACGCGGTGACGGCGGGGCTCTTCGATGACAGCCAGGTCCCCCTGGTGGAACAGATGCGGCGGTCTGGCCGGATCCCGGCGGACAGTTTCCTCACATCCGGGCGCAGCTATCTTGATCGCATGGCCATCGGCGGGCCCCGCGCCCCGGGCCTGGGCGCCACGGCCCCTGTCGCGCCCGGCAATACCTCCGGCAACACGGGCGCCCTGGCCTCGCCTCCGGACGGGGCGGCGACCCCGGAAGGCCGGGCTGCCTGGTAACGCCGGCCAGAAGTCCTTGCAGGGCCCGAATGCCTTACAGGGGGCAGAGGCGGGGTCCCACCGCACCATCAGCACCTCCCCAAAACGACAAACCCCCGGGGCGGGGCCGCGGGGGTCGTCTTTTCGTGTCGGGTCTTCCGTGAGGAAGAAAAGCCTCTTAGAGGAGACCTTCGCGTTGCGCCTTCTTGCGCGCCAGCTTGCGGGCGCGGCGGATCGCTTCAGCCTTCTCGCGCGCTTTCTTCTCGGACGGCTTCTCGAAATGTTGCTTGAGCTTCATTTCGCGGAAAACGCCTTCGCGCTGCAGCTTCTTCTTCAGGGCACGGAGCGCCTGATCGACATTGTTGTCGCGAACACTAACCTGCATGTGGTTGTCACCACCTTCCTAAGTTTGAGTTGCTGTTAGATTGCAGGAGGTGGCCTCATAGCAAGATTCCCCCCACCTGTCTACCCTGCGCCCCCCTTGGCACGCGCGCCCCGCGTGCTATCTCCTCCGGCAGGAAGATCAGGGGGATCGGGTGGTTGCCACCGGCCCGGAAAGGGCGTTTGATCGCCCCGACCGTGCGCCCTCAACGCGCGCCCGCAGGCCCCCGACCTGACCCCGACGGCCCGACCGAAAGGACACCACCATGACCGAGGATACCGCAACCGGACCCGCCGCCCGCATCCTGCAGGCCGCCCTGATCCACGTCCCCTTCGACGGCTGGAGCAGCGAGACGCTGAAGGCCGCCGCCGCCGATGCCGACGTCTCGGAGGAGCTGGCCCGCGCGCTCTTCCCCCGTGGCGCCGTGGACCTGGCGCTGGCCTACCACCGTGCAGGCGACGCCGAGATGACCCGCCTCTTCACCGCAGAGGCCGCAGCCGGCGCCCATGATGAGATGCGCTATTCCGAAAAGGTCGCCCGCGCGATCCGCCTGCGCCTGGAGATTGCCGACAAGGAGCTGGTGCGACGGGGCATGACCCTGCTGTCGCTGCCGCAATATGCCGCCGACGGGACAAAGGCCGTCTGGGGCTCAGCCGATGCGATCTGGACGGTGCTGGGCGATACCTCCGATGATTACAACTGGTACTCCAAGCGGGCGACGCTCTCCGGCGTCTATGCCTCCGTGGTGCTCTACTGGCTGGGCGACGATTCGCTGGATCACCAGGCCACCTGGGATTTCCTCGACCGCCGCATCGCCGACGTGATGCGCTTCGAGAAGGTGAAGGGCACGGTGATGAAATCGCCGCTCGGCAAGTTGATGGAAATGGGCCCGCTGGCCGTGCTTTCGCGCGTGAAGGCGCCCGGTGGTGCCGCCTCCGACCTGCCGGGGCGGAGCGGACCGGCCGCACCCTGACCGGGCCGCACCGGACAAAAGCCAGACAACAGCCAGACCACAGGATGAGGGGAGCCGCGACATGCGGGTGATCGAGATTGCGAAACCGGGCGGACCGGAAGTCCTGGTGCCCGCCGAACGGCCCCTGCCGGAACCCGGCCCGGGCGAGGTGCGGATCCGCGTGGCCTGGGCGGGCGTCAACCGCCCCGACGCGCTGCAGCGGGCGGGCATGTATGCCCCGCCCCCCGGCGCCTCCGACCTGCCCGGCCTCGAAGCCTCGGGGGAGATCGTGGCCATCGGCGCCGCCGTCCCCGCAGAGGCGCTCGGCTCCCGGGTCTGCGCCCTGCTGCCCGGCGGTGGCTACGCCGAAGAGGTCGTGACCCCCTACGCCCATTGCCTGCCCGTGCCCGAGGGCATGGACCTGAAACAGGCCGCCTGCCTGCCTGAAACCTTCTTCACCGTCTGGGAAAACGTCTTCCGCCGCGGTCGCCTGAAGGGCGGAGAGGTCTTTCTCGTCCACGGCGGCTCCTCCGGCATCGGCACCACGGCGATCCAGCTGGCAAAGGCCTTCGGCGCGCGTGTCTTCGCCACCGCCGGCAGCCCCGAAAAATGCGCCGCCTGCGAGGCGCTCGGGGCCGAACGGGCGATCAACTACCGCGAAGAGGATTTCGTCGAGGTGATGAAGCAGGTGGGCGGTGCCGACCTGATCCTCGACATGGTGGGCGGCAGCTACACCCCCCGCGACATCCGCGCGCTGAAGACCGAAGGGCGGCTCGTCATGATCGCCTTCCTCGGCGGCCCCAAGGCAGAGGTCAACTTTGCCCAGGTCATGATGAAGCGGCTGACGGTGACCGGCTCCACCCTGCGTGCCCAGTCCGATCAGGCCAAGGCCGAGATCGCGGAGGAGCTGCGCACCCATGTCTGGCCGCTGCTGGCCGCCGGTCGCGTGGCGCCGGTGATGGACAGCGAATTCCCGATGGATGATGCCGCCGGGGCCCATGCCCGCATGGAAGGCTCCGGCCATATCGGCAAGATCGTCCTGAAGATCGGCGGCTGATCGGCCCGACCGACCCCCAAGCCCTATCCTGCGCCTCGATCATGGGCCCCTATCTTGGGGCCCGATCTTGGGGCCCGGTCTTCGGGGTGGCCGCCCACTACTTGTCGTAGGTGGCCAGCCCGGCGAAATCCATTGCCGACAGCACTGTCAGCATCTCTTCCTTCGACGGGCCGGAAACCTGCACAAGGACGCGTCCGCCCACCAGCCCCGACAGCTCGCCGTCCTGAAGGACCATCTTCTGCTCCCCGACCTCCACAAGGTCTCCCATCATCGCCATCATCTGCGGATTGCCCAACATGCCGGCCATGGACATGACCATGGGGTTGTCGGCGGCCAGCCGCAGCGTGACCAGGGCGCCGTCCGGCCCGTCGTAGCGTGCCTCTGCCATGCTGCCGCCGATACCCATCATCGCCATGCCGTCATTCGACCCGGCGTCGACCTCCCGGGCCCAGCCTTCCGGCGCATCGGGCAGGTAGCTGCCCAGCAGACCGGCCTGCACCGTCGCAAGGGCCTTGCCGGCCTCCGTCAGGCGGGCAGCGGTCATCGACAGATCCCCCGCCCTGTAGTGGTCCAGCGCGCTTTCCAGGGCCTCGGTCACCGCATCGGCCCGTGACGGGGCGGGGAAGAGGCTCAGCATCACGCAGAGGGTGAGGCAGGGGACAAAGGCAGGATGCTGCGGGCGGATGCGGGATCTGATCATTGGAAAACCTGAAACTTGGGTGCTGAAACTGGGGGCCTTGAACTGGGCGCCCGAAGCTGGCGGCAGCGTTTGGACGGGATGCTGAAATGGGGTGCCCGCCCCGCAGGCTCCGCGACCACGGGACGGGCAGGGGGACATGGCGGCAGCCACCCTGGACAGGATAGGCGCGCTGCCGGTCGCGGATACCGGGGATACGTGGCACCGCAGCGTCCCCTACGCGGCGGCCCCTACAATTTTGCCCCTCCACTCTGGCTCCTGCACTCGGGCCGTGAAAAGCACGCGATCTGTCTCGCGCCCTTGCCATCGGCCCCCTTGCCATCGGCCAATGCCGGACGGCGTCAGGGCAGCCGGTTGGCGCAGGCGGCCATCGTGCCGATCAGGGTGATATGGTAATCCCAGGCGGCGGCATCATAGGCGTTGCGCAGGGACGTGCAGGATCCCGTCGGCCCCGAAGGCGCGTCATCATCCGCACCCAGGGTGATGCCGAAGCTGTTCCCGCTCAGGGCGTCGCCGCTGCCGTTCAGGCAGGCGTCCAGCGCGATGGCGGCCTTCAGGAAGATTTCCAGCTTGTCCGCCGCGATCGTCTGCATGTCGCGACAGGCGCTTTCGCCCAGCCCCTGGAAACTGTCGACATCGTCGTCGCCCCCCGCCAGCTGCGGCAGTTTCAGGTTCAGCGGCATCTTCCCGGCCAGGCGCTTTTTCCAGGCGGGCAGGCTTTCCTGCAGCTGCATCAGCGCGGTTTCCAGCGCCAGGGCCCGCAGGATGCAGATCAGCACCGGCTTTTCCAGCTTCGGACTGATCACCCCGGCGGCGACCTTCAGGTGATTCAGCGCATAGAAGGGCAGCGCATCGCCGGTCTCCTTCGCCAGCTCGGCCGCGGCGCGGGTCAGCACCGTCACGGGGTCTTTCATCAGGGCGTCGGGATCGGCCAGGAACAGGTGCTGAAACAGGGCGGCACGCGCCAGCTCGGCCTTGGAAAAGGACATGGGAAACCTCCGGAAAATGGATTGGATCGAATGGGATGGGTTTGAAGAAAAACGGTCGAAAAGGGCCCTCGCCACGCGATCTGACAGGCCCCTCAAGGCCCTGGGTTAGGGCTTTGGGTCAAGGCACCGGCAGCTTCGGGAAAGGGCGGGGCGGCACGCGCGATCGGTGCCCGGGTCAGGGGGAATGCCTCCGAAGAAAGGATGATGAAAAGGAATTGATGAAATAAATTGAATTAAGTGACGTCACTATGCGTCAGGTTCAAAACAATTTAAACCTGTGCCGTGATGGTTCCGCTCGCCTAGGCGAACTTCTGCTGATCTCAGACGGTTAACCGCCGATCGCATCGAAAAGCGCGGCGCTGGCGGCGCAGTCGCGGATCACGTCCACCCCGCAGTCGCGCGGCTCCAGGTCCTTCGTCAGGCAGATCCGCACCTCCCGGATGCGGTTGTCGGGGCAGGTCACCGTGATGCCGTCGGCGGACAGCTGCGGGTTCACCTCCAGGAAGGCATCCTCGATCACCTTTGCCGGCAGGCGCAGGTCCTCGCGCAGCTGGCGCAGCAACGGCGGGCGGGTCACCGCGCCATAGGCCTGCCGCGACAGGGCGAAGTAATCCGCAGCCGACAGGCCGGAACACCGCCCATGCGCCTGCCACTCATGCCAGGCCAGCCCCGAGGTCGCCATGATATCCGCCATCTCCGCCGTCTGCCGCCGCGACGGGTTGCGTTCCGTGCTGCGGCAGTTACGGGGATAGCCCTCCTCGTACTGCGGCCAGAGCCCATGCAGGATCCAGCCGAACCGCTTCCCCGGCGCGCATTGCTCCGGATCGCCCACCACCTCGCAGAAGGCTGGCGACCAGCTCAGCGACATCACGTAGTAATCGAACTCTCCCGTACGGTCTTCGGCCCCGGCGTGAAGCGGCAGAAGCGTCAGGATCAGCAGGGCAAGGGTGCGGCGCATATCACTCTTCCATTTTCAGGCGGGGCCGACTATATAGCGGCCAAGTTCCCCGACAACGGAAACCTGCATCGCCCCGGCGATGCGCCCCGGCCGAAAGGCCAGGGCCCGGGAAAGACGTATCTTCCGGCAGGCCCGTTGACGCAGTTGTTCAGGAGTTGAGACATGCAGGGCAAACCGATCATGGCCAAGGCCACCGCCGTCTGGCTGGTGGACAACACCACCCTCTCGTTCAAGCAGATCGCCGATTTCACCGGCATGCATGAGCTGGAGATCCAGGGCATCGCCGACGGCGAAGTGGCCCAGGGCGTGAAGGGCTTCGACCCGATCGCCAACAACCAGCTGACCCAGGAAGAGATCGACAAGGCAGAGGCCGATCCGCTCTACAAGCTGAAGCTGAAGTTCAACCCCGCCGCCGTTGGCGAGGAAAAGCGCCGTGGCCCGCGCTACACGCCGCTGTCCAAGCGCCAGGACCGTCCGAACTCCATCCTCTGGCTGGTGAAGTTCCACCCCGAGCTGACCGACGGCCAGATCGCCAAGCTGGTGGGCACCACCAAGCCGACGATCCAGTCGATCCGCGAACGCACCCACTGGAACATCGCCAACATGCAGCCGATCGACCCGGTGGCCCTGGGGCTGTGCAAGCAGACCGAGCTCGACGCCGCCGTGCAGAAGGCCGCAGCCGAACGCGCCAAGCGCGGCGAGGCGATGACCGACGACGAGCGCCGCAAGCTGCTTTCGACCGAACAGAGCCTCGGGATGGAAGCCGAACCGCGCATCCCGACGGCGATCGAAGGTCTCGAAACCTTCTCGCTCTCCGGCGATGACGATGATGACGACGACAACCTGATCCCCGACGATCTGCCCGACGCCGACAGCTTCTTCAACCTGCCCAAGGGCGGCGGCGACGACGAGGACGAAGACGACCGCTGATCGTCTCGCCCGCGCCCCCGCAGGGCGTAATCGACATCCTTTCCGAAAGGCCCGCCGGTCCCCCCGGCGGGCCTTTTGCCGTCCGGCTGCCCGTCGCTGCGCCACCTGCCCTAAGCGGGGCTGCATGACGCGGGGGCGGCAAGGGGCGGGGGCTTGCAACTCCGCCGGGGCGCGACAATGCTCCCCCGGACGGCCGAACGCGGTGGCCGAACGCGCAGGACGGTTGGCGCTGAAAGGCCAAGGGAACTGGAGAGGCCAGTCGCACTTGAAAGGCCAGTCGCACTTGAAAGGACAAACATGCATATCGCCGTGATCGGCGCGGGGATGATCGGCTCCGCCGCTGCCCGCCACCTCACCGCCATGGGGCACCGGGTCACCCTCGTGGGGCCCGCAGAACCCGCCGATGCGGCGGGATGGACCGGCCCCTTCGGCTCCCACTACGACGAGGGGCGCATCACCCGGCAGCTCGACCCCTGGCTCTTCTGGTCCCGCGCCTCCCGCGCCTCCATCGCCCGCTACCGCGCGCTCGAAGCCAGCTCCGGCGTGAGCTTCTTCTCCGAGGTGGGCTCGCTCATGGCAGGGCCTGAAGGCTCGGTGCAGATGGACCGGCTGGAAGCAACCCGCGACCGGGACGAGGTGCCCTGCGATACCCTGCGCGACGCCGAACTGGCCGAACGCTTCCCCTTCTTCGCCTTCGAACCGGGCACCCTCGGCCTGCATGAAACCACCCTGTCGGGCGTGGTGAACCCCCGCGCCATGGTCCGCGCCCAGATCGCCGCGGCGACGGCGGCCGGGGCGACCCTGCTGCGCGATCACGTGACAGGCCTCGACGAAGACGCGCAGGGCGTCTCCCTGCGCCTCGCCTCGGGCGACAGGCTTTCGGCGGACCGTGTGCTGGTGGCCACCGGCGGCTTCACCCGTGCCCTGCTGGGCAGCACGCTGCCCTTCAAGGTCTACGCCCGCACCGTGGTCTTCTTCGAGGTGTCCGAGGCAGAGGCCGCCCGCCTCTCCACCATGCCCACGCTGATCGCCCTCCTGCCCAATGGCGAGGACCCCTACATGCTGCCGCCGATCCGCTACCCGGATGGCAAGCTCTACCTCAAGATGGGCGGCGACCGGGCAGACAATGCGCTCAATACGCCCGAGGCGCTGACCGACTGGTTCCGCGGCACCGGCGATCCGGAGGTCGCGGCCTATGTCGACAGCCTGATGCGCGCGCGCATGCCCGGGCTCGACATCCTCTCGACCTCCTCGGCCGCCTGCGTCACCACCTACACGCCGGACAACATCCCGCATTTCGCGGCGCTCTCGGATCGGGTCTACACCGCCTTCGCCGGCGGCGGGCGCGGCGCCAAGAACTCCGACGAACTGGGCCGGCTGGGCGCGTTGAAGGTCTCGGGCACCGATCTGCCCGGCTGGGCCTCCGAAGTGGCCGTCGCGGTCTGACGGGGAAGGAAGGGGGCTTTGCCCCCCTGTCGCCAGTGGCGACAAATGAACAGGGAAGGGGGCTCGGCCCCCCTGTCGCCAGAGGCGACAAATGAACAGGGAAGGGGGCTCTGCCCCCCTGTCGCCAGAGGCGACAAATGAACAGGGAAGGGGGCTCTGCCCCCGTCTCCGTGCCGGAGACTCCCCCGGAGTATTTTCGGCGGGTTGAAGCAGCAGGGCCGCGTGCGCTGATCTGCGCCTTTCCGCCCCTTGGCCCACGTCCGGCAAGAGCGGCGCGCCAAGCTTCAACCCGCGCGAAATACTCTGGGGGGAAGCGCGAAGCGCGGGGGGCAAAGCCCCCGCGACGCCGCCATTTCGCACCGTCGCGATACCGACAGGATACCGACGTAATACCGACGTTTTGATCGGGCCTTTTCAGGCGCTTGGCGATTCAATTGGGGGTACGTAGCGGGGCCGGCTGCGGGCCCCTCAGATCTCCTTCCGCGCGCGCAGCGCGGCGGTGATCGTGCCGTCGTCGAGGTAGTCCAGTTCGCCGCCGATCGGCACGCCCTGGGCCAGCGAGGTCAGGCGCACCTTTCCTTCCAGCTCCTCGGCGATGTAATGCGCCGTCGTCTGGCCGTCGATCGTGGCGTTGAGGGCCAGGATGACCTCTTCCGTGCCCTCGTCCTCGACCCGTTGCACCAGCTCGGGGATGCGCAGTTCCTCGGGCCCCACGGCGTCCAGCGCCGACAGGGTGCCGCCCAGGACATGGTAGCGCCCGCGGAAGGTGCCGGACCGTTCCATCGCCCAGAGGTCCGCCACGTCTTCGACAACGCAAATCTCTGATTTCAGGCGCTTTTCGTCAAGGCAGACAGAGCAGAGAGGGCCCTCGCCAAGGTTGCCGCAGCGCGTGCATTCGCGGACGGAGACAGCCACCTGGTGCATCAGGTCCGCCAAGGGCATCAGCAGAAGCTCGCGTTTGCGGACCAGTTGCAGCACGGCGCGGCGGGCCGACCGGGGCCCCAGCCCCGGAAGCTTCGCCATCATCTCGATCAGCGCGTCGATATCGCGGCCGCCGGACATCTCTGCCTCAGAACGGCATCTTGAAGTCGGCCGGCAGGCCGAGGCCCTCGGTGATCTTCGCCATTTCCTGCTGGCTGCGTTCGGCCGCGCGGGCCTGGGCATCCTTGATCGCGGCGAGGATCAGGTCCTCCACCACTTCCTTTTCGTTGGGGTCGAAGATGGTCGGGTCGATGTCCAGGCTCTTCAGCTCGCCCTTGGCCGAGGCGACCGCCTTCACCAGTCCCGCCCCGCTTTCGCCGGTCACGGTCATCTCGTTCAGGTCTTCCTGGAGCTGCTGCATCTTTTCCTGCATCTCCTTGGCGGCCTTCATCATTTTCGCCATGTCGCCCATCTGGCCAAGGCCCTTGAACATACTCTCTACTCCTTGATGCGGCCCCGCGCGGGGGCGTGTTTCGCGGCCTTCGGGCTCACTCGTCCTCGAAGGGATCCCATTCGTCCTCGACCTCGGGCAGGGCTTCGGCCTCTGCCTGGGCGGCGATTTCCTCGCGGCTGGTGACCTTGGTGATCTGCGCCTTGGGGAAGGCGGCCAGCACGGCCTGCACCAGGGGGTGCGCCGTGGCCTCCTCCTTCAGGGCGCGGGTCTTTGCCTCGCGCTTTTCGACAATGGTTTCAGAACCTTCGCCATTGCCGATGATGACGACCCAGCGATTGCCGGTCCAGCTCTGCAGGCGCGAGCCCAGCCGTTGCGCCAGGTCCTGCGGCGCGTTTTCAGCGGGAGAGAACTCGATCCGGCCGGGGCTGTAGGAGATCAGGCGCATGTAGCCTTCGACCTCCACCAGCAGCTTCACGTCGCGGTTGGAGCGGATGAGCTCCACCACGTGATCGAAGGTGGGGTAGCGGGCCAGGGCCTGTTCCGTCTCCACCGCCAGCATGGTGTGGCCCTGCGCCCCGCCACCTGAACCGCCCCGGTGGTCGGCAGAGGCATAGGCCTGTCCGCCACCACCGCCAGGGGTGCCGCCGCCCCCTGCATGCATCCCGCCGCCGGGGCCACCATTGGGGCCACCATTTGGACCGGCAGGGGGGCGCGGTGCGTCCTTCAGGCGCTTCACCAGTTCCTCGGGCGAGGGCAGTTCGGAAACATGGGTCAGCCGGATGATGGCCATTTCCGCCGCCATCATCGCATTCGGGGCCGTTGCCACTTCTTCCAGCGATTTCAGCAGCATCTGCCACATCCGCGTCATCGCGCGCATCGGCAGGCGCTCGGCAAGCGACAGGCCGCGGGCGCGTTCGTCGGGGCTGATCGTGGGGTCTTCGGCGGCATCCGGGGTGATCTTCACCACGGAAATCCAGTGGGTGATCTCCGCCAGGTCGCGCAGCACCGCCATCGGGTCGGCCCCGTCGGCATATTGCGCCGAAAGCTCCGTCAGGGCGGCGGCGGCGTCACCCCGCATGATCATCTCGTAAAGGTCCATGACCCGGCCACGGTCGGCCAGGCCCAGCATGGCGCGGACCTGCTCCGCGGTGGTTTCCCCGGCGCCATGGCTGATCGCCTGATCCAGCAGCGAGGTCGCATCCCGGGCGGAGCCTTCGGCGGCGCGGGTGATCAGCGCCAGCGCCTCCTCGGTGATCTCGGCGCCTTCCTTGCCGGCGATCTTGGTCAGCAGGCCGATCATCACCTCCGGCTCGATCCGCCGCAGGTCGAAACGCTGGCAGCGCGACAGCACGGTGACGGGCACCTTGCGGATCTCGGTGGTGGCGAAGATGAACTTCACATGCGCGGGCGGTTCTTCCAGCGTCTTCAGCAGCGCGTTGAAGGCGCTGGTCGACAGCATGTGAACTTCGTCGATGATGTAGATCTTGTACCGGGCCGAGGCCGCGGAATAGTTCACGCTGTCGATGATCTCCCTGATATCATTGACAGATGTGTTGGATGCCGCGTCCATCTCCATGACGTCGACATGGCGGCCGGCCATGATGGCGCGGCAGTGTTCGCACTGACCGCAGGGTTCCGTCGTGGGCCCGCCGGTGCCGTCAGGACCGATGCAGTTCATGCCCTTGGCGATGATCCGCGCGGTGGTGGTTTTCCCGGTGCCCCGGATGCCGGTCATGATGAAGGCCTGGGCGATGCGGTCCGCCGCGAAGGCGTTCTTCAGCGTTCGCACCATGGCGTCCTGACCGACGAGATCGGCAAAGGTCTCGGGCCGGTATTTCCGGGCCAGGACCTGGTAGGGGCCCTTCTGGGTGCTGTCGCTGTCTTGCATCGGTTGGGCCTTGAATTGGGGCCTTGGATTCGGCGGTTCCGCACAAGAGTAAACGGGGCCGCCGGGGGCGTCCACCGGGCAGGCGGGGAAGGTGGCGCCGGAACCGGCTTGCCTCGTCGGGGTTCGATTGGCAAGGAGAAGGTGACAACCAGGATGCGGCCGGAGTGAACCTGCGATGAAGCTGAACGGACGGCGGGCAAGCCGCAACATCGAGGACCGGCGCGGTCAGCGGAGCAGCCGCCGGGTGCGCGGCGGTGGCGCGGGCGGGCTGGGCATCGGCGCGGTGCTGCTGATCCTGGCCTTCGGCTATTTCACCGGCATCGACGTGACGCCCCTGCTGACGGGCGAGGGCGGCTATGAGACCACGCAAGATACTGGCAGCGCAGAGCTTTCGTCAGAGGAGCAGCGCGCGGGACAATTCGCGGCGCAGGTTCTGGGCACGACCGAAGACGTCTGGGCGGAGGTCTTCCCGGCGCAACTGGGCATCACCTACCACCCGCCGGTCATGGTGCTCTTCTCGGGCACGACGACGAGCCCCTGCGGCGGCGCCTCCGCCGCGACGGGGCCCTTCTACTGCCCGGCGGACCGCAAGGCTTACCTGGATACGGATTTCTTTGCCACGCTTGCACGCCAGCTGGGCGCCGGAGGCGATTTCGCGGCGGCCTACGTGATCGGGCACGAGGTGGCGCATCACGTGCAGAACGAGATCGGGATCCTGGGCAAGGTGAACGCCTATCGCCAGCAGGCCAGCACGGTGGAGGCCAATGCGGCAACGGTGCGGCTGGAGCTGCAGGCCGATTGCCTGGCCGGGGTCTGGGCGGCCCATGTGGCCGACCTTCTGGAGCCGGGCGATATCGAGGAGGCGGTGAATGCCGCCCGGATGATTGGCGACGACCGGTTGCAGGAACGGGCAGGGCGGGTCCCGCAGCCGCATACCTTCACCCATGGCACCTCTGCTCAGCGGTCGAAATGGTTCACCACCGGCTACCGGAGCGGGCAGATGGGGAGCTGCGATACCTTCGGCGGGGATATCTGACGGCACATACCTGACGGCCACGGCGCTCGCTCCCGCAGGGAGCATCGCCCCGCCCGCCGTCCCAAAAGGGGCATGGGGATGGGGTGTGTCGGCTTTTGGGGGAGAGGGACCCTCTCGCGCATTTCTTTGAAATACGCTGCCGGGTGACGCGCGTCCGCCGCACGGACAGGCTTAGGTGAGAGATTGGACAACGACCCAAGCGGGACTCGTTACGGCTGCTTCCTTCCGGACCTGACCGGGTTGGCGAGGCGCTCGCCCGCGCCAACCTCTCGAGAGGCGATATAGAAAGCCGCGCGACACATTGCAACCCCATGGCAACGACACATCTGCCGGATCATCCCGGAGCCGCCGTGCTGCGGGTTCACAGCCAGACCAGCGTGTAGACGTAGGACTTTTCCCCCTTGCGGCTGACCCAGGTGCCTTCGGGCGGTGCGTCGCCTTGCGCCTGGGGCGGGACGTCCCAGGGACGACCGAAGACCTCGTCCGAGCCGGGGGTGCCGGCGATCCAGCCCAGGACCGGGTGGCGGATGATCCAGAGGTCGGCATCGGCGCGGCAATAGCCGGGGTGCCCGGCGGGATCCTCGGACCGGTCAAAGCGATAGATCAGCCCGTCGAGGGCGCGGCGCAGTTCGAAGGCTTCGGGTGGTCTGGTCATGTCCAACCCCTTGAAAGGCAAAGGGGCCGCCGGAATGGCGACCCCTGGTGAAGCTGCAGCCCGATCAGAGCGTGATGCGGAACAGCGCGAAGCCGCCTTCGCCTTCGCCCGCGGGTTCGATGCTGACACCTTCGACGCTGTCGGCATATTTCGCGGCGCCCGGCCCGGTTTCGAACAGGACGGTGGTGCCGTCCATCGGTGCGAAGTGCCAGTTGGCATCGGCCTCGGGATCCACGGTGCCCTTCTCGACGATGTAGCGCACGATGATGTCGCGGTTGGTGTCCGGCCCCTCGAAGATGATGGTGGAGCCGTCGGCGCCCGGGAAATGGCCGCCGCCACCGGCGCGGTAATTGTTGGTGGCCACGACGAATTCCATGTCGTCGGTCACCGGTTCACCATTGTACATCAGGTCGACGATCCGGCTCTCGTCCGAGATCTTCTCGCCATCGCGGTTGAACATCATCGGCTTCGACAGGTCGATCTGGTAGGTCACGCCGTCGATCACGTCGAAGTTGTAGCTGGGGAAATCGGGGTTCAGCAGCAGCGCGTCGGAGGAGCCCGGTTCGATCTGATTGAACATGCCCGCGGACCGGTCCAGCCATCCCTTCAGCTGCGCCCCGGTGATTTTCACTGCGCGGATGGTGTTCGGGTAGAGATACAGATCGGCAACGTGCTTGATCGCGACGTCACCGACGGGCACCTCGGTGTAGTACTCTGGCCCGCCCCGGCCACCGGCCTTGAACGGCGCCGCGGCCGACAGCAGCGGCAGGGCCTCGTACTCGGTGCCTTTCAGCATATCGACCATGTACCACTTCTGGGCATTCGACACGATCTGAACCGAGGGATCGTCGGCCACGAGCGCGAAGTAGGAATGCAGCGGTGCGGCGGTCTTGCCGACCGCGCGGCGGACGTACTGCAGGGTTGCATCGTGTTCGGTCTGGGCGGCGGCGAGCACGGTAGTCACGTCCTCCACCAGCGGCACGACCTTGCGGTTTTCGTCGCGCTCGTAGATCGGGCGTGCCTCTGTCTCTGCCGCGACGACGCGCCATTCGTTGCCTTCCCGTTCCAGCAGCAGGTCGATCAGACCCATGTGGGAGCCCCAGAAGCCGCCCATGACGGCGGGCTTGCCGTGGAGCGTACCGGCGTCCACGTCGACGGCGGCGTAGTCGGCATAGGTGGCGGAGGGGAAGACCAGGTGCGAGTGGCCGGTCATCAGGGCGTCGATCCCCTCGACCTCTGCCAGCGGGACCGAGGCGTTTTCCATCCCGTCCTCGTGCTGGGCGGAGCCGATGCCGGAGTGGGACAGGGCGATGATGATCTCCGCGCCCTTCTCCTTCATCTCGGGCACGTAGGCGCGGGCGGTCTCGACGATGTCGCGGGCCTGCACGGAACCTTCGAGGTGCTTGCGGTCCCAGGTCATGATCTGCGGCGGCACGAAGCCGATCAGGCCGATCTTGATCGGCGCCTCGGTCCCGTCACCAAGCGCGACGGTCCGGTCCAGGATCACGTAGGGCGGCAGCAGGGTGGTATCGCCGGTGGGCGAGGCGGCCATTTCCTTCACCACGTTGGCGGAGATGACGGGGAAGTTGGCGCCGGCCACGGATTTCATCAGGAAGTCGAGGCCATAGTTGAATTCGTGGTTGCCGAGGGTGGAGGCCTCGTAGCCCAGGGTGTTCATCGCCGCGATGACCGGGTGCACATCGCCTTCGGACATGCCGCGCTCGTAGGCGATGTAGTCGCCCATCGGGTTGCCCTGCAGGAAGTCGCCGTTGTCGATCAGCATGGTGTTGGTCGCTTCGGCGCGGATCGCCTCGATCCGGGCGGCGGTGCGGGACAGGCCGACGGTGTCGTCGGGCTTGTCGGCATAGTAGTTGTAGGGGAAGACGTGGACGTGCAGGTCCGTCGTTTCCATGATGCGCAGGTGCGCCTGGGTGCCGGCCGCGCGGGCCGAAAACGGGTGCAGCGTGAGCAGGGAGGCACCGGCAACGGTTCCGGCAAGGAAACCGCGGCGGGACAGACTCGTGGATCGTTTCAAGGTCATGGGACTCTCCTGGAATGGTCGGCGGTCAAGATGGCGTTTGCTCGTGACAGGAACATAAAGGACCCTGCCGCGGCGATGGGTAAAGTCCGATCTTTCGGAACAGCGGGAAATCGCGCTGCCTGACGTCAGGGCAAATTCGCAACGTGCCATCCGTGGGGCAGCGGGCGGGCACTCGGCGGGATTGTGATCCCCGGGGCGCGGGTGCAGGGTTCGCGCAAGTCGAAACGGAGGCAGCATGTCCAGTCACATCGGGGAAGAGGTCACCTTTGGCGGGTCGGGTCTGGACAGGGTCGCGACGCTCAGGGCGGATGATGCGGCGCTGGCAGAGGCGCTGACCGCGAAGACCAGTCGTTTCATCCTGTTCTGGCGCGGCGCGGTCCTGCTGGATGGGCCGGATCGGCTGGCGCGGTTGCCGATGGATCACCCGGTGGCCGGGGATGCCGGGCAGCCCGGTGCGATCCTTCTGGGGCAGTCCGGCGAGGGGCTCGTCTTCGCCCGCGACATTTCATCCTGGGAGCCACCGGAACTGGCGCTGCGCGATGCGCCGCTTGGATGGGATACAAAGGCGCTGCCCCGTCATGCCGCGTTGAGCACGGAGCAGGAGTTCAGCGATCTGCGGGCCGTGATGGCCGATCTCTCGCCGGAGGATGCGGAGCTGGCGGCAACGGCGCGCGGTTTGCTTTCCTGGCACGAAGGGCACCGCTTCTGTTCCCGCTGCGGTCAGCCCTCCACCCCGATCGAGGCAGGCTGGCAGCGCCATTGCACCAGCTGCGGTGCCCGGCATTTTCCCCGCACCGATCCGGTGGTGATCATGGTGATCACGCGGGGCGACAAGGTTCTGCTTGGCCGGTCGCATGGCTGGCCGGAGGGGATGTATTCCCTCACCGCGGGTTTCGTCGAGCCGGGCGAAACGATCGAGGCGGCGGTGCGCCGCGAAGTGATGGAGGAGACCGCGGTCAGGGTCGGCGCGGTGGAATATCTCTGCTGTCAGCCCTGGCCTTTTCCGAACTCCCTGATGTTCGGTTGCCGGGGCGAGGCGCTGAGCGAGGAGATCACGGTCGACCCGGTGGAGCTTGAAGCGGCGCTGTGGTTGCCCCGGGAAGAACTGGTCAGTGTTTTCGCAGGCGATCATCCGTCGATCAGGAAGCCGCGCCGGGGTGCGATTGCCGAGTATTTGCTGCGCAATTGGCTTGCGGACAGTCTTGATTGACGCGATGTTCGGTGCGGACGCGCGCAGCCCGGTGATGGTGGTCGGTACTCTATGAAAATCGTTGCGAAAGAAGACATTGAGGCCCCGATCGACGCAGTGTTCGAACGGATCTCCGACTTTCGCAGTTTCGAGCGATCCGCGATTCGCCGCGGTGCAGAAGTTTCGCGCAAGGATCGCCCCGCCGTGACCGGCCCCGGGGCGGCTTGGGACATTCGTTTCGATCTGCGCGGGAAGCGCCGTGATATCGGCCTCGAAGTCACCGATTTCGAGGCCCCGGAACGCATGGTGATGAAGATCCGTTCGGAAGGGATGAAGGGCAACGTCCTGGTGGATCTGGTCGCGCTGTCCCGGTCCCGCACGCGGCTGCGGATCGAAACGGAGATCAAGCCGAAGACGCTTTCGGCGCGCCTGCTGATCCAGTCCCTGCGCCTTGCGCGCGGTACCATCGAAAAGCGCGTGGCGGACCGCATGGCCGACTTCGCCGCCTCGATCGAAAAGACCCCGCGTTCGCACGGCTAGGGTCGGCAGGCCCGCCCGGGCCCGCCATTCCCGTTGCGGGGATCAGGGGTGATCGCGGTCCGCCGGGTAGACGCCCAGGATCTCCATCCGGTTGGAGAAGTAGCTCAGCTCATCCAGCGCCAGCTTCACATGCGCGTCCTCGGGGTGGCCCTCGATGTCGGCGTAGAACTGGGTCGCGGTGAAGCTGCCGCCCACCATGTAGCTTTCCAGCTTGGTCATGTTGATGCCGTTGGTCGCAAAGCCGCCCATGGCCTTGTAGAGCGCGGCGGGAATGTTGCGGACCTCGAAGAGCAGCGTGGTGATCATCTTGCCCGGCCCGCGGCGCGAATGATCCGGCGTCATCGACATTTCCAGGAACCGGGTCGTGTTGTTCGACTGGTCCTCGATATGGCGCGCCAGGACATCCAGGCCGTAGACCTCTGCCGCCAGCTCGCTCGCCAGAGCCCCGCGGGAGCGGTCGGACTGTTCGGAGATCAGGTGGGCGGATCCCGCAGTGTCGGCACCGGTGATCCGCTGGATGCCGTGGTCCGCCAGAAATGCGCGGCATTGCCCCAGAAGCATTGAATGGGAAGTCGCCGATTTGATGTCTTCCAATTTGGTACCTGGCAGACCCATCAAATTGATATGCACCCGGACAAAAGCTTCACCGACAATGTGCAATCCCGAACCGGGCAGCAAGTAGTGGATATCGGCGACCCGTCCGAAAGTGGAATTGTCCACGGGGAGCATTGCCTTTTCGGCATTGCCCTCCTTGACCGCTGCAATCGCATCTTCGAAAGTGCGGCAAGGGAGGGGTTCCAGATCGGGACAGGCTTGTACGCAGGCTTGGTGCGAATAGGCGCCCAGCTCGCCCTGGAAGGCAATTCGGCGTGTCATCTGGGGTATTCCGTGTTGTTGCAATCCACTCGGCCCCGAGGGGCGATTGGTCGCGGTAACTACACCTTGCTTTGCGCGAGGGGAAGCGGATAGATCACCGCCGAGCAACTAGCTACGAATTCATCGAGGGCGCAGCGGATATGTTTGACACGATGACGGGAACGAAAATCATTGGCGGTTTCTGCGGAACGCTGCTCGTTTTCCTTCTGGGCAGCTGGGCTGCCGATCTGCTCTACGACACCAGCGTTGGCGGGCACGGCGACGAGGCGCATGCGCGCGGCTACGTCGTTGAAACCGGCGACAGCGGCGAACCTGCCCCGGTCGAGGAAGAGGTTTCCTTCGAAGAGGTCTTCGCCAGCGCCGACGCCGGCAAGGGCGAACGTGTCTTCAACAAGTGCAAGGCCTGCCACAAGGTGGACGGCTCCAACGCCACGGGGCCCCACCTGGATGGCGTGGTCGGCCGGGCTGTCGGTTCCGTTGACGGCTTCGGCTACTCCGGTGCGCTGGCGGCCGTGTTCGACACCTGGACGCCCGAGAACATCCAGACCTTCCTGACGGATCCGAAGAGCGCGGCCCCGGGCACCAAGATGTCCTTTGCCGGTCTCAAGGATGTCGAGGACCGCGCCAACGTCATCGCCTATCTGCAAAGCGTCGGCGGCTAAGCGCGCGAGCTGGCCAGACAGATCAATTTTAAGGCCGCCCGGGCGTCGTCCGGGCGGCCTTCTTGTTGGCAAAGCTGGGGGTAAGGACCTGGTAACCACTTCTCACGCATTCTCGTCTTGAACATGGTTAATCCCGGCGATTAGCCTAGATCCAAAATGGGTCGCGCAGGTGGCCCGGTCCGGCGTGCCGCATCCGGCGCCCGGCCAATCGCCAACAGGATAGTCGAGGAGCTTCCGATGAACCGACCCCAGACCCGTGCCCTTGCCGCTTCCGGGGAGCTGTCCTTGACCCGACGCGCCATGCTGCTTCTGTCGGGCCTCGGCGTCGCCGCCCTTTCATTCCTGGCCGATCCTGCCCGCGCGCAGGAAGAGGAGGCAACGACCGAAGAAGAAAGCCGGATCATCACCAGCCACGGCTATTCCTTCTTCGGCGATCTGAAATATCCGGCCGATTTCGAACACCTCGCCTTCGTCAATCCCGATGCGCCCAAGGGGGGCTCCATCTCGATCGAAGGGTCCGGGACCTTCGACAGCCTCAACCCCTTCACCGTGAAGGGCCGTGCCGGTGCGCTGTCATCGATGATGTACGAAAGCCTGCTGACCGAGGCCGCGGATGACTACAACGGGTCCTACTGCCTGCTGTGCGAAAGCGTCGAATACCCCGAGGACAAGACCTGGGTCGTGTTCCACATGCGGCCCGAGGCAAAGTTCTCCGATGGCACGCCTGTCACCGCGCATGACGTGGTCTTTTCCCACAACCTCTTTCTGGAACAGGGGCTGCCCTCTTACGCGGCGGCGGTGAAGAAGCTGATCACCGGGGCAGAGGCGCTGGATGATCACACCGTCAAGTTCACCTTTGCCGATGGCGTCTCCCGCCGGTCGCTGGTGGAGCAGGTCGGCGGCGTCACCGTGTTTTCCAAGAAGTGGTTCGAGGAAACCGGCGCGCGCCTGGACGAGCCGCGCTTCGAAACCTCGCCCGGCTCCGGGCCCTACATGCTCGACAGCTATGATGTGAACCGGCGCATCACCTACAAGCGGAATCCCGATTACTGGGGCAAGGACCTGCCCATCAACGTGGGGCGCTGGAACTTCGACGAGATCAGGGTCGAGTACTTTGCCGACGATTCCGCCGCCTTCGAGGCTTTCAAGGCTGGCGAATACACCTTCCGCCAGGAAACCAGTTCCCGCCAGTGGGCGAACCAGTACGACTTCCCCGCGGTGGAGGCCGGAACGGTCGTGAAGGAAGACCTGCCGGACGGTATCCCGCCCAGCAACGTCGGCTTTGTCTTCAACCTCGGCAAGGAGAAGTTCCAGGACAAGCGGGTGCGGGAGGCGATCGCCCTGGCCTTCAACTTCGAATGGACGAATGAGAGCCTGCAATATGGCCTGTTCAAGCATCGGGAGAGCTATTTCCAGGATACGCCGCTGCAGGCCAGAGGGCTGCCGAGTGAAGAGGAAATCGCCTTCATGGAGAGCCTCGGGGACGTGATTCCCGAAGAGCTGATGAGCGAGCCTCCGGTGGGCGTGCATGAAAGCACGCCGGAGCGGCTGAACGACCGGGGCAATCTGCGCAAGGCCGGCCAGCTTCTGACCGATGCCGGCTGGGAGGTCGGCGACGACGGCATTCGCCGCAATGCCGCAGGCGAGGTGCTGACCATCGATTTCCCGATCAACTCCTCTTCCGCGCCCTCGCTCCAGCCGATCCTGGACAACTACGCCAAGAACCTCGAAACCCTCGGCATCGATCCGCAGTTCGAGGTGGTTGATCCCAGCCAGTACACGGACCGTCGCCGCGATCGGGACTACGACATGCTCTACGGTGGATATCGGGCGGGTCTGGGCACCGGGACCGGCCTTCTGCAGATGTACGGTTCTGCGGATGCTGCCGTCTCCGTCTTCAACCCGGCGGGGCTGTCCAGCCAGCTGATCGACGACATCATCTACGCCTCCCTCGATACCGACAGCCAGGAAGCGCAGGATGTTTCGTTGCGGGTGCTGGACCGGGCGCTGCGCGATGCCTTCATCATGGTGCCGACCTGGTACAAGTCCGGCTACTGGGTTGCCTTCTTCGACATGTATCGCCACCCCGACATTCCGCCCTACGACCTCGGCTACCTGGACTTCTGGTGGTACGACGCCGACCGGGCGGCAGAGCTGAAGGCCGCGGGCGCGCTGAGGTAAGCGCATCATGGGAGCCTACATTCTTCGCCGCCTCGCGCTGGTCATCCCGACCCTGCTGGGGATCATGATCATCAACTTCGCCCTGACGCAGTTCGTGCCAGGCGGCCCGATCGAACAGATCATCGCCCAGGTGCAGGGCCAGGGGGACGTCACCGCCGGCTTCACCGGTGGCAGCAATGATGCGGGCGACATGTTCGAGGATTCGGGCAAGTCCGAATACGCCGGGTCCCGCGGGTTGCCGCCCGAGTTCATCGACAAGCTGGAGAAGGAATTCGGCTTCGACAAGCCGCCCCTGACCCGCTTCATGCTGATGCTGTGGAACTACGTGCGGCTGGATTTCGGCGACAGCTACTTCCGCTCCGTCTCCGTCATCGACCTGGTGCTGGAGAAGATGCCGGTCTCCATCACGCTCGGCCTGTGGTCGACGCTGATCGCCTATATCGTCTCGATCCCGCTGGGGATCCGCAAGGCGGTGAAGGAGGGCTCGCGCTTCGATAACGTGACCTCTGCCGTCATCATCGTGGCCTATGCGATCCCGGGGTTCCTCTTTGCGGTGCTGCTGCTTGTGCTCTTCGCCGGGGGCTCCTACTGGCAGCTCTTCCCCTTACGCGGCCTGACATCCGAGAATTTCGAGCAGCTGAGCTTCTTTGGTAAGATTGCCGACTACCTGTGGCACATCGCGCTGCCGGTGCTGGCCTCCACCATATCCGCCTTTGCGACCCTGACCCTGTTGACCAAGAATTCCTTCCTGGACGAGATCAAGAAGCAATACGTGATGACCGCCCGCGCCAAGGGCCAGACCGAACGCCGCGTGCTCTACGGCCATGTCTTCCGCAACGCGATGCTGATCGTCATCGCGGGCTTCCCGGGGGTCTTCATCGGTGTCTTCTTCGCCGGATCGCTGATCATCGAAACGCTCTTTTCCCTCGACGGGCTGGGACGGCTGGGCTTCGAGGCGGCGCTAACCCGGGATTACCCGGTGATCTTCGGCACGCTCTTCATCTTCGGCCTGATCGGTCTGGTCGTGGGCATCCTTTCGGACCTCTGCTACGTCTTCGTGGATCCCCGGATCGACTTCGAGAGCCGGGAGGGCTGACATGAACCTGATGGAAGAGGAACGCATGCCGGGCCAACCGGCGCCAGCCCCCGTGGCAGAGGCGCCCAGGGGATGGCTGTCGCCGCTGAACAAGCGGCGCTGGCGCAGTTTCCGGCGCAACCGCAGGGCCTATGTCTCGCTCGTGATCTTTGCCGTGCTGTTCGGGCTGTCCCTGCTGGCGGAGTTCATCGCCAACGACAAGCCAATCCTGGTGAACTACCGGGGCGACTACTACGCGCCGATCTTCAAGTTCTATCCAGAGACGCAGTTCGGCGGCGATTTCCGGACCGAGGCGATCTATGGCGACCCCGAAGTCCAGTGCCTGATCGAGAGCGGCGGGCTGGAAAGCTGCTTCGATGATCCGGAGGGGATCATGCAGGATGCCGAGGACGGCGTGGTCGAAGGCGAACCGATCGAGAAGGGTTGGACCCTCTGGCCGCCGATCCACTATTCCTACGACACGCCCGTGGAACGGCCCGGCGCGGCGCCGCTGCCGCCCAACGGGCAGAACCTGCTGGGGACCGATGATACCAAGCGGGATGTGCTGGCGCGGGTGATCTACGGCTTCCGGCTCTCCATCATCTTTACCCTCATCGTGACCATCGCCTCCTCTGCCATCGGTATCCTGGCGGGGGCCGTGCAGGGCTACTTCGGGGGCAAGGTGGACCTGATCTTCCAGCGCCTGATCGAGATATGGGCCTCCACGCCGTCGCTCTACATCATCATCATCCTCTTCGCGATCCTGGGGCGCAGTTTCTGGCTGCTGGTGATCCTCACCGTGCTTTTCGGCTGGATGTCCCTTGTGGGGGTCGTCCGGGCGGAGTTCCTGCGGGCCCGCAACCTTGAATACGTGCGCGCCGCCAAGGCGCTTGGGGTGTCGAACCGGGTGATCATGTTCCGTCACATGCTGCCCAATGCCATGGTGGCCACGCTGACCATGATGCCCTTCATCGTCACCGGCACGATTTCGACCCTGGCGAGCCTCGACTTCCTGGGCTTCGGCCTGCCGTCCTCCTCCCCCTCTCTCGGGGAGCTGACGCTGCAGGCGAAACAGAACCTACAGGCCCCCTGGCTGGGCTTCACGGCCTTCATCGTCTTCGCGCTGATGCTGTCGTTGCTCGTCTTCATCTTCGAAGGCGTCCGGGATGCCTTCGATCCGAGAAAGACCTTCAAATGAGCATGCTTCAGGTCAGGGACCTGCGTGTCGCCTTTTCCCAGGACGGCAACAAGGTGGAGGCCGTGCATGGCGTCTCCTTCGACGTGGCGCAGGGGGAAACCGTGGCGCTGGTGGGCGAGTCGGGGTCGGGCAAGTCCGTCTCGGCGCTCTCCACCGTGTCCTTGCTGGGCGACAATGCCCATGTGGAGGGCTCCGTCACCTTCGCCGGGCAGGAAATGGTGGGCGCGAGCAACACCACCCTGCGGAAACTGCGCGGCAACGACATCTCCTTCATCTTCCAGGAGCCGATGACCTCCCTCAACCCGCTGCACACGATCGAGAAGCAGCTGGCGGAGAGCATGGCGCTCCACCAGGGGCTGACCGGGCGCGGCTGGGTCAAGCGCTGGCTGGAAGGCTGGATGAACCTGAACCCGGCGCCGGTGCTGATGAGCCTGATCGCCTTCTTTGCCTTCCTGGGGCTTTACGGCGCCTTCGTTGCCACCGCGCCGGAGGAGCCGAGCCTAGACTTCCTGGGGGCCTTCGGGAGCGAAGCGGTGATGCGCCTCTTCCGGGCGGTCCTCTGGGCGCTTGGCATTGCCGCCGTCCTGTGGCTGGGCAAGGTGGTGCTGAAGTCCCGGCTGTCGGGCTGGATCGTGACAAGCGAAACCCGGGCGCGCTCCCTCGAACTGCTGGAGCAGGTGGGGATCCGCGACGCGGAGGACCGGCTGACGGCCTATCCGCACGAACTGTCCGGGGGGCAGCGGCAGCGCGTGATGATCGCCATGGCCCTGGCCAACAAGCCGCAGCTGCTGATCGCCGATGAACCCACGACCGCGCTCGACGTGACGATCCAGGCGCAGATCCTCGAACTTCTCGCAGATCTGAAGAAGGACACGGGCATGGGCCTGCTGTTCATCACCCATGACCTGGGCATCGTGCGCCGCATCGCGGATCGTGTCTGCGTGATGAAGGATGGCCATATCGTGGAGGAAGGCCGGACGGAGGAAATCTTCGCCAATCCGCAGCATGACTACACCAAGAAACTCCTGTCGGCGGCTGCCACCGGGGCGCCGCAGGCTCCGGCGGGGGATGCGCCCGTGGTGCTGGAGGCGGATCACCTGAGGATCTGGTTCCCGATCCAGCAGGGGCTGATGAAGAAGACCGTGGGCCACGTGAAGGCAGTGAACGATGCGTCGATCACCCTGCATGCGGGCGAAACCCTTGGGATCGTGGGGGAAAGCGGGTCGGGCAAGACCACGCTGGCACTGGCGTTGATGCGGCTCATCGGCTCCGAAGGGCAGATCAGCTTCGAAGGCCGGAGCGTGCGGGACCTGTCGACGGCCGATCTGCGCCGCTTGCGCAAGGACATGCAGATCGTCTTCCAGGATCCCTACGGGTCGCTGTCGCCCCGCATGACGGCGGAGCAGATCATTTCCGAAGGGCTGTCGGTGCACAAGATCGGCGATGGCCGCCCCGTGCGGGACCTCGTGGCGGAGGTGATGACCGAAGTCGGGTTGGATCCCGCCGCGATGGATCGCTACCCGCACGAGTTCTCGGGCGGGCAGCGGCAGAGGATCGCGATTGCCCGGGCGATGATCCTGCGGCCCAAGCTGGTGGTGCTGGACGAGCCGACTTCCGCGCTGGACATGACCGTTCAGGTTCAGATCGTCGACCTGCTACGGGATCTGCAGCAGAAGTACGGGCTGGCCTACCTGTTCATCAGTCACGACCTGAAGGTGGTGCGGGCCATGTCCCACCGCGTCATGGTCATGCGCCACGGCGACGTGATCGAGGCGGGCACCGCCCGGCAGGTCTTCGACGCGCCGCAGGCCGACTACACGCGAGAGCTGTTCGCGGCCGCCATGGATCGGTAGCCCCGGCTTGGCAAACTGGCCCTGCAATCCGGAAGGCGGGCCCGTGGGCCCGCCGCAAGTGCCTCAGATCGCCGAGGAATGCCTGGCCTTGCTACCGTCGTAGGCGTCAAAGGCGCGGGCGACCAGCCGGGTCAGGGGCTGTGCCATCTGGGGGATGAACATCCCTTCGTCCGTCACCTGCAGCAGCCCGTCGAACTGGTCGGACACGTCGCGGAAAAGCGCTGTCAGCCAGGCCGGGTCGGCGCCGTAATCCGCGGCGATTTCCGACGTGCGTACGCCGAAATCGCACATCACCGCCTCGATGATCCGGGCGCGCATCTTGTCCTCGCCGCGGTAGGCATGCCCCCGCGAGGTGGAGAAGCGCCCCTCCCGAATGGCCTTGGTATGTGCGCCCGTGGCCGCGGCATTCTGGGTGTAGCCCTGTGGGAAGCGGGAAATGGAGGAGGCCCCGATCCCGATCAGCGCCTCGGCCCGGTCATCGGTATAGCCTTGGAAGTTCCGCTTCAGCCGCCCGGCCTTCTGCGCCACGGCCAGCCCGTCATCGGGCAGGGCGAAGTGGTCGATGCCGATTTCGGCATAGTTGTCCCACAGGAACAGTTCCCTGGCTGTGGCAAATAGTTCCAGCCGTTCGGACGGGGTGGGCAGCGCATCGGAGGGCAGCATGCCCTGCCGCCGCGCCATCCAGGGCACGTGGGCATAGCCGTAAAGCGCGACCCGGTCGGGGGAGAGCGACAGCAGTTTCTGCACGCTTTCGGTGATCTTTTCCCGGGTCTGATGCGGCAGGCCGAAGAGGATGTCGGCGTTCAGGCTTTCGATCCCGTGGGCCCGGATCGCCGCGATGACGTCGCGGGTCACCTCGTAGCTCTGCTCCCGTCCGATGCATTCCTGGATCATCGGGTCGAAGTCCTGCACCCCGATCGAAGCGCGGTTCATCCCCGCAGCCTTGAGCACGCGAAGGCGCGCCTCGTCGATCTCGTTCGGGTCGATTTCCACCGAGAATTCAGCACCTTCGGCAAAGGGGACGACCTCTGCGATGCGGCCCGCGAGGGTCTCCATCAGGTCGGGCGCCAGAAGGGTCGGCGTGCCGCCCCCCCAGTGCAGCCGCGACAGACGCACGCCCGGGGGAAGCTGCGCTTCCAACATGTCGAGCTCGGCCAGAAGGGTGTTCATGTAGGCGCGAACGGGTTCTTCGCTCTGGGTGCCCTGGGTGCGGCAGGCGCAGAACCAGCACAGCCTGCGGCAGAAGGGCACGTGGACATAAAGAGAGATCTCCGCCCCCTCCGGGATGGCCGAGATCCACGACGCATGTTCGCCCGAGCCGACGGCGTCGGAGAAATGCGGGGCCGTGGGATAGCTTGTGTAACGCGGCACTTTCGCGTCAAACAGTCCCAGGCGTTCAAGTTGCGTTTTGGTGACCATGGGACTAGGGTTTACCGAGGCGCCGGACAGGCGCCTTGACCCAGATCAACCATTAGATCCATCGGCCGGTTTCCCATGCTCCAGGAAGATTTTTCCTTTGTCTCGCACGATTGCAATGACTGCCCGATCCGGCATCGCGCGGTCTGCGCCCGCTGCGAGGGGGATGAGCTCGAACGGCTGGAGGAGATCAAGTACTACCGCAGCTACGAGGCCGGGCAGACCGTGATCTGGTCCGGTGACAAGATGGATTTCGTGGGCTCCGTCGTCAGCGGGATCGCGACCCTGACCCAGACGATGGAGGACGGGCGGACCCAGATGGTGGGCCTTCTGCTGCCCTCCGATTTCGTGGGCCGCCCCGGCCGCGACGGCGCCGCCTATGACGTGGTGGCGACCTCTGACCTGGTAATGTGCTGTTTTCGAAAGAAACCTTTCGAGCAGATGATGGAAACCACCCCCCATATCGCGCAACGCCTGCTGCAGATGACCCTGGATGAGCTGGACGCCGCCCGGGAATGGATGCTGGTGCTGGGCCGCAAGACGGCGCGGGAAAAGATCGCCTCCCTGCTGGCCATCATCGGGCGCCGGGATGCCTCCATCAACTCCCTGTCCATGCAGGAGAAAATCGTCTTTGACCTGCCGCTCACGCGGGAGGCGATGGCCGATTACCTGGGCCTGACCCTGGAAACGGTGAGCCGCCAGATCTCTGCTCTGAAGCGGGACGGGATCATCGAGCTGCAGGGCAAGCGCCACGTGACGGTGCCCGATTTCACCCGCCTGCTGGAAGAAGCCGGCGACGATTCGGACGGCGGCATGCTGGTCTGAAACCGGCAGGCAGATTTCCCCCAACCAAAGCTGAACAGAGCGACCGACGGCCGAAAGCCGCGTCGGTGCGAAAAACTTAAGCACTTGAAAAGCCCCGATCAAAACGTCGGTATTACGTCGGTATCCTGTCGGTAACCCGACGGTGCGAAATCCGGCGCCCGACATGGCCGCGCAATCACCGTTCGCGGGATCAACGCAATCGTAACCGGTCCGAGGTGGAGCGCCCTCCTTCGCCGTCCCGCGCGTGCCCCGCCCGCCGCCTGGCGGATCGGGCCACCTCGGGCGCACCCCGCCCCTCCCATTTTTTGGCCAAAAATATCCTGGGGGGAGTCTCCGAAGGAGGCGGGGGGCAAAGCCCACCTCTTCTTCTCATTGACGCCTCCGGCGTCGGGGCGGGCAAAGCCCCCCTTACATTCCCCATCGGCCGGTGCCCCTCACCCCAGGGGCTTTTCCATGTAGACCCGAGGCCGGCCCTTTTCGGTGACGCGGTGGGTCTCGGTATACCCACGGGCGGTGTAGAGAGAGATGTTCGAGGCCATCTTCTGATGGGTATAGAGCCGGATCCGGTCGAACCCTCGGGCGCGGGTGATCTGCTCTGCCGCATCGAGGAGCCTGCGGCCCAGCCCCATGCCCCGCGCGGCATCGGCGAGGGCCACGTTGTCGAGCATCATCGCGTCCTCCTGCGGGATGAGGATCAGCAGGCCGAGGGGCGCCGGGGCGCTGGGCGGATCGAGCAGCAGTATCTGCCCGGCGGCCAGAAAGGTGGCGTAGTCGTCATCCAGCGGGCCGGGGCGCTGGCCCAGGATCTCTGTCCAGGGGGAGTAGGCCTCTGTCACGATCTGCTGGATCCGGGGCAGATCGGCGGGCATGGCGGGGCGCAGGTCGGTTGGCAGCATGGGGTCCTCCGGGTCGGGTTCTGCAGCATCGCCCGGCAATCGACGCGGGTACAGGGCCAGGGTGGTGCGGCCGAAGGGGCCAAAGGTGGACCTTCGTCGCCGGGGAGCCTAGGCCCGAGGAAGGTTGGAGCGGGAGGATATGGAAAGGACATGCGCATGGCGGATGCGGTGAAGGACGGGGCGGCCCGGGATGTGGTTCTGCTGGACCTCGACGGAACGCTGGTGAACACGGCGGCGGGCAATATCGGCTGCGCGCAGCATGCGCTGCGGGCGCTGGGCCTGCCGGTGCCGGAGGCCGAGGCGCTGGCCTGGATCATCGGCCCCCCGCTGCGCCGCAGTTTCGTGACGCTGACGGGCGGGGATCAGGCCCTGGCCGAAGAGGGGCTGCGGCTTTACCGGGAGCGCTATGATGCCGGGGGCATCTTCGAGGGCGAGCCCTATGCGGGGATCTTCGCCGCGCTGGAGGCGCTGCGGGCCGCGGGGCACCGCCTGATGGTCTGTACGGCCAAGCCGGTGCCCTTTGCCGAACGGGTGATCGCCCATTTCGGGTTCGGCCCGCTGGTGGAGCGGATCTACGGGTCGGAGCTGGACGGGCGGTTCGAGGACAAGGGGGAGCTGATTGCCCATCTTCTGCAGGTCGAGGGCCTGGACCCCGCGCGCACGATCATGGTGGGCGACCGGGCCAATGACACCGGGGCTGCGGGGCGCAACGGTCTGGCCTCCGTCGGGGTGACCTGGGGGTTCGGCAGCGCGCAGGAGTTGCGGGACGGGGGCGCGCATCTGCTGATCGACGATCCGGCGGAGCTGCCGGGGGCGGTGGCGGCGTTGCGAGGCGGTGCGTAACGGAAAGGGCGGGCCGATCGGCCCGCCCTTCGTTGTTGTTTCCCCGAGGCGTTTTCCCTGAGGCGTCTTCCCCGTGGTGATCCCGCCTTGGCGCGGCCTTCGGGGGTTCGGGCGGGCGTTCGGGCGGGCGTTCCGGTGGGCGCCGGATCAGTGCGCCATGAAGATCGGCAGCGTGGTGCCTTCGAGCATGTGGCGCGTGGCCCCGCCCAGGATCGCTTCGCGGAAGCGGGAGTGGCCATAGGCCCCCATGACGATCATGTCGGCGCTGATGTCGGAGGCATGGCGCGCGATCAGGTCCGAGATGCGCGGCATCGTCTTGGAGATCACGTCGATCTCGGTCGAGACGCCGTGGCGGGCCAGCCAGCCGGCCAGCATGCCGCCCGGATCGGAGCGGTCGGGCCCATGCACCGGCGGGTCGATGACCACGACGTGCACCGAGGCGGCCTGTTGCAGCAGCGGCAGCGCCTTGCGGATCGCGGCCAGGGATTCGGGCGTTTCGTTCCAGGCGATCAGCGGGTTCTTCGGTGCCAGGTCGGTGACCTCGTCGGGCATGACGACCACCGGGGTGCGGCCTTCGAAGAGGATCGATTCGATGATCGGCTCATCTTCCACGCCCTTGCTGTCGCCGTAGGGCTTGGGCAGCACGGCCAGGTCGGAGAAGCGGGCGCGCCAGGCGACGTGGCGGCCGATGTCGCCCATCTGGGCCACGTCGGTATCGACGGCGAAGCGGATCGAGGCGCCCTTGAGGTAGGCGTTCGCTTCTGCCTCCAGTTCCTTGGAGTCTTCGGTTGCGCGGGTGATGGCCTCCTGCAGGACCATCGCGTTGGCGCCAGCGTAGTAGTAGCCCATCTGCGTACGATCGACGCCGAGGCAGAGCACGTCGAGGTGAGCGTCATGTGAACTGGCGAGGGCTGCGACCTGGTCGAGGTGGGCTTTCAGCCCGTCCTTCCGGGTCAGGATCGTGAAGATCGTCTTGTAGGCCATGAGAGCCTCCTGGGGTTATTTTGCAGATAAACCGTTGCACCAATTAAAGATTACTTGACCGTATGGTGGTCGATAAGGTGTTTTTAGCATGTGTGTAATTGTCACACATTGATCGACGTCAACCACTCACGAAACCGCGATTGATACAGATCAAGGCATCGTGATCGGGACCGCCGCAAGAAGCGGAGGTCGCAACTCCGAAACAAGCGGTGGGATTCCATCCACCCCGTTGGACTGACAAAGGGACGCGTTATGACAAATGCAATCAAGCTGGTCGCGCTGGCGCTGATCGCGATATTCGCGGCGATCGCAGCCAATTTCGCGCGTGACCTGGCGTATATGGTGAACGCCCTGGTGGTGATGCTCGTCGCTGCCGGCATGTTCGTCTACACGCTGCGCAAGACAGACGAGGACGTGGATGGCCGCGACCTTTCCGGGGAATACATGGACGGTGTCGTCCGGTTCGGGGTGATCGCCACCGCCTTCTGGGGTGTGGTCGGTTTCCTGGCCGGGGTGTTCATCGCCTTCCAGCTGGCCTTCCCGGGGCTGAACTTCGAATGGGCGCAGGGCTACATGAACTTTGGCCGGCTGCGGCCGCTTCATACCTCTGCCGTGATCTTCGCCTTCGGGGGCAACGCCCTGATCGCGACCTCCTTCTACGTGGTGCAGAGGACCTCTGCCGCGCGGCTCTGGGGCGGTAACCTGGGCTGGTTCGTCTTCTGGGGGTACAACCTCTTCATCGTCATGGCCGCGCTGAGCTACGTGCTGGGCGGCAGCCAGTCGAAGGAATATGCCGAGCCCGAATGGTACGTCGACCTGTGGCTGACCATTGTCTGGGTGGCCTACCTGGCGGTCTTCCTGGGCACGATCATCAAGCGCAAGGAACCCCACATCTACGTGGCGAACTGGTTCTACCTGAGCTTCATCGTCACCGTCGCCATGCTGCACGTGGTCAACAACCTGGCCGTGCCGGTGTCGATCTTCGGCTCCAAGTCGGTGCAGCTCTTTGCCGGTGTGCAGGATGCGATGACGCAGTGGTGGTACGGCCACAACGCCGTGGGCTTCTTCCTGACCGCAGGCTTCCTGGGCATGATGTACTACTTCATCCCCAAACGCGCCGAAAAGCCGGTCTATTCCTACAAGCTGTCCATCATCCACTTCTGGGCGCTGATCTTCCTCTATATCTGGGCCGGTCCGCACCACCTGCACTACACCGCGCTGCCGACATGGGCCTCGACCCTGGGCATGGTGTTCTCGATCATCCTGTGGATGCCCAGCTGGGGCGGCATGATCAACGGCCTGATGACGCTCTCGGGCGCCTGGGACAAGCTGCGCACCGATCCGGTGATCCGGATGATGGTGATCGCCGTCGGCTTCTACGGCATGTCGACCTTCGAAGGCCCGATGATGTCGATCCGCGCCGTGAACTCCCTGTCGCACTACACCGACTGGACCATCGGTCACGTCCACTCCGGCGCGCTGGGCTGGAACGGCATGATCACCTTCGGTGCCCTGTACTACCTGGTGCCCAAGCTGTGGAACCGGAAAGAGCTGTACAGCCTGAGCATGGTCAGCTGGCACTTCTGGCTCGCCACGATCGGCATCGTTCTCTACGCCGCCTCGATGTGGGTCACGGGGATCATGGAAGGCCTGATGTGGCGTGAAGTCGATGCCAACGGCTTCCTGGTGAACTCCTTCGCCGACACCGTGGCCGCCAAGTTCCCGATGTACGTGGTCCGTGGCCTGGGTGGCGTGATGTACCTGACCGGCGCGATCATCATGTGCGTCAACCTGGTGCTGACCGTGAAAAAGCAACCGGCGGAGCAAACCGCAAACGGCTTCGTGCCCGCGGAATGAGGAACTGACACATGAGTATCCTTGATAAACACGCGTTTCTTGAAAAGAACGCCACGCTGCTCCTCGCCTGTTCCTTCGCCGTGGTCACCATCGGCGGCCTGGTGGAAATCGCACCGCTCTTCTACCTCGAAAACACCATCGAGGACGTGGAAGGCATGCGCCCCTACACGCCGCTGGAACTGGCCGGCCGGGACATCTACATCCGGGAGGGCTGCTACGTCTGCCACTCCCAGATGATCCGTCCGATGCGCGACGAGATCGAGCGTTACGGGCATTACTCGCTGGCGGCGGAGTCGATGTACGACCACCCGTTCCAGTGGGGGTCGAAACGGACCGGGCCGGACCTGGCCCGGGTCGGCGGGCGCTACTCGGACGAGTGGCACGTCGACCACCTGACCAACCCGCAGTCGGTCGTGCCTGAATCGGTGATGCCCAAATACGGCTTCCTGACCCACGCCATGATCGAGGGCGAGTACATCCAGGACGTGATGTCGACCCACCGCATCGTCGGCGTGCCCTACAGCGACGATCAGCTGGAGAACGCCCAGGCCGACTTCCTGGCCCAGGCCGATCCGGACAGCGATTACGACGGTCTGGTGGAACGCTACGGCGAGGAAAGCGTCAACGTGCGCAACTTCGACGGTGAACCGGGGATTTCCGAGATGGATGCCCTGATCGCCTATCTGCAGATGCTGGGGACGCTGGTCGACTTCTCGACCTTCTACCCGGACGAAAGCCGCTGAGGGGGAGGATGTGATGAACGAGACCTATTCCCTCATGCGCGAATTCGCGGACAGCTGGATGCTTATGGCCATGTTCGCCTTCTTCGCGATCTGCGTCGCATGGGTGTTCCGCCCGGGGGCCCGCAAGACCTACCGGGACACGGCCAACATCCCGCTGCGCAACGAAGACCGTCCCGCGCCGGATGCCAAGGCATCCGAACCGGCCTTCGCAGGAAAGGACCTGTGAGATGAGCGATGACCTGAAGAAGCAACACGGGACCACCGGCCACAGCTGGGATGGGATCGAGGAACTGAACACGCCGCTGCCGCGCTGGTGGCTCTACACCTTCTACATCTGCATCGTCTGGGGGATCATCTACACGATCCTCTATCCGGCCTGGCCGCTGGTGAACCGTGCCACGGAAGGGGTGCTGGGCTACACCACCCGTGGTGAGGTGGCCGAGCGGATCGCGGAGGTCGAAGCTGCCAACGCCGGCATCAACGAGCAGCTGGCCTCGGTCGAGCTGGGCGCGATCGCCGATGATCCGGATCTGAACCAGTATGCCGTGTCCGCCGGGGCCGCCGTTTTCAAGACCTGGTGTGCCCAGTGCCACGGGTCGGGGGCGGCCGGTGCGGTCGGCTATCCGAACCTGCTGGACGATGACTGGCTCTGGGGCGGGTCGATCGAGGACATCCACTACACGGTGACCCACGGGATCCGGAACGAGGATGACTGGGATGCCCGCTACAGCCAGATGCCGGCCTTCGGTGCCGACGAGCTGCTGGAGCCGGAACAGATCGACGCGGTGGTGAACTTCGTCATGACCCTGTCCGGAGAGACGCCGCAGGATGCCAGCCTGGTCGAGGAGGGCGCGGTGGTCTTCGAGGAGAACTGTGCCTCCTGCCACGGCGAGGCCGGCACGGGCGACCGGGAGCAGGGCGCGCCGAACCTGACGGATGCCATCTGGCTCTACGGTGGGGACTACGCGACGGTGCACGAGACGGTGGAGAATGCGCGCTTTGGCGTGATGCCCACCTGGGCCGCCCGCCTGAGCGAGGCGCAGATCCGCGCCGTGGCGACCTACGTCCACCAGCTGGGCGGCGGCGAGTGAGCCGCGCCTGAGAGAGATCGGGCCGGGGGTTACGATCCCCGCCCTGAGAAATCCCTGCCTTCGTGGTGGGGTCGGCACCGGCCGCTTCGTCCTGTTCGCGCGTTTCCTTGAACGGTCGGTGCCTTTTTTCAAGCCAGCCCCCAGGCAGGGGGACGCCCGCCCCGGATCCCGGGGCGGGCTTTTTCGTGCCGTGGGGAGAGCCATCCCGCCGGTGTGCGATCTCGGCAGGGGGCGCAGGGATGGTGGATTTCATCCACCCTACGAGGGCGTGTAGGGTGGATGCAATCCACCTTCGCCTACACCTTCGCCCCAGCCCCGCGCCGGGTCACTTCCGCAGGACGCCGTGCCACCAATGGAAGCGGCGTTCGCGCCGGGCGGGCGGCGCAGGGCGGCGCTGGTCCTTTTGGTAGCGGTCCGCGCGGCGGATCCGTTCGTCCAGCACGTCGAGCGGGCGGTAGAGGATCGGGTCCATGTCAGCGCCTCCGCCCCTTGCCGGCGGGCGCGGTTTCCTTCGGGGCGCGCAGCCGGGGCAGGGGCCCTTCGGAGGGGGTGTGGCGCGGCGCGCTGCGGGTGGCGGTCATGAAAGTTTTTGCGTAGATCGAAAGCATGGGTCTTTCTCCTGTTCTGGTGCCTGACCCTTTTTTACTGCGGTGTGGGCGGAATCTCCTATTCAGGAATCCTTCCATCATGTAAGTCTGACTTACATGATTGACTGGCTGACCCTTCCCCCCCTGAGTGCCCTGCGGGCGCTGGCCGCCCTGGCGGAGAGCGGATCCACCGTGGCGGCGGGCCAGCGGCTGAACGTCAGCCATGCCGCGATCAGCCAGCAGGTGAAGCAGCTGGAGACCCACCTGGGCCTGGCGCTGGTGCGGCGGGGCGGGCGGCAGCTGGAACTGACGGAGGAGGGGCGGCAGCTGGCCGAGGCGGTGCTCTCGGGCATGGGCGGGATCGAGGAGGTCGTGGGCCGGTTGCGCGGCGAGCGGGCGGAGCGGCCTGTGGTCGTCACCTGCACGCCCACCCTGGCCGCGCAGTTCCTGATGCCGCGCCTGGGCGCCTACCAGGCGGCCCACCCGGGGCTGTCGCTGATGATCGACCCGACGCCGCAGCTGCGGACCCTGGGCCCCGGCGGGCCCGACAGTGCCGACCTGGCACTGCGCTACGGCAGCGGCACCTGGCCCGGGCTGGAGGCGGAGCTGCTGGTGGAAAGCCCGGTCTGCGTCCTGTGCGCGCCGGAGCTGATCCCCGATGATCACATGCCCAGCCCGGCGGAGCTGGCGGAGTTCCCCTGGTTCCAGGAGCTGGGCACCAACGAGGCCAGCGAGTTCCTGGAATGGCAGGGCGCGAAGCTGGATCCGCGGCGCGGCGTAACGTCGCTGCCGGGCAACCTGATGATGGAGGCGCTGCGGTCGGGCCGTGGCGTGGGCGTCATGGCGCGGGCCTTCGTGGAGGAGGAGCTGGCCTCCGGCCGGCTGCGGCTGCTGTTCGAGGACGTGCGCAAGAAGGGTTATTTCCTGTTGTGGCACGAGGCCACGCTGCGTCCCGAGGCGCGCGCCTTCGCCCGCTGGATCCGGGCCCAGGCGCGGGAGGCCTGGGGCGCGCCGGGCCGTGCCCCGGGCACCGCCGCCGAGAAAGGCGCGATGTCATAGATACATAATAGATACAGGGAAAATGTCGCATTTGATGCAGGTCAAGGTTCAAAAAACATCGGTTTGCGACAAGGCTTTGAGAACGCGCATTCCAGAACGCCATCAAAGGACCTCTCCGTGTCTGTTTCCGATAGCCAGGACCCCAAGCTCTACGCCGCCAGGGAACCCATCTTTCCGCGTCGCGTGAAAGGCCGTTTCCGGAACCTGAAATGGATCATCATGATCGTGACCCTGGGGATCTACTACGTGACCCCCTGGATCCGCTGGGACCGGGGGCCGAACCTGCCCGACCAGGCGGTGCTGATCGACCTGGCCAACCGGCGGTTCTTCTTCTTCTGGATCGAGATCTGGCCGCATGAATTCTACTTCATCGCGGGCCTGCTGGTCATGGCGGGGCTGGGGCTGTTCCTGTTCACCTCGGCCCTGGGCCGGGTCTGGTGCGGCTATACCTGCCCGCAGACCGTCTGGACCGACCTCTTCATCCTGGTGGAACGCTGGATCGAGGGCGACCGCAACGCGCGCCTGCGCCTGCACCGGCAGAAGAAGTGGGACCTGCGCAAGGTCCGCCTGCGGATCACCAAGTGGGTGGCATGGTTCCTGATCGGCCTGGCCACGGGGGGCGCCTGGATCTTCTACTTCGCGGATGCGCCGAGCCTCCTGCTCGATCTGCTGACGTTCAGCGCGCATCCGGTGGCCTATACCACCATGCTGATCCTGACCTTCACCACCTTCTTCTTTGGCGGTTTCGCGCGGGAACAGATCTGCATCTACGCCTGCCCCTGGCCGCGGATCCAGGCCGCCATGATGGACGAGGACACCATCACCGTGGCCTACCGCGACTGGCGGGGCGAGCCGCGCGGCAAGCACCGCAAGGCGCAGGGGGCCGAGGCGCTTGGCGATTGCATCGACTGCAACGCCTGCGTCAACGTCTGCCCCATGGGGATCGACATCCGCGACGGCCAGCAGATGGCCTGCATCACCTGTGCGCTGTGCATTGATGCCTGTGACGACGTGATGGACAAGACCGGCAAGCCGCGCGGGCTGATCGACTACATGGCCCTGACGGACGAGGTGGCGGAGCGCGGGGGCCGTGCGCCCCGCAAGATCTGGAAGCACGTCTTCCGGCCGCGCACCATGCTCTACACCGTGCTTTGGGCAGCGGTGGGGATCGGCCTGGTCGTCGCGCTGTTCATCCGGCCCGATATCGACATGACGGTCGCCCCGGTGCGCAACCCGACCTTCGTCACCCTGTCGGACGGCACGATCCGCAACGTCTATGACGTGCGCCTGCGCAACAAGAACGGCGAGGCGCATGACTTCCGGCTGAGCGCGGAGGGCGACGCGGCGCTTGAAGTGCAGGTCGAAGGCAGTGACGATGCCAGCGTGACGGTGCCCGCCGATGCCACGCACCTGGCCCGGGTCTATGTGACCGCCGCGCCGGGCACCGCGCCCGCGACCTCCGACCGGACGGAGTTCGTCATGTGGGTCGAGGATCTTGGCACCGGCGAACGGTCGAGCGAGCAAACCGTGTTCAACGGCAGGGCCCGGTAGGGGGGCCAGCGGGATGGCCTGCCGGGACGGCGGGAAAGGCCAATGAAACAGAAGCGGCCAGTCAGACGGGAGTGGCCAGTCAGACGGAAGTGCCCAGTGAGACAGGAAAGGCCAGTGAGATGAGCGATACCACGACCCCCGCCGCCGAGGCTGCCGCGAAGGGGTTCACCCTGAAGGGCTGGCATGTCCTGGGGATCTTCGTCGGCGCCTTCGCGGTGATCATCACCGTCAACGTGGTCATGGCGACCAAGGCGGTCAGCACCTTCCCGGGGCTGGAAGTCGACAACACCTATGTCTTCAGCCAGGAGTTCGACGGCCGGGTCGCCGATCAGAAGCGCCTGGGCTGGGTGGTGGAGGCCGAGGATGCCGAGGGCTGGCTGCGGATCGCCATCACCGATCCGACGGGCGTGCCTGTGCGCGCCAAGGAGATGACGGCCGTGATCGGCCGGCCCACCGACAGCACCGATGACGTGACCCCGCAGTTCGCCTTCAATGGCACCGCCTACGAGGCACCGCTGGAGCTGGGCGAGGGCAAGTGGATCGTGCGGTTCCACGCGATTGCCGATGACGGGACCGAGTTCATCCAGCGGCTTGACCTGCACGTGGTGCGCTGAGGGTTCCATGGTCGACGCGGCGGGACATTTCGACGACCGGCAGGAGGGACTGCCGCCGGAGAGCCCGGGCGGCATTTCCGCCTGCCCGGCCTGTGTCGCGGCGCCTGCCGCCGCCGACATGGCGCGTCGGGCCCAGGCGCTGGAAGGGGCGACGCTGGCGTTGTCGCTGCCGGGGATCCACTGTGCGGCCTGCATAGACACGGTAGAACAGGCGCTGGCCCGCGCCCCCGGTGTGCGGGAGGCGCGGGTGAACCTGACCCTGAAGCGGGCGCAGGTGAAGGCCGATCCGGAGGTCACGGCCCAGGCGCTGGTGAAGGCGGTGGAGGCCGTGGGTTACGAGGCGCATGAGCTGGACGCGGGCACCATCGCCGCCACGGCCACCGACCGCGCCGGGCGTGCCCTGCTGATGCGGCTGGCGGTGGCGGGGTTCGCCTCGATGAACGTGATGCTGCTGTCGGTCTCGGTCTGGTCGGGGGCGGAGGATGCCACGCGGGATCTTTTCCACTGGATCAGCGCCGCGATCACCCTGCCGGCCATCGCCTTTTGCGCCCAGCCCTTCTTTGTCAGCGCGGCGCGCGCGCTGCGGGTGGGGCGGCTGAACATGGACGTGCCGATCAGCCTCGCCATCGCGCTGGCGCTGGTGACATCGCTGTGGGAGACCTCTCTTTCCGGCGAGGAGGCCTATTTCGACGCGGCGCTGACGCTGACCTTCTTCCTGCTGGCCGGGCGCTACCTGGATCATCGCACCCGGGCCGCGGCACGCTCCGCGGCGGAGGAACTGGCGGCGCTGGAGGTGCCGCGCGCGCTCGTGATCCGCGATGGCGAAGAGGTGCTGCGCCCGGTGGCGGAGCTGGTGGTGGGCGACCTGATCCGGGTGCGCCCGGGCGGGCGGATGCCCGTGGACGGAGAGATCGTCGAGGGTACCTCGGAGCTGGACCGCAGCCTGCTGACGGGGGAGACCCTGCCGGTGGCGGCGGCACCCGGGCAGGCCGTCAGCGCGGGAGAGGTGAACCTGACCGGGCCGCTGACGATCCGGGCCGGGGCGATCGGGCGCGATACCTCGCTGGCGCGGATGGCCGATCTGGTCGCTATCGCGGAAAGCGGGCGGTCGCGCTACACTTCTCTGGCCGACCGCGCGGCGAAGCTTTACGCGCCGGGGGTGCATATCCTGTCGGCGCTGTCCTTCGTGGGCTGGTACCTGTGGACGGGCGATCTGCGCGTGGCGCTGAACATCGCTGCCGCCGTGCTGATCATCACCTGCCCCTGTGCCCTTGGACTGGCCGTGCCGGCGGTGACCACGGCAGCCTCGGGCCGGCTTTTCCGCAAGGGCATGCTGGTGAAGCACGAAACCGCGCTGGAACGGCTGGCGCAGGTCGACACGGTTGTCTTCGACAAGACCGGCACGCTGACGGCGGGGACGCCGGAGGTGACGAACGCGGAGGCCTTCGACACGGCCACCCTGCAACTGGCGCTTGCGCTGGCCGAGGGGTCTTCGCATCCGCTGAGCCGGGCGCTGGTGACGGCGCTGACCGCGCGGGGCGTGGTCGCGGCGGCGGTGGAGGACCTGCGCGAGGTGCCGGGATACGGCACCGAGGCACGGCTGGACGGGCAGGTGGTACGGCTGGGCCGGGCGGCCTGGCTGGGGGCCGAGGCAGGCCCGGAAACCGCCACCTGGCTGCAGGGGCCGCAGGGCCTGTCGGAATTCACCTTCAGTGACAGCCTGCGCCCGGGCGCCGAAGAGGCGGTGCGCGATCTGCGCGCGGCGGGCAAGCGGGTGCTGCTGATCTCGGGCGATACGGAGGGCGCGGTGGAGGCACTGGCCCGCCGGCTGGGGATCGAGGACTGGACCGCCGGTGCCCTGCCCGGAGACAAGGCCGCGCGCATCGCGGCGCTGCAAGAATCGGGCGCACACGTATTGATGGTGGGCGACGGTCTGAACGATACGGCGGCGCTGACCACCGCAGATGTGAGCATTTCGCCCGCCTCTGCGCTGGATGCTGCGCGGGTTGCCTCCGATATAGTCCTTCTGGGAGGCAATCTGTCGCCCATTCCGGGGGCGGTGGATGTTGCCTCTCGCGCGACGCGCAGGATCCGTGAGAACTTCCGTATTGCAACATTCTACAACGTGATTGCGGTGCCTCTGGCGGTTGCGGGGCTTTGTTCCCCGCTCATCGCGGCGCTGGCCATGTCGGCCAGTTCGATCACGGTTTCGCTGAATGCCCTGCGGCTGCGCTGATGCGCATGCCGGGGACACAGGGTGGCGGGGCCGCGTGAAGGGGTGCCTTCAGGGGTAAAGGGGAACTGACATGGACATTCTTGTCTGGCTGATTCCGATCTCGCTCTTCCTGGGCGGGCTTGGCCTGATCGCCTTCATCTGGACGGTACGCACCGACCAGTACGAGGATCCCGACGGTGCGAGCCAGCGGATCCTTTCCGACAAATGGGACGAACACCCCAAGCCCTGAGCGCGTCCCCCGGGACGCCGCCGCGCGGTGCATCCGGGACAGGAGCCGAAAGGGGCAGGGCCGCAAGAGGCAGGGCTGGCCATGGCGCCTGATGCAGCGGGGATTGCTGGCGGGGTGCCTTGATGCGGGGTCTTCCGCAGGACTTACATGAAAACAGGACCGGCATGAAAACGGGGGCTCCGTCAGGGGCCCCCGTTTCGCATTGTGCAGGTCGGGTCAGGTGCAGATCCGATCAGGTGCCTCCCTGATCAGGTGCCGGGCCCGATCATGAAGCAGGTGACGTTGCGGGCCGAAAGCCTGCGGCAGGTGCGATCCGCCGCTTCGCGGGTCAGGCCGTCGAAGTTGGCATCGAACCCGGTGGGGGAGCGGACGACCTTCCGGTCGGCACCCTCGAGGGTTTCGACCTCTGCCAGGGCGGTGGTCAGCAGCACCCGTTCGGCGCGGTATTCGGTGGTGTAGCGCCCGATGTTGACGCCCCAGGTAGCCGGACCGCTGTCGGCGCTGCGGGTCACGACGGAGGCCTGCTCCAGCTCATCCTCGTAGGTCACCTCGGCCATGGAGGCCGGGTCGATCAGCAGGTCGCCGGGCCGGGCCATGGGTTTGACCGGGTTGGTGACCGGACCCTTGCCGAGGGGCATGGCCGGTGCCGTCGTCGTGGCATCGGCGATCGCCTCCTCCACGGGATCGGGGGCATCGGTGGCGGTATCGGGATCGGCGGCGAAGGCCAGGGCCTTGGCGGCGGCATCATCCAGCTCGCCGGGCTTGGTGGCATCCGCCAGAAGCATGTCCTCGATCGCGGGACCGGCGGGCGTGCCGGGGCCGGGGCGGGCGCGCGGGCGCAGCGACTTGCGCGGGGCGCCGTTCACGCGGATCGTCTTGCCGGCGACCATCATCTCCGTCTGGCCGATATAGGCGGGCTTTGCCGGGGCCACGACGCGGACGCTGTTGGGCGCGCGGGAGAAGCCGAGGTCGAGCAGTTCGGCCATCTTCTCGTTCCGCCAGGCGGTGGAGCGGCCACCGAAGATCGTGGCGATGATGCGCTTGTTGCCGCGCTGCGCCGAGGCCACGAGGTTGAAGCCGGCGGCGCGGGTGTAGCCCGTCTTGATCCCGTCGGCGCCCTGGTAGGCGCGCAGGAACTTGCGGTTGGTGTTGTAGACATCCCGGCCCCCCACATCCGCCACGATGGTGGAGAAGAGGTGGTAGTATTCGGGGTAGTCGAAGTAGAGGTGCCGGCCGAGGTTGGTCATGTCCCGCGCGGTGGACATGTGCCCTTCGAGGGTCAGGCCGTTGGCATTGCGGAAGGTGGTCCGGGTCATGCCCAGCTGTTGCGCGGTGCGGTTCATGCGGCGGGCAAAGGCGGCTTCGGAGCCGGAGATCGCCTCGCCGATGGCGGTGGCGGCGTCATTGGCCGATTTCACTGCCGCGGCGCGGATCAGGTAGCGCAGCTTGATCTTCTGGCCCTCGCGCAGGCCGAGCTTGGAAGGTTCTTCGGAGGCCGCATTGCGGGAGACGCGGACCATGTCATCCAGCCCGATTTCGCCGTGTTCCACCGCCTGGAAGGCGATGTAGAGCGTCATCATCTTGGTCAGCGAGGCCGGGTAGAGCCGGGTATCGGCATTGCGCGAGCGCAGCACCTCGCCGGTCCGCGCGTCCATCACCATTTCCGCGTAGGGCGCCGCACGAAGCGGTTCCGCACCTGCGGTGAGCAGCCAGCTGGCCGCCAAAATCAAAAGGAAAGCCCTGCTTAGCCCCGAAAGGGCGGGTCCTACACACCGAACCACGTCAATCACCTATCTGCCTCGTTGCCGCCGGTTTGCCGGCTGGTCAATCTTTGCCGCCCCTCACACACGGGGCGGTCGCCTGTGGAAAGTTGTACCATAGGCAAAATTTTGAACAAAGCGGCCTTTTCTGGGCGGCGGAGGGGAACCTGTGTACATCTTCCAGATGTAGGGGGTGACTGTGCATAACCTACAAGATTGGCCAGAGGGGGCATATTTGCCTGTGGGGCAAACACGGTTTTGCCCTGCTGCAATTGCCTTATTTTTTCAGCGCACTAGGGGGCAAAGTTCACGTTTTTAAGGCAAATTCGCTTTTCAGCCTGTCGGGATCGGCAAGTCCTTGCGCCCGGACGGAGGTGGCGGGAACCCGCCGGGCGATTCCCGCATAGCGTGCGTATGCGTATGGAATGGCGGGGTGCTGCGGTCGGCCGGGGGTGGCCCGGATCCTGGCCCGGATCCTAACCCAGCTCTTCGACCAGGGCGGGCAGGCCGGACAGGTCGGACAGGGAAAAGAAGCGCGGCTCACCTTCGGGGGCTTCGGCATGTTCCAGGGCCCAGGTCTGGCCATGGGGCACGTAGACACCGACGCCGCCGGCGGCGATGGCGGGCAGGACGTCGGATTTCATCGAGTTGCCGACCATCAGCGCCCGGGCCGGCCCGTCGCCGTGGCCGTCGAAGATGCGGGCATAGACCTCTGCCGTCTTGTCCGAGACGATTTCGACCCCGTCGAAGAGATCCCCCAGCCCGGATTGCGCCAGCTTGCGTTCCTGGTCCAGCAGGTCGCCCTTGGTGATCAGCACGACCCGGTGGCTGTCGGCCAGCGCTTCCACCGCCTGGCGCGCGTGGGGCAGCAGTTCGATCGGATGGGCCAGCATGTCCTGGCCGGCCTCGATGATGCGGGCGATGACGGAGGCGGGCACGCGTTCTTCCGTCACCTCGATCGCGGTCTCGATCATCGACAGCACGAAGCCCTTGATGCCGAACCCGTAGCGGCCCAGGTTGCGCCGCTCCGCCGCCAGAAGGCGGTCCGCCAGGTGATCCGCGGCAACGTGATCGGCCAGCAATTCGGCGAATCGTTCCTGCGTCAGCTGGAAGAAACGCTCGTTGTGCCAGAGGGTGTCATCGGCATCGAAGCCGATTGTTGTGATCTTTCGTGCCATTTTTTTCCTGCGATCCCGGCTGTAGACTTCCCTGCGGGGCTGCCATGGTTATATAGAGCAGCCTGATCCCGCAACCTCAACACTGCTGCCGGCAGTCCCGACATACGCGCACCGGACCCGCGGACCTGACGATCCAAGGCCCCGCGATGTGACGCGATCACCCCTCCCCGGGGCGACAGGGCCCAAGGGCCCGGATGCAAGGCCGGCCATGAAGACGACCGACGTGACGATGACCGATGTGACGATGACCCCGTGGCAGTCGACCGCGGCCCGTACGGCCGTCAGCGACAATGCGCCCTTCCTGTCCCGCCCCGCGATGGCAGGCGGCTTGCGCATGGCCGACCGCCAAGATGAGGAAGGCGACGGCAACGTCGTCCTGGACACCAAGCCGAAAACGAAGCGGCCGCCGCTCTACAAGGTGCTGCTGCTGAACGACGATTACACGCCGATGGAATTCGTGGTGCTGGTGCTGGAGAGATTCTTCGGCATGACCCACGCCCAGGCGTTCGAAATCATGCTGACCGTGCACAAGAAGGGCGTCGCCGTTGTCGGCGTCTTCAGCCACGAGATCGCGGAAACGAAGGTGGCGCAGGTGATGGATTTCGCCCGCAAGCACCAGCATCCGCTGCAATGCACCATGGAAAAGGAATAGGGCAGCCCATGCTCGGATCCCGTCTGGCCCTCGCGATCGAGGGTGGCCTGCCGCTTGCCGAAGCGGGCAGGATCGCCGTTTTTGCCCCGGTCGAAGGGGCGGATCTTTCAGCCCTGCCGAAGGACCGGGTGGAGGTGATCACCGGCTTCAAGCCCGATCACCGTGCCTTCGAGCGCCAGGGCTATGCCGTGGCCGTGGCCCCCGAGGGGCGCTACGCCGCCGCCGTGGTCTGCATCCCGCGCGCCAAGGCGGAGGCCCGTGCGCTGATCGCCCAGGCCCGCGCGGTCAGCGACGGCGTGGTGATCGTGGATGGCCAGAAGGACGACGGCGTGGATTCCATGCTGAAGGCCTGCCGCGCGATGGGAGAGGTTTCGGCCCCGCTTTCCAAGGCCCATGGCAAGATGTTCTGGCTGGAAGGCGGCGACTACGCCGATTGGGCCCTGGTCCCGGGGCGCACCGCCGATGGCTGGCTGACCGCGCCCGGCGTCTTTTCGGCGGATGGTGTCGACCCGGCCTCGGTGCTGCTGGCCGACAACCTGCCGGAGCTGTCGGGCTACGGCGCCGACCTGGGCGCGGGCTGGGGCTATCTGTCCGCCCGCGTGCTGGAGCGTTTCGCCAAGGTGAAGGCGCTGGACCTGGTGGAGGCCGATCACGCCGCGCTGGACTGTGCCCGGGTGAACGTGACCGATCCCCGCGCCGCCTTCCACTGGGCCGACGTGTCGGCCTGGCGCGCCGGGCGGATGCTGGATTTCGTGGTGATGAACCCGCCGTTCCATCGCGGCCGCAACCAGGATCCGGAACTGGGCCGCGCCTTCATCCGCGCCGCCACCGCCATGCTGAACCCGCGCGGGCAGCTGCTTCTGGTGGCCAATGCGCACCTTGGCTACGAGAAGGTCATGGCCGATCTTTTCGGTGAAGTTGCCAGCTTCGGCGGCAACGGAAGCTTCAAGTTGCTGATGGGGGAACGCCCCTCTCGCCAAGGGAACAAGGCCGCGCTAGGGTCCACCCCGGGACAGATGGGGAGAAAGCGATGAGTTTCTCGATTGCCGGCAAGACGGCCATCGTGACCGGCGCCGCGCATGGGATCGGCCTGGCCATCGGCAAGCTGTTTGCCGACAAGGGGGCGAACGTGATGTTTGCCGACATGGACGAAGACCGCCTGCGCGAAGAGCTGGGCGAGGCCGTGGAAGAGGGCAACATCCGCTATTTCGCGGGGGACCTGCGGGAAAAGCTGACCATCGCCAACCTGCTCTCCGCCACGATCGACGCCTTCGATCAGGTGGATATCCTGGTGAACGCTTCGCGCCAGGTGCTGGTGTCGGACCCGCTGAACCCCGATGACGACGCGATGGAAACCATGCTGCAGCAGAACCTGCTGACGGCATTGCGGGTCAGCCAGACGGTCGCCAAGCGGATGATCAAGCAGGCCGAGGCCGAGGATGAACCGGGCGCCCAGGCTGGCGCCATCGTCAACCTGTCGTCGATCGCGGCCCGCCGGACCCATCCGGACCTGATGGCCTTTTCGGTGGCCACCGCCGCGCTGGACCAGATGACCCGGTCCCTGGCCGTGGCGCTGGCTCCGCACCGGATCCGGGTGAACGCGGTGGCCTTCGGCTCCGTCATGTCGTCGTCCCTGAAGGAGACGCTGCGGGACAATTCCGAGTTCCGTTCCGACATCGAGGATCACACGCCCCTGTCGCGCATCGCCCCCCCGGGCGAGCTGGCCGAGGCGGTGCAGTACCTCGCCTGCGAGGCGTCCTCCTTCATGACCGGGCAGATCGTCACCGTCGACGGCGGTCGCACCCTGCTGGATCCGGTGGCCGCCCCCGCGCACTGAGGCCTTCCGGGCCCCCGCGCCCGCCCTCGCCCCCGGGGCGCTCCCCCAGTTTCATTATTCGACGGCCACAAATACTCATCTCCGCCGCCCTGATCCGGGCGCGGCGCCGGGGTGGATGCGTGGCATTGGAGTATTTGTGGCCGTCGAATGGAGGAAGGGCGGCACCCCCTTCTGCCCCGGCGCGCGGGCTGCTAGGGAAGCGGGGACGAAGGACGAAAGGAGCGGTCATGGCGGAGATGGAGCAGGAAAGGGCGCGGGCGAGTGCCTGGTTCCGGGAGCTGCGGGACCGGATCGTGGCCGCCTTCGAGGGGCTGGAGGACGCGCAGGTCGAAGGCCCGCTGTCGGATCAGCCCGCGGGCCGGTTCGAGGTGACCGAGACGACGCGCGCCAGTGCGGATGGCAGTGACGCGGGTGGCGGCCTGATGTCCGTCATGCGCGGCGGCCGGGTCTTTGAGAAGGTCGGCGTGAACATCTCCACCGTCTACGGCGAGCTTGGCGAGCGGGCGCAGGCCGCCATGGCGGCGCGCAAGGGCCTGCCGGGCATGGCCGAGGATCCGCGGTTCTGGGCTTCTGGCATCAGCCTTGTCGCCCATATGCAGAACCCCCATGCCCCGGCGGTGCACATGAACACCCGCATGTTCTGGACGCCGCATGGCTGGTGGTTCGGCGGCGGGTCCGACCTGAACCCCTGCATCGAATATGCCGAGGACACGGCGCATTTCCACGCCGTCCAGAAGGCGCATTGCGACCGGCACGACGCGGCGTTCTATCCGCGCTTCAAGGCCTGGGCGGACGAGTATTTCTACATCCCCCACCGGCACCGGGCGCGGGGCGTGGGGGGCATCTTCCTTGACGATCACAACTCGGGCGACTGGGAGGCCGATTTCGCCTTCATCCGCGACGTGGGCCAGGCCTTCCTGCCCGCCTTCCTGCCGCTGGCCGACAAGCGGCGCGCCCAGCCCTGGGACGCGGCCGACAAGGAGGCGCAGCTGATCCATCGCGGGCTCTATGCCGAATATAACCTCGTTTACGACCGGGGGACGAAATTCGGGCTGGAGACGGGCCATGACGCCAATGCCGTGTTGATGTCCCTGCCGCCGCTGGCAAAGTGGGTCTGAGGCGCGGGCGCGCTACATCCCTGTCGCAGGGGAGAGAGAGGCGGGGGCCGCGATGAAGTACATCAGGATGACATGGCGGGTGCTGGCGGGGATCTTCCGCCAGATCGGAGAGATCAACATGGCGCTGGTCGCCGCGGGGGTCGCCTTCTACGCCATGCTAGCGCTCTTCCCGGGCATCGCGGCGCTGATCGCGCTCTGGGGTATCATCTCGGACCCGTCGGTGGTGATGGAAGAGCTGAAGATGCTGCGCGGCATCATCCCTGACGAAGTCTATTCGCTGGTCGCGGCGCAGGTCTACAAGATCTCCGCCTCCTCCGGGTCGACGCTGGGCTGGGCCGGGGTGGTGTCCCTTGCCGTGGCGATCTGGTCGTCGCGTTCGGGCGTGGCGGCGATGATCCTGGGCCTGAACACCATCCACGGACAGGAAAATCGCGGATCACTGCGCCACTACCTGATTGCACTGGTGCTGACGGTGGCGCTTTTGGGCGTGGGTATCGTTGCGCTCGGCTCCGTCGTGGTCATGCCCATTGTGCTGACGCTGGTGCCGCTGGGTCCTGTCGCCTCCTTCGCGGCAGAGGCGCTGCGGCTTCTGGTGGCGGTCGGGGCGGTCATGGTGGGGCTCTCGCTGCTCTATCGGTTCGGGCCGAACAACCGCGGCGAGCGGATGTCCTGGGCCACCCCGGGTGCCCTGCTGAGCGTGGTGCTGTGGATGGCGGCCTCTTACGGGCTGTCGCTCTACTTCACCAATTTCGCCAATTACAACGAGGTCTACGGATCTCTCGGCGCGGCCATGGCGCTGCTGTTCTGGCTTTACGTGTCGGCCTTCGTCGTCCTGCTGGGGGCATCGCTGAACGTGCAGATCGACCGTGCGCAGGCGGCGGAGGAGGCAAAGCCCGACCCCGCGCCGCAGCGGGCGGAGGCGGACACGATCCTGACCGGGCGCGAGGCCGATGGCGGCGCGGTGGAGGATGGCCCGCAGGAGGCGCAGCTGGTGGAGGAAGGCCCCGTGCACGAGGTCGCCGGACCCGCCGGGACGGAGCCGGAAGAGCTTTCGGTGCCAGAGCATGACCCCCGGCAGCGAGAGGCCTGAACGACGGGGCCTGAACGACGGGGCCAGAAGGCCGGGCCTTATCGACGGGGCCGGATCAGGCGCCCGCGCGCACCGTCTCGATCATCAGCGCGACGTTTTCGGGATCGGCATCCGGGGTGATGCCATGGCCGAGGTTGAAGATATGCGGCCCCTTTGAGAAGGCCTTCACGATCTTCCTCGTCTCTTCCACCAGGGCATCGCCGCCGGTGACCATGTGCGAAGAGGCCAGGTTGCCCTGCACGCAGCCGTCGACCTGTACGTTGGCGGCCGCCCATTCGGGCGCGACGGAGTTGTCCAGCGCGACGCAATCGGCGCCGGTGGCGCGGGCGAAGCCCACGTATTTCTCACCTGCCTCACGCGGGAAGGCGATGACGGGGATGCCCGGATGGCGCGCCTTCAGCTCCGCGATGATGCGTTTCGCGGGGGCCAGGGCATAGCGGTCGAAATCTTCGCCCTTCAGGGACCCGGCCCAGCTGTCGAAGAGCTTCACCACCTCGGCGCCCGCGTCGATCTGTTTCGAAAGATATTCGATGGTGCCTTCGGTCAGCCGGTCGAGGATCGCTTCGAAGAGCGCGCGGTTCTCGGCCTTGAGCGCATGGGCAGGGCCCTGGTCCTTGGTGCCGCGCCCGGCGATCATGTAGGTGGCGACGGTCCAGGGCGCGCCTGCGAAGCCGATCAGCGTGGTCTCGGAGGGCAGCTCTCGCGACAGGATCTTCACCGTTTCATAGATCGGCGCCAGCTTGTCATGCACCGCATCCGCCGGTTTCAGCGCGTCGAACTCGGCCTGGGTCGTGATGGTCGACAGGCGGGGCCCCTCGCCGGTGACGAACCACAGGTCGGCGCCAAGCGCCTGGGGCAGCAGCAGGATGTCGGCAAAGAGGATCGCCGCGTCGAAGCCGTAGCGGCGGATCGGCTGCAGCGTCACTTCGGCGGCGAGCTCGGGGTTGTAGCACAGCGACAGGAAATCCCCGGCCTGGGCGCGGGTGGCGCGGTATTCCGGCAGGTAGCGCCCGGCCTGCCGCATCATCCAGATCGGCGGGGTGGGCAGCACTTCGCCCTTCAGCGCGCGCAGGATCGTCTTTTCGGCCATTTTCTGTCCTCCGTTCGTCCGACCTCTGGTCGCGGTCCGGGGCGCGAAAGTCAAGCGCGGCCCTTTGTCCATTCGATGGCTGGAAATACTCCCGCCGGAGGCATTGGCGCGCAGCGCCAAACTGCCACGCTTGCCAGCCCGCGCGCCCCCGCGTAACCAAGGCGCATGACGCATGCACTTCCCACCCCCGCCAAGCCCCTGAAGATCGGCACCCGTGGTTCGCCCCTGGCCCTGGCCCAGGCGCATGAGACCCGTGATCGCATCGCGGCGGCCTTCGACCTGCCGCTCGACGCCTTCGAGGTGGTGGTGATTTCGGTCGCTGGGGACCGGATCCAGGACAAGGCGCTGCGCGAGGTGGGGGGCAAGGGCCTCTTCACCCGCGAGATCGAGCTGGCGCTGCTGGACGGGACCATCGACATCGCGGTGCATTCGATGAAGGACATGCCGGTGGAGCAGCCCGAGGGGCTGATCCTCGACTGCTACCTGCCGCGCGAGGACGTGCGCGATGCCTTCGTGTCGCTGAAACACGGCGCGCTGGCGGATCTGCCCGAGGGCGCGGTTGTCGGCACCTCCAGCCTGCGCCGCCGCGCGCAGCTGCTGGTGCGGCGGCCCGACCTGCAGGTGGTGGAGTTCCGCGGCAACGTGCAGACTCGGCTGCGCAAGCTGGGGGACGAGGTGGCCGAGGCGACCTTCCTGGCAATGGCCGGGCTGAACCGGCTGGCGATGCCGGATGTGCCCGCCACGGCGATCGCCCCCGACGAGATGCTGCCCGCCGTGGCCCAGGGGGCCATCGGTGTCGAACGGCGCAGCGACGACACCGCCACCGCCGCCCTGCTGGAGCCGATCCACGATGCGCCGACGGCCGTTCAGCTGGCGGCGGAACGTGCCTTCCTCGCCCGGCTCGACGGGTCTTGCGAGACCCCGATCGCAGGTCTGGCCGAGGTCTCGGACGGGATGATCCGCCTGCGCGGAGAGATTCTGCGCCCCGACGGTTCGGAGGCGCTGTCAGAAGATCGTCGCGCGCCGGTGGAAGACGGGGCCGATCTGGGCCGCGACATGGCCGAGGTCCTGCTGGACCAGGCCGGGCCGAAGTTCTTCGATTTCAAGAGCTGAGGCGCCGCAGCTTCCTCAGTCCGGCACGGTTCAGTCTGGCACTGTGCAGACCTGATCGACGTGGCAGGCCGCGACCTGGTCGTGTTGGCCGGGGGGCGGATCGGGGAAGTACTGCCCGCCACAGGGGCCAAGCGCCAGCAGGTCGCCCGTGTCGGTCTTCCTGACGAAGGCCAGGCCGTGCCCGTCTTCGGGCAATCGTGCGCACCACTGGGCCAGGCAGTCGCGGGTCACCCGGATCTGGCGGGAGATGTCCTGATCGAACCCCTGCGGCCCCAGCAGCTGACCCTGGAACAGCGCGGTGGTTTCCGGCTCGGCGGTGGCAGGGCCCGAGGTCGCGTCGCCGCTGTCGCCATCCGGCAGGAAGGTGAAATTGCCCAGAAGGATCTCGTAGCTGTCCTGGGCCTGCGCCACCTGCAGGTAGCTTTGCACCGGGTCGGGCGCCATGCAGCTGAGCGCCCGGGCCTGGCCCGCGGGCAGCAGGGCGCAGAGCATCAGGGCCGTGCCGCAACGGGTGGCGCGGGAGGTCACGCCAGACGGTCCGCGAAAAGTTCCAGTACGCGGGCGTAGACGGCGCGCTTGAAGGGCACGATGTTGGCGACCAGCTGATCGGCGGGCATCCATTTCCACTCCACGAACTCGGGGTGGTCGGTTTCGATGTTGATGTCCCCATCGGACCCGTGAAAGCGCATCAGCGCCCATTTCTGCTTTTGCCCGCGGTACTTGCCGCCCCAGATGCGGCCCACCAGGTCTTCGGGCAGATCGTAGAGGATCCATTCGTCGGTCACCGCTTCCAGGGTGACCTTGTCGGCGGTCACGCCGGTTTCTTCCCAGAGCTCGCGCAGGGCGGCCTCCTCGGCGGTTTCCTCGCCGTCGATCCCGCCCTGGGGCATCTGCCAGGCGGGGGCCTCGCCCGGTTTCATGTCGTTGCGCCGACCGGTGAAGACCAGGCCCTCGGCATTGACCAGCATGACGCCGGCGCAGGGGCGGTAGGGCAGGGCGGCTTTCTCTTCGGCGGTCAGGTCCTTGGACATGTCATCTTCCTGTCGGCAATTGGGTCTGTCGAGGCGCATCCTACGCCGCAGGGCGGCGAAGTCCATCCGGGGCCTCAGCCGAGGGTGAAGCACTTCCGGACCAGGCCCGGTTCCTCGGCGTAGGTCTCGAAACCCATGGCGTGGTAGTAGCCCAGACCTTCGGCATTGGTGGCGCCGATGGCGGCCTCGATCTTCGCCAGCCCGGCCTGCTGCGCGGCCTCCAGGCTGGAGGCGAAGAGCGCGCGGCCCAGCCCGCGACGGGCGGCGGAGGGGCGGATATGGGTGCCGATGATGCCCCAGCCCACGGGCGTGTCATAGGGATTGCCCGCCCAGGCGCGTTTCAGCGACTGAAGCCCCAGCAGACGCCCGTCCGCATCCTCTGCCACGGAGCAGCGGACCTGCCCCGGCCCCTCGATGTAATGCGACAGCACGAAGGCCGGATCGCCCGCCTTCTTCCGCTTGCCCGCCGCGCGCAGTTCTTCCAGCACCTGGCTGAGGGCCTCCGCATCGGCGCTCACCGCCTCCCTTATCCGCATGGTCCGTCCTTTCCGGGACGCGCCGCGCCCCTGTTATTTTTTGGCCCCAAATATCCCCGCCGGAGGCAAGGGCCCCGAAGGGCCCTACCCTTCACGCCCAGATCCCCGCAAGCTCCGCCGCCAGCCAGTCGCGGAAGCGGGCGAAGCCGGGCAGGGCTTCCGACCGGTCGGGGTAGACCAGCGTGTAGGCATCGCCGGTTTCCATCCGCCGGGCCGAGGCCTCGACCAGGCGACCCTCGGCGAGGGCACGTTCGGCGATGACCTCTGGCACGAGGCCCACGCCGAGCCCGCCCGCCGCCGCATCCACCACCATGTCGAAGTGATCGAAGCGCGCGCCGCGCAGGGCCCGGCGGGGATCGACGCCCGCTTCGCGGAACCAGTCGGGCCAGAGCGTCGGGCGGGTCGATTGCTGCAGCAGCGGCAGGGCCAGCAGCGCCTCGTCCGAGAGCGGCACTGATCGGGCGAGCGAAGGGGCGGCCACCGCCACCAGGCTTTCATCCAGCAGGTGCAGGTGATTGGCGCCGGAGCGGCGGTTGGCCGAACGCTGGATCGCCAGGTCGAAGGGATCGGTGTCGAAGCTGACGGGGGCGAGACGTGCGGCGACGTCGAAGCTCATCCCCGGCATGGTGGCGCGGAAGGCCGCGAGCCGGGGGATCAGCCAGGACCGGCCGAAGCTGGGCAGGACGGAGATGCGCAGCACCGCCTCCTGCCCGCCGAAGGCCATGACCGAGGTCGCGGCGGCGTCGAGCCGGGCCAGCAGGGCCTCTGCCTCCACCCGGAAGGACCGGCCGGCGTCCGACAGGGCCAGCCGTTGACGGGCGCGGGTGAACAGGGCGACGCCCAGGCGATCCTCCAGCGCGGCGATGGAGCGGGAGACGGCGGATTGCGTCAGCCCCAGTTCGCGCGCCGCGCCGGTGGTGGTGCCCACGCGGGCGCATGCGCAAAAGGCTTCAAGCTCCCCCACGGAAGGTATGTAGGGTTTACGCATGTCGGAACGGCCTATTCGGTAAACTCATAGCTTTGCCAGAATTAGGCGTTAGCCGAGGGGAGGTCCATGATTTATTCTGCGCCCAAAGGACAGCCCTGCGAGGAGAGACCGATGGATACCCCCAGCCGCCCGGTGATCAAGGACAAGGATCGCCCGAACATGTCGAGCTTCAACTGGGAAGATCCCTTCCTGCTGGATGACCAGCTGGAGGAAGAGGAACGCATGGTGCGCGACACCGCCCATGCCTTCGCGCAGGAGAAGCTCGCCCCGCGGGTGGAGCGCATGTACATGGAAGAGGGCGTGGAGCCCGAGATCTTCCGCGAGATGGGCGAGATGGGCCTGCTGGGCGTGACCGTGCCCGAAGAGTACGGCGGCATTGGCGCGGGCTATGTCTCCTACGGGCTCGTCGCGCGGGAAATCGAGCGGGTCGATTCTGGGTACCGGTCGATGGCCTCGGTCCAGTCCTCGCTGGTGATGTACCCGATCTATGCCTACGGCAGCGAAGAGCAGCGGATGAAGTACCTGCCCAAGCTGGCCTCGGGCGAGTTCATCGGTTGCTTCGGCCTGACCGAGCCCGATGCCGGGTCCGACCCGGCGGGCATGAAGACGCGGGCCTACAAGACCGAGGGCGGCTATCGCCTGGTGGGGTCGAAGATGTGGATCTCCAACGCGCCGATCGCGGATGTCTTCGTGGTCTGGGCCAAGTCGGAGGCGCATGACGGTGCGATCCGCGGGTTCGTGCTGGAAAAGGGCATGAAGGGGCTGAGCGCGCCGAAGGTGGGGGGCAAGCTGTCCCTGCGGGCCTCGATCACGGGCGAGATCGTGATGGACGACGTGGAAGTGGGCGAAGATGCCCTGCTGCCGCATGTGTCCGGCCTGAAGGGGCCCTTCGGTTGTCTGAACCGGGCGCGCTACGGCATTGCCTGGGGCGTGATGGGCGCGGCCGAGGACTGCTGGTTCCGCGCGCAGCGCTACGGCATGGACCGCAAGCAGTTCGGCAAGCCGCTGGCCGGCATGCAGCTTTACCAGAAGAAGCTGGCGGACATGCAGACCGAGATCACCCTGGGCACCCAGGCCGCGCTGCGGGTCGGGCGGCTGTTCGACAAGGCTAGGGCCGCGCCCGAGATGGTGTCGATCATCAAGCGCAACAACTGCGGCAAGGCGCTGGATATCGCGCGGATGGCGCGAGACATGCACGGCGGCAATGGCATCCAGATCGAATTCCAGGTGATGCGCCACGCACAGAACCTGGAAACGGTCAACACCTATGAAGGCACCCATGACGTGCACGCCCTGATCCTGGGCCGCGCGCAGACCGGGCTTCAGGCGTTCTTCTGATCCGATCGTGAGGGGGCTCTGCCCCCGTCTCCTTCGGAGACTCCCCCGGAGTATTTTCAGCCATCGAATGGAATGAAGGGCGGCCTTGCGGGGCCGCTCTTTTCTTTTGGCCGGGCTGTGGCAAGGTAGGGGGATGATCAGCCATGTCACCATCGCCGTTTCCGATTTCGACCGTGCGCGCGGGTTCTACCTGCCGATCATGGAACGCCTGGGCTTTGCCGAGACCTGGCTGCGGGCGGGCGAGGAGGCGGCCTTTCGCGAGCCCGGCAAGGAGCGGCCGCTGTTCTTCCTGACGCGTCCCTACGAGGGCGAGCCGGATCCGGGTAACGGGCCGATGGTGGCCTTTCTGGCGCCGGACCGGCAGGCGGTGCGCGATTGCCACGCCATGGCCGTGGCGGCAGGGGCCAGGGACGAGGGCGGGCCGGATCTGCGACCGCGCTATCATCCGAATTACTACGGCTGCTATTTCCGGGACCTGGATGGCAACAAGGTCTGCGTGGCCTGTCACGTGCCTGCCGCGGAGGAGGCGAGCTGAGGCAGGCGGCGCGCCAGCAGGTCCCAGACCAGGCGCAGCCGTTTCGAATGGGCCAGGTCGCGGTGCGCCACCAGCCAGACGGGAAAGGGGATGGGGCCAAGATGCGGCGCGCGCAGGAGCTGCGCATCGCCTTCGCGCAGGGGAAAGGCGCCGAAGCCCAGCCCGGCCAGGGCCATCTGCCATTGCACGAGGTGATCGCCGGTGGTGACGGGGAAGTTTTCCCGGGTCACGGGTACGCCCATGCCGCGCAGCAGATCCGCCATCACCTCCGACCGGTCCCAGGCGAAGAAGCGGGCGCGGGCCAGGTCGGCCGGGCTTTCCACGGGGCCAAGCGCGTCGAGACAGGCGCGGGTGCCGTAGAAATACCCCTGATCGTCGGGAAGGCGCCGGCCTGTCAGCTCCGGATCTTCGGGGCGGGCGTTGCGAATCGCGATGTCAGCCTCCCGCCGGGCGAGGTCGGTGATGTCGTTGGAGGCCCGCAGTTCGACCTCGATCCCGGGGTGCGTGGCCTGCAGTTCCGCGATGATCGCGGGCAGGCGGAAGGCGGCGTAGAATTCGGAGGCGGTGATGGTGACGCGGCCTTCGATCCGGTCGGAGAGGCCGGCGGCGGTGCGCGAAAAGGCGAGCGCGGCATCGGCCATGGCCTGCGCCCGGGGCAGCAGGGCACGCCCCGCCGGGGTCAGGGTCAGCCCCCGCCCGGAGCGGTCGAAGAGCGCCAGGTCCAGCTCTGCCTCCAGCGCGGCGACCTGGCGGCCAAGGGTGGGCTGGGTCAGGCCAAGCGCCCGCGCGGCGGCGGAGAGAGAGCCGGTTTCCGCCGTGGCCAGAAAGGCGCGGGCACGGGTCCAGTCGAAGCTGTCGCGGGGATCATCCATGCGTATTTGTATGGGAGGTCTGCATATTCAGTCAATTTCATTGATCCGTGGGGCAGCCTAGATCGGTCACAGCAGCGATGGAGCGTGACATGAAAGCGATTGTTCAAGAGATTTACGGCGGGCCCGAGGTTTTGCGGCTGAGCGATATCCCCCGGCCCGAACCCGCCGCGGGAGGGATGCTGATCCGGGTGGAGGCCGCCGCGGTGACATCCGCGGACTGGCGTCTGCGGGCGGCGGCCTTTCCCGGCATTCTGGGGGTCGTGGGGCGGTTGATGTTCGGCGTCCGGCGGCCGCGCAACGCGGTGCTGGGGCATGCCTTTGCCGGGCAGGTGGAAACGGCAGGTGGCGCGCTGCCGCAGGGGACACCGGTGCTGGGCTTTGCGCCGGGCGGCGCCCATGCGGAGCTGCTTGCCGTGGCGCAGGGCGCCTGCGTCGTGGAACGCCCCGCCGACATGAGCGCCGAGGAAGGCGCCGCACTGCCCTTTGGCGGGCTTTCGGCGCTGGTCTTCCTGCGGGACGTGGCGGCGGTGCGGCCGGGACAGCGGGTGCTGATCGCGGGCGGCACGGGGGAGGTCGGCGCCATGGCGGTGCAGATCGCGCAGGCCCTTGGCGCGCGGGTCACAGCCACGGGCGGACCGGGCAGCCAGGCCCGTTTGCGGGCACTGGGGGCGGAGGCGGTGGATTACACGGCGGATGACGCGGCGCTTGGCCCGGTGTTCGACGTGGTGCTGGACAGTTTCGGCAGCCTGAGCCCGCGGCAGGCCCGGCGGCTTCTGCGCCCCGGCGGGGTCTTCGTGCCGCTGAACTTCGGCCTGCGGGAAATGGGGGCGGCCCTGTTGAACTGCCTGCGCCGCCGAAAGCTGAAATTGGCGATCAGCGGCGACCGGGCAGAGGATCTGCGGGCCCTGCTGGCGATGCGGGCCGAGGGGCTGTTGCAGCCGCAGGTCGGGCAGGTCTTCCCGATGGAGGAGGCCCGGGCGGCCCATGCCCTTGTCGAGGGGCGCCACAAGACGGGCACGGTGATCCTGCGGATGACATGAGAAACCCCGCGCGGCAGGGCCGCGCGGGGTCTGTCTGTTCGCAGGCCGGGGGCCTTACTGGTCGGCGGGGGCCGCCTGCTGGGCCGGAGTTGCCTCGGTCGTGGCGGCGGTTGCCTCTGCCCGGTACTGCGGACCCAGGGCGGAGAGCCCGCGCAGCAGGTCGACCGCATAGGCCAGCTGGTAATCCTCGTCCCGAAGCTTGGCCGCTTCTTCGGCCTTGGCGCGTTCCGCCTCGATCTGGCGGATCTCGTCTTCGGAGAGGGAGTCGTTGTCCAGCGTCCCGCGCAGGTCCGCTTCGGAGCGGCGGGGGGTATCGGCGGGCTCTTCCTCTTCGGAGGCATTGGGATCGACGCGCGGCTGGTGCACGACGATGTCGGGCGAGATGCCGAGGTTCTGGATCGACCGGCCCGAGGGCGTGTAGTAGCGCGCCGTGGTCAGGCGGATGGAGCCGTCCCCGCGCAGGGGCATGACCGTCTGGACCGAACCCTTGCCGAAGGACTTGGTGCCCACGACGATGGCGCGGCGGTGGTCCTGCAGGGCGCCCGCGACGATTTCGGAGGCCGAGGCGGAGCCGCCGTTGACCAGAACGACGATCGGCTTGCCTTCGATCAGGTCACCCGGTTCGGCGTTGAAACGTTCGCCATCCCCGGCGTTGCGGCCGCGGGTGGAGACGATTTCGCCCTTTTCGAGGAAGGCGTCGGAGACCCGGATCGCCTGATCCAGCAGGCCGCCGGGGTTGTTGCGCAGGTCCAGCACGACGCCGTTGATGTTGTCGATGCCGCCGGCCTTTTCGACCTCCTCCTGGAGGCTGTCGACGAGGTTCGGATAGGTCTGGCGGTTGAAGGCCGAGATCCGCAGGACGACGCTGTTGCTTTCGGTCCGCCCACGCACGGCGGTCAGCTTGATCGTGTCGCGGACGATGGTCACGTCGAAGGGCTCTGCCTCGCCCTCGCGGACCACGGTGATGGTGATTTCGGACCCGACGGGACCACGCATCATTTCCACCGCGTCATCCAGGGTCAGGCCGAGCACGGACTGGCCATCCACGTGGGTGATGTAATCGCCGGCCTCGATGCCGGCCTCGGCGGCGGGGGTGTCATCCATGGGCGTGACGACCTTCACGAAACCCTCTTCCTGGGTCACCTCGATGCCGAGACCGCCGAATTCACCGCGCGTCTGCACCCGCAGGTCCTCTGCCTCTTCGGGCGGGTGGTAGGAGCTGTGGGGGTCGAGGGAGGACAGCATGCCGTCGATGGCCGCTTCGACCAGGTCCTTGGGGTCGACTTCTTCCACGTATTGGCTGCGGATCCGCTCGAAGACGTCGCCGAAGAGGTCGAGCTGTTCGTAGACAGCGTTTTCGTCCGCCTCCTGTGCCAGCAGAGGGGGGGCGATCTGCGTCGTGGCGATCACCGCCACGGTCATGCCGCTGATCGCCGCCATGGCGAATTTCTTCATCATTGCGTGTCCTTCGTGACCTTGAACCAGGTGAGCGGGTCCTGGGGTTCGTTCCCCTGCCGCACTTCGATGTAAAGCGTTTCCGAGCGATCTTTTCCAGAGCCGTCCCGGGATTGGGCGAGAATTGCGCCGGGTGCCGGGTCTTCGCCACCCATGAGGCCCAGCGGAGCACCGCTGGGCAGCACCTCGCCGATCTTCCCGTAGACGATATCCAGCCCGGCGAGAACAAAGAGTAAACCGGATTGCGGCTCAAGGACCATCACGTTTCCGTAGTCCAGCAGCGGCCCGAGGTAGCGGATTGTCGCAGGCACCGGGGTGGTGACAAGGGCGCGGGGGCGGGTGGCCAGGACAATGCCGGGGCGGGTGATCCCGGCGGCATCCGCCTCGCCCGCGCGGCGCAGCACGGTGCCGGCGACAGGCAGGGGCAACTGCCCCTTCAGGTCGGCGATATTGCCGCTGTCGGGCGTTTCGCCCCCCTCGGTGATCTGGGCCAGCCCTTCGGCAAAGGCGCGCAGGGTTTCGGTGGTGGCCAGCAGCAGCTGGGTCTTCATCGGGTCGGCGGTGAAGCGGCGGGGCAGGTCGGTACGTTCGGCCACCGCCTGGCTGAGCGCGGTGCGCGCCTGCTGCACGCCGGTCAGGGCCTCCGACAGCTGGTCGGCCGCGGCGAGCTGCAGCGCGTGCAGTTCGCGTGCCTCTTCCAGGCGCTGGCGCAGGTCGGCGGCCTTTTCCGTCAGGGCGGGGGTCGCTTCGGCCATGAGCATGCCGGCGCGGGCGGTGCCGATCGGCCCGTCGGGGTGCAGCATCAGCACCGGCGCGGGTTCCAGCGACATCGCCTGCAGCGTGCCGAGCAGGGCCGCGATCTCATCCCGCTGGGCGTCGAATTCGGCCTCGATCCGGGCCTCGCGCAGGGCCGCCGCCCGCAGGCTTTCGCGCATCGCGGAAAGCCCCTTTTCATAGGCTTCGATCGTGGCGGTCAGCGCCGCCACCCGGTCAGAGGCGCCATCCGCCTGGTCGAGCTGATCATGGGCGGCCTCCAGCCCCTCGGCTGCCGCCCGGGCGAGCGAGGCGGGATCGCTGGTCGCCCGGGCCGGGCTGGCCAGGGCGAGGCATGCCAGGAGGACCGGGAGGACCAGAAAGACCGGGAAGACCAGAAAGATCGGGCCGGGGATGGGCCTCACTTGATCAGGCTCTCGCCGGTCATTTCGACGGGTTTTTCCAGGCCCATCAGCTCCAGCAGGGTGGGGGCGAGGTCGGCCAGCCGTCCGGAGCGCAGCTCGGCCCCGTCGGGGCCGCCGATCAGGGCCACGGGGACCAGATTGGTGGTATGGGCGGTATGGGGGCCGCCGGTAACCGGGTCGACCATGGTTTCGCAATTGCCGTGATCGGCGGTGACGATCATCGCACCGCCGGCCTTTTCCAGCGCCGCGACGACGCGGGTCAGGCCGCGGTCCACCGCCTCGCAGGCGGCGACGGCGGCGGGGATGGAGCCGGTGTGGCCCACCATGTCGGGGTTGGCGTAGTTGGTGACGATCAGGTCGTAGCCATGTTCGATGGCCGCGACGAACTGATCCGTCACCTCTTCGGAGGACATTTCCGGCTGCAGGTCATAGGTCGCCACCTTGGGCGACTTGGGCATGAAGCGGTCCTCGCCCTCCTTCGTGGCCTCGACCCCGCCATCGAGGAAGAAGGTCACATGGGGGTATTTCTCGGTCTCGGCCAGGCGGAACTGGGTCTTGTGGTGCTTGGCCACCCATTCGCCCAGGGTGTTGACGATCTTCCGCTTGGGGAAGCAGGTGGTCATGTAGGCGTTGTGATCGACCGAGTATTCGACCATGCCCAGCAGGGCTGCGAGCCCGGGCCGGGGGCCGGTGTCGAAGTCGGCGAAATCCGGTTCGCCGATGGCGCGCAGGATTTCACGGGCGCGGTCGGCGCGGAAGTTCATGCAGTAGAAGCCGTCGCCATCCTTCACCCCGGCGTAGTCGCCGATGACGGTGGGCAGGACGAATTCATCGACGGTATCGGCCGCGTAGCTTTGTTCGACGGCTTCCCTGGCAGAGGCGGCGGTGGCCTCTCCCTTGCCGCAGATCATGGCGAAATAGGCCTTGGAGACGCGTTCCCAGCGGTTGTCGCGGTCCATGGCGTAGTAGCGGCCGGAAAGGGTGGCGATGCGCGCGTTGTCGGGCAGGGCCGCTTCGAGCGTTTCGAGGTAGCCGAGCGCGGATTGCGGGGCCACGTCGCGGCCGTCGGTCACGGCGTGGAGCGCGACGGGCACGCCCGCGCCCGCGATGATCTTCACCGCCGCGATGATATGGGTGAGCGAGCCGTGCACGCCGCCGTCGGACACCAGCCCCATCACATGCGCGGTGCCGCCACTGTCCTTCAGCGTGGCGATCATGTCGTTCAGCGGGCCGTTGTCTGCAAACGAGCCGTCCTCGATCGCCAGGTCGATCTGGCCCAGGTCCATCGCCACCACGCGGCCGGCGCCGATGTTGGTGTGGCCGACTTCCGAGTTGCCCATCTGCCCGGTGGGCAGGCCGACATCGGGGCCATGGGTGATCAGCGTCGCATGGGGGCAGGTCGCCATGATCCGGTCGAAGGTCGGCGTATCGGCCAGCGCGGGGGCGTTGGCCTCGCGCTCCTCGCGCAGGCCCCAGCCATCGAGGATGCACAGGACGACGGGTTTGGGGATGCTGCTCATGCGGGTTCTCCTGCCGGGTCGGGCGTGGGACGAAGGGTTCGCCTGCCGTTCTAGCCCCTTCGCCGGAAGGGGAAAACCTCTGCTGCCCGTGGCGGGCGGATTTCCCGCCTCTGTGGGCGCAAACATTTGCAGGCCCGCGCCCGGGGGCGCAAACAGTTGCAGGAACATGCGACGGAATGATCGCGGCTGGACGTATCACCCCTGTCGACCCGATGAAGCGCCCCGTCCCGTGGGCCCGGGTGACAGATCAGTCTAGGAGAATCCCATGAGAGCCTCTCTCACCGCGTTTGCGACCGCCGCCACCCTGGCCCTGACCCTTGCTGCCGGGGGTGCCATGGCGCAGTCCGCGCCCAAGCCCGCCGGCCAGCAGCCCGCACCGCAGGCACAGCAGCAGAAGCCCGCGGCTTCGTCCACCGCCAAACCGCAGGTGGGCAGCAAGTACCGCGTCACCGGCGTCCAGAGCTCGCTCAACGTGCGGTCCGGCCCCGGAACCAACTTCAAGGTCGTCGGCAGCCTGCGCCCCAACGACACGGTGACCGTGGTGGCGAAATCCAAGGACGGCCAGTGGTCGCAGATCAGCTTTGGCCCCAACGGCGCCAAGGGCTGGGTCGCGGATCGCTACCTGACCCCCACGCGCTGAGCGCCGAAATTCCGCCCTCTCCCTCCATCCGGGGGCGGATGCGCGAACGGTATTCTGCGTTCGTGTCCCGAAAAACCACTCCGGGACAGAAGGGCGGCGCCATGGCGTCGCCCTTTGCATTTCGGCTTATTGCTTTTGAGGAGAGGGTCAGACCCGGTGGTAGGGGGACCCTGCTAGGATCGTCGTGGCACGGTAGAGCTGTTCTGACAGCATCACCCGGGCCAGCATGTGCGGCCAGACCATCTTGCCGAAGGAAATCGACAGGTCGGCGCGGTCCCGCAGGGCGGGGTCGATCCCGTCGGCGCCGCCGATGACGAAGGCCGCGTCGCGAATCCCCTCGTCCCGCCAGGCGGCGAGGTGATCGGCCAGTTGCGGTGAGGTGAGGAGCTTGCCCCGTTCGTCGAGGCAGACGAGCTTCGCGCCATCGGGGATCATGCGGGAAAGAAGCTCGCCTTCTTCCGACATGCCGCCGCCGCGCTTGGCTTCGGCCTCCGACACGGTGCAGGGCCCGAGCCCGAGCGCGCGGCCGGTCTTGCCGGCGCGGTCGAGGTAGTCGTCGATCAGCGCCTTTTCCGGCCCCTTCCGGAGCCGGCCAATGGCGCAAAGATGCAGTTTCATGATCCGGTCAGTATCCCGTCCGGATCAGGACAGCGGGGTCTTCTGACCGGGCTGCATCCACATCTTCTCGATCTGGTAGAATTCGCGCACTTCCGGGCGGAAGACGTGGACGATCACATCGCCCGTGTCGATCAGCACCCAGTCGCCCGTTTCCTTGCCTTCGATCTTCGCGGTGCGTCCGGTCGCCTGCTTCAGCCGGTCGACCAGTTTTTCCGCGATCGCGGCCACCTGCCGCGAGGAGCGGCCGGAGCAGACGATCATGTGATCGCCGATGGAGGACTTGCCGGCCAGGTCGATCTTCACGATCTCCTCTGCCTTGTCGTCTTCCAGCGATGTCAGGATGAGGGCGAGCTGGTCTTTCACACTCAGCTCTTGCGGGGCGGCCATCATCTGGGCCCCTTCAGGTGCGGAGAGATCCGCAGATGCGTCAAGTGACAGGACATGGTCCTCCGTGGCAGCGCACCGACAGAACCCCGGTGCAGGGCATGTCTTAAAGGTAGCAGCGATGGAGGGACTTTTCAATGAAACCGGACGGTCCCGCGTGCGAGGCGACGGAACCGCCCGGAAAGGCGCTGTTACCAGCCTTCCTCGGTATGGATCCGGTCGGGATCCGCGCCGAGCGTCTGCAGTGCCTCGCGGATGTCATCGACGAATCCCTGCGGGCCGCAGATGTAGAAATGGTGGGTCAGGTCGTGGACGTTCTCTGCCAGCCAGGACCGGTCGATGAAGGCCTTGGGCACGGTCTTGCCGGCCTTTTCGGTCACGGTGAAATCGGTGGCCAGGCCGTCCATCGCCTCCAGCTCGTCGCGCAGGATGATGTCGGCTTCGGTGTTGTTGGTGAAGATCAGGTGGCAGCCGTTCAGGCGCCCATCCGCTGCCCGCTTGCGCAGGATGGCCAGGAAGGGCGTGATCCCGGCGCCGGCGGCGATGAAGGTCGCGGGGGCATCGGGGGCCTTGTCCTCCAGTGCGCCGAAGGGCTCCTCCATCTCCACCTCTTCGCCGGGGCGCAGGCCGGCCATTTCCTCCGTCACGCCATCGTGGGAGGGGTAGGACTTGATCACGAACTCCAGATCCGGCGCGTCGGGCAGGGAGGTGAAGGTGAAGGGGCGGCCCTTGTCGCGCCAGCCGGGGCGTTCCAGCGACAGTTCGGTCGCATGGCCGGGGGTGAAGGTCAGGCCGTCGGGGCGGCTGAAGGTGAAGGCGTGCACATCGGGGGTCAGCTGCACCTTCTCCTTGAGGGTAATCGTCTGGGTCATGATGAACCTCCTTTGAGCCTTCAACGAAGCGCGGCGGACAATGTTCCCCTTCGCGCGCTGCGCAGCGGGCTTGATGAAAGCGCCGCCGAGGAGTATCTGGGCGGGCATGACGCAGATTTTCGACATGGACGACCGTGCCCGCCTGCCCTGGCGGTTCTTCGGCGCGACGCTGACGATCCTGGCCTCGCTATGAGGCCCTGCGCGGCCCTGCGGGGCGCGCGCGCGTTTCCCATTTCCGAATTTCCACGAAATATCCAGGGAGAGGACCCATGTCCCCCAAGACGCTCTATGACAAGATCTGGGACGCTCACGTCGTCCAGCAGGATGAAGACGGCACCTGCCTGCTCTACATCGACCGCCACCTGGTCCACGAAGTGACCAGCCCCCAGGCCTTCGAAGGTCTGCGCATGGCCGGCCGCAAGGTGCATGCGCCCGAGCGCACGATCGCCGTGCCGGACCACAATGTGCCCACCACCCCGGGCCGCGAAAACCCCGACCAGATGCCGGAAGACAGCCGGATCCAGCTGGCCGCGCTGGACAAGAACGCCCGTGACTTCGGCGTGAACTACTACCCCGTGTCCGACATCCGCCAGGGCATCGTGCACATCGTCGGGCCGGAAAACGGCTGGACCCTGCCGGGCATGACCGTCGTTTGCGGCGACAGCCACACCGCGACCCACGGCGCCTTCGGGTCGCTGGCGCATGGCATCGGCACTTCGGAAGTGGAACACGTGCTGGCCACCCAGACGCTGATCCAGTCCAAGTCGAAGAACATGAAGGTGGAAATCACCGGCAAGCTGGCCCCGGGCGTCACCGCCAAGGACGTCGTGCTGACCATCATCGGCCACACCGGCACCGGCGGCGGCACCGGTTACGTCATCGAGTACTGCGGCGAAGCCATTCGTGGCCTGTCCATGGAAGGCCGGATGACCATCTGCAACATGGCCATCGAAGGCGGCGCCCGCGCCGGCCTGATCGCCCCCGATGAAACCACCTTCGAATACGTGAAGGGCCGCACCCATGCGCCGAAGGGCGCCCAGTGGGAAGCCGCGCTGAATTGGTGGAAGACCCTCTATTCCGATGACGACGCGCATTGGGACAAGGTCGTGACCATCCGTGGCGAGGACATCGCGCCGACCGTCACCTGGGGCACTTCCCCGGAAGACGCGCTGCCGGTGACCGCCGAAGTGCCCGCCCCCGAAAGCTTCAACGGTGGCAAGGTCGATGCGGCCAAGCGCGCGCTGGAATACATGGACCTGAAGCCGGGCCAGAAGCTGACCGATATCGAGATCGACACGGTCTTCATCGGGTCCTGCACCAACGGCCGGATCGAGGACATGCGCGCCGTCGCCGAAGTGGTGAAGGGGCGCAAGGTCAAGGATGGCATGCGGGCGATGATCGTCCCCGGCTCCGGCCTTGTCCGTGCCCAGGCCGAGGAAGAAGGCCTGGCCGAGATCTTCAAGGAAGCCGGTTTCGAATGGCGCCTTGCGGGCTGCTCCATGTGCCTGGCGATGAACCCCGACCAGCTGGCCCCGGGTGAGCGTTGCGCCGCGACCTCGAACCGGAACTTCGAAGGCCGTCAGGGCCGCGGGGGTCGCACGCACCTGATGTCGCCTGCCATGGCTGCCGCTGCGGCGGTGACCGGCAAGATCACCGACATCCGCGATTTCATGGCCGCCGAAGCCGTCTGAGGATAAAGACTATGGAAAAGTTCGAAAAACTGTCGGGTATCGCGGCGCCCATGCCGCTGGTGAACATCGACACCGACATGATTATCCCCAAGCAGTACCTGAAGACCATCAAGCGGTCCGGGCTGGGCGTCAGCGCCTTCGCGGAAATGCGCTATGACGAACAAGGCAACGAGATCCCCGATTTCGTCCTGAACAAGCCCGCATATCGCGAAAGCTCGATCATCGTCGCAGGTGACAACTTCGGCTGCGGGTCGTCCCGCGAACACGCCCCCTGGGCGCTGGCCGACTTCGGCATCAAGGTGGTGATCTCCACCTCCTTCGCCGACATCTTCTACAACAACTGCTTCAAGAACGGCATGCTGCCGATCGTGATGCCGCAGGAGGCCGTCGACGTCCTGATGAAGGATGCCGAGAAGGGGTCGAACGCGCGGATGGAAGTGGACCTGGAAGCGCAGACCGTCACGACCTCCGACGGTGAGGTCTTCACCTTCGAGATCGACCCCTTCCGCAAGCACTGCCTGCTGGAAGGCCTGGATGACATCGGGCTGACCATGGCCAAGTCCGCGGCGATCGACACTTTCGAAGGCGAGCTGGCACAGTCCCGTCCCTGGGTCTGAGCCGGGGCAGAGATACATGTTTTGCGAGGGGCCCTGCGGGGCCCCTTTGCATGTCCGGGGCGCCCGGGGGCTGCGATGCGGGGTCCGGTGGGTGCGTATTGGCCCTTTGGGTGCGTATTGGGTTGAGCCCGGCGCGAAAGGGCGTAGGGTCGGCCCCGCAGGGCCGCGCGAAGGCGATGGCCCTGAAACCGGGCCAAGGGAGGTACGCCATGAAGATTTCCACCGCGATGATCGTGATCGGCATCATCCTTGCCTTGTTCGGGCTGCTGGCCCTGGCCAATCCCTTTGCCGCGTCGCTTGCGGTGACCACCATCGTGGGGATCGCCTTCCTGGCCTCCGGCGTGATCCAGGCCTGGCTGCTGTTCAGCGCGGGCGCGCATGAGGGGCGGATCTGGAACGGGTTCGTCGCACTTCTGAGCATCGTGGCCGGTGTCTGGCTTCTGACCAATCCGCTGGCCGGAACGGTGTCGCTGACCCTGCTGCTGGGCGTGATCTTCTTCGTCATGGGGATCATCCGGGTGGCCATGGCGATGTCCGCCCGCGGCACGCCGGTGTACTGGCTGATCCTACTGTCCGGTGTCTTCTCGGTGCTGGTGGGCATCCTCGTCTTTTCCGACTTCGCCTCTGCCGCGACGAGCTTCCTCGGGATCCTGCTGGGAATCGAGCTTCTGTCGGAAGGCGCAGGTCTTTTCGCCTTCGGCCTGTTTGCCCGCCGGAACGGATCCTGACAGACCGCTTTCGGCGGTGACAGGTACTATATCTTGCGAGGGGCCCTGAGGGGTCCCTTTTCGTTCCTGCAATTGATGCAAGATCGCACCAGTTTGGCCCGCATTTCGCCTCATTATCAGGGTCTTGTGGAGGCAGGGCTTGAGCGTGGGGCGCAAGCTTGTCAACATCGTGGCAAGAATGAGGCAGACCGCCATGCAGCGGCATCAAAGTGGAAACACGGGCACCCGCAGAAAACGCCCGGGCCAGTTTGAAGGAAAACGAGCAGTGATCGTTCGAGTCACGGGTGCGCTGATGCGTGCCATCCTGATTGCGCTGGCGATTGCCACGCCCTCCCTCCTGTTGCCCGACGTGTCGCCCGACGCATCGCAGATCGTGGTGCTGGTGGCGATGGTGGGCGCGCTCTACACTTTCATCGAATATTTCGCGCAATTCCCCACGATCATCGAATTCCGCTTTGCCCCGCCGGTGAACCGGCTGCGCTATTTCACCGCCTTCGCCATGATCCTGCTGCTGACGGTCTACCTGTCCGGCAATGCGCTGGATTCGCCCATTGCCGACCTGCTGCAGCGGGTGGGGCAGATGCTGGTGAACGCGGTTGACTTCCCCTATTCGCCGGTGCGCCTGGTGCTGCTGGCGCTGCCCGAGGATAGCTCGCTTGAGTTCATCCTGACCGTTCGGGCCGCCGCGGGGATTGCCTACCTGACATCGCTCTGTGGCCTGGTGGCCTTTGGCGTGCTGGTGCGCGTCTACGGCTGGCCGGCCCGTTACGGCGCCTTCAACGTCTGGATCAACCTGCCGCTTTTCGATCCGACCGGGGGCGGCGACGTCCTGACCCGGCTCAAACGCGACTCGGTCGTTAACATCCTGTTAGGCTTCCTCATGCCATTCGTGGTGCCGGTGATCCTGCGCTTCTTCCTGCCGATGGTGGACCTGCATGCGCTGGCGTCGCCGCAGACCCTGATCTGGACGATGGTGGCATGGGCCTTCTTCCCGGCAAACCTGATCATGCGCGGCGTGGCCCTGGCCCGGGTCGCGGCGATGATCGAAGCCAAGCGGCGCCGGACCTACGCCGCCGCAAAGGACGACGGTATCCTGGCCGCCTGATCCTGCTGGCGCTTCTTTGGCTGCTGGCCCCGGTCGCGGGGGCAGAGCCGCTGCGCCTTGCCTACTTCGACACGGAACTGGCACGGGACGGGCCCGGCCTGTTGCTGCGCGACATCCTGAAGGGCGGCGATCCGCAGGTCGAGGCCGTCCTTTCCATACTGACGCAGGCGCGGGCGGATGTGGTCGTGCTGGCTGGCATCGACGCGGATGCAGAGGGACTCACCCTCGCGGCGCTGAACAGCGCGCTACCGCAGCCCTATCCTCATCAGTTCACCGCGATGCCGAATGCCGGACGTTCCAGCGGGCTGGACCTGGATGGGAACGGCCGGTTGGGCGAGGCGCGTGACGCCGAAGGTTACGGCCGCTTCAGTGGCGAAGGGGGCATGGCCGTCCTGTCGCGTCACCCGCTTGGCCCGGTGGAGGATTACAGCGACCTACGCTGGCGCGACCTGCCCGGCGTGCTTTTGCGGCCCGAAGACCCGGGCGCGGAGGCGCGGCGGCTGTCGTCGGTCGTGCACTGGGTGCTGCCTGTCGCCTTGCCTGCCGTCCTGTCGGGCGGTCCGCTCAGACTGGGCATCTTCCGGGCCACCACGCCCGTCTTCGACGGACCCGAAGATCTGAACGGGCGCCGCAACCATGATGAGATCGTATTCTGGCAGCGCCTGCTGGATGGCGATCTTGCCGGGCGCCTGCCCGCACCCTTCGTGCTGATCGGGGGCGCCAACCTTGATCCCGCGCGGGGGGACGGGCGGCGCGAAGCCATTCGCGATCTGCTGGCGGACCCGCGATTGCAGGATCCGGGCGCGGGACTGGGCCCGACGGTGGACTGGACCGACGTGGGGGTGGGGCGGATGCGGGTCGATTACTTGTTGCCCTGGGCGCAGGCGCGGGTGACCGGGGCCGGGATGATCCGGCCCCGGGAGGGTAATGTGGCCGAGGTCGCGACCGAAGTCGTGACCCGGGCCAGCCGCCATCGACTCATCTGGGCCGACCTCGATATGCGCTGATCAGCGGGGCAGATGCGCAAGGGCCTCTGCCACGGCCTCTTCCGGCGGGGTGTCCTGCCAATCCGGCAGCAACTGGTGCAGGCGGGTGCCGTCCAGCCATTGCGGCAGGCGCCAGAGGTAGCTCATCTCCACCAGGCCGCGGAACATGGGCACCACGGGACGCAACAGTTTCAGCGGCAGCCAGGCCATGCGCTTCGCCTCGACCGGGCGGTCGAGGGCGCGGGCGCAAAGATCGGCCAGCTCCTTGCCGGTCAGGGTGTAGCCGGGGAAGGGGACCTCTTCCCATTGCGCCAGATCGGACCGCATTTCGGCCAGGCGGACAGCTGCCCGGGTCGCATCGGGCAACCAGGCCCAGGCATGGGGGCAGTCAAGCGGGCCGGGGTAGGACAGCTTTCCGCGATGCGCCTTCTTGGCGATTATCAGGTCGAACCAGTTGCCCGTCGGGCCGATGTCGAGGAAGTCGCCGCAGCGCAGGTAGATCACCTGGGCGCCGGAGTTGCGGTACATCTCTTCCAGCTCGATCCGTATCCTCCCAAGGGGATTGGTGGCGAGGTGGGGCGTTTGCGCCGTCCAGCCCGCTGGCGCATCCGGGCCGTAGACGTAGACGTTGCCGGGAATGATCAGCGTGGCGCCTGCGGCGGCGGCTGCGGCGGCAACGGGGCGGTGCATCGGCATGACCTCCCTCGCCCAGTCCTGGTAGCCCCTGGGGGAGCCGGCCATGACGATGACGTCCTTGCCCTGTGCGGACTGCATGAGGTCGTCGCGTTTGCGATCGAAGGTGGTGACCTCCCAGCCCGCGTTGCGGAATGCCGTGACGGCATTCGCGCCGAAGCGACCGTGGGAGCCGATGATGAGAACCTTGCCAGTCATGACATATCTCCTTTCGTGAAATCTCTGCGCCCGAGTATGCCCCTGTTGGGGGAGATTGAAATTGACTGGAATCATCTGGCCGCTATTCATTTATGAATGGATGTTCGGCTCAATACGCTCGACTGGTCGCTTCTGCAGGTCTTCCTGGCGGTGGCGGAAACGGGATCGCTTTCGGCTGCCGGGCGGCGGCTGGGGCAGTCCCAGCCAACCCTGGGCCGCCGGGTGCGGGAGTTGGAGGCGCAGCTGGGTCTGACCCTGTTCCTGCGGCAGCCGCGGGGCCTGGCGCTTGCGCCCGAGGGGCAGCAGATCCTGGGCGCGGCCCGGCGCATGGCCGATGCCATGGGAGAGATCGCGCTGACCGCCGCCGGGCACGACGACCACCTGGCCGGCACCCTGCGCCTGACGGCGAGCGAGATGGTGGCAACCCATGTTCTGCCGACGATCCTGTCCACCATGCGGGAAGAGCTGCCGCAGCTGCAGGTGGAACTGGTGGCCAGCGACGAAACCGACAGCCTGATGTACCGGGAGGCCGATATCGCGCTGCGCATGTACCGGCCCGAACAGCCCGACATCATTGCCCGGCATCTTGGCGACGTGACGCTGGGGGCCTTCGCCGCGACCTCCTACCTGGATCGCCGGGGGCGGCCGTCGCGGGTGGCGGAGCTGGGCGCGCATGACCTGGTGGGCTACGATCGGTCCGACCTGATCCTGAAGGAAATGCGCCGCCTCGGCCTGCCATCGGACCCCGGGCAGTTCGCCACCCGATGCGATGATCAGGTCGCCTACTGGGAGCTTGTCCGCGCCGGCTGTGGTATCGGGTTCGGCCAGCGCCCGCTGGTGCGTGGCACGCCCGGTGTGGAAGAGCTGCAGATCACCGGGCTTGAACTGCCGGTGCTGCCGCTGTGGATCGCCGCGCATGAGGGGATCAGGCGCACGCCCCGTGTCGCCGCGGCCTGGGAAAGACTGGTGGCAGGGTTACGATCCTACCTCGTCTGAACCCTTTCCTTTCTTGATCTTTCGTGCATCCCCGGCTAGGCGAAACCGACAACGAGATCAGGAAGGAATACCCCATGAGCAACCCCTCGCTCCTCATCCTGCCCGGTGACGGGATCGGCCCGGAAGTCATGGCCGAAGTGCGCAAGATCATCGACTGGTTCGGGACTGCACGGGGCATTTCCTTCGACGTGTCCGAGGACCTGGTGGGCGGCGCGGCCTACGACAAGCACGGCACGCCGCTGCATGACGACACCATGGCCAAGGCACAGGAGGTCGACGCCGTCCTGCTGGGCGCCGTGGGTGGGCCGAAGTACGACGTGCTGGACTTCTCGGTGAAGCCGGAACGCGGCCTGCTGCGCCTGCGCAAGGAAATGGACCTCTACTCCAACCTGCGCCCGGCCCAGTGCTTTGACGCGCTGGCCGATTTCTCGTCCCTGAAGAAGGACGTGGTTGCCGGTCTGGACATCATGATCGTGCGCGAACTGACCTCCGGCATCTACTTCGGTGAGCCGCGCGGCATCATCACCGAGAACAACGAGCGCGTGGGCATCAACACGCAGCGCTACACCGAGTCGGAAATCGACCGTGTTGCGCGCTCCGCCTTCGAACTGGCCATGCGTCGCGGCAAGAAGCTCTGCTCGATGGAGAAGGCCAACGTGATGGAATCCGGCATCCTGTGGCGCGAAGTCGTGACCGAGGTGGGCAAGGAGTACCCCGAGGTCGAGCTCAGCCACATGTACGCCGACGCCGGTGCCATGCAGCTGTGCCGTGCGCCCAAGCAGTTCGATGTCATCGTGACCGACAACCTCTTCGGGGATCTGCTGTCCGATGCCGCGGCGATGCTGACCGGCTCGCTCGGCATGCTGCCCTCTGCCTCGCTCGGCGCGCCGATGGCAAATGGCCGTCCCAAGGCGCTGTACGAGCCGGTGCACGGTTCCGCCCCCGATATCGCCGGGCAGGGCAAGGCCAACCCCTGTGCCTGCATCCTCTCCTTCGCCATGGCGCTGCGCTACTCCTTCGACATGGGCGCCGAGGCGGATCGCCTGGAAGCCGCCGTCGAGAAGGTGCTGGCCGATGGCGTGCGCACGGCGGACCTGCTGAACGAAGAGGGCATCACCCCGGCCACGACCGGCGAGATGGGCGATGCCGTCATCGCCGCACTCGAAGCCAGCCTCTGATCGGGGCCAGCTTCTGATCGGGGCCAGCCCGGGCCCCGGGGCGTGCCGCCGGCACCTCCGGGGGCTGGTATCCGGGGCGCCTGATCCGGCGCTGCCTGCGAAGAACTGACCATTTGCAAAAAAGCCTGCTAGCGGGCCTAAGCATTTGCAGGGCATGACTTGTCAGCGACCCTTCCCGCGCCATTATGGCCGGGAAGGGTTTTTCTTTTCGGGAGCTTTCTTCATGACGAGCACCAGCCGCGGCATCATTTTCGCGCTCTTGGCGATGGCGATCTTTTCGGGCCACGATGCGATCATCAAGATCCTCGGGGGAAGCTACAGTTCCTTCCAGATGGTCTGGTTCACCGTGCTGATGAGCTTCCCGCTGACCTCGGTCATCCTGGTGCGGGACACCAAGCCGGGAACGCTCGTGCCGACGCATCCCTGGTGGATGGCGATCCGGACGCTTGCGGCCGTGGTGGCGGCCGGGTGCAGCTTCTATGCCTTCTCGGTGCTGCCGATGGCCGACACCTACGCGATTCTCTTCGCCACGCCGCTTCTGATCACGGTGCTGGCCATCCCTATCCTGGGGGAGAGGGTGCGCATGCGGCGCTGGATCGCGGTCATCGTCGGCCTGGTGGGGGTCGGTGTCGTGCTGCAGCCCGGGAACGCAAGCCTCGGGCCGGGGCATTTCGCGGCGATGCTGGGCGCGGCCTGCGGTGCCCTTGCCTCTGTCATCGTGCGCAAGATCGGCCATGAGGAGCGCAACGTGGTCATGCTGATCTACCCGCTTCTGGCGAATTTCGTGCTGATGGGCGCGCTGATGCCGTTCTACTACAAGCCCGTTTCGGCCCCCCATATCGGCGGGTTCTTCGCCATCGCGGTGCTTTCGGTGGTCGCGGGGATGTTCCTGATCGGCGCCTACCGCAATGCGGAGGCCGCTCTGGTGGCGCCGATGCAGTATTCCCAGATCCTCTGGGCGACCTTCTATGGCTGGATGCTGTTCGATGAATTCCCGGGGATGAACGTGGCCGCAGGTTCGGTCCTGATCATCGGATCGGGCATGTACATCGTGTTCCGTGAATCGCGCCAGACGGATACGTCGAACCAGCCGGTTCTGCGGTCGCGCAACCGGACGGGCACCCCCGGGGCTCTACGCGTCGGCCCGATGCTGCGGATCGTGCGCGCCCGGCGCGGGGCCGGTCCCGTTCCCGATGCGGGCCTGCGCAAGCCCGTGATAGGGGCCGGGCAGTAAACGGCCCCGTCATGCCCGCCCGGCAGGGTGGGCGCGGTCGGGTGTTGCGGGCCATCGCTGCGACCCCATCTGCGGGAGCGCCGCTGCCGAAGTTGAAAATCGGGTGAATTGGGTCTTGCCATCATCCGGCGCTGGATGTAGATCGCCCTCCACGGTCGGAGTGTAGCTCAGCCTGGTAGAGCACTGTCTTCGGGAGGCAGGGGTCGGAGGTTCGAATCCTCTCACTCCGACCAAATAAATCAGCGGCTTGCGCAGCCTCCGGCGCGACCTGAGAACGCTGATCGTTTTGCTCCTGTCAAAATCCCTCCAATTTCGGCCGTCGAGCGCCGCTTCGGATCGTGTCAGCCATCCATCGCGCGCCTGTCGTCATGTTCTTTTGCGAATGTCGCGGAAGGGCTGGGCAGCAACCTTCGCTACGCATTGCATGACTGTCCGCCCCCGGCGCGCGCCTAGGGATACCCTGAAAATCTGGGCAAATGCTCCCTGCCGGTGGGCAAACAACTTCAGACAGCAGAGCTGCCTTTGTAGAAGATGCCCACTCCCTCATTGAAGGCTGAAGGGATCTCGGGCCGAGATTTGGCGCCCTGTCAGAGAGGGCGCACTTTCAGGATGGGTATCCGATCAGGAACCTGATGTTACGGCGTTCGCTTCCTTTGTCAGCCTTTCCAGGTCCTCGCGATCCAGCGGGACGCTGGGAAACTCGGCAACGGCGGCGAGGGGGCTGCTGTAGACAGAGTTCCGCCCTGCCGGATCTCGCAACAAGTCCCCGGTGCGACCGGTGACACCGCCGCGTGCATCCATAAGGTTCTGGAGGCGTGGCCCCATGACCGGATCCTCCATCCATTCGCCCATGAGCGACCAGGGGGTCAGTGGCGCTTGCAGGGTTTCTCCGGGCAGATTGATCTTGGCGCTCAATCTCAGGTCCCTTGAGGAGGCGCCAACCTGCACCGTCATGTCGCCGCCGGGGCAGGCCCATCGGGCCAGGTCGGTGTGCCAATAGGCCAGGTGGGCACGGGGGACCGCGATCTCGACCTCGCGACTCTCGCCGGGGGCCAGCCGCACCTTGGCCCAACCGCGCAGTTCGCGCGGCGGGGTGATGAACTCGGGGCTTCGGTGAGCCAGGTAAAGCTGAACGACCTCGCTGCCTTCGCGGGTGCCCGTATTGGTGATCGTGACGCGGGCGCGCAGCGCGATCTGGTCCTCGGGGGCGCAGATGGCCACGGAAAGCGCGTCGTAGGAGAAGGTGGTGTAGGTCAGCCCGTGGCCGAAGGGGTAGTCCACCGCAACCTCTCGGGCATCGTAGTAGCGATAGCCGATGAAAAGACCCTCGGAATAGGTCACGTGCTGGCGCTCTCCGGGGAAGTCGAGGAAGGCAGGGGTATCCTGAAGCTTTCGGGGAATGGTCTCGGCCAGGCGGCCACCCGGCGCGACATCGCCCATCAGGACATCGGTCATCGCCTCTCCCTGCGCCTGTCCGGTCAGCCAGAATTCGACGATGGCACCGGCCCTGTCGCCCCATGGCGCCGTGGTGACGACGGCGCCGTTGGACAAGACCGCGATGACCGGGGTGCCGACCTCTTCAAGAGCGGCAAGCAGGGCAAGCTGTTGTTCCGGCAAGTCGATATGGGCGCGGTCGCTGCCCTCGGCCTCTGCCGCATCGGTCAGGCCTAGGAAGAGGATGACAACGTCCGCCTCTCTCGCGACCGTCAGGGCTTCGTCGATCAGGGTTGCATCGGCGGGACCCGCATCCAGGCCATAGCCGGGCGCGAAGGTGGCCTCGGCCTCCTGGCTGGTCAGCCGCCGGGTCAGGGCGTCGAGCCCCGAAAGAATGTGGGGTACGTTCACGCGGGAGCTACCGGCCCCCTGGATGCGCGGGGTGCGGCCCAGTTCGCCGATAAGGGCATAGCGTTGGCCGGCCTCGGGCGCGAGGGGCAGCAGGCCGTCATTCTTCAACAGCACTGTCGATTCGGCCGCGGCCCTGCGAACCAGGGCGTGGTGGGCGGCTAGGTCAGGCGCATCGCCGGCCTTGCCCTGCGTGCGGTCGGCAAGCAGTTGCAGCCGGTCCATCACCTGGTCGACGGTGCCCGGGGCGATCTGGTCCTCCTCGACGGCCCGGAGCAGTCGGGTGTCCATCTCTCCGCCCGGCATCCGCAAGTCCATGCCTGCGTTGAGCGCTTCGACCGGGGCATAGACACCGCCCCAATCCGAGATCACCAGCCCGTCAAAGCCCCACTCTTTCCGCAGCACGTCCGTCAGGAGCCAGGGGTCTTGCGAGCAATGCAGGCCGTTGATCCGGTTGTAGGAGGTCATGATGGCCCAGGTCGGGCAGGCCTCCAGCGCGTATTGGAAATTGCGCAGGTAGATCTCGCGCAGGGTGCGTTGGTCCATGTCCGCGCTGATGCGGTTGCGGTCGGTTTCCTGGTTGTTTGCCGCGAAATGCTTGAGGCAGGCACCGACCCCGGTGCTTTGGATGCCACGTGCCGAAGCGCCGGCGAGCAGGCCCGACAGCATCGGGTCCTCTGAGTAGTATTCGAAGTTCCGGCCGCAGAGGGGGCTGCGCTTGAGGTTGAGCCCGGGGCCGAGGATCACGTCCACGCCGGCGGCGCTGGCTTCACGTCCCAGGGCGGCTCCGACCTCCTGCACAAGATCCGGGTCCCAGGAAGAGGCCAGCGTCACGGCTGGCGGAAAGCAGGTGGCAGGGGCGCTGCGTTCAAGCCCCAGGTGGTCGGGCTTGTCGTCATTCTGGACGCGCAGCCCATGCGGGCCGTCCGCGAACCTGATCGACCGAAGCCCGGTCGCAGGCTCCGGATGGGTGCTCCAGTAATCGCGGCCCCGCGTGAACTTCAGCTGATCTGCGGTAAGGGGCGCTACGGCGGCTTTTTCGGTCGATGTCATGTCTTTGCTCGGCGGTACGTGATGAGGGGCTTTGGGTGACGGCCATAGGGCAGGGGCGACGCCATGAGCGGTCATGAAGGCCCTGAAATGTCGAAGTTTTGGGATCCAATATTCCGATATTTCGGTTGGATAACAGGATATTCGTCATCGTCTCGCCGCCTGGTCCGAAATCGGTGCAGATGCTGTTCTTTCGGGCAGGGAGGAGAAAATGCCCCGATGTTCGAAAAGGGTGGCAGAAAGCAGGGAAGCCGCTGAAACCCTGTCGTTTTTCCTCGATGTATTTGTCTGACCTATAGTCGAGAGTTGCCGTTTCTATTGGAAATGCAGGTGCTGCAGCGCCCAGGCCTAGGGAAACACCGATGGCTGGCGCTTGGGGCCCCTACCCGGACCGCTCTTTCGGGAGTACCTGCCTCCGCCCGCCAATAAAACAGGAAGGTTCGACCATGATCCCACTGCGCTTCGGGCTCCGTGCCTGCGCGATGCAAAGTGCATCACGGCAGGGAGACCGCTCATGCTGACGTTCATTGCCCAGCGTCTGATCAAGGCGGTCATCATCCTCTTCGCCATTACCGTGATGAATTTCCTGCTGATCCACTCGGCACCTGGCGATCCGGCCCTGGTGATGGCCGGCGAGGCAGGCGAGGCGGACCCGGAGTTCATCGCGGATCTGCGTGAGCGTTTCGGCCTGAATGATCCTCTTTACGTCCAGCTCTGGAAATATGTCTCCAACGTTGCCCAGCTGAACCTTGGCTATTCCTACCGCCAGGACATGCCGGTGGCACAGCTGATCGCCCAGCGTCTGCCTGCGACGCTGATCCTGTCGCTGGCTGCCTTCGCCATCTCGCTGGGGCTGGGGGTTCTGGCCGGCATCGTCGCTGCCGCCCGTCAGGGGCGGTGGTCCGACAGCGTGATTTCCGGCATCGCTCTGCTGTTTTATGCAACGCCGCTGTTCTGGCTGGCGCTGATGGCTGTTCTGCTGTTCTCGGTCGAGCTGGGCTGGCTTCCGGCCTTCGGCTACGAAACTGTCGCTTCGACGGCCACCGGGCTGGCGCGGGCGCTCGACATCGGCAAGCACCTTGTCCTGCCGGCGATGACGCTGGGGCTGTTCTTCATGGCGGTCTATGCCCGGATGACCCGCGCCTCGATGCTTGAGGTGAACCGGCTTGATTTCGTCAAGACCGCCCGTGCCAAGGGTCTGCGCCCGGGCAAGATCCAGCGCCGCCACGTGCTGCGCAATGCGATCCTGCCGGTGGTCACGCTGGCGGGTCTGCAGGCCGGGCAACTGGTCGGCGGCGCGGTGCTGATCGAGACCGTCTTCGCCTGGCCCGGCATCGGCCGCCTGATGTTCGAGGCCCTGCAGTCGCGCGACTACAACCTGTTGCTGGGCGTCTTCGTCATGTCCGCAGCGATGGTGCTGTTGTTCAACCTGATCACTGACCTGCTTTACCGCGTGGTCGATCCGAGGATCCGTCTGACGTCATGAAACAATTTGTGCAAACTTTCAGCCGCAACCGTGGCGCGGTGCTTGGGGTCTTCATCCTGGTGGCAGTCCTTCTGCTGATCGCCACCGCCCCCTTCCTGTTCCCTCGCTCACCCTGGTCCATTGTACAGCGTCCCTTCCTGCCGCCGCTGTCTACGCCCGGCTTCCCGCTGGGAACGGATACCCTTGGGCGCGACATTGCCTCCGCGCTGGCGCATGGTGCCTATGTCTCTCTGCTGGTCGGGGTGATCTCGACCGTGGTCTCCCTGGCCATCGGCATTCCGATCGGGGCGCTCGCCGGCTATTTCGGGGGCTGGATCGATGACGTGCTGATGCGCGTGACCGAGTTCTTCCAGGTGATCCCCGCCTTCGCCTTTGCAGTCGTTCTGGTGGCGATCTTCCAACCCTCCATCTACTCGATCGTCGCGGCCATCGCGATCGTCAGCTGGCCTCCGGTGGCGCGTCTGCTGCGCGGTGAGGTCATGTCGATCCGCTCTCGCGAGTTCATCGAGGCGGCGGAGCTTTCGGGGCAATCCGGTCTGACGATCATCCGTCGCCAGATTCTGCCCAACACGCTGTCCCCGGTGATCGTTCTGGCCTCGATGATGGTGGCCACCGCGATCCTGACCGAAAGCGCGCTGTCCTTCATGGGCCTGGGCGATCCCAACATCATGAGCTGGGGCTACATGATCGGCGCCGGTCGCACGGTGATCCGGCAGGCCTGGTGGGTCAGCTTCTTCCCCGGCCTGGCTATCCTGCTGACGGTGCTGGCCTTCAACCTGATCGGAGAGGGGCTGAACGATGTCCTCAATCCGCGCCTCGCAAAGCGGAGGAGCTGACATGCAACAGGGACTGAACACGACGGTTGCCGAAGCACCCCGGCAAAAGCCCGCGCCGGTCGTCAGGATCGAGGACCTCCGGATCCAGCTGCCCGAAGGCGCCGACCGGCCCTACGCGGTGGATCGCGTGAACTTCAACCTCTACCCGGGGGAGATCCTTTGCGTGGTCGGCGAAAGCGGGTCGGGCAAGTCGATGTCGGCAAACGCGCTGATGGGCCTGCTCCCCGAGGGCGTGCGCGCTTCTGCGGGCAAGATCCTGCTGGAGGATCTGGATATCCTCAAGCTCAAGGAAGCACAGATGTTCGACCTGCGCGGTCGTCGCATCGGCATGATCTTCCAGGAGCCGATGTCGGCGCTGAACCCGCTGATGCGGGTCACCGACCAGATCGAGGAAGTCTTCGAGGCTCATGGCGTGCTGACACCGTCGGAACGTGCGGCCCGCGCGCTTGAACTGCTGGGCGAGGTGGGCCTGCCCGACCCCGAGCGCGCCGCGCGTTCCTATCCGTTCCAGCTGTCGGGGGGGCAGCGTCAGCGGGTCGTCATCGCGATGGCGCTGGCCCTGGAGCCGCAGGTGCTGATCGCGGATGAACCCACGACTGCGCTGGACGTGACGACGCAGGCGCAGATCCTCGACCTGATCCAGAAGCTGCAGCGCGAGCGCAACATGGCGGTGATGTTCATCACCCACGACTTCGGCGTGGTGGCCGAGATCGCCGACCATGTCTCGGTCATGCAGCTGGGACGCGTGGTCGAAGAGGGGCCCGCGCGGGAGGTGCTGCTGAACCCGCAGCACGACTACACCCGCAAGCTGATCGCCGCGATCCCGAAGCTGCAGGCCGGCGTCGCAGCCGCCCCGACCCGGGAGCCGCTCATGGTGGTCGAGAACCTGTGCAAGACCTACCACATCGGCGGCGGCCTGTTCCGAAAGTCGAAGAGCGTCGAGGCGGTCAAGGACATCACCGTCACCATCGGCCGCGGCGAGACGTTGGGCATCGTTGGTGAAAGCGGTTCGGGCAAGTCCTCTCTGGGGCGCTGCCTGGTCCGTCTGCAGGACCCGGAGGCCGGCCACATCCTGATGGAAGGTCAGGACATGGCGGCGCTGAAAGGCGAAGAGTTGCGGCAGATGCGCCGCAGGGTCCAGATGATCTTCCAGGACCCCTATGCCTCGCTCAACCCGCGCATCCGCGTGGGGCAGGCGATCGCGGACGGCCCGATTGCCTTTGGCGAGAACCCCAAGGTGGCCATGGACCGTGCCCGATCCCTTCTCGAAACGGTGGGGCTGGGGGCCGAAAGCTACCGCCGCTTCCCGCATGAGTTTTCGGGTGGCCAGCGGCAGCGGATCGGCATCGCCCGTGCCCTGGCGCTTGAACCCGAGATCATCGTCGCGGACGAGGCGGTCTCGGCGCTGGACGTGTCCATCCAGGCCCAGGTGCTGGACCTGCTGGGAGAGTTGAAGGAAAAGCTGAACCTCTCCCTGATCTTCATCACCCACGACCTGCGCGTCGCGGCCCAGATCTGTGACCGCGTGATGGTCATGAAGAAGGGCCGGTGCGTTGAAATCGGCTCCGGCGCGGACATCTTCGACGCGCCGAAGGATCCCTATACCCGTTCCCTCATCGAGGCGATCCCCGGACGCGCCTACGAGGCAGAGCTGGCCTGATACCTGTCAAGGAACCTGAAATGAACAAGCATACTCCCAAGCCGAACTCGATCGAGGCGCGCGACATCGCGGCCCAGGTGCACGCGGTTGTCGACCACAAGCTCTACGAGGAAACCGGTGGGCTGGTGATCGAGGAAGGCCAGGGCATTTACGTCACCGACAATAACGGCAAGACCTATATCGAGGGCCTGGCAGGCCTGTGGTCCGTCGCCGTCGGCTTCAACGAGCCCCGCCTGGTCGAGGCCGCGGCCAGGCAGATGGCCAAACTGCCCTACTACCACATCTTCAACTACAAGACCCACGGCCCTTCGGTCGAGCTGGCCGAGAAGCTGATCGAGATCTCGCCCGAGCCGTTCACCAAGGTCCACTTCACCTCCTCCGGCTCCGAAGCCAATGACCTGGTGGTGAAGATGATCTGGTATCGCTCCAACGCGATTGGCAAACCCGAGAAGAAGAAGATCATCGGCCGCATCAAGGGCTATCACGGCGTGACCATCGCCGCCGGTTCGGTCACCGGCCTGCCTGCCAACCACGGCAGCTTCGACCTGCCGTTGGATCGCATGAAGCACACGCTGACCCCGGACTATCCGCGTGACCACCTGGAGGGCGAGACCGAAGAGCAGTTCGTCGCCCGCATGGCCCAGGCGCTGGAAGATCTGATCCTTGAAGAAGGCCCCGAGACCATTGCCGCCATGTTCGGCGAGCCGGTCATGGGCGCGGGAGGTGTCATCGTGCCGCCCGCCGGCTACTGGCAGGCGATCCAGGAGGTGCTGAAGAAGTACGACATCCTGCTTGTCGCGGATGAGGTCATCTGCGGCTTTGGCCGCACCGGCCGGATGTTCGGGTCGGAGACCTTCGGCATGGAGCCGGACGTGATGACCACGTCCAAGCAGATCTCGTCGTCCTACATGCCTCTGTCCGCCATCCTGATGACCGATGAGTTCTTTGCGCCGATCGCCGAGGAAAGCCACCGCCTGGGCGTCTTCGGGCATGGCTATACCGCTTCGGGGCATCCGGTGGCGACCGCCGTCGGCCTGGAGAACCTGAAAATCATCGAGGAACGCGACCTGGTCGGCAACGCGGCCCGCCTCTCGCCGCAGTTCCTGGGGCGGCTGAAGGCACTGGAAGAGCATCCGATCGGCCTGTGGTCGCGTGGCGTGGGTCTGCTGGGCGCCATCGAACTGGCGCCCTGGGACGGCGACCCCGGCAAGACCGGCCGCGCGATTCAGGACGCGCTGCTGGAAGAGGGGGTGATTGCCCGCGCGGTTGGGGATGGTCTTTGCCTGTGCCCGCCGTTGATCATCACCGCGGAACAGATCGACGATCTGTTCGACGCCATCGGCCGCGCGATGGATACGGTGGCCGCCCAGATGAAGGACGCCTGAGCCATGGACACGATCACCAAGACCGATCTGGGGGAAATGAGCGCCGTGGAACTGACGGGGCTCTACCGCTCCGGAGCCGCTTCACCCGTCGATGCGACCATGGCCTCGCTGGAGCGGATCGAACGCTTCGATTCCACCGTCAATGCCTTCGTTTACGTGGTGGCGGATGAGGCGCTGGCCGAGGCCCGGGCCTCGGAGGCCCGCTGGAAGGCAGGCGCGCCGCTGTCGGAGATCGACGGCGTGCCCGCCACGATCAAGGAGCTGACGGCGGTGAAGGGCGTCCCCTTTCATCGCGGGTCCTTTCTGTTCTCGGACGATCCTGCGCCCAGGGACCTGGAAATCGTCAGCCGCCTGCGCGATGCCGGCTGCCCTATCCTGGGGACGACGACATCGCCCGAGTTCGGCTGGAAGGGGCTGACCCACGGGCCGCGCAACGGCAACACCGTCAACCCCTGGGATACACGCATGGCTTCGGGCGGATCGTCCGGGGGGGCGGCGGTTGCAGCGGCCCTGAACATGGGCGTCCTGCATGAGGGGTCTGATGGGGCGGGCTCGATCCGCATTCCCTCTGCCTTTTGTGGCGTCTTCGGTATCAAGCCGACCTTCGGCTGGGTCCCCTCGACTGCCCCCACGGGCCTTGAAGGGCTGGCGCATCGCGGACCGCTGACACGGGTGGTCGAGGATTCCGCGCTGTTCCTGAATGCTGTTGCCGGTCCTTCCAGCGATCAGCTCTATGGCTGGTGCCCGCCGGATGTGCCCGACTTTGCGGGCGTGGTTCGCGAAGGCCCCGAGGCGATCCGTGGCATGAAGATCGGCTACGCAAGAACGCTCGATGGCTACGCCGTTTCTTCCGAGGTGGCTTCTGCCATCGACCGTGCCGCCCGCCGCATGGCTGAGCTTGGTGCCGTCGTCGAGGAGGTCGACCCGGGCTTCGCCTCGCCGCAGCAGGCGCTGTTGGATCTTTGGTATGCTGCCCAGTCGCTGGCGGTGGAAAAGGCCGATCCAACGCCCGAGTTGCGCGCGAAGATGGACCCGGGCCTGGTAGATATCGCGGAACAGGGGCGCTTGCTGACGGCCCGCGATTTCCTGCGCGCAAGTCAGGTCCGCGCCGACCTGAAGGTCGCCATGGCGAAATTCCACGAACGCCACGACGCGCTGCTGTTGCCGACCATGCCCATTACCACCTTCGAGGCGGGCGTGGACGTGCCGCCGGGCAGTGGCATGACGGAATGGACCGACTGGTCACCCTTCACCTATCCGTTCAACATGACCGAACAGCCGGCGGTCAGCGTCAATTGCGGCTTTTCCGAAGGCGGCCTGCCGATCGGCCTGCAATTCGTGGGCCCGCGTTTCCGTGATGACATCGTGCTTCGGCTGGCGGCGGCCTATCAGGCGGCCTACCCCGAGGCGATGCCCCAGGCACCGATCGTGAAGTGAAAGCCGACGGCCCGGGTCACATGTAGATCCGGGCCTCGAACGGGACGGCCGATATTTCGTCGCGCAGCGTCTGCAAGAAGATCTCTTCGGCGCGATTGAGCTTCGCCAGGGGATGCCAGAGCAGGTGAACATCCACCGCAGGCACGTCTTGATAGGGGGGCAAGCGACGAAGTCGATGCCTCTCGACGTCTTCGGCAGCAACGTGGATGGGCAGCGGGCCGATGCCGATCCCTGCGATGATAAGTCGTTTCAGTTCTTCCAGGTTCGATGAACGTGCAACCGGGTTCGGGTTGGTACGCATCGTCAGCATCATCGCCGTGACAGGGTCGATCTCTGCAATGTTGGAGACGCAGCGCTGGCCGGCCATGTCCGCGTCCGAGATCTCGGTTCGATGGAAGAGCGGGTGTTTCGGCCCGCAATAGAGACCGAAGAACTCCCTGTAGAGGACCTCGGAATCCAGTTTCGGGACTGGGTCCCGCATCAGGCAGATCGCCGCGGTCGCGCGCCGGGCAGAGACCAGCGCCACGCCATCGCGCGAGGAGACCACCTCGATCGAGAGTGTGGCACGTGGGTTTGCCGTGTGGAACCGCGCCAGTGCACGGTCGACGACGGGGCAAAAGACGTGACTGGCCATCACCAGCGAAACATGTCCCTGGACCTCTTCCCGCGTCTCTCTCAACAGCACGCCAAGGCGGCGAACGGCGCCCTCGATCTCGACTGCCTCGTCGCGCAGCAGCCGGCCTGCCTCTGTCAGTTCGAAGTGTCCTGGTCGGCGGTCGATCAGGTAACGCCCCAACTTCTCCTCCAGCCGTTTGAGTGCGGCCGAAACGGTCGGTTGGGCGAGGCTCAGTCTGTCTGCGGCATCCGATACCGATCGGCTCTGCGAGAGGACGACGAAGGTGCGCAGCAGGTTCCAGTCAAGATCACGCGAAAGCTTCAGCGACGCGGGATCCTCCCGGTTCACGGCCATTCGGGTCGGCTGGCCGTCGATTTGGGGAATTCGGCCATCGTCCCGGGAGAGGGGGGCTTTCCGGTCACGATCCGTCATCAACTCTACCCTCGTCCAGTCTGGTCCGTCCGTCACGTTAAGGGCTGTCGCGGGCAGGGAACAGATGCAAATGAAATTGGCGGGGCCCGTTTCCGGACCCCGCCATTTGTTTAACCGAAGCAGCTACTTAGGGTTTGATCCAGGCGTCCAGCGTGCCGTTGTTGACACCCGAGCCGGTGGTCACAAGGTCTTGCACGCTGCAGGAGTAGATGGTCGGGAAGGCCATCTCGGTCAGCCACAGGACCGGAACATCCTCGCGCAGGATCCCCTGAACTTCGGTGTAGAGTTCCTGACGCTTGGATGCCGGGAAGGCGACACCGGCTTCTTCGAAGAGCGCGTCGACCTCCGGGTTGACGTAGTGCTCGACGTTGTTCCAGGGGCTGCCCGGATCCATGTTGGTCGAGATGTAGTTGCGGGCCACGCCAAGTGCCGGGTCACCGTTCTGGTAGAGGTAGGTGAAGGCGAGGTCATAGTCTCGCTGCGCCAGGCGCTGGTTCCAGCCGGCAACGTCCGAGGCTTCCATATCCACCTTGATGCCGACTTCGCTGAGGTTCTGCTTCACCACCTCGGCCCAACGTTGCCAGGTTTCGCCGTAGGGCAGCGGCAGCAGCTTGATCGGCGTACCGTCGTAGCCCATTTCCTTCAGCAGGGCCTTGGCCTTCTCCGGATCGTGCGGATAGAACTCGTCCTCGGGGGCCGAGTAGAAAGGCGTGGTCGTGGTAATCGGACCCGTCGCGACAGACCCCATGCCGTTCCACAGAACGTCCACCATGAAATCGCGGTCGAGCGCGTACATCATCGCCTGGCGGAAGCGCTTGTCGTTCATCGGGGCGTGTTCGTTGTTCACCCAGATCCAGCTGAGGGGCGAGTAGAATTCCCAGCCAGCCGTGGTGTTGCAGGTGTTGTCGAGCGCGGTCAGGCGGGGCACGTCGAAGTTTTCGACGGAGCCGCCGGGCAGCACGTCGACGGTGCCGGTTTCGAAGGCGACCGACCGCGAGGAGGCGTCGGGGATGATGTGATAGGTCACGCCATCCAGGTAGGGAAGGCCATCGAGGTAGTAATCGTCATTCTTGATCAGCTCGATGTAGCTGCCCTTTTTCCATTCCTTGAACTTGAACGGGCCGGTGCCGATCGGGTTCTCGGTTGCGGAGGCCTTCGTCCAGTCGGTGGTGCCTTCGAAGATGTGCTTCGGTTCGATCGGCAACGAGCCGTAGTTGAACGCGCGGATGAAGGGTTCGAAGGCGGATTTCAGGTGGAAGACGACGGTGTAGTCATCGGGGGTCTCGATGCTTTCGACATGCTCCATGGTCTGGCGGGCTTTCACCAGGGTATGCGGCAGCATGTCTTGAAGCGAGAAGACGACGTCGGCGGCGGTGAAGGGCTCTCCGTCATGCCATTTGACGTTTTCGTGCAGGTGGAAGGTGTAGGTCAGGCCGTCTTCGGAGATCTCCCAGCTTTTCGCGAGGGAAGGCAGCGGTTCGAGGTCGGCGTCGTAGCGCAGCAGGCTTTCATAGATGGAGCCGGCGACCAGACCTGCCGGGCCGTTGGCGACGATGCCGATGTTCAGGCCGGGCGGCTCGGGCTGCACGACGATGTCGAGGACGCCACCGGAGACCGGTGCATCTTGTGCGATCACCGGGGCGCCAGCCAGCGCGGTCGTAATGGCCAGCGCGGAGAGAAGTGTCTTCATCATTTTCTTTTCCCTGTTGAGTTGGTCAGTTCCCGCGAAGTTTCGCGGTGCATGCAACGACCCGACGGGTCGCTGCGGATTCTTCTGTGCCTGGCGGGCCCGACTGGGCCGCAGGCATCATTTGCCAGAACCGCGAGGCGGCAAAGGCTTGGCGGTCGGCGGTCCGAAGACCCGCCGATGACCCGTTATGACGGGCGCTGAAACTGGCGATTGGAGGGCATCCGGCACCGCCTTCCGACGGTTCTTGCCGCAGTCGAAATGACCGTTTCAGCCGCGTCCTGTCAGAGGGAGCCCGGACAGGTTTGCCGATGTGTTGTAATCTTCATTCAGCCTCCATTTGGGCCTCTTGCTGTTACAGGTTTCGCAGGATCTGTCTTTGGTGCAAGCGTTTTGGCGGGTGGGGCCGGAGATTGACTAACCTTATGCATTTATGCCGAAATATCGGTCTTTTGTGCCGTTTTTTGACCCGGATTTCTGATCCCTTCCGGCAGAGATTTGGGGTCGTGTGGCGGGTTGCTGCGCAGGTTCGCACAAACGGCTCAATTTCCGGAAAGAATGCCCCTTCCGGAGGTCCAAAATGCGGTGGCCCGGGCTTGTCTTGCCTGGAGCGGCCACCCGATTCGCTTGCTGTGCCGGGCGGCTAGGTCGACCTGTCCGCCTTGCGCTCAGCTCGGTCCTGCCTGTTGCAGGGCGAGGTCGAGAAGTACCTGCGCCCCTCCTTCCGCCTGGCTGGGCTCGCACCATTCCGCTTCGCTATGGGAGATCCCGTCACGGCAGGGAACGAAGATCAGCGCGGTCGGGCAGAGGTCGTTCATCGACAGTGCGTCATGGGCGGTCAATGTGGGCAGTTCACAGGCCTTCAGGCCCCGCGCCTCTGCCAGTTGGATGACGCTCGTCCGCAACCCCGGATCGAAATCCAGAGCCTCACGGTAGTGGCGGTGTTCCAGGTCGATAGACAGGCCGGTGTCTTGTTGCACCCTGGATACGGCTGATCGAATCTGGTCTGTCATGGCGTCCCGCTCTGCGCTGTCCGCGTGCACGACGGCATAGGCCATCTGTGTCAGGTGGGGGATGTTGACACGGTTGTTGGGCCAGTTTTCGACCATTGAAACGCCAACCATTCCAAGCGGTTCTGCACTGGCGCCGATCTGTTCGATCGCAAGGATCAGCCGGGCCGCGCCGGTCAGGGCGTTGCGCCTGCGCGACATTGGCGTGGTCTGGGTGTGGCCGTTCTCTCCGTGGACCGTCAGGTAGCCCGAGCACATGGAAGATGACCGGCTGACCGCCGCGATATCCATGCCCGCGGCTTCCAGTTCCGGGCCCTGTTCAATGTGCAGTTCCAGGTAGCTGTGCGGGACGCGTCCGCCGACCGGGGCAGGGCCCGCTTGACCGGTCCGCTGCAATTCATCCCCCAGGCGGATGCCGTCGCTGTCGCGCCGGTCCAGCGCCTCTTCGAGGGAAAGCTTCGCTGCGAAAATGGCCGAGCCCATCACGCCAGGCTGAAAGCGTGCGCCTTCTTCGTTGGTCCAGTTCACCACCTCGATCGGGCGACGGGTTTCCAGGCCTGCGGCGTCAAGCGCCCGGCAAACCGCCAGTCCAGCCAGAACCCCCAGGACACCGTCAAAGCGGCCTCCGGGCATCTGGGTGTCGAGGTGGCTGCCGATCAGCACCGGTGCGGCGTCAGGGTCCGTGCCTTCACGTCGGGCAAAGATGTTGCCGATGGCGTCAGTGGTTACCGAAAGACCAGCCTCCCGGGCCCAGAACCTGAACAGGTTGCGGGCCTCTCGGTCCGCGTCACCCAAGGCGGGGCGATAGCTGCCCCCTGCCTCGGTCCCGCCGATCGCACCCATCGTCATGAGGTCGGACCAGAGCCGTTGTCCGTCGATCGTCGCAGCATCTGTGGTGGCGGTCATGCGGGGACTCCTCGGCGGTCGGTCTGGTTCGCGCTGCCCGCCAGGGTGAAGGGGGATTGCTGCGAAATTTGGCGGGCGTGCCCCCGGCGGTGACGTTTTGGAGAATTTGAACTCCGATTTCTTTTCACTTTCTATCAAGATGAACATATTAAAGCAATATATCGGAATATTGTCGCGCGGCGACGGGGATGGATCTGCCTCATGAATAAGCAGCAAGGGCGGGCGCAGCGTGCTGTCGGCGACGAGAAGACCAGGAAGGCTCAAGGATGAACGATTCTTTCACGGGGCTCTCCGGGGCGCAGGATGGCGAGGACAACCAGATCGGGGCCGAGCTGAAGACGCGGGTTGCTGAGCTCGGGGACGATGCTGCTGCCGGGATTGCCGCGCAGCTTTACGGCCTGAAGGTCACTGCGGAACGCTTGTGGGGCGAACGGGACAACAATTTCCGTGTCGAGCAGGCCGACGGGGTGGGGCATTTGCTGAAGGTGCTGCATGAAGGCGAGGACCGTGAGGTCACGCGGATGCACTCCATGGTGTTGGCTCACCTGGCGGTCGCCGATGCGGGGGTCCCGGTCCAGCGGATCGTCGCCACGCAGGGCGGGGCACTCGACGCCAGGGTAGCAATGCCGGATGGCGCCGTGCGCGCGGTTCGGCTCACGTCCTTCCTGGCCGGCGAGGCGCAGCGGCACGCTCCCGAGAGCGCCGGATTGCGCGAGGCGATTGGCGCAATGCTGGCGCGTCTGCACCTTGCACTGTCCAGCTACGCGGGACCCGTGGCCAGTCAGCGCATCACATGGGACATGAGCAATGCCAGCCTTGTGCGGAGCCTGCTTGATCACGTTCCCACAGAGGCGGCTCGGGCCAGGCTGGGCGGAATCCTTGATGAATTCGAAACCCGGACCCTGCCCGTTCGAGAGGCGCTATCCCCCCAGCTGATCCATGGCGACTTCAATCTTGATAACATCCTGGTCTCTCCCGAGGCGCCCGGCGCAGTCGCCGGGATCATCGACTTCGGCGACATGGTGGTCGCGCCCCGGATCTTCGACCTGGCTATTGCGGCAAGCTACCAGATGGGCGCTGTAACTGACGCACTGGAGGCCGCGCGCGACGTGCTGAGGGGCTATTCCGCGGAAATCGCGATGGACGAGGCTGAGCTTCCGCACCTGATCCGGGCGATCCGGATGCGCCTGCTGCTGCGGGTGGCCATTCCTGAATGGCGTTCGACTCTCATTCCCGAAAACCGCGCCCGCTATTGTCGGGATGTCGAAAATGTCTGGCGCCTGATCGATGAGACGGACGCACTTACGCCGGGCGATCTGGTTGAAAGCCTGGTCTCGAAGAAGGAGGCAGCGCGATGAAATCCCGCTCCGGAATGCTGAACGGTTTCGACATGGCGCAGCTGGAAAGGCTGCCGAAGGGCGACAGGGAGCTGGTTCAACGCCGGGCGCAGACCTTGGGGGCCTCCTACCGACTGTTCTACGACCTGCCGCTCAACATTGTCCGTGCCGAGGGCGTGCATTTGTTTGATGCCGAGGGAAACAGCTATCTCGACGCCTACAATAACGTGCCCTCTGTCGGTCACTGCCACCCCAGGGTGGTCGAGGCGATTTCGGCCCAGGCGGCGGTCCTGAATACCCATACCCGCTATCTGGGCCAGGGGGTTCTGGACTACGCGGACAAGCTTCTGGCGCTCTTCCCGCAGCAGATGGACCGGGTAATGTTCACCTGCACGGGCAGCGAAGCTGTCGATCTGTCGCTGCGGCTTGCACGTCACGCAACAGGGGGCGAAGGCGTCGTTATCACCCGCAATGCCTATCACGGCACGACGCTGGCTACGGCGGAAATCTCACCCTCGCTCGGGGCGGCGGTCCCGCAGGGGCCGAATGTCGTTACTGTTGCTCCACCTGATCCTCTGGGCGCTGCGGATGTCGGTGCCGGCCTGGCCGCCCGCGTGGCCGAGGCCTTTGCGCTGCTGGAGCAGCGCGGCATTCGGCCGGCGGCCTTCATCGCGGACAGTCTCTTCACCTCTGATGGCATCTTTGCGGATCCAGCCGGTTTCCTGCAGCCGGTGCTTGCCGTAGTCAAGGCGGCCGGAGCTCTCTTCATCGCGGATGAGGTGCAGCCGGGTTTTGGCCGCACGGGAGAGAATTTCTGGGGCTTCCAGAGGCACGGGATCGTGCCCGACCTTGCGGTCCTGGGGAAGCCCATGGGGAATGGAATGCCGATCGCAGGGGTGGTGGGCCGGGCGGACGTAATCGATCGCTTCGGTGAGGATATCCGTTATTTCAACACCTTCGGGGCGAACCACGTGTCCATCGCTGCGGCTGACGCAGTGCTCGACATCATCGCCGAAGAGGGGCTGCTGGAAAATGCGCTTTCGGTCGGGCGCATGTTGAAGGACGGGCTGACGGAGCTGAAGGGGAGCTCGCCGCACCTGGGAGACATCCGCGGCTCTGGCCTCTATGTCGGCGTCGACATCCGGGGGAATGAGCACCGTTCGAGTGGGGCCTTCGCCCATGCCCTGACAAATGAAATGCGACGGCGCGGCGTTCTCATAAGCACGGCCGGGCCTGAGGGCGCGACCCTGAAGATTCGCCCGCCGCTTTGCTTCAGGCACGAGCATGCATCAGAATTGCTCGACGTGATGGAGGGTGCCTTGACTTCGGTCGCTGCAGGCTGAATCTCAACGGAACGAGGGGCTTAATCTATTGGAATACCGACTTGCACGATTCATCTGAGCATTGGCTGGAGACGGTGTTCGGGTCTCGGGATCGGCCTCGATCAAAGTCTGATCGGGCCTATGATCATATCCGGAACGCCATCATCTCCCTTCAGATGCCCCCTGGTGCGGCGGTCAATGAGCGGGACATCGGGGAGGGGCTTTCGATCTCGCGCACCCCGGTGCGAGAGGCGGTCCAGCGCCTGAGCCGCGAGGGATTGATCGTCATCATTCCCAGCGATGGCACCTTCGTGAACAAGATTTCGCTGCACAGCGTGACACAGGGTTTGCTTGTCCGAACGGCGCTGGAGTTGAGCGTGCTGCCATATGCCGCCCGGCACTACTCGGCCTCCAATGACCGCGCCTTCGATTTCCTGGCGTGGCTGATGAAGGAGGCGCATGAGACCGGGGACAACGACCAGGCCTTGATGTTGGACAGCGCGTTTCACCGGCTGATCGCAACCGTCGCGGGGTTTCCGGATGTATGGGACATTGTGCACCGTAGCACCGGGCAACTCGACCGGGTCCGGCGGTTGTCCTACGAGCGGAGCGGGCTTCCCGCTGAAGTGGAAGAGGAACACGCGGCGCTGAGAGACGCCCTGCGCCGCGGTGACGCTGAGGGCGCGAAGGTTTTGATGCAACAGCACCTGGGAGATATCGAGATCGTCTCCCGCACCATCGCGCAAAAATATCCGGACCTGGTGCGGGATGAAGACGGGTGAGCGACACCCCTTGGGATTTCATTTCTGACCATCACGGGCTTCACGAACAGTCTTCCCGGGAACGCGGGTAGCGCGATCAACGGGGGCCACGATCGGTGTGTTTCGCCGTAGTGGTGTGTCATAGTTGCCCGGCCGTTCTGTCCTGATGGTGCAACGGAGCCGCAAGGCAAACCTGCTGTTCCCGGCCTGTCTTCGGGAGGCAGGCGCAGAGGTTTGAAACCTCTCACGCCTGCCAAGCACATCAGGGACCTGCGCAGCCTCTCGGGCGTCTCGAAAATCCCCCTTCTGAACAAGACACATCGGCAACCGTCCGGGCCCTGCTCGCCGTGTCATCTGCGTGGATTGCAAAAGGCCGCCCGGGGGCGGCCTTTCGTTGGGTCCAGGGTGGCCGGGACGGATCAGGGCAGGCTGTAGGCGATCACGTAGTCGCCCCGATCCGGGGATTGCCGCGCACCTCCGGCGGAGATCACCACGTATTGCTTGCCCGTTTCCGGTGCCCGGTAGCTGATCGGCGTGCCCTGGCTACCGACCGGCAAACGGGCCTTCCAGGCAACCTTGCCGCTGTCGGCGTCAAAGGCGCGCAGGTAGTAGTCCTGGGTCGCGGCAAAGAAGACCAACCCGGATTGCGTCGCAAGCGACCCGCCGATCGTGGGCATCCCGATGGGAATCGGCATGCCCATCTTGATACCGAGCGGCCCGGTATCCTGCACCGTGCCCGCCGGGGCCTGCCAGATCAGCTTGCCGCTGTTGAGATCCACCGCGTTCATGGTGCCGAAGGGCGGTTCCTGGCAGGGGATCTGCAAGGCGGAATAGAACCGGTTCTTCTGCGCGATGTAGGGCGTGCCGCGCATCTGCACGACGCCCATTTCGCCATCCATTTCGCCTGCGGGTCCGCTGTCTCTGCGGTACATCTGCACCCAGAGGCCCAGGCGCATGTCGTTGACGAAGGCAATGTCCCGCACCGGATCGACGGAAACGCCGCCCCAGTTCATCCCCCCCAGCGAACCGGGGAAGCTGAGGGAGAGGTCCTCGCCCGGCGGGGTGAAAAGCCCGGTGTAGCGCATCTTCTGGAAGAAGATCCGGCAGGCCAGCTGATCGAAGATCGTGGCGCCCCACATGTCCGCAGGCGTCAGGGTCTGCGACCCGATCTGCGGCATGCCGACGGAAACAGGCTGCGTCGCGGAGTAGGTCTCTCCCTCCACCGTGCCGGCGGGGACGGGCACTTCCCGGACCTCCCTGATCGGTTCCCCGGTCTCTCGGTTCAGCACGAAGATCTGGCCGGCCTTCGTGACCTGTACCAGCGCAGGCACCATGGTGCCCGAAGCATCGGGAAGGTCCAGCAGGGTGGGTTGCGCCGGCACGTCGAAGTCCCACAGGTCATGGTGAACGGTCTGGTAGTGCCAGCGCAGGGCGCCCGTGCTGGCGTCCAGCGCCACGAGGGAAGACCCGAAGGTCTCGTTCGCCTCGTCCCGGTAGCCGCCGAAGAGGTCGGGCGCGGGGTTACCCACGGGTAGATAGACCATGTCCAGCTGCGGATCGTAGGACATCGGGGCCCAGACGTTGGGGGTGCCACGCGTGTAGGTCTCCTCCCCCTCCGGCAGGCCGGTGCGGTTCGGACGGCCGAGGTCCCAGGCCCAGATCAGCGCACCGGTATGGACGTCGAAGGCCCGCACGACACCACTGGGGACATCGACGCCGACGTTATCGGCGATCTGTCCGCCGACGATCACCTTGTCTCCGGCCACCTGCGGGGCGGAGGTCAGGCCGTAGAAGCGCGGGGTGCCCATACCGACGGTCAGGTCGACCTTGCCGTTCTCGCCGAAGTCGCCGCAGAAGGCACCGGTTTCTCCGTCGATGGCGACAAGGCGCGCATCGGTGGTGGAGATCAGGACGCGGGTCGGGCATTGCGCGGGGGGCTGCGCTGCTTGGCTGTCATCGCTGCCGCCGGTGTCTGCGGCCGGTGCCGGATCGGCGTGATAGCCCATGCCCCGGCAGCGGATCCAGCCGCGCTTGGTATTGCCGACGTTGACCTTCCACAGCTCTTCCCCGGTGGAGGCATTGAGCGCGATCACGTTGTTGTACGGCGTGCAGACGTAGAGCGTGTTGCCCACCTGAAGCGGGGTCAGCTGATCTTCGGCGCCGTCTTCGGACTTGGCGATATCGCCGGTCCGGTAGGTCCAGGCCACCTGCAACTGATCGACGTTCCCGGGGGTGATGTCATCCAGCGCGACGAAACGGGTGCCCTCCGGCGTGTTGCCGTAGCTGGTCCAGTCGGACTGCTCCGCCTCGGGGGCCACAGGGGTGATCGCGGCAAGGCTTTCGGTCGGGGCGATGCGGTGCGGCACGAACATGCCCGCGAAGGCGCCCGCACAGCACAGCGCCAGGACGAGCGCCGTCAGCCATGCCCCCATCGGGCGGACGGTCTTGCCCTCGGCCCGGCGCAGCATCGGGTGCAGCAGGGCCACGATCACCCCGGCCACGCCGAAGACGAACAGGCGGGAGAAGAGGGGCCAGAACTCCATCCCGCTTTCCCAAACCGCCCAGATCACGGCGCAGAGGAGGGTGGCGAAATAGAGAGCGGTCGCGGCGCTGTGGCGCCGGATGATCAGCAGGCCGGTGGCGATGACAGCCAGGCCGGCGAGGGCGTAGAACCAGCTGCCGCCGAGGGAGATCAGGTAGATCCCCCCGATCAGCGGCCAGAGCCCGCCCAGAACGAAGAGTGCACCGAGAATGTACAGGGTGATCCTGCCCGGTGCCCGGAGTTGCGGTTTTTCGGGAAATGTCATTGTGCTGTCCTGTGCAGATGCAGGGACGCATCGCCGTGCCGGCCGGAATGACCCGGCCGGCGGCATGCGTCATTCCTGGCAGAAGGGTTGTCGGCCGGCGACAGAGTTCACGCCGCCCAGAAGCATCTGGAGGAAATCCGGATCGTCGAAGATTTCCTTGGTGTGGCCAAGGGTTGTCAGCCAGGCGCGGCCGCCGTCGTAATAGTGGCACCAGGTGATCGGGTGCCCCTCGCCCATGCCGGGATGGCCGTAGTAGCCGCGTGTGCCCTCCTGCATCGTGCTTTCGTCCACGGTCATCAGCACCCGGATGTCCGAGAGGTCGCGCGGATCGGGATAGAGGTTGTAGTACTCCTCGCCGTCAAAGCTCTTGCCATCCGGCATGGCGGCGACGGAGGGATCGGCGGAGGTGACCTGAAGCGTTGCCGCCTGTCGCGGCCCGTGATCGTAAAGCTGGGCGCCCAGCAGGCCTTCGTACCAGCGCCAGTTGAAGTTGGTACCGAAGGCGTTGTGAATGCCAACGAAACCGCCGCCGCCTTCGACATAGATCCGCAGCGCCATCTGGCCGAGGCTGGAAAGCGCGTCGCGCCCGGTGTTGAAGAAGATGATCGCGTCGTAGGGGCGCAGGGCAAAGCCGCTTTCCATGTCGGCGGGATCCTCGGTCGCGGTGACCTCGTAGCCGTCTCCCTCCAGCAGGGTGGTCAGGGCGGCAACGCCGGCTTCGCGATTCTCATGCGGGTTCACGCCGGGGGCCACGTAGTAGAAGATCAGCGCCTTCAGCGGGGCCTCCTCGCCAGTGCTGCGGTCGTACCAGGCGTGGTAGCAGCTGTCGTCGATGCTGCCGCAGAAGCCGTAGCGGTCGAGCGTGGTCGTGCTGGTCTGGGCCCCTGCAGGGGTGCTTGCAAGCGGGGCAAGCGCCAGGGTCGCCACCAGGCCGAGGCCCAGGGTGCGCGCGGTCTGTCGCAGTGCGTTCCGCAGGGATCGGGGCCGGGCCAGGGGCGCGGGAACCGGGGAGTGGAATGTCATGTCGTTTCCTCCTTGATGGCCCGCCGCTTGGGGCAGGTGGGCCGATGTCGCGACGGGTGTCGCATGCCTTTGTCGATGGGCGGCGTGTTCTCTGGCGCGGTCAACTATCTGAAAGGAAACGGTTTAACAGCGCTCCAATTCTCCCTGCACGGCCGCGGAATCGATTGGATCTATTCGGGTGCTACACTTTTGGATAATCTTTCCAAAATGGAAACTGGGCCGATTTTTCACTGCGCCGACCGGGCGCGGGGCATCCCGGCCGGGGGAGGGGACTGCAGATGACCGGATCCGTTCAACGTGCCTTCGCGGTGCTCGACCACCTGCTGGAACACCCCGAAGGCGTGATGATGAGCCATATGGCCGAGGCGCTTTCGCTGCCGGTGAGCGCCACTCATCGCGCCCTGTCGGAGCTCGTCTCTGCCGGCTATGTGCAACAGAAGATCGCCCAGGGGCCCTACTTCCTGACGATGAAGCTCACTTCGATGGGCCTTGGATACCTCAGCCGCGCGGGGATCTCGGACGTGGCGCAGCCGGCGCTGGACGGGCTTGCCGCGCGCAGCGGCGAACTGGTGCGGCTCGCGGTGGCGGACAATGACAGCCTGATCTTCGTGGCCCGCGCCCAGGGCGCCACCAGCAGCCTGCGCTATGATCCGGACATGGGGCTGAACGTGCAACTGTCGTGCAGCGCCGCAGGCCAAGCCTGGCTGGCCTGCCTTCCGGAACAGGACGCGTTGGAGATCGTCTTTCGCCAGGGTTTCGGCAAACCGGAGGACTTCGGCCCGAAGGCTGTCACCACCGCGCTGGATTTGCTGGCCTGCCTGAAGCAGGTGCGTGAAACGGGCTACAGCATGATCCGGGAGCAGTTCGCCCCCAACATGAGCTCGATGGGGGCGGCGGTGCTTCGACCGTCGGACAATCAGGTGCTGGGCGTGGTGACCATCGCCGGCCCGAGTTTCCGGCTGACCGAGGACAAGATGATGCGACTCGGCCCGGATCTGCAGGCCGCCGCGCGGGAGATCGCGGGGCTCAGTATCGGTTCGGGCTACTTCGGGCGATAGGCGGGCCTGTCAACGATCTGAAAAAATTGGAACTTTTCTGCTGCGGCGTGGTGATCTTCACGCTGCCCTTCACGCTGTGTTGTGCGGAATCCGGCGCGCGGCGCGGATTCCCCCCTTTACGTGTTTCGAATTTTCGCCTTAGGATGTGAAAATCATCATATGATTTTGAAATCGTATGTCGCATACATGGGAGGAATTCATGACAAACCGCAGGGTATTTCTGGGGGGCATGGCAGCGGCCGGCCTGACGATCGGATCCGGCGTGCCGGCTTTCGCGCAGGACGCCAAGAAGCTGCGCTTCTCCGCCGTCTTCTCGGAGCAGGACATCCGCGCCGAGATGATGAAGAAGCTGGCCGCCTCGGTTTCCGATTTCGCCGAGCTGGAGCTGTTTTACGGCGGCAACCTGTTCAAGCAGACGACGGAGATCATCGCGATCCAGCGTGGCAACCTGGAGATGGGCAATATCGCGCCCCAGGACATCGCTACCCAGATCAAGGAATTCTCGATCCTGACGTCGGCCTACCTGTTCCGGGACGTGGAGCACCTGAAGGCCTTTTTCGCCAGCGACGCGGGCGCCGAAATGGTCGCCCTGGCAGAGGAACGTCTGGGCATTCACATCCTGGGGCCGACCTATTTCGGCACGCGCCAGGTCGGTCTGCGGATCGACAAGGAAATCAACACGCCCGAGGATATGAAGGGCGTGAAGTTGCGCATGCCCGGTGGTGACGCCTGGCAGTTCCTGGGCAAGGCGCTTGGCGCGAACCCGACGCCCATGGCCTATGCAGAGGTCTACACCGGCCTGCAGACAGGCGCGATCGACGGCCAGGACAATCCCCTGCCCAACGTCGAGAACATGAAGTTCTACGAGGTGCTGGACCAGATCGTCCTGACGTCGCACTTGGTCGGCTACGACCTGCTGGTCGTGTCCAAGAAAGTCTGGGACGGCTTCACCGACGAACAGCGTGAGACCTTCCAGGCGGCCGCGGACGAGGCGATGGCCTGGTCTGCCGATCAGCACCTCGCACGGGAGGAGGAGCTCGCCTCCTTCTTCAAGGACCAGGGGGTGAAGATGTACACGCCCGATCTGGATGCCTTCCGCAGCTATGCCCAGCAGATGTACCTGGACTCGGACCTGTCCGAGGACTGGCCCGAAGGGATGCTCGACCGCATCAACAGCCTCTGACCTGCTGACCCCAACCACTGCCGCATCCCGGTCGGGGTGCGGCAGCTGAAAGGTGAAAATCTTGCAACGACTGACCGTGTTCGGGTCCTGGCTGCGGCGCAGGGCCGAAAACATCGCCGTGCTCATGCTGACGGTGATGTTCGTAGCCTTCATCGTGCAGGTGGCCTTCCGCTACCTGCTCAACCTGCCCATCGGCGGCGCATCCGAGCTGACCATCATCATGTGGCTCTGGCTCGTGCTTTGGGGGGCGTCCTTCGTACTGACCGAACGCGAGGAAATCCGCTTCGATTTCCTGATCTCCATGGTCGGCAACCGGGTGCGCAGGGTCATGACGATCCTGGCCTGCCTGGCGCTGCTGTTCCTCTACGGCTACTCCCTGCCGGCCGCCTGGGATTTCGTGACCTTCATGAAGATCCAGGACACCTCCTATCTCGATCTGCGCTACGACTGGGTCTACTCGATCTACATCGTCTTCGCGGTGGCGACGCTGGCGCGCTATGCGTGGCTGCTGTGGGCCGCCATCACGGGCGGAGATACGGACGGCACCCGATCCGCCGGCGCGGAGGGGGAGCAATGATAGATCCGTTTACCGCCTCCATCCTGTCCATCGTGCTGCTGGCCCTGCTTGGCCTGCCGGTGGGCCATGCGATGATCGCCTCTTCCGTTCTCTACCTGCTGATGAGCGGGCAGGACATGGGCACCGCGGCCGAGCAGCTGCTGAACGGCATGTTCTCCAGCTATATCCTGCTGGCGGTGCCGCTGTTCATCCTGGCGGCAGAGCTGATGAATTCCGGCAACATGACATTGCGCCTTCTGGCCTTCTGCAATGCCTTCATCGGGCGTTTCCCCGGTGGTCTGGCGCTGGTGAACGTGGCGCAGTCGATCATCTTCGCGGGCATGTCCGGGTCGGCCATCGCCGATGCGGCGGGCTCCGGCAAGATGATGCAGAAGATGATGACGGAAGGCGGAAAGTACCCGCCTGCCTTCGCCGCGGCGCTGACCGCGTCGACCGCGGTCATCGGGCCGATCATTCCGCCCTCGATCCCGATGGTGATCTACGCGCTCGTGTCGGATGCCTCCATCGGGTATCTCTTCCTGGCGGGTGTGGTGCCGGGGCTCCTGATGGGGCTGGTGCAGGTAGCGATCATCATGGTCAATGCCCGCCGCCGGAATTTCCCGGTAGAAGAACCGGTGCCGCTGCGCAAGCTGCCGAAGATCACCTTCGACGCGATCCCCGCGCTGATGATGCCGGTGGTCCTGCTGGGCGGGATCTATGGCGGGGCCACCACCCCGACCGAAGCCGCCGCCGTGGCCGCGCTCTACGCGCTGGTGGTCTCTGCACTGCTCTATCGCAGCGTGACGCTGCGCTCGGCCTACAACTCGGTACTGGCCAGCGCCCGCACCACGGCATCCATCGGCATGCTGATCGCCGGTGCTCTGGTCTTCAACTACGTCGTCACGGTCGAAAACATCCCCGCCGCGCTGAGCGCCTGGCTGGGCGGGTTCGACCTTTCTCCGGTAGTCTTCCTGCTGATCGTCAACGCGATCCTGCTGGTGCTGGGCTGCCTGCTGGAAGGGACCACGATCCTTCTGGTGATCGTGCCGGTCTTCATTCCCACGGCCAATGCCCTGGGCATCGACCTTGTGCACTTCGGCATCGTCTGCGTCGTGAACATCATGCTCGGCCTGATCACGCCGCCCTACGGCCTGCTGCTCTTCGTCATGACGACCATCTCCGGCAGCTCCCTCAGCCAGATCATCAAGGAGATCCTGCCGTTCCTCTGCGCGCTGCTCGTCGCGCTCCTCCTCATCACGCTGGTCCCGGATCTCTCTCTCTGGCTGCCGCGTCTCTTTGGTTACCAAGGATAACAAAACATGACCAAACCCGTCTATGTCCTGAATGGCCCGAACCTCAACCGCCTGGGCAAGCGAGAGCCGCACATCTACGGCCATGTCACCCTGTCGGAGGTGGAGGAGATCTGCACCCAGGCCGCAGGCCCCGCAGGCCTGGTGTTCCGCCAGACCAATTCGGAAGAGCAGATGATCGACTGGATCCACGAGGCGATCGACGGATCCTGCGCCCTGCTGATCAACCCGGCGGCCTTCACCTTCTATTCCATGGCGATCATGGACGCGCTGAAAATGTACCCGCATCCCCTGATCGAGTTTCACATCACCAACGTCCATCGGCGGGAGAAGATGTATCACAACTCCCTCGTCTCCGGCGTGGCGACGGCGGTCATGGCGGGGACGGGCACCCGGGGCTACGGCTACGCGGTGAAGCTGTTGCTGGACATGGCGGCCGAGAAGGCGGCGGCCTGATCCGCTCTCTCAGGTCCCCTCATGATGCCTCAGGCCGGGATCCTGCCGCTTGCGATGATGTGCTCCATCCCGGCCATGACATGAGAGGTCAGCAGTTCCACCGCGCCATCGGCATCCCGTCCGACAACCAGATCACGCAGGCGCTCATGCTCTTCCGCGGCGGGGCGCCCACGGAAATCCAGAACATGCAGATGGTAGCGCATGAAACGGTCGAAGATGTTGGAATGGGTCGCGCTGAGAACCGGCATGTCGCAGGCCATCACGGTGGCATGATGGAAATCCCAGTCGTACTGGACCCATTTCATCACCTGGCTTTCGTCGCCGCCGATCAGCTGGTTTTCAACCGTGTGCAGCTTGTGGTGGCAGGAAACGACCTGAGCTTCCCAGTCCAGAGAGCCGACCTCGATCGACCGGCGCAGGGCGTGGCATTCCAGCAGCAGGCGCATGGCGCAGATATCGCGCAGGTCCCGTTCGCTGACAGGGGCCACGCCGAAGCCACGGTTGCCCTCCGCCACCACGAAATACTCCGCCACCAGCCGGTTGAGGATCTCCCGCAGGGTGCTGACACTGGCGCCATAGGTTTCGCGCAGCCGCTCCAGGCGCAGGCGGTCGCCGGGTTTGAGGGTGTTGGTGATGATATCGAACCTGATCCGGCGCAGCACCTTGTCCGCGATGCTGTCGCCATCCTTGTCGGTGAAGAACGTCTTGCCACTCATACCCTGTTTCCTTCTGCACGGCGGCCCGTTCCGGAGGTCTCCTCGCCGGAGCTGTCCGGGCCGGGACAGCTCCAATGATATATGATTCAGATCGGAAAATCATATGAAATTGTCACAATCGTATTTGACTATAGATCATCATATGATTGAGGGGGCCGCCGAGATCGCGGCGGAAGCGGGGTTCGATGCGCTCGGCCTGCGCCTGGCGCCTGCCTTTCCCGGTGGGGCCTTCCATGACCTCTCCGCGCCGGGGGCGCTGAAGGCGGCGCAGCATGCTCTGGCCGCGAGCGGGCTTTCGGTCTTCGACGTCGAGATGGTGCGCATTCACGCCGGGTTCGACGTCAGTCGCGTCCTGCCGATGCTTGACGGTGCCGCAGCGCTTCAGGCGGGCAGGCTGCTGGTCGTGGTCGATGATCCGGATGGGTCCCGCGCGGCGGATGCCTATGCCCGGCTGGTGGCCGAGGCCGGGGCGAGGGGCATTGATGCGGCGCTGGAATACATGCCGCAGTCGGCACTGCATTCCCTGCCGGATGCCCTGCGCATGATCCGGCGCGCAGGTTGCGGGCGCGTCATCCTCGATGCGCTGCACCACGACCGTTCCGGCCTCGGCGCGGCTGCCTTTGCAGAGCTGGATCCGGCCCTCATCAGCTACTTTCAGCTGTGTGATGCGGCCGCGCTGGAGGATCCCTCCGTCGCCGGTCTGCATCGCGTTGCCCGGCATGAAAGGCTCTTGCCCGGGGATGGGGTGATCGACCTCGCGGGCATGTTGCAGGCGCTCCCGCCGGGGGTGCCCGTCAGTGTCGAGATCCCCAATGATGCCGGTATCGCAAGGGTCGGTACCCGGGCCTGGGCGCGGATGGCACATGACCGCGCCGAACGGTTCCTGGCCGCCCATCGGCAGACCGCGCGGATCTCGTGAGACGAGGAAAGGAAAACCGATGACACGACCGATTACCCTTGAAGAAGCGCGCGATCTTGCGGCGCGGTGCCATGCCGCCGCCCGCGAAGACGGCCTTCGCGTGATTGCGGCCATAACCGATCCGGGGGGGCACCTCGTGCTGCTGGCGCGGATGGATGATGCCATTGCCGGCGGGATCCGCGCGGCAGAGGCGAAGGCCCGCACCGCCGTGCTCTACAACCGCCCCACAAGTGCCTTTGCTGAAAGCTACCGCGCGGGGCGGCCCGTGCACATGCTGCCCGATGTCATGCCGCTTGGGGGCGGGATCCCCCTTTACCGCGACGGCGTCCTGGCCGGCGCCCTGGGGATGAGCGGCGCGGTCGAAGAGGTCGAGACACGGCTGGCGGAGCGGGTCACGCGGGATTTCACCCTGCGCTGACCCGGCCGGAGGTTACCCCAGGAAGCCACCCAGGACGCGGGTCAGGTTGGCGCCCAGGGTGTCGCTGATGTAGCCGCCTTCCTGCACGAAAAGCGTGGGCAGGCCGGTCGCCGCGATTGCGGCACCGATGCGGGCGAAACCGTCCTGCGTGACAGCGAGCCCCTGGAAGGGATCGTCGATGGAGGCATCCAGGCCCAGGGCGATGACCAGGACATCGGCGCCGAAGTCGTGCGCCCGGTCCAGTGCGGTTGCGAGCGTCGCCAGATAGGCCGCGTCTTCCGTGCCCCGGGCCAGCGGCAGGTTCAGGTTGCAGCCCAGGCCGCGCCCGGCACCGCGTTCCTGCGCATGACCCCAGAAGAAGGGGTAGAACCGCGCGGGATCCGCATGGATGGAGACGGTCAGGACATCGTCGCGATCATAGAAGATCCCCTGGGTGCCGTTGCCGTGGTGCACGTCCACGTCGATGATGGCTGGCCGCAGGCCCGCGGCGCGCAGCCGTTCCGCCGCGATACCGGAATTGTTGAAGAAGCAGAACCCGCCGGCCAGATCGGCAAAGGCATGATGCCCCGGCGGCCGCGACAGGGCGTAGGCCGCGCGGGTCCCGGCCAGCAGGCTGTCGGCACCGGCGATCGCGCTCTGCGCGGACCAGTAGGCCGCGTCGAAGGTGCCTTCGGCAATCGGGCAGGCGGTATCGGCCTGGTGAAACCCGGCCTGGCCGATGGCCGACTTGGGGTAGCCGTCGCTGCGGTTCGCAGGGTGGATGTTGGGGATGACCTCGGGCCCGGCATCGGGGATGCGCTGCCAGCGGGTGTAGATATTGCGCAGGAAGGTCAGGTATTCGGCCGAATGGATCGCCGCGATCGGCCCCAGCCCGGCATCTGCGGGCGCCTCGAAGGACAGCCCGGCCTCTTCCGCCGCGGCTTTCAGCACCTCGACCCGCAGGGGCACTTCGGGATTGGGCAGCAACGTGCCGTTGGCCATGAAGTGCTTGGGATCATGCACCCGCTGGCGGGTATCAAGGAAGGCTTTCATCGGTCTTGCTCCATCAGTGCCGCAAAGGCCCCGGCATCCAGGTGCATCTCCGTCTGTCCGGTGGCGGCGGCAAATCCCATCCGGTCGTAGAAGGCGCGGGCGCGGGGCGTGTGATCGTAGACCACCAGCTTCAGCTTGCGCGCGCCCCAGGTCGTTTCGGCATCGCGCAGCGCCTCGGCCAGAAGGCGCGGGCCCAACCCGGCGCCCCGGATCGCCTCATCGACCCAGAGGTCCGAGACATAGACGATCGCCCCGCCCCGCGCGGTCGAGACGCAGGGGGAGTAGAGGGCGAGCCCCACGACCTGCCCGGCCCGTTCCGCCAGGATCGCGCGAAAGGCGGGGTGCAGGCCCCATCCGGCCTCTGCGATCATCTCCTCACTGGCAAGATGGGGGTCGCCAAGGGTGGCCGACAACCGGGCAAGCGCCGCATTGAGGCGGCCTGCATCGGCGCGCTCCGCCAGCCGGAAGGAGATCTCGGTCATATCGCGGTCCTCTCTGCCCCCTTCAGGCCAAGCATCTGCCGCGCCTCTGCGGGCGTGGCGATCTCCCGTCCCAGGTCTTCCAGGATCCGGCGGATCTTGCGGACCTGTTCGGCATTGTCGCGGGCCAGCTGCCCGCGGGCAATCATCAGGCTGTCTTCCAACCCGACGCGCACATGCCCGCCCATGGTGGCGGCCATGGTCGTCAACGGGATCTGGTGACGGCCCGCCGCCAGGACGGAGAACATGTAGTCGGACCCGAACAGCTTGTCCGCGATCCGCTTCATGTGCACCAGGTTTTCCGGATCGGGCCCCATGCCGCCCAGCACGCCAAAGACGAACTGGATGAAGATCGGGCCCTCGACCAGCCCCCGGTCCACGAAGTGGCGCAGCATGTAGAGATGGCTCAGGTCGTAGCATTCGAACTCGAAACGGGCCCCGCGATCCTGGCCCAGCTCGGTCAGGATGCGGGCGATGTCGCGCGGGGTGTTCTTGAAGACAAGGTCGTCCGACCCTTCGAGGAAGGGTTTTTCCCAGGAGTGGATCCACTCGGTGATCCGCTCCGCCGCCGGGTAGAGCGCGAAGTTCATCGTCCCCATGTTGAGAGAGCACATCTCCGGCTCCACCGCCTTGGGCGCGGCAAGCCGTTCCTCCAGCGTCATCACCGCGCTGCCCCCGGTCGACAGGTTCAGCACCGCATCGCTGGCCTGCCGGATGCGGGGCAGGAAGGCCGCGAAATGCGCCGGGTCGGCCGAGGGGCGGCCTGTCTCCGGATCGCGGGCATGCAGGTGAAGGATCGCGGCACCCGCCTTTGCGGCATCGACAGACTGTTCGGTGATCTGGCTGGGCGTGACGGGCAGATGCGGCGACATCGACGGCGTGTGGATCGACCCGGTGACGGCGCAGGTAATGATCGCCTTCGACATCACGCGGCTCCTTCCTGGCTCGGCAGCTCCGCCTCGAACTGGCGCAGGGACAGTTCCAGGCCGTCCTCGATCTCGTCCAGCTGCGTCTCGGTCACGATCAGCGGGGGACAGACCAGGATGTGATCGCCTTCCAGCCCGTCGCGGGTGCGGCGGGAATAGACGATCAGCCCGTTGTCATAGGCGATCTGGACGAACCTCAGGTAGGCGTTCAGGCCACGCGACAGCGGCGCCTTGGTGACCCTGTCAGACATGAATTCGAACGCGAGCAGCAGGCCTTCGCCGCGGACATCACCGATGATCTCGTGCCGTTGCATCAGGCGCTCCAGCCGCGTTTTCAGGGACCGGCCCATGCGGGCGGCATTGGCCACGAGGCCATGGGCGTCGATCTCTTCCAGCACTGCCAGCCCGGCAGAGCAGGCCAGGGGGTTGCCGGCATAGGTGAACCCATGCGCGAAGCCGCCGCTTGCCAGCACCGGATCGACGATGGCATCGGGGGCGACGATCCCGCCCAGGGGCGCATAGCCGGCGCCGAACCCCTTGGACATCGCGATGATGTCCGGCCGCGTGCCCGAATGTTCACAGCCCAGGAAGCGGCCCGTCCGTCCGGCGCCCGTCATCACCTCGTCCATGATCAGGAGAACGCCGTAGTGGTCGCAGATCTCGCGCAGGCGGGCCATGTAGCCCGCAGGCGGCACCAGCGCCCCGGTGGAGGCCCCGCCGACCGGTTCCACGATGAAGGCCAGGACGCTCTCCGGTCCCTCCTCCTCTATCTTCGCGGCCAGCATGTCGGCGTAGTGCAGCCCGGTGGCCGGATCGGCCGGATCCAGTCCGTCCAGGTAGGCGCGGGGCGCGGGGATCTTCGGCATCTCGCGCATCATGGGGGCGAAGGGCGCCGTGAGAGAGGTGAAGCCGGTGATCGCCAGCGCCCCCAGGGTACAGCCGTGGTAGGAAGGGCTGCGCGAAATCACCTTCCAGCGGCTGTCCTGCCCGGTTGCGACGGCATATTGCCTGGCCAGCTTCATCGCGCTTTCCGTTGCTTCGGATCCGCCGGACACGAAGAAGACCTTGTCGAACCCCTCGGGCATCTTCTCCACCAGCCTGGCGGCCAGCTTCTCCGAGGCTTCTGTTTCGAAATGCAGCCGGTAGCCGAAGGTGGATTTTTCCATCTGCGCCCGCATCGCGGCCAGGACATGTTCGTTCGAATGCCCGATGTTGCAGACCATCGCCCCGGAGGACCCGTCGAGGTAGCGCTTGCCCTCGGTGTCCCACATGTAGACGCCACGCGCCTGATCGAGGACCGGCTTGCGGCCCCCGCTCTGATAGAAAAGATGGCTCATCTCAAGTCTCCGGAAGTGCCGCACAATCTCTGGGCCGGAAGGCGACCTTCACGCGGTCGCCCTGGGCATGGGGCCGTTCGTCGATCATGTTGATCGCCTGCAGCTGTGTATCGCCCAGGCGGACGAAGTAGCGCACGGTCTGCCCCTGGTAATCGACCGTTTCCACGGTCGCTTCGGCGCTGACCATGTCGGGGGCGTCCGCATCCTTTGCCAGCACCTGCAGCTTTTCGGCCCGCAGGACCAGCTTGGCCCGCGCCGCATCCTGCAGGCCCATAGCCTTGGCGGCGGGAACGGCCACCTGGCCGAACAGCTCTGCATCCAGGCGCAGGGCCTCCGCCCCACTGGTCAGCACCTTCGCCGGCAGGATGTTGGAGGCGCCGAGGAACCGTGCGACGAATTCGCTGGCGGGGGTGTTGTAGACCTCGGACGGGGTGCCGACCTGCTCGATCCGGCCGGCGCTCATCACCACGATCTTGTCGGACATGGCCAGGGCCTCCGACTGGTCGTGGGTCACGAAGACGGTGGTCACGCCGATCTGTTCCTGGATCCGCTTCAACTCCACCCGCATGTCCTCCCTCAGGTTGGCGTCTAGTGCAGAGAGAGGCTCGTCCAGCAGCAGCACATCCGGTTCGATCACGATGGCACGGGCCAGGGCGATCCGCTGCTGCTGTCCGCCCGACAGCGCCTTGGGATAGCGATCGCCGACGTCGGGCAGCTGTACCAGATCCAGCGCCTTTTGCACGCGGGTCGCGATTTCGGCGCGGGGGACATCCCGGTACTTCAGCCCAAAGGCCACGTTTTCGGCCACGGTCTTGTGCGGGAAAAGCGCGTAGTTCTGGAACACGATGCCCAGGTTCCGCTTGTGGATCGGCACGTCGTTGACCTGCTTGTCGCCGATCAGGATCTCCCCCTCTGTCGGGTCCAGCAGGCCCGCGATCATGCGCAGGTTCGTCGTCTTGCCGCAGCCCGAAGGGCCCAGCAGGGTGACGAAGGCACCGTCGGGGATCTCCAGGTTGACCTGGTGCACCGCGGTGAACTTGTGAAAACGCTTCACGACGTTTCGGAGGGTGACGGAGCTCATGGGCGGTCTGTCCTGAGGCTTGGGGAGGGGGATGGCGGGGGCGGCCTGCGCCCCCGCCGGTGGTCGGATCCGGGTCTGGCCTCAGTAGCCCTTCTGCACGCGGCCGAAGGTCTTGGACCATTCCGCCTCGTTGCCGTTCCAGTAGGCGGGATCGGCGAAGGTCAGGCCGGACAGCGTGCCGCTGGGATCGAAGGCGGGCAGGGTCGGGATCTTTTCGCCCAGGTCGACCTTTTGCGGGTCCAGTGCGGGCGGGTAGTTCTGCCCCTCGGCCACCGCGATGGAGGTTTCGGGCGCCAGCATGAAGTTCAGCAGCTCCTCGCAGGCTTCCATGGGCGAATCCTTCAGCACGAACAGGCATTCCTGCCAGCCGTAGCCGTTGGGGGGATCCATGTAGCCGATGTCGTGCCCCTGCTCCTGCAGTGCGTAGATCCGGCCGGACCAGCCTTCGGTCACGTAGATCTCCTCTTCTGCCAGCAGGCTCATCAGTTCCGCGCCGGAGGTCCAGTATTTCAGCGACAGGTCCCGGTGGGTGCGGATCGCGTCCCAGACGGCATCCATGTCCGCGGCGGCGTTCGGATCCTGGCCGGTCTGCAGGGCACCGAACCAGATCCGCGTGCGCCAGTCGCCCCAGCCCGAGATCTTGCCCTTGTAGGCTTCGTCGATCAGGATCTTGGCGCCCTTCTCCTGCATCTCCTCGTCCGAGATGTACTTGCGATTATAGGCGATGCCGGTGGTGCCGTAGTCGTAGGGCACGCAGGAAATCTTGCCGTCGGTGATCGGGCGATAGACATCGACCAGCTTCTTGATGACGTACTGCAGGTTGGGAATGTTCGCCTCGTTCAGCTCGCTCGTCAGGCCAAGCCCGGCGTAGCGCGCGTAGTCGAAGACACCGGACAGGTGGGCGATGTTGTATTCGCCCGGCTGGCTGGCCTTGACCCGGCTCAGGTATTCGTCGCCGCCGCCGAAGGTGCCATCGACAACCTTGATACCGGTCTTGGCGGTGTAGGGATCGAAGGCATACTGCCGGAAGGCTTCGGAGACGACCCCGCCCCAGCCGTCGAAACGCACCTGGCTGACATCGGCGGCCAGCGCGCGGTAGGGGGTGACCAGGCCATAGGCGGCGCCGGCGGCACCGATCAGGCCAAGGAAGGAACGACGATCCAGGTCGCCGTTCATGTAGCGCTCCCGCAGGCGTTCGTAGCGGGTGGTGTTGTCTATCTTCTTCATATCTGTCTCCGTGTTGGGCCGGTGTTGGATACCGGTGCCGAGGTCTGTCGATGGCGGCTTCAGCCGCTCTTCTTGGAAAGGGATCGGGCGATGGCGGCCCCCAGCAGGGGCAGGCCGACCGTCATGACGATCATCACGGTGCCCAGGGCGTTGATCTCCGGGCTGATGGAGTTGCGCAGCATCGCGAAGATCTGCGTCGGTACGGTTTCCACCCCGCCGGGTTTCCAGAACAGCGTGCCGGTGATGTCGTCGAAGCTCATCGTGAAGGCGAAGAGCCCACCGGCCAGGACCGCCGGCAGCATCAGCGGCAGGGTGATCTGGAAAAAGGTCTGCACCGGCGAGGCGCCAAGGCTCATCGCGGCCTCTTCCACGTCGCGGCGAATGGCGACCAGGCGCGCCTGGACCACCAGCACCACGAAGGGCAGGGTGAAGATGACGTGCCCGAAGAGCAGCAGGCCAAAGCTCTTGTTCACGCCCAGGAAGTTCAGGAACAGCAGCAAGGCGACGGCCAGCACGACCTCCGGCACCAGGATCGGCGCGATCAGCAGGGTGGAGATCATGTTCTCCCCCGGCACCCGGTAACGGACGAGCGCGAGGCTCGCCAGCACGCCGAGCGTGGTGGAAATCAGTGCCGTCAGCCCGCCCAGGATGACCGAGGTGCGGAAGGCACGCAGGATGGCGTCGTTGTGGGCCAGTTCCACGAACCAGCGCATCGACACGCCGGTGATCGGGAAGGCGCCGAATTGCGAGGCGTTGAAGCTCAGCAGCACGACGACGGCCACGGGCAGGAACATGAATATATAGACAAGCAGCGCGTAGCCGCGGATCAGGATCCAGCCCATCAGCCCAGTCCCTTCATCAGTTGCGCCATCCCGAGGTAGCGGTTGTAGACCATCACCAGCACGCCCAGCACCACGAGCAGCATCAACGACAGGGCAGAGCCGAGCGGCCAGTTCAGCTGCGTGATGATGGCCTCGTAGACGAGGTTGGCGAACATCGCGTCGCGCGGGCCGCCCAGCACGAGCGGCGTGATGTATGTGCCCGCCCCCAGCACGAAACACAGCAGGCCCCCCGCGGCCAGGCCGGGCAGGGACAGCGGCAGGGTCACCTGGCAGAAGGCCTGCCAGCGCGTCGCGCCAAGGGAATTGGCCGCATCCTCCAGCGTGACGTCGATGCCGTCCAGGCTGACGAAGACGTTCAGGATCATGAAGGGCAGCAGGAAATGGACCAGGCCCAGTATTACCGTCGACTGGTTGTAAAGCATCTGCAGCGGTTCGGAGATCACCCCGGTCCAGAGCAGGAAGGTATTCAGCGCTCCGGAGACCCCAAGGATGTTGATCCAGCTCATCGTGCGGATGATGTAGCTGATCCAGAACGGCAGCATCAGGAGCAGCAGCAGGATCGCCTTGTTGCCCCGAGACCGGGCGATGAAATAGGCCGCCGGATATCCCATCACCGCACAGACCACCGTGGTGATCGCCGCCACCTTCAGGGTGAACAGCAGGATGTCACGGTAGAAGGGATCGCTCAGCGCTTCGCGCCAGTTGTCCAGGTAGAACCCTGCCTGGTCGGCCCCCGTCGCGGTCCTGAGCCAGAAGCTGTAGACCAGGATGAACAGCAGCGGCACCAGAAGCAGCAGGGTGATCGCCGTCAGCGCGGGGGACAGCAAGATCCACGGCTGGCGCCTCTCTCTGGCTTCGATCGACATGTATCCGTTCCCGTACATTGCTTTTGACGGGACCTTGGAAATCTGCTTTCCATCATTCCAATAGATAATGAAAATTCTGGATATAGATCCTGCCAATGATGGACCTTTCGAAAAGCCGCTACGAGCCGGAGCGCGTCGCGCGGGAGCTTGACTGGAACCTGCTGCGCACCTTCGTCGTCCTGGCGGAATCCAGGTCGATCACCGACGCGGCAGAGCGGCTTCGACTGAAACAGCCATCAGTCTCTACTGCCCTGAAAAGACTGGAAGATCGCATCGGTCGAAAGCTGATCGAACGGGGGCCCGGCAAGTTCTGCCTGACCGAAGCGGGGGAGCTGCTCTACCGCGAAGCGTCAGAGATCAACGGCTCCGTCCTACGGCTCTCCACTCTCATGAGGGAGATGACGGATGACGTGCGCGGACATGTGACCATGGCCGTGGCCTCTCATGTCGCCTGCCCGCTTCTTGATCAGACACTGGCCGATTTCCACGCCGACCACCCCGAGGCGAGCCTTCAGATCAATGTCGTTTCCAGTTCCGATGTGCTGGCGGAGGTCATGGCCAAGCGTGCCTCCTTCGGGATCTGCCTGGTTCGCAACCGCAGCGCCAAGCTTGAGTATCGCCGGCTCTATCGTGAATACTTCGGCCTCTTCTGTGGCCCCCGGCATCCGCTTTTCGGTCGCAAGGGGCTGACCCGTGCCGATCTCGCGGGGCAGGGCACGGTCAGCTTCGACACCGACCGCCTGCAGGATGTGCTCAAACCCGTCACGCTGATGCGCGCGCATTCGCTGCTGGGAGAGAAGATCACCGGGGTGTCCTCGAACCTGGAAGAAGTCCGCCGGATGATCATCGCCGGGCTGGGGATCGGTCCCCTGCCGGTGCATGTGGCCGCGCGCGACGTGTCGGACGGGTTGCTGTGGCAGACGCCCCCCTACGAGGATCTGCCGGCGATCGACGTCCACCTGGTCTGGAACCCCCGGGCCATCCTGAACCGGGCCGAGTCGATCCTGCTGTCCCGGCTTGTCGCCGCGATCGAGGCGACCCCGATCGAACAGCGCACCTACGACGGGCCCGTACCGGCGGCCTCTGTTGGCGGGGTGTGACCGGCGAACTGTCCTGAGGCCGCACTTGCGTCGTGACGAACCGCCCGGCGTTCTCGTCGCTCCACGGCCGGCGCAGGTCCACCCGAATGCTCTTGGCGGTGAGATCCTAGTGATTTCGACGTGACCAACCTGGTGGAGCGGGGCTGACGTTCTTTGCCACCGTCACGCAGGACCTGTCGGCAAGGGGGCTTGCGAGCAGGATGCGCCACGGGGCATTCTGCCGGGCCATTCGGAAAGGACCCACCCGTGACAATGAAACCTGTGACATCGCAATCCGTGACCACGCAACGCACGTTGATCACCGCGCTTTCCGAAAGCGACGCGCCCGGGCTTTGCGCCTACTACCAGCGCAACGCGGCGCATCTCGCCCCGTGGGAGCCGCTGCGCCCCGCAGGCTTTCACGCGCCGGAGGCCTGGAAGGCCCGCATCGCCGAACAGCTCGAAGAAACCGCCCAGGCCCGTGCCTATCGCTATGTCGCGCGACGCGCCGGAGAGGAGGAGATCCTGTCGGTCGTCAATTTCACCAACGTCGTGCGCGGCGTGTTCCAGGCCTGTTCGCTGGGATACTCCATCGACGCGTCGGCCCAGGGGCAGGGTCTGATGACAGAACTGCTTTCGGCACTGGTAGAAGACGTCTTCGCGACCCATGGCCTGCACCGGATCATGGCCAACTACATGCCCGCGAATGATCGCAGCGCGCGCCTGCTCCACCGCCTGGGCTTCGAAGAAGAAGGTCGGGCCCGCGACTACCTCATGATTGCCGGCAGGTGGGAAGACCACGTGCTGACATCGCGCCTCGCCCCCGCGGCCTGACAGGCGCACACTCTTTTGGGCTCATGACCTTGCCGGGTCAGGACCTGCGGGCGCCAAGTCTGGTGTCGAAACCGGCGATGCAGAAGGACAGAAGGTCTTCGGCGCCACCACCTTCCGCCCCGCTCAACGCCTCGATCCGGAAACCGGAGGTCAGCAGGCCCAGCATGGCGGAGACCATGTAGAGGAAGCAGGCGGCAATCTGCGTTGCGCTGGCCTGCGGGTAGATGCGCTGCAATTCTTCGATGAAGACCCTGGCGGTCGGATCGAAGTGTTCGGCGGCCAGGGCGTTCAGCTTCCGATCGGCGGAGATATGGGCGACCAGCCTGGCATAGGCCAGCCATTGCGGGCCGCCGTTGCGCACCCTTTCGAAGTAGGGCGCGATGAAGGCGTCCAGCACGCTTTCCGTGGTGAGCGGCGCGGCGCTGCGCGCCTGGTCCAGCACCTGCCGACGCAGCTCCGACAGTTCGGAGGCCCGCCGGGCGACGACCTGGGCAAAGAGCGCCCCCTTGCTGCCCCCATGGTGGTTCACCAGTCCCACGGGCACGCCCGCCTCTGCCGCGATGGTGCGGATGGTGGCCCCTTCATATCCGTTCACGGCAAAGACGCGTTCCGCGGCGTCCAGGATCTTCTTCCGGCTCTCGATGGCCCGCTTCTGCGTGGCGCGACGCTGCGGTTCTCCCTTGCGGGGGCTGTCCTTGGTGTCTTCCGCTGACATGAATCCTCTTGCTCCAGGTCGGTCTGTTGCGGGGCCCGTCGCCTGTACTCGCCGGTTCTACCCTTCTGTATTGGCCGTCTGCGTGGGCCGGCTACGGAAGGCATAGCATGGCGGGGCTGTCCCGCAAATTCGCGGTGGCTGTGTTGGCCTGCTCTTGCCCGTCGCCGCGTAGGGGCGCGCATCGACGCGCGTACACCTTTTACCCGGGCGGAAGGGAGAAGGACCAAATCCGGCCCGGGCACTCGCGGAACGCGGAGAGGGGGCGGGGGCTCGTGTCCGGCCCTTGCTCTCTCTTCGCACAAATGTTGGGGCAGCTCCGGAGGGACTAGTCCCAGACCCCATATTACGCACCGCTGCTATACCGACGTTATACCGACACGATACCGACGTGCCGATCGGGGCGAAAATGGACCCGATCCGACTCGTCCCCGGGGGCCGGCCTGCGAGTCGCCTGCGATTTGCAGTCCCGAGTCG
>NZ_CM170819.1:3607500-4607500 GCF_057380755.1 Pseudooceanicola sp. NS-SX8 | reverse complement strand
GATTTGACATCGTAAAGAGAGATATCAATCAACCTCATCTCCCGCCGCGCGTAAGCGGACCGGGACGTTGGAGTGGCCTTCGGGCCGAGCGGATGAGAAGGACGCCAAGCCTTCCGCCCGTGTGCTTCTTCGAAAAGAATGAGTGTTGTCCAAGTCAAGTACACTAACCCGAGCAACTGCGGTTGCTCATAGTCTGGACGTAGTCCAGGCGGGAAATGTATGACTTCTGATCCAGAACAGAGTGTAGCGGACGAACCAGCCCGCGGAGCACGCGACAGGTGACTGTCTTCTTCTGGATCGGATCAAGCGCGAGAAGGGCGTTTGGTGGATGCCTTGGCAGCAAGAGGCGATGAAGGACGTGATACTCTGCGATAAGCTAGGGGGAGCCGAGAATAGGCTTTGATCCCTGGATCTCCGAATGGGGCAACCCACCTGACAGTTTGATATAATCACCGCAAGGTGGCCTATATTGAGCTGAACCAGGTACTTCTTACCTGAACACATAGGGTTTGAAGAGCAAACCCGGGGAACTGAAACATCTAAGTACCCGGAGGAAAGGAAATCAATTGATACTCCCCTAGTAGCGGCGAGCGAACGGGGACCAGCCGAGCCTTGAGTGTGAATAGAATGGTCTGGAATGGCCAACCATAGTGGGTGACAGTCCCGTATATGAAGCATGATAGGACGTATTAAGTAGGGCGGGACACGTGAAATCCTGTCTGAAGATCGGAGGACCACCTTCGAAGGCTAAGTACTCCTTGCTGACCGATAGCGAACCAGTACCGTGAGGGAAAGGTGAAAAGCACCCCGACGAGGGGAGTGAAACAGTACCTGAAACCGAACGCCTACAATCAGTTGGAGGGCCCTTGCGGCCTGACAGCGTACCTTTTGTATAATGGGTCATCGACTTGGTCTAACGAGCAAGCTTAAGCCGATAGGTGTAGGCGTAGCGAAAGCGAGTCTTAATAGGGCGTTGAGTTCGTTGGATCAGACCCGAAACCGAGTGATCTAGGCATGACCAGGATGAAGGTACGGTAACACGTACTGGAGGTCCGAACCCACACCTGTTGAAAAAGGTCGGGATGAGTTGTGCCTAGGGGTGAAAGGCCAATCAAACTCGGAGATAGCTGGTTCTCCGCGAAATCTATTTAGGTAGAGCGTCATCCGAATACCCCGGGGGGTAGAGCACTGGATGGGTAATGGGGCCCCACAGGCTTACTGATCCTAACCAAACTCCGAATACCCGGGAGTACTAGATGGCAGACACACTGCGGGTGCTAACGCCCGTAGTGGAGAGGGAAACAACCCTGACCTCCAGCTAAGGCCCCCAATTCATGGCTAAGTGGGAAAGCAGGTGGGATGTCCATAACAACCAGGAGGTTGGCTTAGAAGCAGCCATCCTTTAAAGATAGCGTAACAGCTCACTGGTCTAATCAAGACGTCCTGCGGCGAAGATGTAACGGGGCTCAAGCCATGAGCCGAAGCTGAGGATATGCATAGCATATGGTAGCGGAGCGTAGTGTGACATAGCTCCATGCGTCCTTACTTCCTTCGGGAAGATTGGACGCAAGGAGCTTTCTGTGAAGCCGGCCTGTGAGGGATCCGGTGGAGAGATCACTAGCGAGAATGATGACATGAGTAGCGACAAAGAGTGTGAGAGACACTCTCGCCGAAAGTCCAAGGGTTCCTGCTTAAAGCTAATCTGAGCAGGGTAAGCCGGCCCCTAAGTCGAGGCAGAAATGCGTAGACGATGGGAATCAGGTTAATATTCCTGAGCCGTGCGGTGGTGACGGATCTCGAAGGTAGTTCATCCTTATCGGATTGAATGGGCTGCTTAGAGGTTCCTGGAAATAGCCCCGCTTTAAGACCGTACCCTAAACCGACACAGGTGGACTGGTAGAGAATACCAAGGCGCTTGAGAGAACGATGTTGAAGGAACTCGGCAAAATACTCCCGTAAGTTCGCGAGAAGGGAGCCCGGGTTCAAGGCAACTTGGATCCGGGGGCACAAACCAGGGGGTGGCGACTGTTTACTAAAAACACAGGGCTCTGCGAAGTCGCAAGACGACGTATAGGGTCTGACGCCTGCCCGGTGCCTGAAGGTTAAAAGGAGGGGTGAGAGCTCCGAATTGAAGCCCAGGTAAACGGCGGCCGTAACTATAACGGTCCTAAGGTAGCGAAATTCCTTGTCGGGTAAGTTCCGACCTGCACGAATGGCGTAACGACTTCCCCGCTGTCTCCAACATCGACTCAGCGAAATTGAATTGCCTGTCAAGATGCAGGCTTCCCGCGGTTAGACGGAAAGACCCCGTGCACCTTTACTACAGCTTCACACTGGCATCAGGCACAACATGTGCAGGATAGGTGGTAGACTTTGAAGCAGACACGCCAGTGTCTGTGGAGTCATCCTTGAGATACCACCCTTGTTCTGCTTGATGTCTAACCGCGATCCCTTATCGGGTTCCGGGACCCTGTGTGGCGGGTAGTTTGACTGGGGCGGTCGCCTCCCAAAGCGTAACGGAGGCGCGCGAAGGTTGGCTCAGAGCGGTCGGAAATCGCTCGTTGAGTGCAATGGCAGAAGCCAGCCTGACTGCGAGACTGACAAGTCGAGCAGAGTCGAAAGACGGCCATAGTGATCCGGTGGTCCCAAGTGGGAGGGCCATCGCTCAACGGATAAAAGGTACGCCGGGGATAACAGGCTGATACTGCCCAAGAGTCCATATCGACGGCAGTGTTTGGCACCTCGATGTCGGCTCATCTCATCCTGGGGCTGGAGCAGGTCCCAAGGGTACGGCTGTTCGCCGTTTAAAGAGGTACGTGAGCTGGGTTTAGAACGTCGTGAGACAGTTCGGTCCCTATCTGCCGTGGGTGTAGGATACTTGAGAGGAGTTGCCCCTAGTACGAGAGGACCGGGGTGAACGATCCACTGGTGGACCAGTTGTCATGCCAATGGCAGTGCTGGGTAGCTATGATCGGACAGGATAACCGCTGAAGGCATCTAAGCGGGAAGCCCCCCTCAAAACAAGGTATCCCTGAGGGCCGTGGTAGACCACCACGTCGATAGGCCGGAGATGTAAGTGCAGCAATGCATTCAGTTGACCGGTACTAATGGCCCGATAGGCTTGATACGATCCAGTAGAAGTCAATCACTTCTGCTCAGAAGTCACTAAGACAACAGATTGATATCTCTCATGTGGATTTTTCCTCGGTCTGGTGGTCATAGCACGAGCAAAACACCCGGTCCCATCCCGAACCCGGAAGTTAAGTGCCGTCGCGCTGATGGTACTGCGACTTAAGTCGTGGGAGAGTAAGTCGCCGCCAGACCTAGAAAAAATCCATCACGATGTAACAAAAACCCCTCGCTGCAGATCGCAGTGGGGGGTTTTTGCTTTGCGCCAGAGCCCTGGGCAAGACGTCCGGCGTGCAGCCTCCCGGCAGCCTCGGAACGCCGCCCGAAACGGCCCGAAATCCGTCCGCGGATCGCCCCGAAAACGCCCCCGATCACAATACGCAGTTCTTTGCCCAACCCCCTGATATCCCCCGATCTAAACGTCGGTATTACGTCGGTATCACAGCGGTATCACGACTGTCCGAAATCGCACTCCGAAGAAGAGGACTAGGCCACACGTACAGACCCGCCGCAGGCAGGGAAACGGGGTGGGTTTGGCATCCGTGGGAAGAGAGGAGCAGGTCGCAGCGGGACCGGGAGTTGCCCGTGTAAGGGAGAGCGGCAAGACAGTGGCGAGGTGTGTTCGCGACGGAGGCACGGGCAGACCCCAGGCGCCAGGGGCTGGGCAAAGGGAGCGCACCGCAGAGGCAGAGGTTTGGTCCCTGCGTGGGAGGCTGACGACGGTGGCGGAGGGCTGCGCGCCGAGGAGAGAGCTGAGAGGCGTTAAGGAGTTTTCAAGACTCTTGTGGATGGGGAAAAGGGCCAGGGCTACACAGGTCATATCTCGTTAAACTTGTGTGGAGCCTGTCATGGATCCCTTAACCCTCCTGTCGGTGGGCATGCTCTCTGTTGCCGATTACGACAAGCAGCTTCATTTGCTGGCCGGGACGGCGATCACCGTCGCGGCGCAGGAAATGCGGCTGGACCCGATCGAAACCTGCCTGCTGAGCCTCGGCGCGGGGCTTGCCAAGGAAGCCTGGGACCGGGGCGGACGGGGGAATGTCGAGTTTTCCGACATGGCTGCCACCGCCTTTGGCTGTCGGTTCACCATCCGCTTCTGAGACAGCGCCCGCCCCGACGGGCGTAAGCCGAAACTGTGGGCCGTGAAGGTGTTCCGTGGCGCGCCGGTGCTTATGCCAATCGCTGCCCCGTTGCCATCTGCCCTTGGGCGCTGACGAGGTGGCGGGGGCGGCACGGGTGGCGGCCGGGTTGGATGGGCGTTGGGTGAGCCGCAGGAAAGCCCCGCCCGAAAGGGACCGGACGGGGCTTGGAGGCGGCCCAGTTGGAAGCTGCCTCGGGGATCAGGTGCCGCGGATCAGAAATCGGGGATCAGAAGATGCCGAAGTATTCCCGCTGTTCCCATTCGGAGACGGTGGAGAGATAGCGCTTCCATTCCGCCCGCTTGAGGACCGACATGTAGTCGACGAAGCCTTCGCCGAGGGTTTCGCGGTAGAGCGTGCCCTCTTCGAAGGCCTCGATCGCGGCGATGAGGCTGGGCGGCAAGGCGGGGGCATCGCTGGAATAGGGCACCTCGACCGGCGCGGGGGCCTGCAGGTTGCGTTCGATGCCCAGGGTGCCCGACAGCAGCTGGGAGGCGAAGTAGAAGTAGGGGTTCGCCGTCGGGTCGGCCACGCGGTTTTCCACCCGGCTGGCGGCATCGCCCGCACGGATGAGGGAACGGACCATGGCGCCCCGGTTGTCTTCGCCCCATTCGATGCGATCGGGCGCCAGCTGGAACGGCTGGTAGCGCTTGTAGCCGTTCACCGTGGGCGTGGTCAGAAGGCAGCTTTCCTTGGCGAAGGCCAGCAGGCCCGCGATCCAGTTGCCGGCCAGATCCGGCAGCGCGCCGTCCTCTTCGGGGATGAAGAGGTTGCGGCCCTCTGCATCGGTCAGGGACTGGTGCAGGTGCCAGCCGGAGGAGGCGCTGTTTTCCACACGGGGGCGGCACATGAAGGTGGCGTGCATGCCTTCGCGGGCGCAGACCTCCTTCACCATGGTGCGGAACATGATCATGTTGTCCGCATGGGTCAGGGGATCGGCCGGTTCGAAGGTGAATTCGAACTGTGAGGGGCCCATTTCAACCTCTGTCGAGCGGACGGGCAGGCCGAGCGCCTGGGCCTGGCGGCGGAGCATGTCCATCACCGGTTCGAGGCGGTCGTAGTTGGCTTCCGAAAGGTACTGGTAGCCCTGGTCGAGCAGGCGGGTCTGCGGGACAGTGCCGGGCATGCCGGTTTCATGGTGCGCCAGGGATTCCGTGACCCGGTCGAAGACGTGGAATTCGACCTCCAGCCCGACGGTGAGGGCATAGCCGTGCCCGGCGAGCCGGTCGATGGCGCTGCGGAGCATGGGGCGCGGGGCGAAGGGGATGGGCGTGCCGTCCTTGGCGACGGGATCACAGAAGATCCAGGCGGAATGCGGGCTCCATGGCAGGACGCGGAAGGTCGTGGGATCGGGCACCAGGAGCATGTCGGCGGCCCCGGCCATGCTGGCGGGCGTGCCGGACCCGGCGCCGTCCCAGATCGGGAAGACGGTGCGGTTGGAGGTATCTTTCAGCAGCAGGGTGCCGGGCAGGTTCACGCCGGAGCGGAAGACCGAGGCGAGCGCGCCGGCGGCGACCGTCTTGCCGCGCAGGAGGCCGTGCTGATCGGCGAAGACCACGCGGACCGTCTCGATCGGGTCCGCCTCGAGCCGCGTGAGCAAGTCGGCGGCCTGCTGTACCGCCTGGGGGCTGAGCAGCCCGTCCCGGGCGAGCTGCCCGCTGCCGATGCGATCGAGATATTCGGAAGTCATAGTGCCTTTTCCTTCGTGGCTCGTTTCCTGGCGGACGTGCGGCGGGCCGTCGGGTTCAACCGGCGGCCCGCCGCAATGGCATGTGCGCGCGGGTTATTCCGCGGCCTGGTTCAGGGCGTCCCAGCCGCAGGCGCGGCGGCGGGCCAGATCCTCGTTCACGTAGGCGGCGTTGACGTCGCCGTCCTGCGCGATGGCGTCGATGGAGATCGGGCCCTTCACGTGTTCCAGGTCATCCGCCTGCATCAGCAGTTCAGCGTCGCGCCCTTCCTTGACCGCTGCAATCGCGGCGCGCAGCATGCGGCGGTAGCGGATGATCGCGGCGTCGGATTTGCCCAGATGTTCGTCGGTCCGGTCCTGGATCGCGCCCATGCTTTCGACCGCCCACTGGTCGTGGACGTTGATGTCGAGGCCCATGCCCGTGTAGGTGAGCGTTTCCTGCTCATCGGGGTTGTAGCCGTACATGTTGGACTTGTTCTTCTTCGGCGCGTAGTCGGGAAGGGTGTGTTCCTTCAGGCGCTGTTCCATCATCAGCTTCTTGTCGACGGGTTTGTCGAAGCTGGTGAAGATGGAATACCAGTAGCAGGTGCCGTCATCGACGGGGACGTGCCACTGGGTGATGGTCATTTCACGCGACATCGGGATGCAGATCGCCTCGGGGAAGATCTGGTTGGTGATGCGGACGTGGGTGCGGCCGTCTTCCATGTGGCGCAGGGCGGTGATCTTCAGGCCGTAGTCGGTCTGATCCGCGGTGACGTCGGGCCGCGGGTAGTCGCGCAGCAGCTTGGTCATCGGGATCTCGGTATTGGCGGCCTTGTCGCGGAACTGCTTGCCGTAGCTGTCCTCGGGGTCTTCGTCCTGCAGGAAGCGGTGCAGGAAGGAGGCGTGGGCCGGGTCGATGCCCACTTCCATCGCCTGCAGCCAGTTGCATTCCCACAGGCCCTTGAAGGCGAAGACGTGGGTGTCGGGCGCAGCGAAGCAGTCGAGCGCGGGGAAGGCGGGGGCTTCACCGGGGCCCATGTAGGCCCAGACGATGCCGGCGCGTTCGACGACCGGATAGGCGCGGGCCTTGATCTTTTCGTGCATGCGGGAGCCTTCGGGCTCCGCCGGTTGTTCGACGCACTGGCCGGTGCGGTCGAAGTGCCAGCCGTGGAAGGGGCAGCGCAGGCCGTTGTCTTCGAGCCGGCCGAAGCACATGTCGGCGCCGCGGTGGGGGCACTGGCGCTGGATCAGGCCCAGGTTGCCTTCCTCGTCGCGGAACAGCACGAGGTCTTCGCCCAGCAGGCGCACGGGGACGACGGGGCGCTTCTGTTCCAGCTCGACGCTGAGCGCGGCTGGCTGCCAGTAGCGGCGCAGCACTTCGCCGGTGTCGGTACCGCGCCCGACGCGGGTGAGGCTGTCGTTCAGTTCTTGGCTCATCATGGTGGTTGTCTCCTCTGGCTTTCTTGCTTGTCGGATGGTCCGGCGGGCGCGTCAGGCGTCCTGGCCGGCGGGTTCTCGGATCGCGTCACGCAGGCGGATGCCTGTATCGATGGCGCGGGCAGGGTCGAGCAGGGTATCGCTGCCGATCAGTTTGCGCGCAGCAACATGATCGGTCACGGAATTCAGGGAATAGGCGGCCAGAAGCCGCCCGTCGGCGTCCAGCTGGAGCAGGGAAAAGGCGCCGGCTTCGGGATCGCCGCGCACCAGAAGTTGTGCATCCGGCGCGGGGAAGCCCGCCATCTGGATCTTCAGCTCATACTGGTGGGACCAGAACCACGGCACGGCGAGGTAATCTTCCTCTGCCCCCATAAGCACCGCCGCAAGGTGGCGGGCCTGGTCGGTGGCGTTCTGGATCGATTCGATCCGCACCGGGCCGGGCACCAGCGCCGAAGAGAAGCTGGCACAGTCACCAATGGCGAAGATCGCCGGATCGGAGGTCTGCAGCTGCCCGTTGACGGAGATGCCCCCGGCCTCGATCGCGAGGCCCGCGGCCTCTGCCAGTTCGATGTTGGCAAGGCAGCCGATGCCGGCGACGACCATGTCGCAGTCCAGCCGCGTGCCATCCGCCAGCACAAGTGCGGTGATCTTGCCCTTCTCGATCACGGGGGTATCGACCCCGACGCCGATGCGCAGATCCACGCCCGCCGCCCGGTGACGGGCCAGCACCGCTTCGGTCATCCGGCTGGGCAGGGCGCGCGCCAGGCAACGCGGGGCGGCTTCGATCAGGGTCACGTCGGCGCCATGTTCACGGGCCGCTGCCGCGACTTCCAGCCCGATGAAACCACCGCCGATGACGGCGATATGCATCCCGGGCTTCAGGGCCTCGCGGATCTGGCGCGCGTCGGCGATGTCGCGCAGGGTCGCGATGTTGGAAGCCCGCCAGGGCAGGGTGCGGGTGCGGGCCCCGGTGGCCAGGACCAGGTGATCCCAGCCATGGGTTTCGCCCTTTGCCGTCAGGGTCTTCGCGGCAGGGTCTATGGCGTCGACCGGGGTTTCCCCGTGCAGGGTGATTTCCGACGAGCGGAAGAAGACCTCGCCTTTCAGCACCATGGGATCGGGGCGGTCTTCCAGCAGGAAGCCCTTGGACAGGTCGGGCCGCTGGTAGGGCAGCCCGGCTTCGGCCGAGAAGAGGTCGATCGGGCCCTGCCAGCCACCGGCGCGCAGCGCCTGGGCGGCCTGAACGCCCGCGTGGGAGGCGCCGATGATGGCCACCCGGCCCTTGGGATCAGCTGCGGACATCACGCCACCTCCGGTACGGTAAAGACGGCGCCGTCGAGGTCGGCGGTGACGGTGATCTGGCAGCACAGGCGGCTTTCGGGGCGGCGGGTGGCCTCTGCCTCGTCCAGCATGGCGTCTTCGTCATCCTCGGCCACGCCGGCCAGGGCTTCGGGGGCATAGACATGGCAGGTGGCGCAGGACAGGCTGCCGCCGCATTCGCCTTCGATGCCGGGGACATTGGCCATGACGGCGCTTTCCATGACGGAGGTTCCGGGCGTGGCCGCGACTTTCATCTCGGTGCCGTCCGCTTCGCGGAAGATAAGGGTTACGGGGTTGCTCAAGATTGGCTCCTTCGCTGTTCATCCGCAGGGCGGAAAGTTTGGTCGATTATCGCACGTGTGGTCGATTTTTCCATTGGACGTGCGAAAACCTGAAAGGGGGCAAGCCGGGGCACCTTAGAGGCGCCCCGTCAGGAGAAGGGATATGGCGGGGAAGGCGAGCAGGATGCCGAGCCGGACAATGTCGGAAAGCACGAAGGGCAGCACGCCCACCATGATCTTTTCCAGCGGCGTCCCGCGTGAGGCGCTTTTCACCATGAAGAGGTTCATGCCGACCGGCGGGGTGATCAGGCCCAGTTCCACCGTGACCACGGCGATGACGCCGAACCAGATCGGGTCGAAGCCATTGGCCATGATGATGGGGAAGAAGATCGGCACGGTCAGCAGGATCATCGCCAGGCTTTCCATGAAGCAGCCCAGGATGACGTAGAAGATGAGGATCCCGAAGAGCACCTGCCAGGCGGTGAAGCCGCTGTCGGTCAGGTAGCCGACGAGGGCGGAGGAGAGCTGCGAGGTGGTCAGGACGAAGCCGAAGACCTCTGCCCCGATGAGGATCAGGAAGATGGTGCCGGTGGCAGCGATGGTTTCGACGAAGGCGGCGACGAGTTCCGCGCGCGGGATGCGGCGCCAGAGCGCGAAGACCAGCGCCAGCGCCGCGCCGACGCCGCCTGCTTCGGTGGGCGTGAAGAGGTTGCCGTAGAGCCCGCCCATCACCAGCCCGAAGAGCACGAGGGAGGGCGCGAAAAGGCGCAGGGTTTCGAAGCGGCGGGGGGTGCCGGGGGTGGCTTCCGGAGCGGCGGCTTCCAGGGGGGTGGGGGCCAGGCCGGGATCGGGTTTCCAGATGCCCGCCATGATGAAGATGGTGACGATGTAGAGCGCATAGGCCAGCACGCCGGGCAGGATGCCGGCCAGGAACATGTCACCCACCGATTGTTCGGTGATCAGCGCGTAGAGCATCAGGGCGATCGACGGCGGGATCAGGATGCCGAGCGTGCCGCCCGCCGCCAGCGAGCCGGTGGCCAGGCGCAGGTCGTAGCCGTGGGATTTCATCTCCGGCAGGGCGACGCGGGTCATGGTGGAGGCGGTGGCCAGCGAGGAGCCCGAGACGGTGGAGAAGATCGCGCTTGCGGTGACGCCCGCGGCGGCGAGGCCCCCCGACCAGCCCCGCGTCAGTTTCAGCGAGCCGCGGAAGAGGTCGGCGGCCACGCCGGAGCGGGAGATCAGGTTGCCCATCAGCAGGAAGAGCGGGATCAGGGTGAAGGAATAGGAGGTGACGGTTTCGAAGGTCGCGGTCTTCAGCACGCTCATCGCCGGGGCGACGCCGATGATGGCGGCGAAACCGGCAAAGCCCACGCCGACCATGGCCAGGCCGATGGGGGCGCCCAGCAGGACGATGACGAACATCACGATGATGCAGATGGTGCCGATCAGGAGGGGTGTCATCAGCTGAGCTCCCCATGTTGGCCGCGGCTGGTCAGCGCTTCGCGCAGGGCGACGACGGCGAGGGCGGCACATTCGAGGGTGTAGAGCCCGTAGATGAGGAACATGGGGATGCGCAGGTCCTGGGTTTCCTCCTGCCGGGAGAGGGTGGCGTGGGTTTCTTCCCAGAAGAGCTTGCACAGGACGATGGCGAAGATGACGATGCCGACGAACCAGATGCGCGCGATGGTGATGCGCAGGACCTCGGGGAAGCGGTTCACCAGGATGTCGACGGCGATCATGCCGCCCTTCATGGAAGCGGCAAGCGCGGCCAGGGCGATGATGCCCAGCAGGTAGGAAACCTGTTCGATGGCGCCGGGGATCATGAAGTTCACCGCCGTGTCGGTGGCGTCGAAGACGATCCGGGCCAGGACATTGAAGCCGACGACGCAGACCATGTAGAGCAACGCCGCCATGGCAAGGGCAATGCAGGCCTTTTCGATCCAGTCGGCAAGGTGCCGGAGCGCTGAGAATGGCATATGGCTATCCCGGTGTTTCCTGTCGGTGACGGAGGGCCGGGGGGCCCTCCGCCGGTGGTGGCGTCGTTACTTCAGGCCCAGATCGGCGGAGCACTGGGCGACGTAGCCCTTGACCGCTTCGTAGGTTTCGGTGCCCGGCAGGCCCTGGTCGTTGAGTTCCGCGATATAGGCGTCGGAGGCTTTCTGGGCCGCCGCATCCCACCTGGCGCGTTCCTCGTCGCTGAGGGTGATGACGGTGCTTTCCTTTTCCAGCCGCGCCAGGGTGGCGGCGCCGGCCTTGTCGTAGCCCGCACCGGCGGTCACGGCCCACTTCATGCCGGAGTTGTCATCCACGGCCTTCTTCACCTCGGGGGAGAGGGCGTCGTACTTGGCCTTGTTCATCGTGGTGACGAAGGCCAGGGCGTAGAAGCCGAAGATGGTGTGATATTCGGTCAGCTCGTCCAGGCGGAAGCTGTCGACCGATTCCCAGGGCAGCATGTAGCCGTCGATGGCGCCGCGCTGCAGGGATTCGTAGGTGTTGGGCGCCGGCATGCCGACGGGTTCCGCACCCAGTTCGGTCAGCAGGTTGCCGACGACCTGCGTGGGGCGGCGGATCTTCAGACCCTTGAGGTCTTCCAGCGTTTCGACCGGGATCTTGCCGGTGTGCAGGTGGCCCGCGTCGTGGGTGTGCACGAACAGGACGTGGGTATCGGCGAATTCATCGTCCAGCGCGCCGGAATCATAGAGCATCTGGAAGGCGCAGGAGCCCACGGCGCCGGTTTCGAACAGGCCCGGCAGTTCGACGATCTGCGCCAGCGGGAAGCGTCCGGCGGTGTAGCCTGGCACGGTCCAGGCGATGTCGGCGATGCCGGTCTTTGCGTTGTCGTAGCCCGCGACGGCCTTGCCCAGGGTCTGCGAGGGGAAGATCTGCACATCGACGTTGTCGGTGCCGGCTTCCTCTTCGACCGCGGTCGCCCAGTCTTCGAAGATTTCCTGGTTCTGCCAGCTGGCCGCCGACATGAAGTGGGCGTAGCGCAGCGTATCCTTGGCGAAGGCAGGCGACACGAGCCCGAGGGCCATTGCGCTGGTGAGGGCGATTTTCTGAAGCATTGCTATCCGGTACTCCCGTTGGATTGGCTGTGTGGGCTGCCGATTCACTCGGCTTATGAATCCTTTGTGCGATAATGTACCAACTCGTGCAAAAATATTATGCACGTCAAATAAAACTTAGCGGTCGGGCGGTAATCGCCCCGAAATCTGCATCGACTGCTCATATTCTGGACGTCATGGTACGGATGACGAATGAAAGGCCCCCCAGTGACAACCGACATCCCGACCAAGGACATCTCCCTCACCTTTCTGAAGGGGATGACCGTCCTGCGTGCCTTCGACGAGGATCATTCGCGGCTGACCCTGGCGGAGATCTCCCGGCTGACGGGGATCGAACGCGCGGTGGTGCGGCGGCTGGTGCTGACGCTGGTCCACCTGGGCTATGTCCGGAAGGAGGAGAACAAGTATTCCCTGACGCCCCACGTGCTGATGCTGGGCAGCGGGTTCCTGCGGGGCAACCAGTTCGGGCGGCTGGTACAGCCGCTGATCGAGATGTGCGCGCGGGAGCTTGGCTACAGCGTGGGTCTGGCAATGCGGGACGGCAACGGCGCGGTCTACGTGGCGCAGAGCGCGCAGCAGAACACGCGCTATACCTTCGGGTTCACCGTGGGCAGCCGACTGCCGCTGTTGTCGACCGCCATGGGCCGCATGCTGCTGGCCTGGGGCGATGCGCAATGGGCCGACGAGATGCTGCAGACCCTGCCGCTGGAGCGTTTCACCGCAGAGACGGAGATGGACCGGGACCGGGTTGCGGCCCTGGTCATGGAGATACGCGAAAGCGGGGCCAGCGTGGTGAGCGGGGAATTCGAGGCCGGGGCCACCGGGCTTGCCGTGCCCGTCGGCCGCCTGGGCCATTCCCAGGCCGCGCTTGGCCTGTCGGAGCCGCAGAGCGTTGTCCCGCCGGAGCGTCACCAGGCGCTGATCGAGGTGCTGCATCGCTACGCGGGCCAGATCGCGGCGGTCCTGCACTGATGACGGTTCTGCACCGATGATGGGCCCGCGGTTCGCGCGGTGTGCACGCCCCGGAGGGCGTGCAGGGTGCATGTCGCCCGATCCGGAAATTCATCCTGCCGCCTGGGCTTGCCGGTCTGTGCCGGCGCCTGCCCCGGGCGGGCTGGCACGATCATGGAGGTTCTCGTGACCCTTTCCCCCGATACGCCCGCGGCTGTCCGTGCGGTTCCACTGACGCCCGAGGCCTTTGCCCCCTACGGCCATGTTGCCCGCCCCGGGGCCGGCGATGTGAAGATGATCCGCGACGGCAATGTCCGGCTGAGCAAGAGCGCGACGGTGTTCGAACACCTTGGTTCCGCGCCCGACGCCACAATCGACTTCTACGAGGTGCAGCCGGAGGGGGAGGTTCTGATCGCCTCGACCATCGAGCGGCACGAGAAGTCGTCGCAGCTTTTCTGCCCCATGCGGGCTGGTCGCTGGCTGGTCGTGATCTGGCCCGACGGGCCGGAGGGCGCGCCGCTGGCCTTCGTCGCCGGGCCGGAGGACGTGGTGACCTATGCGCCGGGCCTGTGGCACCACGGGATCGCGGCCCTTGATGAGCCGGCCTGCTTTGCCTCCCTCATGTGGAAGGCGGCCGACCGGGTCGGCGATGCGGAATTTCTGCCGCTGGATCAGCCCGTTGTCATCGGGTGGGACGCCCGATGACCGCCGCGGGGCGTGGTCGGCTGGCCATCGACATCGGGGCGCGGTTCGCGGATTTCGTCTTCTGGTCCGACGGGGCGCTATCGGTGGCGAAGATCCCCGCCGAAGGGTCGCTGGCAGAGGTGGTCGGGGCCGGGCTGGACCGGCTTTCGCTGCAGCCCGAGACGCTGGATGAGCTGCGGCTGGTGACGACCGCGCCGCTGAATGCCCTGCTTGCGCGGGCGCCGGCACCGGTGGCCCTGCTGACGACGCAGGGGTTTGGCGACACGCTGCGCCTGGGGCGGCAGAACAGGGCCGCGCTTTACGATCCGGTGGCGCGCTCGCCCGCGCCGGCCTTCCTGGTGGAGCCGGACCGGGTGTTCGAGGTGGCGGGGCGCCTGGGCGCCGATGGCGAAGAGGTGACGCCGCTGGACGAGGCCGGGCTGGCGCGGGTGATCACCGCCCTGGGGGAGGCAGATGTCGAGGCGGTGGCGATCTGTTTCCTCTTTGCGCATCTGTCGCCCGATCATGAGCTGCAGGCGGCCCGGGCGATCCGGGCGGCCCTGCCGGATCTGCGCATCAGCCTGTCCCACCAGGTCGATCCCGGCCCGCGCGAGTATGAGCGCACGGTCTCCGTGCTGCTGGACGCCTGGCTTGCGGCAAAGACGGCGGGGCCGGTGGCGGCCCTGCGGCGGGCCCTGGCGGAGCGCGGCTTTGCCGGGGGCCTGCTGCTGGGCGAGGGGCGGGGCGTGCTGGTGTCCGACGATGCCTTCGACCTGCAGCGATCGGTGCTGCTGAGCGGGGCGCCGGCTGCGGCGGCGCGGGTCGGTTCCGCGCTGGAGGATGCGCCGGTGGTGCTGGCGGTCGACATCGGGTCGTACAGCGCCGACATGTCGATGCTGCGCGAAAGGGCGCCGGTGGCGACGGAACAGGGCCGGATCGCGGGCGTGCCGCTGCGGGTGCCGACCCTGGACATGAGCAGCCTGCCCCTGGGCGGGGCGCAGACCGTGGCCGAGGGGCCGCGCGGGCTGGTCTTCGGGGGGGAGAAAGCCGGGCCGAGCCTGGATGACGCGATGGCGGTGCTGGGCTGGTTGCCGGAGGCGCGACCGGGCGCCGTGGCGCGGCTGGAGGCGTTTTCGGCAGAGGCGGCAGAGGGCGTGGCGGCAGAAGGCATGGCCCGGCGGATCGTCTCCGCCGCGGCGGAGCTGGCGGCGATGGAGCTGACCCGCTACGCGACCCGCCGCAACGTCGATCCGTCGCGGGCGCAATTGCTGGTGATGGGGGGCGGCGGCGCCCTTCTGGCGGCGGAGATCGGGGCGGCCATGGGGCTGTCGTCGGTGGCCCTGCCCCGGGCGCCGGGCGCGGCGGGGGCCCTGGGCCTTGCCATGGCGCCGGAGCGGAGCGAGGCGGGCCGCCAGTGCGACCGCGACCTTGCCACGCTGGAGGATGCCACGCTGGACACGTTGCTGACGCAGCTGGAGGCAGAGACAGAGGGTGGGGGCGCGGCGGTCTATACCTTTACCCTGGCGGCGCTGCGCCAGATGCACCCGATGCCGTTGGTCCTGGCAGAGCGTCCCGGCTCCGTCGCGGCGCTGAAGGAGATGTTCGCGCGGGCCTACCGCGCGGCCTACGGGATCACCCCGCCGGGCGAGGGGCACCTTTTCGCGGTCGCGGTCCATCGCGACCGGGCAGAGGCGCTGCCCCCCCTGGCCGGCGACGCGGGGCCTTTCCCCGTTGCAGGCCCTGCCCTGTTTGCCACCGAAGCCGGCGCCATCCGCGTGCCGGAGGGCTGGACCCTGAGCCATGGGGACGCCTGCTACCTGCTGAAGAGGACCCCCGCATGAGCGACAGCCTGTCCATCCTGCAACTCCGCCTCGACGGGCTGGCGGAAACCATGCAGCAGACCCTGCTGCGCTGCGCCGTCTCGCCCGTGGTGCGGGAGGGGGCCGATACCTCCTGCGCGCTGTTTTCCGCCCATGGGGAGCTGATGGCGCTGGCGGAGGCGATCCCGTTGTTGCTGGGCGCCCTGCCCGGCGCCGTGGGCGCGATCCTGCGGGAATACCCGGCGGGGGAGATGGCCCCGGGCGACATCTTCGTGACCAACGATCCCTTCTCCGGCGGGACGCACCTGCCGGACATCGCGGTGGTACAGCCGGTTTTCGAGGGCGAGACGCTGATCGCCATGACGGCCAGCCTGCTGCACCACCAGGACATCGGCAGCACGCGGCCGGGATCGGTGCCGCCTGACGCCACGGAGATCTACCACGAGGGCCTGCGCCTGCCGCCGATGCGCGCCGGGCGCGACGGTGCCTTCGACCGGGAGTTCGCCAACCTCGTCCGCTTTGCCTCCCGCGCGCCGGAGGTGGTGCTGGGCGACCTGGAAACCCAGCTGGCGGCGGGCCATTCCGCCGCGGGCGGCATCCGGCGGCTGGCGGAGGATTTCGGCACCTCGGGCTTCCTGTCGGCCACCGATGCCCTGCTCGACCGGTCCGAGGAAGAGGCGCGGGCGCGGCTGGAAACCTTCGCCGCGGGTCCCTTCCTGGGCGCAGACGAGCTGGACCCGGTGGCAGAGCTTGGCCCCTGCGCGGCGAAGGTGGCGATCACCTTCGAGCATGGCCGGCTGATCGCGGATTTCGAGGGATCCTCGCCGCAGGTGAAGGCGCCGGTGAACTGCGTCCGTTCCGGCCCGCTGTCGGCGGTCTTCTACGGGGTGCTGACCCTGCTGGGCGACGAGGCGCTGCGCAACGGCGGCATCCTGCGGCTGATCGAGCTGCGGTTGCCGGAGGCGAGCGTGGTGAACGCCAGCCTGCCCGCGGCGGTGAACGCGCGGATGAACATGGTGCGTTGCATCACCTCTGCCGTGCTGCAGGCGCTGGCCGAGGCGGATGGAGACCGCATGCCCGCCGCCAATTCCGGCATGTCCTATGTCATCGCCTTTTCCGGCAAGGATGCGGCGGGGGAGCCCTTCCTTTCGACCGAGATCGTCGCCGGTGGCGCGGGGGGCGGCCCCCATGCGGACGGGGCGCCCGCGATTTCCACCGATGTGGGCAATGCGATGAACATCAGCGCCGAGTCGCTGGAAAGCATGTGCCCGATGCGGCTGGTCACGGCAGAGATCCGGCGCGGGTCGGGCGGCGCGGGCCGGTTCCGGGGCGGCGACGGTGCGCGGCGGGTCTACGAGGCCCTGACCGATGGCATCGCCGCCTCGATCCGGGGCGAGCGGTTTTCCAACGTGGCCAGGGGCGCGCGGGGCGGCGGATCGCCCAAGGGATCGGCCGCCACGGTGCTGCGCCTGTCGGGCGCGCGGGAGGAGTTGACGGCGCGGTCGGCGGTGACGCTGAACCGTGGCGACCGGCTGATCATCGAAAGCTCTGGCGGGGCGGGCTACGGCACGCCCCTGTAAGCATCTGGCTGTGCATGGAAAAAGGCCCCCGCCGAGGGATCGGCGGGGGCCTTTTCATGTCCGGTGGATGCCGGGATCAGTCGTCGTCTTCGCTGATCTTCGCACCGCGTTTGGCCAGCCGTGCCCGCAGGCCCGGCAGGAAGGCCGAGGCGAGGAAGAGCAGGGAGAGCACCATGAAGGTGGCCGAGAGCGGGCGTTCGAAGAAGGTCATCAGGTTGCCCTTGGACAGCAGCATGGCCCGGCGGAAGTTTTCTTCGAGCATTGGCCCGAGGATGAAGCCCAGCAGGACCGGCGTGGCCGGGAAGCCGGTGCGCCGCATGATGTAGCCCACCACCCCGAAGCCCAGCACGACGAAGATGTCGAAGACGTTGTTGTCGGCCGAGTAGACGCCCAGGCAGATGAAGATCAGGATGCCGGGGTAGAGCAGGTGATAGGGGATCGACAGCAGCTTCACCCACATGCCGATCAGTGGGATGTTGAGCACGAGGAGCAGCAGGTTGCCGACCCAGAAGCTCATGATCAGGCCCCAGAACATCTGGGGGTGGTCATTGATCAGGTTCGGGCCTGGGGTGATGCCGTGCAGGATCATCGCGCCCATCAGCACCGCCACGACCGCGTCGCCCGGGATGCCGAGGCTGAGGGTGGGGATGAAGGCGGCCTGGACGGAGGCGTTGTTGGCGGCCTCGGGCGAAGAGATGCCTTCGAGCGCGCCCTTGCCGAACTGCTCCGGCGTTTTCGAGAGCCGTTTTTCGGTGGCATAGGCCATGAGCGAGGCGATGCCCGGCCCGGTGCCCGGCAGGGCGCCGACGAAGGAGCCGATGACGGAGCCGCGCAGGGTGGGCCAGGTGATGCGTTTCCATTCGGCGCGGGTGGGCAGCATGTCGCGGAAGCGGATGCGGCCGACCTGGTGCATCACGCCGGAGGGCTGGCCGATGTTGGCGATGATCTCCGCCACGCCGAAGAGGCCCATGGCCAGCGCCACGATGGAGAAGCCGTCGGCCAGTTCGAACATGCCGAAGGTGAAGCGGAACTGGCCGGTGTTCACGTCGGTGCCCACGGTGCCCAGCATCAGGCCGAAGACCACCATGGCCAGCGCCTTGAACGGCGAGCCCAGTGTCATGGTGGAGGCCGCGACGAGGCCCAGCAGGATGACGGAGAAGTAGTCCTCGGCGCCGAATTCCAGGGCGAATTCCGCGATCAGGGGCGCGAAGCCCATCACGAGGATGATGGCGAAGGAGGAGCCGATGAAGCTGTTGATCGCGGTGACGAAGATCGCCAGCGGCGCCTTGCCCTGCTGCGCCAGGGGGTAGCCGTCGAGGCAGGTGATGGCCGCCGTCGCCGTGCCGGGCAGGTTGAGCAGGATGGAAGCGGTGGAGCCGCCGTATTGCGCGCCGTAGAAGATGCCGGCCAGCATGATCAGCGCATCGGTCGGGTCGAGGTAGTAGGTCAGCGGCAGCGCGAGCGAGATCGCCGCCAGCGCACCGATGCCGGGCAGCACGCCCACGAAGGTGCCGACGGTGACGCCGATGAAGCAGTAGAGCAGGGCATGCCAGGTGAAGGCCGCCTGGATGCCGGTTTCGATACCGTGCAGGAGATCCATCAGGAGGCTCCGAAAGCTGCAATGGGCAGGCCGAGGCCCCAGATGAAGACCAGCGTGCCGAAGATGGTCATGAAGAGCGCGACGAGGATCAGCGAGGGCCAGTCGCTGCGCCGCTCCGCCAGGCCGGAGATGCCGATGAGCAGGAGCGCCGCGGGCACGTAGCCGATGTGTTCGACGCTGAAGGCGAAGACCAGGACACTGACGATCGTGCACAGGAGCGCGCGCCAGGCGAAGGGCTCTCGCGGTGCCTCGGCGGGCGGGGTCTCGGCGGGTGGGGCGGCGTTGCGGGCCTCGCGCCAGGTTTCGGCCATGACGCCGAGGCCCATCAGGGCGAAAGCTATGGAGACGACGAGGGGGAAGAACCCGGGGCCGGGGCGGAACAGGCTGCCGAGCGGGTAGCTGGCGGCGCCGATGGCCATGGCTGCGCCGGTCAGGACGACAACGGCGCCGGGCAGGAAGGGAAGGGGGGAATGCTTCGACAAGATGATATCCGGTGGCTGCGTGCAGGGGCGTGGCCGGCGGGGCTGCCACCGGCCCGCGCATCCCGCGGGCCGGTGCCGATGTTTGACCCGGTGTCTGGTCCGGTTCCGGTTCCGGTTACTGTTTCAGGCCGGCCGCGTCCACGACCTCGGTCCACTTCTCGACCTCGGAGGCGATGAAGGCCTTGGACTCCGCCGGGGGCATGCCTTCGACGAGGAAGCCGCGTTCCTTGAAGATCGCCTGCATCTCATCCGTCTTCAGCGCGTCGGAGATGGCTGCATAGAGCGTGTCGAGCACTTCCGGCGGGGTACCGGCGGGGGCGAAGACACCCTGCCAGGAGAAGGCGGCGTAGTCGGGCAGGCCCGCTTCGGCGATGGTGGGCACGCCTTCGAGCAGGTAGTGCGGCTGGGTGCCGGTCACGCCGAGCGCGCGCAGGCGGCCGGAGTTGATGTATTCCGAGGTCACCAGGATATCGCCGAACATCGCGTCGATGCGCCCGCCCAGCAGGTCCTGCAGGGCGGCGGCGCTGCCCTGGTAGGGCACGTGCAGCAGCTTGGTGCCGGATTGCAGCGCGAAAAGCTCACCCGCCATGTGCATGGAGGTGCCGACGCCCGGGGTGCCGTGGGTGAAGGTATCGGGATTGGCCTTGGCGTAGTCGATCACGTCCTGGACGGAGTTGAAGTCGCTTTCGGCATTGACCACCAGCACCAGCGGCGAAGAGATGACGATGCTGACCGGATCGAAATCGGCGGTCGGGGAATAGGGCAGGTCATCGCGCAGCGCGGCGGAGATGGCGTTGGAGCCGGTGACGCCCATCAGCAGGGTGTAGCCGTCGGGGTCGGACTTGGCGACGTAGTTGGCGCCCACGGTGCCACCGGCGCCGCCGCGGTTTTCCACCGCGACCGGCTGACCCAGGGTGGCCGAGATGGATTCACCGATCTTGCGTGCCAGCAGGTCGGTGGAGCCGCCCGGCGGGAAGGGCACGACGATGGTGATGGGTTTTTCGGGGTAGTCGGCGGCCTGCGCCATGGGGGCGCCGAGACCGGCGGTCAGGGCCAGCACGGCCGCGCCGAGGCCTTTCAGAAAGTGTCTACGCATTTGGAAACCTCCGTTCCTGTTGGGTTTTGCGGCCCTTTCCGGGCCATCTGGGTTATTCTCTCGGTCTTCGGGGCCCCGTGGCCCCTCCCTTTTGATCAGGGGATCATGCACTGCGGCGGAACCTGTCCGGCGCGAAGGGGGAAAGGTCTATCTCTGGCGTGCGGCCGTCGATCAGGCTGGCGATTTCGCGGCCCGTGGTGGCGCCGCCGCACATGCCGACATGGCCGTGGCCGAAGCCGAACCAGGCGTTTTCCACCTTGGGCGCGCGGCCGATGACGGGCATGGAATCCGGCATGCAGGGGCGGTGGCCCATCCAGACCGTGTGCTGGTCGGGGCGCATGCGGGGGAACATGGTCTGCCCCACCTTCAGCAGGCTTTCGGCGCGGGTGTAGTTCGGCGCGGCCTTAAGCCCGGCCAGTTCCACCGTCCCCGCCAGCCGCAGCCCCATCGACATGGGATTGACCATGATGTTCTGTTCCACCGCCATGACGTTGCGGTTCAGGGTGATGCCGGGATCGTTCACGGTGACATGGTAGCCGCGCTGGCTTTCCAGCGGCACCTTGGTGCCCAGAAGCTTCGTCAGCTGGCCCGACCAGGCCCCGGCGGCGATGACGACACCATCCACCGCGACCTCCTGCCCGGCATCGGTCAGGATCGCGTCGATCCGGTCGCCGGTGCGGCGGAAGCCGGTGACATGGGCGCGCAGGTGCTCCGCCCCGTCGGTGATCGCCTGTCCGTAGATCGCCTTCACCAGCGCCGAAGGATCGGGGGTGGAGCCGTTGTCGGGCGCGAACTGGCCAAAGCCGAAGGAACCGCGCAGGTCCGGCTCCAGCTCGAAGAGCGCTTCGGCGTCGAGTTCCTGCATCTCCACGCCGAGGCTGCGGCGCAGGTTGGCGCCCCAGGCCCATTTCTGCGCCGCCTCGCGGGAGGAATAGACGTAGAGGCAGCCGTTCTGCCGCATCAGGGACATGCCGCCCGCGCGTTGCAGCAGCGGGGTATAGGCGTCGAAGACGGGGGCGAGCAGGCCGCGCATGGCGGTGGCGATCCTGGTCACCTCCGCCTCATTCGCGTGGCGCAGGAAGCGCATCAGCCAGGGCAGCACCGTCGGCAGGTAGTGCGAACGGATCACCAGCGGTCCGTCGGGATCGAGCAGCCATTTCGGCACCCGCTTCCACATGCCGGGCATGGCGACGGGCAGGACGGCACTGGGCGAGAGGGAGCCCGCATTGCCGAAGGAGCAGGCCTCCCCCGCTTCCCTGGGGTCGATGAAGGTCACGCTGTGCCCGCTGCGCTGCAGCCAGCCCGCCGTTGCCGCCCCGACGATCCCCGTGCCGATGATTCCGATATGCATGCCCGTTCCGGTCTTTCCTGTGGTCTTGAACGGGATTGTTCGGGGAGCTCTCAAATAATACAAACGAAATGAACTTAATCACCCATAAGGAAAATTGATGTCTGCCTCCCTTCGCCAGCTCAGAGCCTTCGATGCGGTCGCCGAGGAGGCGAGCTTCACTGGCGCGGCGGAGCGGCTGAACCTGACGCAATCGGCGGTCAGCATGTTGATCCGCCAGTTCGAGGATGACCTTCGCGTGCCCTTGTTCACAAGGACCGGACGTGGGGCGCAGCTGACGGAGTTCGGGGTGCAGATCCGGCCTACGGTGACCCGGGTGCTGTCGGATCTGCAAAACATCTCGGACGCGGCGGAGGACCTGCGGTCGCTGCAGCGCGGGCACCTGCGGATCGTGGTGCCGCAGATGCTGGGATGTTGCTGGTTGCCGGGGGCGCTGCGCAGTTTCCGGGCGCTTTACCCCGGGGTGGAGGTCACGGTGCTGGAAACCGCAGGGGACGACGTGGTGCAGACGGTGGCCATGGGCGAGGCGGAGATCGGCATCGGGCCGGAGCGGACCCTGGTCAACGACGTGACCGCGGCCTTCCTGTGGGAGGTCCCGATGAGACTGGTCGTATCCGCGCGCTCCCCGCTGGCGCGCAAGGGGCATGTGCCCGCGCTGGAGGAGCTGGAGCAGTCGCGCTGGATCAGCTACTCGGACGACTTCAGCGAGATGTTGCACCGCACGCTTCTGGGCAGCCGCAGCATGGCGCGGACGCAGGACATGCGGGTGCTGGGGCTGATGAGTTCGCTGGCGATGATCGGGCAGGAGGATTACCTGACGGTCGCGCCGGCCTATGCCGCGCTTTTCGCCGAGGTCTTCGGCCTGCGTTTCCTGCCCTTCGACGGGCCGCCCAGCCGCCGGCGGTTCCTGCAGTACCAACGCACCCGGCACGACCTGTCGCCGGCGGCGGCAGCCTTCCTGGATCACGCGCGGATCTCTGGCCCGGCAGAGGCGGTTTCTTGACCGATGCAAAGGGGGCGGCAGCAGCTATCAGGGGACCCGTAGTCATTTGTCAGGGTGGGACAATCTGTCGAAACATGACGGGATTTGTAAGTTGATTTGCGAAACTCGATCGGGCTTAGTGGGGCCGTGCCAACCGCCATTCTGACGAGCTGAATTGAAAGTCTGCAGGAGATGCAAAAGGTTGGCGGCCCTGTCCCCGCGGCATTGTCGCGGGAGATGTCATGCGCCGCCCGATTGCTGCAGTGGACTGCCGGACTTGGAAAGCGACTTGCCCTGGCCGCGGCAATCGATCCGGCATTGTCCGGTGGAACCCAGGAATTGCTGATCAAGGAGATCGAAATGACGTTAGTGAAAATGCGCGCGGTCCTGTCCGTTTCCGGTGTTGCCCTGCTTGCGGCGGCCGCGCCGGTGCTGGCGGACAATGACGGGACGAACATGGATGCCGAAGCCGCCACCACGATGACCTCCGTCGATGCGCTGGACGCAGCCCTGGCGCTGGCCGAATACGGCAGCGAAAAGGGGGATCCGCTGGTCCTTCTCGGGGCGGCCCAGGCGATGCAGCTGATCGGTGCCGAACACGATGGCGACGGAGAGGTCGCGGACGAGGAACTGGCCGATGCGGCCAAGCCCGCCGGCACCCTGACCGAGAAACCCGCCGGCGACGCCCCGGAAGAGGTCACCGTGGCCTCCCTGCTGGACGAAGCCCGGCTGCTGGCCCGTGGCGACGAAGCGCTGCTGGCCCAGGCCGACGCGATTGCCGACAGTGCCTCCCGCGGGTCGGTCACCGGCCCCGGCCGCTACTCCGTCACCGTCAATTCCCAGAGCGTGAAGCGCATCTACGAGACCTTCTACGGCGGCGAGACCGGCACGGTCAGCCTGGTGGGCGACGGCGATACCGACCTCGACCTGGAAATCTACGACGAGAACGGCAACCTGATCTGCAGCTCCGAAAGCTTTGACGATACGGAGTACTGCTCCTTCAACCCGATCTGGACCGGGGATTTCACCATCAAGATCCTGAACTACGGCAGCGTCTACAACGATGCCGTCGTCCGGGTGAACTGACGGGTGAACTGATCGCATCCTGACCCTGCCCCGATCGCGCATCCCGCGCCTGGATCGGGGCGAGTTCACCATCGGAGGGGGCCGGAAGGCCCCCTTCGTTCAGCCAAGATTTGTTTCGCCAGTTCAAGCCGTGCCCGCCCAGCCATGCCTGCCCAGATCCGCGCCCTGTTTTCCCTTCTGATCGCCCTGCTGTGCCTGCCCGTTGCCGGCCCGGCCGCTTCGGAAACACGCGCCTTGCTGATCGGGGCCAGCGCCTATTCGGGCGATGTGCCCGCGCTGGTGGGGCCGCGCAATGACGTCCTGCTCCTGCATGAGGTCCTGAGCCGCCATTGGGGGCGTGATGCGGATATCCGGGTGCTGGCCGATTCCCTGGACCAGGCGGATTACGATTTTCCCCGGCCCGAGGCACAGCCGGCAACGCGCGCCGCAATCCTGGAGGCCTTTGCCAGCCTGCGCGATGATATCGAACCGGGCGACCAGGTGCTGGTCTATTTCTCCGGCCACGGGTCCCAGGCGCCCAGTGTCGATGGCCCCGAGGCGGAGCCCGATGGCCTGGACGAGATTTTCCTGGCCGCCGATTTCGAATTGGGTTTCGACGAGACCCGGGACATGGTGACGATCCGCAATCACCTGCGGGACGATGAAATCGGGGCCGAGGTGGATTCCCTTGTCGCGCGGGGGGCCTTTGTCTGGCTCGTGATCGACGCCTGCCATTCCGGCACGATGGAACGCAGCGCCGGAGAGGTGCGTGCGCGGTTCACCACGCTGCCCCGCGGCGGTGACGGTGTGGTCGACCTGAACGAGGCGCCGGATACGCGCAGCGTGGATTTGCCCCGGGCGATCAGCGCCGCCCCGCGTGTGCCCTCGGTCACGCCGCGCGCGCTGGATGCAGGGGGCTTCGTCGGGTTCTACGCCGCGCCGCCCGATCGCCTGGCCATCGAACAGCCGATGCCGAAGGAGGCCGAACCCGAGGACCGGCGCCAGCACGGGGTGATGACCTTTTCCCTCGTACGGGCGCTGGAAAAGGGCGGTGCCGGCAGCTACGGCGACCTGGCCCGCCGGATCGGCGCCTCTGTCTGGGAAGTCACGACCGCCCCGGTGCCGATGTTCGTTGGCAACCTGGGTGAGGCGCCGATGGTGGAGGGCGAGGGCAGCCGCAGCTTCGGCCTGAAGATGGAAGAGGGGCAGATGGTCCTTCTGGGTGGTCAGGTCGAGAGCCTGGCCGAGGGGACGATCCTTGCCGTGACGCCCGGTGACGCGGCCGAGGATGCGGCGCCGATGTTCCACCTGCGCATCCTGCGTGCGGAGATGGAGCGATCGGTGGTGGCGATCATAGAGGATGACCCGACCTATCCCGACACCCTTCCGGCGCAGCTGGAAAAGGAGGGTCTGAAGGCCACGCCCCGCATGCTGAACCTGTGGCTGGAGGACCGGTTGACGGCGCTCGTGGCGCGCCCGGTGTCGCAGCCGGTCAGTTTCGTCCTGCGGGTTGCCTTGCCAGAGGAGGCTGATCAGGCGGGGGCGGATCAGGTCGGCGCGGACCGGGTGGCGGAGCTGCTGCCCGCGCCGGGCGAGCTGGCTGCCGGGCTGGGCATGGAGACCGTGGCAGCCGGGGCGGAGGCCGATGTGCGGCTGGCGATTTCCGACGGGCGGCTGTGGCTTTTGAACGAACAGGCGGAGCTGATCACCGAGGGACCGCGGCGGGCCTGGTCCATGCCGATGGCGGCGCTGGACCGGGCGCAGCTTCAGGCGGCCCTGACGCAGCTGGCCCGGTCGCGCAACCTGCTGCGCGTGGCGGAGCGGTTCACCGAGACACCCCTGGCCGGGGGCCTGCGCGGGCGGCTTCTGACGGCGCCGGGCGTACTGGCGGCTGATGGCGGGTGCACGGGGGAAACGGCGGGCCCCTTCGTGGCGCGGGGCAGTTTCGAACAGCGGCCGGTCGCCCTGACGGCAGTGCATCACTGCGATCACGTGCGCCTGGAGCTGCGCAATGACGGGCGGAGCGCGCTGGACGTGTCGCCGTTCTATTTCGGGCCGCAGGGCAGTGTCTATTACCTGACTGGCTACCCGGACGGGGCCTATTTCGGCCTGCGCATCCCGGTGGGAGAGACGCGGGCGGTGGAGTATCCCGAGTGGACCTCGATGCCCGACGGCAGCTTTGTCGCGACGGGGCCGATGCGCCTGGTGGTGCTGGCCACGCCGGCGGTGCCGGGCAGCGATTACGCCGCCGACCTGCGCGACCTGGCCGGGTCCATGCCGCCGGAGGTCCGGAGCGGCGGCGGCGGGTTGTCGGCGCTGCTGAGCGATGCCGCCTTCCCGCAGGGGGTCACCCGATCCGCATCGACAGCGCGGGAAAGTGCCCGTGCGGCGGCCCTTGTCATCCCGCTTGAAACCTTCGCGCCGGAGGAAGACGCGCTGCGCCCCTGAAACTGTGCCCCAGAAACCGTTGGCCTGCCCGGGCGGGACGTTGGCCGGAAGGAAAGGACACTGCCATGACCTCGACCGTGCTGCCGCGGATTGCCGCGCTTCGGATCGCCCTCACCCGGTTGGCCACCCCCCGGTTGGCGATTGTTTTGCCGCTTCTTGTCCTTTCGGGGCTTTCGGGAACAGCCCCGGCGGCCCTTGCGCAGCAGGTGGGGGCCGTTCTGGACCCCGAGCGCGGGGTCCTGACCTTTGCGCCCAGCCTGCAGATGGCGCTGCCGGCCGTGGTCCAGATCCAGAGCCTGGAGCAATCCGGTGCGGAGGGGCTGCAGATCAGCGGCACCGGGTCGGGGGCGATCATAGATGGGAACGAGGGCCTGGTGCTGACCAACCAGCACGTGGTCGGCGGGGCGGATGCCCTGCGGGTCGTGCTGGAAGACGGGCGGATCCTGGAGGCGGAGCTTCTGGGCGCCGACGAGGCGACCGATACGGCGGTCCTGCGGATCGCGGCTGCATCGCTCAGCCAGATCCCGACCGGCGATAGCGATGCGCTGAAGGTGGGGGACGTTGTCTTTGCCATCGGCTATCCCTTCGGGCTGGCGCAGACGGTGACCATGGGGATCGTTTCGGGGCTGGGACGGTCCAACGGGGCGGATGCGATCGAGGATTTTATCCAGACCGATGCCCCCATCAACTTCGGCAACTCCGGCGGTCCGCTGATCAACAGCCGGGGGGAGCTTATCGGGGTCAATACCGCGATCTATTCGCCCGGCGGCCGCGATGGCGGCAACGTGGGCATCGGCTTCGTCACCCCGGCGCGCATCGCCCTAGCCATCGCGGACCAGATCGTCCGCACGGGGGAGGTGCACCGGGGCCGCATCGGGATTTCCATGCAGGAGATGACGCCGGAACTGGCGGAAGGGTTCGGCCTGGACCGACCGCGCGGCGTCATAGTGCGATCGGTCACGCAGGGCTCTTCGGCGGAGCAGGCGGGGGTGCAGGGCGGTGATCTGATCCTGGGCGCCAACGGGCGGGAGATCCTGTCCCCGGCGACCCTGCGGGCGGTCGTGGGTGTTTTGGAACCCGGGCGCGACGTGGTGCTGGACCTGCGCCGGGGGAGCGAGGCGCTTTCGCTGACCGTGACGCTGGATGCGCCGCAGGCCGCCCAGATAGCCTTCAGCGCGGACACCGGTGCGCTGACGGCCTTCGGGGCCAGCTTCCGCGATTCCCGGCCCGAGGATCAGCTGCCCGGGGGCCTGTCCGGCGCCGTGGTGGCGACCCTTGCCTCCGGCGCGGGTGGTCAGGGGGCGGGGCTGTTGCCCGGGGATGTCATCGTCGGCCTGAACGACGCGCCCGTCACCTCTGCCGCGGATCTGGCGGGGCTGGTGCAGCAGGGCACGGGGCCCTTCCGGGCCTCGGTCATCCGGCCCGGGGTGAATGCGATCATCCCGATGCTGCTGGACGGTTGAGCCGCCGGGCCGCCAATACTGGGCCGCCGATACAGGGCCGCACAGATACAGGGCCGCCCATCCGGGCCATCAGGCGCCGGTTAGCCCATCAGCCTCACGGCTGACCGAAGACCTCCAGCCCGGCCCAGAGGCCGGGTTTTGCCATTTCGCCCCCCGCCGCAAGGGCGGCCAGCTGTGCCTGCTGTAGCGCCTCGGCGTTGCCGGCATCCAGCACGCGGGCATCGTAGAAGTTCTCTGCCAGCAGCTTGGAGGCGGCATCGTTGACGGGCCAGAGGGTCGCGATCACCGCGGGCGCCCCGGCCAGGGCAAAGGCCTGCGCCAGGGACCGGATTTCCAGCCCATCCGTGCCCAGCCCGGTTTCGCAGGCGGAGAGATAGACCAGGTCGGCGTTCGCCAGGGGCAGGGTCATGATTTCCGGCAGGGTCAGCTGCCGCCCGTCGGCCAGCAGCAGGTAGCTGTTGCCCGGCGCCTGGGGATCGAGCTTGCCATGGGTCGCAAGGTGCACGAAGCGGGCATTGCCGACGGTCTGTTCCAGCGCGTCGTAGTTGGCTTCTTCGCCGATCCGGAGGTCCACCAGATCGGGTTCCAGCAGTTCGGCCACGCGGGCGGCTTCGTCCCGGGCGCCGGGCAGGGTGCCATCTGGATCACCGAAGACCGTGTGTTCGAACGAGAGCGACGACGCGGCCGAGATCATGCCGTCCAGCACCATGAGGTTGGGCGCCACGGCCATGCGGAAATGTTCCACCGCATAGCTGGGCCGGTCCCCGCCGGTGTCGCGCACCAGGGCGGCGAAGGGCAGGTAGTTCAGCGCCCCGGTGGGAGAAATCACGAGGGTCGCATCTTCGGGCAGGCGGCCTTCGAGCGGGCGCAGCAGATCATCGTAGAGCTGGGACAGCAGCCCGGTCAGCAGCAGGTCCTGGGACCGGCCGGAGGGGCCCGCCGCGCTGGCCTGCGCCCCGCCTGTGGCGGCGCTGGTGCCGCCGGGAAGGCGTACCTCTGCCGCGCTGTCCGTCCCGCCGGGGGCGGTTTCGAACTGTGCCGAACCGGCCTGTCGCGCCAGCAGGCGCACGGCGCGGCGCAGGTCGCCATCCAGGCTTTTCTGGTCGATCTCCACCGTCAGGACCTCTGACAGGTCGCGGCCGACGAGGTTGATGTAGAGCGTGCTTTCGGTCGGCAGGTACTGGGCGACCACGATGTTTTCCGGCAGCTCCCGGGCCAGGGCCTGCAGGTCCAGCGGGTTCAGGGCCAGCATGTTGAACAGGACGGGGTTGTCGTTTTCCAGCCGGCTGAGCAGGGAGATGTTGCGTTGCCGCAGGCGGGTCACCTTGCGGTCGATGTCGCTGCGATCCTGCTCTGTCTCCATGCCCTCTGCCAGGCGCGCTTCGAGCTGCGCAAGCTGCGCGCGGGACTGGCGGAAGCTTGCGGCAAGGCGCCCGGCTTCGCTGTCGGCGGGCAGGGCGTCCTGCAGGACGTCGTTCACCTGTGCCTGCCGCGCCTCTTCCATCGCCGCGAAGGCGGAGGCGGCGCGCCCTTCGGAGAAGAGGAAGGCCTCTGCCCCGGCGCCGCCGGGGTCGAGCATGCTGAGCCCCCAGTCGGTGCCGACGTAGATCCGGCCCCGGGCATCGCTGGCCACCGCATGCACGGCGCGGCTGCCGTAATCGGCGTAGTCGAGCCCGGGCAGCATCCAGTTGAGCCGGTCGGGAATGAACCAGCTGGCCCCGTTGCGCACCACCAGGCCCCCGGCGCTGCCGAAGAGCCAAAGGTCCTTGCCGATCTGCGTGCCCTCGGTGCCGAGGTACATCGCGGGCTGGGCATCGACGGCGGCGGTGTAGCTGTCGTTTCCGGCCAGGTCGAAATCATGCATCGCCCCGTCCTGCATCCAGGAGAAGCCACCGGCGGTGCCAAGGACGACGCGATCGGGGCCCACGCGCGTGGCGCTGTTGACGTACCAGCTGCCCTCCTGGCGGTCGGCGGGGACGAGGTCGAAGGTGCCGTCCGGCATCAGCTGGAACAGGCCGCCGTTCATCGGATCGCCGCGATAGCTGAGGTGGCCCTCGTTGGAGGCGACCACGTAGATCTGCCCCTCGGCATCTTCGAAGATCCCGGCAAGCCAGTCTGAATCGAAGGGGGAGGGGAATTCCGGGTCGAACATCGTGTATTCCCGCAGCTCGCCGTAGTTCCAGTGGAAGAGGCTGGCCCCCGCCGTGACCCAGATCGTGCCGTCGCTGGCGGCCAGGATATCGGCCACGCGGCCATCGGTCCTGTCCAGGGGCAGCGTCTGTTCGGCGGTGAAGAGCAGTTCCCGGTTGGTCGAACCGCGGTGGTAGCGGATGATATCCAGCCCGTCGTCGGCGATCAGGTCGCCGTCCGGGGTGATGTCGAGCGCGCGGGACCGGCTGTAGCCGAGGGTGGAGAGGCCCTCCCGCGCGACGACTTCATGGTCGATGACGTCGATCCGGTCTTCCAGCGCGACATAGGTCACGCCCAGTTCGGCGTCGGTGGCCATGTCCCAGACCCTGTCCTGCGTGAGCAGCTGGCGCCGCTCCGGATCGAAGACCTTCAGGCCTGCCGGGGTCAGGACGGCCATGCGGCGCCCCTCGTTCGCCAGCTGCAGCGCGGCGGTCCGGCGATCACCGCCGGGCAGGTCGAAATGTTCGAAGGATTGCCGCCAGAGCATCGAGAGCCCGTGATCGGTCAGCACCGCAAGTGCCTGATCATCCTCGGTAATGCCGACCATGGCCAGGCCGTAGGGCGTATCGGTGGCCGATATCGCCTCCTGCCCCGGGACAAGGGTCCAGGCGTCATCATCGCCCAGGGCGTCCTGGGTCAGGTCGAGGGCCATCAGGGACGCGCCGCGCAGGGCGTAGAGCACGGACTGCTGGTCGTCGATCGCGATGTCGGTGGTGCCGAACCCGCTGAGGTCTTCGCGGAAGTCGGGGAAATACAGCCAGGAAGAGCCGCTGCCCGTCGCCATCCAGCCGTCATCGACCAGCGCGGTGAGCTTCTGGACCGGCCGGGTGTCGATCTGTTCGGGCGCGGTGCCCGGGGGCGCCTCCGGGGCGATGACCCAGAGCCCCTTGTCGGTGCCGACGCCCATGCGATCAGAGGTGACGCTGGCCGCGAGAGTGCTGATTTCGCCGTCGAAACCGGAATGATGCGTCAGGCTGTCGGGGTCCCTGGGGTCGGTGACCGACACGAGCCCGGTCCGCGTCGCGATCCAGAGCCGCCCGGCCTGATCGCCGGCCACCGCCAGGATGTCGGACATGCCGTTCACGGCGGCCGGATCCAGGTTGCGCGACAGGGCGCCGCTGTCGGGATCGAAGGCGTACCACTGCCAGTGCCCGCGTTCGCGCAGGGCAAGGCCCCGGTTGCTGCCGACCACCGGCGTGCCGTTCCACCAGGCGACGGAGGTCAGCTGCAACCGGTCGGCGAAGCTGCGCGGGAAGAGATCCGCCAGGCCGTAGCTGTCCCAGAAGCCCGGGCGCGGCAGGTCGGTGCGTACCAGCCAGCCATTGCCGGAGAGCAGCGCGATGGGCGCCGCCGCCAGGGTACTGCGCAGAAGATCCTGCTGGCGCACCACCTCCGGGCTGTCGCTGTCGATGCCCTCGCTCCAGGTCACGAGGCTCGCCCAGACCTGCATCAGGTCCGTCGGCAGGCCGCCGGGGCGGACCGTGACATGGAGGTCATGCAGCTTGCGAAGGGCGCGCAGGCCGTCCGCCAGGTCCTGTTCGGTCGCGATCTCCTCCTCGTCCCAGTACTGCACGGTCTGGGCGGAGTCGGTCAGGATCTGTTCGGCCTCCTCCAGGTATCCGGCGCGGTCCCCGATGCGGCTCAGCAGGGCCTCCCCCAGGTCGACATCATGGGTGACGGTCACCTCTGCCTCTTCGTCGGCATCCGCGATTGCGACCGCTTCGCGTGCCGCCGTCACCTCCGGATCCTCGCCGTAGTCGAAGCGGTCCAGATCGGCCAGCGAATCCAGCGTCAGGGTGGTGATCGTGCGGATGTCGTTCATGCTGGTGGCCAGCTTCATCGAGAACTGCATCCCGGCGTCATCCGAGGTGACGCCGGTTTCGGCGTTCTCCTGTAGCGCCTCGGGGAGGTTTTCATACGTCATATCAAGGATTTCGCCCTGATCGTCATAGGTGACGTTCATCACCCCCAGCTCCGAATCCTCGATCCGGTCCAGTTCACCCTTCGCGTTGCGGGTGAAGCTGATCCAGGTGCCGTCGGGCCGGGTGTAGCGGTTCGCCTCTCCCATGGAGAGGGGCGCGCCCTGGTCGTCGTAGCTGATCCGGAAGCCCTGGCCATCGCCCAGTTCGACCGCGCTGAGCAGACCGACGCGGTTGTAGGAGAAATGCGCCTCCATCGCGCCGATGCGCAGGTAGAGCGGCTGGCCGGTGACCGGATCGTCCTGGATCTCCTCCTCCACCCCGTCGGGGCGCAGGCGTTCGATCCGGGCGTTTTCGGTATCGAGTTCGAGGATCGTGGTCGCCTGCTTGCGGGCGGCGGCGCGGGCGTTTTCGAACCATTCGACGTAACGGGCGGAGTTGCTGATGTAGCGGCCGCGGTCGTAAATGTCCCTGTAGTAAGCCTTTTCCGCCCCGAGGTTGGAGAGTGCGCTTGCCTCCAGCTTGGAGGTGTCCAGATCGGGATCGAGGGCGCGCGCCTGTTTCAGCAGCTTCAGCGCCACCAGGTCGGATCCGCCCCAGCGGGCATGGTAATTGGCCGCGGTTTCCAGGAAGCTCGCATCGCGATTGTCCCGCTTCAGGTAGTGGTCGAGGATCAGGAACTTGGTGCCCCGCGGGATGTGACCGCCGTCATCCAGGTGGAAGACCTGCCGCGTCGCCCAGGCGGAGCCGGGCGTGATCGTGGTATAGTCCAGCAGGGCCTCCGCCGCGTCTTCCTTGCGGTTCAGGACAAGCAGGGTGTTGTACTTCGTCCAGTAGTAGTCCTGATCGCTGATCCCGGCGGCGCGGGCGTCCTCCAGCAGGGTCAGGGCCTCTTGCAGGCGGATGCGCTGCAGGCCGAAATCTTCGACCCCGATACGGATCAGGCTGGCCTTAAGTCGTTGCAGCTTGGCGATTTCCAGGGGATCTGCCGCGCGTTCGGACAGGCCGGTCATGGCGGTGTCGAGCGTGTCCAGGGCATCTTCGATGCGGCCGTCGTCCTTCTGTGCGACGGCCAGCTTGTACCAGGCGAAGGCGCGGTCGGGCAGGGCGCGGGTGGCCTCCGTCCAGAGCGCCTCCGGGTCCGTGCCCTCCAGCTTGGCCGAGGCGGTCCAGAGGTATTCGCGTTCGGGATGGCGGGCACGGGCCGCAGAGAGGAGGCTGTCGGCCTGTGCCGTGCGCCCGGCATCGGTGGCGTAGCTGGCCAGGGACGAGGTGCTCCAGGAGGTGGTCAGATCGGCCCCGGTCAGCCCGGCGAGCAGGTCGAAACCGGCCTCGGCATCGCCCATGGTTTTCAGGGCCCAGCCGACGTTGGCCTGCACCCAGGCGATGTCGGGGAAGCGGTCGCGGATCAGCGCCTGAAGGTGGTCGAGCTCTGCCCGGTCATCGGCGTAGAGGGCCGCGTGGATCAGCGCGTTCAGCACAGGGGTGGGGGAGTAACCCCCTGCTTCCTCGTAGCTTTTCCAGGTCTCCATGGCCTCCTGCGGGGCACCGTTGTCGGCCATGAGCAAGAGCGCCTTGGCCAGGATGCGCGGGTGGTCGGGGGCGGCGGCATTGGCCTCGCGGATCACGGTGAGGGCCTCTTCCTCCCGGTCGAGGGCGGCGAGGGCGATGGCGAGGTTCCAGTTCAGCACCGGGTCGCCAGGGCTGCGGGACAGGGCGCTGCGCGCGGCCTCTTCGGCGGGGCCGTATTCCCCCGCGGCGAGCAGCGCGTCGGTGAACATCCGGTCGGTCATCAGGGGGCGGTCGGCAGCGGGATAGGCCAGGGTGGTCCAGTCCGACAGGGCGGCGCGGGCGGCCTGCGGCTGCCAGAGGGACACGAGGTTCTGCGCCTGGGACTGCGCCGCCGCCCGGTTGAAGGGATCGGCCTGCAGGGCGCTGTCGTATTGGCTACGTGCCTGAAGGAATTGACTGTTTCCGGCCAGGTTGTCCGCCAGGAACTCCTGCAGCTTGCCGTCGCCTGCGGCCTTTTCCTGCCACAGGTGCAGGGCCTGAAGCTCCGTCGCGTCGTCGCGGCCGCGGGTCTGCAGCAGCCAGATCGCGTAGTGCCCGGCGGGGCTGTCGGCGAGGATCGGATCGGCCTGGATGCGGGCCTGCAGATCGGCGGCAGGTTGCGGGTTGCCGGCCATCTGACCCATCAGCCGCCCGGCGCGGAAATCGGTGGGCCAGGTGCGGGCCATGGTCCAGCCGACCTGGGCGCAGAGGTCGGTAAGGTCGATATAACAGGAGCTTAGCCCCGAAAGGAGCAGGGTCATGTAATCCGGCTGCCCGGCCTCTGCCTGGGCCAGGGCGGCCCGGGCGAGGGCGGGGGCATCGGTGCGGCGGTCCTGCCGGTCGAGGGTGATGGCCTGGCCCGCCAGCGTCAGGCGGGTGGCCAGGGCCGGGGGCAGATCATCGGGCAGGGCGGGCGTTTGCGCCGGGCCGAGGGTGCCCCGCGCCCAGTGGGCGGCGGCCCAGGCGTAGGAGGCCAGGGGGTGCGGATCGCCCGTGCCGAGATCGGCCAGGGTGGCCGCGATCACCCCGTCCAGATCGCCGTCGCGGAACATCTCCGCCCAGCCGGTGAACCGGGGATCGGAGTAGAATTCCCCTGCCGCCTCAAGGGGTTCTGCCAGGTCGGAAAGCCGGGGCTGCTGGTAGGGCAGGGCGTCTTGCGCCAACAGCGGCCCGGCACAGAGCAGGGCGAGGGAGGTGACCAGCGGGCGAAGGGCGCGAAAGGCAAGGATCATGGCGATATCGTAAGCGGCAAAAGGACTTGAACAGTTTGGACAAGCCTAGGCGCTGGGCTGCGCTGCGCAAAGTGAAAGGATGCGTCATGTTGAATGATCGGGCGCGCCGGAGGGCCCGGGGGCAGGGTGGGAGGCGGTTTGGAGCGGGGCTGTGCGGGTGGCGATGTGGGAGGCAGGGTTAACCCCGCCCTACGAGGGCGTTAGGGCATCGTTTCGAACGTCGGTACTGCGGTGCGGCGAATCGGCGGGCGGGAGCCATGGTTAACAGGGGTTTCGGGGCCAAATCGGCACGTCGGTACAACGTCGGTATTGCGTCGGTATCGCGGCGGTGCGGCAGAGGCGATCCGGCGGGGTTAAGGCAGCGGGCGCAGGCAGCGTACGTTAACCAATTGGGCCGGACATTCGGCGGAAGGTGCGGGGTGCCGCAGGAGCGCCGGGCACCGGACAAAGCGGGCGTGATTTCAGGTATCTGGGAGGTATCTTTGGCGCCCCTTGGCGCGCCCCGGCCGCAGCGGCAGGGCCCGGGGCGCGGCGTGGAGCGGGAGGTGATTCGGCCCGCTTCGGGGATCCGGTCCCCCCGCCGTGGCCCGCCCGGCGGGGGAAATGCGCCCGGGCGCCGCCGGGCGGGGGCGGGGAAGGGGGCCGGAATGGTCCCGCTCACGCCGCGCTGCAGCGTGGGCTTAAGGCCCTGCGCCTGCTGGACTTCGCCGGGGGTTGTGAATGAATTTTCATATTCACAGGTTCGCGTGGAAATAAATTTACAGATAAACTTAATGTTTACAAATCACTAGAAAGGACTTTTCTATGGGGCTGTCCAATTTATGGCACCGGCTTCACGGCCAGGGTCCCGCGACGGAAGGAGGTCCGTCCCGGGCGCGGAGGTGCCGAAACTGACGCAGGAGGAGTTCCATGAACGTAGCCATGCCCGCAGGCGGGACCGCGAATGCTGTCGTGCCGCCGTCCGATGAGTTCGTGGCCAATGCCAATGTCGACCTGGCGACCTATGACGCGATGTATGCGCGTTCGGTCGAGGATCCGGAGGGGTTCTGGTCCGAGCAGGCGGAGCGGCTGGACTGGATCACCCGCCCGACGCGGATCAAGAACACCTGCTTCGATTTCGGCCGCGTCAACATCAAGTGGTTCGAGGACGGCTTCCTGAACGTCGCCGTCAACTGCGTGGACCGGCACCTGAAGACCCGGGCGGATCAGACCGCGATCCTGTTCGAACCCGATGACCCCAATGAACCCGCCCGCCACATCACCTATGCCGAGCTGTCGGACAAGGTGAACCGCATGGCCAATGTCCTGCTGAGCCAGGGCGTGATGCGGGGCGACCGGGTGGTGATCTACCTGCCGATGATCCCCGAAGCGGCCTATGCCATGCTGGCCTGCGCGCGGATCGGCGCCATCCATTCCATCGTCTTTGCCGGGTTCAGCCCCGATGCGCTGGCCAACCGGATCAACGATTGCGGCGCCAAGGTGGTGATCACCGCCGATACCGCCCCGCGCGGCGGCAGGCGCACGCCGCTGAAATCCAACACCGATGCGGCGCTGCTGCACTGTTCGGACAAGGTGCGCTGCCTGGTGGTGAAGCACACGGGCGATCAGACCAGCTGGATCGACGGGCGGGACGGGGACCTGAATTACCTGATGTCCCATGCCGCGCCGGAATGCCCGCCGCGCCCGATGAATGCGGAAGATCCGCTGTTCATCCTCTACACCTCCGGCTCCACCGGGAAACCCAAGGGGGTGGTGCATACCTCTGGCGGGTATCTGACCTATGCGGCGCTGACCCACGAGGTGGTGTTCGATTACCACGAGGGCGATGTCTACTGGTGCACCGCCGATGTCGGCTGGGTCACCGGGCATACCTATATCGTCTATGGTCCGCTGGCCAATGGCGCGACCACGGTGATGTTCGAGGGCGTGCCGACCTGGCCCGATGCCAGCCGCTTCTGGGAAGTGGTGGAGAAGCACAAGGTGAACCAGTTCTACACCGCGCCGACCGCGCTGCGGGCGCTGATGGGGCAGGGCGACGAGTTCGTCGAGAAGTGCGACCTGTCGAGCCTGAAGCTGCTTGGCACGGTGGGGGAGCCGATCAACCCCGAGGCCTGGAACTGGTACAACGACAAGGTCGGCAAGGGGCGCTGCCCCATCGTGGACACCTGGTGGCAGACCGAGACGGGGGGGCATCTTCTGACCCCGCTGCCCGGCGCCCATGCGACCAAGCCCGGGTCGGCGATGAAGCCCTTCTTCGGCGTGCAGACCGTGGTTCTGGATGCCACGACGGGCGAGGAGATCACCGAGCGCCCGACCGAGGGCGTGCTGGCGCTGAAGGACAGTTGGCCGGGCCAGATGCGCACCGTCTGGGGCGATCACGAGCGGTTCGAGGCGACCTATTTCCAGCAGTACAAGGGCTATTACTTCACCGGCGACGGCTGCCGCGCCGACGAGGATGGCGACCTGTGGATCACCGGCCGCGTCGATGACGTGATCAACGTCAGCGGCCACCGCATGGGCACGGCCGAGGTCGAAAGCGCGCTGGTGGCGCACCACAAGGTCGCGGAGGCCGCCGTGGTTGGTTACCCGCATGCGGTGAAGGGGCAGGGGATCTACTGCTACGTCACGCTGATGAACGGGGTGGAGCCTTCGGACGAGCTGATCAAGGAGCTGCGCGCCTGGGTCCGGACCGAGATCGGGCCGATCGCCAGCCCCGACCTGGTGCAATGGGCGCCGGGCCTGCCCAAGACGCGGTCGGGCAAGATCATGCGCCGCATCCTGCGCAAGATCGCGGAGAACGATTTCGGCAGCCTTGGCGATACCTCGACCCTGGCGGATCCGTCGGTGGTGGATGAGCTGATCGAAAACCGCATGAACCGCGCCTGAGCGGCCACAGGGAGAAGATCCATGGACGGACAACGTCATAGCGCGCCGCCGGTGCTGATCCTGCTGGGCCCGCCGGGCGCGGGCAAGGGCACCCAGGCGCGGCTGCTGGAAGAGCGGTTCGGGCTGGTGCAGCTGTCGACCGGCGACCTGCTGCGCGGGGCCGTGGCTGCGGGGACCGAGGCGGGCAGGGCCGCCAAGGCGGTGATGGATGCGGGCGGGCTGGTGTCGGACGAGATCGTCCTGGCCATCCTGACAGAGCGGCTGGATGCGCCGGACGTGACCCGGGGCGTGATCCTGGACGGCTTCCCGCGCACCACCGGCCAGGCGGCGGCGCTGGATGCGCTGCTGGAGGCCCGGGGCCAGCGGATCGACGCGGCGATTTCGCTGGAAGTCGATGACGCGGCCATGGTCGAGCGGATCAGCGGGCGCTTCACCTGCAAGTCCTGTGGCGAGGGGTATCACGACCGGTTCAAGCCAACCGCGGTGGAAGGTGTCTGCGACAAGTGCGGCGGCACGGAGATGGTGCGCCGCGCCGATGACCGCGCGGAGACGGTGGCCGCCCGGCTGGAAGCCTACCACGCCCAGACCGCACCGCTGATCGGCTATTACGCCGGGCGCGGGGCGCTGAGCACGGTGGATGCGATGCAGGAGATCGCCGAGGTCTCCGCCCGGATGAACCGGATCGCCGAGGGCGTGACCGGCTAGGACCGGACGCCTCGGAAACGGAGAGCGCGGCCGCCGGAGGAGGGGGCCGCGTTCCGGCACATAACGACAACCAAGGAGGAGGGGTAATGTCAACGCAACCCGAAAGCGACGGGAAGGGCTACTGGTCCGCCAACGTCCGTATCATCAAGATCAGCCTCGTCATCTGGGCGCTGGTTTCCTTTGGCTTCGGCATCCTGTTGCGGCCGCTGATCAGGGGCATCCAGGTGGGCGGGTCCGACCTGGGGTTCTGGTTCGCCCAGCAGGGCTCCATCCTGGTCTTCCTGGCCATCATCTTCTTCTACGCCTGGCGCATGAACAAGCTCGACCAGGAATACGGCGTCGACGAGGAGTAAGACGACATGGATCAGTTCACCATCAACCTGCTGTTCGTGGGCGCGTCCTTCGCGATCTACATCGGCATCGCGATCTGGGCCCGTGCGGGCTCCACCTCCGAATTCTATGCGGCTGGCCGGGGCGTGCACCCGATCACCAACGGCATGGCCACGGCGGCCGACTGGATGTCGGCGGCAAGCTTCCTGTCCATGGCGGGTCTCATCGCCTTCGTGGGCTACGACAACTCGGCCTTCCTGATGGGCTGGACGGGCGGATACGTCCTGCTGGCGCTGCTGCTGGCGCCCTACCTGCGCAAGTTCGGCAAGTTCACCGTGTCGGAGTTCATCGGGGATCGCTTCTACAGCCCGACCGCGCGCCTTGTGGCCGTGATCTGCCTGATCATCTGTTCCGTCACCTATGTGATCGGCCAGATGACCGGCGTGGGCGTGGCCTTCGGCCGCTTCCTGGAGGTCGACAACACCACCGGCCTGCTGATCGGCGCCGTGATCGTCTTTGCCTATGCCGTCTTCGGCGGCATGAAGGGCGTGACCTATACCCAGGTGGCGCAATACGTCGTGCTGATCCTGGCCTACACGATCCCGGCGATCTTCATCTCGTTGCAGCTGACCGGCAACCCGATCCCGGGGCTGGGTCTGTTCGGCACCGACGTGGCCAGCGGAGAGCCCCTGCTGCAGAAGCTGGACGCCATCGTGACCGAGCTGGGCTTCAACGAATATACCGCCCACAACGGGGATACGCTGAACCTGGTGCTGTTCACCCTGTCGCTGATGATCGGCACCGCCGGGCTGCCGCATGTCATCATGCGCTTCTTCACCGTGCCCCGCGTGGCCGATGCCCGCTGGTCCGCCGGCTGGGCGCTGGTCTTCATCGCGCTGCTGTACCTGACGGCCCCGGCCGTGGGCGCCATGGCGCGGCTGAACATCACCCAGCAGTTCTGGCCCAACGGCACCAGCGGCGAGGCCGTCAGCCTGGAACAGATCGAGAGCGATCCGACCTACGACTGGATGGCCACCTGGCAGCAGACGGGCATGCTGGGCTGGGAAGACCTGAACGGCGACGGCAAGATCCAGTACTACAACGACGCGAACCCCGACATGCAGGCGCGCGCCGATGCGGAAGGCTGGCAGGGCAACGAGCTGAACAACTTCAACCGGGATATCCTGGTGCTCGCCAATCCTGAAATCGCCAACCTGCCCAGCTGGGTCATCGGCCTGATCGCGGCGGGCGGCCTTGCGGCGGCGCTGTCGACGGCGGCGGGGCTTTTGCTGGCAATCTCCTCTGCCGTGTCGCACGACCTGATGAAGGGGCAGCTGACGCCCAACATCAGCGAGAAGGGGGAGCTGATGTCCGCGCGGGTCGCCATGGCCGTGGCCATCGCGGTGGCCACCTGGCTGGGCCTGAACCCGCCGGGCTTTGCGGCGCAGACCGTGGCGCTGGCCTTCGGCCTGGCAGCATCGTCGATCTTCCCCGTGCTGATGATGGGCATCTTCACCAAGGTGAACAACAAGGGCGCCGTGGCCGGCATGCTGGCCGGTCTGATCGTCACCCTGCTCTACATCTTCCTGCACAAGGGGTGGTTCTTCATCCCCGGCACCAACAGCTTCACCGATGCGGAGCCGCTGCTGATCGGGATCAAGTCGACCTCCTTCGGGGCGGTGGGCGCGCTGGTGAACTTCGCCGTGGCCTTCGCGGTGTCGAAATCCACCGGCAAGATCCCGGCAGAGATCGAAGCCCTGGTGGAAAGCGTCCGCATCCCCCGTGGCGCGGGGGCGGCCCAGGATCACTGAGCCCTGCGGCAGAGCAAAAGAGGGGCCGCGCATCGCCGCGGCCCCTTTCATATTTCGTGGTCCCGGTTAGGCTGTCCGGGTGAGGGTGAGTGCGTAATGTTCATGGTTCTTCAGGGGTTCGCAGATGGGTGACACCGCCAATTTCCTGTCCGGGCTGCATCCCTATTCCGCCTTCCCGCCGGAGGTGCTGGAAGAGGTGGCGGCGCTGTTCACGGTGCAGGACCTCGCCCCGGGGGAGGTGATCTATACCCGTGGCGCGCCGGCGCCGGGGCTATACGTCATTCGCGGCGGCGAGGTGTCGATCCGTGATGGCGCGGGGACTGGTACGGGCGCTGGTTCGGGCGCTGGTTCGGGCGCTGACATGGGGGCCGAGCTGTCGCGGCTGAAGACCGGCAACAGTTTCGGCGAGCGCGGCCTGATGCGCGACGGGATCGCGGCCACCACGGCGGTGGCGCGGACCGGGGTCAAGCTTCTGGTGCTGCAGGCGGAGGGGTTCCGCGCCCTGCTGGAGCGTGAGCCCGCCTTCCGGCGGTTCTTCGAACGGGGCGAGGCGCGACGGGTGAGCGCGCGGCCCGCCGATGTGACCACCGCCCGGCTGGGAGAGCTGATGACCCGCGCGCCGCGGAGCTGCCTGCCCTGCACGCCTGCGGCGGAGGCGGCGCAGGTGATGCACCGGGCGGGGATTTCCTCCCTGCTGGTGGTCGATGGTGGGCTGCAGGGGGTGGTGACCATGCGCGACCTGTCTGGCCGGGTCCTGGGCGCGGGGCTTCCGCCCGACACGCCGGTGCGCGCGGTGATGACGCAGGCGCCACTGACCCTGCCGCCGGGCGCGCTGGGCTCTGACGCGCTGCATGCGATGCTGGAACGGCGGATCGGGCATATCCCGGTGGTCGAGGAGGGCGAGATCCGCGGCATCGTCAGCCGGACGGACCTGATGCGGCGCCAGGCGGTGACATCGGGCTGGGTGATCTCCGGGATCGCGGCGGCGCAGGACGTGGCGGAGATCGCGGCGGTCACGGCGCGGATCCCGGCGATGCTGGTGCAGCTGGTGGGATCGGGCAGCCGGCACGACGTGGTGACGCGGCTGATCACCGACGTGGCCGATGCCGCCACGCGGCGCCTGCTGGCCCTGGCCGAGGCGCAGCTGGGCCCGCCGCCGGTGCCCTATGCCTGGTGCGCCTGTGGCAGCCAGGGCCGGGCGGAACAGACGGGCGTCACCGACCAGGACAATTGCCTGATCCTGGACGATGCCGCGACGGCGCAGGACATGGCCTATTTCGCGGCGCTGGCGAAGTTCGTCTGCGACGGGCTGCACCTGGCGGGCTACGTGCATTGCCCAGGAGAGATGATGGCGATGACGCCGCGCTGGTGTCAGCCGCTGTCGGTCTGGCGGGGCTATTTCGCGGGCTGGATCGGCAAGCCGGTGCCGGAGGCGCAGATGCTGGCCTCCGTCATGTTCGACCTGCGCTGCGTGGGCGGGGAGCTGCGCCTTTTCGAGGCCCTGCAGGCCGAGGGGCTGGAGGCGGCGGCGGCGAATTCGATCTTCGTGGCGCATATGGTGGCCAATGCGCTGAAGCATCAGCCGCCGCTGGGGCTGTTCCGGTCGATCGCGCGGATCCGGTCGGGCGATCACAAGGACACGGTGGATCTGAAGATGTCGGGCGTGGTGCCGGTGGTGGACCTGGGCCGGATCTATGCCTTGCAGGGGCGGATCGGGGCGGTAAACACCCGCGCCCGGATCGAGGCCGCCGCCGGCGGGCCCGTTTCCGCCGCCGGGGCGCGGGATCTGCTGGACGCCTACGACCTGATCGCCGACACTCGGCTGCGCCACCAGGCGGGCCTGATCCGGGAGGGCGGCACGGCGGACAACTTCCTGCCGCTGCCGGAGCTGTCGGATTTCGAGCGCAGCCACCTGCGGGATGCCTTCGTGGTGGTGCGGACGATGCAGTCGGCCCTGGGACAGGGCCGCGCGACCGTCAGCTGACAAGATGGTGAGCTGACGGGTGGTGCGCCGGGACAGACGGCGCGCCGGGACGGAAGTGGGAGCAGGCGGAGGCGCCTGGAGGGAGAGAGAATGTTCTTCGAAATCATCGCGGTCTTCGTGGCGGGCCTGGCCGGGGCCGGTCTGGCCCTGATCGCGGGCAAGCTTTCGGGCGGGCGGTTGCCGCGCTGGCTGATGCCGGTCGCGGCGGGGGCGGCCATGCTCGCCCTGGCGATCTGGAGCGAATACGACTGGTACCCGCGCACCAGCGCCGGCTTGCCCGGCGGCGTGGTGGTGGCCGTCACGGCAGAGGAACGCGCCTACTGGCGGCCCTGGACGCTGGCCTTTCCCTTCACCACGCGGTTCATCGCGGTGGACCGGGGCGCGCGGCAGGTGGTGGGCGGCGATCCAGAGGTCACCGTGACCTCCGTCTATGCCTTCGCGCGCTGGCAGCCGACGCGGGCGATGCATGTCGCCGTCGACTGCGCCGGCGGGCGCCGCGCCGACCTGACGGGCGGGGCGGAGGTGACGCCAGAGGGCGTGACCGGCGCCACCTTCCGCCAGATGGGCGCCGATGACCCGGTCATCGCAACGGTCTGCGGGGGCGCATGATGGAACGGTTGAGCCTGCGCCTGCGGATCGGGCTGTTCTTCGCGGCCCTCGGGGCCGGTGCGCTGGTGGCGCTGGCGCTGGGCCTCTGGGTCGGCTTCCGCCACGCGGGCGATGGGGGCGGCGGGGGTGGGTTTGTCACCGCGGGCCTGGTCGCGGGCTTTGCCATCGCGGGGATCGTCGCCGGGGTCTGGCAGCTGTTCGACGAACATATCGCCCGGCCGATCCAGCGGCTGGCGGTGGACATGCGGTTGAAGGCCGATGCGGGGCTGGGCGCGGTCGAAGCCGGGCCCGCGCGCTACCTGGGCGACCTGGGCCCGGCCGCAAGCGCCCTGAGCCGCCGCATCGGCGAGGGCACGATGGGCGCGGTCGAAGGGCTGGCGGGCGAAGCGCAGCACCTGCGGGAGGAGCGCGAACGGCTGACCGCCCTGCTGTCGGAGATCCCGCTGGCGGTGATCGTTCTGGACGAGGCGGAGCGGATCCTTCTGTACGATGGTCAGGCCGCCGCAGCGCTGGAGGCGGTGCGCCCGCCCGCGCTGGGCCAGCCGCTGTCGCAATGGTTCGACATGAGCGAGCCGCGCGCCCTGCTGGCGCAGCTGTCCCCGGGGGAGGCCGCGACGATGAGCCTGTCGACGGTGGACGGCCATGCCGTCTACGGCGGGGAACTGCGGCGGCTGGCCGCCGGCAGCGGGTGCCTGCTGACGCTGGACGTGGAACAGGCCGCGCGGGCCGAACGCCCGCTGGCCTATGATTTCAGCCTGCCGCCGCTGGCGGGTACCGGGGCGGGACCTGAGGGCGCCTCCCTTCTGGATCGGAAGCTGACGGATCTGACCTTCGTGATCTTCGACACGGAAACCACGGGGCTGCTGCCCGCGCGGGACGAGGTGGTGCAGATCGGCGCGATCCGGGTACTGGGGATGAAGCTGGTCCCGGGGGAGCAGTTCGCGACCTTCGTCAACCCGGGCCGGGCGATCCCGGCGCGGTCGAGCGCCATTCACGGCATCACCGACCGCATGGTGGCCGGCGCGCCGCCCATGGCGGAGGCCGGGGCGCGCTTTCTCGATTTCGCCGAAGGGTCGGTTCTGGTGGCGCATAACGCGCCTTTCGACGTGGCCTTCATGAACCGCCATGCCCGCGCCACGGGCGTGACGCTGGATCACCCGGTGCTGGATACCGTCCTGCTGGGGGCGGAGCTTCTGGGCACGGACCGCCCGCTGACGCTGGAGATGCTGGCGAACCGGCTGGAGGTGCCCTTCCCCATGGACATCCGGCACAGCGCGCTGGGCGATGCCCAGGCGACGGCGCGGGTCTTCCTGAGGATGTGCCAGCTGTTCGAGGCGCGCGGCGTGACGACCCTGCGGGAGCTGATCCGGGCGCAGAAACGGCACCCGAGGTTGCTGCCGGACATGAACCCCGACGTGGACTGATGTCTGCAAGGTTGGGCCCGGGGCTGTCCCATGGGCTGGCGTCGGGGGACAGGGTTCGGAATCTCCGCCCGGGTGCCGGCGGGGGGAATGAAAACGCCCCGCGTGGCTGTGCGGGGCGTTCGGTTTTTCGGCCTGGGGGTGCGGTCAGCGTTCGGGCAGCAGCCCGCGCGGGCTGAACCGCAGCACGAGGAGCAGCAGCACCCCCATGAGCAGCATCCGCATATGGGCGGCGGAGTTGATCATGTGGGTCTTGAAGCCGCCATCGGGCAGGGGGGAGACCATCGCCTGCATGATGCCGGGACCCCAGTCGCCCGCCTTGACCCAGAGATACCAGATCAGCACCCCGCCCAGGACGGAGCCCCAGTTGCTGCCGGAGCCGCCGACGATCACCATCACCAGCACCAGGAAGGTGTAGCGCAGCGGGTTATAGGCCGAGGGCGTCATCTGCCCGTCGAGGGAGATCATCATCGCCCCCGCGAGCCCGATCACGGCGGAGCCGATGACGAAGACCTGCAGGTGGCGGCGGGTGATGTTCTTGCCCATGGCCGCGGCCGAGGTTTCGTTGTCGCGGATGGCGTGCATCATCCGGCCCCAGGGCGATTTCAACGCCAGTTCGGCGCCCCAGATCAGCACCAGCAGCACCACGGTGAAGAGCGCGAGGAAGGCGAGCTTCACCAGCAGGGTGGAGGCCAGCGTCGGATCCATGCCCCAGGCCTGGGCCTTTTCGACGAAGCCGGGGTTGCCCTGCAGGTCGATTTCATAGGGCACGGGCCAGGGGCGCGGGATGCCGTTGACGTTCAGCACGCCCCGGTCGAGCCATTGTTCGTTCTTCAGCACGGCGACGAGGATTTCCGCGATGCCGAGCGTGGCGATGGCCAGGTAGTCGGAGCGCAGGCCGAGGGCGGTCTTGCCCACCAGCCAGGCGGCGCCGGCGGCCAGCGCCGCGCCCACGGGCCAGGAGATCAGCGTGGGCCAGCCCAGCCCGCCGAGGTTGCCTGCGGCGGAGGGGTTGATCGCCTCGATCGCCTCGACCGCCGGATCGAAGATGCCGCGGTAGAGGACGAAGCCCAGGACCAGGATCGCCGTGACGGCGAGGCCGCGTCGCCGGGTCAGGCGGCGCCAGGTGAGAACGGCCAGCAGCAGGGTGATGGCGGCGATGGCCAGCGCGGTGATGATCCCCGGTCCGCCTGCGGCAAAGGCGCCGGGGGTGGGCGGCATGGAGATCAGCACCGGGGCGATGCCGCCGAGCGCGAGGAAGCCCATGGCGCCCGCGTTGAAGAGCCCGGCGGTGCCCCATTGCAGGTTGATGCCGAGAGCCATGATGGCCGAGATCAGCCCCATGTTGAGGATGCCGAGCGCGGAGTTCCAGCCGGTGGTCAGCCCCTCGACCAGGATCAGCAGGGCGAGGATGGCGAAGAACAGCGGCGCACGCAGGCGGGAGGTGCTGTCGGGTTGGCGGGACGTGCTCATACCACTTTCCCCCTGAAGATGCCGGTGGGTCGGAAGATCAGCACCAGGATGAGGATCACGAAGCTGACCGCGAACTTGTAGTCGGTGGAGAGGAGCTGGATCAGCCCGTCGGGCTGCCAGCCGGGGATCAGGTAGCCCGCGACCTTCTTCCAGGCGTAGGTCAGGCCCACTTCGGAGAAGGAGATGATGAAGCCGCCCGCGATGGCGCCCACCGGGTTGCCGATGCCGCCGACGATGGCGGCGGCGAAGATCGGCAGGACGATCTGGAAGTAGGTGAAGGCCTTGAACGACTTGTCGAGCCCGTAGAGCGTGCCGGCGATGGTCGTAAGCGCGGCGGTGATGATCCAGGTGACCTTGACCACGCGGTCGGGGTCGATGCCCGACAGGAGGGCCAGGTCCTCGTTGTCGGAAAAGGCTCGCATGGACTTGCCGGTGCGGGTGCGGCCCAGGAACCAGAAGAGCGCGGCGACGACGATGGCGGCGGTGACCATGGTGATCAGTTGCGTCGTGCGCAGGGTCAGCGGTTCGCGCATGCCGGTCATCTCGTGCCAGGTGCGGGCGCTGATGATGAAGCGTTCACCGTCGGCGAAGTTGATCTGGTCGACGCCGATCAGGAAGCGGGTGAGGGCGTTCATGACGAACATCACCCCGACCGAGACCATGACCAGCACCACCGGCTGCGCCCGGATGCGGCGGTAGTAGCGGTAGACCACCCGGTCGGTGCCCAGAAGCAGCACCGCCGTGGCGAGGATGCCGAAGGGCAGGGCCAGCAGCGCCGTGGGCAGCGGGCCGAAGCTGATCCCCATGGCCTGCAGGCCCCAGGTCACCAGGATGACGACCCCGGTGCCGAAGGCCATGGTGTCGCCATGGGCGAAGTTCGAAAACCGCAGGATCGAGTAGATCAGCGTGACGCCGAGCGCGCCAAGCGCCAGCTGCGCCCCGTAGGAGGTGGCGGGGATGATGACGTAATTCGTCAGCGCCACCAGTGCATTGATGATTTCCATGTCTCAGCCCCCCAGGAAGGTGCGGCGGACTTCCGGATCGGCCAGGAGGGCCTTGCCGGTGTCGGTGTACTTGTTGGCGCCCTGCACGAGGACATAGCCGCGGTCCGCGATCTCCAGCGCCTGGCGGGCGTTCTGTTCCACCATCAGGATCGAGATGCCGGTACGGGCGACCTCGATGATGCGGTCGAAGAGTTCGTCCATCACGATGGGGGAGACGCCTGCGGTGGGTTCGTCGAGCATCAGCAGCTTGGGCTTCGTCATCAGCGCGCGGCCGACGGCGACCTGCTGACGCTGGCCGCCCGAAAGTTCGCCCGCGTTCTGGCGGCGCTTTTCCTTCAGGATCGGGAAGAGGTGGTAGACCTGTTCCAGCGTGTCGGAGAAGTCGTCATCGCGGATGAAGGCGCCCATTTCGAGGTTTTCCTCCACCGACATGGTGGGGAAGACGTTGTTGACCTGGGGCACGAAGCCCATGCCCTTCTTCACCCGGTCCTGCGGCGACAGCGCGGTGATGTCGGTGCCGTCCAGCGTGACGGAGCCGGAGCGCAGCGGCAGCATGCCGAAGACGGCCTTCATCGCCGTGGACTTGCCCGCGCCGTTGGGGCCGACGATCACGGCGATCTGGCCCTTGTCGACGGTGAGGGTGCAGTCGTGCAGGATGTCGGCCTTGCCGTAGCCGCCGGTCATCCGGGATGCGTCGAGATAGCTCATGCCTGGCCTCCCTTGCCGGCTTCGTCGCCCAGGCCCGGCTGCGCGCCGAGGTCCTCGCCCGCGGCGGCTTCGGCGGTTTCCTCGGCGGCGACCTTGTTCTTCAGGCCGGTGCCCAGGTAGGCTTCGATCACGGCCTCGTTTTCCATGATGTGTTCGGCGGGGCCTTCGGCCAGCACCTTGCCCTCGGCCATGACGATCACCGGGTCGCAGAGGCGGCCGATGAAATCCATGTCATGTTCGATGACGCAGAAGGTGTAGCCGCGTTCGCGGTTCAGCCGGACGATGGCATCGCCGATGGTGTTCAGCAGGGTGCGGTTCACGCCCGCGCCGACCTCGTCCAGGAAGACGATCTTGGCCTCGACCATCATGGTGCGGCCCAGTTCCAGCAGCTTCTTCTGCCCGCCGGAGAGGTTGCCGGCCTTTTCCTCGGCCAGGTGGCTGATCGTCAGGAAATCGAGCACGTCATCGGCCTTGGCGGCCAGGGCCTTTTCCTCGGCCCGGATGCGGCCGCGCGCGAACCAGGTGTTCCAGAGCGTTTCGCCCGACTGGGCCGCGGGGACCATCATCAGGTTTTCCCGCACGGTGAGGGTGGGGAATTCATGGGCGATCTGGAAGGTGCGCAGCAGACCCTTGTGGAAGAGTTCATGCGGCGTCAGGCCGGTGATGTCCTCGCCATCCATGGTGACGCGGCCCGCGGTGGGCGCGTGGACCCCGGCAATGACGTTGAAGAGGGTGGATTTGCCAGCGCCGTTGGGGCCGATCAGGCCCGTGATCGACCCGGTGGCGATCTCTATGCTGGCATTGTCGACGGCGTGAAAGCCGCCGAAGGATTTCACTAGGTTCTCGACCCGTATCATGGGTTTCCTCGGACTCCGCCGGGCACGCGCCGGCAGGGGCGCCCGCTCTCGGCCGATTGTCGTGCTGCAAAGGAAGACGGCCCGGGTCCTGCCCGGGCCGTCCCCTCCAATGCGTGGAGATCAGCGGTACTTGACCGTGGTGATCTTGCCGCCGTCGAACTCGATCTCGCGGAAGGTGCCGGCGGCTTCGCCTTCACCGATCAGTTCGACCGCCGTGGCGCCGTCGTAGTCGATGGCGGTGCCGGCTTTCAGCAGTTCGAGGCCCTTGGCCAGGTCACCGGGGTAGATCTTTTCACCCGGGCCGTTTGCGATCTCCATGATCTTGTCCTTGTAGACCTTGGGATCGGTGGAGCCGGCGGCCTGCATGGCCAGCAGGATCAGCGCCGCGCTGTCGTAGGCCGCGCCGGAGTAGGCGGAGGAGCCGTCATAGCCCGCCGCTTCGGCCATGCCGAGGTAGGTGGTCATGCCTTCGCCTTCGGAATCGGGCAGCTGGCCGAAGGAGCCGTCCAGCTCGGAGCCGAAGTTGTCTTCGAGCGCCTGGCTGACCATGCCGTCGGGGAAGACGAAGGTGTAGAAGGCGCCGCTGTCGAGCGCGCCGCGCAGCACGCCGGAGCCGCCCTGGTCGACGTAGCCGATCAGCACCAGCGCATCGCCACCGGCAGAGGCGAGGGAGCCGACTTCGGCGGAGTAGTCGCCCTTGCCGTCTTCGTGGGCGGCAGAGATGGTGACGGTGCCACCGGCCGCTTCGAAGGCCTTTTCAAAGCTGTCGGCCAGGCCCTTGCCGTAGTCGTTGTTGGTGTAGGTCACCGCGACGGAGGAGATGCCCTTTTCCATGATCTCGTCGGCCATGACTTCGCCCTGGCGCGCATCGGAGGGCGCGGTGCGGAAGAAGTAGCCGCCGTCTTCCATGGAGGAGAGCGCGGGGGAGGTGGCGGAGGGGGAGATCATCACGACGCCGTTGGGCAGGCCGACGTTCTGCAGCACGGCGCTGGTCGCGCCGGAGCACATGGCGCCCACGATGCCGGAGACGCCATCGGCGGTGACCATGGTTTCGGCGGCGGCGGTCGCGGCGGCGGCGTCGATGCAGGTGGAGTCACCACGCACGGCGGAAACGGTGTCGCCATCCAGCAGGGCACCGGAATCGGAGACTTCCTTGATCGCCATCTCGGCGCCCAGGGCCATGGGGGTCGCCAGGGATTCCAGCGGGCCGGTGAAGCCCAGCAGGACGCCCAGTTTCACGTCATCGGCACTTGCGGCAGAGGCGCAAAGTGCGATGGCGGCGGATGCCATGAGGATTTTCTTCATTTGTGATCTCCCAGTGGGATCCGTGGACCGGTCCCGCTCTGTTTTATTGTAAGAACAAAGAGAATGACTCTTGCCTGTACCGAATGGGGGACAACCACCCCCGGAGGTCAAGAGGGGGGGCAGGGGTAATCACGGAAATTTTCCGATCGGTCGAAAAAAGAGGGGAGGCCGCTGCCCAAGAGAGAGGCCGGTGGTGTGGATGAATTGCCGTAGGGGCACCCTGTGCGGGGGGTGACCCGCAGCCGGGCCGCCCCCCCCGGCGAGGGGCGGGGCGCCCGTGCCATCGGCGGCATGTCGTGATTCGCGAGTGTGCGGGGCGACATGCGGGGGCGGGAGGCCGGGGAAAGCCGGGAGGCCGGAGGAAGCTGCCGAGACTGCACGAACTTTGTGCAGGTCACGGAAAGGCGATCAGCTGTCAGTATCCATCGAGGCCTTGGCTGCGGCCTTGGCCATGTGCAGGTGTTTCTTCGCTGCCTTGCGGGCGGCCTTTTCATCGCCGGAGGCAATGGCCTCGTAGATCGCCTGCATCTCTTCCAGGCTGCTTTGCGCCCGACCGCCAAGGGACATGGAGCGCCCACGGAAGAAGCTGATCCGCGCGACGAGACTGCGGTGCACCTCTTCCAGGATCGGGTTGCCGCAGTTCGACAGGATGATGGAGTAGAAATCGGCCGCCGTCATGACGCGTGCGACGCTGTCATCGCTGTTCGATGCTGCCTCGAAAGCGTGCAGGGAGTCCTCCAGCTGCTTGAGCTGTTCGGGGGTGATCCGTGCCGCGCAGCGCCCTGCTGCTTCTACTTCGAGCAGTTCACGCACGTCGTAGATGGCCGTCGCCTCTTCCCAGGACAGGGAGGGGACGAAGGGGCCGCGGTTGGGGATGATCTCTATCAGGCGTTCGGCCTGCAGGCTGCGCAGGGCTTCGCGAAGCGAGGGGCGGCTAACCCCCAGCTGGGCGCAGAGCTGACTTTCGACCAGACGGCTACCTGGCTGGAATACCCCGGAAAAAATGGCGAGCCTCAGTTTCTCGACGGTCTCCTGCTGGACCGTTCTAGGGGAAATCCGCAGGTTCAAATCTGGCGTCATCGCAGTCTCTCATGAGTTGCAGGGATGTGGACTTAATTGGCGTTTGTACACGAAGTCGGTTGCTCAGGACAGCATCAGCTCGCCTTTTGTCAGAAAAAAAGATTGAAAGAATGTCTGACAATCTGGTTGACAGGTTTCATGACGCATGGTCAGTAATCGTCAACCACACTGCAATCACGGGGAGGCTCCCTATGGCGGAAGACCTGACTTCCAGCATGTTCGATCCGGCGCGGATCGACACGGGCCGCATCACGCTCAACGTCCGCAAGGCAGGCTCCGGGCCGCTGATGCTGTTCTTCCATGGCATCACCGCGAACTCGGCCGTTTTCGGTCCGCTCATGTCCGCGTTCACCGATCGCTTCACCACGGTCGCCGTGGACCAGCGCGGCCACGGGCTGAGCGATAAGCCGGAAAGCGGTTACGCGGCAGATGACTTCGCCGATGACATCGCGGCGCTGATCCGGACGCTGGGCGGTGGTCCTGCCATCCTGGTGGGGCATTCGCTGGGATCGCGCAATTCCGTCACCGCCGCCGCGCGCTACCCGGAGCTGATCCGGTCGGTCGTGGCGATCGACTTCACCCCCTACATCGAGACCGAGGTCTTCGACACGCTGTCGGCGCGGGTGAATTCCGGCGACCAGGTCTTCGAGGATCATGAGGCCGTGGTGAGCTATCTGGCCAATCGCTACCCCAACATCCCGGCGCCGGCGATCGTGACCCGCGCCATCAGCGGCTACCAGAAGGTCGAAGGCGGGCTGCGCCCGCTGGCCTCTGCCTCTGCCATGTCGCAGACGGCGGAAGGGCTGCGGGCCGACCTGGTGCCGGCGTTCCGCGACGTGACCCGCCCGGTCATGGTGATGCGCGGCGCGGAGAGCAAGCTGGTGTCCGCCGCCGCGCTGGAAAAGACCCATGCGCTGCGCCCCGATCTGCCCGTCGTCGTCGTGCCCAAGGCCGACCACTACGTCAACGAGGTGGCCCACGACGTCACCCTGAGCGCGATCAAAAACTTCATCGACGCCTGAGGCGCCGAGACCAATTCACACTGCCCAACAGGATTTAGAGTATGGCCAACGTCAACAAAACCAACGGTAAAACGCGCGTCGCGCAGGTTGCAGGCGGCGGGTTTGCAGGGCTGACCGCCGCAATTGCGCTGCGTCAGAACGGCTGGGATGTCGTGCTGCATGAAAAGAGCCCCGAACTGCGTGCCTTCGGCGCCGGCATCTACCTTTGGTACAACGGCCTTCGCGTGCTGGAAGGTCTCAACTGCCTGGAAGAGGTGCTGGACGGCTCCTTCACCCCGCCGGCCTACGAGACCTGGATGCACAACAAGTCCATGTCCAAGGAGACCTTCAACGGTCTGCCCTGGCGGGTGATGACCCGCGCCCACCTGCACAACGCCCTCGTGGCCCGTGCCAAGGAGGTCGGTGTCGAACTGCGCGTGAACTCCGAGGCGGTGTCGGCCGATCCCGCGGGCCGTCTGACGCTGCAGACCGGCGAGGTGCTGGAAGGCGACCTGATCGTCGGCGCCGATGGCGTTGCCTCCAAGGTGCGGGATTCGCTTGATTTCGAGATGGAACGCTGGGGCTCCCGCGATGGGATCATCCGCCTGATCGTGCCGCGTCACAAGGACAAGCTGGGCCATGGCGAATGGGACAACACCATCGACATGTGGAACCACTGGCCCCGCGTTCAGCGGATCCTTTACTCCCCCTGCAACGACGAGGAACTTTACCTGGGCCTGATGGCGCCGGCTGCGGATCCGCGCGGATCCAAGGTGCCGCTGGACCTGGATGTCTGGGTGGAGATGTTCCCCTTCCTCGAACCCTGCCTGGCGGATGCCGCCAAGATCGAGAACGCCCGCTACGACACCTACCAGACCAACAAGCTGGACAGCTGGACCCGTGGCAAGGTCGCCCTGGTGGGCGATGCGGCCCACGCGATGTGCCCGGCGCTGGCCCAGGGCGCGGGTTGCGGCATGGTGAATGCCTTCACCCTGGCGCAGGACGTCGAAGCCGGCGAGGCGATCGAGGACGTGCTGCCCGCCTGGGAAAAGACGATCCGCCCGATCACCGACCGCACCCAGCAGATGTCGGCCGATTTCGCCGCCTCGCGCGGGATGTCGAAAGGCAACCAGTTCACCGAGACGGTCCTGGAAGCCCACCGCTTTGACCCCATCCGCCGCGTCTATTCGTGGCCGCAGTAAACCACGGTCCGGCCGGGCCGCGCGTCGTGACCGGCGCGCGTGCCCCGAGCCTGTCCATCAGGAGATGAAGATGAACTATTCCAGTCAGGTCGAAAAAGACTACGAAGTCAGGGGCTGGTACGGCTCCATGCAGGAGCTCCTGCATGACGGTGGCGATACCAATGGTTCGCTGATCAAGGCGGCTGCCGCCGTGATCATCCGCAACCCCTTTGCAGGAAAGTTCGTAGCCGATCTTTCGCCGCTGACGAAGCCGAGCGCCGCCATCGGGCATGCCCTGGGTGAACGCGCGGTCGCGATGCTGGGCGGCCGCCCGGTGGAAAGCTACGGCAAGGGCGGGATCGCCGGGATCGCGGGCGAGCAGGAACATGTCGTGGCCTGTGTCACGACCGAGTTCGGCAACCCCCTGCGTGAGCAGGTCGGCGGTGGCGCCGCTTGGATTTCCTCCGCCAGCAAGGTGGCTTCTGCCGGGACGTCGATCGACATCCCGCTGGCGCACAAGGATGAGCTCTACATCCGGTCGCACTATGACGCGATGACCTTCTGCGTGCCCGACGGACCGCGCCCGGACGAGATCCTGATCTGCGTCGCCGTGGCGACCGGCGGGCGTATTCACCAACGTGTCGGCGGCAAGACGACCGCGGACATCCAGGTTCCGGCCTGAGGCCGCAAGACAAGACAGGAGACCCCCATGGCTCTGAACATCAAGGATCTGAAGATCACCTCGCAGGATTTCGCACCGCTGACGCGGCTGCGGGATGAACATGCGGGCGACAAGGGCAACGTCCTGCCGAAGCTGACCGTCAGCGGCGTGCCGGCCGAGGCCAAGGAACTGGCCGTGATCTGCCACGACCCCGACGCGCCGCTGGCGCAGGGGTTCACCCACTGGACCGTCTACGCGATCGACCCGGCGACCACCGACCTGTCCGACGCGCAGGAGAAGTTCCGCGTGGGCCCCAACGGCGCCGGCGCCATGCAGTACTACGGGCCGCAGCCGCCTGCGGGCCATGGTGATCACCATTACTACTTCTGGGTCTACGCGCTCGACACCCATGTCGAGGGCACGCCGACCCGGGAAGAGTTCCTGGCCACCTATGCCGACAACATCATCGAGCAGAACCGCATCGTCGGCACCTACTCGAACTGAGCGACCCAAGGTCCGGCGCGGCAGGGACATGTCGCTGCGCCGGCACCCACTTCCAACGGGAGACGACCATTGACCGAGACAAAATCCGCGCGTGAAATCGCGATCGAAGAGCTCGTGATTGCAACGAAGATCCTGGTGAACGAGGGCATCATGGATGTCTTCGGACATATCAGCGTCCGGGATCCCGAGGATTCCAGCAAGTTCCTGCTGGCGCAGAAGCTGGCGCCCAACTGCATCACCGAGGACGACATCCAGACCATCGGCCTGGACGGTGAAACCACCGACAACCGCCCGTCCTACCTGGAACGCTACATTCACAGCGAAGTCTACAAGGCCCGCCCGGACGTGATGTGCGTGCTGCACACCCACTCCCCCGCCGTGCTGCCCTACAGCTTCATCGACCTGCCGCTGCGCCCGGTCACCCACATGGGGGCCTTCCTGGGCGAGCAGGTGCCTGTCTACGAGATCCGTGACAAGCAGGGCGACGACACCGACCTCTTTGGCGGCAGCCCCGAGGTCTGTGCCGAGATCGCCGAGGCCCTGGGGGAGTCCCCGGTGGTGATCATGGCCCGCCATGGCGTCGTGAACGTCGGCGATTCCATCCGCCAGACGGTCTTCCGCGCCTTCTACCTGGAACAGGAAGCCCAGGCCCACACCGTTGGCCGCCAGGCGGGCAACATCAAGTACCTGACGCCCGGGGAAATCGAGGCCGCCGGACAGCTTGTCGGTGCCCAGATCAACCGTGGCTGGGACCACTGGACCGAAGCCCTTCGTTTCAAGGGCCTTCTCTGAGCCCGAAGGTCTTCGGACCCAGGGGGCGGCGGCGGACGGGCCGCCGTCCCCGCATAGAAATTTTCCGGGAATTTTCCGGCCCCCTGGCCAGGGCGCCGGTCGCAAGGATACCAAGCCATGTCACACGCAGATACCTATGACTACATCATCGTCGGAGCCGGGTCGGCCGGTTGCGTGCTGGCCAACCGGCTGAGCGCTGATCCGAAGGTGTCGGTTCTGCTGCTGGAAGCCGGCGGGTGGGATCGCGACCCGATGATCCATGTCCCGCTTGGCTGGGGCATGATCCTGAACGAACGCCGCCATGACTGGATGTATTTCTGCGAGCCGGAAGAGAATGTCGGCGGGCGCAGCGTGGAATGCGCACGCGGCAAGGTGATCGGCGGGTCTTCCTCCACCAACGCGATGGCCTATGTGCGCGGCAACAAGGGCGATTACGATCGCTGGGCCGAAAGCGGCCTGACCGACTGGTCCTATGAAAAGGTGCTGCCCTATTTCAAGCGCCAGGAACACTGGGAAGGCGGCGCGGATGAGTTTCGCGGTGGTGACGGCCCTGTGGGCACGCAGCGCTGCAAGTACAAGGACGAGCTGATCGAGGCCTTTGCCGAGGCCAGCGTCGAAGGCGGCTATCCCCAGACGGAGGATTACAACGGCGAGACCCAGGAGGGTTTCAGCCGGCTGCAGATGACCATTTCCAAGGGGCGCCGCGCCTCTGCTTCGAACGCCTACCTGCGTCCGGCGATGAAGCGGTCCAACCTGACGGTGCTGACCGGCGCGATGGCGAAGTCGATCCGGATCGAGGAGGGGCGCGCAACGGGGCTGGTCTTCGATCATCGCGGGCAGGAGCGCACGGTTGCCGCCCGCCGCGAGGTGCTCCTGTCCGGCGGGGTGATCAATACGCCGCAGCTGATGATGCTGTCCGGGATCGGTGATGGCGCGGAACTGCAGGCGCAGGGGATCGAGACCAAGGTCGACCTGCCTGCCGTGGGCAAGAACCTGCAGGACCATGTCTCTGTCATCCTGATGTATCGGCGCAAGACCCCGGGCCCGTTCCTGCACAAGATGCGCTATGACCGCATCGGCATGGATTTCATGCGCACCTACCTGACCGGGAAGGGGTTCGCAGGGGATGTCCCGGGGGGCGTCGTGGCCTTCCTGAAGACCGACGAAGAGCGGCCCCTGCCCGATCTGCAGCTGCTGTTCACGGCAGCGCCGCTGGCGGCCTGGCCCTATTTCAAGCCTTTCAAGCAACCCTTCGCGGACGGCTTCGCGACCCGGATCGTGGCCGTGCAGCCAAAGAGCCGCGGCAGTGTCAGCCTGAGCTCTGCCGATCCTTTCGCGGCACCGAAGATCCACCAGAACTTCCTGGCGGCGGAGGAAGACTGGCAATCCCTGCGGGCCGGTTTCCGGATCGCGCGGGACCTGGCCGAACAGCCCGCGATGAAGCCCTTCATCGAGGCGGAGTTCTTCCCCGGGCCGACCTGTCAGAGCGACGACGAGATCGACGAGCATATCCGCAACACCTCCATCACCGTGCACCACCCTGCCGGGACATGCCGCATGGGGGCCGATGCGGGCTCCGTCGTGGATCCCGAGCTTCGGGTGCGTGGCGTGGCGGGGCTGCGTGTCGTGGATGCCTCGGTCATGCCGGACCTGGTGTGCGGCAACATCAATTCCGCGGTCCTGATGATCGCGGAGAAGGCGGCGGACATGATCAAGGCGAGTGCAACATGACGTGCTGAACCCACGCCCGACACAGAAGCGGAAACCGCCGGTCGGGGCAAACAACCAACAGGGAAAAAAGAGATGAATGTGAGACACTTCACAGCAGGATTCCTGGTCGCGATGACCTGTCTTGCCAGCAGCGCTTCGGCGCAGACACTGCGGTTCGGTGCCGGGCAGCAGGGGTCGCAGAACTATGGCGTGAATGCCGCGCTGGCCCAGGCCATCGGTACCGGGACCGACCTGGACGTTTCCGTCCAGTCCTTTGGCGGCGCAACGGCCTACCTGCCGCTGCTGAATGCGGGGGAGCTGGACATTGCCGCGGTGGTGATGCCCGACCTGGGCGATGCGATCCGGGGCAAGGGGCCGTTCAAGGGCCTTGCACAAAAGAACATTTCCCTCGTCGTGCCACTGCTGCCCAGCCCGGTCGGCCTTCTGGTGCGCGCGGATGCGGGCATCGACAGCATTGCCGACCTGGCGGGCAAGCGGGTGGCCTGGGGCGTGCCGGCGCAGGCCAGCCTGCAGCCCTATTTCGAAGGCGCGCTTGCAAATGGCGGGCTGACCGCGTCGGACGTGAAGACGGTTCCGGTATCCAGCGTGCGCAACGGTGTGCAGGCCCTGGTGAACGGGACGGTCGATGCGACGCTCTTCGCCCTGCGCGGTGGCGCGGTGGTCGAGGCGGATTCGGCGACCGGCGGCATCAAGTGGCTGCCCTTCGATGACAGTGCCGAAGCCGTGGCGCGCATGCAGGCCATCGCGCCCGAGGCCTATATCTACGACGTTTCCGCCGATGCGGGCATCGTGGGCGCCACGGAGGCCTTCAAGACGATGGCCTATGACTACGTGCTGGTCGCGCGATCCGACCTGGACGACGAGGTGGTTGCCTCCGTCGCTTCCCTGATCCTCGACAAGACGGCGGAGGTCGCCGGTTCCAACTCGATCCTGGGGGCCATGACGCCAGAGACGGTGTCCCGGGCCTATCCCGATCTTCCCTTCCATGACGCGGCGCCTGCCGCGTCCGGGCAATAAGCGGAAAGGGGGCGGGGCGCGTCATGACTGAACTTACGAGGAAGTCGATCCTGCCCCCTGGTCCGACCTCTGGTCCGGCGCCTGCTGACGCGGGCTCCGGTGGCCAGGGCCTTGGCGAGGCGGGCAAGGGCCCCCGTGTCGATCTGCTGTCCATGGTGCTGGGGTTCGGCCTGGTGGCCGTCTCCCTGGCCTGGATCCTGGATCTGCACCTGCTGCTTGGGCTGCCTGTCTTCAATGAACAACCTCTGGCGCTGGCAATCGGGCTGGCGCTGGCCATTACCTCCGTCCTGCTCGGGCTCCGGGCGGGCGGGGCGTGGCGGATGGCAGGGCTGGTGCTGGGCCTGCTGCTCCTCGGGCTGATGAGCTGCATTGCCTGGCGCTATCCGCAGCTGACCATCCTGGCGAGCCTCCGGCCGCTCTGGCTGACGGCCAGCTGCCTGACGCTGGTGGCGGGGCTGCTGTTCCTGGTCTGGCGCTGGGTCGGCTTGCCCATCGTCGTGATCGTCGGTGCCTTCTCCCTGCTGGCGATCTTCGGCGATGCCCTGGGCATTCCGGGGACACCGGCCGACCGGTGGGCGATCTACATGATCGTCGATCCCAACGGGTTGCTTGGCACGCCCCTGCGCGTCGCGGTGGAGATCGTCATTCCCTTCGTCCTTTTCGGGGAGCTGCTGCGCCACTCCGGGGGCAGTGACTACCTGACCCGGGTCTGCCTGGCCCTGTTCGGGCGCTATCGTGGGGGCAGCGCAAAGGCGGCCATCGGCGCATCGGCCCTTTTCGGGACGATCACGGGCAATGCCGTGTCCAATGTCGTGTCCACCGGCGTGATGACGATCCCGCTGATGAAACGGACCGGGCTGCGGGCCGAAACGGCCGCCGCGGTCGAGGCCGCAGCATCGACCGGCGGGCAGCTCCTGCCGCCGGTGATGGGCGCTGCGGCCTTCGTGATGGCCGACTACATCCAGGTGCCCTACCGGGAGGTGATCATCGCGGCGGCCCTGCCGGCCGCGCTCTACTTCGGGGCGATCTTCCTGCAGGTGGACAGGATCGCGGCCAAAGCCCGCGTGCGCGAGGTCGCGGCGCAGGAACGGGCCTCCCTCAAGGAGGAAATGCGCGAGGGCGGGCATTTCATCCTGCCTTTCCTGGCGCTGTTCCTGGTGCTGTTCACCCTGCAGACGCGGCCGCAGCTGGCGGCCCTGGCCGCCATCGTCACCCTGCTGGTGGTCAGCCTTCTGCGGCCCTATCGCGGCCAGCGCCTGACGCCGCGCGTCTTGCTGCGGGCTGTCGTGGATACCGGGATCTCGGTCGCGCCGCTCTTGCTGATCACTGCGGCGGCGGGGCTGATCATCGGCCTGGTGAGCCTGACCGGGCTGGGCTTTTCCATCGCGGCCCAGGCGATTGCCGCCAGTGGCGGGCATACCGTGCTGCTGCTGCTCATGGTCGCCGTGATCGCCATCATCTTTGGCATGGGGATGCCGACCGTGGCCGTCTACGTGGTGCTTGCGACCATCCTGGCGCCGGCGCTGGAAGATGCCGGGCTGGGGGCGATGCAGGCGCATCTGTTCATCCTCTACTTCGGCATGATGTCGATGCTGACCCCGCCTGTCGCCCTGGCCTCGATCACCGCCGCCAAGATCGGTGACGCGAACATGTGGCGGACCAGTTTCGAGGGGCTGAAGCTAGCCTGGGTGGCCTACCTCGTGCCCTTCCTCTTCGCCTTCTCGCCCGAGCTGCTGCTGGGCGGGACCTGGGGCGGGGCCCTGCTTGCCGCGCTGACCGCGTTCGGCGGCATTGCCGCGGTCTCCATGGGGGCCGTCGGATACGGGCGGAGCCTGCTGAGCCCGCTGATGCGTGCCCTCTACGTGCTGGTCGGGCTGTGCCTGATGCTGCCGCCGACGCTGGGGCCCGCAGTGGGCGTGGCCAATGCGATTGCCGCGGTCGTGCTGCTGGCGCTGCTGCTGCGCAAACCCTCGCCTGAAAAAAATGCTGAACCGCAGTCCAAGGGGAGCGGATCCCCGTTCGGCGGGCAGGAACACCTGCCCGGAGGTCGACACCATGACTGACCGAACCGATGGTGCTGCATCTAGTAAGAAAGTGGAAACAATGAAGAAAATTGCGATTATCGGGTTGGGTACAATGGGCCCGGGCATGGCGGCCCGCCTTGCACGCGGGGGTGTCGATGTCACCGCGTATGACATCGCCCCGGCAGCGCTGGAACGCGCGGAGGCGATGCTGGCAACCGCCTATGGCGTTCTGGATACCCTCGGGATCACGGCGCCGGAAAGCGGTGCGGGATCGGTCACGCTGACCTCCGATCTGGCCGAAGCGGTCAGCGGCGCGGAGCTGGTGATCGAGAACGTGCCCGAGAAGATCGAGATCAAGGCAGAGGTCTATCGCCAGATCGACGGGCTGATCGGGGCCGATGTCATCGTTGCGTCCGACACCTCGGGCATTCCGATCACCAAGCTGCAGGCGCATCTGTCCAACCCGTCCCGGATGATGGGCATGCACTGGTCCAACCCGCCGCACATCATCCCGATGATCGAGGTCATCGCGGGGGAACAGACCGCGCCGGAAACCGTGCAGACGGTGCGCGAGTTCATCCGTTCGCTCGGCCTGCTGCCGGTGACCGTGAAGAAGGACGTCCCCGGCTTCGTCGAGAACCGTGTCCTCTATGCCCTGCTGCGCGAGGTGATCGACCTGGTGGATCAGGGCGTGGTCGAGCCCGAGGATATCGACACCTGCGTTTCCTGGGGGATCGGCTACAAGCTGGCCGTCATCGGGCCGATGGCGCTGCTCGACATGGCGGGGCTGGATATCTACAACTCCGTCTCCTCCTTCCTGAATGCCGAGCTGTCCGATCGCAAGGACGTGCCCGACATGATCAGCGAGAAGATCGCGGCGGGCACCCTGGGCCTGAAGACCGGCAGCGGTGTCTACGACTACACCCCAGATCAGATCGCCGCGCTGCAGGGCGACCGGGCGAAGAAGCTGGTCGCGATCCGCCGCATCCTGGAAGGGCGCGGCTGATGGCGGAGATCGACGAGACGCCCGCAAAGGGCGAAGGGCCGGCGCTGACACGGATCGGCCAGGGGCTGATGAGCCTGGTGCAGACCATCCTGGGCATTGCCCTGCTGATCGTGGTGGCGATCAACGTCTTCAACGCGACAAGCCGCTACCTGTTCGGCGTGTCGCCGGTGGGGACGGATGAGCTGATGATCTACATGGTCATCTGGATCGTCATGATCGCGGCCATCCTGACCTTCTTCGTGCGGGCCCATATCAGCGTGAACCTGCTGCCTCTCTACCTGAAGGGACGGGCGCGGCACGGCCTGCACCTGATCCACGACGCGGCGGCGATCTTTGCCTGTGGCTATGCCACCCACGCGTCCTGGCTGTTCATCGGCAAGATTTCCCGGCTGGGGATGACCAGCATGGGATTGGGCATCCCCATGACGATCCCGCACACCGCAATGCTGTGCGGCTTTGCCGGGCTGACCCTGGCGGGCGCGGTGATGTTCCTGCGTGACCTCGTGAAACTTGTTCGCAACGACCCCTTCGCGGAGGGCTCCGCATGACCCTGACCTTCGTCATCATTCCCCTTCTGTTGCTGGTGGCAGGTGCGCCTGTCTTCCTTGTCTTCCTGACCGGCGTTGCCGTGACGATGATCTTCGTCCTGCCGCTGCCGCCCGTTGCGGTGCAGCAGGTCATGTTCGGCGGGCTGGACAACTTTGCGCTGCTGGCGATCCCGTTCTTCGTCTTTGCCGGCGAACTGATGAGCGGCAGCGGTATCGCGAACCGGCTGATCGCCTGGGCCATGGCCATGGTCGGGCGCGTTCCGGGCAGCCTGGGCGTTGCGACCGTCGGGGCCTCCACGGCGCTTGGCGCCATCAGCGGGTCCAGCGTGGCTTCGGTCGCGGCCCTGGGCAAGACGCTCTATCCCAAGCTGATCAAGGCCGGCTACGGGGAGCATCGGGCCGGTGGCCTGCTGGCCTCGGCCGGGGCGATCGACATCGTCATCCCGCCGAGCATCGCGATGATCCTCTACGGCATGGCGGCAGAGCAATCGATCCCGCGCCTCTTCGTCGCCGGGGTTCTGCCGGCGGTGCTGATGGCGCTGATGCTGTCGGCCTTCGTCATTACCGATGCGGCCCGCCGGGGTATCCGCAGCGATCATGGGTTCAGCCTGAAACTGGCCGCCAAGGCGACGAAGGATGCCTTCTGGGCGCTGCTCATGCCGGTCTTCGTGCTGGGCGGGATCTACCTGGGTGTCTTTTCCCCGACCGAGGCGGGCGGTTTCGCCTGTGCCTACGCCATCGTGATCGCCCTGCTGGTGTACCGCACGATGGGCATCCGCGACATCGTCCGTGCGGCGGGCAGTGCCGCGATGCTTTCGGGGCAGATCATGGTCGTGGTCGCGGCCTCCAGCGTGATCACCTGGATCGTCACGACCCAGGGCGTGCCCCAGGCCATCGTCGGCTGGGTGCAGGGCATGCACCTGAGCGCGATCACCTTCCTGCTGGCGGTGAACCTGATGCTGCTGGTGATCGGGGCCTTCCTTGACCCGACCTCGGCGATCCTGGTCTTCGCGCCCCTGCTGGTGCCGATCGCCACCTCGCTGGGCGTCGATCCGATCCACTTCGGGATCATCATGACGGTCAACCTGGCAATCGGGATGTTCACCCCGCCTTTCGGCCTGAACATCTTCGTCGCCCAGCAGGTCACCGGCCTGCAGGCCCACACCCTCTACCGAGGCGTCGCCCCCTTCGTCGTCGTCCTCGTCCTCGCACTACTCGTCATCACCTATGTTCCGGCGCTGTCTCTGGCGCTTGGATCGACACTGTAAGAAAGGGAACTGCCATGCTTACCAAACTACTGAGAACCGTAGCACTGACATCGGCGATCGCCGTTGCGCCCTTCGCCGGGGCACAGGCACAAAGCACCATGAAGATCGCGACCGCGACGATCAACGACGTGCAGCACGAGTGGGACAAGGTCTTTGCCGAAGAGCTGGAGGCGCGCGCGCCCGGTGCCGTCAAGACCGAGATCTACCCGGCCAGCCAGCTGGGTTCGATCCCGCGCATGTCCGAAGGGGTCCTGCTGGGCACCATCGAGGCATTCACCACGCCCACGTCCTTCGTGACCAACATCGACCCGCGCTTCCAGGCCTTCGACGTTCCGGGCCTGTTCAAGTCGCCCGAAGACGTCGATGCGGCGATCCACGATCCGGAATACCGCCAGCATCTTGAAGAGATGTTCCTCGACAAGGGGCTGCGGGTCATCGGGGCGATCTACAACTCCCCGACCGTTCTGTTCACCATGGACGATGTCAGCACGCTGGATGGCGTGAAGGGCCTGAAGGTTCGCACCTTTGCCTCTCCGCTGCAGATCAAGCCGATGGAACAGCTGGGCGCGACCCCGCTGCCGCTGGCCCTCTCCGAAGTCATCCCGCAGCTGCAGTCCGGCGGCCTTGACGGTATGCTGGTCGGCATGCCGATCCTGACCGCGTTCAAGTACTACGACGTGGGCAAGTCGATCCTCGACATGCGTTTCTCCGAAATCGTGTCGGTGACCCTGGTCAATGAAGACTGGTTCCAGATGCAGACCCCGGATGTGCAGAAGGCGATCATCGAGGCCGGCCGTGCCGCAGAGGAGAAGGTCTTCCCCTGGGGTGTCGAGAACGTCGAACGCACCTACAAGGTCTGGCAGGACAATGGCGGCAAGATCAACGAGCTGTCCCCCGAAGACCAGGCCAAGATGGACGAGGGTTTCAGCGATCTGGCGCAGGAACTGCTGGCTTCCCAGCCCGAGGTCAAGGCCGAGTATGACCGGCTGAAGGCCCTGGTGGATGCGCACAACGCCGAGTAAGCGCGCGCCGCATCGGCCCTGAACGGACCCCGGGACGCCAGGCGCCCCGGGGTTTTGCATTTCCGGAGTTTGCTAGTCCGGGGGAACTGTCTGCCAGGGTGGTCGCAGGGCAGGGCCGCAGGGGGGGGGCGCAGCGGGGCAGGGGGCCACCCGGGCATCGCCCTTGCGGCGCTGGCCCGGGGCGTCAGCTGCGCAGCAACCTGTCGATGGTTCCCGGATCCTGTCGTATCTGTTCGAAACGGGCATCGCCCATGTCGTCGATCAGCAGCCGGCCCAGGACATCGGCCTTGACGTATTCGGACACCAGCAGGCCGATGACCGGGGCGTCGGTCCGGATTGCCTCCACTCCGCCGTCGGGGTGAAGCTCTGCCACCAGGGCCTGCCGGCCATCCGCCACGAGCGTCATCAGGCGCCGGCCCGAGAGGCGCTCCATCGCGGAGCGTCCGCAGGCCGTCAGGTCATAGCCCCGGGCGGCGGCAAGGCGGGTTTCGCCGTAGATGGCGACATGCACCTGGACGCCGCGCCGGGCTGCGGCCTCCAACCCGGCAGAGAGCTCCGCCATTTCGGCATCCCAGACGGAGGCGAAGAGGCTGTGCCTTGCCCCGGCCACGAAGGTGCCGGCGGTTTCCAGCACCGTGGTGCGGTCCGGCAGGGACCAGATCGCGCGGGGCGCCTCAGGCTGCTGCAGCGAGGCCAGTTCCTGCTCCACCTCCCGGGCTGCGCCGCCGAAGCCTGCCAGCAGGTTCGAAGACACTTCCGACCATGGCCGGGCGAGGTAGCGCACGGGTTCCTCCTGCGCTTTTAGGATCGCGCCCTTATCCAGCAGGCGGGCCAGTGTTTCGTAGATCTTCGAAGGGGGCACGCCGGATGCCTTTGCCACCTCGTGCCCGTTGCCCGGGCCGCGAGCCTGCAGCGCGCAGTAGGCCTTTGCCTCGTACTGGGTGAAGCCGAGCGCCGTCAGCGCATGAAGCAGCGGGGAGTCGGAAGTCATCATCATTCACCAAGAAGGTTCACAGGCACGGTCTTCCTGCAATACACTACCTTAGTAGTTAATAGAATCGGAGGCTGAAATGAACCGCATCTTTTCCGGATCCCCGTGGGAGCCTGCGTCGGGCTATGCCCGTGCGGTGGCGGGGCGGGACCTCATCTGCATTTCGGCGACCGCGGCCACGGACGAGGGCGGAAACGTCCTGTGCCGGGGCGACCTGGAAGGGCAGGCGCGCGTGATCCTGCAGCGGCTGGCGGCCGTCCTGGCGCAGGCCGGATCCGACATGGCGCATGTGCTTCAGACCCGGCTCTACATCACCGACATTACCCGCGCGGCAGAGGCCGGGCGCGCCCATGCGGAGGCCTTTGGAGAGGCGCCCCCGGCGATGAGCCTGGTGCATGTGCTGCCTTTCGTGGATCCCGACATGCTGATCGAGATCGAGCTGATCGCGGAGCGGTCCCGGTGAGCGTGGCGCAGGCCGGATCCGGGGCATCGGCGGCGGGGGCCGCCCTGTTGGCCGTGGTGATGTGGGGCGCGGTGCCGGTCGGAACGCGCTTTCTGGTCGATGGGGCGGCGCCCAGGATCGCGCCGGAAGTGCTGGTGGCGCTGCGCTTTGCCCTGTCGGCGGTTGTCCTGTCGCCGGTCCTGCTGCATGCGCGGCCCTGGCGCTGGCCGGGGCGCGACAGGCGCCTGGCCCTGCTGGCGGTGGTGCTGGGCGTGGTGGGTTACAACCTTCCGGTGGCCCTGGGGCAGGTCGAGGTCAGCGCGGGTGTCACGGCGCTGGTCATTGCCAGCGAACCGCTCTGGATCCTCTTGCTGTGGTGCCTGAAGCGACGGCAGCGCCCGACCCGGTTCGAGGTCGGCGGGGCCCTGGCCGGGGCCCTAGGGATCGCGATCCTGTTCCAGCCGGCGCTTGGCGGGATGCACCTTGGGCTGGGGCTAGCCTGGGTTCTTTTCGGGGCCTTCTGCTGGTCGGGCTACTGCGTCCTGGTGGTGCCCCTGCTGCAGCGCTACGGCGCGCTTTCGGTGACGGCGACGACCGTAGCGATCGGTTGCTGTCCGCTGCTGCTGATCGCGGCGCCGCAGATTTCCGGGGTGCGGGGCCTGACGGCGGCGGATCTGGGGATCGTCGCGCTGCTGGCACTTGGCAGTACCGTTCTGGCAACGCTGGCCTGGAACGCGGCGGTCGCGCGCCTGCCCGGGCCGCTGTCGGGGCAGTTCCTTTTCGGGATCCCGGTCGTGGGCATCCTTGCCGGTCACCTGCTGCTTGGCGAACCGCTGAGCCTTCGGACGGGGATCGCCTTTGCCTGCATCGGCCTAGGCCTGCTGATCAGCCAGCGCGGCGGGCGCGGCTGATTTCGGCATCGCCTTGCGCGGGTGGCAGCAGCAGGGCGGCCCGTTACGGGGCCCAGGCCGCCAGGACCTCTCTGCGGAGTTCCCCGGGGGTCTTGCCCGTCCAGCGGCGGAAGGCGCGGTAGAAGTTCTGCGCCTCTGAAAAGCCGACGGCATAGGCGATCTGGTCGATGGTCAGGTTCCGGTTCGCCAGCAGTTGCTGGGCCTTTTCGCTGCGCAGGCGATCCAGCAGGGAGGAGAAGGGCGTGCCGCATTCCGACAGCCTGCGGCGCAGGGATCGTTCGCTCATGCACAGGGCGCCGGCCACTTCGACCAGGCCGATGGCCCGGTGCAGGTTCGGGCGCAACAGCCGTTCGACCGAGCCGATGATCTCTTCCTGTTCGAGCTGCGCCAGGCGGCCATGTTCCAGCAGGGCCATGACCTGCCGATGGTTCAGCAGATCGGCGTGCTGCAGCGGCGTGGCGTTCAGGCTGGCATCGTAGCAGAAGCAGGCCTCGGTCTGATCGAAGCGGATTTCGCAGCCGAAGATCCGCTCATAGGCCTCCTGATGGCGGGGGGCGGGGTAGGGCAGATCGACCCGGCATGGCCCCTGGTCGGGGCCGAGCAGATCCCGTGCGATCTGGGTGAAGCTGGAGAAGGCTTCCTCGTAGAGAAACTGGTCGATCTCCGGATCGGGGTAGCGGGCGGAGGCGACGATGCGAACCTGGTCGCCCTCCACCGTGGGGTAGAAGTCCAGCATGGAGCCGGTTTCGTTCTGCATCTCGACCGCAAGGGCGATCGCCTCGCCCAGGCAGGCGCAGGTCGACATGGCAAAGCCGACGAGCCCGATGGAGGTCAGGGTTTCGCGGTGGCCCGTTTCAAGTCCAAGGGCGTAGTCGTCGGCCACCCGGATGGCCCTGCAGATCATCTCACGCCCCTGTCGGAAGGAAATCCGGCAGGCCGGGTCCGTCAGATCCGCGAGGTCGAAGCCCAGGCCAAGGGTCAGCCGTTCCGTTGGCAGGTCCAGATCGTCGAGCGCCTTTTTAAGGCTGCGCAACAGGAAGACCGGGATCGTGGCCTTCAGGTACTGCGCCTGGCGCAGCGGATCGGTGGACATGTAGGACATCGGTTTCCCCGGCTGGGCCGTGATGCAAATCCCGGCGACGGGATCAGGCAAGAAGGCCTCCGCCGGCCGGTCAAGCAGGGCGCAGGGGCAGGCGGCCATTTCCTTGGCCGTTTGGGATAGTTTTTTGGCCACTCGTACGATTGTTGGGCAATCCGCTGTTTCTAAACTGGTCTTCACGCTGCGGCAGAGCTGTCGCGGCGCCGATGCCGGCCAGAGGCAGCAAGCCAGAGACAACAAGAGCATCCCGCGGCGGATGCGCAGATGGACAGGACACCCGATGAACCGCTCGATGCTAGGGCTCAGCGCCGCTTTCGCCATCGCCCTGAACGGCACCATGGTCATGCCCGTGATCGTGCTGGCCCTGATCCAGCGGACCGGTTTCGACGAGGGGCTGGCCACACTGGTGTCGAGCGCCGAACTGCTGGGGATCGCGATCTACGGCCTGGCCCTGGCGCGCCGTGGCAACCGGATGGGGCGGGGCGCCATGGCGGGGGCGGGGATCGTCGTGCTGCTGGCGGAACTGCTGGGCCACTGGGCCGAGGGGCCGGTCCTGCTGGGCCTGCTGCGGCTCCTGGCCGGGCTGGGGGAGGGCGCGATCTTTGGCGCTGTCGCGCTGCGCCTGGCGGGACGGGCGGATGCGGAACAGAGCTGGGGCATCCTCAATCTGCTTGGGGGGGTCGTCATGGGCCTGCTGCTGCTGGTGGTTTCGGTCCTGTCGGAACAGTTTCACCAGCCGCTGATCTTCCCGATCATCGCGCTGTTTGTCCTGCTGCTGCTGCCGCTTTTCGCCTGGATCCCGGACCGGCTGGCGGGCGCGCGCATGGATACGAGCGCCATCGTGGCGATGCCGAAACTGCGGCTGGTGCTGTCGCTGCTGATGGTGGCGCTGATCTACGGGGTGCAGGCCGGCCAGTGGGCGATCTGCGGCGTCATCGGCGAAGCGGCGGGGCTTTCGACCGGCAGGGTCGGGCTCTACCTGGCGATTTCATCCGTGCTGGGCTTTGCGGGCGCAATCGTCCCCTCGCTGACCCGTCGCAAGACGCAACGGTTGCCGGCGATCGTCGCGGGGCTGCTGGCGATGGCTGTCTCTCTCTACGTCTTCTTCACCTACCAGGGCGGGGCCGTCTTCCTGCTGGCGCAGGTCGTCCTGAATATCGGGTTCTACGCCGTGACGCCCTACCTGACGGGTCTGCTGACGGAGCACGACAAGGATGGCGCCCTGTTGAGCCGGACGCTGGTCATCGCGCTGGTCGGCGCCGCCGTGGGCACGGTGATCGGGGGGCAGGCCCTGGCGGTGTCCGGTCCGCAGCTTTGTGCAGAGCTCTTCCTGGGGATGCTGGCGTTCACTGCGGCCTGTGGTGTGGCGGTCTTCGGGCCCCTTCACCGCCATGCCCGTGCCCAGCTGGGGTCGGTGCCCGCGCCATGATGCCTGGCGCGACGGGCGCCTTTCTTCCTTCGCTTTCGCAACCGATCACCGCTCCCGATCAACAAAAGAGGGGCGGGGTCTTCCAATCCAACGGGAAAACACCATGCAGCTAAGAACGCGACTATCCCTCGCCCTCTCGGCCCTGATTGCCGCCGGGGGGCTGGCCACCCAGACGCAGGCGGAAAGTTTCAGCCGCGGCACGGCCAACACGGTGATGATCTATGACGATTTCGACGGCAAGACCTTCAAGCTGACCGGCGAATGGGGGCTCGTCTCTCCGGATCGGAGCTATGACAGCATCATGGGTGTCGAGGCGGACCGGGATCCCTTCTCCGACTCCTTCGACATGCCGGGGTTCGCCCTGGGGATGAAGGCCTCCGACCGGGTGACCTGCGTGCTGAGCTATTCGGAACCCTTCGGCGCCGACGCGACCTTCAGCGAAGAGGAACAGAACGCGGAATATGCGGCGGCGATCGCCAAGGGGGATCCCTATGGCAACCCCACCTCGACCTCCAGCTTCATTGCCAAGGAAACGGCGGCCACCTGCGGCTACATGATCCCGATGACGACGGGGAACCTGCGCCTGCTGGGCGGTGTCTTCCACGAGACCTTCGACTACACCGAGGCGACCTGGATCGGCACGGTGCACCTGAAGGACGAGGGCAAGTGGGGCTATCGGCTTGGTGTCGCCTACGAGATCCCCGAGATCGCGGCGCGGATCGAGCTGCTTTACCGTTCGGCCATCGACCACGAAGGTGTCGGCTACTTCGAAACCACGCCGCTGGCGGTCTCCATGGGGCTGCCCTCCGCCGATCAGGATGCGACCGGTGCCGGGACAATGCCGCAGTCGCTGACGCTGAATGCGCAGACGGGGGTCGCCCCGGCCTGGCTTGTCTTCGGGACGGTGAAGTGGACGGACTGGAGCGTTCTGCCCGGCTTCACCTACACGGTCGACAACGTCGGTGCCTCCAGCAAGGTGTTCAACTACCAGGATGGCTGGACCGTCAGCCTGGGCGTCGGGCATGAGTTCACCGATCGCCTGTCCGGGGCGACCCTGGTGGAATGGGACAAGGGCGTGGGCACCGGTGCCGACACGGCGACGGACACCTGGACGCTGGGCCTGGGCCTTGAATACAAGACCGACTTCGGCACGCTGGGCCTGACCTGCGGGGTCAGCCTGCTGACCGCCGGTGAACAGACGGTGGATGCTGGCGCGGTCTATGACGCGAAGGTCGGTGATGAAACCGCGACCTTCCTTGGCCTCAGCTACTCCATCACCTTCTGATCCCTTCCGACTTCCGACACAGACTGGCCCGGTTGTCGGGCCAGTCCTCCAACGCGGCGACCCCCGGGCGACCGGCGCCGTGCAGACTTCAGGACAGACAATGCTGGATCCAAACACTTTCAGCCAGATCAACCTGTTCGGCGTATTGGCCGGGCTGGAGGACCTGTGCCGGACCGACGCAGACGCGCGGGACATCCTGGGAACGCGTGCCACCTCGGTCAGCTTTCTCATTCGCGGCGGCGGTCGCGGGACGCTTTCCTTCGCCGATGGGGCCTGCCACATGGCGCCGGATCGTGCGGATGGCCGGATCCGGCTGTTCCTGCCCTCCGCCACGGCCTTCAACAGGATGATGGAGGGGCAGGCCAATCCGATCCCCTATCGCGGTGTGACCCGGCTGGGCTTCATGACCGGCCCGTTCGAGCGGCTGACCAAGCGGCTGGAGGCCGTGATGGGTGCCGATGAACAGACCCTTGCGGACCCCGCCTTTCGGGCGATGTTCACCGAGGTCGCCCTGCACATCACTGCCGGCGCGCTGGTGCAGATCGCGCGGCACGATCCGGAGCTTGCGCAATGGGCCGGTGCCATGCCGGAGGGAGAGGTCGAGCTGCGCATCGACGGGGGGCCCGCCCTGCACCTGGTTCAGGAGGGCAGGGTTCAGGATGGCGGGGTGCTGCGGATGCAGCGCGGCCCGGCCGCGCATCCCCGGGCGCGCATGCAGTTCCGCGATATCGACGCCGCTTTCGATCTGCTGACCGGCAAGACCGACAGCTTTACCGCCATCGCCTCCGGACGGCTTTCCCTGACGGGGTTCATTCCGATGCTGGACACCGTGGACAAGCTGCTGTTCCGGGCCGGCCAATACCTGACCTGAGGGCCAAGATGCAGACATATTCCTACCCCGCTTCGAACGCGGCCTTCGAGCGCGCGCTGAAGGTGATCCCCACCGGGATCTACGGCCACCTGGGGCCGGTCGCCGGATGCGCGATCCCGCCCTCGGCCTTTCCGAAGTTCGCTTCCCGCGCGGAGGGCGCCTATTTCTGGGATCTCGATGGAAATCGCTTCATCGACTACATGTGCGCCTACGGCCCCAACATCCTGGGCTACCGCGATCCCGATGTCGAAGCCGCCGCCGCCCGCCAGTATGGCGAAGGCGACTGCCTCACCATCCCCTCCCTCCGGCTGGTGGAGATGGCGGAGCTGATGGTGGATACCGTCGCCATGGCCGACTGGGCCTTCTTCGCCAAGAACGGGGGCGATGTGACCTCTCTCGCGGTGATGACGGCGCGGGCGGCGACGGGCCGGTCGAAGGTGATCCTGGTCAAGGGCAACTACCATGGCGTCGCGCCATGGACGCAGAAGATGGGCTCCCCCGGGGTGGCGGCGGAGGAGGTGGCCAACAACCTCTATGTCGACTGGAACGATTTTGACGGGCTGGCCCGGGTCGTGGCCGAGAACAGGGGGGAGATCGCCTGCTTCATGTCCACGCCCTACTGGCACCCGGCCTTCACCGACAACAGGCTGCCCGATCCGGACTACTGGCAGAAGGTGCGCAAGCTTTGCGATGACAACGGGATCGTGCTGGCCATCGACGACGTGCGCGCGGGCTTCAGGCTGGATGTGGCGGGATCCGATCATTACTACGGCTTCAAGGCCGACCTGCTGTGCTTCTGCAAGGCGCTTGGGAACGGCTACAATTTCTCTGCTCTTTGCGGGGTGGACAGCCTTCGCGACGCGATCTCCTCCATCATGTACACCGGCAGCTACTGGCTGTCCGGCGCGCCCCTGGCGGCGGGGATCGCATCGGTGAGCAAGCTGCGGGACACAGGCGCGGACCGGGCCTGCCTTGATATCGGGCGACGGGTGACCGCAGGGCTGGAGACCATCGCCCGGGACGAAGGGTTCGACCTGGTGATCTCGGGGGAGCCGTCGATGTGGTACATGCGGATCGCAAACGACGACAGCCTGATGCTGCATCAGCAATGGGTGGCCGAATGCGTGCGCCGGGGTGTCTTCTTCACCAACCACCACAACCTCTTCATCAATACCGCGATCAGCCAGGCGGACATCGACTTCACCCATGAGGTCGCGCGGGAGGCGTTCCGCGCCGTGCGTGCCGCCAGCCCCGCCCAGGTCGAGGCGCTGCAGGCATGAAGGGGGCAGGGCAGGGGCCAAGGCGGGGGGCAGGACAGGGACCCGCCGCAATGCCCGTGGCGCTGGTCGTCGGGGCCTCCTCCGGGTTTGGCGCGGCGCTGGTGCGGGCGCTGCTGGCGCGGGGCTGCACCGTCTATGCGGCGGCCCGCCGGGTCGGCGTGATGGCGGACCTGGGACAGGCCGGGGCGAGGGTCCTGGCGATGGATGTGACAGACGATGCCTCTGTCGCTGAGGGGGTGGCCCATATCCTGGCGGAGGCGGGGGCGATTGACCTCGTCTACAACAACGCGGGTTACGGGGCCTATGGCGCGGTGGAAACCGTCCCTGTCGCCGAAGCGCAGCGGCAGTTCGACGTGAACATCTTTGGACTGGCCCGGGTGAACAACGCGGTTCTTCCCCATATGCGGGCGCGTGGTACGGGGCGGCTGATCCTGACGTCATCTCTTGCCAGTCACATCGCCACCCCCGGATCCGGCTGGTACACCGCCACGAAGTTCGCCCTGCGGGCGCTGGCCGAAACCATGCGGATGGAACTGGCGCCCTCTGGGGTGCAGGTGATCGCCATCGAACCGGGGCCGGTGCGCACCGGGTTCGAAGAGGTGGCCTTTGCCGGGTTGGATCAGCGGGACCTGCCGCAGGAATACCGACCTCTCATGGCCGGGGTGCAGCGCTTTCTGCGCAAAAGCTACGCTGACGCACCGGAACCCGACGGCACCGTCGCCGCGATGCTGACCGCCGGGCTGTCGCGGCGCCCGCGACCGGTCTATCGCACGACGGGGCTTGCCCGCGTGCTGCCCCCCCTGCGTGCCATCCTGGGGGCGGGGCTGTTCTACCACCTGATCGCAAGGGCCTACCGAAATGGGTGAGAGCCGCCAGGGGCATGACGCGGCTGCCGCGCCCGTGTTTTCTGCTCCGGGGATTTTTCCTTCGGGGGCCTTTCCGCCGGGCTTCACCTTCGGCTCCGCTACGGCGGCCTACCAGATCGAGGGGGCGGTCGCGGAAGATGGCCGCGGCCCGTCCATTTGGGATGTCTTCTCTCACAAACAGGGCAAGATCGCCGATGGCACGACCGGCGACATGGCCTGTGATCACTATCACCGGCTGGAGGAGGACCTGGACCTGATCCAGGCGCTGGGCCACCAGGCCTATCGCTTTTCCATCTCCTGGTCGCGGGTCCTGCCGGAGGGGCGCGGCAGGCCGAACGGCAAGGGGCTGGATTTCTACGACCGCCTGGTGGACGGCCTTCTGGCGCGCGGCATCACCCCGTTTGCGACGCTGTTTCACTGGGACCTGCCCCAGGCGATCCATGCCGCCAACGGCGGGTTTGCCAGCCGCGACACCGCCGCCTGGTTTGCCGATTACGCGGCGCTGGTGGCGGATCGGCTGGGGGACCGGATCAAGGACTGGATCACCCTGAACGAACCCTGGGAACATGCCTATTTCGGCTATGTCGAGGGATGGCATGCGCCCGGGGAACGGCGGATCCGGCGCTTCTTGCCGGTGATCCACCATCTCTTGCTGGGGCATGGTCTGGCCATGCAGGCGATCCGGGCCGCGCATCCGGATGCCCGCGTCGGCACCACGATCTCCTACACGCCGGCCGTGGCCACCCGCGAAGGCCCTCGGCACGACCGTGCCTGCCGCCTGATGAACGAGGTGCTGAATTTCGTCACCACCGATGCGCTGTTCCGCGGGGCCTACCCGGCGCAGCTGTGGCGGAAGTTCTGGTTCGGGCGCCCGCGGATCGAGCCGGGCGACATGGCCACCATCTCTGCCCCGGTCGATTTCATCGGCGTCAACTACTACTCCTGCACCCGCATGCACTGGTCCCCGCTGGCGGTGCCCTTCGGCATCAAGGTGGAGGAAGCCTTCAAGACCCCGCCGCAGACAGAGCTGGAACGGGACGGGGACCGTTTCACCGCCATGGGATGGCGGGTCGAGCCGGAGGGGCTGGGCCGGGTCCTGGGGTGGCTGCGGGAGGATTACGGCAACCCGCCCGTCTACATCACCGAAAACGGCATGGCCCTGGCCGATCAGCGCGACCAGGGGGGCGTGCAGGATCCCTGGCGCATCGACTACCTGCGGGACCACCTGGCGCAGGTCCGGATGGCGCTTGCGGCGGGATCGGACCTGCGGGGGTATTTCGTCTGGTCGCTCTTCGACAATTTCGAATGGGCCCTGGGCAATCAGAAACGGTTCGGCCTGGTGCACGTGGATTTCGACACCTTCGCCCGGACCCCGAAAAGCAGTGCGCGCTGGTACGCCGAACTGATCCGGTCCCACCGCGCCGGGGTAGCGCGGCCTGCCGCCGCCGGAGGTAAACCATGACGCTGATGCAGAAACTGACCGGGCTGGGCCTTCTTCTGATGATGTCGATGTTCCTGATGGCGGACACGATGATCACGGCCTCCATCGTCGTGCCGCTGCGGGCGGAATTCGGCACGCCGGAGGCCATGATCGGCATCATGGGATCGGCCTTTGTCCTGGTCGGGGCCGTCGTCGGACTGTTCGCGGGCTACCTGACCGATCGCTATTCGCGAAAGTGGCTGATGGTCGTGGCCGTCCTCGTGGGGGAGCTGCCCTGCCTGGCCAGCGGCATTCCCGCGCTCACCCCGTCCTTCGGCGCGCTTCTGGGCTGGCGCGTGCTCAGCGGGATCGGCATCGGCGCCGTCTACCCGATCACCATGTCGCTGCTGTCGGACTATTTCCCGCCCCGTCACCGGGCCAAGGCCAATGCCCTGGCCGAGGTGAGCTGGCTGCTGGGGACGCTGCTGGGCCCGGTGCTGGGAGGTATCGCCATCGGCTCCGATTTCGGCTGGCGCCTGGCCTTCCTGCTGGCCGGGGCGCCGAACCTCGCGCTGGCCCTGCTTTTCGCGCTGGCCTTCCGGGAGCCCGCCCGGGGGCAGGCAACGGAGGAGGAGGACGCGCCCCGGGCACCGGAAAGCTACCGCGCCGGGATCGAGGCGATCCTGGGGTCGCGGGCGAACCTTCTGCTTTTCGTGCAAAGCATTCCGGGCAGCATTCCCTGGGGGCTGCTGCCCTTCTGGATGATCTCCTACTTCACGACGGAACGGGGGATGGAGCAGGCGCAGGCGACGGCGATCTGGGAAGGTTTCGCCATGGTTTCCGTCATCGGGGTGCTGCTCTGGTCGGGGCTGGGGGACCGCCTGTTCGCCGCGCAGCCGGTGAGGGCGCTCAGATGGGTGGCGCTGGCCTCTTTCACCGGCATCTTCGCCTTCCTGGTCGGGCTGAATGCACCGCTTTCGGCCACGGTTGTCGCGGTCTGGCTGCCGCTCTGTGCGCTTGGCATCTCCGCTCCGGCGACCAACGTCCGGTCCTGGCTGATGAACGCGAACCCGCCGGACCGCCGCGGATCGGTCTTTGCCATCTTCTTCCTGTCGGACAGTATTGGAAAGGGGCTGGGCCCGGCCATCGGTGGCGGGCTTGCGGCGGCGCTCGGGTCGATGCACCTGGCGATCAACGTGGCGATCGGGATCTGGTTCGTGCATGTCGCCCTTCTGGCCCTGGCCAGCCGCTATTACCGACCGCTGGCCGCTGAGCCCGCCGAACCGGAGGGCGCCGGGGCCATCGGGACCTGACGGCATTGGGACCTGACGGCACGGCTGCTGCGCCGGAAACGGGGCGTCTCGGGTCCTGGGCCTTGCCGATATGCGCCTGACTGACCGCGGGCGGGATTTCCGGTCGCGCGCCGGGCCGGATTCTGTCACTCTGCAGGGGGCAGGAGCTTCTTGGTAACGGCGCGTAAACATGCGCCCTTGAGGTGGTGATACAGGTTTGGGCAAGTCGAGGGATCGGCATGGCCTGCAGCGGTGCGGGCGAACGCAGGGTGCCGGCGCGATCCGGCGCGCCTCTGCGCTTGCGCTGCTGTCACTATGTCTGGCGCCCGCGGGTGTCGGCCAGGAAACAGCCGAAGACCCCGCCTCGCCCTGGCCCGGCACACCCTTCGTCGATACCTCCGTCCCTGCGGTGCCGGGCGCCCGGGAGGTGCTGCAGGACATTCCCAACGCGCTGCACTGGTCGCGGTCCCAGCGTGGAGAGATCGGCGCCTGGCGTTACGTGTTCTTCCCGGATGGGAGCGCTGAGATCATGCAGGGCAACAACCGGTCCCGCGTCGCCGCCCGGCTGAGCTGTCACGCGGCCCTGTCGTGCCGGATTTCCTTTGCCGATGGTGCGACGGCGGATGTGCCCGTGGGGGCCGGGCTGCAACCCGAGCTTCCGGAGGAACCGGGGCTCCAGGCCGTGGCGCGCTATCTTGCGGAATGGTTGCTGGCCGGGACGGCGCCTCCGCCCCCACCCGAACCAGAACCGGAACCGGAGCAGGAAGAGCCGCCGGAGGAGGTGCAAGCGCCGCTGGTTACGCCCTCCGATCAGGTCGCCGCAACGCAGGATGAGACGCCGTCCGATGACGAGGCGGGCCCTGAACAGCCGGGGGCAGGCTCCCTTGCAGAGACGGGCACGGCTGTGGACGCGGGCCCCGCTGCGGGCGCTGCTCCCGAACAGGAGGCTTCTCTTCCGTCCAAGGGCACGACAACCGCCACGGCGCAGGGCGATCCTGCAGCCGTCTGTGCCGAAGAAGACCCTTACCAGCCGGATGCCTGCGCGCAGCCTGCGCTGTCGTCGCCGCAACGCGCCGCAGTCACGACGCAGGCGGTGCCCCGGCCGGCAGCTGCCCTGCCGGTCGATGCGCCGGCGCCCGCGGATGTCGCGGCGGAAGCGGAGGATCGCCCGCGTTTCTGGGATCGCTACGCCGTGACCTGTTCAGTGACCGCAAGTGCCAGCCTTGGCGCGCTGACCTCGGCACCCGACCGGCGCGGGACGACCAAGCCAAGGGTCAGCCTGGGCTGTGGTGCCAAGCTGACGGAACGGCTCTCCGCCCGTCTGACCCTGGTGGGGTACCTCAAGCCCGAGCAGCAGCAGGACTGGGACCCGGACTATACCTATGCCTTCAGCTATCGTGTCACGGACAGGATCGGGCTGGGCTACAGCAACTATTCCACGCGCTTTTCCGGCGGGCACAGCCCGGTTGCGGGTCTGCTGCAGGGGAAGATCCGGGCGAACTACCGGCTTCCGCCAGTGCCGCTCTGGGGGGAGAAGTCATTGCCCTGCACGGCCAGCCTCGGCCTGCCCAATCCTGCGGAGCAGAGCGTGAACCTGTCCTGTGGCTATGCGCTTACCCCGAAGATCAGGCTGGGGGCGACGACCCATTTCTACGCGCCGGGAACGCAGGATACCTATCAGCCCGACTACAGCTATACCGTCAGCTATCGCATCAACGAGGACTGGCAGCTTTCCTATCAGAATTACAGCAACAACCGCTGGTCCTGGAACAAGGGGGAGGCCCCGGGCCCGGGTATCACCGGTGGCGGCCTGTCCCTGACCTACCGGATGTCCTTCTAGCAGGACTGAAGTGCAGCCTGGGATTGGCCCGTTCGGTGGCAGGCCATGGCATCGGGGGCAAACTCAAGACGCCCCGTGCCAAAGCCGCGGGGCGTCTTGAGTTGGTTACGGGGCCTCGTGACCACGCACGTCGAGCCGAATTAAGCTGTCGCGGACGAGAGACCGCGCCAGGGCGCCGAACCAGCGCCCGGTCGACCCATGGGTGTCGCAGGGCCCAGTCCGGACGCGACATGAAAAGCGGCCAATTCTAGAACCGCAGGAACCGATAGGGATGCGGATCCACCAGAGGGGTGCTTCCGGTCAGGAGATCGGCAGCCAGTTGTCCCGCGGCAGGTCCCGTGCCGAAGCCGTGCCCCGAGAAGCCGGTGGCGAGCACCAGTCCGGGGATCCGACCGGCGTAGTCGATCACCGGCTGCGAATCCGGTGTGATATCCATGGTGCCGGCCCAGGCTTCGACGATGCGGGCGTCCGCGAAGGCGGGCCAGGCGGCGGAGAGGTTCTCCAGCGCTTCGGCGTTGAGCTTCGGAAGTGTCGGCGGGTCCATGACCCGTACCTTTTCGAAGGGGGAGGTCCGGTCACTGCGCCAGCGGCGCGGCAGCAACAGGTCGTCGAGGCTCTGACGATTGAGGGTAATCCGGAGGAGCGAGCGTTCGTCCTTGAGCAGGTGCAGGTAGCGGGTGCCGACCAGCAGGTGGTCGAGGGTCAGTGGGCAGGAGAGGGCGCCGCGCTGCGTGATGATGAAGCCGCCGTCGGAATGTTTGCGAAATGAGAAGTCTGGACCGCCCACGGCAACGTCGGTGGGTCCTTCCATCGGCGCGGTCCGGAAGGCCGAGCAGGTGAGTGGCAGGGTGGGGAAGGAAATGCCGTGGTTGCCGAGGAAACGGCGCGACCAGAGGCCAGCCGCCAGCAGAACCTGCGAACAGGCGATCTCACCGCGTTCGGTGACGACGCTGCTCACCTGGCCGGCGCTGGTCTGCAGGGCGCGTACCGCGCAGCCCTCGATGATGCGGGCGCCCTTGGCGATGGCCGCAGCCGCGATGGCGCTGGAGGCGAGGGTGGGTTCCGCGCGGCCATCCGAGGGGGTGGTCACGCCGCCCGCCCATTTGCCTCTGCCGCCGGGCACGAGGCGGTCGATCTCGGCGGCGGAGAGCATCCGCGCGCCGAGGTCGAGGCCCTTCACTGAGGACAACCACGCCTCGTGGGCTTCGAGGGCGGCCTCCTGCCGGGCCAGGAACATGATGCCTGCCTGGCGGTAACCCACGTCATGGCCGGTCCGTTCCGGGAGCCCGGCCCAGAGCCTGTCGGCGGCCAGCGCCAGCGGCACATCCGCCGCCGCGCGGGAGGTCTTGCGGACCCAGCCGAGGTTGCGCGAGCTTTGTTCGCCGGCGATGCGGCCCTTTTCCAGGACGGTCACCGGCAGGCCGCGTTCGGCCAGCGTCAGCGCCGCCGAAAGGCCGACGATGCCGCCGCCGATGATGACGATTTCGCTCCGCTCCGGCAGGTCGGTCGAGGTGGTGACAGGTGCGATCCTGGGGGCCATTGGGCTGTCCTTTCCGGTTGTCAGACCGCGACGGTCTTGTAGGTGATGTCGGCCCCGGCGGCGCCACGGTAGGCGGTCACCTCGATTTCCACCTTGTAGACGGTGGAGCCGAGCGGCGGGCAGGTGACGGTGGTGGTCGGGTCGATGCCGCGGAACTTGGTGCCGATGGTGGTCATGACGGTTTCGGTATCGGCGGGATCCTGGATGAAGACCCGGCTGGCCACGACATCGGCCAGGCTGCTGCCCACGGCGGCCAGGGCGCGTTCGATATTGGCGAAGACCTGAAGGGTCTGTTCGGTCACGTCCTCGGGGATCTCCTTCGTCTCGGGATTCCGGCCTGCTGTGTTGGAGACGAAGATCCAGTTGTCGACCGCGACGATGCGGGAATAGCTGGCGTGGTCCTCGAACTTGGAGCCTGTCTTGATCTTGGTGATGGTCGTCATCGGAAGGTCCTGGGAGAAGCGTTTAAAAAGCGCCCCCGGAGCGGCCGGGGCCGGCCGGGGGCAGTCGGGGATGGGAGAGGTCAGCGCAGGACGGGTTCGTCCCAGAGGTTCAGCTTGACGCCGATGCCCTTCTCGACCGCGTTGCGGTAGAGGACGGTGCCCCAGGCCACGTCTTCGACGGGCATGCCGCCGACGGACATCAGGATGATCTCGTCATCGTTCTGTCGGCCGGGGGTGGCGCCGGCGACGATGGCACCGAGGTCTTCCAGCGCTTCGGGCTTCATGGTGCCGGCGGCGATCATGTCCATGAACTTCACGCCCACCAGCGGGATCACGTTGTGCGCGGGTTTGGGCACCTCTTCGTACCAGGCCTCGTAGAGGCCGGTGTTGTCGAGCACCTTGCGCACATCGTCAGCTTCCATCCCGGCGTCGAAGTTGCAGGGCGCGGGCATGGCGAGGAAGGTGCCGGGCTTGACCCATTCGCGCTTCACCAGCGGGTAGTCGTCGGGATTGCCGACCTCGCCCGAGGCGCAGTAGGTGACGATGTCGCTGTCACGCACAACCGCTTCGATGTCGTCGACGATCTGGATGTCGGTGACCTGCGGGTAGTTCTCCTTCACCCAGTCGATGAAGACGTCGAGGGAGCGCTGGCCACGGCCCTTGACCTTGACCGTGTCGATGCCGGGGCAGGCGGCGATGAAGGCGGCGAGGGCCGTGCGGGCCATGACGCCCGGGCCGAAGATGCCCACGACCTTCGAGTCCTTGCGGGCCAGGTGGCGGGCACCGACGCCCGGCACCGCGCCGGTGCGATAGGCCGACAGCAGGTTCGCCGACATGTAGGCCAGCGGCGCGCCGGTGTCGGCATCGTTCAGCGTGAACATCAGGATCGACCGGGGCAGGCCCTTGTCCTTGTTCGCGATGTTGGAGCCGTACCATTTGACGCCCGCGGTGCAGAAGCTGCCGCCGAGGTAGGCAGGCATCGCCATGAAACGACGGTCCGCCGTGGGTTTCGGCATGGTGGGGAAGGGCGACTCTTCGGGGAAGGTCACCATGGCGCCATGGCTGTCGCTGTTCGGCCCGGCCATGCGGTAGTCACCGTGGTGCAGCAGGGCGAACATCTCTTCCATGCAATCGACACAGGCGGGCATGTCGGTGACGCCAGCTTTGATCATGTCCTGCTCGGAAAGGTAGAGGAAGTCGATCTTGGGCAGGTTCGGGAGGTTGGGCAGGTCTTTCATCGGAAGGTCCTTTCGGGAATGGAGGTTTCAGGTGCGGTTCAGTCGAGGCTGCGGCCGAGGCCCGCGTAGAGCGCGGGGTTGCGTGCCTTCACGCCCAGGGCGATCAGCGCGCCGACCGCGCCCGTGGCGATGACCAGCACCGGGAAAGCCAGCACGATCAGGCTGTCGCTGCCCGTCAGCATCGAGATGTTGCTGCCCACCAGCAGGAAGGCGGCGGCCAGGCCCAGCGTGGCGAGGGCAGGGGCCACCAGAACCACCAGAGGGGAGCGGTCATGGCTCTGCCTGCGGAAGAAGCGGATCACCGAGGCGGAGACGAGGATCTGCGTGCCGAGGATCGCCAGCACCGCCAGCCCGGCCATCCAGGAGAAGACCACTGTGTAGGGATCCGCCGCGCCCAGGGCGAAGGCGCCCAGGATCAGCGCCACCAGCACCGCCTGCACCACGCCCGCCACATGCGGCGAGCCGTGTTCGGCATGCACATGGGCCATCTTGCGCCAGAGCAGGCTTTCGCAGGCGAGGGTGTAGAAGTAGCGGTTCAGCGTGTTGTGGAAGGACAGCAGGCAGGCGAAGAGGCTGGTCAGCAGCAGCAGGTTCATCACCGTGACCGACCAGGGGCCCAGCAGGTCCGCCGCCGCGTCGAAGTAGAACCCTTCGAGGGAGGCCGTGGCTGCTTCGCGCACCTGGGAGGGGCCATAGTACTGGCTGATGGCCCAGGTGGAGAGCGCGTAGAAGACCGTGATCAGCAGCACCGCGACATAGGTGGCGCGCGGGATGGTGCGTTCCGGCTTGTGGGCTTCTTCGGCGAAGATGGCGGTGGCCTCGAAGCCGACATAGGCGCCGAGGACAAAGACCATGCTGACGCCGAGCCCGGGGGTGAAGACCTCTGACGGGCGGAAGCCGGAGAGGGTCAGCCCTTCGGGGCCGCCGCCGTTGAGCAGGATGGCCGCGTCGAGCAGCAGCAGGATCAGCAGTTCGGCCACCATGCAGGCGCCGAGGATCCGGCCGGAGATGGCGATGTTGCGGCGCCCGAAGAACACCACGACGGCGAGGACGGCCAGCGACCAGACCCACCAGGGCAGGTTGATCCCCAGCGGCGCGAGCGTGGCGGACATGAAGACGGCGAAGAGGGCGTAGATGCCGATCTGGATCGCGAAATAGGCCAGCAACGCCATCAGCGCCCCGCCGATGCCCGCCGCCCCGCCGAAGCCGCGGGAGATGTAGCTGAAGAAGCCGCCCGCGCCGGAGATGTAGGGCGTCATCGCGGTGTAGCCCACCGAGAAGACCAGGTAGAGCAGTCCCGCCAGAACGAAGGCGCCCGGAACCCCGGCGCCATTGCCGAAGGCGAAGGCGGGCGGCGTCGCGCCGACCACTGCGGTCATGGGGGCGGCGGCTGCCACCACGAAGAAGACGATATGGGCGAGACCAATGGAATTGCCCTGAAGTCGGCCGTTGCCGGTAGTCAAGTCGGTCATCTGTTGCGTCCCTGTTGCACGTTTGTCGTGAATGGGTCGCTGTTAGCGCGCCGTTGCCCGGGGGGAGCCATTGCAGGGAGCGCCAAGAATCCGATAGTCTACGCCAAGTGGCGCTTTGAAACGGATGGGAGGGCAGATAGTTGATCGCCAGCGCACCGCTGCCCACGGGGCTGTCTGTCAGGGCCGTAATTCTTAGGCCGATTTTCGGGGCATTTGATGAAAACCTGAGCGAGTTGCGAAAGCTGCTTTCGCGGCACGGCATTGATTCGCGGGTGCTGGACGACAATTACACGCCGGTTTCGCTGGCCTCCTACCTGGATCTTTTCGAGGATGCGGCCCGGGTCCTGGGGGAGCCGAACCTGGGCCTGCGGCTGGGATCCCGGATGATGCCGGGCGGTTTCGGGCCGATGGGGCTGCGGGCGGTGCAATGCGCCACGATCCGCAGCGGGCTGGAAAGCCTCGTGCGGTTCTCGGCCGCGCTGCAGAGCGGGACGCAGGCCACGCTGGAGGATGACGGCGATCACCTGCTGCTGCGCTACCTGATCACCTCGCAGGGGGTCAGCCCGGGACGGCAGGACAACGAGTTCTCCCTCGCCGGGATCTGCAAGCTGATCCGCACCGGCTACGACCTGCGCTGGCATCCGGTGGAGGTGCATTTCACCCATCCCGCGCCCGACGCGCCGGAGGCGCTGATGCGCTGGTTCGATGCGCCGGTGCTGTTTTCACAGCCGTCGAACATGCTGGTGATCGACCGGAGCGACGCGGCGCGGATCCGGCGGGAGGAGGACCCGGACATGCTGGACCTGATCGACCGGCACCTGGCGGGACTGCTGGAAGATGCCGGTGAGGGGCGATCGCTGGCGGATCAGGTGCGGGCGCTGATCGCGCTGAACCTCGGGGACAGGCCGGTGACCCTGCCGATGATCGCCGGGCTGATGCAGACCTCCGCCCGGTCGCTGCAGCGGCGGCTGGCAGAGGAGGGCACGACCGTGAAGGCCCTGCTGCAGGCCTACCGGCAGGAGCGGGCGGAAGAACTGCTGCGGGACGGGCGGACCCCGGTCGAGGCGGTGGCCACCACGCTGGGCTATGCCGATGGCACCGCCTTCTGGCGGGCCTATCGCGGCTGGACGGGGCGCAGCCCGACGCAGGCCCGCGACGAGGGCTGAGGGCGGGGGGGCTGAGGGCTCAGTCCTCTGCAGCGCCCCGGTTGAACATCCGGACGATCTGGTCGCAGACCAGCCGGGAGGTCTCTTCCCTGAAGTCGGGTCGGTAATGGGCGTGGAAGGCCATCGAGGGCACGGCGGGTGGCGTGTCCAGGACCATCAGGCGCCCGGCCGCGATATCCTCCGTCACGAGGCGGGGCGGCAGCAGGGCGATCCCCTGACCGCCGGTCACGCAGCCGATGACGGCGCGCACGTTGTCGAGCCAGAGCATCCGGCTGGGCACCGTGCCATGGGCATCGAGCTGCCGTTCGATGTCCTGCGCGGGCAGGGTGCCGCGCGGGTAGCTGATGAGCGGCCTGCCGTGCAGCGCTGCCATGCCCGGCGGCGGTGGCCCGTCGAAGAGCCCGGGCGCGGAGATCCATTGCATCGGCAGGTCGAACAGGTGCCGGCAGCGCACGTTCCGCTTGGGTTCGGCCCCGACGAGGATGCCCAGGTCGATGCGCCCCTCCTGCAGCAGTTCGATCACGTCGAGGCTGGTCGCGGTCAGCAGTTCGAAGGAGAGCCGGGGGTGATCCTCCGCCATCTCCGCCACGAAGGCGGGCGTCATCATGTAGGAGATGTAGTCGGTCCAGGCGATGCGCAGCGTGCCTTCGGCGCGGGGGCCACCGGCGGCGGCGCTGACGAATTCGGTGGTGGCTTCCAGCAGCCTGCGCGCCGCGACGAGGGCGTTCTGACCTTCTTCCGTCAGCCGCAGGTGCGAGCCTTCGCGGTGGAAGAGCGTGGCGCCCAGCTCCTCCTCCAGCTTGGCGATCCGGGAGGCCACCGTCGCCTGGGTGGAGAACAGCGCCTCGGCCGCCTTGCTGAAGCTGCCGAGGTCCGCCGTGGCGACGAAGCTGCTGACAAAACGGACATTCATGGCGGCCTGCTCCTGGCTGGGTCACTTCGGGATTAGGGGGGAATGATTGAAAATCAAAGGTTTGAATTTTTCCCGGGGGCTGCCACGGAAAAAACTCGTTAGGCCCGCCATGGTCCGGAGCCTAGTCGGGAGGTCACAAGAAAGAAACCATGACCACGCTCCGAAGAACAGGGAACTCTCACATGAAAAAGACGCTCATCGCCTTTGCCGTCGCCGCTGGCTGCATGGCGCAGGGACTTCACGCCGAGACGGTGCTGAAGCTCGGCCATTTCGGGTCCGGCCAGGATCCGTTTTCCCAGTCCGTGCAGGCCTTTGCCGACCACGTCGCCGAACTGAGCGGTGGCGAGCTGAAGATCAAGGTCTTCCCGGGTGGCCAGCTCGGTAACGAGCGGCAGGAGATTTCCGCGCTGCAGGGTGGCCTGCAGGAGCTGATGATCACCGCCAGCACCAACCTGTCCAACATGGATCCGGCGCTGTCGCTGCTGGATCTGCCCTTTGCCTTCTCCAGCTACGACGAAGTGGATGCCGTGACCCTCGGCCCGGTCGGGGAGAAGATGATGGCACCGCTGGAAGACGAGGGGCTGATGGGCCTCGCGCTATGGGAAAACGGGTTCCGCGCGCTGACCAACTCGCAGCATCCGGTGACCTCGGTCGAGGACATGAAGGGGCTGAAGATCCGCGTCATCGGCGCGCCGGTCTTCATCGACACCTTCGCGGCGCTTGGCGCCAACCCGGTGCCGATGCCCTTCACCGAGCTCTACTCCGCCATGGAGACCGGCACGGTCGACGGGCAGGACAACCCTCCGGGCGGTGTTGCCGCGCTGAAGTTCTACGAGGTGCAGAAGTACTACACCCCGACGAACCACATCTACGGCGCGATGATCGTGGTCGGGTCCCAGCGGGCGCTGGCGCGGCTGCCGGAAGACCAGCGGGCGATCTTGATCCAGGCGGCCAAGGATTTCGGCGTCGAGGAGCGCAAGGCGCTGCGGGCCTTCGACAAGGAGTCGGTGGACTTCCTCGGGGCCGAGGGTGGCATGGAAGTGGTGCCCGCGCTCTCGCCCGAGGCGCTGGACGGCTTCCGCGCGGCCGTGGCCCCGGTGGTCGAGAAGGCGGTGACCAAAGACCTGGCGCCGCTCTACGCGGAAATGCAGGCGGCCATCGCCGGCGCCGCGAAGTAATCCCCCGGCTTCGCCCGGCAAGCGTCGGGCGAAGCCGCATCGAAGCGACATCCTAGGCAGACCATGACCTATTCCCCCTTGCAACGTGTCGTCCGGGGCGTTGCGGCTCTCATCCTCGGCGTGCTGGTGGTGGCGGTTTTCGTCAACATCCTGCTGCGGTTCCTGTTCAACTCCGGTCTAGTCCTGACCGAAGAGCTGTCGCGCCTGCTGCTGATCTGGCTGGTCTTCGGCGCGGCCATCGCGGTGGCACATGGCGGGCGGCACCTGTCGATGTCGCTGGCGGTGGAGAAGCTGCCGGGCAAGGCGCAGTTCGCCCTGGCCCTGCTGGGCGGCGCGCTGATGATCTTCTGTGACGCCTTGCTGGGCATCGGGGCCTGGCGGCAGATCGGCTTTTCCCTCTCCGACAGCCTGCCGGTGACCGGCCTGCCCGTGGCCAGCATCTATGTGGCCGGGCTGCTGGGGGCGGTTGCCTATGGCCTTGTGACCGCCTGGCGGATGCTGCGGCTTCTGCTTGGAAAGATGACCCTGGCCGAGTGGTTCCGCTTTGACGCCGAACCGTCGGAGATCGAGTAATCCCATGCTTATCGCGACTTTTCTGGTGACCCTGCTGCTGGGCATCCTGGCCGGCATTCCCATCGCCTATGTGCTGCTTCTGGTCGGCGTGGCGCTGATGCTGCAGATCGACTTCTTCAACGCGCAGATCGTGTCGCAGAACATGATCCTCGGCGTCGACAGCTTCCTGCTGCTGGCCATTCCCTTCTTCATCCTGGCAGGCGAGCTGATGAACCGCGGCGGGCTGTCGCGCCGGATCATCGACGTGGCCTTGGGCTATTTCGGGCACCGCAAGGGCGGGCTGGGCTATGTTGCCATCGTCTCGGCGCTGATCCTCGCTTCGCTCTCGGGCTCGGCCATCGCGGACAGCGCGGCTCTGGCGGCGATCCTGATGCCGATGATGCGCAACGCGCGCTACCCTGAGGGCCGCAGCGTCGGCCTGTTGGCGGCCGGGGGTGTCATCGCGCCGATCATCCCGCCCTCCATCGCCTTCGTGGTCTATGGATCTGTCGCCAATGTCTCGATCACCGGCATGTTCCTGGCGGGTATCGTGCCCGGCATCCTGATGGCCGTGGTGCTGGTCGGAGCCTGGAGCTTCACCAGCCGGGGCGGCGATTTCGAAACCCTGCCGAAGGCCACCCCGGCGGAGCGCCGTACGGCCCTGTGGAAGGGCATCCCGGCGCTGATGCTGCCGGTGGTGATCATCGGCGGCATGCGGGTGGGCATCTTCACCCCGACCGAGGCGGCGGTGATCGCCTGTGTCTACGCGGCGCTGGTGGGGATGTTCGTCTACCGCGAACTGTCGCTGCGCGAGCTTTACGAAGCACTGGCCGATGCGGCGATGACCAGTGCGGCGGTGCTGTTCCTGATCGCGGCCTCCTCCGTTTCGGCCTGGCTCGTGACCACGGCCAGCCTGCCGGCACAGATCGTGGCGCTGGCGCAGCCGCTGGTGGAACAGCCGCGCCTGATGGTGGGCCTGCTGGTGGTGTTGACGCTGCTGCTGGGCATGGTGCTGGATTTCACCCCGCTGATGCTGATCCTGATGCCGGTGGTCATTCCGCTCTGCAAGGCGGCGGGGATCGACCTGATCTACTTCGGTGTCGTGCTTATCATGGCAGGTTCTCTGGGCCTGCTGACCCCGCCGGTCGGCAATGTCCTGAACGTGGTGGCCGGGGTTGCGGGCACCCGGATCGACCGTGTCATGGGCGGCGTGCTGCCCTTCCTTCTGGCCGAAATGGTCGTGCTGGTCCTGCTGGTGGTCTTCCCCGGCATCGTGACCGGCCCGCTTGCCGTCTTCACCGGAGGTTTGAAATGATTGTCCAGACTCTTCAGGACGCTCTGGGTGAAGCTGTCGTCGTGGCGGGGCCGCAGAGCGACCGGCGGTTCCACCGGGACTGGACCTCTCGCAAGGAAATCATGCCTCTGGCTGTCGTCCTGCCACGCAATGTCGAAGAAGTTTCGACCGCGCTTGCCCTGTGTAACGCTGCCGGGGTTCCCGTGGTGCCGCAGGGGGGGCTGACGGGGTTGGTTGGCGGAGCGAGGCCCATGAGGGATGCCGTCGTGATCAACATGTCCCGGTTGAAAGCAGCCCCGCAGATCGACGCCGAGGCCCGGCAGGCCACGGTCCAGGCCGGGGTGACATTGCATGACCTTCAACAGGCGGCGGCCGAAGCGGGGCTGGAATTCCCTGTGGACTTCGGAGCGCGTGGCAGCTGCCAGATCGGTGGCATGATCGCCACCAACGCGGGCGGTGTCCATGTGTTGCATCACGGCATGATGCGGGCACAGGTCCTGGGTCTGGAAGCGGTTCTGGCCGATGGCACCATCATCCGGTCGCTGAACTGCCTGGAGAAGAACAACACCGGCTACGACCTGCGGCAGCTTTTCGTCGGAAGCGAGGGGACGCTGGGGATCGTGACCTCTGCGGTCCTGAAGCTGGTTCCGAAATGTCCGGCCCGCGCGGCGGTGCTGATGCACTGCGAGGGGTTGGAACAGGCTTATCATGTTCTCAAGACGCTTTCGGACAGCGCGCTTCAGCTGCACGCCTTCGAGGCGCTTTGGCCGGGGTACTATGAGTATGCCTGCAAGGTTGTTGGCTCCACGCCCTTCGATACGGCCGAAGGCCTGATCCTGCTGGGCGAGATTGTCGGTGACGACGCGGCCGCGCTGGAGGCGCAGTTGCTGGAGGTGCTTGAGCCCAGTTTCGAGGACGGCACTCTTCAGGATGCGTTGCTGTCGCAGTCAGAAGCCCAGATCGAGGAATTCTGGGCCTTGCGCGAGGCCAACGAGGCGCTGGCGACCAGCTATCTGGATGTGGCCGCTTTTGACGTTAGCCTGCGGCGGGACAATATGCAGACCTTCGTCAACGCCTGTGAGATTGCTGTTCGAAAGCTCGTGCCGGATGCGGATTTCCTTTGTTTCGGACACCTCGGAGACGGCAATTTACACGTCGCTGTTGCCAGTCGCGGAGCCGAGCTGCCCCACGCCGATATCAAGCGGGACGTGCTGGGGCTGGTCGGGCACCTGGAGGGATCCATCTCTGCGGAACATGGTGTTGGCCTGGACAAGCGGGACTGGTTGTCCCTGTCGCGCACATCTGGGGAGCTGGAGGCAATGCAGCGTATCAAGCGTTCCCTGGACCCGAGGGGCATTCTGAACCCCGGGAAGCTTCTTCAGACCGCTGGCTGATCCAGGCACGCGCTGTGACGAGGACCTCAGGGGCCTTCCGAACAGACACTTCTGTCCGCCTCGCCCGCAGGGGCGAGGGGCAGGAGGGTGATGTAGTCCTTGTTCTGGAAGGCAATCGACAATTCCGCTGCCGTCCGGATTGTTTCCGCGAGTTTATGCATGAGCGGCCCGTTCGGCCCCTCCATCCAGACGACCTTCGTATCGAGTGGGGGGAGGTCGGCCTCGGACTCGATGATCGTCAGCTGGCCATTTGCAATCTGTTCCACCACCAGGGACGGGGGCAGGGCAGCGATCCCGAAGTTGTTTTCGAGCAATTGGAGGACCGCAGCCATCGAGGGACCTGCATAGATCCCGCGCCGGGAGGACGTGCCGGCCATCAGGCCGACGATGCGCCGATGCTGTTCCGTGTCCGGAGAAAAAGACAGGATGGGGTGCTGGGAAAGCTCCACCGCGCTCATCCGTTTCCGGCCCTGGCTGAGGGCAGTCGGCGCGATCCATCGCAGGGCCATGCGCATCAGTGGCAGGTCCTTCATCCCGGGCACCGCGATACTCCGGATGATGACGGCAAGGTCCAGTTCGCCCTGCTCCAGCAGCGTTGCGAGTTCCGAAGACGTGCCGGAGCGCAGGTCGATGTCGAGGTTCGGAAAGGTGTTGCGCAGCTGGACCAGAAGTTTCGGCAGGATCGCGACAGTGGCCGTGTCGATGATGCCGAGCCTGACATGCCCCAGAAGCTTCGCCGAGTCGGCGATGCGGCTTTCGAAGGTCGCGCCGGCGATGGTGACTGCCTCCGCATAGGGCAGGGCTTCCCGCCCTTTCGAGGACAGTTCGACGCCTCGCGGCTTTCGAATGAACAGTTCGACTCCCAATTCCTGCTCCAGCGCGGAAATGCGCGCGGAGACTGTCGTCAAGGTGCTGTTCATCTTGTCGGCCGCTTTTCTGAAGCTTCCGAGCCTGGCTGCCCAGACAAAGGTCTCTATCGCTCGCAGATTCATCGGAAAGGCTTCAATCAAGTCTGCTCAGGAATGATGGTTCGTGAAAATCGTACCAAAAGGCAGATTTTATTTCAATTGTGTTGGGTCTCGAAAGGCCCGACTTCTCTACAGCGAAGGAGAACACCATGCGCCTTACCCTTATTCAGAATAATCCCCGCAACGATCTTGAGGCCAACAAGGCTGTCCTTCGGGAACAGATCCTGCGTGCTGCAGAGCTGAAACCGGATCTGATCGGCACCCCGGAATACTACGCCTTCATGGGTGAGAACTCGAAGGAGCAGCAGGCCGCTGGGGCTTTCTTCGACGACGTGAACGGCTGGATGTCCGAGCTGGCGCGCGAGATCGGCATCGCGATTCACGCGGGGTCTCTGGCAGAGCTGCGCGACGGCAAGACCTACAACACCACGGTGGTCCACGGCGCGGACGGTTCCGAGCTGGCACGTTACAGCAAGATCCACCTTTTCGATGTTGATCTGCCGGATGGTTCCGGCGTGCGGGAATCCGACATCATCGCGCGTGGCACTGAACCTCTGGTGTACAAGGTTGCAGGTTGGACCGTTGGCTGCACGATCTGCTACGACATGCGTTTCCCCGAACTCTACCGAAAGCTCCGCGACATGGGCGCAGAGCTGCTGATGGTGCCCTCTGCCTTCATGCGCGAAACGGGGCGTGCCCATTGGGAACCGCTTCTGCGTGCGCGCGCGATCGAGACGGGGTGCTACCTTGGTGCAGCCGGTCAGGTCAACGAAGCTGTCGGCGGTCATATCAAGCTCTACGGCAATTCGATGATCTGCGATCCCTGGGGCCAAGTTACCGCGAAGGCGTCCGACCTCGTCTGTGGCGTCACGGCAGACCTGGATCGCAGCTACATGGAAACGATCCGCATGCGGATCCCAGTCCAGAACCACCACGTACTCTAACGGGAGTTTACGATGTTCGAAGTCAAACCGATGCCGCAGGAGCTTCCTGCGGCACTCGTAGAACTATTTTCCAAAGTCGAGACCGCGACGATTGGGCATATCCTGCATTCCGGCTTCATGGGGCCGCAGATCAAGCCCGTCCAGCCCGGCCATCATATTGTCGGTTGCGCGGTGACCGTGAGCATTCCGGCGATGGATTCCGTGATGTTGCACCATGCGGTGAGCATGGCACGCCCCGGGGATGTCATCGTGGTCGAGAGGCTGGGTGACGCACGTCATGCCTGCTGGGGAGGGATGGTGACCAATGCCGCTGCCCTCGGGCAACTGGCAGGTGCCGTCATTGATGGCCCCGTGACGGACATTTCGGAATTCCAGGCGACGGGCTTCCCTGCCTGGGCGTCTGGCGTGTCGCCGATCACGACGAAACAGCTTGGCCTCGACGGCAGCATGAACGTGCCCATCAGTGTCGCCGGGCAGGTTGTTCGTCCCGGGGACCTGGTCCTCGCCGACGACTCCGGCGTTCTCGTGCTGGATCCGACGAAGGCAGAAGCGCTCGGCCGTCAGGCGCTGGCCATGCAAGAGTTTGAAATCGATGCGCTTGAAAAGATGCGTGCGGGGACGAAACTCGGCACGCTCTCAGGCGCTTCGACCCGTATCGAGGATGCGATCAGTCTCGCGGGGGAGGCTGTGAAGTGACGGATCCGGCGAACGGCATAGAGGATGAGAAGGACACGCCGCGCAACTGGCTCCCCGAAGAGATCCTGGCCGCGCTGTGCATGCTGTTCATCGTGGTCGTCACTTTCGCGAACGTCCTGGTGCGCTACTTCAGCACCTTTTCGTTCGGCTGGAGCGAGGAATTCACGGTGGCGGCCATGGGAGTGCTGCTGTTCGCGGGGATCGCCAGGGTAACGCGCGACGACAGGCACATCCGGGTCGAGGCTATCTATGGCAAGGCTGTCGGTCGCCGGCGGGTATGGCTGAAAAGGTGCAGCTTTCTGGCCATGGCGGTGCTGGGCCTCGGGCTGACGGTGCTGTTTGGCAAGATCTGCTTTGACGAGTTCCGTTGGGGCGAGCTCATGTCGTCGGTCGATATGAAGCGCTGGCCGTTCACGGCTGTCCTGACTGTTCTGACAGCCCTTCTAACCCTTCGATCCCTGCAGGGGCTTCTGTCCGTGCAGGACGATGATGAAAAGGGGGCGCCGGAATGATCACGCTTATTCTCGCCGGCGCTTTCGCGATCTTCATGGCGATCGGTCTTCCGGTCGCGGCAAGTCTTGGGGTGGCGGGTCTTGTCGCCATCGGCATCGACAGTTTTGATCGGCCCTGGTTCGGTCTCGTCGCCGGAGGGCAGAACGCTCTCGCCGGTGTCGCGAAATACCCGCTTCTCGCGCTACCCCTTTTCATCCTGGTGGGGGTTATCTTCGAAAAATCCGGTGTCGCGGAGCGGATTGTCACATTCGCTTCGGCCCTTCTAGGACGTCGTCGCGGGACAATGCCGGTCGTGGCCATCCTGGTCGCCGTGATCATGGGGGGCATCTCTGGGTCAGCAGTGGCAGGCGCCGCAGCCGTGGGCGGCGTGATGATGGCTCCCATGCTGAAAGCAGGCTATGGACGCGCGTTTTCGGCAACGGTCATCGGTGCGGCCACCTCCTTGGAAATTCTGGTTCCGCCGTCGCTGTCGCTGATTGTCTATTCGATTACCATTCCGGGGGCCAATGTGCCTGCGATGTTCGCGGCAGGGGTCCTGCCCGGCTTGCTCGCGGCGTTGGCTCTGGTCGTCCCTGCGATCCTGCTGAGCCGGTGGCACGGCTACGGAGAGGGCGAAGTGACGCTTTCTGCGGACCCGCTGTGGCCAAGCTTCAAGCGCGCATTCTGGGGCCTCATGACGCCGGTGCTGATCCTGGGCGGCATGCGCCTGGGGTTGTTCACCCCGACGGAGGCCGCGGTGATTGCGGTGGTCTACGGACTGATCGTCGGACTGTTCATCTACCGTACGCTCAGCTTGCGTGATCTCCCGGAGCTTTTCCGGGAAGCAGCCGAAACCTCGGGTATCGTGATGTTCGTGATCGCGATGGCCAGCATCTTTGCCTATGCGGTGACCACGCTTAACGTAGCGGGCCCCCTGGTCGACTGGGTCGTCGGTCTTGAGCTGGGACGGATAGGAACGCTGCTTCTGCTGATGGCATTCCTGCTGGTGATCGGGATCGTCGTGGATGGCGTGTCGATCTTCCTGATCTTCCTGCCGCTCTTCGCGCCGCTGCTGTCGGTCTTCGACTGGCATCCTGTGTGGTTCGGCATCCTGGCCACCATGGCAATCTGCATCGGCACCTTCACTCCGCCCATGGCTGCCAACCTGCTCGTCACCTGCCGCATTGCGGGGATCAGCGTCGAGAAGACCGCCTACTGGTCCTTCTGGTTCGTGCTGAGCTTCTGCGTTGCCGTCCTGTTGGTGATCGCCTTCCCGGGCCTCGCGCTCTGGCTGCCCGAATATTTCAACTACTGATCAAGAAGAAAGACAGAGAGGACTTCACATGAACCGCCGTGACATTTTGAAATCTGCGACCGCCGCTGCGGCCCTGATAGCAAGCCCGGCCGTACTGCGCGCCGCAGGGTACCGGGATGAATACCGTCTTTCCACCGTTCTGCCTCCGTCCTTTGCCTGGGGACGTGCCGCCGAGAACTGGGCCCGCTACGTCACCGAGGGCACGGATGGGCGCATCAATATCCAGCTTTATCCCGGTGCCTCGCTGGTCCAGGGTGACCAGACGAAGGAATTCGCCGCAATGCGTCAGGGCGACATCGATCTGCTGCTCGGGGCGCCCGGCAACTGGGCCGGGACCGTGCGCGGCCTGGGCTGTTTCACGCTGCCTTTCGAATTCGACAGCGAGGCGGATCTCGATGCCGTTCTCGGCAATGCCGACTTCATGGCCGCTTACTACGACAAGGTTCGCGACGGCGGTGCCGAACCTATCGCGATCGGCGAGACCGGGTTCCGGCAGGTTCATTGCTCGACCCGCGATCTGGTGACACCCGATGACTTCGCGGGTCTCAAGTTCCGCGTCGTTCCGAACCCGATGATGGGTGACGTGTTCGAGGCGCTCGGGGCCAATCCGGTCACCATGAACTGGGCTGATGCACAGACTGCCATGGCATCAGGCGCGGTCGACGGTGGCGAGAACTCGGTCGAGACGTTCTTCATGGCCGAGCTCTACAAGCTGGGTCAGACGCATATGACGTCCTGGAACTATATGAACGAGATCCTGCTCTTCGCCGTGAACCCGCGCGTCTGGAACAGCTGGAGCGAAGAAGATCGCGAAATCGTTCGTCAGGCCGGCATCAAGGCGGGGTCAGAGAATATCGCCGAGGTGCGCGACTATACCAATCAGCTGAAGGCCAAGGCCGGGGAATTCGGCGTGACCCTGACCGATCCGACTGCCGAGCAACTGAATGCGTTCCGCGGCGTCATCAAGCCTGTCTACGAAGACTGGAAAGAACGCATCGACGCCAAGCTCGTTTCGCAGATCGAGCAGATCGTCGCCGCGAACAAGTGATACTGAAAGTTGAAGACCATGACCGAATTTTCTGATCCCCTTATGGGTTTCTGGTTCACCACGCCGCAATGGCAGCTCGCCGAGGTGCTGGCGCTGAACGGGTTCAAACGCGCGATCCTGGATGTCGAGCATGGCCCGTTTGGCCATGAGACACTGCACGCCTTTATTCCCTTCCTGAAGGGCCTCGGGTTCGAGGTTTACGTCAAGGTCCTGGCGCCCGAGCGCAGCCCGATCCAGACCGTGCTCGACTTCGGGGCTGATGGCGTGATGATCCCGCACATCCAGTCTTACGAGCATGCAAGGGAAGTGACGTCCTTCACCAAGTTCCCGCCGACCGGGGACAGGAGCCTGGCTGGTGGCCGTGCCATGGGCTACCAGGGGCGCCCCGATGAGTGGTTCGGCGAGACTGACAGAAAGATCCGCTGCTTTGCCATGATCGAAACCGCAGGTGCCCTGCGAGACGTGGAGAAGATCGCGAACCTGGACACCGTGGATGGCATCTATCCTGGTCCGACCGATCTTTCGCTCCGCCGGAATCGCGGTATGTACACGGCCAAGCCCGGCGACTGGGAAGATATCCGTACGATGGCATCGGCGGCAAAGAAGGCGGGCAAGCTCCTTGCATTCCCGGCCTGGACGGCGCCCGAACGGAGGTTCGCGATGGAAGAGCTGGGCGCGGACTTCATCTTCTCCGGAATGGAAATGTTGTTCATGGGCGGTGCCGTCGCGCAACTTGCCGGTGAACTGCACGCCGAAAGCGGCACTCTCTGAGCCGCTCTTGTGTGACATGGCGCTCGTCCCGAAAGGGGGCGGGCGTCATCCTGTGACGATCACTCGTGGCCTTGCGGGAACCCCGCCGTGTTAGCGCCCCGGCAAAAACTTGCAGTGACGTTAGCGATGATCTGACGACGGCCGGGCTCCAGAAATCAGGCCATCAGGAGATGTCGACATGCAGGAACCACGACACGGGGGGCGAAGGCGTGTTTGGCGCTGGAAGCCGGGAAGTATGAATGCCCTGTGTCCGAGCGGGCTGTCGCACCCGACCATGACCCCGGTGGAGCGCGGCTTTATCAGCCAATGGTCCGAGGCCGATGACGAGCGCGCTGCTCAAGGTAAAGCCGCCCGCCCTGTCCTGTTTCAAAAGGATTGAAACCTACCTGGCGCAGCAGTGAGCAGCTTCAATGGCCCCGAAATCTGTCGAAACATCCGGGACTGGGGAGCAATGCTTCACCCGGAAGGCAGAGATGAATCCTGGATCAACCTGTTGGCGTCCAAGCCGGAACATGTTGAGAAGCGCATGCGACCGGCCCCTGGCGTATTGTCCTTCAGCGGGTGGAGCGTTTAGCTGGCAGCGCCGGATCCTCACTGTGCGAGGGGATGGCTGATACGGGAACCGACGTGCATTTACCTGACGAGATCCGATCCCTGGCAGCGCGCATTGATGCGTCGGGCGTGTCTCGTGTCATCGTTTCCGCGCTGCCTGGCTGCGGGAAGACATTGCTGGCGATGGAGCTCGCCCGGCTCTGGGGGATCGAAGTCTCGAACGCCATGCCGGACCCCATTCGCGGGACTGTCATCGTGGACAGCATCGGCCCTCTGCCGGCGCGACTGCCCGAAGCCCCCGGCCGCCTGATGATCGCCGCCCGCCCGAGCGACCTCGGCGGCCTTGCCTCCGATGTGCTGCGTCGGGACACGCTGCTGATCACCACGGCCGACTTGTTTCTGCCGGCGGAGGTTTCGGCCTACGGATGGCCTATGGTGGCAGATGCCCTCGACCGCGGGCTGCCCCGGGCCTCGGTGCTGGGATGGATACAGGAGGCGCTGACGACCTCTCTTTCGCCCGCGGCCCTGGACCTGCTGATCTCGGCATGCCGTGCCGGCCCGCTTGCCGATGCGAAGATCCCGGCCAGCTACGGCACGGCAATTGCGGAACTTGCGCCATTGCTGGACAGGCTGTCCGACACCCGGGATCCGCTTGCCGCCCTTCTGCGAGAGGCGCTGTCGGAGCTGCCCGCGACCCCGGCCAGCCTTGACCTGATGGAACGCGCCGGCGATCCGGCGCATGCGATCCGGGAGGCGGCGATGGTCGGGCACCGGCGTCGTGCCCTGGCCATGCTCGAACGCTACGGGGGGATGCACCTTCCCCACCTCGTCGGGGCGGATCTTGCCGGCGACATCCACACCGCCATCGGCGAAGGGCCCGAACCGCTGGTCGCTTCGCTCGACTTCATGGTGGCGGTCAAGAAGGGGGACACGGCGCGCGCGCAGCATCTGCTGGCGAAATGGGGTGGGCCGCGACTGGTCGATTTTTCCCGTCCCGTCCCCTTCGCCGAAGAAGTCCCCGTGGAGTTGCTGGTGGCGCGCGGTCTGCTGGCGGTCTACGCCAATGTCCCCGACAGGGCGGCGCGCCTCGCCGAGCTCTACGACCTGCTCGCCCGCCTCCCGACCGAGGCGCACCTGATGCGGGGCGCGGTCCACAACATCGCGCTTTCCTTCTACATCGACAACGGTGCCTTCGCCGAGGCCGAGGTTGCGGCCGAGCAGGCGCTGGAGAGCTATGCCGGCGCCCCCTATCTGTGTTTCTACATCCACCTTCACCGGGCGATCATGCGCGTGATCGAAGGGCATGCGGACCAGGCACGCCCGGACCTTGCCGCGGCGGAAGATTGCCTTGCCCAGACGCCTTTCGAGGCACCGCAGGACGACCGATTTCTCAGCCTGCTGCGTGCCGTCGTCGCCTATGAACACGGCGACCCCCATCCCATGGCCGATTTCGCGCAGCGCGAGTTCGCCAATTTCTCCCATGGGGAGATCTGGCCCAATATCGCCGATCAGGCCATGGCGCATGGTGCGGACGCCCTGCTGGAGCTTTCGGGGCTGCCTGCCGCGCTCGACTACCTCGAAAGCTGGCGGCAAAAGGGCTGGCGGACCAGGCGCTACCGCGTGCTGATCGAACAGCGCCGGGTCGCCGTCCTTCAGACCGCGCAAAGGTGGCGCGAGGCCCGCATGCTGCTGGAGGAGATGGCAGGCCGGATCGGCCGGATCTGGATCGACAGTGCGGGTGAAAACCTCCGCTACCTCGCAGCGCCCGAAGATGTGACCAAGGCCCTGCTCTGGCTCAGGCAGCAATGCTACGAGACGCCCCGCGCGCCTGACATTCCCGAAAGGCTGGCTGCCCTGTCCGAAAATCGCGCGCTGTCCTGGCGGAACCGGCAGTGCGTGCAGATCTGGCAGGCCTGGGTCGCCCGCCGCCGTTCGGAGCTTCCGCTTGCGCGACGTCTTTTGGCCGAGACGATTGCAAGCTGCACCGCCCGGCAGGTTCACGCGCCGCTGATCGAAGAGAGGATCTTCGTTCTGCCGCTGCTGGACGATGCCCGGATGCAGGCGGGGCCGATGAAGGACATCGAGCTGCCGCGCGGGCTGCGCCGGCGCCGGGTCCGGCGCACGCCCGAGGGGGATCTGTCTGTGCAGGAACACCGGGCGCTGCTGCTTCTGGCAGAGGGCTGCGCGAACAAGGACATCGCGCGGGAGATGGACGTCAGCCTGCCTACGGTGAAATTCCACCTCAGGAACCTCTACCGCAAGCTGGGTGCCGCGAACCGGCGCGAGGCCGTGAACCGTGCGGTGACGGCAAACCTGATCACGCCCTGAACCTATCCCTATTCGTACGAAACCTATCCCCGGCTAGCCTTCTAATCGTGGCAGCCAGATGGAACCCTGCTCCTGAACTTCTCAGACGGAGATCGGAATGGGACCAGGTTTCGCGCAATTCCTGCTGAAACGCATCGTCGGCTTCGCCGGCGTCCTTTTGGTGCTGGCGCTGATGATATTCGTCCTGGCCCGGGTCGTTCCCGGTGACCCGGCGCGCATCGCGCTTGGCCCGACCGCTTCGGCAGACCAGGTCGCGCAGCTGCGCAGCGAGATGGGCCTGGACGACCCGCTGCCGCAGCAGTTCGTGCATTTCCTCGCAAACGCGGTGCAGGGCGATTTCGGCATCTCGCTGATCTCGGGGCGGCCGGTCGCGCAGGATATCGCGGCGATCCTGCCCGCGACGCTGGAACTTGTGCTGGCGACGCTGGTCCTGATGCTGCTCTTCGGGCTGCCGCTGGGGGTGCTGGCCGCGCGCTATCGCAACACATGGGCGGATACGCTGCTGCGCATCGTGTCGCTTCTTGGCGTGACGATGCCGAGCTTTCTCTTCGCCATCCTGCTGCAGCTTTTCGCCGCCTATTTCCTGGTGAGCTGGCCAATCCTGGGACGGCTGGACAACGCGCTTTCGGGCTTTGACGGACCCACCGGTCTCTACACGCTCGACGGGCTGCTCACCGGGCGGCTCGACGTGACGCTCTCGGCGCTGCAGCACCTTGCCTTCCCCGCGATCGCGCTGGCCATGTCTGGCATCGGGCAGATCATGCGCATCACCCGTTCGGCGATGATCGAACATCAGCGCCGCGACCATGTGCAGACGCTGCGGTCCTTCGGTGTGCCCGGCCGCGTGGTGACCTTCCGCTACCTGTTCAAGCTCAGCGCCATCGCGCCGCTGACGATCATGGGGCTCGAATTCGCGTCGCTGATCGGCAACGCCTTCGTGGTCGAGCTGATCTTTTCCTGGGGCGGCTTCGCCTCTGCCGGCCTCGAGGCGATCCTGCAGAAGGACCTGAACGCGGTCATGGCCGTGGTCCTCGTCTCGGGGTGCTTCTTCGTCGTCGCCAACCTGCTGATCGACGTGCTGATCGGCCTGATCGACCCCCGCCTGCGCATGAAGGAGTCCCGCTGATGGCCCTGATAGAGGAACAGACCGAAATCCTCAGCGCGCGCCGGATGGCCTGGCTGCGGTTCCGTGCCAACCCCGTGGCCGTGATCGGCGCGCTGATGGTGATCTCGGTGATCGTGATGGCGATCTTCGCGCCCTTCATCGCGCGCTTTCCCGACCACGTCGGCGCCGTGATCGACTTCCGCAACAAGCACCACGCACCTGACGCGACCTACTGGTTCGGGGCCGACAAGGTGGGCCGTGACATCTTCACCCGCGTGATCTTCGGCTTCCGCGTCTCGCTTCTGCTGGTCGTCGGCGTGCTGATCGTGGCGGTGCCGGTCGGTGGCGCACTGGGGCTGGTCGCGGGCTACTTCTCGGGCCGGATCGAGGCGCTGATCACCGGGTTCACGAACGTGATGCTGGCGATCCCGCCGCTGGTCATGGCGCTGGCCGTGGGCAACGTGCTGAACCCGAACCTCGTCACCGCGATGTTCGCCATCACCCTGCTGTGGTGGACCTGGCACGCCCGGCTGGTCTACCGCGTGTCCAAATCCGTCGCGGCCGAGGATTACATCGAGGCCGCCCGGCTGGCAGGCGCAAGCCACTGGCATATCCTGATGCGGGAGATCCTGCCCAACTGCATCTCTGTCATCTCGGTCAAGACGACGCTCGACGCGGCCTTCATCATCCTTTTCGGCGCGACGCTGTCCTTCCTCGGCCTGGGCGTGCGCCCGCCCACGCCGGACCTTGGCACCATGGTCGCCGACGGGCGGCAGTTCCTGCCCGAGATGTGGTGGGGCGTGCTCTTCCCCGGTCTGGCGATCTTCTATGCCACGCTTGGCTTCAACCTGCTGGGCGACGGCCTGCGCGACATGTTCGACGTGGAGGTCTGATCCCATGGCATTGCTCGACATCCGCAACCTGAACCTGTCGTTCACTTCCTACGGCCGTACGCAGCAGGCGCTGCGCAACCTGTCCCTGACCATCGAGGAAGGCCAGCGCGTCGCCCTGATCGGCGAGACGGGATCGGGGAAGTCCGTGACCTCGAAGGCGGTGCTGAACACGCTGCCCGGCAATGCGCGCGTGGACAGTGGCCAGATCCTCTGGCGGGGCGAGGACCTGCTGAAGAAGACCACCGGCCAGCGCGAGGCCCTGAAGGGCATCGAGATGTCCGTGGTCATGCAGGATCCGCTGTCCTCCTTCAATCCGGTCTTCACCATCGGGCGCCACCTCGACGACGTGCTCTACTGGGCCGACCGCCGCGCCGGACGTCCGACCGGCCGCAAGGACCGGGCGGCCCGCATCGCGGAGATCCTGCGCAAGGTGCAGCTGGCCGATCCCGCCCGCGTCGTTGCCGCCTACCCGGCAGAGCTTTCGGGCGGCATGCGCCAGCGCGTGCTGATCGCCCTGGCCCTGATGAACCGCCCGGCGCTGCTGATCTCGGACGAGCCGGGCACCGCGCTCGACGTGACGACACAGGACGAAATCCTGCGCCTGATCAACAAGCTGGTCATCGACGAGGGGCTGACGCATCTGATGATCACCCACAACCTGGGCGTGGTGCGGGCGACGGCCGACGATGTCTATGTCATGAACAAGGGCGAGATCGTGGAAAGCGGGCCCCTGCGGCGCATTTTCGAGGCCCCGAAGACCGCCTATGCCCGCGACCTGGTGGATGCGATCCCGCCGCTTTACGGCCCCGGGGTCAAGGATCAGCACGTTTCGGAAGGCGCCCCGCTGGTCGAACTGAAGGCGGTCACCAAGACCTTCAGCCGCAAGCGGCTGCTGCGTCCGGACGAGGTGACGCAGGCGGTGCGCGGTGTCGACCTGAACATCGCCCGCGGCGAGATCTTCGGCCTTGCCGGTGAAAGCGGATCGGGCAAGACCACGCTGGCGCGGATGGTCATGGGGATCATGCAGCCCAGCGAGGGGCGCGTCTTCATCGACGGGCGTCCGCTGTCGGACACCGGCGGACGGGCCGATCGCCGTCTGGCGCAGATCGTCTACCAGAACCCGGGCACCTCGCTGAACCCGAAGCGCACCGTGGGCCAGACGCTGGACGTGCCCCTGCGCTTTGCGGGCCTGGATCCGAAGGACCGGCACCGGCGGACGGAAGAACTGCTGGAACGGGTCGACCTGCCCCGCAGCTTTGTCGCGCGTTTCCCGCACGAGCTTTCGGGCGGGCAGAAGCAGCGCGTGGCCATCGCCCGTGCCCTGGCCGCCGACCCGCGCCTGATCGTCCTGGACGAGCCGACCTCGGCGCTGGACGTCAGCGTGCAGAAGCGCGTCATCGCGCTGCTCGAAGAGCTGCGGGACGAGCTGGGCCTGACCTACCTCTTCATCAGTCACGACCTCTCGCTGATGCGCAACTTCTGCAGCCGCATCTCGGTCATGTTCAAGGGCGAGATGGTCGAACAGGGAAGACCGTCCGAGGTCTTCGCCAACCCCACGCATCCCTACACCCGGGCGCTCATCGCCGCGATCCCCGTCGTCACCGACGCCGAGGAAGCGATGAAGCCCAAGGTCACGCCAGAAGAAAAACAAAGGTTCCTCGTGTCCTCGGCGGCATGAGAACGAGAAGGAGAAAGACATGGTCCTGAGACTCGGCATCGACGTCGGGGGTACGAACACCGACGCCGTCATCCTGCGTGACCGCGAGGTGCTGGCCGGCGTGAAACGCTCCACGACCGAGGACGTGATGTCCGGCATCAGCGAGGCGCTTGAAGCCGTCATCGCCGAGGCGGGCGTCGAACGCGACGCGATCGACGTGACGATGCTCGGCACGACGCATTTCACCAATGCCGTGATCGAACGGCGCGCGCTGGATCCGGTCGCGGCGATCCGCCTCGGCCTGCCCGCCACCGCCTGCCTGCCGCCCATGGTCGACTGGCCAGAGGATCTGCGCACAGAGGTCGGCGGTCACGCCTACATGGTCCGCGGCGGCTTCGAGTTCGACGGTCGCGAGATCGCGGCGCTGGACGAGGCCGAGATCCGCCGTATCGGCAGCGAGATCACCGAGAAGGGCATCCGCGCCGCGGCCATCTCCTCTGTCTTCTCGCCGATCAACCGCGAGATGGAGGAACGCGCCCGCGAGATCCTGCACGAGGTCTGCCCCGACCTTCCCGTGGTCCTGTCCTCGGAGATTGGCCGCATCGGCCTTCTGGAGCGCGAAAGCGCGGCGATCATGAACGCCTCTCTGCTGTCGCTGTCGGCGCAGACCGTCGATGCCTTCGACCGCGCGCTGGCCGAGGCCGGGCTTAACTGCCCCTTCTTCGTTACCCAGAACGACGGCACGCTGATGGGCGCCGATACCGTGCGGCGCTTCCCGGTGCTGACCTTCGCCTCGGGCCCGACCAACTCCATGCGCGGCGCGGCCTTCCTCACCGGGGTCAAGGACGCCATCGTCATCGACATCGGCGGCACCACCACCGACGTCGGCGCGCTCCAGCACGGCTTTCCCCGGCAGGCCTCGACCGTGGTCGACGTGGGCGGCGTGCGCACCAACTTCCGCATGCCCGACGTGTTCTCCGTCGGCCTTGGCGGTGGATCGCTGGTCCAGGGCAGCCCCGAGGACATTCAGGTCGGCCCGAAATCCGTAGGCTACCGCCTGACGAAGGAGGCGCGCGTTTTCGGGGGCGATACGCTGACCACCACCGACATCGCCGTGGCCTCCGGCATGGCCGAGGTGGGCAATGCAGAGGCCGTCGCGGGCATCGATCCCGCGCTGATCGCTGCCGCGAAGGAGAAGATCGGAGCGATCCTTGAAGCCGCCGTTGAACGCAGCCGCGTGTCGCCCGACCCGATCCCCGTGATCGCCGTGGGCGGCGGTTCGATCCTGGCCCCCGACCGGATCGGCGACCTGGATGTGCTGCGCCCCGAGAACTTTGCCGTGGCCAATGCCGTCGGTGCCGCCATCGCCCAGATCTCTGGCGAGGTGGACCGCATCTTCGCGCTGGAGGGCCGCACCCGTGAAGAGTGCCTGGCCGAGGCCGAGCAGGAGGCCAGCGAGAGCGCGGTGGCCAGCGGTGCCACCCGCGAGACCCTGGCCGTGATCGAACGCGAGGACGTGCCGCTGGCCTACCTGCCGGGCAATGCGACCCGCATTCACGTGAAGGTCGTCGGCGAGATGGGGGCTTTCCAGGATGGCTGACCCGAAGGACGCAGCCTGGACCCTGACGGAGGCCGACATCGATGCGCTGGAAATCGGCGCGGGCATCCTCGGCACCGGGGGCGGGGGCAATCCCTACATCGGCAAGCTGCGCGCCCGCGAGGCGCTGCGCGCCGGGCATGTCATGCGCGTGCTGCCCATGGAGGCGCTCGGTGATGAGGATCGCGTCGTCTCGATCGGCGGGATCGGGGCGCCCCTGATCTCCTTCGAGCGGATCAAGGAAGGCCGCGAGGGGCTGCGCTGCCTGCGCGCGCTGGAACGGCGGTTGGGCTTTACCGCAGCGGCGGTCGCCTGCGAGGAGATCGGCGGACAGAACGCCATGGAACCGCTGATCACCGCGGCCATGGCCGGTCTTCCGGTGGTGGACGGCGACGGCATGGGCCGCGCCTTTCCGGAAATGCAGATGACGACCTACTCGATCTACGGGCACAGCTCCACGCCCTCGGTCATGTGCGATCCGCACGGCAACGTGGTCACCTTCGACCATGCGATCACCGAGAAGTGGCACGAGACCATGGCGCGCGCCTGCGTCATCGCCCAGGGCGGCGCCTCGACACTGGCCTCGGCCCCCATGACGGGTGCTTTCTTCAAGCAGTTCGCCATCCCGCGCAGCTACACCCAGGCCATTGGCCTTGGCCGCGCCGTGATGGAGGCGCGACAGGCGCATGAGGATCCGATCACTGCCATCTGCAAACGCGAAGGCGGGCGGCACGTGTTCTCCGGCAAGATCAAGGACATCCACCGCCACTTCCGCGGCGGCTTCAATGTGGGCGAGGCCGAGATCGAGGGGCTCGACGGCTATCGCGGGTCCCAGGCGCATATCACCATCCAGAACGAGTTCCTGGTCTTCCGCCGCGACGGCGAGGTCGAGGTGGTCGTACCGGATCTCGTGGTGGTGCTCGACCTCGACAGCGGGTTGCCCATCACGACCGAACTTCTGCGCTACGGCCAGCGCGTCGCCGTGCTGGCGCTGCCCTGCCACGAGCTGCTGCGCAGCGAGGATGCGCTGGCAGTGATCGGACCGGCGGCCTTCGGTTTCCCTGAAATCGAGTACACCCCCCTGCCTGCGAAGGAGATCTCATGAGCTTCGACATCAACCCCGACGACATGGAGGCCATCGCGCTTGGCGGCGCCTTCCTGGGGACCGGCGGCGGCGGCGATCCCTACATCGGCAAGGTCATGGCCCGCGCGGCCATGGAACGCGCGGGCCGCCCGGTGCGCGTGGCCGATCCGACAGAGGTGCCCGACGACGCGCTTTGCGTGCCGGTCTGCATGATGGGGGCGCCGACGGTCATGGTCGAGAAGCTGCCCAATGGCGAAGAGGCCCTGGCCGCGCTTTCGGCGCTGGAGGAATACCTTGGGCGCAAGGCCGATTACCTGGTCTGCATCGAGGCGGGCGGGTTGAACTCGACCATTCCCTTCGCCGTGGCCTCGGCCACCGGGCTGCCGCTGATCGACGGCGACGGCATGGGGCGCGCCTTTCCGGAGCTGCAGATGGTCTCGATGACCATGCACGGCATCGCGGCCAGCCCCATGTGCATGGCCGATGACAAGGGCAACAGCTCGGTCCTCAACACGATCTCGAACCTCTGGACGGAACGCCTTGCGCGCGCCCAGACCATCGAGATGGGCGGGGCCGCGCTGGTCGCGCTCTACCCGATGACAGGTGCGCAGATGAAGCAGTCGCTGCTCAGGAATACCCTGAGCCTCGTGCGGGAGATCGGCGCCACGATCCGCGCCGAACGGGCGGCGAACCGTCACCCCGCGCCCGCGCTTGTGGCGCGCTGCGGCGGGTTCGACCTGGGCCCGGCGCGGGTCGTCGACATCGAGCGCAAGACCAGCGGCGGTTTCGCTCGCGGCCGCGCAACGCTGACCGGGCTGGAGGAGAACCAGGGCCGGACTTTCACCCTGTCCTTCCAGAACGAGTTCCTCTGCCTGGAGGACGAAACCGGCCGCCCGCTGGCGCTGACGCCCGACCTGATCTGCGCGCTCGACGCGGACGGCGGCCTGCCGGTCACGACCGAGGCCATGCGCTTCGGCCTCGCAATGCGGCTGCTGGCGCTTCCTGCGGATCCGCAGTGGCGCAGCGCTGCGGGGCTCGACCTCGCCGGGCCCGGATACTTTGGCTACGACCACCCCTTCGCCCCGGTCGAAGACCTGCGGCGGCAATAAGAAACCAATCCAACCAACACGGAGAAACGGCATGAAACAGCTTCTAACCGCCTCGGTCCTCGCGCTTGCAACCGCGCTTCCGCTCGCGGCACAGGCGCAGGACACCAAGGTCAGCACCATGGTGAACCTGGTGCAGATCATCGGCACGATCGACCCGGCCAAGATCAACGACTACACCGAGTACATGGCCGCGGTGAACCTTTATGACGCGTTGACCACCGTCGACCCCGACGGCTCGGTCGTGCCGCAGCTGGCCGAAAGCTGGGAGGTGTCGGATGACAACCTGACCTACACCTTCACGCTCAAGGACGGCGCGACCTTCCAGGACGGCTCGCCCGTCGAGGCATCGGATTTCGCCTATTCGATCCGCCGCCTGCTCACGATCAACGAGGGCCCGGCCTACCTCTTCTCCGACCTGATCGGCGAGGACTCGGTCGAGGCGGTCGATGCGCATACGCTCAAGATCACGCTGAACAAGGTCTACGCGCCCTTCATCACGATCACCCCGCTGCTCCTCGCGGTGAACGAGGATGCGGTCGAGGTGACCGACGCCGACGCCTGGGGCGAGGAGTTCCTTGCAAACCACGCCGTTGGTGCCGGCCCCTATGAGCTCGACAACTGGGATCGCGGTGCGCAGATGACGCTGGCCCGCTTCGAGGGTTACCACGGCGGCTGGGACCGTGGCACGCCGCTGGACGAGGTGCGCCTGGTCATCACCCGGGACGAGGCAACGGTGCGCGCGCTTGCGCAGCGCGGCGAGCTCGGCCTGTCCTCGCAGTACCAGGCGAGCGAGACCTACGCCGGTATCGACGCGCTCGACAATTACCACGTCATCTCGGTTCCGACCGCGACCGGCTTCTACATCAAGCTGAACAACCAGAGGGCGCCGACCGACGACGTCCACGTCCGCCGCGCCATCGCCATGGCGATGGACTACGCCACCGTGCGCGAGGTCATCTACCCCGGCGCCGAACTGAACGGCCCTCTGGCCCCGGTCTTCCCCGATGCGATCCCCGACGACGCCGAAGCGCCCGTGTTCGATCTGGAGGCAGCACGTGCCGAACTGGAGAAGAGCAAATACTACGGCGATGGCCCGATCCCGTTCGAACACGTCTACCTCTCGGGCACGGCCTTTGAGGAAGAGGTCGCACTGCTGCTGAAATCGACGCTCGACAGCATTGGTTTCGACGTGACGATCCGGCCCGAGACGTGGAACCGCGTGACCGAGCTCGCCAGCACGATCGAGACGACCCCGGATTCGACGCAGATCTTCTACGGCCCGACCTACCCCTCGCCCGACTCTGTCTACTTCGTGCAGTACCATTCGAATGCCACGGGCACCTGGTCCTCGATGGACTGGGTGATGGACGATGAGATCGACGGCATGATCGAAGCCTCGCGGCAGGAAACCGATGCCGAGGCCCGCAACGGGATCTACCAGGATATCTACTCCAAGCTGGTCGAGGATCAGCGTTCGATCTGGCTCCTGACGCAGGAGAAGCGCCTTGCTGCGAATGAATGCCTGCAGGGCTACCAGCAGATCCCGATGCAAAGCTGGGATCTCGACTTCTCGCGGATGAGCTGGTCCTGCCCCGAGTAGGCCCCCCCCCCAGCAGGCCCCTCACCTTTGCAACAAGGAACGCCGCCCCGCCGGGGCGGCGTTTTTTTCGTCCCGGTATCAAAGGCAAGATGACGGTCTTGGCAGGGTCGTGAAGGCGGCAGTCCTGAAACTGCAAGCCGGGCACGAAGCATGGCGTCCGAGAGCCGCCGCACACTTGCCGGTGGCGCGTTCAGTCCTGCGCATGTCGGGGAACTTGCCGGACTTCCGGCACTTGATGGGCCTCAAATCAAAACGCCCCGGGCCGAAGCCACGGGGCGTTTTGATTTGGTTGCGGGGGTAGGATTTGAACCTACGACCTTCAGGTTATGAGCCTGACGAGCTACCGGGCTGCTCCACCCCGCGCCAATCTCCGTTGGGGCGTCGCCCCGTCGGTTTGGGGGATGTATCGCCTCCTCCGGGGAGGTGCAAGGGCTCGATGCCGCTTTTTTTGACAAAAAGATTAAAATCATCGGTGCGGGGCGGGAAACTGCGTTTGGGGTGGGGCTGGGGTAACTTTATTTCTTGCAAAGACAGTAGGTTGCGGCCTGACAGCCCGTTTTGCGCCGCGCTCCGGTCGCGGTCGGGACTCGACCCGGGGGCGGCGGGCAGGGTAGGCCGCTTGCAGGGAATGCACCTCCGGGCGCCGGAATCAGCCGGGTGCCGGACGGCAGGTGGAAGGGCAGCGGGTGAAAAGGCGGCGGGATGACCGACATTCGTGACATAGCCAGGCTGGCCGGGGTGTCCCCGGCGACGGTATCGCGCGTCATGAATGACCATCCCCATGTTTCGGGGGCGACACGCGCCCGGGTCATGGCCGTGGCCGAAGACCTGGCCTACCGGCCCAATTCCCACCGGCTGGGCGCCGGGGTGGGGCAGTCCGACCTGATCGCCTTCCTGCACTTCGGCGCCCCCGCCCTTGCCGATGGCCGCATGGCGGAGGCCGCTGAAACGGTGTTGTTCGAAGCGGGCTACAAGACCTTCGTCTGCAATGCCGGCGGCGATCCGGAAAGGGAGAGCTTCTACCTCGACCAGATTGCCGATCGCCACGTTGCCGGGGTCATCCTCTCGCCGCAGGGGCATGACGATCGCGCCCTGGCGGCGGCGCATCGGCTGAACGGGGCAGGGGTGCGCAGCGTGCTGCTCAACCCGGGCCGGATGCTGGACGGGGTCGCCCTTGCCGCGCTGGATCCGCAGCAAAGCTGGGCCCTGGGCTGGTCGCATCTTCTGGGGCAGGGGGTGCGCCGTGTGCTGTGCCTTGTCGAACCGCACCAGCAGCCCGGCGATGCGCCTGCCGGCATCTCCGCCCGGACGGTGCCCTTGCGGGCCGGCACGGATGATCAGGTCGCGGGGCTTGCCCCTGCCGACTGGATCGACCCCGGCACGGACCTCCCCGGGACGGGCCGCCAGGCGATCTTCTGCGGCAGCGAACCGATTGCCGTGGCGGCCCTGCGCCGGTTGCAGGCAGAGGGTCTGAAGGTGCCGGATGACATTCCGGTCCTGGCCATGGGCGGCAGCGACGTGGCCCGGATGCTGGTGCCCCGGCTGTCGGTCGTGGGCCTGCCGCTGGAAGAGCTGGCGCGGCTGTCCGCGGAACTCCTCCTGACGCAGATTCGCGAACCCGACGGCGCGGTGCGAAAGCTGCTGCTGGAAGGACGGCTGATCCAGGGCGGCACCACGCGTTGAGGAAAAGCTGAAAACGTTTCAGCGCGTTTCGGCGGTGCGTGGGTGGCGAAACCGGCCCCCCGCGTGCCCGCCCAAGCGGGCACCACGGCGCCGCCTGCGTTTTTTCCCATTCAATATCTGATCGTTACCCAGAGTTGGCCCGCCTTCGTCGCGGCGCGGGCGCAGGGCGCGGACCTTCATATAAGTGACGTCTCTCTCGGGCATGCCTTGAAAAGAATTTCAGAGCCCGCCTCCGGTGGGCGCAACCCGAGGTGCGATCCATGCTCAAGAGAACCCTCCTTCTGACCGCCGCCCTTGTCGCGGCCGGTCACGCCCAGGCGGCGGACCAATGTGCCGCCTTCCACCAGTCCCCCGCGCTCGACGCGGCCGTGGCCTCGGGGGATCTGCCCGCCGTGGCGGACCGCCTGCCGCTGCACCCCGTGGTCGTCGACGTGCCCGAGGCCGGCACCTACGGTGGCCAGCTGCACAGCCTGTGGACCGGCGGTCGCCTGGCCGACTATCGCCACTACGGCTACGACCCGCTGGTCCGCTGGACCCCCGACGGCTCCGAAGTGATCCCGAATATCGCGGAAAGCTGGGACATCTCCGACGATGCCACCACCTATACCTTCCACCTGCGCGAAGGGCTGAAATGGTCCGACGGGGTGGATTTCACCGCCGATGACATCCTGTTCTGGTGGCAGCACGTCGAAAGCAACGCAGAGATCAATCCCAAGGGCGTCTACCGCATCTTCCAGGTCGCAGGCGAACCGGCGAAGGTCGAAAAGATCGACGATCTCACCGTCCGCTTCACCTTCCCCCAGCCCAACGGTCGTTTCCTGCTCGACCTGGCCAGCCCCTATGGCCAGCGCGTCGTGCAGTTCCCCGCGCACTACGTCTCCCAGTTCTCGAAGGAGCTGAACCCCGAAGGCGTCGCGGCCATGATGGCCGAGGCAGGGGAGGAAGACTACGGCAAGTGGTGGATGGGCCGCGTCGGCACCTACGGCAAGCAGGCGGAACAGAACGATCCCGCGCGCCCGACGATGCTGGCCTGGATGCCGACGGAAAGCTTCCTCGACAAGACGCACTTCACGCTGGAACGGAATCCCTACTACTTCCGCGTCGATCAGGACTGCAACCAGCTGCCCTATATCGACGAAAACGTCTTTGACCTGGCCAAGGACACCGAAGTCCAGCTGCTGAAGGTGATGGCGGGCGATTTCGACTATTCCGAACCCAACATCTCGGTGCCGCAGAACAAGGGCGTCTTCTTCGAGAACCAGGAGCGCGGCAACTACCGCTTCGCCCAGGCGCAAAGCTGCGATTACAACAACATGTACATCGAGCTGCCCTTCAACTCCCCCGATGCCTTCAAGGCGGCCTTCTTCCAGAACAAGGAAGTGCGCGAGGCGCTCTCGATCGCCATCGACCGGCCCGGCATCATCGAAACCGTCTATCTCGGCCAGGGTGAACCCTACCAGTCCGCGCCGCGCCCCGACTCGCCCTATTACAACGAACGCCTGGCGCATCAGTTCACCGAATTCGATCCGGCAAAGGCGAACGAGATCCTGGACAAGTACTACCCCGAAAAGGACGCCCAGGGCTTCCGCCTGCGTCCCAACGGCGAACGTATCTCCGTCTCCATGCTGGCCGAGGTGGGCTTCCGCTCCGAATGGTCCGACATGCTGCAGATCATATCGCAGAACTGGGCCGATGTCGGGATCGAGATGACCCCCGAACCCGTCACCGGCGATGTCTACGACACCCGCCGCAAGGCGCGCGACCGCGACCTGCAGGTCTGGGTGGGCGAAAACGGCTGCGGCCAGCTGCCCACGATCTCCCTCGCCCGGATGATGCGCTACCAGTCCAACTGGGACAACTGGACCGCCTGGCTGGATGAAAACATCTCCCACCAGACCGAAACGGTCGAAGGGGTCGAACCCATCGAACCCCCGGCGGAGATCAAGCGCCTGTACGAGATCGAGGCCCTGGTGCCCACCAAGGTCGGCGAGGAAAAGGCCGCGCTGATGGCCGAATTCATGGACCTCATGGCGGACGCCTTCCTCAACATCGGCACCGTCCTGCCCGAGGGCAACTACCGGGTGATCAACAACCGCATCGGCGGGGTCTACGAGCCCATCACCGAAGGCTGGCTCTACCCGGGCCCGGCACCGACCAACATGGAAGCCTGGTTCATCAAGAACTGATCGCCTTCCTCCCGATCCGGCGCGGGTGGGGCCCTCCCCGCCCGCGCCTCTTTCCGTTCACGATTATCCCGCAGGACCAATCCATGGGCCGTTTCATCCTCAATCGCCTTCTCTGGGTGCCTCCCACCCTTCTGGCGATCTCCATCGTGGCCTTCGCCATCATCACCCTGCCGCCGGGCGATTACGTCGACCGTTACGCGCTGCAGGCCGCGGCCGAAGGCGACGTGATGACCGACGACGAAAAGGACGCCATGCGGCAGGTCTATGGCCTGGATAAGCCGCTGACGGTGCAATACGTCAACTGGATGTCGGACATGGTCCTGCATGGAGATCTGGGCTGGTCCTTCCTGCATTCGCGCCCGGTGAAGGACCTGATCTGGGAACGCCTGGGCCTGACGACCGTCCTGTCGCTCTCCACGCTGTTCTTCACCTGGATCATCGCCATTCCGATCGGGATCTACGCGGCGGTCCGGAAATACTCCATTGGGGACTATCTCTTTACCACGCTGGGGTTCGTGGGCCTGGCCCTGCCGAACTTCCTGCTGGCCCTGGCGCTGATGTACGCGGCCTTCCTGGCCACGGGGCAAAGCGTCGGCGGCCTCTTCTCCCCGGCCTATGCCGATGCGCCCTGGTCGGTGGCGCGGGTGGGGGACCTGCTGGCGCATCTGTGGATCCCGGTGCTGGTGCTGGGCCTTTCGGGCACCGCCTCCATCATCCGCACCGTGCGGGCCAACCTGCTGGATGAACTCTCCGCCCCCTACCTTGCCACCGCGCGGGCCAAGGGCCTGCCGGAAAACGCCGCGATCCTGAAATACCCGGTGCGCCACGCCATGAACCCCTTCGTCTCGGGGCTCAACGACATCTTCGTCAACATCATCTCGGGCGAAACCATCGTGGCCATCGTGCTGGGCCTGCAGACCACCGGGCCGCTGCTCTTCGACGCGCTGCGCACCCAGGACATGTTCCTGGCCGCCACGCTGATCATGTTCCTCGGCATCCTCGGCATGGTCGGCACGCTCTTTTCTGACATCCTTCTGGCCTGGCTCGATCCCCGCATCCGCCGCCAGTTCACGACCAGCGCGAGGGCCGCCTGATGGTATCGCTTCCCGACACAGCCGACCTCGCCGCCGCCCCGCCCCGCGAAAGCCGCGCCGCAAAGACCTGGCGCCGGTTCCGCCGGCACAGGCTGGGCGTCATCGGCCTCTGCATCACCGTGCTGCTCTACCTCGTCGCGCTCTTCGTCGAACCGGTGGCGCCGCAGGGGGCCGAAGCCTATTCGACCCGCCACGCCTATTACCCGCCGCAGGCGGTCCACCTCTTCGAGGACGGACGATGGAACCCCCATGTCCTCGGCTACAAGGTGGTCTTCGACTACAACTCCGGCAGCCGCAGCTTCGAACCGGATCCGGAGGCGGTTATCCCCGTCGGCTTCTGGGTGCAGGGCGACAGCTATCGCTGGCTGGGCCTCGTGCCCGGTGACCGCCACCTCTTCGGCGCGAAGACCCCGGGCGACAAGGTCTTCTTCGCCGGGGCAGACCGGCTGGGGCGCGACAACCTCTCCCGCACGATCTATGCCGCGCGGATTTCCATGACCATCGGTCTGGTCGGCGTCGCCATCTCTCTGGTGCTGGGCATCGCCATCGGCGGGCTCTCGGGTTACCTCGGCGGCACGGCGGACCAGGTGCTGCAACGCTTCATCGAATTCCTGCAATCGCTGCCCTCGATCCCGCTCTGGATCGGGCTGGCCGCCGCCATCCCGCGCGACACGCCGCCGCTGCAGACCTACCTGCTGATCTCCGTCGTTCTGTCGATGCTGGGCTGGACGGGGCTGGCCCGGGTGGTGCGCGGCCGGTTCCTCGCCCTCCGGTCCGAAGATTTCATCGCCGCCGCCCGGCTCGACGGCTGCTCCACCCCGCGCATCCTGTGGCGGCACATGCTGCCCTCCTTCACCTCCCACATCATCGCCGTGGTGACGCTGGCCATTCCCGGCATGATCCTTGCGGAAACCGCGCTCTCCTACCTCGGCATCGGGCTGCGCGCGCCCGTCGTCTCCTGGGGGGTGCTCCTGCAGGAGGTGCAGAACATCCGCTCCATGTCCGCCGCGCCCTGGCTCTTCCTGCCGGGCGGCGTGGTGGTCCTGGCCGTCCTCGCCCTCAACTTCCTCGGCGACGGGCTGCGCGACGCCGCCGATCCGCACGGGAAATGACGCCATGAAAGACCTCATGCACCGCGACACCATCCTCGACGTCTCCGACCTGACGCTCTCCTTTACCGGCGAACGCGGCGAAAGCCTGCGCGCGCTGGACCGGGTCGGCTTCTCCGTTCCGCGCGGCAAGACGCTCTGCCTCGTGGGCGAATCCGGCTGCGGCAAATCCGTCACCGCCCGGGCCCTGCTGCGCATCCTCAGCGACAATGCGAGGATCGACCTGGGCACCATGCGCTTCGAACGCGCCGACGGCAGCACCTGCGATCTTGCCGCCCTAGACCCGAAGGGGCGCGAAGCCCGCACCCTGCGCGGCGAAGAGATCGCGATGATCTATCAGGAGCCGATGACGGCCCTCTCCCCCCTCTACACCATCGGCGAACAGATCGCCGAGGTGCTGCGCTGGCACCGGGGCACCTCCCGGAAGGCGGCAAGGGCCGAAGCGATAGAGATGCTCCGACAGGTCGGCATGCCCGCCCCCGAACAGCGCTTCGATGCCTACAGTTTCGAACTTTCGGGCGGCCAGCGGCAGCGCGCGGTCATCGCCATGGCCCTGATCGCCCAGCCGAAACTCCTCATCGCCGATGAACCCACCACCGCGCTCGACGTGACCACGCAGGCGGGCATCTTGTCGCTGCTGCGCGATCTGCAGGCGCAGCGGGACATGTCGATGATCTTCATCACCCATGACCTGGGTGTGGTGGCCGAAATCGCGGATGAGGTGGCGGTGATGTACATGGGCCGCGTCGTCGAACGCGGGCCGGTGCAGCAGATCCTGACCGATCCGCGCCATCCCTACACCCAGGGCCTCTTGGCGTCGCTTCCCTCGACCCGGGGGGCACGCCGGGCGCGCCTTTCGGCGATCCCGGGGGCCGTGCCGCACCTGGCCAACAGGCCCAAGGGCTGCGCCTTCGCCGCGCGCTGCGCCTGGGCGCGCATCGGCACCTGCGACCGGCAGGACGCCCCCGATGTCGCCATCGCGCCGGGCCATTCCGCCGCCTGCCACCAGCTCGATCCGGCGGGCCACCTGCCGCCGCTCGATGCCGGGCTGGTGCAAACGCCCGCCCGCCGCGCGCCGGATTACACCGCGCAGCCCCTGCTGCGCGTCCGCGACCTGCGCAAGACATTCCGGCAGGGTGGGGGGCTCTTCTCGAAACCCCGCGACATCCATGCGCTCAACGGGGTCAGCTTCGACCTCTACCCGGGCGAAACACTGGGCCTCGTGGGGGAATCGGGCTGCGGCAAGTCCACCCTCGGGCGCAGCCTGATCGGGCTGCATCCGGCGACCTCGGGCCAGGTCCACCTGCGCGAGGCCGGGGCTGAAACGCAGCTGACCGGCCTGTCCGAAGCCGCCCTGAAACAGGCCTGGCGCCGGGTCCGCATGGTCTTCCAGGATCCGAACGGGTCCTTCAATCCGCGCATGACGGTCTACGACATCGTGGCAGAGGTGCTGCGGGTGCAGAAAACCCCCTCCGCCCGGGTGGATGCCCGCGTCCGCGAGGTGTTGCGCCTTGTCGGCCTCGATGAAGCGGTGCTCGACCGTTACCCCCATGCCTTCTCCGGCGGGCAGCGGCAGCGGATCGGCATTGCCCGGGCGCTGTCCTCCGCCCCCTCCGTCCTGATCGCCGACGAAGCCGTCTCCGCGCTCGATGTCTCGGTGCAGGCGCAGGTGCTGAACCTATTCGCCGATCTGCAGGCGGAACTGGGGCTGGCCTATCTCTTCGTGTCTCACGACCTGTCGGTGGTACGCCACATCTCCGACAGGGTGGCGGTGATGTACGCCGGGGAAATCGTGGAAATGGCGCCGGTCGAAAGGCTCTTTGCCGCGCCGCGCCACCCCTATACCCGCACCCTGCTGGATGCGGTGCTGGATCCGACCGATGCGCTGGCGGCCAAACCGGGGGAGGGGCGGGCCGAACCCGCCGTTGCCGCCCCCGATCCCGCCAACCTGCCGACAGGGTGCAAATTCGCCCCCCGCTGCCCCGGCGCCACCGCGCTCTGCCACCGCGCCGCGCCTCAACTGCCCGCCGATTGCGGGCCTGCGGATCACGCCGTGGCCTGCCATCACCCCCTGCCAGCGCCGGAAGGGGCAGGGCCGGGGGACCGGATCACCGACCGGGCCGGGACGTATCAGCCATGTCCGGCGTAAGGCCCGTGCCCCGAAAAGTCCCCCGACAGGCCGGAAAGCCGGTGATCCGCGACGTGGCAGAGCTTGCGGGGGTGTCCCCCGCAACCGTCAGTCGCGCGCTCAACGGGCATCCGAACATCCGCGCCGAAAAGCGTGACGCGGTGCTGCAGGCGGCGCGGACGCTGGGCTATTCCAGCCATGCCCTCGCCGCGGCCCTGCGTCGCAAGAATTCCCGCACGGTGGGGGTGCTGCTGGCCCGCCAGGGCTCTCCCTTCGGATCGACCCTGCACCGGGCGATCGAAAGCGTCCTCGCGCCGCGCGGCTACCTCGCCATCGTCTGTTCCACCCACGCGGAACCGGAACGCGAACGGGCCTACGTGAAGATGCTGCTCGACATGGATCTGGGCGGTGTGATCATCCGCCCGGCCTCCTCCCTTGCCCTAGCGGCCCGCCACGCGGGACAGTTCGAACGGGCGGGCGTGCCGGTGGTCTTCTGCGAAACCGCGCCCGAAAACCGTAACGCCACTCATGTCGTCACCGACAACTTCGAAGGCGGGCGTGCCGCCATCAGGCACCTGCACGCGCTTGGCCACCGCGATATCGCGGTTCTGGTGAAGGACTGGGATCGCCGGGCCAAACCCGGCCGCCCCGGGTTCACGCGGGTGCAGGGCGCCCTGGCAGAGGCACGCGCCCTGGGCATTGCCGACCGCGTCCGCCTGGCGCCGGATGCCCCGGGCGAAAGGTTCGATTTCGGCCATGCCGCCACGGCGGCACTGCTGAAGCGGGGGCCGCTGCCCACGGCGCTTTTCGCCACGACGGACATGATGGGCCTCGGCGCCACGGCCTGCCTGCGCGAAGCGGGCTACGACGTGCCCGGCGACATCTCGGTGCTGGGCTATGACGGCATCCCCCTGGGCGGCATGACCCTGCCGCCGCTGGGAACCATGGACCAGCAGATCGAACGCCTGGGCGAAACCGCCGCCGAACTGCTGATCGGTCGCATGACCGGCACCGCCCCCGGCCCCCGGCAGATCTCCCTCGTGCCGGACCTGAAACTGCGAGACAGCCTCGGCATCTCGCCCGACCGGCGGCAGGGACACCGCCGACTTCCCCTGACCTGAGGACGCAAGAATGAAAGACGCAGAGCAGCCCCGCCCGGAATCCGCCCCGGTTTCCACCCCGGAACCCACCCTGGGCGCCGCCGCCGCAACACTGGCACGCCGGCATGCCCCGATCCTGATGCTGGATGGCGCCGAACCCTTCCGCCCGGATGCCGCCGCCATCACCCTGCTGGCCCCCGGCGAAGGCTCCCGCTCCTGCCGCCATGTGCCGCCCGCGCCGCAGGGCACGGCGCTGATCATCGAATATGCCCTCTGGTGGGACGGCGACATCCAGCACCTGTACGAACTGGAACATGTCTGGATCTGCCTCGATGACGAAGAACGCCCGCTGGCCTGCCTGGCCTCGGCCCACGGCGGGCTGCGGCAGCTGGCTCCGACCTGGCGCGGCCCCCGCCCTGTGCTCTTCTGCGAACCGGGCAAGCATGCCCATGCGGACAGCGCGGAGGCGGTGCTGACCCGCCGCGATGCCCTGACCCGGGCCTGCCTCTCCTGCGACGAACTCTGCGGCGTGCTGATCCCCGACATGCTGGCGGGGCCGCTCTCCTTCGTGTCCGCCTATGATCAGTTCCTGGGCCGTGAATACCTGAAAACCCTTCGCTTCACCCCCACCTTCGACTTCACGATCGAGACGGACTGCGCCGACCTCCTCTACCTGTCCTGGTCCGAACTGCGGGCGGAAATCCCCCGCGACCTGCGCGCCCGGCTGGAGGGGCTGCGCCGCCGCCGCCGGGGGCTGAAGGCGATCTTCCTCGACAGTGGCAACACGATGATCGACGAACCCAGCCAGACCTGGGACGGCGACCGGACCGATATCGTGCTGGCCGCCGATCCGATCCCGGGCGGCGAGACCCTGGTGACGGATCTTCAGGCGCGCGGGCACCTGGTGGCCCTTGTGGCCGACGGGCGCGAGGAAAGCTTTGCCAATGTCCACGGCGCCATGGGCTTCTGGGATCTGTTCGATGCGAAGGCGATTTCGGAGAACGTGGGCGCCTCGAAACCGCATCCGCGCATGTTTACCGAGGCGATGCGCAAACTGGGCTTGCGGCCCGAAGATGCGCCCGGCATCGTCATGCTTGGAAATAACATCAAGCGCGACATCCGCGGCGCCAATGCGCTCGGCCTGACCTCGGTCTGGCTGGATCGCAATGACCGCTACGATCGGGTGCCGGAGGGCAATCAGGACATGGCGGATCACGTGATCCACGACCTCGGGGCATTCCTGGCCCTGGTCGAGGCGCTGGACGCCGTGTCGGGCTGGGAACTGGAATGACACTGAACACTTCGACGCTCAGGTACTGGGCGCCGCCGCTGGTCTTCTTCGCCAACGGAATGGTCTACATGACCCTCTTCGCCCGCCTGCCGGACGTGACGGCGGCGGCGGGCATCGGTGCGGGGCAACTGGGCATGGCCATGGCGGCCCTGCCGGCGGGGGTGCTGCTGGCGCTCGTCGTCCTGCCGCGCCTCGCCGCCCGCTTCCCGGCAGAGGCCATCGCCAAGGTGATGCTGTGCTTCGTGCTGGGGGTGGCCATGCTGACCCAGTGGGCAGGGCTCTGGTCGCTGGCCGCGATCCTCTTTGCCTTCGGCTTCGGCCGCGAGGTGCTGGAACTGGCCCAGAACCAGCTTGCCCGGGCCTCCGAAGGGGTCGGCGGGCGCTCCCGCATGGCGCTGGCCCATGGCGGCTGGTCCATCGGCGGGCTGATCGCCACGGGCCTGGCCAGCCTGCTGATCGCCTGGCACGTGCCGGTGGCGCTGCACATGGCGCTGGTCTGCCTGCCGGGGATCGTGCTGGCCATCTCTGTGCTGGGGCGCGGCGAACGGCCCGCGCCGGTGGCCACCAAGCCCGGTCTGCCGCGGCCCGATGCCTATACCCGGCTGCTCTTCGGTGTCTCCCTGGGCTTCATGGCGACAGAGAACATGATCTACGCCTGGGCGCTCTTCTTCCTGCGGGACGAGGCGGGCTTTGCCCCGGCCTCGGCCACGCTGATCTACAGCAGCTTCGCGGCGGCGATGATCGTCATGCGCCTGCTGGGGGATCGCCTGCGTGATCGCGTGGCGATGCGCCCTCTCATGGCGATCCTGTCGGTCGTCGCGGTGGCGGGTCTGCTTCTGCTGGTGGCCGCCGCGCCGCTGACGGGGGGCGCGCAATGGCTGGCCGCCGGTATCGGCCTGGCGCTGACCGGTTCGGGGGTGGCCCTGAACGGACCGCTGATCGCCCGGGCAGCGCTGGATCACGGCTCGGCCAGCAGTTTTGCCGCACTTTCGGGCATGAACCTTGCCGCAGGCCTGCTGTTGCCGGTGCTCTTCGGCGGGCTCGCCGCCAGCTTCGGCTACTGGGCCTGTTTCGCCGCCTCGATCCCTCTCGTCCTTCTCAGCCTGGGCTTTTCCCGCAGGATCTGAGGGCCCTCTTGCCGGGCTTCCTGCCCTGTCATCGTGCCGTGCTCCGTCTGCCCTGCGCGGACGCAAGGTCGCACCTGCGTAAAAAAACACAGAATTGCTGGTGAAGACGCGACGGAAAGGTGATCCTGAACCGTAGCAAACCAAATGCCCCGGCCTGCGCATGCCTTCTCCCCCAGTGCCTGGCCGAAGATCCGGAGTTCTCATGACCGCTTTCCCCACCATGCCGCCCAGCCGAATGCTACGCAGGCTTTCCCTTCCCCTGCTGTTCAGTGTCCTGGCGGCGCCCGCCTTTGCACAGTTCCCCGGAATGGGTGGCGGCGGCCCCACCGAGGTTGGCGTGATCACCCTCGCGACCGAAGACGCGCCCTACCAGGTCACGCTGCCGGGACGTGCCGTCGCCCATGACCAGACGGATATCCGGCCCCGGGTCGAAGGCCTGGTGCAGGAAATCTCCTTCAAGGCGGGTGAGCGGGTCGAAGCAGGCGATGTCCTGTTCCGGCTCGATTCCGAAACCTACGACGTGAACCTCTCCGCCGCCGAGGCGGAGCTGGCCAGCGCAGAGGCCTCCCGCGATGATGCCCAGGCCACGGTCAACCGCTATGAACGCCTGGCCGGCGTCGGCGTCACCCAGTCCGATCTGGACAGCGCCAAGGCCGACCTCGCCAGCGCCGAGGCCTCGGTCAAATCCGCCGAAGCCAGCCTGAAATCCGCCAAGCTCGACCTGGACCGCACCGTGATCCGCAGCCCGATCGCCGGCATCGTCGACCTGTCCGAGGTCTCCGTCGGCGCGCTGGTCACCGCCAACCAGTCCGATGCCCTGACCACGGTCACCACCATGGATCCGATCTATGTGGACGTGCAGGAAAGCTCCGCCCGCATGCTGCGGGTCCGCAAGCGGATGGAAGACGGCACGCTGACCCCGGCCGACAACCTCGGCATCTCGCTCACCCTGGAAACCGGCGACACCTATGACGGCGAAGGCCAGCTGGTCAGCCCCAGCACCGATGTTTCCACCACCACCGGCACCATCGACTTCCGGATCGAGTTCGACAATCCCGACCGGGTGATCCTGCCGGGGCAGTTCCTGCGGGTGAAGATGACCCTGGGCATGACCACCGCGATCATGGTGCCGCAACGCGCCACCTCGCGCAGCGCCGACGGCTCGCTCACCGCCTTCATCGCGGTCGACGGCAAGGCGCAGCAGGTTGCCCTGACCTCCGCCGGGACCTGGCAGAATGCCTGGATCGTCACCGATGGCGTCTCCGACGGGGACCTGCTGATCGTGGACGGGCTGCAGAACCTGACCGACGGCGCCGAGGTCTCCACCGTTCCGGTGACCATCGACGAAGAGGGTCTGGTGCAGGACGCCGACACGGCAGCGGACGAGTAATCCCCGATGGTCAACTTCTTCATCCACCGACCCGTCTTCGCATGGGTTCTGGCCATCGTCACGATGCTGGCCGGGGCCTTCTCCTTCACGACCTTGCCGGTGTCGCAGTATCCCGACATCGCCCCCACGACGATCCGCATCTCGGCCACCTACTCCGGGGCCACCGCCGACGCCGTGCAGAACTCCGTGACCTCCACGATCGAAGATGCGCTGACCGGCATCGACGGCATGCTCTACATGACCTCCACCTCGCGGGAGGGGCGCGCCTCGATCCAGATGATCTTCGATGAAAGCGTCGATCCCGTCGATGCCCAGAACGAGGTGCAATCCAAGGTCAGCCAGATCGAAAGCCAGCTGCCCGACAAGGTGACGCAATCGGGCGTGACCGTCTCGCGCAGCTCCGACTCGATCCTGATGGTCGGCGCGCTGGTGTCCACCGATGGCAAGTATTCCACCATCGAACTGGGCAACATGCTGGAAAACATCGTCGAGGGGCCGGTCAAACGGACCACCGGCGTGGGCTCCATCCAGTCCTTCGGCTCCGGCTATGCCATGCGCATCTGGCTCGATCCGCTGTCGCTGGCGCAGTATCAGCTGACCCCCTCCGACGTGACCGATGCGGTCGAGGCGCAGAACACCACCGTCTCCGTCGGCTCCCTCGGCGACCTGCCGGTCACCACCGGCCAGCAGTTCACCGCGACCATCACGGCGCAAAGCCAGCTGACCTCGGCCGAGGAATTCGAACAGATCCTGCTCAAAACCGATGAAGACGGCTCCGCCGTCTACCTGGGCGATGTCGCCCGGGTCGAGATCGGGCAGGAAGACTACGGCTCCTCCTCGCTCTTCGATGGCGCCAATGCCTCCGGCTTCGGGGTGAACCTCGCCACCGGTGCCAACGCCGTCGATACCGCCGCGGCCGTGCGCGAAACCCTCGACGGGCTGGGCTCCGCGCTGCCCGACGGGGTCGAAGTGCGCTATGCCTACGACACCTCGCCCTTCGTGCAGGAATCCATCTCCAAGGTGGAACACACCCTGCTCGAAGCCATCGGGCTGGTCCTGATCGTGATCCTGGTCTTCCTGCAGAAATGGCGCGCGACGCTGATCCCGATCATCGCCGTGCCGGTGGTGCTTGCGGGCACCTTCGCGATCCTCGCCGCGCTCGGCTATTCCATCAACACGCTGACCATGTTCGCCATGGTGCTGGCCATCGGTCTGCTGGTCGATGACGCCATCGTCGTGGTGGAAAACGTCGAACGGGTGATGGAGGAAGAAGGCCTTCAGCCGCTCGAAGCGACGATCAAGTCCATGAGCCAGATCTCCGGCGCGCTCGTCGGGATCGCGGTCGTGCTCTCGGCCGTGTTCCTGCCGATGATCTTCTTCGGCGGCTCCACCGGGGTCATTTACCGGCAGTTCGCCGTCACCATCATCTCCGCCATGGTGCTGTCGGTGATCGTGGCGCTGATCCTGTCGCCGGCCATGTGCGCGACGCTGCTGAAGCCCGCCCACGGCAAGGGCATCGCCCCGGCACGCTGGTTCAACCGCAACTTCGACCGCATGAACACTGGCTACACCAGCGCGGTCAGCCGCCTGATCAAGGCGCCCTTCATCATGGTCATCGTCCTGGCGGGCATCATCTGGGGCGCTTCGACCGTCTACCAGAAACTGCCCTCCTCCTTCCTGCCGTCGGAAGACCAGGGCGTGCTGATGTCGATCATCTCCCTGACCGAAGGGTCGACCTCCGCGCAGACGGCGGCGGTCGTGGACGAGATCGACCAGTACCTGCGGAACGAGGAAAGCGACACGGTGGATTCCACCTTTGCGGCCCTCGGCTTCGGCTTCGGCGGGACCGGCCAGAACCAGGCGATGATGTTCATCAAGCTGAAGGGCTTCGAGGACCGCGAAGAGGCGGACCGTGCCGCGGGCGCGCTGATGATGCGGGCCAACATGCGCTTCGGCGCCCTGCGCGCGGGCCGTGTCTTCTTCATGATGCCGCCGGCCATTCCGGGCCTTGGCAACACCGCCGGCTTCTCCATGTACCTGGTCGACCAGGGCGGCAACGGGGCAGAGGCCGTGCGCCAGGCCGCGATCCAGCTGGAGCAACTGGCAAATGCCGACTCGCGGGTGGAAAACATTCGCCTTTCGGGGGATGAGGACGAAGCGGTCCTGCGCATCAACATCGACCAGCAGAAAGCCGAAAGCCTCGGCCTGACGCTGTCCGAGGTGAACTCGATGCTCTCGATCATCTTCTCCGGGTCCAACGTCAACGACTTCAACATGGCCGGCGACCTGCGCCCGGTCTACGTCCAGGCGGATGCCCAGTACCGGATGCAGCCCGAGGATATCGAGAAGTGGTATGCCCGGAACTCCGACGGTGAAATGGTGCCCTTCAACGCCTTCATGGAAACCCAGTGGGACAGCGCCTCGCCGCAGCTTGCCCGCTACGGTGGCACCGCCGCGATGAGCATTTCCGGCCAGAACGCCGATGGCACCTCTTCCGGCGGGGCCATGGACGCGATGGAGGAACTGGCAGCCCAGGTGCCCGGTGGCTACGGCGTCGCCTGGACCGGGCTCAGCTACCAGGAACGCCAGTCCGGCAACCAGGCGCCCTACCTCTACGCGCTTGCGGTTGTCGTGGTCTTCCTGTCGCTGGCCGCCCTCTACGAAAGCTGGTCGATCCCCTTCTCGGTGATGCTGGCGGTACCCGTGGGCATCCTGGGCGCGCTGCTCGCGGCGCATTTCGGCGGGCAGTCGAATGACGTCTATTTCAAGGTGGGCCTGCTGACGACAATCGGCCTGGCGGCGAAGAACGCGATCCTGATCGTCGAATTCGCCACCGACCTGGAGAAGAAGGGCATGCCCCTGCTGAAGGCGACGGTCGAAGCGGCGAAGCTGCGCCTGCGGCCGATCCTGATGACCTCCTTCGCCTTCATCCTGGGCGTCGTGCCCCTGGCCACGGCCAGCGGGGCAGGCGCCGCGGCCCAGAACGCCATCGGTATCGGTGTGCTGGGCGGCATGCTGGCGGCGACCTTCATCGGCGTCTTCATGGTGCCCAGCTTCTACGTCATCGTGCGCAAGCTGACCGACAAGAAGGCCCGCAAGCAGACGGCCTGATGCGGCTGGCAGAGACCTCAAATCAAAGGGCGGCCCCCGGGGCCGCCCTTTCTCTTTTCCACTGGCGTTCTGTCGCCCTCTATCCCGACGCAGGGCGGCCCCATTCAGGGGCCCCGGATCACGGGACAGGCGTCAGAAGTCGAAGATCTCGTCCAGCAGCGACTTTCGCTTCTTCTTCTTGTAGGATTTCCTGTCGTGGTAGCGGGCATCGCCATGGCTGACCGCGCGCGGGTCGTAGCGGTGATCGCCGTGATCCTCGCGGTAGGGTTCGCGATATTCCCGTACGGGGGCCGCGCGGCGCTGTGGCTGTGCGGGCGGGGTCGCGGCGGCGGTGCGTTCGATGATCTTGTCCAGTTCGCCCCGATCCAGCCAGACACCCCGGCATGTCGGGCAGTAGTCGATCTCGACCCCCTGCCTGTCGGTCATCAGCAATTCGGTTCCGTCCACCGGGCATCTCATCTCTGGCTCTCCTTCTGGTCCTGCCTTCCAGATGGGGCCGCCCCGCCGCAGGCGCAACTGCGGGGCAGGATGGGGGTGAAGAGTGGGGACCAGGCGCGTTAACCAACTATCTGGAAAAATTGAACCTTATGCTTTCGTATAGATGACGGGGCCGGGGTAAACGCGGTATTACATCCCTGTCAGGCAGCGATCCCCAGGGGCCCGCGGCCCGGCAGAACCGGCCGCCCCGGCGGGGCCGCCGCAACCGCGCAGAAGGGCCGAAGGCCCGCGCAGAGATCCGAACTCGACGGTGTGGGCCGCAGGCGCGTCCCTCCGTTGGCGGCCATCTCTCTCTCCACACCCGTCGGGCTCGGCCGAAGGGAAGAAAAGGAGATCGGGATGCGCCTTCTGGTAGCAGACACCACCTGGAATATCGCGGGCCTGGCCCATGCCATGGGCAAGGAAGGCTTCTACATCACCGAAGCAGGCTCCGGCGCCGAATTGCTGGAATATGCCTCCTCGGCGGAGCAGGACGCCATCCTGATCGACCCGGATCTGCCCGACATGGACGCGGGCGACCTGATTTCCCGGCTGCGCGCCGCCAATCCCCGCATGGTCATCGTCGTGGTCAGCCGCCGGCTGGAAGACAAGATGCGCACCATCTACATGGCCCGCGGTGCAGACGAACTGATCGAATGGCCCTCCAAGCCGATCGAGATCGCGGCCCGCCTGCGTGCCTACATCCGCCGGGCCAACGGCTTCTGCCACCCGGTGCTTGAGTGCGGTGAACTTGCGGTCAACGTCGAAGGGCGCACCGTCTTCTGGGGCGACATGCCGATCAAGCTGACCCGGCTGGAATACGAGCTGGTGGAAATGCTGGTCCTGCGTCACGGCGGCATGGTGACCCGCGATCAGGTCATGCTGCAGCTCTACGCCTGGCAGGATGAACCCGATCCCAAGATCATTGATGTCTACATCTGCCGGATCCGGGCCAAGCTCGCCGCGATCGGCGCGCCCGAAGATGTGCTCGTCACCGCCTTTGGCCAGGGTATCCGCATTCCCGTGCTCTCCACCCCGGCTGCCCGCAACGCGGCCTGATCGCCCCCCAACCGGCATCCCGAAAAGGCGGGCGGTGATCTTCGGATCGCCGCCCGCATCGCATGGGATGCCCGGTTTTGTTCATCTTCGTTATCAGAACATTAACCATCCTCCGGTGATCCTGAGACCCCGAAGGAGAAGCCGATGCCACTCCGCCCCTCTCAGGCCGGGCCGTCCCACGCCCCCACCGCTGCGCGCCTCTGCCCCCGCCTGTTGCTGCCGGGCCTGTTTCTGCCCGGCCTGTGGTTGGCGGCCCTGCTGCTCCTGCCGACCGGGCAGGGGGCCTCGGCGGGGGCCTGGCCCCGGGGGAAGGGCAATCACTTCACCACCTCCACCCTGCGCCTGGCATTTTCCGAAACCGGCGAGGCGGTGCAGTCCTTCAGCTATTTCCACGAATACGGCCTCACCGACCGGCTGACCCTGACCGGGGACCTCGGCGGGGCGATCTCGGGCCTGGACAAGCTGGTGCTCTCCCTCTCCGTGCCCTTGCCGGATCTCTGGGGGGTGAAGCTCGCCTTCGACATCGGGGGCGGCAAGATCGCCGGCCAGCAGGTGCTGCGCCCGGGGTTTTCCTTCGGTCGCGGCCTCTCCCGTCCCTCGGGCTGGCTCTCGGGCGAACTGGTGGCGGAGGTCTATGCCCAGACCGGGGCGATCGACTGGAAGTTCGATACCACCTTCGGCCTGAACGCGGGCGAACGGATGAAATACTATCTCCAGCTGCAGACGGGGCGCGGGCAGGGGGATCCGGTCTTTGCCCGGCTGGCAGGCTCCGCCGTGATCCGCCTGCGCGATGATCTCTACCTCGATATCGGCGGCTCTGCCGGGCTGGCCAATACCGATCCCTACCGGGTGAAGCTGGGGATCTGGAAGGAATTCTGATGGCCATACGCGGGCGTCCGCGCTAGGTCTCGGCCATGGCAGAAAAGAAGACAGACCCGATCCGGCCCACCGATGACGAGGCGCGTGCCCTGGCGCAGTCGCTGATCGCGGGGGCGCAGTTCGGCGCCCTGGCCACGGTGACCGACGGGGTGCCCATGGTGACCCGCATCGCCCTGGCCGTGGATCCCGACGGCACGCCCCTGACCCTGGTGTCGCGCCTCGCGGCCCATACCGCGCCGCTGCTGACGGGGGCGCCTGCCTCCCTGCTCATCGGCGAACCCGGCCCGAAGGGCGATCCGCTGACCCACCCGCGGCTGACGCTGCAATGCACGCCCGTCCCGCTGCTGCGCGAAGATCCCGCCTTCCAGGCCCTGGCTGATCACTACGTGCACCAGCGACCGAAATCGAAGCTCTACATCGGGTTCACGGATTTCCTGCTGGTGCGCTTCCGCCCGGAAGAGGCCCTGCTGAACGGCGGCTTCGGCAAGGCCTTCCGCCTGACCTCCGGCGACCTGTCCCCTAGTTCCTGAACAGGCAACCCTCCCGCGCCCGTGAATGCCGGGGCTGGCAGTGCATCAGACAGGTATCAGACGGCGGGGTCTGCGACTTCCAGCAGGCGCACGGCGTCGATCTTCCAGCCGCCGGCGGTCTGGATCATCAGGTACTCCAGCGTGAACAGGCGCCCGGCGTCATCTTCCATCTGCACCGGCTGCACCCTGCGGCTCGCCTCGTCGCGCTGCTGCATGTAGAACATCTCTCTCGGGGCGATGACCATCGGGTAGCCCCCGCGCAGCATGGCCTCGAAATTCTCGACCGTGCCGAAATGGCCCCGGATCCCCGGCGAGGCGAAATCGAAGGCCCCGGCAAAGTCGCCCTGCCTCAGGGCGTCGATCTGGGCATCAATGGTATCGCGGATCTCCTGACCTCCGCCCAGGCCCATGGCGCGGGCCGGACCGGTGACAAGACCGGTGGACAGGATTGCGACGGTAAACAGGATAGAAAGTGCAAGGCGCAGCATGACGACCTCCCTCGTTACCCCCATCACGGTAGCGCATGGTCACGCTGCGTCAAGAATACGTGAAAAAACCCGGCGGATCCGCGCCGTTGCATCCTGTTCGTAGCAGGCGCCATGGGCCAGCACCGCGCGTTCCGGCGCCCAGCCCAGGATGACCTCCAGATCCGCCCGCAGCGCCGCCTTGTCGAAGGTCGCCTGCATGTCCGGAGGCATCCGCCCGTCGGGCGTGGCGATCCCGGCCAGCCGGACCAGCGGCCGCATCCAGACGGGCAGTTTGGAGGGTTCGAAATTCTCGATGAAATCGGTCAGCACAAGGGTGCGTGACGGGGCATGAAGGAAGACCATCTCCTGCAGGACCCGGCTGCCAGTGACCAGGTGCCCCTGCAGCACGCCTTCCCAGGCCGCGCCCTGCACCAGCTCCTCCGCCGGGCCCAGTTCCACCCCGTGGGACGCTGCCCGCGCACGCACGCCGGGCGCCACCCAGGCCTGCGCCTGCGGGTAGCGCATTTGCCATTCCCCGAGAGAGGCATAGTGGATCGCATTCGGCGCCACCAGCTGCGTGACGGGGCCAAGCGCCTCGACCCGGGCCAGCAGGTCTTCGTCCGGGCGGATGGGCGAATGCACCCAGATCCCGCCCGAGGGCAGCCGCACCAATGTCATGCGCGTGGAAAAGGGCAGGCCGTAGAACCGGATATGCGGCCCGTCGACGATCCACAGGTCCTGACCAAAGGGCTTGGGCACCCCCAGCGGCTCATATCCCGTCGTCCGTGCCATGGCACACCTCCTGCCGCCACCCTCCGCCTCCGTCCGGAAAAAGGCAAGGGGCGCGAAAGGCAAGGGGCCGGTCCCTTTCGGAACCGGCCCCATCATGGCTCTGGATCCGGCCAACGGCCGCAGTCCTCAGGCGACGAAATCGCCCGCCAGGGCCTGGTCGATCAGATCCGCCGTTTCGGACACGCCGTAAAGCGCGATGAACCCGCCGAAGCGCGGGCCCTGGCTGGCGCCCAGCAGCACTTCGTACAGGCAGCTGAACCAGGCCTTCATCGGGTCGAAGCGTTCCCGCCCGACGGTGTAGACCACCGATTGCAGGGCCTCGTCCGTGGCCTCGCCGTCATAGGCCCGCAGGGCATCGCGCAGCGCTTCCAGCGCCTCGCGTTCCTGCTCGCTCGCCGCGCGGAAGACCTTCGTGGGCTTCACGAAGTCGTTGTAATAGGCCACGGCGAAGCCGGCCGCCTGGTCCATCTGCGGGTTCGTCTCGGGGCTGGCTTCCGGCGCGTAGCGGCGGATGAAGCCCCAGAGCGTCTCCTTGTCCTCGGCACCCGACACCGACGCCAGGTTCAGCAGCATCGAGAAGGGCACGACCAGATCGGAGGCCGGCACGTTGTGACCATGGATGTGGAACACCGGGTTCGCCATGCGGCCCTTGGCATCCTGATCGGCATAGGCGCGCAGCTGCTGGTGGTACTCGTCCATCGCCCGCGGGATCACGTCGAAGTACAGCCGCTTCGCCGTCTTCGGCTTCTGGTACATGAAGTAGGACAGCGACTCGGTGCTGGCATAGGTCAGCCATTCGTCGATCGAGATCCCGTTGCCGGAGGACTTGGAGATCTTCTGGCCCTTGTCGTCCAGGAACAGCTCATAGGTGAAATGTTCCGGCTTCTTGCCGCCCAGGATCTCGCAGATGCGGTCGTAGATCGGCGTGTTGGTGCTGTGGTCCTTGCCGTACATCTCGAAGTCGACGCCAAGCGCGGCCCAGCGGGCGCCGAAGTCGGGCTTCCACTGCAGCTTCACGTTGCCCCCGGTGACGGGCAGGGTCCATTCCTTCCCCTCCTCGTCATCGAAGGTGATCGTGTAGTCGTCGCGGTTGACGGACTTCATCGGCACGTACAGGACGCGGCCGGTCTCCGGATGGATCGGCAGGAAGATCGAATAGGTCGCCGCACGCTCCTCGCGCAGGGACTTCAGCATGACCTTCATCACGTCATCGTACTTGTCGACCGCGCGCTTGAGCACCTCGTCGAACTGGCCCGACTTGTAGAACTCGGTCGCGGAATAGAATTCGTACTCGAACCCGAAGGTGTCCAGGAACCGGCGCAGCATGGCGTTGTTGTGGTCGCCAAAGCTGTCGTGCGTCTCGAACGGATCGTAGACGCTGGTCAGCGGCTTCTGGATGTCTTCCTTCAGGCGGTCCTGGTTCGGCACGTTGCCCGGGATCTTGCGCATGCCGTCCATGTCATCGCTGAAGCAGATGAGCCGGGTGGGGATATCGCTGATCACCTCGAAGGCACGGCGGATCATCGTGGTGCGCAGCACCTCGCCGAAGGTCCCGATATGGGGCAGACCCGACGGGCCATAGCCCGTTTCAAACAGGACGTAGCCCTTTTCCGGCGCCTTCTTCTCGTAGCGCTTGGCAAGGCGGCGGGCCTCTTCGAAAGGCCAGGCTTTCGACTCCAATGCGGCTTGGCGCAGGTCGGACATGATTCTCTCCTTAGGGATTCGTCCCGCTCGGGGGCTTTGCGGGCACCGCGCTTCCTATTGTGCACGGGCCCGGTGGTCAATATTGTGAGCCCCGAACGGCCCCCGCACCCCTGAAAACATGGCGCCCGGGGACCGAAGGCGCCACCTACGCGACGAATGGCCGAGGATCCCGATGCCCAACGAACTCCCGCACTCCCTCTCGCCCCAGGACTGCCTCGTCCTGCTGATGATCTCGATCTCCGTGTCGGATGAAACCGTCCGCACCTCCGAGCTGATCAAGATCGAGAGCCAGGTGAACACCCTGCCGATCTTCGCCGATTACGACGACAGCCGGGTCAAGCTCATGTCCTCCATCGTCTTCGACCTCTTCGCGGAAGAGGACGGGCTGGATGCGCTCTTCGGCCTGATCCGCGACAACCTCCCCGACCGGCTCTATGAAACCGCCTATGCGCTGTGCTGCGACGTGGCGGCGGCGGATGGCACCCTGCGCGAAACCGAACTGCGCCTGCTGGAGGAAATGCGCTATGAGCTCGACCTCGACCGCCTCCACGCTGCCGCCATCGAACGCGGCGCCCGCGCGCGGCACCTGACGGAGTGATCTGTCCCGGGTGATTTGCCGCCCGGGCCGGGCTGATTTCGCCCGTTCCGGGCGAAGCCTCCGGCGGGGATATTTTTCGCCAGCAAATATATGGAAGACCCGCTTGACCGGCACCGTGGCACCCTGTCGGGGCGGTACGGGCAGTATCCCGATGATCGTGCAAGGAAATGGGCCTCTCGCTCCGTCATGGGCGAGGGGTTCTTTCACGTCTGGGACCGCTTTTGGGGGGCGGGCTTTGGGCCGGTCCGGCATTTTTGGGTGCCTTGTAGCGCCGACCGAAGGCCCCGGTTTTAGCGGAAAGCAGCCTGAAGATGCGCCTTGGTTTCATCGCTGAAACACCCGTCGGCGGGGGCGCGCGCAGGCCGGGCGGGGCTTTGCCGGGGCGGGCAGAGTCCGGAATTCCACCATTGATCGGCGGGCCGGGCGCCCCACATGTTAACTATGTTAACGCCAAGCCAGACGGACCCCAGGATGCGACGCTACGTCCTCATCATCGGTCTCGCCCTGCTCTGCGTCACCCCGATCGTGGGGTCGCTGATACACGGGTCTGACCTCTACGCCCGACCGCTCCCCGCGGAAATCACGACTCTGCCCGGCCCGGGCCAGAGTCACTAAGGCCCGAAGTCACTGGGACCCAGAGCCACCGGCGCCCGCGGCGCCTGGGTGGCAGGCCCCTGCGGCCGGGCCGAAGCCCTCACCCCAATTCGTAAAGATTGCCCCAGCGGTTCAGCAGCGCCTGCTGCAGGTGGCGCGCGCGGGCGGTCCAGGTGCGGCCCCCGGCGGGGCGTTCGCGTTCGGCCCGGGTCAGCGCATCGCGCCGCGCCACGTCGCCCGAAAGGATGGCAAAGACCATCTCGGACCCGTTGCGTGCGGTCATGTAGCCGGCCAGCCCGCTGACGAAGTTCAGCGTCCCGGTCTTGGCATCGGCGCTGAACCCCGGCGCGGATTCGATCCGCCCCTTGTCATCCAGCAGCTTCACCGGTTTCAGCAGCGGGCGCAGCCGGTCGTGGACATCGGGCGCCGACAGCAGCCGTACCAGGTCCCCCGTCGGGAAGCGGGAGCCGTCCCCCAGGCCGGAATGATCCACCATCGCCACCCGGGCCAGGCCCCGGGTCTGGCGGGCCCAGTCGCTCATCGCGCGGGCCGAGGCAGGGATGGAGGAGGGCGGCTGGCCCAGCCGTTTCGCCGTGGCCGTCAGCCCCAGAAGCTCCGCCGTCAGGTTGTTGGAATAGTAGAGCATCAGCCGCGCGATCTCTTCCAGCGGCGGGCTTTCGACCCGGGCCAGTTCGGCGGCGCCGGCGGGCAGATCGCCTGCGGCCTCCGGCGTCTTCAGCACGATGCCGTTGGACCGGGCCAGGATGGCAAAGACCTCTGCCGCATAGGCCGCCGGGCGGCGGACGGGCAGCCAGCGGGTGCCGCCGTTGCCAAGCGCGCCTTCGGCCACGGTCCAGTCGTCATGCCCGTCGCGATCCTCGTAGGTGTAGACCGGGCTGGCCCGGTCGACGATCTTCATGCGCGCCAGGCTGACCTCGGGCCGGTATTTCACGGTGCGGGCATCCATGCTGACCTGCCATTTGCCCGCCTGCTTCTCCCAGGAGAAATTGACCCGGTTGTAGTTCAGGTTCAGCGCCGAAACCCCGGGGTTGTAGCCCACGTGGTCGGGCTGGTCGGCATCGATCAGGCGCGCCTCCGGCAGGCTGGACCCGTGGTAGAGGAACCGCCCGCGCACCTCCCTCAGGCCCGCGTCCTTCAACTGCCCGGCGAGGTCGGCCAGGGCATCGGTATCCAGCCCCGGGTCGCCGCCGCCCACCAGCAGAAGATCCCCCTCCAGCACGCCATCGCGCAGGGTCCCGGTGCCCAGCACGCGGGTGGCAAAGCGGAATTGCGGGCCAAGGGTTTCCAGCGCGTAGAAGGCCGTCAGGCACTTGCCGACGCTGGCGGGGGGCAACATCTCGTTCGGGGCTATGCTTTCCACCAGGCTGGGCTGTCCGACACGGCCCAGGGCAAAGCTCGACACGCCGGTCAGCCGGGCGTCGTCCAGCAGGGTCTCCGGCGCAGGGACCTGGGCGGGGACCGGCGGCGTGCCGGGCCGGGCCTTTGGACGCAACGAGGTATCGGGGGCGGACGCCTGCAGCGGGGTGGCAAGGCCGGCAAGCAGCGCGGCCACGAAGCTGCGGCGGGAAAGGTCGGTGGTCGTCAAATGGGCACTCCTGCTCTCCCGCTGAACGCGTCTCCCGCTGAACTTCTAGCGGGGGGCAGGGGGGGCGGGCAAGGGCTGGCGCGGTGCGGGCGCCGCTACCGGCGTTCACAGCCGCGTCACTCGCCTTCCGGCTGTGTCGGCCCCCGGGTCCAGTCGCCGCTCGCGCGAATTTCGGAGGAAGACCGTGCCACCATCGGCATGTCGACGAAACACCAGGCCGGGGCCGGGCTGCCCGCCAGGCGGTGGCTTTCGGCGTCGCGGATCCGGGCGGCGCGGGCGATGCGCGCGGTGCGTGAATTGCGGGCCGCCATCCGGTCGCCGGGGCGCGACAGGATGCCGATGGTCACATTGTCCAGGATCCAGCGCCACTCCTGCCAGCGATTGAACTGCACCAGGTTGTCGGCGCCCATCAGCCAGGTGAAGGCGACGCCCGGGTAATGGGCCTGCAGGGCGCGCAGGGTGCGGGCGGTGTAGCGGGTGCCGAACCGGGCCTCCAGGTCCGTCACCTCGACCCGGGGGTGCTGCATCAGGGCGCGGGCGGCGTCCATCCGGCGCTCCAGCGGGGCGGGGCCCTGTGCCTTCAACGGGTTGCCGGGGCTGACCAGCCACCACACGCGGTCCAGGCCGAACCGCTTCAGCCCTTCCCGGGTGATGTGCACATGGCCTTCGTGCGGGGGGTCGAAGGACCCGCCAAGCAGGCCGATGCGCTCTCCCGGTCGCGCGAAGGGGCGGCGGTGGCTGGATGTCATCGGGGCTCCTGCGCGGGACCTGCGGCAGGGCCCGTGGCCGGGGGCGCTGCTGGGTCCGTCGGGGTCATCGGAAGAGGATCGGCGGCCTGTTTGCGCGGCCCCTGGCGGGCCGCCCTGGCGCTGGATGTGGCCGGAAGTCGCCCGAAAGTCAAAGTAAAACCGTAGGAAAGGCGGGCCGGTTGCGGCCCGGCAGCCAGGGCGCGCGCCCTGAAAGCGCCGTCCCTGGCCCTTCGGCTTGTCGTCAGCGCGTCTCGGGGCCTGCCAGGGGCTGCTGCGTCGGGCCCTTCAGGGGCGGATGCACCGGGATCCGTCCGCCGGCCGTGCCGCTGCGCCGCGCGGCTTGGGCGCGGGCGCGCGCCGTGGCCCGCTTGCGGCCATCGCCGGGCGGGGCGCTGCGGCCTGCCTCCCGCGGGCGGCGCGCCTCCAGGAAATGGCCCAGGGTGGTCAGCCCCGGCACGTTGTCGCAAAGCACCTTGACGAAGACCAGCAGCGGCACAGCCAGCACCGCCCCCGCCGCCCCCCAGAGCCAGGCCCAGAAAACCACCGCGATGAAGACCGCCGCCGTGTTCAGCTGCAGGTGGCGCCCGACCAGCCAGGGGGTGATCATCTGCCCCTCGATCGAGGTCAGGAACAGGTAGACCGCCGGTACCAGCAGGGCCTGCCCGGTGCTGTCGATGGTCACCAGCGCCACCGCCGTGGCCACCACCACGCCGATGATCGCGCCCAGGTAGGGCAGGTAGTTCAGCAGGAAGGCCGCCACCCCCCACAGCAGGGCATAGGGCATGCCCAGCAGGTGCAGCGCCAGCCCGACACAGACGCCGAGGCCCGCGTTGATCACCGTGATCGCCGCCAGGTAGCGCGAAATCTGCCGCTCCACGTCCTTGCTGATCCGGGCCGCCCGCCGCTTGCGCCTGAAATCGGGGAAGCTCTGGACCAGCCGCGCGCGAAAGGCATCGCCCATGGACAGCAGGAACATGGCAAAGAGCAGGGCAACCGCCAGCACCGTGCCGGAGGTCGCCAGCGAACTCAGCGCCGTCTGAAGGAAGCTGGTGGCGGGGGTGACCACCACCGTCTGATCCTCCTCCGAAGCCGGGTCATTGTTGCCCGTGGCCATCTGGCTCATCTGTTCGGAGGCCTCGCGCAGCTGTTCCACGTTGTGCATCACGTTCCACAGCTTCAGCCGCAGCTCCTGCTGGATCTGCGGCGCTTCCTCGATCAGGGTCTGGGCGGGCAGGCGCATCAGGTAGAACCCATAGGCGGATCCGGCGCCGATGGTGACGATGATCAGCACCGCCGACAGGGCCTGCGGCACGCCGCGCTGCGCCAGCCAGCGCACGACGGGGCTCAGCGTCAGGGAAATCAGGAAGCCCAGAAGGACCGGCAGCACCACGGTCTTGGCCACGTAGACCGACCAGAGCGAGAAGAGGATCAGCAACCCGGCCAGCAAGACCTCTATGCGGTGTAGGATTACCAGACGGCTTTCGGCTTCTCCCCTGTCGGGGGACTGGTCGGTCGGCATGTAGCGCTCCTGCAGGGACCCGGCCCGATCCGGATCTTGCACCCAACGTGCCGCAGGGGGTCAGGGTTCCGTGCCGTCCCGCGTTCCGTGCCATCCCGCCGGACTTCCTCGGTTCAGGGGACCAATTCAGGGGACCAGTTCTGGACGCCGGGTCAAGATCGCCGGGCCGGGGGCCCCGGGTCGGGGGTGGCAGTTGAGGGTTCCCGGCACGCAGGAGCCCGGCAACAGGGGGCCCAGGGCGCAGTGGCCCAGGAACAGGGAGGGCAGGAACAGGGGGCCCAGGAACAGGGGGCGGGACACAGCAGCCCGGCGAAAGGGTCCCCAGGGTGCAGTGGCTCAGGAACAGCAGCCCAGAAACAGCAGCGCAGGAACAGAGGCCCCGGCACAGGGGCCACGCGCAGGGGCCAGGTACAGGGGGCCAGGCACAGGGCGTCCGTGGCCCCCTGGGTGCGGCGGCCCTGGAAGGGCCGCCTTCCCGTTATCAGCCGTAGCGCCGTGCGCCCGGGGCGGCGGCCTTGCCGCCTCCTTCCAGCCGGAACTGCGACACCAGCCCGCTCAGCGCCTGGCTCTGGTCGCGCAGCCGCACCGCCTCGGCCGTGGTTTCCTCCGACATGGAGGCGTTCTGCTGGGTCAGGTCGCTGCTGTGCGACACCTCCTGGCCGACGGCGGAAATCCCCTTGGACTGCGCCTCGGCCGATTTGGTGATCTCCTCCAGCAGCATGTCGATTTCCATCACCTTTTCCCGCGCGACGCTCAGCGCATTGCTGGTCTCATCCACCAGCTTTTCGCCCTTCTGCACCTGGTCCACGCTCTGATCGATCAGGTCGCGGATCGTCTTGGCCGCCTCCGCCGACCGCTGCGCCAGCGACCGCACCTCGGTCGCGACCACGGCAAAGCCGCGCCCGGCCTCGCCCGCCCGCGCGGCCTCCACGCCTGCGTTCAACGCCAGAAGGTTGGTCTGCATCGCGATGGTGTCGATGACCGAAACGATCTTGCTGATTTCCCGCGACGATCCGGAAATCTCCTGCATCGCGCTCTGGGTCTGCTGCATCACCTCGGTCGACCGGGTGACCATGCCGCGCGCCTCGCTCGCGGCGCCGGCGGCCATGCTGGCGCCCTCGTTGGTGGCCGAAATCGTCTCCCGGATGTTGTTCAGCGCACCCGCGCTGCGATCCAGCGCAGAGGCCTGCTGCTCCGTCCGGCGCGCCAGCGCCTCGATCGCCGCGGCGATATGCTCGCTGCCCTGGCTGACATCGCCGGAGGCATTGTGGATATCGCACAGGGCGGCATGCAGGGTCGTCGTCGCCTCGTTGAAATCCTGCTTGGCGCGGGCGATCTTGTGGGGCGCGTCGCTGCCGATGCGATAGGTCAGATCGCCCTTGGCCAGGCTGGTCAGCGCCTGGGCCAGCACATCCATGCCCTTCTGGTCGGCCTCCGCCTCCGCCTGGAAGAAATGGTGCATCGCCACCGCCACGTCGGCAAAGATCGCCACCATCAGCTGCCGGGTCATCGCGGCGCGCTTGCCCTCTCCCTTGGATGCGGCGGCCGACTGCAGCGCCACCATCAGCTCCCCCGCGTAGACCGCGTAGCCCTGCAGGTACTTGGGAAAGGGGGTGTTGCGCGCGATATCCTCCGCCAGTTCCGCCTGTTCGGCGAAATAGGCCGGGCTGAAATCCCCGGTGGAGATGCGGTTGAACTTCCGCAGCTCCTTTTCGTACAGCGCATCGGGCACCGACCGCAGGCTCGGGTCGACCACCGAGTAGGCCTTCAGCAGCACGTCGCGCAGCTGGCGCACGACCAGCCCGTTCAGCTCCTGCCCAAGGCGCTTCTCGTCATTGCTCCACTGGCGGGTTTCCTGTTCGATCGTCACGTCGGCCTCGCTTCCCAGATCCGGCCCCGCATGCACCCAGGGGCTTCGCCCGGACCATAGGCGGCCAATCCTTTGCACCGGGTAAACGGATCACCGGCAACTGAGATTTCGAAGGCTGGGGGGCGCAGGCAGGGGGCGGGCATTGTCCGGGGCAGGCGTCGCGCCGCGATATGCGCCCCGATATGCACCCCGTCTTCGGCCGCGTCCCGGGTCTCGTCTTCTGCCCCGCCAGGCAGCCCACCCCGGGCCAGGTTGCCCAAGCCGCCACCGGCTGCGCGCAGCGCTCCGGGCTCATCCTGATTGCCCCCGCCCCCGGCTTTCTGTATCCAGCGCAAAACCCCATTTTCAGAGTCACGGAGTTTCCCATGGCCGCCTACCAGTACGTTTACCACATGTCCGGCGTCTCCAAGACCTACCCGGGTGGCAAGAAGTGCTTCGAGAACATCCACCTGAACTTCCTGCCCGGCGTGAAGATCGGCGTCGTCGGCGTCAACGGCGCCGGTAAATCCACCCTGCTGAAGATCATGGCGGGCTGGGACAAGGATTTCCAGGGCGAGGCCTGGCACGCCGAGGGCGCCAAGGTCGGCTACCTGCCGCAGGAACCCGAGCTGGACCCCGCCCTGACGGTGCGCGAAAACGTCATGCTCGGCGTCGCCGAAAAGAAGGCGATCCTCGACCGCTACAACGACCTTGCCATGAACTACAGCGATGAAACCGCTGAGGAAATGGCCAAGCTGCAGGATGAGATCGACGCCCAGAACCTCTGGGACCTCGACAGCCAGATCGACATCTCGATGGAGGCCCTGCGCTGCCCCCCCGATGATGCCGATGTCACCACGCTCTCGGGCGGTGAAAAGCGCCGCGTCGCGCTCTGCAAGCTGCTGCTCGAAGCGCCCGACATGCTGCTCCTGGACGAACCGACCAACCACCTCGATGCGGAAACCATCGCCTGGCTGCAGAACCACCTGATCGAATACAAGGGCACCATCCTGATCGTCACCCACGACCGCTACTTCCTGGATGACATCACCGGCTGGATCCTCGAACTCGACCGTGGCCAGGGCATCCCCTACGAGGGCAACTACTCCTCCTGGCTGGAACAGAAGGCCAAGCGGCTGGAGCAGGAAGCGCGCGAGGACAAGTCCAAGCAGAAGACCCTGGCCCGCGAACTGGAATGGATGCGCCAGGGCGCCAAGGCCCGCCAGGCCAAGTCCAAGGCCCGGATCAACGCCTATAACGAGATGGCCAACCAGTCCGAGCGGGAGAAGCTGGCGAACGCCCAGATCGTCATCCCCAACGGCCCGCGTCTTGGCAACAAGGTGATCGAGGTCGAGGGGCTGAAGAAGGCCATGGGCGACAAGCTCCTGGTCGAGGGCCTGGACTTCGCCCTGCCGCCGGGCGGCATCGTCGGCGTCATCGGCCCCAACGGCGCCGGCAAGACGACGCTCTTCAAGATGTTGACCGGTCAGGAACAGCCCGACGAAGGCTCGGTGGAATTCGGCGATACCGTCAAGCTGTCCTACGTCGACCAGTCCCGCGACGACCTGGACCCCAACGCCAACGTCTGGGAAGCCATCGCCGACGGTCAGGACATCATCAAGCTGGGCGATGCCGAAGTGAACGCGCGGGCCTATTGCTCGGCCTTCAACTTCAAGGGCGGCGACCAGCAGAAGAAGGTCTCCCTGCTGTCGGGTGGTGAGCGCAACCGCGTTCACATGGCCCGCCTGCTGCGCTCCGGCGGCAACGTCCTGCTGCTCGACGAACCGACCAACGATCTGGACGTGGAAACCCTCCGCGCGCTGGAAGACGCCCTGGTCGATTTCGCCGGCTGCGCCGTGGTGATCTCGCACGACCGCTTCTTCCTCGACCGGATCTGCACGCACATCCTGGCGTTCGAAGGCGATGCGCATGTGGAGTGGTTCGAGGGCAACTTCGAGGACTACGAGGAAGACAAGAAGCGGAGGCTTGGGCCTGATGCGCTGGAGCCGAAGCGGCTGAAGTACAAGAAGTTCACGCGGTAAGCGTGGGGCTTAATGAGATGAGGGAAGGGCGGCTGGAGGGCCGCCCTTTTCATTTGGCTTGGTTGCCGGTTTCTGTATGGAATTGACTGGCAAAGGGTGCTCCGTTGGGGCGTTGTGTTGACTAGCCTAGCTCAAGAATGGTGGGTGCGGTTCGTCGCTGAAGAGTCACTTTGATCCTGCAAGGTGTTAACTGTTGGTCGAGACTGGTCGGAAAATGCTTTCGAACACTCTTAGTATTCAATACGGTCCCAGACAAAATAGATGATTGGGAGGGGGTATGCAGGTCACCAGCTTTGGGCTTTTTTGGCGCGCGGATGAGATCGAATGGTTTCCTGGTCAAGGTGTCAAGAACGAATTTCGACTTCTAGGTCGCATAGGGAAGAATCTTCCTGGGATAAGAGTCGCTGACTTTCGGCGGCAGCAGGGTATCTATATTCTATTCGACGAATATGGACCTGCTTATATCGGCCTCGCCAAGGGAGAGCGTTTAGGTGCGCGTCTGCGGGACCACCAGCAAGACCATCTCGCAGGAAAATGGGATCGTTTCTCTTGGTTCGGATTTAATCCTGTTGGAAAGGTCAAAGATGAGGACGGTGTTCTGTCGCTCAACCAGCCACGTCGAGATATTACCGACGACACATCGACGACCATCGGCGATCTTGAAGCGCTACTAATATCAGCGATGGGTCCGAAGCTGAATCAAAGGAAGATGAGATTTAATGAAGCGGAGGAATGGGAGCAGATCGGATATTGGGAGTGGGATGAGGTATACAGAAAGAAAATTTCGGCCTGAACTGAGTTTGCATTGCTCCATGATCTCATTTTGAAGAAAACTCATCGGCGACAGCTGCAAATGGCGGGGCTCTATCCTGGCTTGAAGCGGCTCCTCGCCAATCCGGCACCTCACGTCCAACACTCGAACTGTCCCACCCCTCGGCTCCCACACGCACCAGCTTAACCAACCTTCGAACCGCGCAAACCCAAAAAGGCGGGGTGAACCCCGCCCTACGACCCACGGACCCCGCCCCAGGGCCAATCTTCTGCCCGTTCCACCAATCCATGTTTCACCGGGTTGATCTCGCAATACCGCAGGTGATTTTCGAAATCGGCATCGTCGCGGATGTGGTGTTCCCAGAACCGTTTCTGCCAGATCCCGACCTCGCCCCGTAGGTCGGGGTTCACCCCGACATACCCCCTCTGTCCCGGACCCCCACGCCGCCTGATTTGCGCCTCCTGCTGCAACGGGCCACGCGGCGGAGCATCACCATGGCAGGGCGCGGCAACTCCCTTGGGCGCGATACCCCCATCGTACGGAGCGACAACTCCGGTCATCGGCGGGGTGACCGCCTTCATCGGTGGCGCAACACGCCCCGCCAACGGCGGGGTGAACCCCGCCCTACGGACCTCTCGGGAAAACCGGGCCTTGATCGCACCGACACGGATCGCGTAGGCATCGTCGCCCTCGGGCAGGGTCCAGACGCAATGCATGTGATCGGGCAGGACCACCCAGGCGTGGATGGTGAATGGCCGCGCGCGTTTCGTCGCCCGCACCGCCTCGCGCAGCACATCGACATGGCGTAGCAACAGGTCCGACCCCCGGTCGGCCAGGCAGAGCGTCAGGAAAAGCGTGGCCCCCTTGATCCGGGGCCGGACATAGCGCGGCATGCCCCACGCTCGCCGCCCAGGGTTAACGAACCGAAAACGTAGGGCGGGGTTTACCCCGCCTTGAAGGGGTTCACCCCGCCTCGAAGGGGCAAGCTCCGCCTCGAAGGGCTCCCCACCCCAATGCCATCCTCACCCCTTGATGAACGTCCCGTTCTGCAGCTCCGTCATCGCCTGCCGCAGCTCCGCTTGCGTGTTCATCACGATCGGCCCGTGCCAGGCCACCGGCTCCTGGATCGGGCGGCCGGTCATCAGCAGGAAGCGGATGCCCTCTTCGCCTGCCTGCACCGTGATCTCGTCGCCCGCGCCGAACCGCACCAGCGTCCGGTTGCCCGTCATGTCGCGGATGTTCAGCTCCTCTCCGCGATATTCCTTCTCCACCTTGATCCCCACCGGGTCGCTGGCATCGCGGAAGGTGCCCGACCCGGCAAAGACATAGGCCAGCGCGTTGGAGCGCGTGTCCACCGGCAGCACCTTCTTGCGCCCGGCCGGCACCGACACGTCCAGCAGCATCGGGTTCGCCGCGATCCCGTCCACCGGGCCGGTCTTGCCCCAGAACTTGCCGATGATCACCTTGACGGTGGTGCCGTCGTCATCACCCTCGATCGGAATGTCGCCCGCCCCCACGTCCTGATAGCGCGGCGCGGTCATCTTCAGCGAGGACGGCAGGTTCGCCCAGAGCTGGAACCCGTGCATCTGCCCCGCCGCGTTGCCCGAAGGCATCTCCTGGTGGACGATCCCCGACCCGGCGGTCATCCACTGTACCGAGCCTGCGCCCAGCAGACCCCGGTTGCCCAGGCTGTCGGCATGTTCCACCTGGCCGTCCAGCACGTAGGTGATCGTCTCGATCCCGCGGTGCGGGTGCCAGGGGAAGCCGCGGGAATAGAGGCGCGGATCGTCGTTGCGGAAATCGTCCATCATCAGGAACGGATCGGTCAGCGTCGGATCGCCAAAGCCGAAGACGCGGTGCAGGTGGACGCCGGCGCCCTCCATCGTGGGCTGGGCCTGGGTGGTGGCGGCAACGGGGCGGAAGGTCATGCGGGCTCTCCTCTCGGCGGACGGGATGTCGCGCGGTTTCCGGTAATCTGGGCGGAGAGCGGCGTGAAAGCCAGTCCGGATCCCCGGACAGCCGTTGTGCGCCTTCGCGCAGGGCCGGGTGCCGGGCCGGGGCGGAACACCCTATACCCCCGGCCGGGCGAAAGACCGGAATTCCTGACTGGACCGGTGGCGCAGGGGGCGGCAGGCTGCTCGCGTCCTGCCAGGACACCGCCACCGTTTGGACCCCCGCCACCGTTTCATCAGCCAGGGATCTCTGCCATGCACCGCCGTTTTGTCCTTCTCTCCCTCGCCGCCCTGCCGCTTGGGGCCCTCTCGTTGGCTGGCTGTGCCCCCGGGGCTGGCGCCGGGCCGCTCCGCCTGTCGCAGGGTAGCACCCTGATCCTGCTGCGCCATGCCGATCGCTCCGGCGACCTGCTCAACGCCCGCGGCCTTGCCCGGGCCGAGGCATTGCCCCGCGCGCTGGCCGGCTGGCCCGTCGCGGCGATCTATCACCCCGGGGTCGAACGCAACCGGCAGACCGCCGCGCCCCTGGCCCGGTCGCTTGGCCTCCGGCCCCGGGCCATCGCCGCCCCGGATCCCACGGCGCGCCTTCTGGCGCGTGGGGCGGGACGCTGCGTTGTCTGGGTCGGCAACAAGGGCAACCTCCGCACCATCTGGGACAGCCTCGGCGCGCCCGGCCTGCCGCCCCTGGAGTACGGAGAGATCGCGGTTTTGACCCCCTCGCTCGCGGGGCCGCCACAGGTGGCCCGCTTGACCTGGGGCGACTGACAGGGGGGCAGGAAGGGGACTGGCAGCTGGCCCGTTCCGGCGACCAGTTCCCGCGATCCGGTAAAGTGGCGGGACGCTGGTTGGGACACTGGGCGCGCGTGTCGATCACTGGCGCAGAATGCAGGCCTGTCCACGTCCTTTCCTGTCGACGGGCCCCTCTGCTGGCCGGGCCTGCCCAGGTCACCCGCCAGGATCACCCCGAGGTCGTTCCACGGGGTTACCCCGGAGTCACCCCGTCCTCACCTCACGTCACCCCGGCCCCACCCCAGCCCCACCGCCACCGATCCCGGCGCCGGATTGCCGCCCGGGGCGGGCAGGGCCAACGGGCAAAGGGCGCCGCCCGCCCTGCACGCCCCAGAAACCCCCTTCACGCGACTCGCGAAATCTGTCATGCAGGTTCCCGCTACGCGACCTCTATCGACCCCCTGTTTCTTACCGGCGACAGTCTCGATCAGACGACCAGACGCCGGGCCGCCGCAATTCCGCGGGCGGAAAGAAACAGGAGTACACGGACATGGCCACTGGCACCGTGAAATGGTTCAACACCACCAAGGGCTACGGCTTCATCGCCCCCGAGGGTGGTTCCAAGGACGTCTTCGTCCACATCTCTGCCGTCGAACGCGCAGGCCTGACCGGCCTCAAGGACGGCGCCAAGGTCAGCTACGAGATCGAGGCAGGCCGCAACGGCCGTGAAGCCGCGGTCGACCTGAAGCTGCTCTGAGCTTTCCGGTCCGGACGGCCCGCCCGTCCGGACCACCCCGCGGCCCCTTCGGCCGCAACTTCCGCCCTGATACCCAGCACGCCGTCACCGGCGCGGGCGGGCCGGACCCTTTCCGAAAATCCGCAAACCCTTCCGACGGGACGCCCTGCGCCCCGGGATGTCCTGCGCCCCGGGATGCCCCACGGCCGCCCCGCAGCTGACCCAGCCCAGCGGATCAATTCGGATGCCTGCCTGGCCTGCGCGCCGCAGGCCCCCGGGCTCACTCCTCCGATGCGACCGGGCGCAGCGCCTCGCGCATCTTCTGATCCATCTCCAGCACGCCGCCGATCTTCATCTGCGCCCAGGTGGCCAGCAGGCGGTTGATCCGCGCGTGGTAGCCAAGCCCCATCGCCCGGTAGAACCGCGCCACGCTGGCATCGAGGTAGAGCGTCACCTTCTCCTTCTTCTCCCGCACGTCGACATCTGCCTCCAGCGTGTGCCAGGCATCCGGCACCTCCTCCCGCAGCATGTCGAAATCCAGCAGATCCTGGTTCATCTCCCAAGCGTAGCGATACAGCCGTTCCCGGGCCAGCCGCTCCGTCTTGGTCATCACCTTCCGCGCCATCTCTGCCTCCTGCCTGCCACGCCTCTCGGTCCGGGCAGTATCCGCCGCAATTCCTGCGAATTTCGCATACCGCCGTGCGCACCCCTGCAATACCGCCGCGATACCGACGTAATACCGACGTTTTGATTGGGCCTTTTCAGGCACTTGGGCAAAATACCACGGGTCCGTACACTGGCGTTCAGCGGGGGGCGTCCTGTGCAGCAACGCACTTTTCATGTATGCATGAAAGGGGCATATGGTTGACGTTGATAATCATCCACGAGGGACCCCGCGCATGACCTTTCAGACCTGGCACTTCCGGGCATTCCAGCTCTTCCTGGCGGCCTCCGTCGCCCTTGGTGCCGCCTGGGCGCTTGGGGTGACGAACCCGTTCTGGGCGGCCATGCCCGTCTGGGTGGTGAACCAGGCCTGGCGCGAAGACCTGCTGATCCGGGGCGTGCTGCGGGTGCTGGGCACGGTGGTGGGCGCGGCGATCGGCCTGCTGATCCTGGCCCATGTGCACAACCCCGTGGCGCTGGTCCTGCTCTATGTCCTGGGGGTGGGGGCGGGCACCTTCCTGGCCTATTGGATCGGCACCATCTACTCCTACGGGGCGCTGATGGCGGCGATCACCCTGGGCGTGGTGATCCTGCCCGCGCTGGCCACGCCGATGGATCCCTGGCACCTGGCGCTTGGCCGGGTCTGGTGCACGCTGATCGGCGTGATCTCGGTCACCGTGGTGACCTTCCTGTCCACGCCGCCCCGGGAAGAGGCGCATAAACTGAGGCAAGATCATGGGGTTGCACGCGGGCTGCGCCACGGCGCCCTGGCCGGGGTGATCTCCGGCGCGGGGCTGGCGGCGCTCATGCTGATCGGGCAGTTCTGGGTTGTCGCGGGGGCGCTGGCGCTGACGGTCTTCTCCTCCATCATGGGGTCCATGCCCGACCCGCGCCCGGTGATCCGCTACCTGCCGCCGGCGGCCGCCATCGGCGTGGTCGCGGCGCTGGCCTACCGCCTGCTGGGCGCCTGGCTGGGCCTGCCCGACCTCGGCCTCTACCTGCTGGGGCTGTGCTTCATCGGGGCGGGGGCGATCCTGCGCGCGAACCCGAAAACGGCGCCCTTCGGGCTGGACAGCAACATGTGCTTCCTGCTCACGGCAGAGATCGGCACGATCGGCCACGGCCTCCAGCAGGAGGCCCTGGGCGGCGCGGCCCTGGTCGCGGGCACGATCCTGGTGGCGCAGGTCCACCGCCGCATGCTGCCCGCCGCCACGGCCTGAGGTGCCCTGACGGCGCAGCCCGCGCGAATCACGCAGGCCCGCGCGCCCCGGCAGGCTTCGCTTAACCCCGCCGCGCGATCCTACTTGCGCGGCGCGCCGCCCTGGAAGGCATTGACGGAATCGTACCGACAGGGCGCTTCCTGCATCTCCAGATGCAATTCCGCCCCCTCAAAGGGATGCGCCCGCGCCAGGTCCTCGTCCACCTCGATGCCGAGGCCGGGCGTGTCGGACAGCTGCACGTGGCCATCCTCGACCCGGATCGTGCTGCGGATCAGCGCATCGTGGAACGGGGTCTCGATGGTTTCGGCCATCAGCAGGTTGGGGATCGTCGCGGCCAGCTGCAGGTTCGCCGCCCATTCGACGGGACCGGCATAAAGATGCGGCGCCAGTTGCGCGCCGAAGGCCTGGGCCAGCACGGCGATCTTGCGGGTCTCCCAGATCCCGCCGGACCGGCCAAGAGCCGGTTGCAGGATCGCCGCCCCCGCCTGCAGCGCGGCGCGGAACTCGGCCAGGGTGGTCAACCGCTCACCCACGGCCATCGGCAGGCCCGAGGCGCGGCAGACCTGCCCCAGGCCGGGCAGGTCATCGGGGGGCACGGGTTCCTCGAACCACAGCGGATCGTAGCGGGCGATCGCCCTGGCCATCCGCAGGGCGCCGGCCCCGGTGAACTGCCCATGGGTGCCGAAAAGCAGGTCCGTGTGATCGCCCACGGCCTCTCGCACGGCGGCGCAAGTGGCTGAAGACAATGACAGATCCGACAGCGCCGGCATGTGCCCGCCACGGATCGTATAGGGCCCCGCCGGATCGAACTTCACCGCCGTGTAGCCCCGCGCCAGAAGATCCCGCGCGCTTTCGGCCGCCATGTCCGGGCTGGTCCAGAAGGCGCGGATGTCGTGGTGGGGCAGGGGGTAGAGGTAGGAATAGCAGCGGATCCGCTCGTTCAGCCGCCCCCCCAGAAGCGCATGCACCGGCCGCTCCCGCGCCTTGCCCAGGATGTCCCAGCAGGCGATCTCCAACCCGGAAAAGGCGCCCATCACGGTCAGGTCCGGCCGCTGCGTGAAGCCCGCCGAATAGGCCCGGCGGAACATCAGCTCCATGGCCTCCGGGGTTTCCCCCTCCATGTGGCGGGCAAAGACGTCCCGGATCACCGCCGTCATCGCGTCGGGCCCGACCGAGGCGGCATAGACCTCTCCCCAGCCGGTGATCCCGCAGGCCGTCGTCAGCTTCACCAGGATCCAGTAGCGCCCGCCCCAGCCGGGGGCAGGCGGGGCGGTGACGATGATATCCAGGTCGGAAAGCTTCACGAAAACAGCTCCTTACTTCAGCATGATCACATTGCGCCGGGCGGTCCCCTTCAGCGTGTCGGCCACGGCTTCGTTGATCTGATCCAGGGTCCAGCGGCCCGAGATCAGCTCATCCAGCTTCAGCCGTCCCTGCTTGTACATGTCGACCATCCAGGGGATGTCGCGCTTGATCACCACGTTGCCCATCTTGGACCCGACGATGCCCTGGCCCGCGTCGGCCATGATGATCGGCGAATAGGTCGAAACGGCATCGAGGTGCGGCATCCCCACCATGACGATCCGCCCGCCTCGCGCAAGGTAGCGAGGCGCCATGTCGTAGACCGGGGCCACGCCCACGGTGACCATCACCGCATCGGCGCCCCGGCCCAGGATCTTCTTCACCTCGGCCCAGGGCTTGCCCTCTGCGCTGACGGTGTCGGTGGCCCCGAACTCCTTCGCTGCGCTCAGTTTTTCCTCTACCAGATCGACGGCGACGATGCGGCGCGCCCCGGCGATCCGCGCGCCCTGGATCGCGTTCAGCCCGACCCCGCCCGCGCCGATCACCACCACGTCGTCGCCCGCGCGGATGCCGCTGGCATAGACGGCGGCGCCCACGCCGGTGATCACCCCGCAGGAGATCAGCGAGGCCGCGTCCATCGGCACGTCTTCGGGGATGACGCAGACCTGGCTCTGGTCCACCACGACCTTCTCCGCGAAGGCGCCGGAGGCCATGGCCTGCATCACCGGGCTGCCGTCGGCCAGGCTCAGCGGGCTCTGTGCCACGGCGTCGAAGGGGGTTTCGCAGATCGTCGGCTGCCCCGATCCGCAACAGTCGCAATGCCCGCAGGACCGGATCAGCGTGACGCAGACGCTGTCGCCCGGGCTCACGCCCTGCACGCCCGTGCCGACCGCCGTGACCTTGCCTGCCGCCTCGTGCCCGAAGACCGCCGGAAGGTGCCCGCCGAAGCCGCCCTGCCAGAAGGAGATGTCGGAATGGCAGATCGCCACCGCCTCCAGCTCCACCTCGACCTCGCCCATGGCGGGCGCGCGCAGCTGTACCTCCTCGATGGTCATCGGTGCGTTGAAGTCCCGGCACAGGGCCGCCTTGATCGTCTGCATGTCGTCCTCCTCGGGTGATCCGGGCACAGTGTTAAGGCTTCATTGAGATTTGCGAAATAAATTTCCTCAATTCGGAATTACTGGCGCTTCGGCACCGCCAGGGCGAAGATGCCGATGGTCAGCATGGTCAGCAGGGCAGCCGCACCAAAGGGGGCGCCGGGCAGGGTGATCGGGGCGGTTTCGCTGGTGAAGACGCGGAAGATGCCGGTCATGACCAGTGGCGTGATGATCATCGCCACCGCCTGCAAAGACGCCAGCACGCCCTGCAGCTCCCCCTGGGCGTCTTCCGGGGCGGCATCACTGGCCATGGCGGCAAGGGCGGGCTGGGGCAGTTCTCCGAAGGCGGTGACGGGGGTCAGGATCAGGGTCAGGGTGCCGCTGCGGATGCCGGTCAGCCAGCTGAAGAAGAAGACGTTGATGCCGAGCCCGCCCAGCACCGTCGCGCGCGCGCCGAAGCGGCGGTGGATCGGGCCGAAGCAGACCGCCTGCACCAGCACCAGGGCGATGCCGTAGATCGACAGAGAGAGGCCCACCAGCGCCGCATCCCAGCCGAAGCGCGCCTCGCCGAAGTAGGGCCAGACCACACCGTAGGAGTGCATGGCCACGAGGTAGAGCAGGTAGACGGCCATCAGTGGCCGCAGCCCGGGCAGGCGCGCGGCGGCGGCCAGGGCCGACAGGGGGTTGGCCCGTCGCAGCGCGAACCGGCGGCGGCGTTCCGGCGGCAGGCTTTCGGGCAGGACGAAAAGCGCCAGGGCAAAGTTCGCCAGGCATAGCGCGGCTGCCGTCCAGAAAGGGGCCCTGGTGCCCAGTTCGGCCACCAGCCCGCCGATGGCGGGGCCCAGCACAAAGCCCATGCCAAAGCCCGCCTGCACAAGACCGAAGTTGCGCGCTTTCTCGGATCCCTTTGAAATATCGGCCATGTAGGCCAGCGCGGTCGCCATGACCGCCGCCGTGATCCCGGCAATCAGCCGGCCGATCATGAGCAACCAGAAACTTTGCGCCAAGGCCATGATCACGTAGTCGAGCATCATGACGCCAAGGGAGACCAGAACGACCACGCGCCGCCCGTAGCTGTCCGACAGGGTGCCGATGAGAGGGCCGCACAGGAACTGCATCGCGGCGAATCCCGCCACCAGCAGCCCGCCCCACAGGGCGGCCTCCGACAGGCTGGCGCCCATGACCTCTTTCAGCAGGCCGGGCATGACGGGGAAGATGATGCCGATCCCCATGGCCTCTATCACCACGGTGGCGAGGATGACAAATCCGGCAAGGGAGGGGCGTGACATCGGGGCTCCATCGCTGGCGCCCGAGGCGGCGCATGCGCCCAGCTAGTCAGGGCGCATGCGCAGGGTCAATGACGTTTGCGACCAATCTGGTCGCCGTGTCGCATCACAGGGCGGCTACGGCTGCCGCGAAGGCGCGGGCGTTGGCAGGGGCGTCGCCCATCTGCTCCTCGGGGGAGAAGAGGCCGGAAAGGTCCAGGTCGGGTAGGGCCTCGCGGGCCAGATCGCCCAGGGGACGGCCGGTGGCCAGCACCTGCTGCGCCAGCTCCTTGACCTTGGCCTGTGCCTCGGGGCGGGGCATCAGCCCGGCCAGACGGAAGGACAGGGCCTCCGCATGCAGCAGGCCCAGGGCGTCGGTGAAGACGGCGTGCATCTCCTCTGCCTTGGGGGTCAGGCCGGGGACCATGGCTCGGGCGGTTTCCAGCGCGGCAGCGGCCGAAAGGCACAGCTGCGGCAGGGTCAGCCATTCGGTGAACCAGGCCGCGCCGTCACGCTCCTGACGGGGCATGCCCGCGCCGTCCAGGATCGCCTTCAGGCCCAGCACCTGACGCGCGCAGGCCAGCAGGACCGAGGGCTGCACCGGGTTCTGCTTCTGCGGCATGGTGGAGGACCCGCCGGAGGCCGAGAGCTTCACCTCGGAAGCGGAGCTTTGCGCCATCAGGATCAGGTCGTCGCCCATCTTGCCCAGCACCTGCGCCATCCGCGCCAGCCAGGAGGCGATGCGCAGAACCGGCCCGCGATCGGCGTGCCAGCTGCGGCCCGGATCGCCCAGCCCCAGCCCTTCGGCCAGTTTCGCCCGCAGTTCCAGACCCTTGCCGCCGAACTCCGCCCCCGTGCCGGCAGCGCCGGAGAGAGAGACCCAGAGCGAGCAGTCGCGCAGCGCGGGCAGTTCCTTCAGCAGGTCCAGCAGCGGCCAGCCCCAGGCGGAGACATGGCTGCCGAAGCTGACGGGGGTGGCGAACTGGCCATAGGTGCGGCCTGCCATCGGCAGGGCGGCATGGTCCGAAGCCAGCTTCGCCAAGGCTGCCAGCAGGTCTTTCAACCCATCCTCGCAAAGCGTCAACAACTGCCGCAGGCGCAGCATCTGGCCCGTGTCGGCGATGTCCTGCGAGGTGGCCCCCCAGTGGACGTATTGCGCATGCTCGGGGGCCTGCATCTCCTTGCGGAACTCGGCCACCAGCGACGGCACGGCAACGCCGTTCTTGCCTGCACCGGCCTGCAGCGCGCCCGGGTCGATGCTGATTTCCAGCGAGGCGCGGTGGATGAAGGCGGCGGAGATTTCCGGGATCATGCCCAGTTGCCCCTGCGCCTTGGCCATGGCGCCCTCGACGATCAGCATCGAGCGGACCTCGGCGCTGTCGGTGAACAGCCGCCCGGCATCGCCTGCGTTGAAGAGCTTGGAATAGATCATCCCATCATGCACGGAACCGGCCATCACACGCCCTCCGCGATCTGGTGGAGCAGGGCTGTAAGCGCCTCGGGGTGGGTAAAGAACGGGGAGTGGCCGGCAGGCATGTCGTATCGGTCCTTCGGGTCGCAGGCCCGGGCCATTTCGGCCTGGGCGGTCGGGGAAATCGCCAGATCTTCGGTGCACCGGATATAGGATTTCGGGCAGTCCTGCCAGTTCGGACCCAGGCGGATCTGCTCGGAATGGGGGGGCATCGGCTCGATGCACAGGTGCGTACGCGCCTCGCGGCGCAGGTCATCGGGCATGCCCCTGTAAAGCGCGTCGTCGTTTGCGCCGTCGATCAGCGCGTAGCCGTCCCCCTGCCTCCGGGCGATGCCCTTCAGCGGCGGTTCCGGCAGCCGGGTCGCGACATCGTTCAGGGAAAGCCCGGGCTGCGGCAGGAAGGCACAGAGATAGACGAGGCGGCTGACCTTCGCCGGGTCCATCTCCGCCGCGGCGGAAATGGCGAAGCCGCCGGCGGAATGGCCCACCAGGATCGAAGGCTCCTCGGTCCCGTCCAGGATGTGCCGTGCGTAGTCGTCGAGCGTCAGGTCGGCCATCGGGCGCGGATCGCCGCTGCGTCCGGGAAGGTCGGGGGCATAAACGCGATGTCCCCGGGCCATCAGCCCGGGGATCACCATGTTCCAGCACCAGCCGGTATGGCAGGCGCCGTGTACCAGAACGAAGCTGGTCATCAGATGTCGAGGAAGACCGTTTCGCCCTGGCCCTGCAGGCGGATGTCGAAGCGGTACTTGCCCTCGCCGGTCTTCTTGGCGATCAGCGTCTCGACGCGCTGACGCTGTTCGATCCGGTTGAGCAGCGGGTCGGCGCTGTTGTCCTCATCCTCGAAGTAGATGCGGGTCTGCAGGCCGATGTTGATGCCGCGCGCCACCACCCAGAGGGAGATGTGCGGGGCGCTTTCCACGCCGCCACGGCCCTTCACCTTGCCCGGCTTGACCGTGCGCAGGGTGAATTCGCCGGACTCGGCATCCGCCGCGAAACGGCAGTGGCCGGAGACCTTGGGGTCCGCACCGTCCTGGCCGGGGAAGATCCCCTTGGCGTCGGGCTGCCAGCTTTCGATCAGCGCGTCGCGCATCGCCCAGCCGGTACCGTCGAAGACTTCGCCGGTGATCTCGATGATCTCACCTTCGCAGCCGTCCTGGATCGGGGCGGTGCCGATTTCTTCTTCGTAGTAGCCGCCGTTGCCCGCGTAGGTGGGCATCAGGCCGATGTGCACGTAGGGGCCCGCCGTCTGGGACGGGGATTCCTGAAGAATGTCGAGTTTCTGGACCATTGGATTACATCCCTTCCAGCTTGTTTTCGAACATGGTCTGGCGACGGCCGCGCAGCACGATGTCGAACTTGTAGGCGAGGAAATCGAGCGGACGCGATTTCGAGAAGTCGAGCGGCGCGACCAGGCGGTCGAGCTGGCTGCGGTTCTTGATGGTGGCCGCGATCGGGCAGTGATCGATCAGCGGGTCGCCTTCGAAGTACATCTGGGTGATCAGGCGCTGGCCGAAGCTGTGGCCGTAGACCGAGATGTGGATGTGCATCGGGCGCCAGTCATTGCCGCGGTTGGGCCAGGGGTAGGCGCCGGGGCGGATGGTCAGGAACTCGTAAAAGCCGTTCTCGTCGGTCAGGGTCCGGCCGCAGCCGCCGAAGTTAGGGTCGAGCGGCGCGAAGTAGGTGTCCTTCTTGTGCCGGTAGCGACCGCCCGCGTTGGCCTGCCAGATTTCGACCAGGGTGTGCGGCACGGGACGGTTGTTCTCGTCCAGGACGCGGCCGTGCATCAGGATGCGTTCGCCGACGGCCGGGGCGGCACCCTTGGTCCAGTTCAGGATCAGGTTGTTGTCCAGCGCGCCGAACTTGTTGTGGCCAAAGGTCGGGCCGGTCTCTTCGGACGGGCCGCTTTCCAGCGACAGCAGCGGCAGGTAGGGCGAACGTGCGACGCTCGTCTTGTAGCCCGGGTCGTAGGGCTCGGGGTGGATCTCGCGGTTTCGCGGGATCAGCGGGCCGAGATCGGTCATTTGTCTTGCTCCTCCATTTCAGCGTAGGTGGCTTTCGCGAGCTTGAGCGCGTGGTTTGCCTTGGGCACGCCCGCGTAGATCGCAACATGCTGGAACGCTTCCAGCACATCCTGTTTCGATGCGCCGGTCCGGGCGGTGGCCCGGATGTGCATCGGAATTTCCTCGAAGTTGCCGCAGGCGGCCAGCAGGGCGAGGGTCAGCATGGACCGCTCCCGCTTGCTGATGCCGTCGCTGGCCCAGACCGTGCCCCAGGCGCCTTCGGTGATCAGGCTCTGGAAGGGCAGGTCGAATTCGGTCTTGTTGGCCTCGGCGCGGTCCACGTGGGCGTCGCCCAGCACCGAACGGCGCACTTCCATACCCTTGTCGAAACGGTCATTGGACATGTCCGGTCTCCTTGATGAAATCGTTGAGAATCTTGGCGTAGGCTTCCGGGTCCTCGACGCAGGGCAGGTGGCCGGCACCGCGGATCAACTCCAGCCGGGAACCGGGGACCAGGTCGACCGTTTCGCGCACCAGGTCGGGCGGGGAGGAGCCGTCTTCGGTGCCCGCGATGCCCAGGCAGGGCAGGCGCAGGCCAGAGGTCGGCGTGTAGAAATCGGTGCCGGCAATGGCTGCGCAGCAACCGGTGTAGCCTTCGAGGTCCTGTCGGCTCAGCATGTTCTGCCAGGCCATCAGCTCGGGCGTGGCGCGGAATTTCTTGCCGAACCAGCGTTCCATGGTGACTTCGGCGATGGCGCCGACGCCCTCTTCGCGGCACTTGGCGATGCGGGTGTTCCACATGTCGGCGGTGCCCATCTTGGCGGCAGAGTTGGAGATGACCAGCGCGCGCACCAGGTCCATCCGCTTCACCGCCAGGCCCTGGCCGATCATGCCGCCGATGGACAGGCCGACAAAGAGCGCATCCTTGACGCCCAGGTGATCCAGCAGTGCCTCGACGTCGGAAATCAGGGTGCCCATGGAATAGGGTGCCTCTGTGGCTTCGGTCAGGCCGTGGCCGCGCTTGTCGTAGCGGATGATGCGCAGCCCTGCGGGCAGCAGCGGCACCAGCTTGTCCCAGAGCCGCAGATCGGTGCCCAGGGAGTTGGCAAAGACGATGGGCGCGCCGTTCGGGTCACCCTCGTCGGTGTAATGGATCTTCAGTCGGTCGAGCTCGGCGATTTTCATCAGTAGGGCAGTCCCACGTAATTCTGTGCCATGACCTGTTGGGCCGCGGCGTTGTCGCGCAGGAAGGCAAGCTCTGCCTTCTGCATCTTGATGTCGAATTCGGGCTGTTGCGGGAAGCGGTGCAGCAGCATGGTCATCCACCAGGAGAAACGTTCGGCCTTCCAGACGCGCAGCAGGGCCTTTTCGGAGTAGCTTTCCAGCCCCTCGTCCGTCCCGTCGAGGTAATGCGCCTTCAGCCCCTCGAAGAGGTAATGGATGTCGGAGGCAGCGGTGTTGAGCCCCTTGGCGCCGGTGGGGGGCACGATATGGGCGGCGTCTCCGCACAGGAACAGCCGGCCCCAGCTCATCGGTTCGGTGACGAAGGAGCGCAGCGGGGCGATGCTCTTCTCGATTGAGGGGCCGGTCACCAGCCGGGCCGCGACATCGGCGGGGATCCGGGATTTGAGCTCCTCCCAGAACCTGTCATCCGGCCAGTCCTCCACCTTCTCGGTCAGTGGCACCTGGACGTAGTAGCGGGACAGATTGGCATTGCGCATGGAGCACAGCGCGAATCCGTTGGTGGAGCTGGAATAGATCAGTTCCTCGTGCACCGGCGGGGTTTCCGACAGGATGCCGAGCCAGCCGAAGGGATAGACCTTCTCGTACTCCTTGCGGATCTCTGCGGGGATGGTCTGCCGGCTGACACCGTGGAAGCCATCGCAGCCCGCAACATAGTCGCAGTCGATGCGGCGTTCCTCGCCGTGCACGGTGTAGGTCAGGTAGGGGGCGTCGGTCTTGGCATCGTGGATCACGACGTCCTCGACCTCGTATTCGATCTTTCCGCCGGCCTTCTCCCGCGCCTCGTAGAGATCGCGGGTCACCTCGGTCTGGCCATAGATCACCACCGGGGTGCCGGTCAGCGCCTTGAAGTCGATCTCGATCACTTCCTCGCCGATCGACAGGACGGTTCCGTCATGCACGAAACCCTCCGCATCCATGCGTTCGGAAACGCCGGCCTTGCGCATCAGGTTCACGAACCCCTGTTCAAGCACGCCGGCGCGGATGCGACCCAGAACGTAGTCCTTGGTCTTCCGCTCCAGCACGACGGAGTCGATTCCAACGGTGTGCAGCAGTTGGGACAAGAGCAGCCCGGAGGGGCCGCCGCCAATGATGGCAACTTGTGTTTTCAATTGTCTTCCTCCCGTTCGCAAGAAGATGAGTGGCAAATATGATTGTCTGCGTCAATTAAAATCGTTCAAACAAATTTCGCCGTATCGGGCCTGCGGGAGGGGAGCCTGGCTGGGACCGGACGGGCGGGAACAGATTTTCTTGCGCGGGACATGCAGATTTTACTGACAAAAAAGCCCCCTGCACCGCGTGGGCGCAGGGGGCGTGAAAGGCGCGGGGTGCCCCTATCTCACAAGGTTGAGAGAGCGCGGGTGAACATCGCGGGGTCGATGTTGCCGCCCGACACCATCGCGATGACCGTGTCCCCTTCCAGTGATTCCGGGCGGAAGAGCGCGGCGGCAAGCGCCACGGCACCGCCGGGTTCGGCAACGATCTTCAGCCGCAGGAAGGCTTGCGCCACCGCCTTCAGGGCCTCGTCTTCGGAGACGGTCAGGCCGGGCCCGCAATGCCGCTTGAGGATCGGGAAGGTCAGGTCGCCCGGCTGCGGGGTGATGATCGCGTCGCAGATGTTGCCCGACAGGGCAGGGTTGCGCTGAATGGTTCCGCTTTCGAGGGAGCGCTTCACATCGTCGAAGCCTTCCGGTTCGACGGGGCGCACACGCAGGCCGGGCGCGCGGTCGGCGCAGGCCAGTGCCACGCCGGAGGTCAGCCCGCCACCGCCACAGCACACCAGAACCTCTGCCCGGTCGATCCCCATGGCGGCGGCGTCCTCTGCGATCTCCAGCCCGGCGGTGCCCTGCCCGGCGATCACGAGGGGTTCGTCGAAGGGCCGGATCAGGGTCAGGCCGCGTTCCTCGGACAGTCGGGCGCCGATTTCGTCGCGGTCCTCTGTCGCGCGGTCATAGGTGACGACCTCTGCCCCGTAGGCGCGGGTATTGGCCAGTTTCAGGGCGGGGGCGTCCGCGGGCATGACGATCACGGCGGGAATGTCGTGCAGCTTGGCGGCCAGTGCGACACCCTGGGCATGGTTGCCGGACGAAAACGCGATGACCCCGCGGGATCGCAGGGACGGATCCAGTGCTGAGATCGCGGACCAGGCGCCACGAAACTTGAAGCTGCCCGTATGTTGCAGGCATTCGGGTTTCACCAGCACGCGGCGGCCGGCGATTTCGTCCAGGAAGGGAGAGGACAGCAGTGGCGTGCGCCGGGCGTGGCCTTCGAGCCGCCCTGCGGCAGCTTCAATCATCTCGATGTTCATTGCAGTGCTTCCAGCCAGGTTTCCAGGGCGGCGAGCGCCTGTGGCTCGTCAAGGAAAGGGGTATGACCCCGGTCCGGCACCTGCGCAAGGATCAGGTCGGTCCCCCGGGCCCTTGCCCGGGCCTGCATCGCTTCCACTGTCGTTTCGCTGAGCAGATCGGAGTTGATCCCGTGGATTAGCGCGGTCGGTTTCGCGACGAGCGCATCAAAGAGCGGCCAGAGATCAGGCGCCGGGTCCGGCGGTGGCTGATCGAAGACGGCGGCGCGCAGCTCCGGATCGTAGTCGATGACGAGGCCGTCGGGTGTTTCCCGCGTATTGCCGCCGATCATCTGGCGCCAGCGCGATTGCGGTACCCCGGGAAAGGCCGGGTCTGCCAGGCGGGCGGTGGCGGCCTCGTCCAGCGTGGCAAAGGGCGGGTTCCTTCCCAGGTAGCCCGCGATTGCCCCGATCCCTTCCGGGGACAGTTCCGGCCCGACGTCGTTCAGCGCCGCCCCAAGCAGCCGGTCCGGCGCCGTGGCCGCCAGGACCATGGCGATCAATCCCCCGCGCGAGGTGCCCAAGATGGCGGCGCGGTCCAGGTCCAGGTGATCCAGCAGGGCGAGCGCGTCGGCTGCTTCGGTCGGGATGGTGTAGGTGTCGGCGCCTGTCCTGTCCGATCTGGCGCGACCGCGATAGTCCATCCGGATCATCCGCACGCCAGTAAGGTGGGGGGCCACGAAGTCGAAATCGCGCGCGTTGCGCGTCAGGCCCGACAGGCAGAGCAGGGGCAGGCCGCTGCCCGCCTCCTCGTAGTAGAGATGTGCGCCATCGGGGGCCGTGAAATAGGGCATCAGAAAAGCTCCAGCTCGGGTATCCCGGACAGGTCGGACAGGGTGAAGGCGGGGGTGCCGGGCAGGCGATCCTGCGGCAGCTCCGCACGATTGACCCATGCGGTGGTGAAGCCGTAGTCGGCGGCGGCCGAGGCATCCCAACCGTTGGAAGAGACGAAAAGCACCTGCTCCGGCCTGCAGCCGAACCGCTGCCCGACAAGGTCATAGACTGCCCGCGCCGGTTTGAAGATGCCGATGCTTTCGACAGATAGGACTGCGTCCAGCAGGCTCTCCAGCCCGGCGGAGGCGACGGCCCCCTCCAGCATGTCGGGGGACCCGTTGGACAGGATCCCCGTTGCCAGCCCGCGTGCCTTCAGCAGTGACAGCATGCGGGGCACCTCCCGGTAGGCCGACAGTTCCCAGTAGAGCGCCAGGAGATCCTCGCGCAGGGTCGCATCGGTCAGCCCCTCCGCCTCCATCGCCCAGTCCAGGCCATCCTGGGTCACCTGCCAGAAATCGCAATGGCGCCCACGGACTGCGCGTTGCCACGAATATTCCAGCTGCTTCTGCCGCCAGTTGGCGGAGAGCCTTTCCCAGCAGGCGGCAAGCGCTGCCCGGCCCGGTGCCCCGGCCGCGCGCCGGGCGGCGGCGCTGACATCGAAAAGCGTTCCGTAGGCATCGAAGATACAGGTGGTGACGGGCATTCGGGGCTCCTCCGCTGGGGTGCGTTCCTCGGGCGCTCCTCCTGCGCCCTGCAGGCAACCTGCCACGCGAAATCGGGGCTTGGAAGGCCGGTTTGCGATCCCCGGCTGCCTGCGTTAGGCTGCGGGAGAGAGCAGGCACCCGGGCAGGACCCGGCCCTCCAAACCCACCCCGAACAGATTGGACATGCCATGAGCACTGCAAAAGCGGGCGACACCGTCCGTATCCATTACACTGGTACCCTCACCGACGGCACCACCTTCGACAGCTCTGCCGGCCGCGAGCCGCTGGAATTCACCGTTGGCTCCGGCCAGATCATCCCGGGCCTGGACAAGGCGATCCCCGGCATGGCCGTGGGTGACAAGCAGAAGGTCGAAATCCCCTTCGACGAGGCCTATGGCGCGCGCAACCCCGATGCGATGCAGCAGGTCCCGCGTGATGCGATCCCCGACACCATCCCGCTGGAAATGGGCCTGCAGCTGCAGATGCAGACGCCGCAGGGCCAGGCGATCCCGGTGACCGTGGTCGAGATCACCGAGGAAAGCGTCACCCTGGACGCGAACCACATGCTGGCCGGCAAGGACCTGGTCTTCGACGTGGAGATGGTCGAGATCCTCTGATCGACCCTTGCGGCGCGCCGGGCCCCAGGCCCGGGCGCCGGACGGCGATCCTCCGCCCGTGGCGGCGGAGGGGGCCGAATTTTTCCGCCGGGGCTTTCCGTCCGGCGACCCCCGTGGTCAGATCCATGCGCAAGCGAACGCACGGAGACAGGCCATGGCCGACAGGATCGACGAACTCAGGGAACGTATTGCCGCCCTTCAGGATCAGCTGGAGGAAGAGGTCGAGGCCCGGCGTGAGCGCTTGCGGCATCGGATCGAGAACGGTCGCGTGGTCTGGGAAGAAGGGGTGCGACGGTCCCACCTGGCTTTGCGCCAGGGCATTCCCAGCTTCCTGATCTCCAGCCCGCTGCGCCACACGCTGACCGCGCCGGTCATCTATTCCCTGATCATTCCCTTTGCCCTGCTGGACCTGTTCGTTTCCGTCTACCAGGCCATCTGTTTTCCGGTCTACGGCATCCCCAGGGTCCGGCGGCGCGACTACATTCGCATCGACAGGCACCTGCTGGCCTACCTCAACTGGATCCAGAAGCTGAACTGCGTCTACTGCGGCTACTGCAACGGCCTGATCGCCTACGTGAGGGAGGTAGCGGGCCGGACCGAGGCCTTCTGGTGCCCGATCAAGCATGCCCTGAAGGCTCGCGGTGTCCACGGTCACTACGACAGCTTTGCCCCTTACGGAGACGGCGAAAACTTCCGCGAGGAGTGGGAGGCATCGCGCGCACGGCTGAAGGCCCTCGGCTGCGAAGGGGTGTCCTGCGAGCGATGCGGGAAGGACGGGTCGGAATAGTCAGCCGCAGGGCCCTGGGCTGAACGGAGGATCCAGGCGCACCATGCGAGGAAGTGGCTGGCGAGAGACCGACTGGCGAAGGATCGGCAGGAACGGAATCGACTGGCGGGGAAACGACAGGCAAGGAAAAAGCCGCGTCCCAAGGGCGCGTCTTCTTTCGGGGGGGCGAAATCCGCGGATCAGGATTTCTTGCGCAGGCGGATCACCACATCGACCTTGGAGATTTCGGCCCCGGCGGGCGCGTTCGGCAGCCGGGCGATCTGCAGGTCTTCGGAGGGCGCATCGCTGAGAGATCCGTCTTCTTCCCAGAAGAAGTGCGGGTGATCGTGCATGTTGGTGTCGAAGTAGCTGCGGGAGCCATCGACGGTGATTTCCCGCATCAGCCCCGCATCGCAGAAGGCGCGCAGCGTGTTGTAGACCGTGGCCAGGGACACGGGCTGGCCGCTTTCCTTCGCGGCGGCAAAAAGACTTTCGGCGGTCACGTGCCGGTCGTGCCCGTCACCCACGAGAAGGGACGCAAGCCCTAGTCGCTGCCGGGTCGGTCGCAGGTCGGCCTTGGCCAGCCATTCCGCGCCGCGTTCGGTTGCCATTGTGGTCATGCCGTTCTTGTATCCTTAAGTTCACCTGACAATATAGGAAAAAAGGGGCCCCGTACGCAACCGCTCCGGCAAAAGGACGCGGCCAACCGGTGTGGCGATTGCCTTGCATGGTTTACGCGCCCGGTGATAGAGGGGTCAGGATCAACTAGATGAGATGGAAAGGGGCGAGCCTGGATGGCTGATTATCCCAGCAGTTTCGACCGGGAAGACCTTCTTAAGTGCGCAAGAGGCGAACTTTTCGGACCCGGTAACGCCCAGCTGCCGGAACCCCCCATGCTGATGATGGACCGCATCACGGATATCTCCGCTGATGGTGGTGCCCACGGCAAGGGCCACGTGATTGCCGAGTTCGACATCAAGCCGGACCTTTGGTTCTTCGAATGCCACTTCCCGGGCAACCCCATCATGCCCGGTTGCCTTGGCCTGGATGGCCTGTGGCAGCTGACGGGCTTCAACCTGGGCTGGCGCGGCTGGACCGGGCGGGGCTACGCGCTTGGCGTGGGCGAGGTGAAGCTGACGGGCATGGTTCGTCCGGAACGCAAGATGCTGACCTACAAGATCGATTTCACCAAGGCCGTGCAGACCCGGCGCCTGACGATGGGCGTTGCGGATGGCATTGTCGAAGCCGACGGTGAAGTCATCTACCAGGTCAAGGACATGAAGGTCGCTCTCTCCGAGAGCTGATCCATCGAAACGACTACTCCACTAGGGAAGGGAGGGCACCATGCGTCGAGTCGTGGTCACCGGATTGGGGATCGTCTCCTCGATCGGCAACAACGCCGAAGAGGTCGAAGCCTCGCTCAAAGCTGGTAAGTCCGGTATCGAAGCAAGCCCGGAAATGGCGGAGCATGGCTTCCGCAGCCAGATCGCTGGTACGCTGAAGATCGACCCGTCTGAGCATGTCGACAAGCGTGCGCTGCGGTTCATGGGGGCGGGGGCTGCCTACGCCCACATCGCCACGCAGCAGGCCATCGCGGATGCCGGCCTGGAAGACAGCGACGTGGTCAACGAACGTACCGGCCTGGTGGCCGGTTCGGGCGGCCCGTCGACCTCTGCCATGTTTGCGGCGCACCAGACGGTGCTGAAATCCGGCGCGACCAAGCGCATCGGCCCGTTCGCCGTGCCGAAATGCATGAGCTCGACCATCTCCGCCAACCTGGCGACGGCGTTCAAGATCAAGGGGATCAACTATTCGATCACCTCCGCCTGCTCGACCTCCCTGCACTGCATCGGCAACGCGGCAGAGCAGATCATGATGGGCAAGCAGGACGTCATGTTCGCCGGTGGCGGCGAAGAGCTGGACTGGACCCTGTCGTGCCTCTTCGATGCCATGGGGGCGATGAGCTCCAAGTTCAACGACACTCCGGAACTGGCATCGCGGGCCTTCGACAAGGATCGTGACGGCTTCGTCATCTCCGGCGGTGGCGGCATCGTCGTGCTGGAAGACCTGGAGCACGCCAAGGCGCGTGGTGCCAAGATCTATGCAGAGGTAACGGGCTTTGCCGCGACCTCCGACGGTCACGACATGGTCGCGCCCTCGGGTGAGGGCGGCGAGCGGGCGATGCGCCTTGCGCTGCAGACCCTGCCGGAAGGCCGCAAGGTGGGCTACATCAACGCGCACGGCACCTCGACCCCGGTCGGTGACGTGGGCGAGGTCGAGGCGGTGCGGCGCGTCTTCGGTGAGGGGATGACCCCGCTGATCAGCTCCACCAAGTCGATGACGGGCCATGCCCAGGGGGCGGCCGGCGCGCTGGAGGCGATCTTCTGCCTCATCATGCTGGCCAAGGATTTCATCACCCCCTCGATCAACATCCAGACCCTCGACGAGGCGATTCGCCCCGGAGAGATCGCGCGCAGCCTGATCGAAAAGGCGGGGCTCGATACGGTCATGACGAATTCCTTCGGTTTCGGCGGCACGAACGGTTCGATGCTGCTGTCGCGCTTCACGGGTTGAGAGACAGATGACAGGACAGATGCAGGGCAAACGTGGCCTCGTAATGGGGGTCGCGAATGACCGCTCCATCGCATGGGGCATCGCCAAGGCGATGCACGAGGCGGGGGCCGAAATGGCCTTCTCCTACCAGGGCGAGGCTTTCGGCAAGCGGGTGGCGCCTCTCGCCGCCTCGATCGGAGTGGACTACCTGCTCGACGTCGATGTGACCGATGACGCCTCCATGGATGCCGCCTTCGCGGAGCTGAAGGAGAAGTGGGGCACCCTGGATTTCGTCGTGCATGCCATCGCCTACTCCAGCAAGGATGAGTTGGCGGGCCGGTTCATCAACACCAGCCGCGACAACTTCAAGCACTCGCTGGACATCTCCTGCTTCTCCCTGATCGACGTCGCCCGCCGGGCGGCGCCGCTGATGAAGGAAGGCGGCACGATCCTGACGCTGACCTACCAGGGGTCCAATCGCGTGACGCCCTACTACAACGTGATGGGCGTAGCGAAAGCAGCGCTGGAATCGGCAGTCCGCTACCTGGCCAATGACCTCGGCCCCGACGGGATTCGCGTAAACGCGATCTCGCCCGGCCCGATGAAGACCCTGGCAGGTGCCGCGATCTCCGGCGCGCGCAAGACCTTCCGTCAGACCGAAGCCAACGCCCCGCTGCGCGCCAATGCGACGCTGGATGCTGTTGGCGGCACGGCTGTCTACCTGGCCTCCGACGCAGGGTCCTGCACAAGCGGCGAGATCATCCGGGTGGACGGCGGTTATCACGTGCTGGGCATGCCGCAGCCGGAAAACCTCTGAAGCCCCGGCGGCGCGCCCTGGGCGGGCGTGCCAATGCCTCCGGCGGGAGTATTTCCAGCCGTCGAATAATGGAAAATTAGCCCTGATACAGAAGGGTCGTGGGGCGGTACAGGGTGGAGACCCGATGACCGCGCCAAAGAATGGGCCTCTCGTCTCGTTGGTTCGGGCGAGAGGTTCTTCTTTTTCTATTCGTTGGCTGGAAATACTCCCGCCGGAGGCTTCGATCCGCTTGCGGATCGAAATCCCTCTCGGACGTGGTGGTCAGATCCTGCGGAACGTCAGGTAGTGCGGCGTGCGATCTTCGCGCAGCGCCTTCTGTTCGTAGCGGGTGGAGATCCAGTCTCCCCAGGGTTCGCGCCAGTCGGTCGGTCCCTCTGCCAGCCATTCGAAGCCGGCCTTCGGCACCTCTTGCAGGGTCTGGCGCACGTAGTCGGGGATATCGGTGGCCACGCGGAAGATCGCACCCGGTTTCAGCACGCGATGCAACGGCTCCAGGTGTTCGGGCGTCACGAAGCGGCGCCGGTGGTGGCGCTTCTTGGGCCAGGGGTCGGGATAGAGCAGAAAGGCACGGCTGATCGATTCCGGGCGCAGCACGTCGAAGAGGTCCCTGGCATCGCCCGGATGGACAGCCAGGTTGCCGACACCCGCTTCGCGGATTTTGCCCAGCAGCATGGCGACGCCGTTGATGTAGGGTTCCGCGCCGATGATCCCGACATCCGGGTTGGAGGCCGCCTGGTGCACCAGGTGTTCGCCGCCGCCAAAGCCGATCTCCAGCCAGACATCCTTGCCGCCGAACAGGGCTTGCAGGTCGATCGGCAGACGGTCCGGGTTGTCCTCCCAGCTCACCTTTCCGGGGGAGAGGCCCGCAAGGTCCTCGTCCAGGTAGGCTTCCTGGCTGGGGCGCAGGCCCTTGCCCTTGAAACGGCCGTAGAAGTTGCGCCAGGGCGCGCCGGAGGGGTGTTTGTCGCTGGTCTCGCTCATGGCGCTCTCCTAGCCGCACAGGCGCGCCAGATCAATGGTCAGGGAAACGGGCAAGGAAGCGGGAGACGGCGCGCCTGCTGCGCAGCCGGTGGACGCGGGGGCTGGTCTCGCCGGAGGTCAGGATTGCGTTGAGCAGGGCTTCGAACTTCGGTCGGCGGGAGGGGAACTGCCAGGCGAAGCGCAGGAACTGCGGATCCAGCCGTTCCGGGCAGCCCGGCGCCATGTCCGGACGTGTGCCGCCAAGGTCGCGGAGGGAGCGGCAGAGCACCCGCCAAAGCAGCAGCCCCTGAGGCAGATCCAGCCAGATCACCAGGTCGGCGCGGGCCGCCCGGGCCGTCCAGCTGCCCGAGTGGTTGCCGTCGAAGATCCAGCGCGGGCGGGCGGCGGCCTCTTTGAACAGCCGGTGCTGTTCCGGTGCCGGTCGCTCGCGCCAGCCGGGCGCCCAGTACAGGTGGTCGGCATGCACGACGGGAAGCCCGGTCCGCGCGGCCAGCTTGCGTGCCAGGGTCGACTTGCCGGAGCCGGGGCCGCCGATGATCATGACCCTCTGCATGCATTCTGGTCCCATACGCAAACGCCCGGCCCCGCATTTGCGGGACCGGGCGCTGCATTGCAAGCGGTGGCTATGGGATCAGAGGTTCGCCTTGATCGCCTCGACCAGGTCGGTGTTCTCCCAGGAGAAGCCGCCGTCCTCGTCCGGGGTGCGCCCGAAGTGGCCGTAGGCCGCGGTCCGCTGGTAGATCGGCTTGTTCAGGTCCAGGTGCGTGCGGATGCCGCGCGGGGTCAGGTCCATGGACTTGGCCACGGCCTTTTCGATCTCGGCCTCATCGACCTTGCCGGTGCCGTAGGTGTCCACGTAGATGGACAGCGGCTTGGCGATGCCGATCGCATAGGACAGCTGGATGTTGCACTTGTCGGCAAGACCCGCGGCCACGATGTTCTTGGCCAGGTAGCGGGCGGCATAGGCGGCCGAACGGTCCACCTTGGTCGGATCCTTGCCGGAGAAGGCGCCGCCACCGTGCGGGGCAGCCCCGCCGTAGGTGTCGACGATGATCTTGCGGCCGGTGAGGCCCGCGTCACCATCGGGGCCGCCGATGACGAACTTGCCGGTCGGGTTGACCCACCATTCGGTTTCATCGGTCAGCCAGCCCTCGGGCAGGACTTCGCGGATGTAGGGTTCCACGATGTCGCGGATGTGGGCCGAGGTCTGGGCATCGTCCGCATGCTGGGTCGACAGCACAAGCTGGGTCACGCCGACGGGCTTGCCGCCTTCGTATTTCAGCGACAGCTGCGACTTGGCATCCGGGCGCAGGGTCGGTTCGGTCCCGTCCTTGCGTACCTCGGCCAGGCGCTTCAGGATCTTGTGCGCATAGAGGATCGGCGCCGGCATCAGCTCCGGCGTTTCGTTGGTGGCGAAGCCGAACATGATGCCCTGGTCGCCTGCGCCTTCTTCCTTGTCGTTGGACGCGTTCACGCCCTGGGCGATATGCGCGGACTGTTCGTGCAGCAGGTTGGTGATTTCCACGGTTTCATGGTGGAACTTGTCCTGCTCGTAGCCGATGTCCTTGATGCAGGCGCGGACGATGTCGTCCATGTGGACCAGGTAGTCGTGAAGCTTTTCCTGGTCGGAGAGGCCGATTTCGCCACCGATGACCACCCGGTTCGTGGTGGCAAAGGTTTCACAGGCGACGCGGGCCTCGGGTTCCTCGGCAATGAGAGCGTCCAGAACTGCATCAGAAATGCGGTCGCAGACCTTGTCGGGGTGGCCCTCTGAAACGGATTCAGAGGTGAAGATATAGTTCTGGCGTGACATGAGATTTTGCTCCGATAATTCGTCATACCTGCCCCGTCAGGAAGCCGTTGGGGCGGCGAATACTCTTGGTTAGGCCGCTGGGGCGGCAGGGTCAATTGGATTTAGGGCAGATCGCTGAAACGTCTGTTAACGGCCACCCCTGCACCAGCGCACAGCAAGAAAAGTGCCAAAATAAGCACCGGAAGGTCACCGAAGCGGCTGTAGGGCGTCGGAGAGGACGGCGGCGGGAGCGCCACGTCGATGTATCCGTCGGTGTTCAGGGGCAGGCTGTCCAGGACCTCGCCATCCGCCGAGATCAGCGCGGAGACACCGGTATTGGCCACCCGGACGAGGGGCAGGCCGTTTTCCACCGCACGCAGGCGGGTCTGGGCAAGGTGCTGGTATGGGCCGGAGAAATTGCCGAACCAGGCGTCGTTTGTCACCTGGAGCAGGAAGTCGGGTCGTGCAGGCGCCGATCGGATGTCCCGGGGGAACACCGCTTCGTAGCAGATCAGGGGCAGGGCGCGGCCGACGCCGGGAATGTCGAACAGCCGTGGCCCGGGTCCGGGCGTGTAGCCGGAGCCGAACTGATCCGCCAGCGCGCCAAGACCAAGCCGCCCGAGCAGGGGCGCAAGGGGCAGGTACTCCCCGAAGGGCACCAGGTGATGCTTGTCGTAGGTATCGGCCAGGTCGGCATTGCCATCCAGAAGCGCCAGCGTGTTGAAATAGGCGTCACCCTCCATCCGCTGGATGCCGAAGGCCACCGGGGATCCCTGTGCCGCCTCGGCCAGGATGTCGGTCAGGCCGGTCCCTTCGTTGAGCAGGTAGGGGACAGAGGTTTCGGGCCAGATGATCAGGTCCGGTCGTTCGCCTGTTGCGGTGTCCGCTGCGGTATAGGTCAGCTGGCGCCGGAAAAAGACGGGGATCATCTCCGGATCCCACTTCTGGCGCTGTGCCGCATTGGGCTGGATCAGCCGAAGGGTCGGTGCGTCCTCGCCTGCGGGGAGAGCGCGGGGCGGCAGCGCAAGCGCCAGCGTCAGGGGCAGCAGGGCGACCGCCAGCGTCAGCACGGCCGGCCATGCCCGGCGGTCGGCCCGCAGCGTCCAGCCCAGCCCGAAGGCGGGCAGCAGCAGAAGCAGGGTCAGGCCGTGCGGCCCCGCAAGGGCCGCCAGTGGCAGAAGGGGCGATCCGATCAGGTTGTGACCAATCAGCGCCCAGGGGAAGCCGGTGAAGATCCATCCGCGCAGCGCTTCCGCCAGCGTCAGCGCGGAAGCGGCCGCCAGGACGGCGGGCAGGCCGCGCGGTGCCAGCCGCGTCGACAGCCAGAGCGCCCCACCCCAGAACAGGGCCAGCCCGCCCGCCATCAGGATCAGCGCAAAGGGCGCCATCCATCCATCGCGGGCGATGTCCACCATGAAGGGTTCCACCAGCCAGGCGAGCGCCGCCGCGAAATAGCCGAAGCCGAACAGCCACCCGGCGCGCGCCGCGCGCCGTGGGCGGGGCGCATCCTGCACAGCGACGAACAACAGCGCAAAGCCTGCGATCGACAGCGGCCAGGCATAGAGCGGCGCCTGCCCGGCAGCCGCCAGGACGCCCGCCGCAAGGGGCCAGAGACAAACGAGACGCTTGAGACGGGTCATCTTCTGCTCATTCGGGGAAGGGGCCCTTGGCCGGCGGGGGCGTGACCGGGCGGGCCCGGTCACGCGAAGGGGCGTTAGTCCTGATGCGGATCGGCAAGGCGGACGCGCAGGCGTTTGATGCGGCGGGGGTCGGCGTCCACGACTTCGAATTCGTGGCCCGCGGGGTGCTCCACCACCTCTCCCCGCGCAGGCACGCGACCTGCCAGCATGAAGACCAGCCCGCCAAGGGTGTCGATCTCCTCCTCGTCGACGCTGTCGTCTTCGGTCAGGGACCGGCCGATGGCGGCCTCGAAATCTTCGAGCGGGGCCTTGGCAAGCGCCAGGTAGTTGCCCGAGGGTTCCCGCGTCCACAGCGCGTCTTCGTCGACGTCGTGCTCATCCTCGATCTCGCCGATGACCTGCTCGATCAGGTCCTCGATCGTCACAAGGCCGTCCACGCCACCGTATTCGTCGATCACCAGCGCCATGTGCCTGCGTTCGGTCTGCATCTTCTGCAGCAGGACGCCGATCGGCATGGAGGGCGGCACGAAGAGCAGCGGGCGCAGCAGTTCGGGCAGGGAGAAGACGGAGGCCGTGTTCCAGCCATGTTTCAGCGCGAAATCCTTGAGGTGGACGAAGCCCTTGGGCCGGTCCAGCGTTTCCTCGTAGACGGGCAGTCGGGTCATGCCGCTTTCACGGAAGACATCGACCAGGTCATCCTGGCTGATGGTGTTGGGCACCGCGACGATTTCGACCTTGGGGATCGCCACGTCTTCGACCCGCATGTTGCGCAGGTTCAGAAGCGAATGGCGGCGGGGGCTTTTCTGATCCGGTGTCCCGGCGTTCGGCGCCTGTTGCGGACCGCCTTCGGTCCGTCTTGCGCCGCCAAGCAGACGGCGCAGGAAGCCGGGCCGGTGCGGGCTGTCGCCCGGGGCTTTCGATGCCGGCGGCGCTGTGGAGGGCGCGACAGGTGCCGAAGCGGGCTGCCCGCCCGGCGCGTTGGTCGCAACCGTGCTGCCCGCACCCGGTGCGCTCGGCATGGCGGAGCCGTTCAGGGTTCCCGGGGCTCCCGGGGCCTGGGCTGCAGACACCGGGGCAGACATCTGGGCCTCAGTCATCTTGGCCGCAGACATCTGCCGGGCACCGCCGGTGGCCATGGCAGCCGCCTGGTGCCCGTTCGGCTGCATGCCGCTGGGGGGGATGGAACCGTTCATGGGGGAGCCATTCACGGACAGGCCCCGAGAGGAGCCTGAGGCGTGGGAGGTCCGCAGTTCTGCCGGGGGCGTCGCCGCCGGTGTTGCAGGGATCTCCGTCTCGACCAGTCGCACCGCGCTGCGCGGTGCCGGGTCCGGGGTCATGGAACGCGCGCGCTGCGCCGCGTTAGAAGACCCGTCTATGCTGTCGCCCATTGTTCCTTTCCAGTAACCGGCCGCACCATGCGGCCTTGTCTAATATGGGTCAGGGATGCCCAGTTTGCCAAGTATTTCCGTCTCGATACCTTCCATCAGGTCGGCATCGCCGTCGCGAATGTGGTCGTACCCCAGCAAATGAAGGATTCCGTGAACGACCAGGTGCGTCACGTGGTCCTCGAACGGCTTGTCGCTTTCGGCGGCTTCCCGCGCGCAGGTATCCCAGGATATCGCGATATCGCCCAGCTCCACCGGGCCGAAGGGGCCGTCGTCTTCCCCTTCCGGGGGCAGCTCGGGCGCGCCGCCTTCCTCTTCCGCCGCCAGTTCCTCTGCCGGCCAGGACAGGACGTTGGTGGGAACCGGCTTGCCGCGGAATTCGGTGTTCAGGGTGGCGATGCGTGCATCGTCGCATCCCATGACGCAGATCTCGTAGCCCGCCGTGCCCAGATCCAGGTGCGCAAGCACGGCCTTCGCCGCCTTTTCGGACAGCGCCTCCAGCCCGCTTTCATCCCAGCGGGGGTCTTCGATCACGCAATCGACGAGTGGGGCGACAGGGGCGGCGGATTGGGTCATGCTGCGCCCATATCCCAGCCCGGGCCGCGCGCCAAGTCCCATAGGCCGCCGGGCCATCGCATCGGGGAACCCGCGACATGACCCTGACCACCGCCGAGATCATTGCGCGCCTGCTTGGGCCGGTGCTTTTTGCCGTCACCAGTTCCGAAGTGCTCCACTTCGGGATCTGGAAGGGCATCACGCCCGCGCAGGTGCACATGAACGGGATGATATTGCTGGCAGCCGGGGTCGGCGTGCTGGCCTTTCACGCCGGATGGCGGGCGGACTGGACCCTGCTGGTCACGCTGGCGGGCTGGATGCTGACGGCGGGGGGCGCCTACAGGCTCTATTTCCCGACGGCACCCCAGGCGGAGCCCGGTCCGGCAACCTGGGTCTGGACCGGGGCCCTCAGCCTGATGGGGCTGGTGCTGAGCTGGTTCGGCTGGGTCGCGCCTCAGCTCGCTTCGTCTGCCTCGTAGGCCTCGATGATCTTGGCGACCAGGTGGTGGCGCACGACGTCCTTGGCCGTGAAGTAGTTGAAGCTGATGTCGGGGATCGTGCCCAGCAGGCGTTCGGCCTCTCGCAGGCCCGATTGCACGCCGCGCGGCAGGTCGACCTGGCTGCGGTCGCCGGTGATGACCATGCGCGACCCCTCGCCCAGACGGGTCAGGAACATCTTCATCTGCATGGTGGTGGCGTTCTGCGCCTCGTCCAGCACCACGAAGGCGTTGGACAGGGTGCGGCCCCGCATGAAGGCCAGCGGCGCGATTTCGATCTTCTTGGCCTCGCGCAGCTTGCCCACGTCCTTGGCGCCCAGGAAATCGTTCAGCGCGTCATAGAGGGGCTGCATGTAGGGATCGACCTTTTCCTCCTGCGTGCCGGGCAGGAAGCCCAGGCGCTCCCCCGCTTCGACGGCGGGGCGGCAGAGGATGATCTTGTCGACATTGCCTTCGATGAAGTGGTTCACCGCGACGGCGACGGCCAGGTAGGTCTTGCCGGTCCCCGCCGGGCCGATGCCGAAGCTCAGCTCGTGCTCATAGAGGTTCTGCACATATTGCTTCTGCGCCTCGGTGCGGGGTTCCACCATCTTGCGGCGGGTCTTGATCTCCACATCGCCGCCACGGAACATTTCAAGCTGATCCGTGCCGTCCGGCGTCGGGGAGGCCGGGGCCAGGAGGGCGGGATCCTTCATGCGCAGTTCGCGGTCGATATCGGCCTGGGTCACTTCCCGGTGGGCTTCCAGCCGGGCGTAGAGCGCGCGCAGGACGGACACGGTTTCCTGCGCGGCGGCTTCGTCGCCATGGGCAACCAGGTGGTTGCCGCGTCGCAGGATCTGTGTGCCGAGCTGCTGTTCCAGGTAAGCCAGGTTCTTGTCGAATTCGCCGCAGAGCTCGATGAGCAGCAGGTTGTCGGGAAATTCGACCGAGGCTTCGGAGATGGTGGTGTTGTCATCCATGTTCGGGGTCAGCAGGCTGGTGGCCAAGTAGCGCTCCTTCAAGTCGTGGCCGGTGCGCGGCACCGGCGTGCCATGGGTTCAGCGTGGCAGGGGCGGAGGGATCCGGCAAGAGCGGAATGCCCCGTTGCCCCCTTTGGGACGGAAAATGCCGCAAGCGGAGGCTTGCGGCATTGCAGGTCGTTTCGCGCGGAGGATCCGGGCGGGCAAGCGATCAGGTCCCGGGGGCCTGGGTCGGATCCGGAATGCCGGAGCCCCGCTTGAACCCGCCGGTGGCGGTGTTCGGCGGCGCGATGCCGGAGCAGACGGGCTTGCCGTACTTGTCCAGGCGGGCATCGGCGTAGCCTTCCAGGCCGTCGTCGATGATCCAGTGGTCACAGCCTTCGGGATCGACCCAGATCCCGGCCTTCATGGTCGAGAGGTGGTGGGAGTTGATCCCGTAGTCGATGCTCTTGTCCCCCGGCACGTTGGCAGGGTGCGTACAGGCGGCCAGGCTGGCCAGAACCAGAACGCCGGATGCGGCTTTCATGAGATGCATGGCTGGTCCCCCTCAGCGGATGCAGATGATTTCGACGCGCCGGTTGGCGGCCATGCCGGCGGCGGTGGTGTTCGGCTGGGCGGGGTAGCGTTCCCCGTAGCCGCGCACATCCGCGATCCGCGCCCCGGTGGCCGAGGCAATCTGTGCCACGGCATTGGCGCGGTTCATCGACAGGCGCAGGTTGTAGGCGTCGGACGCCCGGCTGTCGGTGTGGCCGATGATGATGTAGGACGTGGCGCCGGCATTGCGGAAGAAGTCTTCCAGGCGGCGACGGTTGGCGGCGTTGATCGCGTATTTGTCGGTGGCGAAGAACTGGTCGGACGGCAGGACGCCGCAGACGTTCTGGCGCCGACAGACCGGCAGGCCGTCCCGGGTCAGGTGGGGGGTCATGTAGCCCTCTGCACCATCATCCATCACCCAGTGCTCGCAGCCGTCCGGGTCAACCCAGATCGTCGGCACATAGGGTTCGTTCCATCCCTTGCCCTGGGCCTGCGCGGCACCGGAGAAACCGGTCAGCAGCACGGCCAGGCCAAGCGCAGCCGCCGCGAGCGCGCGAATGCTGCGCCGGGCGATTTCCGCAAAAGTCTCTACCACAACCAATGTCCTTTCTGTCCCCCACGGTCGGACCCGACCGGCTTGCAACCGATTTTTCCGGGGCCCGGCAATATTTTGCGCTTTCACATTGCAGCAGAAGACCCCTCTTGTGAAGAGAGTTCAGCCCCGCATGAGACCCAAGTCTGGCCATTGGTTGCAGTCCGGCCACCAAATCTGGCCATTTCGGCGGGATTGATGCGCGTCCGGCGGGTAAAAGTGCCCTTCCCGGCGGCTCAGACCAGGGTGCCGGAGAGCGAGTTCGGCCCGGCCGAGGTGATCCGCACGCGACGCAGCTCTCCCACAGCGATATCGGGGGCGTCGACATGCACGGAATGCAGGTGGTCCGACTTGCCGACCATCTGTCCGGGGTGGCGGCCCGGCTTTTCGAACAGCACGCCGACCTCGCGCCCGACAATGGCATGCATGAAGTCGGTCTGCTGCCGGTTCAGCAGCGCCTGCAGTTCCGTCAGGCGTTCGGAGGCAACCACCGGCGCGACCTGCCCGCCGCGTTCCGCCGCCGGGGTGCCGGGGCGGGAGGAATACTTGAAGGAGAAGCAGGAGGCGTAGTTGACCCGCTCGACCAGATCCATGGTCTGGCGGAAGTCCTCGTCCGTTTCTTCAGGGAAGCCGACGATGAAGTCGCCGGAAAGCGCGATGTCCGGGCGGGCTTCGCGGATGCGGTCGATCACGGCCATGTAGCTGTCCCGGGTATGGCTGCGGTTCATCCGCTTCAGGATGCGGTCGGAGCCGGACTGCACGGGCAAGTGCAGGTAGGGCATCAGCTTTTCGCAATCGCCATGGGCACGGATCAGGTCGTCTTCCATGTCGTTGGGGTGCGAGGTGGTGAAGCGGATGCGTTCCAGCCCGTCGATCTCTGCCAGGGTACGGATCAGACGTGCCAGGCCCCAGTCGCGGCCGTCGGGGCCTTCGCCATGGTAGGCGTTCACGTTCTGGCCCAGCAGGGTGATTTCGCGCACGCCACGGTCCACCAGCTCACGCGCTTCGGTCAGCACGCGATCCGCCGGGCGGGAGACCTCTGCCCCGCGGGTGTAGGGCACGACACAGAAGGCGCAGAACTTGTCGCAGCCCTCCTGCACGGTGAGGAAGGCGGCGGGCGCGCGGCGGGCCTTGGGGCGCTGCTTCAGCTTCTCGAACTTGTCTTCCTCGGGGAATTCGGTGTCGAGCACCTTCTCCCCGCGCCCGGCCTTTGCCTCCATCTCGGGCAGACGGTGATAGCTTTGCGGGCCGACGACCATGTCCACCATGGGCTGGCGCAGCATGATTTCCTGCCCTTCCGCCTGCGCGACACAGCCGGCGACGCCGATCTTCAGATCAGGTTTCGCGGCCTTGAGATGCTTGAACCGGCCCAGCTCCGAATAGACCTTTTCCGCTGCCTTTTCACGGATATGGCAGGTGTTCAGCAGGATCATGTCCGCCTCGTCGGGGGAGGAGACCTCGGTGTAGCCGGAGGGGCCCAGGGCCTCTGCCATGCGCTCGCTGTCGTAGACGTTCATCTGGCAGCCGTAGGTCTTGATGAAGAGCTTCTTGGGGCTGGACATGGCGCTCTGCCTCCGGGCGGTCATTCGGGGATCAGGGGCTGGTCCTACACCAGATGCCGCCCCCCTTGCAATCCGCAGAGGATCGGGGCTTCCTTGCGGCAGCGGATGGAAAGGATGACGGATGCATTTCGACGGGCTGGACAGCTTCCTGAGGCGGGGCAAGGACCTGCTGGCCAAGGGCCCGATCGCGATGATCTTCGCCGAGGACCAGGTGGAGCTGGACACCACCCTGCGCCATCACCGCGACGCGGGGTTCCGGCAGGTGCTGCTGCTGGCGCCGGACGAGTTTCCGCTGCCCGATGACCTGAAGGCGGACGTGCACCGGATCCGCTATTCCATGGCGCCGCGCAAGGCGCTGATGAACGCGGTCAACCTGGTGAACGAGGCCGCGCCGCCGGGAACATGGCTGTACTACTGCTACAATTCCGAATTCCTGTTCCATCCCTTCTGCGAGACCCGCACCGTGGGGGAGCTGCTGACCTTCCACACGGAGGAGCGGCGCGATGCCATGCTGACCTATGTCATCGACCTCTATGCCGATGATCTTGAACAGTTTCCCCTGGCCGTCTCGATCGAGCGGGCGCATCTGGACCGGGCCGGCTACTACGCCCTGGCGCGCAATGACGAATGGGGCAATGCCCGCGAGCGGCAGCTGGATTTCCACGGCGGGCTGCGCTGGCGCTACGAGGAACACATTCCCGAGGCGAAGCGGAAGATCGATCGGGTGTCGCTGTTCCGTGCCCGGCCGGGCCTGATGCTGGGCGAGAACTACCTGTTCAACGACCAGGAATATAACACCTATTCCTGCCCATGGCACCACAACCTGACCGCCTGCGTCTGCTCCTTCCGCACCGCAAAGGCGCTGAAATCCAACCCCGGATCGCGCTATGATATCGGCAGCTACTACTGGCACAATTCGGAGAAGTTCGAATGGCATTCGCGCCAGTTGATGGACCTGGGCCTGATGGAACCCGGGCAGTGGTTCTGAGGCGCTGAGCCGCCCCCGCCAGACGCCCTCCAGACGCCTGCCGGAGGTGTCAGGATACCTTTCATCACAGCACGGGACAGATCGCGGAAGCGGCTGAAAAGGCGCGTTTTTAACGTCGGTATTACGTCGGTATCGCGGCGGTAACGCGACGGTGCGTTTCAGGCGGTCGAGATCGGGTGCAGCGCGCCCATTGCGCCCTGCCGCAGCGCCGTGGTGAGCGGTGCCAGCGCGGGCGCCAGCAGGCGGGAGACCTGCCAGCAGAGCGGCGTGTCGAAGGCCGCGCCCGGCACGAGTTCGACCAGCGCGCCGGAGGCGAGATGGGGCGCCACCAGCGCTTCGGGGTTCATGCCCCAGCCGAGGCCCGAGAGGGCGGCGAGGGTGAAGCCTTCGGTCGAGGGCAGGCGATGGGCGGGCGGGTGCAGCCCGGCGCCGCCCGGCAGGCGCGCCAGCCAGCCCGATTGCAGCGCATCCTTTTCGTTGAAGACCAGCATCGGTGCCCGGGCCAGCGCCTCTGCCGTCACGCCCTGCGGGAAATGGCGGGCGCGGAAGGCGGGGCTGGCCACGGCGTGATACCGCAACTGGCCCAGCGGGAAGGCATCGCAGCCGGGCAGGGGGGCGGTGCTGGCGGTGATCGCGGCGGAGACCTGCCCTTCGCGCAGCCAGCGGGCGGAATGGTCCTGGTCGTCCATCTCCACCTGGAAGGTGGTGCCGGGCATGTCCGCCTGCGCGCGGGCCAGGGCGGCGGGAACCCAGGTGGCGAGGCTGTCGGCATTGACCGCGATGCGGATCTGCCCGGGGGAGGGGGCATGGCCCAGGTGGCGCAGGGTCTCTGCCTCCAGCAGGGCGACCTCATCCGCGTGGCGGGCGAGGCGGGCGCCGGTGTCGGTGGGCCGGGCGGGCGGCCCGCGCCGGACCAGCGGCGTGCCGATGCGTTCCTCCAGCGCGCGCAGCCGTTGGGAGACGGCGGATTGCGTCAGGCCCAGTTCGGCCGCCGCCGCCTCGAACGAGCCGAGGCGGAGGATGGCGGAGAGGGTGGCAAGCTGGGCGCGGTCGAGCTGCATCAGTTTCTCTAATGATCATGCAGGAACATTCATTGGATCTATCGTAGCCGGGGGCTTAGGCCAAGCGGCGTGACCAAGGAGTGGATGGATGGAAGAGGCTTTTCGGGCGGGATTCGGGGTTGGGCTGTCGCTGATCCTGGCGATCGGGGCGCAGAACGCCTTCGTGCTGCGGCAGGGGATCCTGCGTCGCCATGTCTTTGCGGTGGCGCTGTTCTGCGCGGTTTCGGATGCGGTGCTGATCAGCGCGGGCGTGGCGGGCGCCGGCGCGCTGGCGCAGGCGGTGCCGGGGCTGATGCGGCTGGTGGCGCTGGGCGGGGCGGTCTGGCTGGGGATCTACGGCGCGCGGGCCGCGTGGGCCGCCTGGCGCGGCGGGCAGAGCCTGCGTGCGGCGGAGGCGGAGGCCGCGCCGCTGGGCCGGGTGCTGGCCACCTGCGCCGCGCTGACCTGGGCCAATCCGCATGTCTACCTGGACACGCTGGTGCTGCTGGGCACGGTCTCGGCGGGGTTCGGCGCGGCGCGGGCCTTTGGCGCCGGGGCGATCTGTGCCTCTTTCTTCTTCTTCTTCACCCTGGCCTATGGCGCGCGCCTGCTGGTGCCGCTGTTCCGCAGGCCGGTGGCCTGGCGGGTGCTGGACGCGCTGGTGGCGCTGGTGATGTGGGCGGTGGCGCTGTCGCTGGTGCTTGAGGTCGTCAGGGGCGGGGCTTGAAGGCCCGGGCAATAAAGGCTTGGGCGCGGGGGCGCGGGTCATGCAGGTACTGGTCGGGCCCCAGCATCTTGCGCGCGTTGAGCTCGGCTGTTTCTAGCAGGTCGAAGGTGACCCGTTCGAGGCTGCAGTGCCAGCCCGGGGCGGAGGCTTCGGACCACTGGCCGGTGTGGTGGCGCAGCAGCCGGGTGCGGCAGCTGCAGCCGTGGAAGTCGAAGGCGATCGTGCCGTCTGTGACGAAGATGTGGTTCCCGGCAAAGCCCTCGCCGGGGATGATCCGTTCGGCGTGAAACCCCGGCCGTGGCGGATCGGAGAGGAAGACCCCGGCCAGGATATGGCAGGCGCCATGGCCGAAGAAGATCCGGTCGGGCAGCTGCCAGCGGCGCTGTGGATCGCGTTTGATGCCGGGTTTCAGGCGGTACATGACGGCAGGGTCGCGGGCACGGAGGGGGCGGGGAAGCGGTGGCGTATGTCGGCTTGATCAAGGTCAAAGTCGCGGCGTGGAATCATCAATAGTCTCTGCTGCGGGAAATGTAGTGAAAGGACCGGAAAGATGTCGCATACCCCCCATACGCTCGACCAGGAATTCCCGGAATTCGTGGCCACCATCGACACCCTGAAGGCCGCTGACGCGCATTTCGCAAAGCTGGCCGGAGATTACGAGGCGATCAACGACAAGATCCACCTGTGGGAGTCGAACATCGAGCCCATGGAAGACCTGGCGATGGTGGAGGCGCGCAAGCAGCGTGGCGTCCTGAAGGACGAGATCTTTGTCGCGCTGAAGGCGGCCCAGGCTGCCTGAAAAGGGGCCCTGGATGGTGGCTGATGGGCGCCTGTCCCGTCAGCCGACCTCGTAGGGCAGGGTCCCGCGGGCGTTGGTGTCGATGGTCAGGCGCCGTTCAAGAGGCGGAACCGAGCGCTGGTGACAGCGCTCGCGTTCGCAGATCCGGCAGGAGATGCCGATGGGTTCGAAGGCCTGCGGGCTGGAAAGGTCGAGCCCGTCCGCATAGACCAGACGGTCGGCATGGGCGACCTCGCATCCCAGCGAGATCGCGTAGCGGCGCACCGGGGCGCCCCAGCTTCCCCCGGGTTTCGAGACATCGCGGGCGAGGGAGACATAGCGGTGCCCGTCGGGCGTTTCCGCCAGCTGGCGCAGGAAACGGCCCGGGGTTTCGAAGGCGCGGTGCACGTTCCAGAGCGGGCAGGCGCCACCGTAGCGGGCGAATTGCAGCCGGGTGGCGGAGTGGCGCTTGGTGATCGTCCCGGCCTGGTCGACGCGGACGAAGAAGAAGGGGATCCCCTTGGCGCCGGGCCGCTGCAGGGTGGAAAGCCGGTGGGCCACCTGTTCGATCGAGGCGCCGAAGCGCATGGCCAGAAGCTCCAGATCGTGGCGGGTATCCTGGGCGGCTTCGAGGAAGCGGGTGTAGGGCATCTGCGCGGCCCCGGCGAAGTAGTTGGCCAGCCCGATCTTGGCGATCAACCGGGCGGTGTCGGACTGGAACCGGGCGAGGTCCAGCGTGGCTTCCAGCAGCTTGTCCTGCTCCAGCAGCGCGACCTGCAGCAGCAGCTGGAAGGTCTGGGTTTCGGGCGCGGCGCGCAGCGAGAGCGTCAGCTCCTTCCGGGCGGGATCGAAGCGGCGCAGCTGTTCCATGTCGTCGAACTTCACCCGCACGCCGAGGTTGCCCAGGGCGGAGACGGCGCGGACGCGGATGTTGTTTTCATTGCGCACCGGGGTGGCGAAACGTTCGGCAGCGCGGTCGACGGCGTCGATGTAGTTGTCGCAGTAGTGGAAGAAGTCGCGCACCTCGTCCCAGGGGGAGGGCGTGGCGCGGGCATCGTCGCGGCCGAGCGCCTCGTCCAGGGAGGCGAGGCGTTCATGGGTCTGGCGGTAGGCGCGGTGCAGGTGCAGGAAGGCGCGGGCCAGCGCCGGCGCGTTGGAGGCCGTCAGCCGCAGGTCCGCCAGCGGCGGGGAGAGATCGGCCAGCACCGGGTCCGCCATGGCCTCGCGCATGTCGGAGACCAGCCGTTCGCTGTCGCCGGTCGAAAGCTCGGTCACGTCGAAGCCGAATTCCTGCGCCAGGGAGAGCACGACGGAGGTCGAGACCGGCCTGTTGTTGTTCTCCATCTGGTTGAGATAGGGCAGGGAAATGCCGAGCTTCGCGGCGAAATCCTTTTGGGTCAGCCCAAGTTTCTGCCGCGTTTCCCGCAGCTTGGCACCGGCGTAGAGCTTTTGTGCGGACATGTCCCCCTCCCCTGGGCAGCTGCGGTTTGCAGCTTTGCCCGCGCAAACGCTAACTTTGCAAACTGCGGTTAACAAGGGGTTTGAGCGGGAGGGTAGGGGGGGATAGGGCGGGGAGCGGACCTTCTCTGCGCGTGCGAGCCGAGCCCTGTCAGACCACGGAAGCGGACATTCCGCCAGGATCGCACCGCGGAACCCTGCTTCACCTACAGGAACGGGCGGATGGCGGAAATTCACTGCGAGTGATACTTGATTGCCGGGCGCGGCCTATGCGGTCATTTACGCGTCGTACTGCCGCTTAAAAATCAGCAATCCGCGAAGCGCGTTTGTAGCCTCCCCTCCCCCTACCACTCGTAATTGTTATAGAATGCTACTATATGTTGCGCGCAAACCAACGAAGGTGTGTAGTTCTTTGATTGATCGGCTGAAAATCTGGCTTGGCTCCAAACCTTGGTTTTGGAGGTTCCGCACAAGGGTTGCTAGGATTGGGTTTCTATTCGAGCGAAGTGCATACAATAGGGGCACCTCAGTCACCAAAGCCAAGGCAAGCGCCCGCGTTATCGGCTCGTTTACATGGGTTGGAGTTAAAAGCCTATTTTGGGTCGTTTTGGGGCTGGCCGCCTTAATCTCTGCTGAAGACTATGTAAGGGACAAGCAGTCTTGGCTCACGCCGCTCAGTGCTGACGACAAAGAATTCAATGTTGATCAACTCAGGCTGTACGCTGAACTGCTCACTGCGATTTTCTCGATCTACTTCGCTACGATTGGCATCATTTTGAGTGCCGGCTACACCAGACTTCGCCGCGACATCATCCATATGCTCACCAACGAGCAGGTGGGCAGCGTGTACTCTCGGGTTTTGGTGCTTGCAGCGATGTTCTGTTTGGCGGCAACGACTTTGCCGATGTTTGGTTTTGAACCAGGACTGTTCGTCTATTTTGTTGGCACGGTTTTGACTTTGTTAAGTGCTTTAGCCTTGTTTCCATTGGGCCAGAGGTTGTTCAATTTCTTTGATCTGAATGTGCTTGTTCGCGGCGAGATACTTCCCAGCATTGCACGACACATCGAAGGTGCAGCGAACCGCAAGAACTCGTCTTCATTGGCCAACCATCACTCCAAGGCAGCGCGGCACGCCCTTGATCAACTCTCGTATATTGATGATCGCGTAAGAGCTGATGAGCAGGGCCTTGAAGACAACCTGCCTGCCTTGACCGACGACTATACTGCTTTGCTTCTTTACTACCTCCAGCAGAAACACACAATCGATAAAGAAAGCTATTGGTTTCCAAGGCGAAGCAGGCATAAACAATGGTTTTTTGCCGGAGACAGTGCGACGTCTATGGCGTTGCAGACTAGCAGCCAGGAAATGCTGATTGAAGAAAATACCGACTACCAATGGCTTGAACGCGAGGTCGTCAAAAGGTTAGCAAGCCATATTGAACTCGCATTTCAAGTTGGTGACTTCAACCTTGCACTGAAGCTCCTCAGTCGCTTTTCCACCCGAATACCAGCTTATGCAGCTCAGTTTCAGTTCAACGTCGGCATGCAAGAGCTCAAAAGACTTAAAGAGATCATTGAAGCGGCTTTTGCCACCCCGGACGCTTTGGCGGATGACGAAACGGGGATGATAAAGATTAGCATAGCAGATACATGGGCTGCACTAGGTAGCAGCCTCTGCTTGGAAACTCTGCGAAGAATGATGACTTTTGAGGAAGAATTGAAAAAGTTCTTCGATTTAGACGAGTGGAGCGAAGAGTCCCTGCGCAGTCTGCCCGCCTTTCTGCAAGTAGAGCTATCTTTCATTGTCGAACGTATTGAATTTGAAAAAAAGATCGAAGGACGGCGCCTATCCAAGCCAAAATACGTCCAACAGTTGGTGGTTCAGAAGTTGTTGCAGCACTACGCAAAAGTCCTGCCTGAAGTTTGCAGCTTCTACAAAATATTGGTTCCAGATTTTGCGTCCTCTCTGAAGGATTTGAAGATGTATGAGGCTGCAACGCAGGTCGTCCTGGCGAGCTTACATAGCCATTGGAAGCTGCCGCGTTGGTTCGACGAACTCGAACAGCTAATGGGTCGTTATCATGAGTATGAGCACTACGCCGAGAAGCAATACGAGCTGGCATGTGTAGACGTCGTTGAGCTGTCGAAGCAGATTTCTGTTTTGCGAGATAACGCGCTTTCTATGCTTGGCAGCGGCGCTATGGTTGGGCACATCTTTGAGCCAAGAAACAACGATGAGCTGCCGGATCATTTTGGACAAATTTATTTCGAACTAGCTGAGGCATGCTTAAGCGCGCTTGAAGAAAACGATGAAGGTAAGCTGGACAAGGTTCTACCAATGTTCATGTCCCTAGCTTTTCTGGCGGCGGACTCGAGGTTTGCGGACCCGTCGCTTGATATAGATGACGAGTTCCGGCTTCATCTCATCTCGACGGTAATTAATGATTTAGCGTCCGTCTGCGGCTTTGCCATCCTCTATGGGGCATACTTCGAAAACGACAAACTGTCAGAGGGCGCTCTTGAAAAGTTCGATGCTTGGCTTCGTCATGCCGCTGACAAGCAGCTATACCTGAAGAGGATGATACTCCTTTCGGACCCGCATAGCTTCAGTATGAGCGCTTCTCCGAGAGGATTGATTCGGATTAATTGGAAAATCTCGTTCGAACAACGTGCTAGGAACGATGGGTTTGGTGATCGGATGGGCATGGAAGGTGGAGTGCCGCACCGAAATAAAATTGTACGAGAATTATTAAACAATTTTTCGGATGCATCTCACTTGTTCTTTGCAGAGCATATTTTACCGCAACTCGATCCCATCGACTTCGAGGTAGACTACCACATCATAGATCTTGCTCGCCGCCTGGATGAAGAGGAGGTCTAGCGTGAGAGTACTTAGAGCTAAGCCAATGCATCAGCCTCACCTTCACGACTTGCGTATTGGGCTGGTTGATCGGCCATTCATTAAAGGCGAGCGGAAGCGGCCTGATTTCAATCAGCGGATGTTCAATGAGGACTTCGCGAATTTGTTTCGGTCCGTGAGCCGTCGGAGCGACGATCTTTTCGAGGTCTGGTCGAGTGACGACGAGCTCACGCAACGGTTGCTTGGGAACATAAGAATGAGATACGCGCCGCATTCGCTAGACGAAACAATACGTGAGTTGGTGGGGGAAATTGCTCGATCACTTGTCTGGTTTGGGAAGGCTTACTACTTCATTCATGGCGATATTGAGGATGGGGAGATCCACGTAGCTTCGTTCGGTTCGGCTGGTGTTGTGCGTATCTTTGGTGTGCATATTCAGTGGGTGCCAAATCGAACGGAGAGGCACTGGGGTCGAGGTGACCAAGAAATTCCAAGAGAAATTCGGATCTTGGATGCGGCGAAAATAATGCGATTCAAGACTCCAAAAGCAACCAGGCGTATGATTTCTGCGCAGGGTAGAACGTTGGCGGCCCTTGACAAACACCAGCTAAGGGTAACCGATTTTCATCCTCAGGCCACGCACGAGAACCCAAATCCGACCAATTATTTTGATTTTCGTGTTTGGAAAGATTCGCAAGAGCACGCTTTGTATCGATCTACGCGCGGCACCGGTTGGAACGGTAGACAATTTGATTCATCCAAGCGTTCCGACTTTTTCGATTGTCACCGGCTGATCCGGTTCCGTCGAAACCAATTGATACTAAGGGACGATATCTTGAGGCAGCTTAGTGCTGAGCTTTCAAGGGTCGGCAAAGAATACAACGCCGAATTTGGTGTTGCAATATCTGGAACCGACAAACTTCCTAACGTCGAACAACTCAACGAACTGGAGGCGAGGCTGACCCGAGAAGAGGTGGGGTTCTCCGAAATCATCGACTATTGCTACAAGCGCTGAATCTCCGGTGCGGTAGGCCGCACCACAGAATGATGCAAGCTTGCTGGATGTCCGGAATGGGCCGTTTACAGAACATCCTGTCTGCGTCCACGAAAAGCTGCCCCTGCGTTATCAAGGAGCAAGGGGCGGTGCAGTCACGCGCCGGCGCGCAGGGCTGCTGGCCCTTGGCGCCACGCCATTGCCCGGCAAGGTACGCCCTGCTTTCAGCGGGAGGTGACGCTGTCGCGACAGGCGGGGCATGCCGGTGATGGCCTGCGAGGGGCATTGCGGGGCGCGGTCTCCGCGAGCGCGGGGCGGAGGCGGGGCCCCTGGACGGGGCCCTTGCCGATCTGCAATCGCGTCAACTCGCTTTCGTGGCCGACATGAACTGCTCCACCGTCGGTGTCACCCTTTCGAACTGATCCAGCTGGCGGGCGTAGAGGTGGCCGCCGAGGCGGCCGACCGCGTCGATGCCGATCTGGTCGATGTAGAGCGTTTCCGGATCCACCAGCGTTTCGCGCACGAACATGCGTTTGACCTGGCCCAGCACGATGGTGCGGGCGGGGCTGACCGGGACGGTCTGCATCAGCTGGCATTCAAAGGCCGCCGGGGCCGCGGTGATGCGGGGGCAGCGGACGGTTTCGCCGCGGGCCGTTTCGAGGCCCGCGATGGCCAGCTCGTCCACGTCGGCGGGGAACTTGATCGAGCAGATCTCCATCCCGTCGACCAGCGCCTGATCCGAGATATGGACGGTGAATTCGCCCGTCGCCAGGATGTTGGCGGCGGTGTCCTTGGGGGTGCCGTCGGGCTTGTGTTCAATCCCCACGGCCATGATCGCGGGATCATGGGTGAGGATGTTGAAGAAGCTGAAGCTCCCCGCGTTTGGCGTGCCGTCTTCGGAGACCGTGGTGATCAGCGCGATGGGACGCGGGATCACGGTGCCGATGAGCAGCTTGTAGCGCTCCTTGGGGGTCAGTTCGGCGAAGTCGAAGGAACGGCTCTTCATGGTCTCGCTCATGCCTCGATCCGATGCGTTTCGAGGGGGGTGTGGCGCGAGAGGTTTTCGAACCCGTCGGCCGTGACCACGTACATGTCGCCGATGTTGGCCCCTGCCGATTGCGGTTCCAGCCACTGGGTGTGCAGGACGAAGACCATGCCCTCTTCCAGCTTGTCGTAGTTGTGCGAGGAGATGTTGAAGGCGTTCTGCCCGCCCGCCATGCCGACCGAATGGCCAAGGTTGGGGTTATGGGGCCCGAAGGTCGCCGGGTAGACGTGCATCAGCTTGCGGCCCTGCGCCTCGTAGTCGGCGTCCGGCACATACTGGCGCGGGATCTCGCGCGGGCCGCCATCGTCGGCGGTGCGCCAGTTGTAGGGCATGGTGCGCGCCTCGGCGTCGGCCAGCATGCCGGCGTCGATGTACGACTCGAAGGCGGCGTTGTTCAGGTCGCGGATGAGGGTGCCGGGCTTGATCAGCTTTTCGGCGGCCTTGACGCCACGGGTGCAGGCCTCAAGCACCAGTTCCTGCCGGTGGGTCAGCGCGCCGAAGGCGAACATGCGGGCGGTCTGGGCGGTGTAGCCCTGATAGGTGACGTTGGAGACATAGAGGTTCGCCAGATCCCCCTTGCGCATGACGTGGCCGTAGGGCTTGCCGCAATGGGTGCCCCACTGGTTCGCGCCGATCTGGTAGCCATCGCCGGTCTCGCCGCCGCGGGCCATCTGGGCCATGGTGAAGGCCGCGTAGATCTCGTAATCCGTCACGCCGGGCCGCGCGACATGATAGGCCGCCTGCGTTGCGATGGAGATCAGCTGCGCTGCGGTGCGGAACTGGGCGATCTCGTTCTGGGTGCGGTTGCGCTGCATCCGGTCGAGGATGCCGTGCTGGTCGGAGATCCGCGCTTTCGGCATCTCGGCCACCAGCCCCGCGCGGAAGGCGGCGGAGCGTTTGTCGCCGATGAAGCCGATGTTGTCGGCCTTGAGATCCTTCAGGATCTGCACCAGCGCCTTCATGGTCAGGGCACCGGAGTCGCCGGGGATGTCCGCATATTCGCGGCCCACGGCACCGATCTGCAGGATGCGGTCCACGCCGACAGGTTCACCGCCCGGCGGCAGGATCACGGACTGGGTGAAGAAGGACAGAAGGGTCGGATCCTGATCCTCGTCCACGGGCACGATCAGCACCCCTTCGCGCATCCAGTCGCAGAGGTAGCGCAGGTAGGCATGGGCCGCGTGAAACCAGCCGACACTGTCGCAATGCACCACCACGGCGTCGAGCCCGGCGGAGACCGCCTCGCGCTTCAGCTTGCGCATGCGTTCGGCGTATTCCGAGGGCGGGAGCGGCATCGCCGGGGTGAAGTCGAAGTCGGGTTCGAAGTCGCCCAGCAGGCGTTCTATGGACGGGACCGTGCGGGAAATATGCGCGTTCATGGGGATGTCCTTTCCGAAAGGGAAGTTCCGTGAGTGTGTGAGGGGTCAGCGCGCGTCGCGCGCGCCGAAGCGTTGGAGGACGATCAGCAGCAGCCCTGCCGCCAGGATCAGCACGCCCGAGACGGCGGCGACGCGGCCATCAAGGCTTTCCTCCAGCATGGCGAAGAGGCGCAGCGGCAGCATGGTGCGGCCCGGATCGCCCAGGAAAAGCGTGACCGAGACGTTGTCGAGCGACTGCATGAAGACCAAAAAGGCCCCGGCGAAGATGCCCGGCAGGATCCCCGGCAGGCTGATCTTCAGGAAGGTGCGGCCGCGGCTGGCGCCTAGGGTAGCGGAGGCCTCTTCCAGCGCCGGGTTCTGGCGCTGCGCCAGCCCCAGCACCGTGCGGAACATCAGCGGCGCGAAGACCGCCGCATGGCCGATAAGTACCGCGATGAAGGAGGGGCCGAGGCCCATCAGCGACAGCGCCAGAAGGGCCGCCAGCGCATAGACGAGGCTGGGCAGGACGAGCGGTGCCAGCAGGATGGGCTCGACCGAGCCGGAGAAGCGCTTGGGCGCGCGGGCCAGTGCCCAGGCGGCGGGCGCGGTGATCAGCGTCACCAGCGCCACGGTGCACAGCGCCACCTCGATCGAGTTCCTGGCTGCGGTATGGATCGGCTCGGACGCGATGGGATCGAACAGCAGCTTGTACCAGCGGAGCGAGAAGCCTTCGGGCGGGAAGCGCAGGGTGGAGCCCGCGTTGAACGACATTAGCAGTGCCAGCAGGATCGGGCCGATCATGAAGGCCAGCACTGCCAGCCCTGCGCCCCAGACGAAGGTCCAGTAGAGCGCGGTGGAAATCTTCGAGCGTGTATCAAGCATGTCCCTGCAGCCTTTCGTGACGGGCCAGCATCGTCAGGCCCAGCATGATGACGCCGGTCGACGCCAGAAGAAGGATCGAGATCGCCGCGGCCATCGGCCATTGGAACAGCACCCCGACCTCGCGGTAGACGAATTGCGGAAGGTAGATGAGGCGCGCGCCACCGATGACGCTCTGCGTCACGTAGGAGGTGGTGGCGGAGGCGAAGACCAGCACCCAGCCGGCCAGCACCGCGGGAATGATCTGCGGGAAGATGGAGGAGAACCAGGCGCGCCAGCGCCCCGCGCCCAGCACCTCGGCCGCTTCAAGGGTGCGGCGGTCGGCGCGGTTCAGGACCGCGAAGACCGGCAGCAGCAGCAGAGGCAGCTCGATCTGGGTCAGCGCGATGATCAGCCCGGTTTCGGAGAAGAGCAGGGAGAAGGGCTTTTCGGTCAGGCCAAGTGCCAGGGCCGACTGGCTGATGGGGCCATTGCGGCCCAGCAGCACGACCCAGGCGAAGGTGCGCACCACGTTGGCGGTCAGCATCGGCAGCAGCGTGCAGATGATGATGACGCTGCGCAGCCGCTTGCCGCCGTGCCAGTAGAGCATCACCAGCGGCAGCGCCGCCAGTGACACGCAGGCCGTGACCTTCGCCCCAAGCGCCAGCGTGCCGGTCAGCACGCCCCGCGCGAAGGGATCGGAAAGGAAGGTCGCGAAGTTCCCAAGGCCCCAACCACCGTCGGCACCTTTCAGGCTGATCCCGGCCAGCAGGACCAGCGGCGAGATGAAGAACACCACCATGAAGGCGATCATGGGCCAGGACAGCAGGGTATCTTTCCGGATCATCGCGACCTCCCGGGGTTAGCGTGCGACGAGACGGTCGAAAGTCTCCGTCCACTCGGCGCGGTGCTTGTTGATGGCCTGCCAGTCCGGATAGACGGCATTGGCGACCTGCTCGGGCGTGACGAACTGCGAGACGACCTCGGAGTAGGGCACATCCAGGTTCGTCGGGATCATCGCGGTCGGCGGCTCGGCCAGCTGGGTCTGGGCGGCCGCGTCGATGGCGGCATCCATGTAGGCGTAGACGCCATCGGGGTTGGACGCGCCCTTCACCATGTGGATCGAGACGGGCACCGAGGGGGAGCCGGTTTCGGGATGGGCAAACTCGCAGGGCATGCCCAGTTCGCGCAGCTTGGCGACGTTGCCGGTGGAGGCCATGAAGACCGAGATCTCGCCCTGCTGGTACATCGTCATCTGGTTGGAACCCGACGTCGCGATGGCACCGATCTTGGGCAGGTAGGCTTCCAGCAGGTCAAAGACCGGCTTCATGTTGTCGTAGGTGCCGCCGTAGGCCTTGTTGATCTCGGTGTAGGCCATGGTCGCGGTGTTGGAGCCGAAGCCGATGAGGGCGAGGTTGCCGTCATACTGTTCGTCCTCGAAGAGCGCCTTGTAGCCGGCGGGCTTGTCCACGACCTCGGGGTTGTAGGCGATGCCGTTCACTTCGATCGTGACGTAGGGGCCCCATTCGTTCTGGGCGGCTGGGTTCAGCTTGTCCCAGTTCTTCAGGCGCGAGGTGTCGATCTTCTCGATCAGGCCCTGCTGGATCAGGATGTCGGTCTGGCCGGGGGAGACCAGCAGCGCGTCATAGGGCGGCTGGCCGGGGCTGGCCATCAGGCGGGCGATCTGGTCCTGCGCCAGCGAGGGCGCGATGGTCAGGTCGAAGCCGGATTTCTTGACCATCGGGCCCAGGATGGTGCGGTAGGCATCTTCCCAGCTGCCGGGGAAGGTGGCGGCGACGACCTTGCCGCCAGCGGCCTGCGCCGGACGGATCAGGGCCGGGGCGGCGAGGGCGGAAAGGCCGGCAATGGTGAAGGCACGGCGGGACAGGGTAGTCATGGGTCAGGCTCCTTTCGGGGATGCGGGGAAGACGTGCAGTCGGGTCGTGTCCGGGATCAGCCAGATGGCGTCGCCCTTGGCGGGTCGGGCGCCCCCGTCGCGCAGCACTTGCGCTTTGACGGCGGTGCCGTCCGACAGGGTTGCGTCGATGGTCAGGAACTGGCCCATCACCACGGCCCGGTCGAAGCGCGCCGGGAAGGCGCCGGGGTGGGCGGTGAGCGAAAGGCTCAGATCCTCGGGGCGGGAGGTGACGATCACCTCTGTGCCGGGGATGAAGTTGACGGGGCGGGTCATCGCGACCTCGGTGCCGTCCTGCGCCCTGAGGCTGGCGGGGCCGGTCACCGTGGCGGCGATCTTGTTGGCATGGCCGATGAAGCCGTTGACGAAGAGGCTGGCGGGATTGTCGTAGATCTCTTCCGGCGATCCCACCTGTTCGACCCGGCCGTCGTTCATGACGACCAGCTGGCCTGCGACGGCCTGCGCCTCTTCCTGGTCGTGGGTGACCATGACGGTGGTGATGCCCACGTCATCCTGCATGCGGACCAGCTCGGCCTGCAGTTCGGCGCGCAGGGCGCGGTCGAGGGCGCCGAAGGGTTCATCCATCAGCAGCGCCGCCGGATCGGTGGCCAGCGCCCGGGCCACGGCGACCCGCTGCTGCTGGCCGCCCGACAGGCTGGGCGGGAAACGGTCGGCGAAGGCGGTCAGGCGCACCAGCTCCAGCAGGCGGGCGACACGTTCCTTGCGTTCGGCGCGGGGCAGGTGGGCCAGGCCGTAGGCCACGTTCTCGGCCACGGTCATGTGGGAGAAGAGTGCGAAGTTCTGGAACACCATCCCCAGCTTGCGGTGACGGACCTGCACGCGGGTCAGGTCACGGCCCTGCAGTTCGATCCGGCCATTGTCCGGGGTGATCAGACCTGCGATGGCCCGCAGGATGGTGGATTTGCCGCAACCTGAAGGCCCCAGCAGGGCGACGACCTTGCCGTCTGCGACGTCGAAGCTCACGTCATGAAGGACCTGCTTGTCCTCGTAGCTGTGATTGACGTCTCTGATCTGCAATCCTGTCTTGGCCATGGGGCGTGGTCTCCGGCGGTTGCGGCTGGTGTGAGACGACTCATGTGGCGAGGGCGTTTGCAAATCAATACGCAAATACTTGCGAAAGTTTGTTCGCGAAATATTTGAGCAAGAACTGTCGACATGGCGCGCGTATGAGCGTTATGAAAACGAAAACTTGCGCTTTTCGAGTCCCCACCGCTAAATCCAAGGCAGTTTTCAGGACCAGCTTGCGGGGCGCGCCTTCCATGAAAGACGACATGATTCTGTCCGACGACATTTCCGAAGTGATCTGCGCAACCCTGCGCGCCGCGATCTTCGAAGGGGCGCTGAAGCCCGGCGACAAGCTTAAGGAAGACATCCTGGCCAAGCATTTCGGTGCGTCCCGCACGGTGGTGCGGGGGGCCCTGTCGCTGCTGGCGCAGCAGAACCTGGCGGAACGGCGACGCAACCACGGCTCTTTCGTCGCCTCTCCTACTGCGGAGGAGGCGAAGAACCTGCTGAGCACGCGCCGCGTGCTGGAGCTTGCAGTGATGGATGCCCTGCCCGGACGTCTGGGGAAGAAGGAACTTGAGGCGCTGGACGCCGCCGTGGAGGTCGAGCGCCGGGTGCACGCGGGTGACGACTTTACTGCAAAGAAGCGGATTGCAGGCGATTTCGACCATATTCTGGCGGGTTTCACCGGGAATGGCGTGTTGATGGCCATGCTGCAGAACGTGCTGACGCGGCTGTCGCTGGTGAATGCGCTTTATGACAGGGAGCAGGGCTGCGGCAGTGGTGTGGCCCAGCACGAGGCGATCGTCGACCACCTGAAGCGCGGCGATTTCGACGCCGCCCGCACCGCCATGGCCGCACATCTGGAAGAGATGGAGAGCAGCATCGCGTTCGAGGGCGTGGATGGGGAGAAGGACGAATTCCTCGCCATCCTGGAACGGATGACGGCCAAGGCCTGAAATGGGGCCATAAGCGGGGACTGATTCCCCGGAGGCGTTCTTGCACCGCTCAGGATTGCGCCAAAGCGATCACAAATCAGGCGCTCTGCCCGCGAGGCAGGGCGCCTTTTCATTTTCATCCGGAAATCCTGCGGCAAAAGTTTCGAATAAACTTGCGAAAGTTTGTTCGTGAGGTGAATCGTGATCCTGCAGCGTCGAGCAACGGCGCGCCTGACAACAGGGATCCTCCTCATGAACAGCTTCTTCAAGTCTACCCTCACCAAGTTTGCCCTTGGGCCGGTGCTTGCCGCGACCCTCGCCGCATCCGGTGCTCAGGCGCAGGGCATGACCGAGACGATGACCGCCTCGGACGAGACCGCAGCCCTGCCCGGCGTCACCGCCAATCCCGAGCTGGCAGCCCAGCTGCCCGCCGCGATCCGCGACGCCGGCGTCCTGCGCGTGGCGACCGACCTGACCCCGCCGATCAGCTTCCACGACGACCAGGGCAAGCTGGTGGGCATCGACGCCGATATCGCCGCCGCCCTGGGCGTGATCCTGGGCGTGGAAGTGCAGATGACCGATCTGGGCGCAGGCGCTGGCATCGTTCCCGCGATCCTCTCCAAGCGTTTCGACATTACCATTTCCGGCATCAACGACGATCCCGAGCTGGAAAAGCAGGTCGATGTCATCGACTACATGTATGACGCGACCACCATCATGGTGCTGCAGGGCAACCCGCTGAACATCACCTCCATGGACGATCTGTGCGGCAAGCGCGTCGCCGTGCCCGTCGGGACCTTCCAGAACCGCCTGGTGACCAAGTTCGCCGAAAGCTGCACCGAGCCGATGCAGATCATGTCCCTGCCCAAGATGCCCGACGTGCTGCAGGCCGTGCGCACCAAGCGTGCCGATGCAACGGTCAATGGCTATGCAACCAGCGTCTACACCACCGAAAAGCAGGTGGGTAAGGGCGTCGGCCTGCAGGCGCTGCCCGACATCCGCCTTGCCGTGGGCTACCTCGGCATGCTGACCTCCAAGGACAATCCCGAGCTGCGCGACACCGTGGTCGCGGCCCTGCAGCAGATGGTCGATGAAGGCGGCTACGCCCAGATCATGCAGAAGTGGGGCCTTGGCCCGCTCGCCGTCGAGACCGTGAAGGTCAACGACGCAGCTTCCATGCCCCTGGAGTAAAGCACATGGCCCCCATCGACAGCATCTCGAGCGCCCCTCCCGCCGCCTTGAAGATCCGATGGGGGCAAGTCCTGACCGGTGGTGCCGCCCTGGCGGTGATCGCCGCGATGGTCTGGGTCGTGGCGCAAAGCCAGAGCATCCAGTGGGGCGAGATCCCCGGCTACCTCTTCGATCCGCGCATCCTGAACGGCATCGTCCTGACGCTGGAGCTGACGGTGGGGGCCATGGTCTTTGGCATCGTGGTGGGTGCGGTCATGGCCGCCATGGCGATCAGCGACAACCCGGTGCTGCGCGCCATCGCCGCCGCCTTCGTCTGGTGGTTCCGGGGCGTGCCGCTGATCGTGCAGATCTTCCTGTGGTTCAACATCGGCCTCTTCGTGCCCTACGTCGGCCCCTGGGACATCAACATGCTGATCACCCCGGCCATCGCGGGCTTCCTGGCCCTGGGCCTGCACGAGGCCGCCAACATGTCCGAGATCATCCGCGCGGGCCTGCGCGCCGTCGACCGGGGCCAGCGAGAGGCGGCATCGGCCCTCGGCCTGAAGCCACTGCAGATCATGCGCACCATCATCCTGCCCCAGGCTGTGCGCCTGGTGATCCCGCCCACCGGCAACCAGGCGATCGGCATGCTGAAAGCCAGTGCCATCGTTTCGGTCATCGGGATGCGGGACCTGCTGACCATGGCGCAGCAGATCTACTCCGCCAACTTCCTGGTCATCGAACTGCTCTTCGTGGCCTCCATCTGGTACCTCGCCATCACGACGGTGGCGCAGGTGGGCCAGCATTACCTTGAAAAACGCTTTGCGCCCAAGGGGCACAACGCCTGACACCCGACTGAAGGATCACCCACATGAAACTCGGAATCGACTGGCAGAAACTGCCGGAAGCCCTGACGCGTGGCCAGATGGCAAGCCTGGATCACGTGGCGGAGATGGGCCTGTCGGGGATCTTCTTCCCCACCATGCTCGACATGTCGCCCAGCCTCGACCGGGGGTTCCTGGCCGAGCTGAAGGCCAAGGCCGACGGGATGGGGATGTACCTTGAAGGGGGGCTGGGCAAGATCAACCCCTTCTGTTCCGCCGAAGCGCCCGAGCTGCGCGCCGCCGGCAATGGTGACATCCTCGCGGGCCTGACCCGGATGATCGAGGTCGCGGCCGAGATCGGCCTGCACGAGCTCTGGATTTCGCCTGGCAACTTCAAGGGCCAGTTCCCGGGCCGCCTTGCCAATGACCGCTTCCGCACCGACATCGACTGGGCCGACCAGCTGGCGGCGATGGAGAAGATCATGCACCGGCTCGCCCCGGTCCTGCGCGCCCATGGCAGCCACATGAACATGGAAACCCATGACGAGATCACCTCCTTCGAGATTCTGCGCCTGATCGAGGCCGTGGGCGAGGACGTGACCGGTGCCGTCTTCGACACCGCCAACGGGCTGCAGCGCGGCGAGCACCCGGTATGGGCCGCGAAACGCCTGGCCCCCTACATCCGCCAGACCCATATCAAGGACGCCTACGTGGCCCGCGCGCCCGGCGGCTTCGACTTCCAGGGTCGTGCCTGTGGCGAAGGGGTGGTGGATTTCGACGCGATCCTGCCGATCCTGGCCAGGGCGAACCCCGATCTGAACCTGTCGCTGGAGATGGCCGCGTCTTGCGACGACAAGCCCCGCGCCGCCAACCCGCGCCAGTGCATCCAGCTGGACGATCCCATCTGGCGCGCGGTGCATCCCGACCTGACGGCAGAAGAATACGAGGCCTACATGGTGCTGGTGGATGGGTATGAGGCCCGCATCGAGCGCGGAGAGATCGAGGATTGGGCCACCTATGAAGCCCGCAACTACGGCTATCCGACCTATGAAAAGCGGAGCTACCGCTATGCCGAGGCGTGCGCCTACATCCGGCGCTCGGCCGACCATGTGAAGGCCTGCGCGGCGCGGTCCGGCGTGGCGATTGACCTCCCGCTTCCCGATCTGGTCTGAACCGGGTTTTGATGGGGGCCTGGGTGGCGAAGGGCAACACCCCGGGGCGCGAAATTCAGGCCCCCGGGGACTTTGCGCCTGCCTGCTGCATGAATATATCTGGAGCAAAGAGCAGGAGGGCACGTGATGGCCGGAATGAAAGTGACTTGCCTGGAGTGTGGTCAGGTGAACCGCGTCCCCGCGGAGCGCCTGTCGGCGGGGCCGAAATGCGGCACCTGCGGTGCCAAGCTGACCGGTGCCAAGGTGTCGGAGGTCGATCCCGCGATCCTGCAGAAGGCCGCGCGCAACGATGATCTGCCGCTGGTCGTGGACTTCTGGGCGCCCTGGTGCGGCCCCTGCCGGATGATGGCCCCCGAGTTTGCCCGCGCGGCGAGCGAGCTGAACGGCCAGGCGCGGCTGGTGAAGCTGAACACCCAGGACCATCAGGCCGCCGGGGCGAAATATGGCATCCGGGGCATCCCGACGATGGTCGCCTTCGCCCAGGGCAAGGAGCGGCGCCGACAGTCGGGGGCGCAACGCAGTGCGGATATCGTCAGCTGGGTGAAAAGCGTCTGAGGTCGTGGGCCGCGTGCGGGAAAGCTGCGCGGCCCCCGGGGGTGCTTTCTGGGAGTTCGTGGATCAGGCCAGGCCGATGCGGCGTTCGCGGCGCATGACCATGCCGATGAAGAGCAGGGAGACGAGGCCGCAGGCCAGCATCAGCCAGATCAGCGGGAAGGCTCCGGAGCCGGGGTGCAGCAGCGAGCCCGCAAAGGCCGAGAGCGCCGCGCCACCGCCGATCATCATGGCCCCGCCCAGGCCGGAAGCGGTGCCCGCCAGGTGCGGCCGGACCGAGAGCATGCCGGCGTTGGCGCAGGGGATCGTCATTCCGGAGCCGAAGCCCACGAAGATCATCGCGCCGAAGAAGCTGTAGGGGCCGCCGATCCCGGCGTAGGCCAGTACGAGCGACAGGATCATCCCGGCGGAGACGATGACGCCGCCGCCGACGATCATCCGGTTGGTGCCGATGCGCGCGGCCTGCTGACCGGTGAACCAGTTGCCGGCGAAGTAGCCGATGCCGCAGACCGCGTTGAAGATGCCGAACTGCGTGGGCGAGAGGCCGAAGACATTGGTCGCCACGAAGGGCCCGCCGCCGATATAGGCGAAGAAGGCGCCCGAACAGGTGGCGGAAGCCATGGAATAGCCCCAGAAGCGCGGGGATTTCAGCAGCTCGGGGTATTCGCCGAACTGGCGCAGGATCGACAGGGAGGAGGGCTTGGCCGTTTCGCCCAGGTCGGCCCAGGTCAGGGCGAAGATGCCGATCCCGAAGGCGAAGAGCACCCAGAAGGAGGCCTGCCAGCCGAAGAGTTCATCCAGCATCCCGCCCAGGACGGGGGCGAACATCGGCACCATGGACATGCCCATGGTGACATAGCCCATCATCGCCGCCGCCCGGTCCGGCGTGTTGATGTCGCGCACGATCGCGCGCGAGAGCACCATGCAGCCCGCCACCGTGGCCTGGGTCAGGCGGAACACCATGAACAGGGTGAAGTTGGGCGCCAGCAGGCAGCCGAAGGTCGCCACGATGAAGATCGACAGCGACCACAGCAGCACCAGGCGGCGCCCGTACCGGTCGGCCAGCGGCCCGATGAAGATCTGCAGGAAGCCCGAAACCGCCAGGTAGCCCGCGACGGCAAGCTGGACGTGCTTGTAATCGACCTCGAAATGCGCGGCGATCTTTGGCAGGGAGGGGAGGAAGACATTCATCGTCATCGCCCCGATCCCGGCAAGAAGGATCAGCGTCGTCAGGTTGGGCGGCGTGGTCCGATCCAGAAATCGGCGGGCTTGGGGATTTGTCATGCAATTCTGCTAGTCGCGTGAAACGTGCATGTCCATGCGGTTTGCACGTAGTTTGCTGTTTTGCAATTTGCAGATGAGGCGCGGCCAATAGTTTGCAAATTTGCCCCTTTTTCCTTTCCTGCGGGGGTTTGGGGCGATTATGGTCCTTGGGACTTCGCGGGGCTGGCCGGGTGAGTCCGGCGCGGCCGGGCGGGACCGGGACGGGATCTGCACGGGAGGGAGGGGCCGTCCGGAAGGCCCGTCCCCGATGGGCCCGGCGGGGCCCGACATGGAGGGAGAGCGCGATGAAGGATATCCTGGAAGAGCTGCGCCAGCGGCGCGAGACGGCCCGCCTTGGCGGGGGCGAGCGACGCATCGAGGCGCAGCATGCCAAGGGCAAGCTGACCGCGCGGGAGCGGATCGAACTGCTGCTGGATGCGGACAGTTTCGAGGAATTCGACATGTTCGTCGCGCATCGCTGCACCGACTTCGGCATGGAGAAGCAGCGCCCCTACGGCGACGGCGTCGTCACCGGCTGGGGCACGATCAACGGTCGGATGGTCTATGTCTTCAGCCAGGATTTCACCGTCTTCGGCGGCTCCCTGTCCGAGACCCACGCGCAGAAGATCTGCAAGATCATGGATATGGCGGTGCAGAACGGCGCGCCGGTCATCGGGTTGAACGATTCTGGTGGTGCGCGGATCCAGGAGGGCGTCGCCTCCCTCGCCGGTTACGCCGACGTGTTCCAGCGCAACATCATGGCCTCTGGCGTGGTGCCGCAGATCAGCGTGATCATGGGCCCCTGCGCGGGTGGCGCGGTGTATTCCCCTGCAATGACCGACTTCATCTTCATGGTGAAGGACAGCAGCTACATGTTCGTGACCGGCCCCGACGTGGTGAAGACCGTCACCAACGAGGTGGTCACGGCCGAGGAGCTGGGCGGGGCCAGCACCCACACGAAGAAGTCCAGCGTTGCCGATGGCGCCTTCGAGAATGACGTGGAAGCGATGGAGGAGGTCCGCCGCCTGGTCGATTTCCTGCCGCTGAACAACCGTGAAAAGCCGCCCGTGCGGCCCTTCTTCGATGATGTCGACCGCATCGAGGGCAGCCTGGACACGCTGATCCCGGAAAACGCCAACAGCCCCTATGACATGAAGGAGCTGATCCTGAAGGTCGCGGACGAGGGCGATTTCTACGAGATCCAGGAAGATTTCGCGAAAAACATCCTGACCGGCTTCATCCGCCTGGAAGGGCAGACCGTGGGCGTGGTGGCGAACCAGCCGATGGTGCTGGCAGGCTGCCTGGACATCGACTCGAGCCGGAAGGCGGCGCGTTTCGTGCGCTTCTGCGATGCCTTCGAGATCCCGATCCTGACCTTTGTCGACGTGCCGGGCTTCCTGCCGGGGACGGGCCAGGAATACGGCGGGGTGATCAAGCATGGCGCGAAGCTGCTGTTCGCCTATGGCGAGGCGACGGTGCCCAAGGTGACGGTGATCACCCGCAAGGCCTATGGCGGTGCCTATGACGTGATGGCCTCGAAACACCTGCGCGGCGATTTCAACTACGCCTGGCCCACGGCGGAGATCGCGGTGATGGGCGCCAAGGGCGCGACCGAGATCATCCACCGTGCCGACCTGGGCGATGCGGAGAAGATCGCGCAGCACACCAAGGATTACGAGGACCGCTTCGCCAATCCCTTCGTTGCCGCCGAACGCGGCTTCATCGACGAGGTGATCCAGCCCCGGTCGACCCGGCGCCGGGTGGCCCGCGCCTTTGCGAGCCTGCGCGGCAAGAAGCTGCAGAACCCCTGGAAGAAACACGACAACATCCCGCTGTGAGGGCGTTGTCGGGAGGAGCATGAGATGGCGCGGGGCAAGAGCCGGGGCGGCTGGCACAGGGTGAGGGAGGAGGACGCGGTCACGATCGCGCGCCGTCTGCCCGTGCGTTTCGACTTCGCGGTCGAGGCGGAGCTGCCCTGCGCGGGGGAGCTTAGCCTGACCCGTGTCGCCCACCAGGTGCGGCAGGACATGTGGCGCGCCCTGCAGGGGCTGCGCGGCTTTGCCCCCGCCGTGCGGGTGGAGCAGAAGGCCGGTTTCGTGCTGCTGCGCGCGGGGGGCGAGGTCGCCGGGCCCGTCTCTGCCCGCCACCGGGAGGCGCTGGCGGCGCTGCTGGCGAATCCGGCCAAGCGCGCACGCTGGATCACTTTCGCGGGGAGGCGGGCCAATGGCTGATTTCCGCCGAAGCGCCGGGCAGGGCGCCCTGATCTGCATGGTTTCCGGGCCCGACAGGGGCCTGGCGCCGGGTCCGGATCTTGGGTCGTGCAGCCTTGTGAAACAAGATGTTGCGGCAGGCTGCGCAGCTGTCTATCAGCCTGAGCTTTTCGGAGCACAGGGAAGGGCACAGGCACAGGCCATGACAGCACCCAGATATGAAAACTCCCGCACCTCGGCTAGACTTGGCCCCAGAGGCCGCTACGTATCGGCCCAAGTCGCGGGAACCGTTTCCAAAGGGTTCGAGGAACCCCGGTCCTGCGAGAGGCATCACAGGAGAAACCTCACATGTCCAAGAGCATCCACTTCGCCCTCGCCGTTGCTTTCGTCGCCGGCGTTGCAGCCTGCTCCAAGCCGGCGGAAGACGATTACGTCGTCGTCCAGCCCGAGCCGATCTCGTCCGAGCCGGTCTACACCGGCAAGTACAAGTAAGCGCCTGCGGGCCGGGGGGCGGGCTGCGCCTGCCCTCCTGACCGGTGCCATTGCCGGGGCCATGACCCGTGCCTGCCACGGGTCGCCGATCCCGGGCGCTGCGATCCTTCGGACGGAGGGCGCAGCATGCTGAAGCACCGCGGTTTCCCGGGCCGTCTTCCGGGTACGGACTTCCAGTTCACCATCCGCCGCGCCAATCCCAAGGGGATCACGCCGATCATCCGGCGCGAGCGTTACCGTGACCGTCGCGCGCCCGACAAGCGCGCGGACGAGGGGTTCGTTGCGGCCCTGTGGCAGGCCTTTGGCGATCAGCCCTTCGAGCGGGGCAACCTGGACGCCGGGCGGCTGAGCTGGCTGTTCGAGCGGGAGGTTCTGCCGGCGGAGGAGCCCTTTGATCCGGAGAGCTACGAAGCGCTGCTGGTGCTGGACGAGGCCGCGGCCCGTGCCGCATTTCCGGGCGCCTTCGAAGAGGAGGACTGGGCGTGAACCTGCCGGGGTCCATGGTTGCCGAGCGGAAAACGGCCGGGATCGCGGGGGGCGCGGTATGCGCCCTTGCGCGGTCGGGTCGGGCAGGCAGCATGGATCCCGTCGCCCCCGCCTGCGCCCTGTCGGCGGCGGTGACTTGTCTATACCGTTACCCTTCCCTTTCCGGGCGGCCGCTTGTCCCCTATACGCGGTCGCCCGTTCTTTTGCCTGCTGTTTTGCCCGCCATTCCATCGGTTGGAATTCCGTCGGCCACCATTTCTTCGGGGGCGGTGCATCTGACCGTCCGGGCCGGCGCGCGCGGCGGGGATCTGCCGGCATCGGCGGAAAACCCCCGCGTCAAGCAGAGGGCTGTTAACAGCCGGGAACCTTTGCGGCACCTTCGCGTTACATACCGCAGGAAGGTATTCAAAGAAGGTAGAGACACATGTTCAAGAAATCCTGGATCGCAGCAGCCATCGTTTGTTCCGGCCTGGCCGCATGCGGCGACACCATGGGCGAGCAGGCCCTCATCGGTGGTGCAGCAGGCGTTGGCGCCGCAGCCGTCACCGGTGGCAGCGCGGGCACGGGCGCCCTGGTCGGCGCAGCCGGCAACGTGGCCTACTGCCAGTCCAACCCCGGCGCCTGCAACTGATCTGAGCGCCGCGCGCCCGGGCCGCATGGCCCGTGGCGCCTGCCAATTCGAAACGGCTTTCAGCCCCTCGTCGCGCGGTCTGCGTGACGGGGGGCTTTTCGTATGCGCCGCCACCCCGGTCGCGGGCGCGGTGACTGACCTAAAACGACCTCGGGGAAGGGGACAGACATGTTCAAGAAGATCCTGATCGCGAACCGGGGCGAGATCGCCTGCCGCGTCATCAAGACCGCGCGCAAGATGGGCATCACGACCGTCGCCATCTATTCCGATGCCGACCGCAATGCCCTGCATGTGGCCATGGCCGACGAGGCCGTGCACATCGGTCCGCCCCCCGCGAACCAGTCCTACATCGTCATCGACAAGGTGATGGCGGCGATCAAGGAGAGCGGTGCAGAGGCCGTGCACCCGGGCTATGGCTTCCTGTCCGAGAACGCCAAGTTCGCCGAGGCCCTGTCTGCCGCCGGTGTCGCCTTCGTCGGCCCGCCGGTCGGTGCGATCGAGAAGATGGGCGACAAGATCACCTCGAAGAAGATTGCCCAGGAGGCCGGGGTGTCGACCGTGCCGGGCTACATGGGTCTGATCGAGGATGCGGATGAGGCGGTGAAGATCTCCGGCGAGATCGGGTATCCGGTGATGATCAAGGCCTCTGCCGGGGGCGGCGGCAAGGGCATGCGGATCGCCTGGAACGACGAGGAGGCGCGCGAGGGCTTCCAGTCGTCGAAGAACGAGGCAGCCAACAGTTTCGGCGATGACCGGATCTTCATCGAGAAGTTCGTGACCCAGCCGCGCCACATCGAGATCCAGGTGCTTTGCGATGCGCATGGCAACGGGATCTACCTGGGGGAGCGGGAGTGCTCGATCCAGCGCCGGAACCAGAAGGTTGTCGAAGAGGCGCCGAGCCCCTTCCTGGATGAGGAGACCCGCCGCGCCATGGGCGAGCAGGCCGTGGCCCTGGCCAAAGCCGTGGGTTATGCCAGCGCCGGGACCGTCGAATTCATCGTGGACGGCGAGAAGAACTTCTACTTCCTGGAAATGAACACCCGCCTGCAGGTGGAACACCCGGTGACGGAGCTGATCACCGGCGTCGACCTGGTGGAGCAGATGATCCGGGTCGCGAACGGCGAGCCGCTGAGCATGACCCAGGACGACGTGACCCTGACCGGCTGGGCGATCGAGAACCGGCTTTACGCGGAAGACCCGTACCGGAACTTCCTGCCCTCCATCGGGCGGCTGACGCGTTACAGCCCGCCGGCGGAGATGGCCGCGGGCCCGCTTCTGGGCAATGGCAAGTGGCAGGGCGAGGCGCCGGTGGGCGATCACGCGGTGCGCAATGACACCGGCGTCTACGACGGTGGCGAGATCAGCATGTACTACGACCCGATGATCGCCAAGCTCTGCACCTGGGCGCCGACGCGGGAGGCCGCCATCGAGGCCATGCGCGATGCGCTGGACGGGTTCGAGGTGGAAGGCATCGGGCACAACCTGCCGTTCCTGTCGGCGGTGATGGATCACCCCCGCTTCACCTCCGGCGCGATGACCACGGCCTTCATCGCCGAGGAATATCCCGACGGGTTTGAGGGGGTCACCCTTGGCACGCCCGAGCTGAAGCGTATCGCGGCCGCCTGCGCGGCGATGAACCGGGTGGCCGAGATCCGCAAGGCGCGGATCACCGGGCGGATGAGCAACCATGAGCGCGTGGTGGGCAGCGACTGGGTCGTCAGCCTGCAGGGCAGCGATTTCGCCGTGACCGTGGGCGCCGACCACGAGGGCGCCTCGGTCGACTTCGGGCAGGGAGAGGTCCTGCGGGTCGAGGGCGACTGGACCCCGGGCGACACCCTTGCGCGGATGGTCGTGGGGGGCACCGGGCTGGTGCTGAAGGTCGACTACGTGACGGGCGGGTTCCGCATCCGGTCGCGCGGGGCGGACCTGAAAGTGCATGTGCGCAACCCGCGCCAGGCGGAACTGGCGAAGCTGATGCCCGAGAAGCTGCCGCCGGATACCTCCAAGCTGCTGCTTTGCCCGATGCCGGGGTTGGTGGTGAAGATCGACGTGGAGGAAGGCCAGGAAGTGCAGGAGGGCCAGGCCCTTTGCACCATCGAGGCGATGAAGATGGAAAACATCCTGCGCGCCGAGAAGAGGGCCATGGTGACCAAGATCAACGCAGGTCCCGGCGACAGCCTGGCCGTGGACGAAGTGATCATGGAGTTCGAATGAGCCATGGGGCAGGACGGGACATATCGGCGCGGCGGCCTGGTCGCCACGATTGCCGGGGTCGTCCTGCTTGTCTTCGCGGCGCCCCATCTGCCCCAGCACCTGATCCTGGTGGGGCACGGGGCCTGTTTCGTCCTGGTGGGGTTTGGCCTTCTGGCGACCTGGAAGCGGGCGCAAATCCGGCCCCTGTTGCAGATCGTCCTGCTGGTCCTGCTGCCGCTGGCCAGCCTTGCCGCGCTGCTGATTGCGGGGGTGTTGCTGTTCATGCCCGACACCGGGAGCGCCGCCCCGGGGGGCACGGCGGGGATGGCCGGGCGGCTTTTGCCGGCGGCCATCGGGGCCATCGTGGTGGCCTTCGGCTGGGTCGCCGGGCCGATTGCCCAGGAACTGCGCCGTAACGAGGAGAAGGCCGAACGCCGCCGCGACATGATCGAGGCGACCGCGCTGGAAATGCTGAAGAACGGCGACTTTGCCGCGCGCCTGGACGTGGTGACGGTCAAGGCCCAGATCGAGAAGGCCTTCGAAGATGACGCCGACTACAAGGTCTTCGTCTTCTTCGGGCGTGACTTCGGAACGCTGAACCGGCTGATCGAACAGGTGGAGATTTTGCGTCAGGGCGAGATCGACGCGATGATGGATCTGTACCAGACCCTGCGCAGGCTGCAGGAAATGGAAGCGCGCATGGATTCAGAGCTGTTCCGGGAGCTGCCGGCAACGCGGCGCATGAACGCGGTCTTCATGTATTACGACAGGCTGTCGACGCTGCCCGGTATCGTGGAGAAGGCACTGAGAGCGCTTGGCAAGACGAAACACGCGGACAATCTGAACAAGGTTGTCACGGAGCAGACGAAGGTCTTTGAGCAAAGCCGGGCTGCCCAGGCGTCCAATACGGATCTTGCGGGATGAGTGCCTTTATCAAAGCCCTCAGATCAGGGGATTTTCCTCTCCCTGGACCGGTCCGGTGGGGTAGAAGTCGGGCTGATTGTTCATCGGAGGCTTCCTGCTCTGGCTTTGCCACTCTTGTCGGACGGGTTTATCTAGGCAGTCTTGCACGGAAAGTCAAGAAAACAAGGGAAATCGACTGGTTGCCCCCCGCAAAGGCGCCAGGGGTTTTCCACGAATTCGCGGTGAATCCGCCCTTTAAGCGCTTTGTCATCCCTGCCGCCGATAAGCGGCGCGGGTTGAACGAAGGGAAAGGGGGCCGGGTCGATGGACGTGATCCTGCATATCGGTGCGCATCGCACCGCGACGACCTCGTTCCAGGGCTACATGCGGGACAATGCCCCCGCGCTGGCCGGGACGGGGATCGGGTTCTGGGGGCCGCGCCGGGTGCGGGGCGGGGTGCTGACCGGGGTGATCCCGGCGCCGGGCCCGCTGAGCCCCGCGCGCCAGTTCGAACGCGCCCGGGGGCGTATCGCGCTGAACCTGGCCAAGGCAGAGGCCGGGCGGGTGCGGCAGCTGGTCATCAGCGAGGAAAACGTGCTGGGCAGCCCGCGGGGAAACCTGCGTCGGCAGCGGCTTTACGCCGATGCGGGGCCGCGCATGGCGGCTTTCGCGGCGGCCTTCGACGGGCGGCTGACGCGGGTCGTCCTGTCGGTGCGCTCGCTGGAGCAGTACTGGCGGTCGGTCCTGGCTTTTGCCGTGGCGCGCGGCCATGCCTGGCCACAGGGCGAACTGCTGGACCGGCTGGTGACCCAGCCGCGCAGCTGGCGGGAGGTGATCTGCGACCTGGCGGAGGCGCTGCGCAAGGTCGCGCCGGGGGTCGAGATCCTGGTGCTGCCGCACGAACGCTACGCCGGCCTGCCGGAACACCGGCTGGCACGGATGCTGGGACGGGACAGCGTCGAGGGATTGCCGCTGACCCATGCCCGGCACTGGCGCAACCGCGCGCCGGATGCCGCGACGCTGATGGCGGAGCGTGGCATGCCCCCCGGCGAGGCGGGGCGGCAATGGCAGCCCTTCGACGCCAGCCAATGCGCCGCGTTGCGGGAGATTTCGCAAGACGATCTGTTCTGGCTGCATGCCGGGGCAGAGGGGCTTGCCCGGCTGGCCCCGGACCCCTGGATGGGGCAGCAGGCCAGGCCGGGACCGCACCCCGGGGCCACCGCCCCGGAGCCGCAGCAAACGGGAGAAAACGGCGCCGCGACACCGGGCAGGATAGACCCGCGCGCGCGTCTCAGGAGAAGAGGACAAGGCGATGACTTCGAAGAAGGAAGACTGGGTCAAGCTGGCTGAAAAGGAGCTGCGCGGCCGCCCGTTGGAGGATCTGACCTGGAAGACGCTGGAAGGCATCGAGGTTCAGCCGCTCTATACCGAGGAGGATACGCAGGATCTGCCGCACATGGGCTCCCTGCCCGGTTTCGGACCCTTCACCCGGGGCGTGAAGGCGACGATGTACGCGGGCCGTCCCTGGACCATCCGGCAATACGCGGGCTTTTCCACCGCCGAGGAGAGCAACGCCTTCTATCGCCGCAACCTGGCCGCCGGTCAGCAGGGGGTCTCGGTCGCCTTCGACCTGGCCACCCACCGGGGCTATGACAGCGACCACCCCCGCGTGGTGGGCGATGTCGGCAAGGCGGGCGTGGCCATCGACAGCGTCGAGGACATGAAGATCCTGTTCGACGGCATCCCGCTGGACAAGGTCTCCGTCTCGATGACGATGAACGGCGCGGTGATCCCGATCCTGGCGAGCTTCATCGTGGCCGGTGAGGAGCAGGGCCATGACAAGGCGCTGCTGGCCGGCACGATCCAGAACGACATCCTGAAAGAGTTCATGGTGCGGAACACCTACATCTATCCGCCCGAACCCTCTATGCGCATCATCTCGGACATCATCGAGTACACCTCGAACGAGATGCCGAAGTTCAACAGCATCTCGATTTCCGGCTACCACATGCAGGAAGCGGGCGCGAACCTGGTGCAGGAGCTGGCCTACACCCTGGCCGACGGGCGCGAGTACGTGCGCGCGGCCATGGATGCGGGGATGGACGTGGACAAGTTCGCGGGCCGTCTGTCGTTCTTCTTTGCCATCGGCATGAATTTCTTCATGGAAATCGCCAAGCTGCGGGCGGCGCGCACCCTGTGGCACCGCATCATGACCGAGTTCGGCGCCAAGTCGGAGCGGTCCAAGATGCTGCGGACGCACTGCCAGACCTCGGGCGTGAGCTTGCAGGAGCAGGATCCCTACAACAACGTCATCCGCACCGCCTATGAGGCCATGAGCGCGGTTCTGGGCGGCACCCAGTCGTTGCACACCAACGCGCTGGACGAAGCCATCGCCCTGCCCACCGACTTCAGCGCCCGGATCGCCCGCAACACCCAGCTGGTGCTGCAGGAAGAGACCGGCGTGACCAATGTGGTCGATCCGCTGGCGGGCTCCTACTACATCGAGAGCCTGACCAACGAGCTGATCGAGAAGGCCTGGGCGCTGATGCAGGAGGTCGAGGAGATGGGCGGTATGACCAAGGCCGTGGCCTCGGGGATGCCGAAGCTGCGGATCGAGGAAAGCGCCGCGCGGCGGCAGGCGATGATCGACCGGGGCGAAGAGGTGATCGTCGGGGTCAACAAGTACCGCAAGGACAAGGAAGACCCGATCGACATCCTAGATGTCGACAACGTCAAGGTGCGCGAAAGCCAGATCGCACGGCTGGAGGCAATCCGCGCCAGCCGCGACGAAGCTGCCTGTCAGGCGGCTCTGGACGAGCTGACGCGCCGCGCCAAGGAGGGCGGCAACCTGCTGGAAGCCGCCGTCGAAGCCGCCCGCACCCGGGCCTCTGTCGGAGAGATCAGCATGGCAATGGAGAAGGAATTCGGCCGCCACCAGGCTGAGGTCAAGACACTGGCCGGGGTCTACGGGGCCGCCTATGAGGGCGACGAGGGCTTTGCCGCCATCCAGAAGGCGGTGGAGGACTTCGCCGAGGAAGAGGGGCGGCGTCCGCGGATGCTGGTGGTGAAGATGGGCCAGGACGGTCACGACCGGGGCGCCAAGGTGATCGCCACCGCCTTTGCCGACATCGGGTTCGACGTCGATGTGGGCCCGCTGTTCCAGACGCCCGAGGAAGCCGCGCAGGATGCCATCGACAATGACGTGCACGTGGTGGGCATCAGCTCCCAGGCGGCGGGGCACAAGACACTGGCGCCGCAGCTGATCGAGGCGCTGAAGGCCAAGGACGCGGGCGATATCCTGGTGATCTGCGGCGGCGTGATCCCGCACCAGGATTACGAGTTCCTGAAGAAGGCCGGGGTGAAGGCGATCTTCGGCCCGGGCACCAACATCCCGGCGGCCGCGCAGGAGATCCTGCAGCTGATCCGCCAGGCGCGCGCCTGAGCGCGCGGGGCGCGCCGGGGAAGCCGGCGTCAGAAGTTGTGCGGTCCCGGCGCCCAGCCGGGGCTGCCCAGTTCCCAGCCGTCAAAGGTGAAGGCGGGTGAAACCAGGCAGGTCACCAGTGTCCAGCCGCGCACCGCTTCGGCGGATTGCCAGCGGTGACGCGGGATGAAGTGGCTGGGCCGCTGGCCCGCCAGAACGTCGGCGCCGAGCCAGCTTTCGCAGGGATCATCGGTGTCGGTGTCCGCCACAAGGCAGCGCAGGGGCGATCCGGCATGGAAGTACCAGGTCTCGTCACAATCGATGCGGTGCCAGGCGCAGGTCTGGCCCTCTTCCAGCAGGTAGTAGATGGCAGAGACGCCGGGGCGGTGCCCCCCGGTCCAGTCTGGTTGCCAGGTGTCGCGATGCCAGCCGCCTTCGGGATGCGGCGCCAGCTGCAGCGCGTCGATCAGGTCGCGTGCGGTTGTCATGTCTGTCCCCCTTGCGCGCGGGTCACCTGTCCGGGGCGCCGCGCTGTCTTTCGGCCGGGTTTGACCGAAACCTGACCGTATGGTCCGAGAAAGACCCAGCGTGGCGGGCGAGGAAAGGCATTTTCGCGCAAAAGCGCTGTTGCGCAGGCGACTTTTGTCAAAGGGCGGGGCGGCGTGCCCCGGGCGGTGGCAGGGTCATCTGCTCTTGCGTTCCGCGCTGCGGCGAGAAAGATTGCGACCGACCAGTGCCGGAGTTCCCATGCCTCTTTCCATCCGCCCCGTCGAACCGCGCGATCACGCAGCCCTTGCGGAGATCTTTGGCCATTACGTGCGCAATACCACGGTGTCGCTGAGCGCGGTGGAGAAGGACACGCAGATGATGCGCGCCTATTTCGAGGGGCGGGATGCCCTGGGGCGCGGCAGTTTCCTGGCGGAGGAGGACGGGGTGATCCTGGGCTACGGGACCTATGACCAGTTCCGCCCCAACGACGGCTATCGCCACACGATGGAACATTCGATCATGCTGAGCCCCGAGGCACGCGGACGCGGCGCCGGGCGGGCGCTGATGCAGGCGGTGGAGGACCACGCCCGCGCCCGGGGGCAGCATGTGATGGTGGGCGCGATCACGGCCGACAACCAGGCCAGCATCGCCTTTCACGAGACCCTGGGCTATGAGGTGGTGGGACGGATGCCGCAGGTGGGGCGCAAGTTCGACCAGTGGCACGACCTGGTGCTGATGCAGAAGATCCTGTGACCCGGGAGGGATCAGGTGACCGAAGGGGGCCGGTGGCCCCGGGACCGGGCGACCGCCGAGAGGGACAGAAGGCCCGCCGCGCCCGAAGAGCAATGACCGAGAGAGCCCGATGACCCTGCCTATCTACCTTGTGAACCTTGACCGCCGCCCCGACAGGCTGGAGGTCATGGGCGCCGTCCTGAACGCTGCGGGCCTGCCCTGGGAGCGGGTGTCCGCGGTGGACGCCAAGGCCCAGCCCGAGGGGCGGTTGCATCCCCGCGTGGTGACCGAGGGCCACGTGATTTCCATGGGCCGTGGCAGCCAGGCCTATGCGGCCTCCATGCTGCGTTGCTTCGAAACCCTGCTGTCGCAGCCGGGCGAGGACAGCGATGCGGTGGTCATGCTGCAGGACGATGTGCATCTGTCGGGCGATTTCGCCCGCTTCTGCGCCGATGACAGCTGGATCCCCGAAGAGATCGGCCTGGTGCAGCTGGAGAAGTGGCAGGAACGCAAGCCGCTGAAACTGCTTGGCAACCCCGTGGCCTCCCTGCCGGGGGCCGAGGTGCCGCGCGATCTGCGCCCGCTGCACATGCGCACCGGGGGCGCGGCGGCCTTCTGGATCCGCCGGCGGGTGATGCGCCAGATCGTCGAGGGCAGTTTCGAGGTGCGCTTCCCGGCCGATCACCTGCTGTTCTCGCCCAATGTCTCCCCCGTCTTCGCCGGGGCGGGGGTGGCCATCGTCACGCCCGCGCTGGCCACGCAGACCTGGGACAACCCCTCCGACATCGCGGCGGACCGGAAGTCGGCGCGGACCTGGAAGACGGATCTGCGCCGCAGCGTGACGGAGGTGAACCGCCTGCCGCAGCAGCTTTGCCTGATGGCGCTCGGACGGGCGCGGATGATGGATCCGGGCTACGCCGGTTAGGGCTGTCCGGACACGAGAGACGACACAAGAGCGACGAGGCGATAGGGTTTCCCCATGTCCATCTGGTCCCGCATACTTGAGGCGCTGCAGGCGCTTGCGAAGGGAGAGGCGCTTTCTGCCGTCTTCGACCGGCTGCGCACGCCGCCCGAACGGTCCGTTGCCTTCACCATCGCGGTGATCGCCCTTGGCGCCAAGATGGCCAAGGCGGACGGGCTGGTGACCCGCAACGAGGTGACGGCCTTTCGCGAGGTCTTCCAGATCCCGCCGCAGGAAGAGGCCGGCGCCGCCCGGGTCTTCAACATGGCCCGGCAGGACGTGGCGGGTTACGAGGATTACGCCGCCCGCATCGCCAAGATGTTCGGCCCGCAGAGCCCGGTGCTCTGCGATCTGATGGAGGGGCTGTTTGCCATCGCGGTGGCAGATGGCGAGTACCACGAGGCGGAAGATGCCTTCCTGCGCCGGGTGGGGGAGATCTTTGGCCTGTCGGAGGCGCAGTTCCGCCGTGCCCGGTCCCGTTTCGTGCCCGATGCGCGGCCCGATCCCTATGCGGTGCTGGGCCTGGGGTCCGATGCGACGGTGGAGCAGGCCCGCGCCGCCTGGCGCGAGGCGGTGCGCGAAAGCCACCCGGACCGGATGATCGCACGGGGCCTGCCGGAAGAGGCGGTGAAGATGGCCGAAAAGCGCATGATCGACGTCAATCGCGCCTGGGAAGAGATCAGCGGGCGCCAGCCGGTGCAGTGATCACCAGCCCGTGGCCGGGCTTTGCGCAAGGGCCGCCGCGCCCTATATCTGGGGCATGAAACGGATGATCCTTGCCCCGCTGGTCTGCCTGACCCTTGCCGCCCCGCTTCCGGCCCTGGCCGAGGCGCCAGAGACGCCCGAGACACCTGGGGCGCCGCAGGCCGAGGCCGACAATACCACCAAGATGCGTGACGGGTTGCGGTTGCTGTTCGAGGGTCTGTCGGGCGGGCTGGATGAAACGCTGGACGGCATGGACGAAGCCGCCCGCGACGCCGCCCCGAAGCTGCGGGACTTCGTGGCCCGCATGGGGCCCGCGCTGATCGAGGCGCTCGGCAAGGTGGGGGATCTGGCCAATTACGAGGCCCCGGTCGTGCTGCCCAACGGCGACATCCTGATCAAGCGCAAGGAAGAGGCCCCGGATTACCTGCCCCCGGTCGAGGGCAGCAATCCAGACGGTTCGGTCGACCTGTAACGCCCGATTTCCGGCGAGGCGCCGTCCCCCTCCCATTTTATGGCTGAAAATATCCCCGGGGGTCCGGGGGCAGGCAGCCCCCGGCCTCTCCACCGGCGATCCGGTTCCGGATCAGCGCCAGATCAGCGCCAGATCAGCGCCAATTCAACTCCGCGTGGCACCGAGCTTCAGCGAAACCTCTGCCTTGAGCGAGGAGGCGAGCGAGCGGAAGCGCGCATCGGCGACTTCACCGAAAAGCGGCCAGTGCCCCTCGGTTAGTTGCAGCTCCAGCACCTTTTTCTTGGGGAACCAGCGCAGCAGGCCGATTTCGGTGTCCTTCTCGGGCCAGATCATCGCGCCGAACCGCATGGCCTTGCCGAGGATTTCCGCCTGCAGCTTCTCGTCATCGGTCAGCAGCGAGAAGAGATCGTCGTACTTCGTGCCTTCCCGCCGGTTGCGGTAGCGATGCAGCAGCGCGAGGCCCAGGAAGATCCGTTCGGAATGTTTCAGCCCGCCCAGGTTGGCGCGGGTGGCATTGTCGAAGCAGACTTCTGCCCGGTAATCGGGGTGGGCGCGCCAGGTCACGTCATGCAGCAGGCAGGCGGCCTTGACCAGGCGCAGGCGCTCCGGCTTCCAGGACTTGAAGAGCGGCAGGATGAAATCGTAGAGCGTGCGGCCGAAGCCGGGCAGGCGGGCGTCCTTCTTTTCGGCGAAGCGGCAGCTTTCGATCAGGGGATCGCGGTCGCGCAGCTTCTGCGGCATCTGTTCGTAGAGCAGGCCTTCGCGGATCCCGTAGGAGGACACGGCGATGTCGTGAGGCTTGTAGCGCTTGACCACTTCCAGCAGCACTTCGGAGGCCAGTGGCACCAGCCCCATCCGGGTGGAGGACAGCGAACAACGCTTGCGCAGGGCGTCCAGGTCCTGATCCGCGATCCAGGCGACGGTGTCGCGCACCTGCTTGGCGGTCATCCGGTATTCGTGCAGCACGTGCAGGGGATATCCGCGTCGTTCCATGTCGATCCGGGCGATGGCACGCCAGGACCCGCCGACGAGGAACAGGCGGTTGCGGTCCGCGGGGATCACCTCTGCCAGCTTGTCGACCTCTGCCTTGATGTAGGCGCGGCGGCCCTTCTTGCCGCCCTTGATGTCGGCCAGTTTCAGCGGCCCCAGGGGCGAGGTCTGGCGGTCGCCCACCTGGCCATCCATGATCCGCGCCAGTTCCATCGAGGAGCCGCCGATATCGCAGACCAGGCCATAGGCGCCGGGCCAGCCCAGCAGGACACCCTGGGCCGACAGGCGGGCCTCTTCGTCTCCACCGATGACATGGAGCTTCAGCCCGGTTTCGCGTTCCACCAGGCTGGCGAATTCGGGGCCGTCTTCGGCATCGCGCACGGCGGCGGTGGCCACGGCGGACAGCGGGGTCGCATCCATCCCGTGGGCCAGCAGCTGGAACCGGTGGATCGCGGCCAGGGCGCGGCGGCGGCCTTCGGGGTTCAGCTTGCCGGTTTCGGACAGGCCGGCGCCCAGGCCGCACATGATCTTTTCGTTGAAGAAATAGGCCGGGCTGCGTGCCGCCCCGTCGAAGACGACGAGCCGGACGGAGTTCGAGCCGACATCCACCACGCCGACGCGGCTGAGCGCGCGGGCTTCGGGATCGTCAAAGAGCGGGCGGCCGAAGGGCCCCCATTCGGCAGTGGCAGGAAGGTTGTCCCCATCCATGAGCGGTGCCCCTCCGGGTAGTCTCATCCCATATGCGCAAAGCCGGGGGCCGCGGTCAACCTGCGGACTGATCGTGTGTCAGCCGCACAACATCCGCGGCACCGGCAGACCCGCGGCCGGAGAGCGACGGGTTCTCCATGAAGAACCGGTGGCAGTTGAAGGCGGTTCCATCGGTGGGGCGATCCGCGCGCAGGAAGCGGCCGTCGGGCTGCATGACCCAGCTTTGTTCGGTGTCGTGCAGGTTGGCGGCCATGATCTGGCGCACGATCTGGTCCTTCACCGTCTGGTTCTTGCATTCCACCAGGGTTTCCACGCGGCGGTTGAGGTTGCGCCCCATCCAGTCGGCGGAGGAGAAGAACACCCGGCAATCGGCGGCGGGCAGGCCGCGCCCGTTGCCGAAGCAGACGATGCGCGAATGTTCCAGGAAGCGGCCGACGATGGATTTCACGCGGATATTGGGCGACAGACCCGCGATTCCCGGGCGCAGGCCGCAGATACCGCGGATCACCAGGTCGATCTTCACCCCCGCCTGGCCCGCGGCATAGAGCGCGTCGATCACGTCCGGTTCGATGAGGGAGTTCATCTTGGCCCAGATGGCGGCGGGGCGTCCGGCGCGGGCGTGCTCGGCCTCCTCCCCTATCATGCGGATCAGGTCGGCTTTCATCGTCAGCGGCGAGATCGACAGGTTTTCCAGCCTCTCAGGCTGGGCATAGCCGGAAAGGTAGTTGAAGACCCGGGTGGCATCGCGGCCCAGTTCCGCATCGCAGGTGAAGAACGACAGGTCGGTGTAGATCCGTGCGGTGATCGGGTGGTAGTTGCCGGTGCCGTAGTGGGTATAGGTCACCAGTTCGTCCCCCTCGCGCCGGACGACGGAGCTGATCTTGGCGTGGGTCTTCCAGTCGACGAAGCCGTAGACCACATGCGCGCCGGAGCGTTCCAGGCGCCGCGACTGGTGGATGTTGGCGGCCTCGTCGAAGCGGGCCTTCAGTTCCACCAGGGCGGTGACGGATTTGCCCTCCTCCGCTGCCTCGCACAGGGCGGCCACGATGGGAGAGTTCTTCGACGTGCGGTAGAGCGTCTGCTTGATCGCCACCACGTCGGGATCCTGCGCCGCCTGGGTCAGGAAGCGGATCACCATGTCGAAGGTTTCATAGGGGTGATGCAGCAGCATGTCCTTTTGCCGGATCGCCGCGAACATGTCGCCTTCGTGGTCGGTGACCCGTTCGGGCACACGCGGCGTGAACTTGGGCCAGAGCAGGTCGGGCCGGTCGTCGACCACCAGTTCCGACAGGGAGGACATGCCGATCAGCCCGTCGACCTCTATCACCTCGTCGCCGGTGACGCGCAGCTCGTGCTTGATCACGCGGGTCAGCTGCTCCGGCGCGCCGGAGGACATCTTCAGGCGGACCACCTCGCCGCGGCGGCGGCGTTTCAGGGCGGTTTCGAATTCCCGCACCAGGTCTTCGGCCTCTTCCTCGATCTCCAGGTCGCTGTCGCGCAGCACGCGGAAGGTGCAGTGGCCGACATCGCGGTAACCGGGGAAGAGCCGGTCGAGGAAGACCAGCAGGACCTCTTCCAGCGGGACGAAGCGCAGGGCGCCTTCGGGGGCGGGCAGGCGCAGGAAGCGGTCGATCTGATGCGGGATCGGCAGCAGCGCCTGCAGGGGGCGCCGGTCGCGCTTGCGTTCCAGTTGCAGCGCGAGGGAGAAGCCCAGGTTCGGGATGAAGGGGAAGGGGTGCGCCGGGTCGATGGCCAGCGGCGACAGCACGGGGAAGATCCGCGTCAGGAAGATCCGGTCGAGGTGGGTCAGGTCCTCTTCGGTGAGCTGGTCGCGCAGCAGGATGAAGATGTTTTCCGCCGTCATCAGCCCGTTGAGGTCTTCGAGCACCTTTTGCTGATGCAGCATCAGGTTCCGGGCGTCCTCGTTGATCTTCACCAGCTGTTCGGCCGGGGTCATGCCATCGGCCGCCGGGTTGGTGTTGCCGGCCTTGGCCAGTTCGCGCAGGCCGGCGACGCGGACGGTGTAGAATTCATCCAGGTTGGTGGCGCTGATCGACAAAAAGCGCAGCCGTTCCAGCAGGGGCACCGCCGGGTTTTCCGCCTCTTCCAGGACCCGCCAGTTGAAGCCCAGCCAGCTGAGTTCACGGTTGTGGAACCGCTGCGGGCTGCTGGAGTCGAGCTCCGGCATGGAGACCGGGGCGGGGGCGGGACGGTTGAGGAAGTCGGAGTCGATCATGTCGCCTGAATGGGGGAAAAACGTAACGGTTTCTTAAGGCATAAAAACGGTATCCGGCCTTTCGGACGGTCCGAGGTTACGCCTTCCCGGAGGCAGCTTCCAGACGCTCCAGCACTTTTGCGGCCATGGTGCGGGTGACGGGCCGCTTTTCGGCCAGCGACTGGGCGTCGAGCGCGGCGGCCATGGCGCGGGCCGCGGTGAAGGAGCGTTCGATCCGCTTCAGCAGGAAGGGGATCACGTCTGGGCCGGGGATCACCTGCCGTTCGGCAAAGAACTTGGTCAGCAGGGCGCCCAGCAGCTCGTCATCGGGGGCCTGTAGGCCGACGGTGGGGCAGGCCTGCATGCGGGAGGCGAGATCGGGCAGGGCCAGCGGCCAGCGGGAGGGCGGCGTGGGCGCGGTGACCAGCAGCATGTTGCCCTCTGCCAGGGTCAGGTTGTGCAGGTGAAAGAGCGCCTCTTCGGCCTGGGCATCCCCGGCGATCATCGGCACGTCCTCGACGGCGACGCAGCCACGCGCCAGCGCGGGCACGTCGACGCAGGCAAGATCGCGGGCGGAGATGACGGCGGCGCGGGCGCGTTCGGCCCAGATGTGGGTCAGGTGCGTCTTGCCGGACCCTTTGGGCCCGGTCAGCGCCATCTTGCGGGCGGACCATCCGTCGGGCCAGCTTTCGAGCATGGCGAAGGCGACCTGGTTGGACGTTCCGAGGATGAAATCCTCGCGCGTCATGCGGCCCGGCGGGATCCGCAGGTCGAGGGGTTTCTGCTCCTGCGTCATGCCCTCAGTCCTGCTGCTCGGCCGGAGCATCATCCCAGGGCCGGTCGCTGACGCCGCGATACAGGCTGCTTTGCCGGTACTGGCGGATCATGAAGCGGGCGAGCACACCGATGGCCGCGGCCAGGGGCACGGCGGCCAGCATGCCGACGAAGCCGAAGAGGGAGCCGAAGACGGAAAGGGCGAAGATCAGCCAGACCGGGTGCAGGCCCACCGAGGATCCGACGAGCTTGGGCGTCAGGAAGTTGCCCTCGACCACCTGGCCGATGACGAAGATGCCGATGACGATGCCGATGTGTAGCCAGTCGCCCCAGAACTGGAAGAAGGCCAGCCCGATGGCCAGCACGCCCCCGGTCAGCGCGCCGACATAGGGGATGAAGGTCAGCAGGCCCGCCACGGCGCCGATCACCAGGCCGAAGTTCAGCCCCGCCAGCATCAGCGCGCCAGCGTAGTAGGTGCCCAGGATCAGGCAGACGGAGCCCATGCCGCGGATGAAGCCCGCAAGGGTGCGGTCGATTTCGCCGGCCAGGGCGCGGATCGTCTCGGCGTGATCGCGGGGCAGCAGGCTGTCGATTTCGGCCACCATGTTGTCCCAGTCGAACAGCAGGTAGAAGGCCACGACGGGCACGATGACGAAGAGCGTCACGATGGAGATCAGCGAGCCCACGGAGGCCAGCGCGGTATTGAGCAGTTCGCCGCCCTTCGAGCTGATTGTTTCGCCGACGGCGGAAAGCGACTGCCGCAGGACCGAGTCGGTTTCCAGCAACTGGGGGAATCGCTCCGTCAGGAAGGTCTGCAGGTTCTGGAACAGGTCGGGGGCGGTGTTGAACAGGTCGAGCGACTGGTTGATCGCCATCGGCAGAACCAGCAGCGCCGCCAGGATGAAGATGACCAGCGCGCCGATGGTGATGATCGCGGTGGCCAGCGCACGCGATGCGCCCAGTTTTTCAAGCTTGTCCGCGACCGGGTCGAGGAAATAGGCGATGGCCATGCCCAGCAGGAAGGGCATGATGACGTTGCCCAGCCACCAGAGCGCGAAGAGGAACACCGCCGCGGCGATGCCCCAGTACTTGAGCTGCTTGCGGACGGGCAAGGCCAACGACTCCTCCGGACGGTTTAGCTCTATCTCGCCCTGAAACGGGCATTTTTCAAGCGAAGAACCGCGAGAATAGCGCGTGGATCCGCCTGTGGGGCATTGCCGGGCCGCCCCGCATTCAATAAATCAGGGCCGATCCATGATAGAGAGGCCACCATGCGTCTGTCCCGCTACTTCCTGCCCGTGCTCAAGGAGACGCCTGCCGAGGCGCAGATCGCCAGCCACCGCCTGATGCTGCGGGCCGGCATGATCAAGCAGGCCTCCGCCGGCATCTACTACTGGCTGCCGATGGGCTTCAAGATCCTGAGGAAGCTGGAAAACATCGTCCACGAGGAACAGCAGCGCGCGGGCCATATCCCGCTGCAGATGCCGACGCTGCAATCTGCCGACCTGTGGAAGGAATCGGGCCGCTACGATGCCTATGGCCCTGAAATGCTGCGCATCCGCGACCGGCAGGACCGTGACATGCTCTATGGTCCGACCAACGAGGAAGCGATCACCGACATCTTCCGCAGCTACGTGAAGTCCTACAAGGACCTGCCGCTGACGCTGTACCAGATCCAGTGGAAGTTCCGCGACGAGATCCGCCCGCGCTTCGGCGTGATGCGGGGCCGCGAGTTCTACATGAAGGACGGCTACAACTTCGACCTGACCAAGGAAGATGCGCTGCACGCCTACAACCGCCACCTGGTGAGCTACCTGCGCACCTACGAGCGGATGGGCCTGCAGGCGATCCCGATGCGCGCCGATTCGGGCCCCATCGGCGGGGAGAACACCCATGAGTTCCTGGTGCTGGCCGACACGGGCGAGTCGGAGGTCTTCTACGATGCGGAAATCACCGATCTGACCTTTGGCGACCGTGAGATTGATTACGACAATGTCGAGCAATGTCAGGCGGTTCTGGAGGAGTTCACCAGCCGTTACGCGCGCACCGACGAGACCCACGACGAAGCCATCTTCGCCGAGGTTCCCGAGGAGCGCCGCCGCACTGCGCGGGGCATCGAAGTGGGCCAGATCTTCTACTTCGGCACCAAGTATTCCGAGGCCATGGGCGCCACGGTGCAGGGGCCGGACGGCAAGCAGGTGCCGGTCCACATGGGCTCCCACGGGATCGGCGTCAGCCGCCTGATCGGCGCCATCATCGAGGCCAACCACGACGACAAGGGCATCATCTGGCCCGAGGGTGTCACCCCCTTCCACGTCGGCATCGTGAACCTGAAGACCGGCGACGAAGAGGCCGATGCGGCCTGCGAGGAGATCTACAAGGCCTTTGAAAAGAAGGGGTTGGAGCCGCTTTACGACGACCGCGACGAGCGCGCGGGCGGCAAGTTCGCCACCATGGACCTGATCGGTCTGCCCTGGCGCATCACCGTCGGCCCGCGGGGCCTCAAGAACGGCGTGGTCGAGCTGACCTGCCGCCGGACGGGCGAGAGCGAGGAGATGGCACCGGAAGCGGCCATCGAGAAGGTGGTGGCGGTTTACGCCAACCTCTGACGCCCGTTCCGTCCGCGACCGGGGGAGCCTCCGGCGGGGATATTTGGGCCAGAAAATGGGAGGGCGGTGCCGCGATGCGCCGCCCTTTTCGCATCTGGCAAGGTTTTGTCAGCAAAGGTTAAGGCTTTGGCCGAGGACCGGACGGGATGTCGGTTTAACGTCGGTATTCCGTCGGTATCACGGCGGTAGGGTCATTTGCCCGGGGTGAAGGTTAACAGGGCGCGCGGCAGCGGGCCGGAAAGCCCGCGCAACGCGCGGTGGGAGGAACGGGAATGTCGAATGCGCTGGTGCCGGAACTGTCGGTGACGGATTGCGCGGCCTCGATGCGGTTCTATTGCGAGCTGCTTGGCTTCGCGGTGCGCTACGCCCGGCCGGAGGAGGGGTTTTGCTACCTCGAACGGGAGGGGGCGGAAATCATGCTGGACCAGATCGGGACAGGGCGGGATTTCGACGACGGGCACATGCCCGGGGCGCGGCCCTTCGGGCGGGGGGTGAACCTGCAGATCGAGGTCACTGCGCTGGCGCCGATGCTGGCGGCGCTGGAGGGCGCGGGGGTGGCGCTGTTCCTTGGCCCGGAGGAGCGGTGGTACCGGGTGGGCGCCGAGGAGGGCGGGAACCGCCAGTTCGTCGTGGCGGATCCCGATGGCTACCTGCTGCGCTTCTTCGAGGACATGGGGCGGAGGCCCGCGGCGCCCGGGACTGAGCCGGGTCAGTAACCCCGGCTGCGGTCGACGAGGAAGCGGAAGGGTTCGCCCGCCTCGCCACGTTCGACGTTTTCCGCGATGATCCGGGAGGCCGTCAGCGCGCGGGTTTCCGAGGCGATATGCGGGCAGACCGTGACCTTCGGATGCGCCCAGAAGGGGTGATCGGCGGGCAGGGGCTCTTCGCGGAAGACATCGAGGGTGGCATGGTCGAGATGGCCGCTGTCGAGCGCGGCGATGAGCGCCTCGTCCACGATGAGGGGCCCGCGCCCGGGGTTGAGGATCACCGCGCCCCGGGGCAGCTGCGCCAGTCGGGCGGCATCGAGCAGGTCGGTGGTTTCCGGGGTCAGCGGCAGCAGCAGCACGAGGATCTGCGCGGTGGAGAGCGCCTGATCGAGGCCCTCGGGGCCTGCGAGGCAGGTGATGCCTTCGACCTCCTTCTGCGTGCGCGACCAGCCGGTGACGGGGAAGCCGAGGGAGGCAAGGGTGCCTGCGCAGGCGGCGCCCAGCTCCCCCAGGCCCAGCACGGTGACGGGGCGTTCCTCTGCCAGGGGCGGGACCAGTTTCGCCGCCTCCCAGTCGCCATCCTGATGGGCCAGGAAATGGTCGATCCGCATGTGGTGGCGCAGGCTGTGGGCGGTGACCCATTCGACCATGCCCCGGGTCAGCCCGTGATCCACCATCCGGCAGAGCGGCTGGGTCAGGGTCTGGTTGCCGGTGATCGCTTCTACCCCGGCCCAGAGGTTCAGCACCGCCTTGCAGCGGGTGTAGGGGGTGAAATCCTGCAGCGGGGAATTGGGCGCGTAGACGATGTAATCGACGCTTGCCGGGTCCGTGCCCGCGATATCGGCGGTCAGGGTCACCTGGCGCCCGGTATCGGCGAAGGCCTGACGCAGGGGCGCTTCGTATTCGGTCCAGCGCTGATCGGTGGCGGCGAAAAGGACGGTGGTCATGGAAGGCTCCCCTTGGACTGAGCGCGGAGGCTAGCAGCGTGCCGCGGGGATGCCAAACAGGTTGCGGCCCGCGTCAGGGGCTCGGGGCTGGGGCCCGGGTCCGGGGCTCGGGTCTGGGGCGTGCGGATCAGCGGCGCCCGAGGCGCAGCAGCTGGGCCAGGGCGCGGAAGGGGTTGGCGGGCAGGGCCGCGGCGTCTTCCCGGTCGCGCAGGGCCCGGGCGAGGGGGGCGAGGTCGGGCGCCTCTGCCTCGATATAGGTGGCGAGGGTGGCGGCATCGCTGACCTCTCGCACCGCGTCGTCCAGCAGCCCTTCGCGGGAGGCCGCCCAGAGGTCGGGACGGCGGGTGCGGGTGATGCGTTCCGACATCTCCTGCCGCCATTTGGCGATGGCGCCGTGGTTGCCGGACATGATGACATCGGGGATTTTCAGGCCGTTCCATTCCGGCGGCCGGGTGTACTGGGGGTGTTCCAGCATGCCGTCGGAGAAGCTTTCCTCCACCGTGGAATCGGCATTGCCGAGGACGCCGGGCAGCAGGCGCACGGTGGCGTCGAGCATGGCCTGGGCCGCCGGTTCGCCCCCCGTCATGACGAAATCGCCAAGGGAGACTTCCTGGATGCGGTAGTGCTGCAGCACCCGTTCATCGAGGCCTTCGAAGCGGCCGCAGATCAGGGTGACACCCGGCGCGCGGGCCCAGTCGCGGGCCATCTGCTGATCAAAGCGGCGGCCCCGGGGGGACAGGTAGACCAGCGGGCGCGGCGCGCGGAAGAGGCGGTGCGCCTCTTCGATGGCGGCGCCCATGACATCGGCGCGCAGGACCATGCCCGCGCCGCCGCCGGCGGGCGTGTCATCGACATTGCGATGCTTGCCCAGCCCGTGTTCGCGCAGGGCGATCTTCTGCAGCTGCCAGAGCCCGTCGCGCAGGGCCTTTCCGGTGAGGCTTTCGCCCAGCAGGCCGGGGAAGGCGTCGGGCAGCAGGGTGATGATCTGCGCGGTCCAGACCCCGGCGAGGGTTTCGGGTTCATCCATCAGGCTGCGCGGTTTCAGCGAGGCGGAGATGGATTTGCGGCCATGGGATTTCAGCTCGCCCGAAAGGGGGGCGTGGGTTTTCATGCCCAGAGCCTTCGGCGCCGAAGCCCTGGGGCTGCCGTCCTGCGGATCATCGGGGGTCTGGGTCATGCTGCGTTCCTTTGTCGTCGGCGCGCGGTCTACCCCCTGCGGGTGGCGTCGATCAATGCCTGTTTGCGTCTCTCCAGCTGCTGCCGCGATCCGCCGGCCCGGTTGATCTGCAGGAACTGGTCCAGCAGGTCGGGCGGGAAGGCGCGGTTGCGGGGCTTTACCCGGTGCAGGCGGTCCCGCAGGGCGGGGGGCGTTTCGATCAGGTCGAGGAGCGGTGTGGCGGGGCCGAGGGGCAGGTCCGCAAGCGCCTCCAGCGGGCGGGAGAGGATGCGGGCGCCGGGCAGGTGGCGGGCGATCTCTGCCAGGTGCGCCTGCAGGTCGGCGCCGGGGTGCTGCTGATCGGCGTAGTCGGACAGGTCCAGCGTCATGCGGGTGTGGCGCAGGTGGTGGGCGTGGCAGGAGCGGACCCAGGGGTCGGCTTCGCGGGTGGAGAAATAGTAGATCTCTTCCGTGGGGGCCTCTCGCCAGGCGTGGCAGAGGCCGGCGCGCAGTCGCGACAGGAGCGGCCCGGCCAGGGGATATCCCAGGCGGCCGTCGCGCCCGGGGATCAGCCCGGAGAGGTCTTCGGCGCTGATCAGCAGGCAGCGCGGATCGTCGGGGTCGAGGGTGGCGAAAAGCCGGGCCGCTTCCTCCTCCACCTGGTCGAGCGCCCGGGTGGTGGCTTCGTCTTCGGGCACGGGTGGCGGAGCGGCCTTGGACGCGGGCGGCGGCGCGGGGGGCTGGCCGGGGATCGGCGGGTCATCGAAGGTGACGATAACGGAGCGGGTGGCCGGGGGCGCGGGCGGATCGCGCGCGGCATCCGGGCCCCGGCTGGCGATCTTTGCCGCCGCGCGGGCGGCCGCGCAGAGATCCTGCATGTCGTCCTTCAGAAGGATACGGGCAACGCGTGCCAGATGCCTGCGCCCGCGCCAGAGCATCCGTTGCACGGTGGAGGTGCCGGTCTTGTGGAACCCCGGATGAACTATCAGGCGTCGGCGACCGTCTATTGCGGGACCCTTTCACACGGCACTCGGTAACGAGACAGACAGAAACAAGCCGAAGAGTAACCGGGCAATCAGGACAAGTCGATCAGAACAGGCCTTCGGGCGGGTCGGCCACGATGCGGCCCGCGTCCAGGTCGACGGTGGGCACGGCATCATGGGTGAAGGGCAGCAACACGGTGGATTTCAGCCCCGGCCCGGCGATTTCCAGCAGGTCGCCCGCGCCGTGATCCATCACCGCGCGGATCCGGCCCAGGACGGTGCCGCCGGTGTCCACCACTTCCAGCCCGATCAGGTCGGCGTGGTAGAATTCATCATCGGGCAGCGCCGGAAGACGGTCGCGCGGCGCGAAGAGGCGCAGACCCTTAAGCGCATCGGCATCCTCTTTCGTTTCCACGCCGGACAGGCGCACGGCCAGGCCGTTCTTGATCGCGCGGGTCACGGTGAGGGAGAAGCTGCGGCTGCCGTCCTCCGTCGTCAGGGGCGCGTAGTCGGCGATGGTTTCGGGATCGGTGCAGAAGCTTTTCAGCCGCACTTCGCCCCGCACGCCGAAGGCGCCGGCGATGGCGCCGAGGCAGATGAGGTCGGGGCTGGGGCTTTCGGGATCGGACATGTGGTTCGGGCCTGGAATGCGGCGCCCCGCAGCGGGCTGCGGAGGCGGATGCCGGTCGCCGGATGCGGCCGGAGGGAACGGGTTTCAGCGATCTGACAAGAGATCCTGCAGGTGATCTTATTCGCAGAGGATGTCCGACGAAAGCTCCGGGTTGTCCAGACATTCCTGCGCGACGCGGTCCCGCTCGTAAACGATCCCCGCGAGGAAGGCGAGGCAGAGGAGGATCGGCAGGCGGAAGAGGCGAAACAGCATCCCAGGTCCCGAATTGTCCGCGTGGTGCGCGGCGGTACTGCCGCGCAGGTTGACCGGAGCGGTCGTCCTACGTGTTCAGATAGTCCGGAATCTGGACGGAAAAGTGGCAGGGCGCCGGTGAGGTGCGAAAAGGCGGGACTGCGAAAAGTCAGACAGGCACAAAGGCTTGTCGGTTGCCCGCCATCCGGGATGTGGGCCCGGATCGGAGGCTTTTGAGGGGCGTCGAGGCGGCGGCACTGGTGGCCGCCGCCCTGATGCATGGGCCGCCGGGGCGGCACGCGTGGGGCCGTCAGGCCGTTTTCTCGTATCCGCCGTTGTAGGCGTCGCTCTTCCGGCGGACCTGCGAATGTTCGACGATCCGGTCGCGGGCGATGCCGCGGAAATCCTCGATCGAGGTGTGGCCCTTGCGTTCCAGGTAATCGGCCAGGTCGGTCTTCAGTTCCTGGATCATCTTGATGCCGACGCCGCCGCTGCCCTTTTCCTCCATCGCGGCGGTGCAGACCTGCAGGTTGCCGGCGCCGTGGACGATGAAGTTGAAGGCCTCTCGGAAGCCCTTGATGCCGCCGATGCCGGAGATTGCCTGATCCGGATAGGCCTTGTTCAGGGAGGAGACGCGCTGCAGCGCCTGGTTGAGGATCGCCAGGCCGCCCTGGCCACCGGAGGTCACGAGGCCGTCGACCTCCACCTCAAATTTCAGGGTCTCGGGATCCATCAGCGGCAGCGAGGGGAAGGTGTTGCAAAGGGAGATCGCGGAGGCGCCGGCGTCATAGGCCACGCCCGCCGCTTCGACGAAGGAAGAGGTGGAGGGGGTCAGCTTGACCCAGATCGGCACATCGACGACTTCTTTCACCGCCTTGAGGATCGAGCGGATGACCTCTTCGTCGTTGGCGATATGGGCGCCCATGTCCTTGCGGTCCATGTGGGGGCAGGACAGGTTCAGTTCCAGCGCATCGCAGCCCACGCCGATGACGGCGGTGGCCAGCTTCTGCCAGTTCCGCATTTCCTCCTCGCTGCCGGCACCGGCCATGATCGAGGCGATGACCATGCGATCGGGGTAGGTTTCCTTGATCTCCTTCAGGTCGGGAAGCCATTGGTCCAGCGGCTGGTCCGAGATCAGTTCCCAGTTCCACGAAGAATGCGAGACGGTATCGGGCCGCTTGTTGCGCGAGACGTAGGGCTTTTCCTCGCTCGTGCGCTGGTAGATCGTCTTGGGCCCGGCGACGTTTTCGACCGGGTGAAGGCCGATCGTCTTGGTGACGACGCCGCCCCAGCCGGCGTCGAAGGCGCGCATGATCTTGGCCTTGCTTTCGGTCGGCGGCGCGGAGGCCAGAACGAACGGATTTACGAATTCGAGCCCGGTAAAGGTCGTCTTGAGCGAAATCGGCATGTCTCTTCCCCTTAGGTTTGAGAAAAGGGAACGGGCTTTTTACCAAACAGTCAAGAATTCCGTGGGCGTGACCGGGTTGGAGGGCGATTGCGCAACGTCAACCGGCACCTGTTGATCGAAACATGTGCAGAAGCGGGGGAAACGGGGCGCGCATGGCCCCGGGCGGGGCCTGCGGCGGCCCGGACAGAAGGTGGGGCCAGAAGGCGGGGCCCGGAAATGCGACCGCCCGGCACGAGGGCCGGGCGGTGCGAAAACCGATGCGATCCGGGGACCGCAGGCGCGGGATTACTCCGCTGCGGCTTCTTCGGAAGCTTCGGCTGCCTTGGCGGCCTTGGCTTCTGCGCGTTCCTGGGCGGCTTTGCCCGGGGTGCCCTTCTTGGGGTTGGAACGCTCTTTCTTCTCGACGATGCCGGCGGCTTCGAGGAAGCGTGCAACGCGGTCGGTCGGCTGGGCGCCCTGGCCGAGCCAGTACTGGATGCGCTCGATGTCGAGCTTCACGCGCTCTTCGCTGTCTTTCGGCAGCAGCGGGTTGTAGGTGCCCAGCTTCTCGATGAAGCGGCCGTCACGCGGCATGCGGCTGTCGGTTGCGACGACGCGGTAGAAGGGGCGCTTCTTGGAGCCGCCACGGGCGAGACGGATTTTCATGGCCATTGGTATTTCTCCTTGTAATGGCGTTCTGTGCTGCGGCCGGGGCCGCGGGGTTCTGGGTGGCGGGACCGGGGCGGCGGGGTGAACCCCGCCCTACGGGCCGTGCCGGGTAGGTTTGGCGGGGACCGCAGGGCGGCGGGGTGAACCCCGCCCTACGGGCCTTGCCGGGTTGGAAGGCGGAGTTGCCTCCGCCGGGTCTTCTCCGGTAGGGCGGGATTTCATCCCGCCTGCCCGGTGTGGGCGTCAGCCCTGGTGCTGCCGGTGATGCCGGATCACCTCCTGAATGATGAAATTCAGGAATTTCTTCGCGAATTCGGGATCGAGATCCGCTTCTGTCGCGAGGGTTTCGAGGCGGGCGATCTGCTCCTCCTCGCGGTTGGGGTCGGAGGGCGGAAGGTCGTGTTCCGCCTTCAGCTTGCCCACGGCCTGGGTGTGCTTGAACCGCTCCCCCAGGGTGTAGACGAGGATCGCATCCAGCCGGTCGATGGAGGCGCGGTGCTCCTTCAGCACCTGGGCGGCGCGGGCTGTGACATCATCAGTCAAGGGCGTATCCTTTCGGCTTGAAGAGGGGATCGGAGTAGGAGCGGATCTCCATCTCGATCCCGTCGGCAATCTGTCCCGACCGCAGGGTCGCGGGGGAGGGATGGCGGTAGCAGTGCTCATTGCCATCGACGGTGGCGGCGGCGGTATCGCGCGTGGCACCGAGGCGTTCGCACAGGCGGATGGAGGCGAGGTTCTTGGGGTCCACGTAGGACACCGCCCCGTCCCAGCCGAGGGTTTCGTAGAAGTAGTGGCGCGCGGCGTGGGTCGCTTCGAGCGCGTAGCCGTGGCCGGCGGTTTCCGGCCAGATGATCCAGGCCAGTTCCGGTTCGGGCCAGGTCGCGGGTTTCCAGCCGCCGGCCATGCCCAGGGGCTTGTCCGTCGCCTTGTCGTGCATGATCCACATGCCGTAGCCGCGGATCTGCCAGTGGCCGATTTCGGCGGCGTAGAGCATCCAGGTTTCATAGGCGTTCAGCGGCCCGCCCATGAAGCGCGAGCGGTAGGAGCTGAAGGTGGCCTTGAAATCCGGGTAGGCATCGGGCGTCGGGCCGCGCAGGATCAGGCGGTCGGTCTCGATCACGGGGATATCGGACAGGGGCAGACCGGTCATGCCGCACCTCCGGCCACCGAGGGGTGGCGGTAGACGTAGACGGTTTCCCCGAAGAACTCGGTCTTTTCGCGTTCCACGGTGGCGCCCAGCCGTTCGGCCAGCGCGCGGGAGCGGGTGTTGACCGGATCGATGTAGGAGATCAGCCGGTCGAGGCCCCAGGTGTCGGCGGCATACTGGCGCGCGGCCTGGGCCGCCTCGAAGGCAAGGCCACGGCCCTCGAAGCCTTCGTAGACGTGCCAGGACAGTTCCGGTTCGTCCCAGGCCAGCGGGTTGATCACGCCGATGCGGCCGGCGGTGGCGCCGGTCGCGCGGTCTTCCAGCGTCCAGATGCCGTAGCCGCGCCACATCCAGTGACCGATGGTATAGAGGTAGCCGCGCCAGACCTGGTGTTCGTCGGTTTCGGTGCCGCCGAGGAAGCGGGTGCGGTCCGCGTCGGCCAGGAAGGTCTTCAGCGGTTCGAAATCGCGGGCCTCGGGCGCGCGCAGGATCAGCCGTTCGGTTTCCAGAACGGGGATCGGCAGATCGTGGGTGCGTTGGCCGATGGCGGTCATGCGTAGGCCTCCGCGCCGCCTTCTTCCAGGGCGTCGGGCCCCGGGTGACGGTAGACATGCACGGGCGTGTCGTAGCCCGGGGGCGTGGCCATGCCATCGGGCGTGGCGCCAAGGCGGCGGGCCACCCCGGCGGAGCCGTGGTTGTCGGCATCCACGAGGGAGATCGCGGTGGTCCAGCCCAGCACGTCATAGGCGTACGCGCGGGCCGCCTCGGCCGCCTCGGTCGCGTATCCCTTGCCCTCGAACCCTTCGAAGAGGTCCCAGCCGATTTCGGCTTCGGGCCATTCCAGCGGTTTCCACAGGCCGACCATGCCGACGGTTTCGCCGGTCTCCGTCAGATCCACCATCCAGCGGCCATAGCCGTTGAGGTGCCAGTGCCCGATTTCGGTCGCCAGCTGGCGCCAGGCCATGGCGCGGGTCTTAGGCCCGCCGACGAAGGCGGAGCGGTCGGAGGCGTAGAAGGCCACGAGGATGTCGATGTCCTGCGGGCCGGGCGCGCGCAGGGTCAGGCGGGGCGTGGACAGGGTGGGGATGCGCATGGTCATTGCAGCCCCTCCAGCAGCCGGCGACCGGCGGCGGTGCGCGGCAGGTGGCGCCAGATCCGCAGATCGCCCGTCATGTGGTGGTGGAACATCCCTTCGGGCCGTGCGCCCAGCCGTTCCACCATGGCGACCGAGCGGTCGTTTTCGGGATCCACGAGGGAAATGCAGGAGGCCCAGCCCTTGTCCTGGAACAGCCAGTCGAGCACGGCGCGTGCCGCTTCGGTGGCGTAGCCCTTGCCCTCTGCCCCGTCCAGCAGCTGCCAGGACAGTTCCGGTTCCGGCCAGCCGCGCGGGTACCAGGGGCCGACCAGCCCGACGTCGAGGCCGGTGGCTTTGTCGATCACGGCGAAATGGCCGTAGCCGCGCAGGTGCCAGTGGCCGATGATGGTCGCGATGGACCACCAGGCGGCTTCCTCGTCCGGGTGCTGGTCGACGAAGCGACGGGCGCCGGGCATCAGGTAGGCGGCCTTCGCATCGAAGCCCGGCGAGGCGGGGGAGACGAGGCGCAGGCGCTCGGTCTCGATCACGGGCCATTCGGAGGTGGTGGAGGCGATCATGCGGCGTCCTCCCGCCCGGGGGCGCCGTTGTCGCCCTCGCCGTTGGCGGCGCGGGAGAGCAGGCCGCGCAGGTCATCTCCGGACACGCGCAGGCGCGCGGCCCCCGACACGCGCAGGTGCGCGGCCGGTGTCACCCGATGCGGGGTGACGAAGAGCGACGCGAAGCGGTCGCAGGAGATGAGGAGCGCGCCGGACATGTTACTTCTTCTTGCCGAAGCCCGAGAGGCCGGGAGGCAGGGCGCCGCCGCCGAGGCCGGGCAGCTTGCCCATGCCGCCGAGACCGCCGGGCATCTTGCCGCCCATGGCCTTGGCCGCCTCTTCCAGCGCCTTCGGGTCCATCTGGGAGGGGTCCATGCCTTCGGGCAGGCCGCCGCCCTTGCCCATCATCTGCTTCATGGCCTGTTTCATCATGCCACCTTTGCCCATCTTGCCCATCTTCTTCATCACGTCCGCCATCTGACGGTGCATCTTCAGAAGCTTGTTCAGGTCGGACACTTCGAGCCCGGCACCGGCCGCGATCCGCTTCTTGCGGGAGGCCTGCAGGAGCTGCGGATTGGCACGTTCCTTCTTGGTCATCGACTGGATCAGGGCGATCTGGCGGTGCAGGATCTTGTCGTCCATGCCGGCGGCCTCGGCCTGCTTGGCCATCTTGCCCATGCCCGGCATCATGCCCATGATCCCGTCCATGCCGCCCATCTTGAGCATCTGTTCGAGCTGCATCTTCAGGTCGTTCATGTTGAACTGACCCTTGGTGAAGCGCTTCATCATGCGCTCCGCCTGCTCGGCCTCGAAGACTTCCTGGGCCTTTTCGACCAGGGCGACGATATCGCCCATGCCGAGGATCCGTCCGGCGATCCGGTCGGGTTCGAAGGTTTCCAGGGCGTCCATCTTCTCGCCCAGGCCGACGAACTTGATGGGTTTGCCGGTGATGGCGCGCATCGAAAGCGCGGCGCCGCCGCGACCGTCGCCGTCCATCCGGGTGAGGACCACGCCGGAGATGCCGATGCGGTCGTCGAAGTTCTGTGCGGTGTGCACGGCGTCCTGGCCGGTCAGGCCGTCGACCACCAGCAGGGTTTCGCGCGGGTTCGCCACGTCGCGGACCGCCTCGACCTGGGCCATCAGTTCTTCGTCGATGGACAAGCGGCCTGCGGTGTCGAGCATGTAGACGTCATAGCCGCCGAGGGAGGCTTGCGTCTTGGCGCGCTTGGCGATGGCGACCGGGTCTTCGCCCTTGACGATGGGCAGGGTGTCGACGCCGATCTGGGTGCCGAGGATCGCCAGCTGTTCCATGGCCGCCGGGCGGTTGACGTCAAGCGAGGCCATCAGGACCTTCTTGCCGTCCCGCTCCTTCAGGCGCTTGGCCAGCTTGGCGGTGGTGGTCGTTTTACCGCCGCCCTGCAGGCCGACCATCAGGATCGGCGCGGGCGGGTTGTCGACCTTCAGCTTGCCGGGCTCGCCTTCGCCCGCCAGCACGCCGATCAGTTCGTCATGGACGATCTTGACGACCTGCTGGCCCGGGGTCACCGATTTGGTGACGGCGGCGCCGGTGGCTTTCTTTTCCACCGCCTTGATGAAGGAGCGCGCCACGGGCAGCGAGACGTCGGCCTCCAGCAGGGCGACGCGCACTTCGCGCAGGGCGGTTTTCACGTCCTCTTCGGAGAGGGCGCCGGCCTTGGTCAGTCGGTCGAAGACGCCGGAGAGGCGTTCGGATAGATTTTCAAACATGCCCCGGCCCTCCTTAGGCCTTCGTGAATGCGTTGCCCCCCATGTGGGTGGGGGAGGTGACCGGCTCAACCTCGGGCGGGCAATGACGGGCGCGGCACAAAGGCCAAGCGCACCAGTGGGCGCAACGCGCTGACTGGTGGCGATCCCCGCATGAGGCGATGGGACCGGAATCGTGCAGACTCCGGGAATACTGGCGCGCGTTTACGCGGGCAGGGCGGGGGAGTCAAGCGCGGCAGGCCGGCAGAGGGCGGGAAGGCGCAGCAAATACAGGTGGTAAATGGGGGGTGCCGTGGCGAGAGAGCCGGCAGGAGCCGTCACGATCCGGGGCGCATGGAAGGTGCAGAGAGGACGCGGAGAGGGCACGGTAAAATCGCGGCGGCGGGGCTGGCCCGGCCGTCTCGGGATCGCGTCCGGATCCCCGGTCTTCCCTCTGCCCTCCCTTCTGCGCGACGTCGGGCAGGGGCGGCCTGCCCGGCGGGGCCCCCGGCGAGAGGGCGGGCCCTCAGACCGGAGTGCTGTGATACCTGCGGCGGCGCGGCGTCGTCATGTCGTTGGCGTGCATCCCGCGCAGGATGGCGGCGTTCATTTCGAACGCCGAAGCCCAGAGCGTCATTCCTGCCATCCAGGTGTAGGCAGCGGCCTGGGCCGGGGTGAATGCCGGATAGAAGGCAAACATGGTCTTTCCTCCCAACATCCGGGGGATTGGACCTCCCCGGACAGTCCCGAGTATAGCAGAGCGGGCCCCGAAATCCTTGAGGTGGATCAACCATAGGTAAAATGACGTGCGTCACGGCACGATCGCCCTGCCCATTTGCGCATTACCTATTGCAAATTCGCACGCGAGAGGCTTGGAGTGTGTAGTGAAGTTATTCTCTGCACAGCAAGACGAGTTGGAGAGCGATGGACAACTGGGATGAGATCCGGACTGCCTACCAGGTGGCGCGCCTGGGCACCGTGTCGGGGGCGGCGGAAGTGCTGGGCGTGCACCATGCGACGGTGATCCGCCACATCGACGCGCTGGAAAAGCGCCTGGGCGTGAAGCTGTTCCAGCGGCACACGCGCGGCTACACGGCGACCGAGGCCGGGCAGGACCTGTTGCGGGTGGCCCAGGCGACCGATGACCAGTTCAGCCAGCTGTCGGCGCGGATCAAGGGCCGGGGCAACGAGGTGTCGGGCGAACTGGTGGTCACGACCATCGGCGGGCTGAGCCAGCTTCTGGTGCCGATCCTGGCGGGCTTCCAGGCCGAGTATCCGGATGTGCAGCTGCGCTACCTGACCTCGATGCGGCTGTTCCGGCTGGAATATGGCGAGGCTCATGTGGCGATCCGGGCCGGCAGCCCGCCGCAGCAGCCCGACAACGTCGTGCAACCCTTCCTGGCGCTGCGGTCGGCCATCTTCGGCAGCAAGGACTACATCGAACGCTTCGGCATGCCCGATATCCCGAACCGCATGGCGGGGCACCGTTTCGTCGGCCATGACGACCCGATGAGCCGCGCGCCCTTCGAGCAGTGGATGCGGGAAACCGTGCCGAGCCACCAGGTTGTCTTCCGTTCCGGCGACACGCGGGCGGTGCGGCAGGCGGTTCTGTCGGGCGTGGGCCTGGGTTTCCTGGGGACCTACGAATGCGCCGAGGCGAACAATATCGTCGAGGTCCATCCCCCGCTGCCCGAATGGGAAAGCCGTCTGTGGCTGGTCACCCACATGGACCTGCACCGCACGACCAAGGTGCAGGCCTTCCTGAAGTACCTGAAAGATCACACCAGCCATCTGCGCGATGTCGCGCTCTGATCCGGCGAACCTGAACCGCTGTACCTGATCGGGGGCGGCGGCGCGCGCGGGATTGAGCTGCTGTCCGGAAGCGTATACCGCATCCGGGCAGTCTGCGTCGGCGCCCCGGCGGACTGATCCCGGCATCTGCCGGCGGCAGGGACGCCTGGGGAGAGGAAGCCGGACCCGTGACAGCAAGAGCGAATGCAGTGACGCAGGCCCAGACGGGGTCAGGGTCGGGGTCACGGTCGAAACCGCGGCCGGACCTGCGGGCGGATCCGGCGGAGCGGCGGCGCGGCCACCTGGCGATGCTGGCCTTTTCCGCGATCGTCGCGGGCAGTTTCCCCCTGGGCGCGATGGCGACCCCCTTTGTCGATCCGGCCGCGCTGACGGCCCTGCGTCTGGTGCTTGCGGCGGCTGTGGTGGGCGGCGTCGCCCTGGCCGGGCCGGGCCTGCGCCGGGCACAGTTCCGGTCGCCCTGGCGCTACCTGCTGCTGGGCGGGCTTTTCGCCGCCTACTTCGCCCTGATGTTCGAGGGGCTGCGGACGGCCGACCCGGTATCGACCTCTGCCGTCTTCACGCTGGTGCCGCTGTTGTCGGCGGGCTTTGGCTACCTGATGCTGCGGCAGGTGGTGACAGGGCGCATCGCACTGGCGCTGAGCATCGGCGGGGCGGGGGCCGTCTGGGTGATCTTCCGGGGTGATCCCGGCGCCCTTCTGCGGTTCCACCTGGGGCGGGGGGAGCAGATCTATTTCATCGGCTGCCTGGCCCACGGCATCTATACCCCGCTGGTGGCGCGGCTGAACCGGGGGGAGCCGGCGCTGGCCTTCACCTTCGGCACGCTGGTGGCGGGGGCGCTGCTGATGATCGGCTGGGCCCTGCCGCAGATCCTGGCGACCGACTGGGCCAGCCTGCCGCCGATCGTCTGGATCACCCTGGTCTACGTGGCCGTCGGCGCCACGGCCGTCACCGGGACGCTGTTGCAGTTCGCCTCCTTCCGGCTGCCATCGGCCAAGGTGATGGCCTATACCTACCTGACGCCCAGCTGGGTGATCCTGTGGCAGGCGCTGCTGGGTCACGGCCTGCCCCCGCTGGCGATCTTTGGCGGCGTGGCCCTGACGGTGGTGGCGCTGCTGATCCTGCTGAAGGACTGACGGGCCTGTTGGTCAGGCGGTCAGTGGGGCAGGAGGCCTGTAGGTTAGGGCGCCTCTTCGGACGTGTCTTCCGGCGAGAGTTCCGTTTCCAGGAAACGTTCGAAGGCGTCGAGGTTGATTGCCTCGAACTGGCCGAAGCCCTGCATCCAGATGCTGGCCTCCCGCAGGGCGTCGGGCTGCAGCTTGCACCATTTCACCCGGCCGCGCTTTTCCTGCGTGATCAGCCCCGCGTTGGCCAGGATCACGAGGTGCTTGGAGATCGCCGCCAGCGACATCTCGAACGGGTCCGCCACGTCGGTGACGGCCATGTCGTCTTCGAGCAGCATCGACAGGATCGCCCGACGGGTCGGATCGGAGAGGGCCGCGAAGATGGTGTCGAGCGAGGGCGTCATGCCAAGGAGGTACGCCCCGGAGGCCCGCGCGGTCAACGCAGAAAGCTCAACCGGGGAGTTGAGCGTCGCCCCGCCCCGGCGCCCCCGGGAACCCCCTGAAAAGGCCGGAAAACCATGTTCAACCGAAAGGTTGAGAATGGCTTTTGGCGCCTCCGGTGCGGGGTTGCCGGGAAAACCCCTTGATCTGTCACGGAATGCGCCTGTCGTTATTGTTTGTTTTCAGGTCCTTGGGGCGGCCCTGGCCCATGCTTCACAAAGCGTTGACTCGCCTCCCCCCGGGCCGTAGCAAGTGGCTAACCAAAGCGGGGACCTCTCTGCCATGCCCGACCCGGATCACCGGACATCCCTGACGGATCTGGAAGCGCGGATCGCCGCGGCCAGGGGCGGACAGCAGAAAGAGGGCGCCTCGCACGGACAGGAACATTACTCCGCTGCCCAGGTGGGCTGGAGGATGGTGACGGAACTGGTGGCGGGTCTGCTGCTGGGCTTCGGGATCGGATACGGGCTGGACTGGCTCTTCGGCATTGCGCCGGCCATGATGATCCTCTTCACCCTCCTCGGCTTCGTGGCCGGAATGAAGACGATGATGCGCTCCGCTCAGGAGCTGCAGGAAAAACCGACCGGCACGACGTCCGGTGACGATGACGAGGGATAAGCATGGCGACTGAAGCGCACGGTGCAGAAGAAGGTTCCAGCCTGGTCTTCCACCCGATGGACCAGTTCATCGTGAAACCGCTCTTCGGCGGGACCGAGGTTCACTGGTACACGATCACCAACGTGACGCTGTGGATGGCGATCACCGTGCTGGCGATCGTGGCGCTGATGGTGCTGGCCACCTCCGGGCGCAACCGGGTTCCCTCCCGCGGGCAGTCGATGGCGGAAATGGCCTACGGCTTCGTCTACAAGATGATCGAGGACGTGACGGGCAAGGACGCGGTGCGCTTCTTCCCCTATGTCTTCACGCTGTTCATGTTCATCGTCTTCTCGAACCTGCTCGGCCTGCTGCCGATGTCCTTCACCACCACGTCGCACTTCGCCGTGACGATCGTGCTGGCGCTGGCCGTCTTCCTGACCGTGACCATCGTGGGCTTCGTCCTGCACGGTGCGCAGTTCCTCGGCCTCTTCTGGGTCTCCTCCGCGCCGCTGGCCGTCCGGCCGCTGCTGGCGCTGATCGAGGTGATTTCCTACTTCGTGCGGCCCGTCAGCCACTCCATTCGTCTTGCAGGCAACATGATGGCCGGCCACGCCGTCATCAAGGTCTTCGCCGGCTTCGCAGCCATTGCCGCGGTCTCGCCCGTTTCGATCATCGCCATCGTCGGCATGTACGGGCTGGAGATCCTGGTGGCCTTCATCCAGGCCTATGTCTTCACGATCCTGACCTGCGTGTATCTGAAGGACGCGCTGCATCCGGCTCACTAAGAACATCCGTAGGGTGGATGCCAATCCACCTTGCGATCCAATCCAGCCAATTCCAACGTAAGGAGAAAACGAGATGGAAGGCGATATCGCAGAACTGGGCAAGTACATCGGTGTTGGTCTGACCGCCATCGGCATGGGCGGCGCAGCCATGGGTGTGGGCAACGTGGCAGGCAACTTCCTGTCCGGCGCGCTCCGCAACCCCTCCGCAGCCGCGTCCCAAACCGCCACGCTGTTCATCGGCATGGCCTTCGCAGAAGCCCTGGGGATCTTCTCGTTCCTCGTCGCTCTGCTGCTGATGTTCGCCGTCTAAGACTGCCGGAACAGATCCTTACGCGCGGGTGGGCCCCTGTGGTCCACCCGTGGTAACTTGACTAAAGATCCAGTTCCCGGGAGTTCGCAGAGATGGCGACCGAAACGCACGAAGCCGCAGGTCACGCTGCTGAAGCAGGCTCTGCCGGCATGCCGCAGCTCGACTTTTCGACCTGGGGCAACCAGATTTTCTGGCTGATCGTCACGCTGGTCGTGATCTACCTGATCCTGTCCAAGGTTGCGCTGCCCCGCGTGGGCGCCGTCCTGGCCGACCGGGCGGGGACGATCGCCAATGACATCGCCGCAGCGGAAGAGCTGAAGGAGAAGGCCAAGGCAGCGGAAGCCGCCTACGACAAGGCCCTCGCCGACGCCCGCGCCGAGGCATCCCGCATCGTCGAGGCCACCCGTGCCGAGATCGGCGCGGAGCTGAAGGCGGCCACCGCCAAGGCCGATGAACAGATTGCCGCCAAGGCCGCCGAAAGCGCCAAGGTTCTCGAAGAGATCCGCGCAGGTGCCCTGGCCGCGGCCGAGACCGTCGCCAAGGACACCACCGCGGAAGTCGTGGCTGCCCTGGGCTTCACCGCCCCCGAGGCAGACGTGGACGCCGCCGTGTCCAGCCGGCTGAAAGGATGAGGACCATGAAGAAACTCGCCCTGACCGCCGCCCTGGCCCTGACGGCATCGCCCGCCTTTGCCGCGACCGGCCCGTTCTTCTCTCTCGGCAACACGAACTTCATCGTGCTGATCGCCTTCGTGGTGTTCATCGCCGTGCTGGTCTACTTCAAGGTGCCCGGCCTGATCGGCGGCATGCTGGACAAGCGCGCCGAAGGCATCAAGGGCGAGCTGGAAGAGGCCAAGGCCCTGCGTGAAGACGCTCAGACCCTGCTGGCCTCCTACGAGCGCAAGCAGAAGGAAGTGCAGGCCCAGGCAGATCGCATCGTCGAAGGCGCCAAGTCCGAGGCCGCCGCGGCCGCGGAACAGGCCAAGCTGGACCTGGCGAAGACGATCGAGCGTCGCCTTGCCGCCGCCGAGGAGCAGATCGCCTCTGCCGAGAAGGCCGCCGTGAAGGAAGTTCGCGACCGTGCCGTCTCCGTGGCGATTGCCGCTTCGAAGGAGATCATCGCCAAGCAGATGACCGAGGCCAAGGCCGCCGGTCTGCTGGACAGCTCCATCGACGAGGTGAAGGCGCGCCTGAACTGAGCCGCCCCGCCTGAAAGTCTATGTCAAACCCCGGCCCTGGTTGGTGCCGGGGTTTTTCTTTGGGTGCACCGGTGACATGCTGCGCCACGGTCCCTCCCATTTTTTGGCCTGAAATATCCTGGGGGGAGTCTCCGGCACGGAGACGGGGGGCAAGGCCCCCCTTCCGGTCGCAACGGCCACCAAGGGCCCCGGATCCCAGCCGTCAGTCGCGCGAAAGCTCCCGGTCGAGCCGCATCCGTGCCACCTCTTCCCGCCGTCCGGCATCCAGGTGCGCCTGGTAGGCGGCACGTACGAAGTCGAGGTGCGCTTCGATCGCGGCGCGGGCGCCCTGGGGGTCGCGCTGCTGCAGGGCGGTGTTGATCGCGCGGTGCTGGTCCAGCAGGAGGTCGGCCGATCCCTTGGCGTCGAACATGATGTCGCGGTTGTAGAACACGCCGGACCGCAGCAGGTCGAGCATGGAGCGCATCATGTGCAGCAGGACGATGTTGTGGCTCGCCTCCAGGATCGACATGTGGAAACCGGCGTCGAGGCGGGCTTCTTCCGCCGCATCGGTCTTGCCGTGGGCGGCCTCCATCTTCCGGAACATGGTGTCGACCAGTTCGAGATCGGCATCGGTGCCGTCGCAGGCGGCGCGTTCGGCGGCCTGTCCCTCCAGGTCGCGGCGGAAGGAGATGTAGTCGAGCACCGCTTCGCCGTGGCGCTGGAAGAGCGCGACGAGCGCAGGCGAGAAGGCCGCGCCCAGCACATCGGCGACATAGACCCCTGATCCGGCCCGGGCTTCCAGCAGGTGACGGCCCTGGAGGTCGGCCAGGGCTTCGCGCAGCGAGGGGCGGGAGACCTCCATCCGTTCGGCGAGTTCGCGTTCCGCCGGGAGGCGTTCGCCCGGGCGCAGGATGCCGCGCAGGATCAGCAGTTCGATCTGGCGCACCACGGCGTCGGCGCGTTTCTCGGCTGGGATAGGCTGGAAGGGCATGGGTACTCGACTGGCTGGATGATTGGTCAGAAAATATGACCGCCCGCGATCCGGCGCAAGTGTGGTGGCGGGCGGGGCGGTGGAGGGCGGGGCGGTGTTAGCATTTGGTTAACCACCGCTTTGGCAGGGTAGGCCATGCGTGCACTGTCTTGCCTGATCCTGCTGGCGGCGATGGCGGGTTGCGGCCAGCCTGATCCGCACTTCCGCGATGTGCCGGCGGTGCGGGTCGTGTTGCAGGGCGATACCTTCGACGTGCGGGTGCTGGGGCGGCTGGCAGAAGCGGTACGGCGGAACCCGCGCTATGCGCCGCGGATGGGGCCGGTGGGACTGCGCGCGGCGCTGGCGATGCAGGTCGTTTCCGGTTGCCGGGTGAAGGAGATCCGGGGCGATGCCGCGATGGTCCTGGGGATCCTCGACTGTGGCGGGGGTGGGCGCGGCGGCCGTCCTGAGGATCGTCGAAAGCTGCCGCCGGAAGATTGCGAGATCCTGGAACGCTGGCGCCAGATGGGCGGGCAGGAAGAAGCGCTGGTGCTGGATTGCACGCGGGTATGAGGTCCGCCGTCGATCAGCCCGCCGCGACTGCGCGCGAGAAGGTGAGGGAGGTCGGCGCATCGAAGCCCGGGTGCGCGGTGCGGCCGACTTCGGAGAAGCCGAGGTTGAGGAAGGTGGCGTGGTTTTCCACCAGTTCCACCCGGGTCTGCAGGCGCAGGTCCGGCAGGCCAAGCTGCGCGGCACGGTCCAGTGCGTGGTCGATCATCCGCCGCGCCAGCCCCTGCCCGCGATAGACGGGCGAGACGGCGAGCTTGCCCAGGTAGAGGTGCCCCGGTTTGACGCTCAGCAGCATGCAGGCGGCGGGCGCGCTGTCGGGGGGCAGGATCCAGAGCTCGTTCCGGGCGGCCTCCTCGGCCAGGGTCGCGATGGTCATGCGGTGCAGCGACGAGGGCGGGTCGATCCGCCCGTCCATGTAGGCGAAACTTTCGAGCAGGAGCGCATGCACCGGGTGCATGTCCGCATCGGGGGAGAGACGCTGGGGGGCGGATGGAACCAAGAGGCGCGCTTTCTGCAGGCGGTCAGGCCGCGGTTTCGGGGGCGAGCGACTTGGTCATGAAGACCGAAACGCCATTGTCGTCGTAGTCACCGAAGACACCGCAGCGGGTGAAGCCGTTCGCCTCGTAGAGGCGGCAGGCGGCAGCGAGGAGGTCGCCGGTTTCCAGCTTCAGCTCCGTCAGGCCTTCGGCCCGGGCGGTCTCTTCGATGTGGTGCAGCAGGGCGGTGCCCACGCCGCGGCCACGGGCCGCCTCGGTCACGTAGAAACTTTTGACCTCGCCGTAGGTTCCCTTGATCTGCAGCGCGCCGCAGCCCAGCACCTCTGGCCCGTCGGAGGCGGTGAAGAAACGGACGGAGGGGGCGCAGAGCGCCTCATGCGAGAGAAAGTTGTTCTCTTCGGGATTGTAGAGCGTCTTCATCAGCGTCTGGGAGGCATCGAGCAGGGCCGATGCCTCGGGCGAGAGGGGATTGGCGGGGGAGATCGTCAGGGGCATGTCGGCAGGTCCGTTTCGGCGGGAAGGGGGCGGGCGTGTCGCGCCACAGGCAATTCTGGCGGTGCGGCGGCGCAGGTCAAGCAGGATCGGCGGCTGGCTCCCGGCGGAAGGGCGCCGAGGACAGGGTGGATACGTTGAGTTCCGCAATATCTTGTGGAAAACCCCAGGTTGCATCCCCAGATGATGCGGGCGCGCCGTTGACTCGGATCGCTGGGCTTCGCACCATGCTGACCTGACGCGGAATCACTGCAAAACAAGCTGAGGCGAGGCGATTTGCATTTCTCCAGACTGAGACTGACCGGCTTCAAGAGCTTCGTGGACCCGACGGACCTGATCATCAATTCGGGTCTGACCGGTGTCGTGGGGCCGAACGGCTGCGGCAAGTCGAACCTGCTGGAGGCGCTCCGCTGGGTCATGGGGGAAAACCGTCCGACCGCGATGCGCGGCGGTGGCATGGAAGACGTGATCTTTGCCGGTGCGGCGACACGGCCGGCCCGGAACTACGCCGAGGTGAGCCTGCATATCGACAACCAGGAGCGGCTGGCGCCTGCGGGGTTCAACGACGAGGACCAGATCGAGATCGTCCGGCGGATCACCCGGGACGTGGGATCGGCCTACAAGGCGAACAGCAAGGACGTGCGGGCGCGCGACGTGCAGATGCTTTTCGCCGATGCCTCCACCGGGGCGCATTCCCCGGCGCTGGTGCGTCAGGGGCAGATTTCGGAACTGATCAACGCCAAGCCGAAGAACCGGCGGCGGATCCTGGAAGAGGCGGCGGGGATTTCCGGCCTCTACCAGCGGCGCCACGAGGCCGAGCTGAAGCTGAAGGGGGCGGAACAGAACCTGACCCGGGTCGATGACGTGATCGACCAGCTGGCGACGCAGCTTGCCTCGCTCGACCGGCAGGCGCGGCAGGCGGCGCGGTATCGTGCCATTGGTTCGGAGCTGCGGCAGGCGGAGGGCATGCTGCTTTACCGGCGCTGGCTGGAAGCTGAGCTGGCGCGCAACGAGGCGCTGGCGCTGCTGCGCGAACGCGCGACCGGGACGAGCCAGGCGGAGCGCGCGGCGCGGGCCGCCGAGGCCGAGCGGGTGAAGCTGGAAGAGGGCCTGCCGCCCAAGCGCGAGGAGGAGGCCATTGCCGCCGCCGTGCTGCAGCGGCTGACGGTGCAGCGCGATGCCCTGGGCGAGCAGAAGGAGCGCGCTCTGCAGACCATCCTGACGCTGCGCAACCGGATCGAGCAGCTGATGCGCGACCGGGAGCGCGAGGCGGGCCTGAACAAGGACGCAGGCGAGACGATCGAGCGGCTGGAGTGGGAACAGCGCGAGCTGGTGAAGGCCAATGAAGGCCATGACGAGCGCCTGGCCGAAGCCGCGGAGCTGGCGACCGAGGCGGCCTCTGTCCTGTCGGACCGGGAGGCGGATCTGTCGACCCTGACCGAAGATGTGGCGCGGTTGGCGGCCCGTCACCAGTCGGCGCATCGTCTGCTGGAAGACAGCCGCAAGACCCAGGCGCGCAGCGAGGCCGAGGCCGGACGCGCCCGGGAGGCCGTGGCCGAGGCACGCGGCAAGACCGCTGCGGCGGTGGAGGCCTTCGAGGCGGCCGAGGAGGGCGAGGAGATCGCCCGTGGTGCCGTGGAGGCCGCCGAGGAAGCCCTGGCCGAGGCCGAGGCCGCCCGGGCCGAGGCGCAGTCGGGCGAGGCGGATGCGCGCGCGGCGCGGTCTTCGGCCGAGGGCGAGGTGAAGGCCCTGCAGGCGGAGGTCGGTGCGCTGGCCCGGCTGGTGAGCCGGGATGCGGGCGATGGCGATCAGTTGCTGGACGCGGTGCGGGTTGATCCGGGCTTCGAAAAGGCGCTTGGCGCGGCCCTGGCCGATGACCTGCGCGCGCCCGTGGTGGGCGGCGACATGGCCTCTGGCTGGGTCGAACTGCCGGGCTATGACGCGGCGCAGCCGCTGCCCGCGGGCGCCGAACCGCTGACGGCGAAGGTGCGCGTGCCGGGTGTGCTGGGCCGCCGGATGAGCCAGATCGGCGTCGTGGATGCGGCGCAGGGGGCGGCGCTGCAGGCGGGGCTGAAGCCCGGTCAGCGGCTGGTCAGCCGCGAGGGCGACCTCTGGCGGTGGGACGGTTTCCGGGCCGGGGCGGAAGATGCGCCTTCGGCCGCCGCGCTGCGGCTGGAACAGATGAACCGCCTGGACGAAATGCGCCGCGACCTGGAAGAGGCCGAGGAGCGCGCCGAGGGCGCCCGCGAAGCGCATGAGGCGCTGTCGGAACAGCTTTCGGCGCTGACGGCGGCCGACAAGGCCGCGCGCCAGGCCCGGGCCGAGGCGGACCGGCAACTGGCCGAGGCGAGCCGCGCGCTGAGCCGTGCGGAGAGCGAGAAGAGCTTGGCGGCGAGCCGGGTGGAGAACCTTTCGATGGCGGTGCAGCGCCACGAGGAAGAGGCGATGGAGGCCCGCGCCCGGGTCAAGGAGGCAGAGGCGGCGGTCGAGGACCTTGAAGATCTCGACGAGGCGCGCGCGGGGATCGAGCAGATCCGCATGGCGGTGGAATCGGCCCGGATGGCCATGATGTCCCGCCGGGCGGGCCACGACGAGATCCGCCGGGAAGGCGAGGCCCGCACGCGGCGGCGGCAGGAGGTCACCAAGGAGATCTCCGGCTGGCGTCACCGGCTGGAAAGCGCGGACCGGCGGATCGCCGAACTGGACGAGCGCCGCGCGGAAGCCGAGGAGCAGCTGGAGGAGGCCGCAGCCGAGCCCGAGGAGCTGGAGATCAAGCGCGAGGAGCTGACCGAGGCGATCGAGGAGGCCGAGGAACGGCGCACCATCGCGGCGGATGCCCTGGCCGAGGCCGAGGCCGCGCTGCGCGAGGCCGTGGCGCAGGAACGCGACGCGGAGCGGACCGCATCCGAGGCGCGCGAGTCCCGGGCCCGGGCCGAGGCGCGCGCCGAAAGCGCCGCCGAGGCCGTGACCCATGCCGCCGAACGCATTGCCGAGGCGATGGAAACCACGCCGAAGAAGCTTCTGGAAAGCCTGGAGACGGATGTCGAGTCGATGCCGCCCTCCGACCAGGTGGAGGCCGAGGTGAACCGGCTGAAGCGTCAGCGCGACGCGCTAGGCGCGGTGAACCTGCGGGCCGAGGAAGACGCGCGGGAAGTGCGGGAGGAGCATGGCTCCCTCGTGACCGAGAAGTCTGACCTGGAAGAGGCGATCCGCCAGCTGCGCAACGGCATCGCGGGCCTGAACCGGGAAGGCCGGGAGCGGCTGCTGACCGCCTTCGAACAGGTGAATGCGAACTTCTCCAACCTGTTCCGGCACCTTTTCAACGGCGGCGAGGCGAACCTGGTGCTGGTGGAAAGCGAAGACCCGCTGGACGCCGGGCTGGAGATCATGTGCCAGCCGCCGGGCAAGAAGCTGTCGACGCTGTCGCTTCTGTCGGGGGGCGAACAGACCCTGACGGCGATGGCGCTGATCTTCGCCGTCTTCATCGCCAACCCGGCGCCGATCTGCGTGCTGGACGAGGTCGACGCGCCGCTCGACGATGCCAACGTCACGCGCTTCTGCGACCTGCTGGACGAGATGTGCCGCCGGACCGAAACGCGCTTCCTGATCATCACCCACCACGCCGTGACCATGGCGCGGATGGACCGTCTCTTTGGCGTGACGATGCAGGAACAGGGCGTGAGCCAGCTCGTTTCCGTGGACCTGAAGAAGGCCGAGCAGCTGGTCGCGTGATGCGACCGTTTTGCCGGCCCATGGCCGGCAGCCTCCGGCGGGGATATTTGGGGCCAGAAAATGGATGGAGGCTGGCGCCCCAGATGAACCGGGGGCGGCTTCGGACCGAAGTGGCCTCCTTTCGCCACAGGGCGCCCGCGCCCGTCCAGCAGGCACGACGTTCGCCTTGCCGGGTGCATGCCCTCTCCCATTTTTTGGCCATAAATATCCCGGGGGAGTCGCGGCCTGCCGCGACGGGGGCAGAGCCCCCTCACCCCCGTGGCAGGGGATTGGCGCAGCAGGGACTTCGGCAGACTGTCGGGTTGTCGGGCAGAGACCGCGCAAAGACCGGGAAGAGCCCCGTCAGAGGCGGTTCAGCAGCGCGGGCGTTGGCCAGCCGTCCACCGGCAGACCCAGTTCGGCCTGTGCCTTGCGGACCGCGTCCCGGGTGCCGGCGCCGAGGATGCCGTCGATGTCCCCTACGTCATGCCCCATGGCGCCCAGTTTCTTCTGCAGCAGCTTCATCTGCGGCCCGTCGAGGCCCGGTTCGGGGTTGCCTGCGTCGAAGACCTGCGCGCCTTCCAGCCGGGTGGCGAAATAGGCCGCGGTGAGGACGTAGGTGAAGCTCTGGTTCCATTCGAAGAGGACGGAGAAGTTCGGGTAGGCCAGGAAGGCCGGGCCGAAGCGGCCCTGCGGCAGGATCAGGGAGGCGGGCAGGTCGGCCTGCCAGCGGCCCGAGCGGGGGGCCACGCCCATCTTCTGCCAGTCGGCGGGGGAAAGGCGAGTGGCGAGGCCGGCGCGGCTCCAGTCCATCTGGTCGGGGACCGTCACCTCCTGCAGCCAGGGCTGGTTCGGCGACCAGCCGAGCGAGCGCAGCATCTTTGCCCCCGACATCAGCGCATCGGGAGAGGATGTTTTCAGCAGGACATGTCCGTCGCCGTCGCCATCCACGCCGTTCTCGATGATATCGGCGGGCAGCATCTGCACCTGGCCGATTTCCCCCGCCCAGGCGCCAGTGGTGGTGGCCGGGTCGAAGTCGCCATGTTCGTAGAGTTCGAGCGCCGCGAAGACCTGGGGCCGGAACAGCTCTGGCCGGCGGCAGTCATGGGCGAGCGTGATCAACGCGTTGGCGGTATTGAAGTCGCCCTGGTAGCCGCCGTAGTCCGTCTCGAAGGCCCAGAAGGCCAGCAGGATGCCCCGGGGCACGCCCATTTCGCGTTCGATCCGGTCGAAGGTGGTGCCGTACTGGCGTTCTTTGGCCGCGCCGTTGTCGATCCGGTTCTGGGAGATCAGCCGGCGGGCGAAGGCGGTGAAGTCGAGCTGGAAGACCCCTTGGCGGCGGTCGGCGTCGATCACCTTCTGGTCGTAGCGGGCGGAGGCGAAGAAGCGCTGGACGGTCGCCGGGTCATGCCCGCGCTGCACGGCTTCCTGGCGCAGGCCGTCGACGAAGCCGGCGAAGGAACCGCCGCAGCTTTGGGCAAGGGCGGGCAGGGGGGCGAGGGCGAGCGCGAGCGGCAGGATGGCGCGGAACATGGGAACTCCTTCTGGTTCAGCGGCAACCTAGCAGGTGCAGGGAATCCGGCAATGGGCAGAAGGACCTATGCCAGAGGGGCCGTGATCAGGGAGGTCAGCATGGCAAGGGCCAGCAGCGCCGCCCAGAGACGCCAGAGCCAGGCGCAGCAGGCCTCGATTTCCGCCGCGCCGGGATGGCGGCGGCCTGCCGGGTGGACGAAGGGGTAGTCGCGCATCACCCCGTCGTAGGCGCGCGGACCCGACAGCGCGGTGTCGAGGGCGCGGGCCATGGCCGCCTCGGGCCAGCCGGCATTGGGGGAGCGGTGGCGCCGCGCCTCTGCCACGATGGCGCGCCGGTCGGCGAGGTGGCCGGAAAGCAGGGCAAGGAGCAGCGCGGTCAGGCGGGCGGGGATCAGGTTCAGCAGGTCGTCGCTGCGGGCGGCGGCCCAGCCGAAGGCCTGGTGACGCGGCGTGCGGTAGCCGATCATCGAGTCGGCGGTGTTGATCAGCTTGTAGATCAGGATGCCGGGCAGCCCGCCGACAAGCAGCCAGAAGGCAGGCGCCACCACCCCGTCGGAGGCGTTTTCCGCCCCGCTTTCGATGGCGGAGCGGGCCACGGCATCGGGGGTCATCGTGGCGGTGTCGCGGCTGACAATCATCGCGACGGCCCGGCGCCCCTCGGGCAGGGAGCGGCGCAGCCCGGTCGCCACGGCGCGGACGTGATCGACGAGGGAACGTTGCGCCAGCAGGATCGCTGCGACGATGACCTGCGGCAGCCAGCCGAAGGCCGCGATCAGCGTGCCCAAGCCCCAGCCGAGCAGCACCAGCCCCGCGACCAGCAGCAGGCCTTTCAGCCTGCGTGCCGTCCCGGTGTTGAAGCGGGTGTCGGCCCAGCCGATCAGACGCCCCGCCAGCACCGCCGGATGCGGCGCCCGGGACCAGAGCCAGCGGGGCTCCCCCAGAGCGGCATCCAGCAGCAGGGCCAGCGAAAGGATCAGCGCGGTGCTCATGCCAGGGCCGCTTCCAGGCGGTCCCAGCCGGAGGCAGGCGGCAGGCCCAGACGGATCCATCGGGTGGAATAGGGGAAGGTGCGCGACCAGATGTGGTGCCGTGCAAGGCGGGCTTGCAGGGCTGCGGCGCTGTCAGTCTCGTACAGGCGGAAGAGTGACGTGCCACCGGCGAGGCTGGCGCCCGCGCCCTGCATCAGCCCGTCGAGACGGGCAGCGTCACGGCTGAGGCGCAGGCGGGTTGTCCGGGCCCAGTCGGGATCCGACAGCGCCAGGGTGCCCGCCTTCAGCGCCGGACCGGAGACGGCCCAGGGGCCCAGCATCTCTTCCAGCCGCGCGAGCGGTTTCGCACTGCCGATGACGAAGCCCAGGCGCAGCCCGGCGAGGCCCCAGAACTTGCCGAAGCTTTTCAGCACCAGCAGGTCGAAGCGCGGGCAGAGCGGCACGTGGGAGCGTTCCGGCGCGATGTCGCAGAAGCTTTCGTCGATCACCGTCAGCCCGTGGGGCATCGGAGCCGGGTGGAAGGTGCCGGTGGGGTTGTTGGGGTGCACGAGGACTGTCGCGCGGGCCGGTGCCCCTTCGGTGACGTGCCAGCGGTGGCGGGCGAAGGCGGCGGCATGTTCGTTGTAGGTCGGCCCGGGGATATGCACGCGGGAGGGCGGTGCCAGGCGCGGGATCTGCGCGATGGCGGCAGAGGCACCGGGAACGGGCAGGATCGCCGCATCGTCGGGCACCGACCAGAAGCGGCGGGCGGCCTCGACCAGGGCGTTGCGCGCGGCGGCATCGGGCAGGGCTGCCCAGTCCGCGGGCGTGAAGGACGGCAGGGGGTAGGGATCCGGGTTGATGCCGGTTGAGAGGTCCATCCAGCCGGCCCGGTCGCCGCCGTAGGTGGCACAGGCCGCATCGAGATCTCCGCCATGGTCGCGGGGCATGTCGTTCATGCCGCAGGGATCGTGCTGCGCGGCGTTTGGGAGTTCGGTCGGTGCGGCATGGTCACGTCCTTTGGTACCTGGTCCCGGACGTTTCACCACAGCCGTGGCGAAATGCAAATGCCCTGCAGGATTGGCCCATGATCCGCAGCCAGTCGTGCCCGCCGGGTGCCGCAACCATGGACCCGCAATCGCGCGCCCCAACCATTAACCAACGTCTGCAAATATTAACTATTCGTTAGGTATTGAGGCGGATGATGCCAATGAGCATCTGCCTGGCCCGTGGCAGATAGACCAAGGCACCTGGGACGGGCGGACAAGAAGGCCTGAACATGGGCGAGCTTCTGGACATGATCGGCAAATCGCCGCACCCGAGAGAGGTGATGGACAGCTGGGCGAAGGGTCGTATCCACGCGCTGATCGTGGAGAGCGAGCCGAACCTTGGCTGGATGTGGAAACGGCATCTGGACCGGATGGGAATGCAGACTTGTCTCGCCCACGGCCAGGAGGCGGCCATCGCCTTCCTGCAGCGTCTGCCCTTCGAGGTGATCGTGATGGACCTGGTTCTGGAAACGGGGTCGGCCCTGGCCATTGCCGATTTCGCCAGTTACCGCCAGCCGGCAGCCAAGGTGATCTTCGTGACCAATACCAGGTTCTTTTCCGACGGGTCGATCTTTCGCCACGCGGCCAATGCCTGCGCCCTGATGCACAGCGATGCCCCGGCAGAGGATCTTGCCGCGATGGTCGAGCATTTCGGCAGCGCGCCGCGCCCCGACGGCGATGATGCCTGGTCGGGGTGGGACCGTCCCGGGGCGGAACGCTCCGGCGGTTGAAGCGCGCGCGCCGGTGGTAGGGACGATCCGGGATGGGGCGCGGGGTCAGCCGCGCCCGTGCGGTGCCATCAGGTCCAGGGTGGGCGTGATCGGCACGATGCGGTGCGGATTGATCGTGTCGTGGCTGTAGTAATAGTGCTGCGTGATATGGCCGAAGTGGACCGTCTCCGCCACGCCGGGCACCTGGTAGAGCTCCCGCACGTAGGCCCAGATGGCGGGGTAATCCACGATCCGCTTCAGGTTGCACTTGAAGTGGGTGTGATAGACCTTGTCGAACCGGATCAGCGTGGTGAACAGGCGCCAGTCGGCCTCTGTCATCCGGTCGCCCAGCAGGTAGCGGTTTTCCGACAGGATGCTTTCGATCCAGTCCAGGCTGTCGAAGAGCGGCCGCACGGCTTCGTCGTAGGCGTCCTGGGTCGTGGCGAAACCGGCCTTGTAGACCCCGTTGTTCACGGTGTCGTAGATCCGCGCGTTGATCGATTCGATCGGTTCGCGCATCTCTTCCGGCCAGTAGTCATCGCTGTTGCCGGTCAGCCCGTCGAAGGCCGAGTTGAACATGCGGATGATTTCTGCGCTTTCGTTGGACACGATGGTGCCGGTCTGCTTGTCCCACAGGACGGGCACCGTCACCCGTGTGGTCACCTGGGGATCGGCCTTCAGGTAGATGTCGCGCATGAAGGGCAGCCCGAAGAGGGTGTCGCCGGTGGCGCCATCGAAATCGGTGCGGAACTCCCACCCGTCGGAGAGCATTTCCGGATGCACGACCGAGACGTCGATGTGCGGGGCAAGGCCCTTCAGCTGACGGAAGATCAGCGTGCGATGCGCCCAGGGGCAGGCATAGGAGACGTAGAGGTGGTAGCGACCGCTTTCGGCCTTGAACCCGCCGGTGCCCGTGGGGCCGGCGCTGCCGTCCGCCGTCACCCAGTTGCGGAACTGGGCTTCGGTGCGCACGAACTTTCCGCCCGTGCTCTTGGTGTCATACCACTTGTCACTCCATTTGCCGTCGACGAGCAGACCCATGCTGGGTTCCTTTCCTGGCTGTATCCGGTCAACGCATGCGTCGCGCTTTCAGTTCAGCTAGTCTGTGCGCCCGCTTCTGAGAACCGCGATGACCGCGCAACTTTCGTGCAACCCTGCACAGCGCGCCCTGTTTGCGCCCGCTTGGCACGGGCCGGGGGGCTGCGACGCGGTGGGGTGATTGCCTGTGGGGGGCGGCCTGCGTTAACAGGGGGAGGGTCCGGTCGGTGCCTCTGCACCGCCCCGGATCCGAGACCGAAAGGAGCCGCCGATGACCCGCCTTGCCCCCCTTCGCCTGCTGGCCGCCACTGCAACGGTGGCCGCGCTGCTGCCGCTGCCCGCGGCGGCACATCCCGGGCATCTGGCGGATGTGGCAGGCCATGATCACTGGCTTGGCGCCGCAGCCCTTGGTGCCGCCATTGCCATCGGGCTGTGGAAGGGGCTGCGCGACAGGGCGCGGGCCGGAAAGGCGACCGAAGAGGCCGCCGACGAGGGTGGCGAGGAGCTGCAGGAAGCCTGACCAGGCTGCCTGATCGGGAAACCGACGCGGAAGCCCGATCGTCAACCTTGACCTTGAAGACACAACCCCAAGGGGATTTTCCCGCACCCTCCTGCGGTCGGGGGAGAATCGTGCTTAACTTGCCGTGAACTATTTTCGGTCCAATTGTGATGCACCGGGCCGAGCAGGGTGGGGATCACGATGACGACTTTTCTTCCGAAAGATCTGGCGGAGGGGCTTCAGGAAGCCCAGAAGCTGCGCGCAAAGGCGTCGTCCCGTCTGCGGGTCGAGGCGGACGGCAAGAGCTATCCCGTTCTGAAACGCTGGGAGACCGGTTTTTCCGTGGATACCGACGTCGTGCCGGCCCTGCGGGGCCATGTCGACCTGTTCGAGGGGAGCCGGTTCCTGCTGACCTGCCTGATCGTCGCCTCGGCAGAGGAGCCGGGCGTCATGCGGTACGAGTTCAAATGGGCGACGCCCGCGCGCGACAAGGCGCCGGTGGATTTCCAGCAGGCAGCGGACGCCCCCGTCGCGCTTCTGGGGCGCGCGGACTGACATGGTCTGACGCTGTCGGATCCGACCTTGTCCGGGCGACCGGAGCTGGCCTGCCCTGCTCAAGGGCAGCTGAGGAACAGTTCAGGGACAGGGTCTGACGGTCGGCGCTGATTTTTCTGCAAATAGCGGTCCTTATACGGATAATCGCTTGTTTGACACGGCTGGCGGTGCCTTGCATCCTGCTGTTTCAAGATGCCGCTGGCGGCATCCGGCGTGGCGCCGCAACGGCGTTGAATGGGGGGAGGCGGACCGGGAGGATGGTCCGTTCCAGATGCCGGATCCGACAGGCGGGATCAAAACGGGAGGAAAACATGACCTTGATGAAAGCGGCCCTCAGGGGCCTTGCCGCCTGCACCCTGCTGGCCGGGACCGCTGCGGGCGGTCTGGCGCAGGACGTGACCCTGAAGATGCACTATTTCCTGCCGCCGCAGGCCATCGTGCCGAAAATGGCGTTGGCGGTCTGGGCTGACAAGATCGAGACGGAGAGCGACGGGCGGATCAAGATCCAGCAGTTCCCGTCGATGCAGCTGGGCGGCACCCCGCCGGAGCTGGCCGACCAGGTGATCGACGGCGTGGCCGATATCATCTGGACCCTGCCGGGCTACACCCCGGGCCGCTTCCCTTCGACCGAAGTGTTCGAGCTGCCCTTCATCGCGGCGGGGCCGGAGGCGACCTCCAAGGCGTTCTGGGAGTATTCCCAGACCTACTCCATGGAGGAATTCGAGGGCATGAAGATGCTTGGCCTCTGGGTGCATGGCCCCGGGGTGATCCATTCGGAGGCGCCGGTGACAAGCCCGGCCGATCTGAACGGGGTCAAGCTGCGGGCGCCGTCGCGGGTGACGAACATGTACTTCGGCGCGGTCGGGGCGACGCCCATCGGCATGCCCGTGCCCGCGGTGCCCGAAGCGCTGTCCAAGGGCGTGATCGACGCCACCGTGCTGCCCTGGGAGGTGACGACATCTCTCAAGATTTCCGAACTGGTGTCGAACCACACGGAATTCCCGGGGGAACAGGCGCTTTACGTCGCCACGATGTTCCTGGCGATGAACCAGCGCAGCTATGACCGCCTGCCCGATGATCTGAAGGCGGTGATCGACGCGAATTCCGGGCTGGAGCTGTCCGGTTTCGCGGGCGACGTGATGGCACAGGGGGATGAGGTCGGCAGGCAGCTGGCGGTGGATCACGGCAACAACATCATCCAGCTGACGCCGGAGCAGATCGCGCCCTGGAAGGAAACCGCAGCCGAGGTCGAGGCCACCTGGATCGCCGAGATGGATGCCCGGGGCCTGGACGGCGCGGCGATGGTGGCGGAGGCCAGGGCGCTGATCGCCAAGTACGCGGCCCAGTGAGGCCAGGGTGTGACGCCGGCCATGCGGCGCCCCGGCGGGGCGTCGCGCTACTCCTGTCTGTCCGGAGCGTGATTTGAGATTTCATCCCCTGTTTCTCTGGCTGGCCCGGATCATGGCGATCCTGGGTGGGCTTGTCCTGACGGCGCTGGTTCTGCTGACCGTCGTGTCGGTCACCGGCCGGGCGCTGAACGGCGTGCTGCATCTGAATTGGGTGCAGGCCCTGGCCGCGGGCCCCGCGCAGCGCCTGCTGGACAGCGGGATCGGCCCCGTCCTTGGTGACTTCGAACTGGTGGAGGCGGGCATCGCCTTTACCATCTTCGCCTTTCTGCCGCTGGCCCATGTCAGCGGGGCCCATGCCACGGTCGACCTGTTCACCTCGGTCCTGTCGGAGCGCGTGAACCGCGTTCTGGTGGCGCTGTGGGAGCTGGTCTTCGCGGTGGCGCTGATCGTTATCGCCTGGCGGCTTTACGAAGGGATGCAGGGCAAGATGCGCTACAATGAAACGACCTTCCTGCTGCAATTCCCTGTCTGGTGGGCCTTCGCCGCCTCCTTCGGTGCGGCCAGCGTGGCGGCGGTGGTTGGGACCTATGTCGCGATCGCCCGCCTGGGCGAGGCGATCACCGGCCGGCCCCTGATGCCGGCGGAGCGGGGAGCGGAACAGTGAGCGAATTCGCCATCGGGCTGTGGTCCTTCCCTGTCCTGCTTCTGCTGATCTTCCTTCGCATGCCCATCGGCCTGGCGATGTTCGCCGTGGGCTTCGCGGGGCTGAGCTGGGTCACCGGGGGCACCACGGTCGTTCTTTCCAAGCTGAAGCTGGAGACCTACTCGACCTTTTCCAGCTATTCGCTGTCCATCGTGCCGATGTTCCTTCTGATGGGGCATTTCGCGACCCTGGGCGGGATGAGCCAGGCGCTGTTCCGCGCGGCGGAGGCCTTTCTGGGGCACCGGCGGGGCGGGGTGGCCATGGCGGCGGTCGGGGCCTGTGCCGGGTTCGGGGCCATCTGCGGCAGTTCCCTTGCGACGGCGGCCACGATGAGCCAGGTCGCCCTGCCGGAGCTTCGCCGCTATGGCTATTCCGGTGGTTTTGCCACGGCGACGCTGGCCGCGGGGGGGACGCTGGGCATCCTGATCCCGCCCTCGGTCATCCTGGTGATCTACGCCATCCTGACGGAGCAGAACATCGCCAAGCTGTTCATGGCGGCATTCGTGCCGGGCATCCTGGCGGCGCTTGGCTACATGCTGACCATCATGGTCTATGTCCGGATCAACCCGCGCGCGGCCGGCACGCGGGAGCCGATGCCCATGGCCGACCGGCTGCGCGCCCTGCTGGAGGTCTGGCCGGTGCTTCTGGTCTTCCTGGCAGTCGTCGGCGGGATCTATCTGGGCGTCTTTACCCCGACGGAAGGGGCGGCCGTGGGGGCCTTCGGCACCGGGCTGATCGCCATCGTCAACGGTGGCCTGCGGGGGCGGGCCTGGTTCGAAAGCTTCTACGCCACGGCACGGTCCACCGCGATGATCTTCTTCATCGTGCTGGGGGCAGGGTTCTACAACGGCTTCCTGGCGCTGACGCAGGTGCCGCAGGAACTGTCGCAGTGGGTCGGGGGGCAGGGCTTCAGCCCATGGATGGTCCTGGTGCTCATCCTGCTGCTGTACCTCGTAATGGGCTGCGTGATGGATTCGCTGTCGATGATCCTGCTGACCATTCCGATCTTCTGGCCCATCATCTCTGCGCTCGACTTCGGGATGGACGCTGAAGAAGTGGCAATCTGGTTCGGCATAATCGTGCTTATCGTGGTGGAAGTCGGGCTGATCACGCCGCCGGTGGGGATGAACCTCTTCGTCATAAACTCGATGGACCGGGACACGCCGATATCCCAGACATACAAGGCTGTGATGTACTTCGTGGCATCGGATATCCTCAGGGTTGCATTGCTCGTGGCCTTCCCGGGACTCTCGCTCTTCCTCCTCAGACTGGTGTACTGAGGGCCTGATCCCTGCCGTTGCGGGGGGCGCGGGGGTTCCGCGCTGCGGCATTGGTCTTTACCATGCGGCAGGGAAGGTTGCGTGCGAGGAGGCTACGTTTGGCCAGCAGAATTACGAGCGATTCCGGGGGCATTTCCGAGGACAGGGAAATGCATCTGCGCCGCCTGACGGGGCCGGCGCTGAAGCGGATACACCACCTTGTTCAGTCCGAGGTTGGGCGAGAGCTGGAACCGCTCGGCCTGCGGGGGGCGACCTATGCCGCCCTGTCGGTGATCTGTGACCGGCCCGGCCTGCGTCTGAGCCAGCTGGCGGAACTGCTGGGCGCCGAGAAGTCCAATACCGTGGTGACTGTGGAAACGCTGGAAGCCGCGGGCCTGATCCAGCGCGAACGCGAGGCGCAGGATCGTCGTGCCCTGGCGCTGCGGCCAACCCAGGCGGGGCGCGCGCTTTGTGCGCGGGCCAATCGCCTGGTGGCGGCACAGGAGGATCACGCGTTGAAGTCCCTCACCACGCGAGAGCGGGCGCGCCTTTTGAGCCTGCTTCGCAAGATCGACCCGCCGAAGGGTGGGCCCTCCGGCGGTGGCCTGCCCTGAGCCTGCCCTGGATTCCGTCCCGGTGAGGGGGATCGCTGCGGACACCGCCGAAGCGGTGCCGCAACCGGGGGCCGGGCCATCAGGTGTCAGGTCTTCACCTGTCAGGCCGCTGCGTGTCAGGCGGTCAGGGGAATATCCAGGATCTCCCGCGCCTGTTGCCAGGTGGCGACGGGGCGTTCGTATTTCTCGCACAGGGCGGTGACACGGGACACCAGGGCCGCGTTCGACGGTGCAAGGGTGGTCTTGTCGAGGCGGATGTTGTCCTCCAGCCCGCAGCGGGCATGCCCCCCGGATTCCACGACCCATTCGTTCAGCGTGATCTGCCCGGCGCCAATGCCGGCGGCGCACCATTCGCTGTCGGGGAGCAGGCGCTTCATCGTCGCGCGGTAGTAGTCGAAGACATCGCGGTCGATCGGCATGGCGTTCTTTACCCCCATGACGAACTGCACGTAGGGCGACTTCACCAGGCGCCCGTCGGCGTACATCTTCGCGGCTTGATGGATGTGGGACAGGTCGAAGGCCTCGATCTCCGGCCGGACGCCGTAGGTCTTCATCTCCGAGGCGAGCCAGTCGACCAGATCCGGCGGGTTCTCGTAAACGCGGGTGGGGAAGTTGTTGGATCCGACGGAGAGAGAGGCCATGTCCGGCTTCAGCGGCAGCATGCCACCGCGCGTCTGACCCGCGCCGGAACGTCCGCCGGTGGAAAACTGGATGATCATCCCGGGGCAGTGCTTTTCCACGCCCTCCTTCAGGGCCGCGAATTTTTCCGGGTCCGAGGACGGGGTTTCGTCGTCGTTGCGGACGTGGGCATGGACGATCGTCGCGCCCGCCTCGAAGGCTTCCTGGGTGGATTCGATCTGTTCGGTCACGGTCACGGGGACCGCCGGATTATCGCTCTTGCGGGGCAGCGAGCCGGTGATGGCGACGCAGATGATGCAGGGTTTGGGATCCATGAAAGCAGTTAGGCGCCGGGTGGGAAAACTTGTCAACACGGCTGATCGGAGGGGTTCGCGGAGCGGACTTCACAACCGGGTCACGCAGCCGTGACTCAGAAAGCGGCAATGAAACTGAACCGCGGTGGGAAAGGGCCCGTAACCCCATCAACGCGAAGGAAGTGACCAACGCGTTTAACCAGTAACTGGAGGAATGAAGATGAAAAAGATCCTGACCCTTGGTGCCGCCATTGTTGCCCTGTCCACCGCGCCGGTCCTGGCCGACGACCACATGTCCGGTGAAAACCCGATGGTTGGCGGTGCAGAGATGTTCGCCGACAAGACCATCGCCGAGAATGCTTCCGCTGCGCCGAACCTGACCACTCTGGTTGCTGCGGTGAAGGCTGCGGGCCTGGTGGACACCCTGATGGGCGACGGCCCCTTCACCGTGTTCGCGCCGACCAATGATGCCTTCGGCATGATCGACGATGCATCGCTCGAAGCCCTGCTGAAGCCGGAGAACAAGGACCAGCTGACGCAGATCCTGACCTGCCACGTCGTGGCGGCCGAAGCGTTTTCGACCGACATCGCTGGCATGATCGAAGATGATGGCGGTATGCACACGGTTCCGACCGTCGGCGGTTGCCAGCTGGAAGCCTACATGGAAGACGGCGAACTGAAGCTGAAGGATGAGAACGGCCGCGTCGCGACCGTGACCACGGCGGATGTCGATCAGTCGAATGGCGTCGTGCATGTCATCGACCGCGTGATCCTGCCCGCGGGCCAGGCTGGCTGATCCCCGGATCATCGCTCTGTCAGGAGCATGCGCCCCGCCGGAGACCGGCGGGGCGTTTTCCTTTGTCGGGCCCGGAGGTCAGCCCTGTCTGCAGGTCAGCCCGGCATGTAGGTGATCCCGGCGGCGGGGATCCAGCCCTGGCGCGGGGCGGCAACCTGCCGCTTTGTCCGGGCGCCGCAGACTTCGCGGTTGTGCCCGTAGACGATACCGGCCCAGGCCCCGCGGTATTCGAAGACCAGGAAGGTGTCGCCGTGGGAAAGCTCCTGGCGCACGCGGTATTCCATGCCCGGCCCGCCGCGCACCGTCAGCAGGCCGTCGCCCCGGCCGCTTTCATCGACGTAGACGGCGGGGCTGCAGTTGCGTCGCGCCTCGCTGGGAAATTCGTAGACGGGTTCGTCGGCGGGGCCTGTCAGCCCTTCGATGGCGGCCGCGCGCACCACCAGGGCTGCCGTTGCACCTGAAAAGCCGAGAACGCAGAGCACGGCGATCATCGTGGACGTTTGCGGCATTGCACTCTCCGGGCGGGGAAGCCGCCGGGGACAGCACTAGGGCCAGGAAAGGGTCACGTCACATGAATTCCCCAAGGCATTCGTCACGAAATTGAAGGAGCGGCCCGCAACGAGCAGGCCGCCGGATCAGGCCAGAAGGCGGCGGGCGATGACCTGGGCCTGGATTTCAGCGGCCCCTTCGAAGATCGACAGGATCCGCGCATCGCAAAGCAGGCGGGAGGCCACGTATTCCAGCGCGAAACCATTGCCGCCGTGGATCTGCAGCGCATTGTCGGCGCAGGCCCATGCAATGCGCGCGCCCAGCAATTTTGCCATGCCCGCTTCCAGGTCGCAGCGACGATCGTGATCCTTCTCGTAGGCGGCGAAATAGGTCAGCTGTCGCGCCACCATGATTTCCACGGCCATCATCGCCAGCTTGCCCGAGACACGGGGAAACTGCGCCAGCGGCCCGCCGAAAGCCTTCCGGTCGAGCGCATATTGCAGGCCGGTGTCGAGGGCAGCCTGGGCCACGCCGATCGCGCGGGCGGCGGTCTGGATGCGCGCGGATTCGAAGGTCTGCATGAGCTGCTTGAAGCCCTTGCCCTCTTCCCCGCCGAGAAGGTTTTCGCCCTTCACGTGGAAGCCGTCGAAGCCGAGCTCGTATTCCTTCATGCCGCGATAGCCCAGGACCTCGATCTCCCCGCCGGTCATGCCGGGCGTGGGGAAGGGGTCTTCGTCGGTGCCGGGGGTCTTCTCGGCCAGGAACATCGACAGGCCGGTGTGATCGGTCGTGTCGGGGTTTGTCCGGGCGAGGACCGTCATCACGTGGGTGCGGGCAGCGTGGGTGATCCAGGTCTTGTTGCCCGTGATCCGGTAGTCGCCATCGTCCCCCTTCGTCGCGCGGGTGCGCAGGGCGGCCAGGTCGGACCCGGTGTTGGGTTCGGTGAAGACCGCCGTGGGCAGGATCTCCCCGGAGGCCAGGACGGGCAGCCACTTTTCCTTCTGGGCGTCGGTGCCACCGCAAAGGATCAGCTCTGCCGCGATCTCGCTGCGCGTGCCCAGGGAGCCCACGCCGATATACCCGCGAGAGAGTTCTTCGGAGACCACGACCATGGAGGCCTTGGACAGGCCGAAGCCGCCGTATTCCTCTGGAATGGTCAGGCCGAAGACGCCCATTTCGGCCAGCTCCTCGATCACCGACATCGGGATCAGTTCGTCCTTCAGGTGCCATTCATGGGCGAAGGGGGCGACCTTTTCGGCCGCGTAACGGCGGAACTGGTCGCGGATCATCTCCAGCTCCTCGTCCAGGCCGGTGGCGCCGAAGAGACCGGCGCCCTGCCGTTCGATCATCAGCTCCGCCAGGCGGGCGCGGGCAGACTGGCTGTTGCCGTTGGCAATCAGTGTGGCCACGGCGCCGGAGGTGAAACGGATCGCGCTATCGGCGGGCAGGCCCAGGTCATGCAGGCGCACGATTTCCTGCTGGGACATCTGGATGCCACCGGCGATCTGCCCCAGGTATTCGCCGAAGGCGATCTGGTGGATCAGGCTCTCCAGCTCTCCGAACTGGCCATCGGCAGAGAGTTTTTCCGCCCAGGCCTGCATCTGGCGGAGGGCCTCCACGTAGGTTGCGAGCCAGGCAAGGCCGTGGGTTGCGGTCTGTTCCGCCTCCACCGGGCGAGCGGACACGCGCCCCTCTCTCACGACGCGGTCGCGCACGGTGTCGCGGGCCGCGGACAGGACATCTTCCGCCGGGGAAATGGCGGCGGCTGTCAGGGTCAGCAGATCGGGCAGAATGGCGCTTTCGGTCATCATCGGGTCCTGTCCGTCGTGGGGCATGGGACTGCCTCCTCCTCCAAGGCTCATCTCTCTGCCAGTGACATAGCCATTTTGCAGTTGCAGCGCAATATGTTTGCGCAAAATGACACCTGTAGGATTTAAAATTACGTAACGGATTTTTCTCGTGGCAGGGGCACGGGCGGTGTAGGGATCGGGAATGATGGAATTTTTCCAGATCCTCGGACTGCCGGACCTGAGCGCTGCCGCCTGGGTCGCAATCTGCTGCGTCGCTTTGCTGGCGGGGCTGGTGAAGGGCATGGTGGGATTCGCCATGCCAATGATCATGGTGTCGGGGCTGGGCAGCATCGTCGGGCCGGACTGGGCCCTGGCCGGGCTGATCCTGCCGACCTTGGTGACCAATGGCTGGCAGGCGCTGCGCGCAGGTCCGCGTGCGGCCTGGGAGGTCGTGAAGCGGTTCCGGCTGTTCCTGGCGGTCGCCTTCGTGGCGCTGATGGCTTCGGCGCAACTTGTCAGCGTGCTGCCCCAGGGCCTGATGCTGCTGATGATCGGCGGGCCGATCGTGCTGTTCGCGGTGACGCAACTGATGGGGCGGCAGCTGCGGCTTGGGCATCCGCCAAGGCGCAGCGTGGAATTCGGGGTGGCGCTGTTTGCCGGCTTCATCGGCGGGTTTTCCGGCGTTTGGGGGCCGCCCACCGTGGCCTACCTGACTGCGCTGGAAACGCCCAAGCGGGAGCAGGTGCAGATCCAGGGCGTGATCTATGGGCTGGGCGCCGTGTCCCTGCTGTTCGCGCACCTGGGATCGGGCGTGCTGCGGGCCGAAACGCTGCCCTTTTCGCTGATCATGGTGCCGCTCGCGCTGGTCGGCATGTGGGCCGGGTTCCGCCTGCATGACAGGATCGACCAGACCACCTTCCGCCGCGCCACGCTGGTGGTGCTGCTGGTGGCCGGTCTGAACCTGATGCGGCGCGCGCTGATCGTCTGATCGTCAGCTCTTGCGACGGCTGCGCGGCGAACGCGGGGCGACCTTTGCCTCGATATGCTGGATCACGAGAGCGGCGATGTCCTTGCGCGAACATTTCTCGATCCCTTCGAGCCCGGGGGAGGAGTTGACCTCCAGCACCTTGGGCCCGTCGTCGCCACGCAGCAGGTCGACTCCCGCGAAATCGAGCTTCATCGCACGGGCTGCGCGAAGGGCGGTGTCGCGTTCGGTCTTGGTGATCCGCACCGGTTCGGCCGTGCCGCCCTGGTGCAGGTTGGACCGGAAGTCATCGGGCGCGCCACGACGGCGCATGGCGGCGACCACCTTGCCGCCGACGACGAGGCAGCGGATATCCTCCCCCGCGGCTTCCTTGACGAAGCTTTGCACCAGGAAGTCGGCCTTCAGGCCCCGGAAGGCAGAGATCACCGATTCAGCCGCCTTCTTGGTTTCCGCCAGGACGACCCCCTTGCCCTGGGTGCTTTCGAGCAGCTTCAGCACAAGGGGCGCCCCGCCGACCAGTTCGATCACGTTGATCGAATCCTTCGGGCTGCGTGCGAAGGCCGTGGTGGGCATGCCGATGCGATGCCGTGCAAGGATCTGGTGCGCGTGCAGCTTGTCCCGGGACATGGCGATGCCTTCGGAACCGGCCAGGGAGTAGGTGCCCATGCTTTCGAACTGGCGCACGACGGAGGTGCCGTAGTTCGTGATGGAGGCCCCGACGCGCGGGATCACCGCGTCGTAGTGCGGCAGGCGGCGCCCGTCGTAGTGCACTTCGGCCCCGACCGCGCGGATGTTCATGTAGCAGCGGGAGGTGTCGATGACTTCCAGCGTATGGCCGTGCTTTTCGGCGGCCTCGATCAGGCGCCCGGTCGAGTAGTTGCCGGGTTCACGGGTCAGGATCGCCAGGCGCAGGGCGCGGCGGTGTTTCTTCAGGCGCGGGGTGTCCTGGTAAGCCTCGTAGGACAGCGGCGGCTGGCAGCAGCTTTGCGCGGGGGAGACGATCATGTCTTCGGCAATGGCCGAACGCCCCAGCAGCATGCGGTAGGCCATGGACCCGCGATCGGTCAGGGTCACTTCGATCGGCCAGGTGCGATCGCCCATGGTGACCTGCGTTTCGATCACGAAGCGCAGCTCGGTCTCTCCGTTGGAGGAGGTGATCTCCCGGCGGTCCTTCAGCGGTGCGGAGCAGATGATCTCCAGCGACTCGTCGGACGGGTCCGGGTGGATGGCGAAGCGCACCATAGGCTTTTCGGCGGTGCCGAAGGGTTCGATGGCGAAGGCATGCAGGGCCGATGTCTTCGCGCCGGTGTCCACCTTGGCGCGGATCGCCGGCAGGCCGAGATCGGGGAGGGAGAGCCATTCTTCCCAACCAAGAGTGAACTGCGCCATATGTGCTCCTTTCCGGACCGAGGCCTGTTCGCGGGATGTATGCCCCACCTGTAACGGCGCCATAAAGGAGGGGTGGGGCCGGGTGCAATGGCCCATTCGGAGAGGCGGCGGGAGAGAGGCGCAGCCCGCGCCCGGCGCCGGCCGTCAGGAGACGAAGGTATCGCCGAAGCAAAGGTCGATGGCGTCGGGGGCGGCCATCGGCGGCACCACCTCGAAGCTTTGCCGCATCAGGACCTCGTCGTTCTTCAGCACCTCGAATGTCCAGGTGCCGGTGACCAGTTCACGTTCGAATTCGAAATTGAAACTGCGCACGCCCCAGTTGGTGGACAGGCCCGGGTCCCAGCTTTCGCGGGTGACCTGGCGAGGGCCGATGGGCGGATGGCTGACGATGAAGGTGTAGATGCCGGGTTCCGTGCCCTCTGCAAGGCGGATGCGCACGCCGAAGGAAATGCCCAGGTAGGCAGGCACCAGGCGGCTGGAGGTCACGAGTTCCGGGTTGCCTTCGGTCAGCAGGATGTAGCCCGATTCCGTGTTGGGCGCGGGTTCCTTGCTGACGTGTTCCGTGGGGCAGTAGATGCCGGCCTGGTCCAGTTCGATCGGGGAGAGGGCGATGTCGCCCGGGAAGGGGGAGGTGACCTCCGCCCGCAGGCCGACAGGCTGGCAGAGCAGCGCCAGGGCGGCCAGCAGCGCCCCGACCCTGCCGACCCCGACCCGGCCGACCCGGTGGCGGCGGGGCAGATGCGGCAACGCCCCGCCGGAACCGGCAGGGCGTCTTTTCGAAAGGGATCGCAGGATCGCCAACTCCGTCAGCCGATCGCGGCGGCTTTCACATCGTCGTCGATGTAGGGGATGTACTGTTCGAAGTTCTCGGAGAACATGCCCACCAGCTTGGCGGCCTGCGCATCGTAGGCGGCTTCGTCTTCCCAGGTGCGGCGCGGATCCAGCAGGACATCGGCCACGCCCGGCACGGAGACCGGAACCTCGAAGCCGAAGTTGGCGTCCTTGCGGAACTCTGCCTCGTTCAGCGAGCCGTCCAGCGCTGCGGTCAGCAGGGCGCGGGTGGCGCGGATCGGCATGCGGGAGCCGGTGCCATAGGCGCCGCCGGTCCAGCCGGTGTTCACCAGCCAGCAGGTTGCGCCGTGCTTGGCGATCTTGTCGCGCAGCAGGTTGCCGTACTCTTCCGGACGACGCGGCATGAAGGGCGCGCCGAAGCAGGTGGAGAAGGTCGGGATCGGTTCCACGACGCCACGTTCGGTGCCCGGGGTCTTGGAGGTGAAGCCGGACAGGAAGTGGTACATCGCCTGCGCGGGCGTCAGGCGGCTGATCGGGGGCAGCACGCCATAGGCGTCGCAGGTCAGCAGGATGATGTTCTTCGGGTGACCGCCAAGCGCGGTGTCCGACGCGTTGGAGATATACTCCAGCGGGTAGGCGCAGCGCATGTTCTGGGTCAGGCTGTCGTCCTCGAAGTCGAGCTCGAAGGTCTCTTCGTCGTAGACCATGTTCTCGATCACCGTGCCGAACATGGAGCAGGTGGCGTAGATTTCCGGCTCTGCCTCGGCGGAGAGGTTGATGGTCTTGGCGTAGCAGCCGCCTTCGAAGTTGAAGGTGCCGCGGTCGGACCAGCCATGTTCGTCGTCACCGATCAGCACGCGGGACGGGTCGGCCGACAGGGTCGTCTTGCCGGTGCCCGACAGGCCGAAGAAGATCGCGGTGTCGACGGGGTTGCCCTTGGCGTGGTTGGCCGAGCAGTGCATCGGCATCACGCCCTTGTCGGGCAGCATGTAGTTGAGCAGGGTGAAGACCGACTTCTTGTTCTCGCCGGCGTATTCGGTGCCGCCGATCAGGATGATCTTCTTGGCGAAGTTCAGCGCGATGACGGTTTCGGACTTGCAGCCGTGCTTGGCGGGATCCGCCTGGAAGCTGGGGCAGTTGATGATGGTGAAGTCGGACACGTAGGCGTCCAGCGACTCCCGCGAGGGGCGGCGCAGCAGGTGCCGGATGAACAGGTTGTGCCAGGCCAGTTCGGAGACGACGCGGACGTTGATCGAATAGGCCGGGTCGGCGCCACCGATGAGATCCTGCACGAAGTAGTCCTTGCCCTTCATGTGCGCCAGCATGTCGGCATGCAGCACGTCGAAGGCTTCGGGGGACATTTCGGCGTTGTTTTCCCACCAGATCTTCTCGGCCACGTCGGGGGTCTTCACGACGTGTTTGTCCTTCGGGGAACGGCCGGTGTACTTGCCGGTGGTGACGAGGAAGGTGCCCCCCTTGCCGAGCTTGCCTTCTTCCTTCTTGAGGGCGGCTTCGATCAGCGCGGGCTCCATAAGGTTGTAATAGACATTGCCGAGCCCTTCGATCCCCTGATCTTCGAGCCGGAAGTGCGGGTTCACCCGTCCAAATGCCATATCTAACACTCCTGTAGCCGCGTAGGTGCGGCAGTCCTCCAATCCGTCGCCGTCCTAATTTACATCCAAAGATGCAGGCGGCGGAACCGGGGCGGGACGCCTCGATATCTGGCCTCTTATCACGTCGCATTTGAAAGTGAACAGGGCGACGGGGGAGGTTAGCGCAACCATTTCCCGTTTAGCGCAACCACTTGCCGTCCATTGCTCAACCGGCGGCAGGTCTCTGCGGTGCAAGGAAAATTTCAGGCCATCCTAAGACATTTTCGCCACATTTCTGCCGCAGGCCCGGAACGATTCGCGTTTCTGGATTGCCTGAACCGTGCGGACAGGAGAGTATTGCGGCAAAATCATGTCGATAAGACTCCTTTACAGGCCACAAGGACGCGGCCCCTTCGCGGGGCACAGACGGTACCGGGCCGGGGCAGAGAGCAGTACTGAAGGGAAACACCATGTCCAAGATCGCGCTCGTGGACGATGACCGAAACATCCTGACATCGGTCGCCATCACGCTCGAGGCCGAAGGGTTCGAGGTGGAAACCTACTCCGACGGCCAGGCCGCGCTCGAGGCCTTCAACAAGGCCCTGCCGGACATGGCCGTACTGGACATAAAGATGCCCCGCATGGACGGCATGGACCTGTTGCAGCGGCTGCGGCAGAAGACGACGATGCCGGTGATCTTCCTGACCTCGAAGGATGACGAGATCGACGAGGTCCTGGGCCTGCGCATGGGCGCCGACGACTACGTCAAGAAGCCCTTCAGCCAACGCCTTCTGGTGGCCCGGATCCGCGCCCTGCTGCGCCGGCAGGAAGCCCAGTCGGGTGAGGTCGTGGCCGAAACGGACGATACCAAGGTGATGGAGCGTGGCCATCTGCGCATGGATCCGCTGCGCCACTCGGTCACCTGGAAGGGCCAGGACGTGACCCTGACCGTGACCGAATTCCTTCTGCTGCAAGCCCTTGCACAGCGCCCCGGCTTCGTGAAGAGCCGGGATCAGCTGATGGACGTGGCCTATGACGATCAGGTTTACGTCGATGACCGGACCATCGACAGCCACATCAAGCGGCTCCGCAAGAAGCTTCGCTCGGTCGACCAGGAGTTCTCCGCCATCGAGACACTCTACGGGATCGGGTATCGTTACAACGAAGAGTAACGGATACCGTCCATGGCGCTCGCCGAAAGGATCAGCTTGCAGGACGATACCTCCAGGGCAAAACGACGCGGCGCGGGACGACGCGGCGATGTCGTGCTGGGGGAGGAGTTCGTCGCACCGGGGACGGTCGTGGACGAGGAGTTCCGCGAACGCCGCGAAAGGCGTGGCCTTTTCGCGCTGAAGGCCTCGCCCCTCACCCGCAAGATCATCATCTTCAACCTTATTGCGTTGAACGTCCTCGTGGCGGGGATCCTCTATCTGAATTCCTCTCGCGAAAGCCTGCTGACGCAGCGCCAGGAAGCGCTGGTGAGCGAGGCCGACCTGGTCGCCGATGTCTTCGAGGCGCAGATCGCCCCGGGGGCAGAGGTCGACTTGCGGGGAAGCCGTGGCGTGGACGTGGCCGGCACCCTGTCCGGGCTCGACCTGCGGTCGGGGCTGACGTTGATGGTCTTCGATGCCGAGGGCAACCTGGTGGCCCGCCGTTCCGGCGCCGCGCCTGACCCCTCGCCGGATCACACGCCGACCTATGTCACCGATTTCCTGACGACCGTGTGGAACGGTTTCGCTTCGGTCTTTTCTTCGGGGCGGGTGCCGCAGCCTACCACGAGCGTGGAGGAAGAGGCACGACGCCTGATTTCCGCGAATGGAACGGACGGGCAGGAGACATCGACCGCGCGCGGAGACGAGGGGCGTTTCCACACGGCCCTGACGCCGATCGAGGCGAACGGCAGTGTCGTGGGGGCCATCGCCCTGGCCGGCAGCGTCGGAGAGATCGACCTGATGGTGCGGCAGGAGCGTGAGAGGGTGCTGCAGATGTTCATCATCGCCACGCTCGTGTCCGTCGGGCTCAGCCTGGTGCTGGCATCCACCATTGCGAACCCGCTGTCGGACCTCGCTGCCGCGGCAGAGCTTGGGGGAGACCGGGGCAATTCCCGGCCCAAGCCGTCGCGGGTCAGGATCCCCGATCTGACGGCGCGACCGGATGAAATCGGTCGGCTGTCAGGGGCGCTGCGCGGGATGGTTTCCGCACTTTACGACCGGATCGACGCAAACGAACAGTTCGCCGCAGACGTGGCGCATGAAATCAAGAACCCGCTGGCCAGTCTGCGGTCCGCCGTGGGGACCCTGCGGGTGGCGAAGCGCGACGATCAGCGAGAGCAGCTGATGGATGTGATCGAACACGATGTCCGGCGCCTCGACCGGCTGGTGAGCGACATTTCGAACGCCTCGCGGCTCGACAGTGAGCTGGTGAAGGAAGAGGAAGAGGAATTCGACGTCCTGCGCATGCTGGGCAGCCTGACGGATTACCTGGGCGAACAGGCGGCGGGCAAAGGCATCGACTTCATCACCGACCTGCCGGACGAAAAGCTGGTGCTGAGCGGCCTGGAAGCGCGGCTGGCGCAGGTCTTCGTCAACCTGATCACCAATGCGATTTCCTTCTGCGAGGAAGGCGACGCGATCCGGGTCTGGGCGCGTCGGCGCGAAAATCGCGTGCTGATCGTGGTGGAGGACACCGGCCCGGGCATCCCGGACCAGTCGCTGCAGAAGATCTTCAAGCGCTTCTACTCGCACCGGCCCGCGTCGGACTTCGGCAACAACTCCGGCCTTGGCCTGGCGATTTCCAAGCAGATTGTCGAAGCCCATGGCGGCGTCATCTGGGCGGAAAACATCCGGCCCACGGATGCCGACATCACCTCCGACCCGCTGGGGGCGCGTTTCGTCGTCGGCCTGCCGATCTGAGATGGCGGAGGAAGACAGCGGCCCCCGGGTGATCCACGCAAGCTGCGTCGCGGTCTGCGGGCGGGCGGTTCTGATCACCGGCGCATCGGGCAGTGGCAAGTCCTCCCTCGCGCTGGAAATGCTGTCGCGCGGGGCGCTGCTGGTCGCGGATGACCGGACCGTGGTGGAACGGCAGGGGACGGTGATCCTGGCCTCGGTGCCGCCGACGCTGGAGGGAATGATCGAGGCGCGTGGCGTGGGGATTCTGGGGGCGAAACCCGCCGGTCCGACGCCGATTGCCCTGGTGGTCGATCTTGACACACCCGAGGATGCACGGCTCCCGCCGCAGCGCAGCACGAATTTGCTGGGGGTTTCCTTAACCTTCCTTCACAATAGTGGAACCGCAGCGTTCGCTGCGGCGATTCTGCAATATCTGCGTGAAGGACGTCGCGCGTAGGCACGCGTTGCGCGATCTTTTGCCAACCCTTCAAGACCGACGGCAGCCATGGCCACCGCCGAAGATCAGATGAGACAGAGCCCACGCCTCGTCCTCGTGACAGGGCCGTCCGGCGCTGGCCGCTCCACCGCGATCCGCGTGCTGGAGGATCTCGGCTTCGAGGCGATCGACAACCTGCCGCTGTCGCTGCTGCCGCGCCTGCTGGAAGGGCCGCCGCTGGAACGGCCCCTGGCCCTGGGGCTGGATACCCGCAATCGCGATTTTTCCACCACGGCCCTGATCGAGGCGCTGGATTCCCTGCGTCAGATCAAGGGGGTGCCGCTGGAGCTGCTCTACCTGGATGCGCGCGCCGACGTCCTGTCGCGCCGCTACAGCGAGACCCGCCGCCGCCACCCCATGGCCCCGGGAGAGACCCCCGAGGATGGCATCATGCGGGAGTTCGACCTTCTGGGGCCGATCCGGGCCCGGGCCGATGTGCTGATCGACACCTCGGAGATGACCGTCCATGACCTGCGGGCGGAGGTGGACAGCCACTTCGCCCCGGAAGAGGGCCAGGGCCTGGCGGTTTCGCTGCATTCCTTCAGCTACAAGCGGGGCCTGCCGCGGGGAATCGACATGGTCTTCGACGTGCGTTTCCTGGCGAATCCCTACTGGGAGCCGTCCCTGCGGGCCTTCGACGGCACGGACGAGCGGGTTCAGGCCTATGTTTCGGCCGATCCCCGCTACAAACCCTTCCTCGAAAAGGTCACCGACCTCACGCTGATGCTGCTTCCTGCCTATATAGATGAAGGCAAGGCGCATCTTTCCATCGGATTCGGCTGTACCGGCGGTCAACACCGTTCCGTCACTTTGGCCGAAAGCCTTGGTCGGGCCCTTGCGGAGGCCGGCTGGCAAGTGTCAATTAGGCATCGCGAACAGGAACGGCGCAAAGCCGGGGAGGCGCCTCGATGAGAATCGATGCCGCTCCGGGCGCGCAGGATAAGCAGAGACCCAAGGGAACACCCGCCTTGATCGGAATTGTCATCGTCGCACATGGCGGGCTGGCCCGGGAGTACAAGGCAGCGGTTGAGCATGTCGTCGGCCCCCAGCCTGGCATCACCGCCATTTCGATCGACGTAAACTGCGACCGCTCCGGCAAGGAGCTGGAAATCTGCACGGCGGCCAACGAGGTCGACCAGGGGCAGGGCGTCGTCGTGGTCACCGACATGTTCGGCGGCTCCCCCAGCAACCTGTCCCTGCTGGCCTGTCGACCGGACGATCGGCGCATTCTCTATGGTGTGAACCTTCCGGCCTTGATCAAGTTGGCAAAATCGCGGCATAAATCGCTCCCGGAGGCGGTGCGTGTCGCGACGGAAGCGGGGCGCAAGTACATCGACAGCCGGAACCTGAGTGCAGGGCCTTCCTGAGCACCGGCCGAGTGACGGAATGGGACGGGTATGAGCGCAGCTGTGACACGGCATTTTGACATCATCAACGAGAAGGGGCTTCACGCCCGGGCTTCCGCCAAGTTCGTGGAGGTCGTCGAAGCCTTCGACGCGCATGCGGAGGTCAGCCGCGACGGCATGTCCACCGGCGGCGACTCGATCATGGGCCTTTTGATGTTGGCAGCCGGGAAGGGAAGCACTATTGAGGTTGAAACCTCGGGTCCCGATGCCGATGCCCTTGCCGATGCTCTAGAGCGACTCGTGGCGGACCGCTTCGGGGAAGATATGTAGCGACGGAACTTCTGACAGACCGCGTAATACCCCAAGCCTTGCGCGGAAGACGACGGACAGGTGACTTTCAGTGGTAGACTCGACAGAAAATCATGTCACGCGTGCCCAGGTTGCGCATGACCCGGTCGCCTACACAAAGTACGACCGGCGCTCGCTGACCTATTCCAACACCTTCGACAACCCGTTCCAGCGGAACGCGATCCTGGGCATGGAATGGCTGACCGGCAAGCTGACCATCCTGCGCCTGATCCGGAAGTTCGAACGTCAGGGCGCGCCGCAGGGCCAGGCCTTCTGGAAGGCTTGTCTGGACGTGATGGGCATTCCCGTCGTCACCCCCGAAGAGCAGCTGCAGAAGATCCCGAGCGACGGTCCGGTCGTGGTCGTCGCGAACCACCCGCACGGGATGGTGGACGGGATGATCCTGGCGGAGCTGGTGGGCCGCCGGCGGCTCGATTACAAGATCCTGACGCGCTCGGTGCTGACCGGCATCGACGAGGTCGCCTCCTCCTACATGATCCCTGTGCCCTTCCCCCACGATCCGGAAGCGCAGAAGAAGATGATCGAGATGCGGGCCAAGGCGATGGCGCATCTGAAGGAAGGGGGCCTGGTGGCGCTCTTCCCGTCGGGCGTGGTTGCTGCCTCCGAAACCTATTTCGGCCCGGCGATCGAAGCGGAATGGAACGTCTTCACCGCGCAGATGATCCGCCGGTCGGGCGCACGGGTGGTGCCGATTCATTTCACCGGCGGCAACTCCCGCTGGTATCACGTTGCCAACAAGCTGTCGGCCACGCTGCGGCAGGGGCTGCTGATCCACGAGATCGTCCATTCCCTGAACAAGGCGCAGGCCCCGATCGTGGGCGATGTGGTGGACGAAGGGCACATGGCGCTTCTGCAGAAGGATCCGCGCGGGTTCATGGCCTGGCTGCGCGAACATACCCTGTCTCTCAGCACGGTCTGACCCGGGCCGCGCATGCATCTGCACGAAGAGCCGCCCCCGGGGCGGCTTTTTCATGTCGGGCGTAGCTACTGGTTGCGCAGCAGGCGGAAGATCTCTGACGCGGCCCAGCCGGCGGCGATGGCGATGAAGATCGCCAGAAGGGCGTAGCTCACCCCGTGTTCGCGCGACAGGCCAAAGAGCCACTGTTCCATCCCCACCTTGCCGACCCGGATCGACGTTTCATGGGTCGCCGCGACGGCGCCTTCGCGCAGCAGGTAGACGTTGACCTTGTATTCTCCCACGGGGAGGCTCGACGGCAGGGGGACCTTGGTCTTGAACAGGGTCTGCTGGTCGAATTCGACCGTCTCTTCCCGCATCTGGTAAAGCCCGGCCTTCTGCCGCAGACGGATCAGGGCTTCGACGAAGTTGTCTTCGTCCGTCACGTCATCGCGCGAGGTGATGGAGCGGATGGCCCGGGGGATGGAGATGCGATGACGCAGATCTTCCGTCGCCGAAAGGATTTCTTCCAGGGGGGCGGAGGTGGCGACAGCGTAGAAGCTTGGCGCCTGGCGGATGATGACCTGATCGGTGTTGACCCAGATCCCTGCACGTCGTTCCTTGCGCTGGACCGAAATGGGTTCGGTGGGCCCGGCGACGGTGACGACCACATCGGCATCTTCGGGCAGCTGTGGGCTCTGCCGTTTGACGGCCCCGAAGATCAGGATTTCCGATCCGTCGAAATTCGCCGTGATCGACACGCGGGCCTGTGACAGGCCCAGCACCAGTTCTTCGGTCGCTGCATCGGTGCTGTCCTGTGCCAGGGTGGCAAGCGGCAGCAGCGCCAGGAAAAGGGCCGTCAGAAGGGCCGGGATATGCGCGGCGCGTCTCAATTCAGCTCCGTCAGCGAGTAGACTTCGGAGGGCGGCAGGACCAGGTCGAGGCCGAGCTTGAAGCAGACGGACAGCACCAGCAGGGCCAGCAGGATGCGCAGCTGCTCCGCCTTCATCTTCGCGCCGATCCGCGTGCCGATCTGGGCGCCGATGACCCCGCCGATAAGCAGGAAGAGCGCGAGGGCGATATCGACGGAATGGTTGGTGACCGCGTGGAGGAAGGTGGTGACGGCGGCAACCAGGATGATCTGGAACAGCGAGGTGCCGATCACGACCTTGGTTGGCATGTGCAGCAGGTAGATCATGGCGGGCACCATGATGAAGCCGCCGCCGACCCCCATGATGGCCGACAGGACCCCGACCGCCGCGCCGACCAGGAAAGGCGGGATGACGGAGATATAGAGGCCCGAGGTGCGGAAGCGCATTTTCAGGGGCATGGTATGGACCCAGCCGCGCTGCTTGCGCGGTTTCACCACGCCGCCGCCCCTGCGGGATTTCCTGAGGGCAGAGAGGCTTTCGATGAACATCAGGGAGCCGATGGCCCCCAGGAAGACCACGTAGCAGAGGTTGACCAGCAGATCGACATGGCCGAGTTGCTTCAGCCAGTTGAAGAGGATCATCCCCAGTCCGGCCCCCACGACCCCGCCACCCTGCAGCAGCGCACCCATGCGCAGGTCGACGTTTCGTCGCTTCAGGTGGGCGAACAGCCCCGAGACGGAGGAGGCGATGATCTGGTTCGCGGAGGTAGCAACCGCGACCGTGGGCGGAATGCCGACGAAGAACAGCAGGGGGGTGATCAGGAAGCCACCGCCAACCCCGAACATCCCAGAGAGGATCCCCACCACCCCGCCAAGACCAAGCAGCAGGAAGATGTTCACGGAAACCTCGGCGATGGGGAGGTATATCTGCATGGCCTCTCCTAGCTCGACTGCCGCAACGCCGCGAAGATGCCGATTGTCCGCAGCGCTTGACCCGATCTTGCAACGGTAGAGGGCGATTGGCAAATCGCTTCGTCGTGCGTGCAGGGCCAGACGGCCCCCGTGGACCGGGACCGGTACGACATGGCCACAGTCTGGCCGGTTTCGAGGGGAGGGGAGGGGCGCGCCGGGCGCTGCCGGCGCTGTGCCCCGGCCCGTTGGCCGGGCCGGGGCGGAGGGTCAGCGTTCCTTGACGTAGGGCTCACCCGAGGCGCGCGGCGGGATGGCCGCGCCGACGAAGCCCGCAAGGATGATGATCGTCAGGATATAGGGCAGCGCGTTCATGAACTGCACCGGGATGACGAATGCGCCCACGTCGATGTTCTGGTAGCGCAGCGCGATCGCCTGCAGCAGCCCGAAGAGCATCGTGGCCGACAGGCAGTACCAGGGCCGCCACTTGGCGAAGATCAGCGCGGCCAGCGCGATGTAGCCGCGCCCTGCCGTCATCTCCCGCACGAAGCCGGCCTGCAGGCTGGTTGCCAGGTAGCTGCCGGCGAGACCGCAGAGCAGGCCCGCGATCACGATGGAAGCAAAGCGCATGCGCACGACCGAGATGCCGGCGGTGTCCACGGCTGCGGGGTTTTCCCCCACGGCCCGCAGGCGCAGGCCGAAGCGGGTACGGTAGAGCACCCACCAGCTGAGCGGCACCAGCAGGAAGGCCACGTAGACCAGGATCGAATGGCCCGAGATCAGCTCGTAATAGATCGGGCCGATCAGCGGCACGTCCCGCAGGCTTTCGGCGAAGGGCAGGGTAATGTTGGAGAACCGCTCGGTCGTCAGGGAGGGCGTGCGGCCGCCCTGGGCGAACCAGGTCTGGGCGATCAGCACCGTCAGGCCCGAGGCCAGGAAGTTCAGCGCCACGCCGGAGATCAGCTGGTTGCCCCGGAAGGTGATCGAGGCCAGGCCATGGATGCCGGAGAATGCCATGGAGGCGATGACCCCCATCAGCAGGCCGACCCAGGGGGAGCCGGAGTAATAGGCGAAGGCGGCGGAGAAGAAGGCCGCGGCGAGCGCCTTGCCTTCCAGGCCGATGTCGACCACGCCCGCGCGTTCGGAAAAGAGCCCGGCCAGGCACATCAGCAGAAGCGGCGTGCCGAGGCGGACGGTGGAATCGAGGATCTGGATGATCGTGATCAGGTCCATGGGTCAGCTCTCCGATGTGGCGATTTTCCAGGCGGCGAAACCGAAGAAGGCGCCGAGCGCCCCTTCGATCCAGCGCCGTCCGGCGGCATAGGCACGGCGGACGGGGGCAGAGGACAGGACAAGCGCCCAGGCCGCGTGGCAGGTGAAGGAAATGACGAAGGAGCAGGCGATGAAGGCCGCGACGACCAGGGCGGATCCGCCCTCCGTCGCGCCGACCGCCGCGATGGCCAGCCAGAAGGCGATGGCCTTGGGGTTGGTGACCTGCATCAGGTAGCCCGAGGCGAAGAGGTGGTGCGCCTTCGCGGGCGAGACGATGGCGGCCACCACCTGCGGCGGGTTCAGGGCCTTGCGGAAGGCCCCATAGGCCAGCCAGGCCAGGTATGTCGCCCCGACCAAGCGCAGGAGCTCCATCGCCCAGGCGACCTGGCTCAGCAGCAGGCCCACGCCGACCAGCGTCAGCACGTTGATGGTGGAGGACCCGGCGGCGATGCCCGTGGTGGCGACCAGGGCCGCACCGCGCCCGCGTGCGGCGGAAACGCCCAGCAGGAAGGCCACCGCCGGACCGGGAGAGATCGCCGCGAAGGCCAGGATCGAGAAGGCCGCGACGAAGCGGGGCAGGTAGGTGATCAGCTCATCCACCTGTCAGCCCTCCTTGCGCAGGGACATGAAGACCCGTTCCAGCGGCCAGCGGACCATGTTGTCCAGCGCGCCGGTGAACAGGATCACCAGGGCCTGGATGACCACGATCAGTTCGCGCGGGATCGACGTCCACATCGCCAGTTCAGCACCGCCCTGGTAGAGGAACCCGAAGAGGATCGAGGCCAGCAGCACGCCGAAGGGATGGTTGCGCCCCATCAGCGCCACCGCGATCCCGATGAAACCCGCGCCTTCGGCGGAGTTCAGGATCAGGCGCTCGCTTTCGCCCTGGGTCACGTTGATCCCCATCAGCCCGGCCAGCCCGCCGGAGATCAGCATGGCGACGATGACGATCCGCACGGGGGAGATCCCGGCGTATTTCGCGCCGGATTCCGAGAAGCCCTGGGAGCGGATCTCATACCCCAGCTTGGTGCGCCAGATCAGCAGCCAGACCAGCACGCAGGCGGCAATCGCCAGGAAGAAGGACACGTTTGCAGGGGCGCCCCGGAACAGCGGCCCTTCGCCCCCGGCGAAGATGTCGCGGAAGGTGGGCAGGTTCGTTGCAGCGGGGAAGACGGCGGAGGCGGGCTCCATCGAACCCACCGGCTTCAGCAAGTTGACCAGCACGTAGTTCAGCAGCGCCGCGGCGATGAAGTTGAACATGATCGTGGTGATCACGATGTGGCTGCCGCGCTTGGCCTGCAAGTAGGCGGGGATGAACGCCCAGGCCGCGCCGAAAAGCGCCGCGAAGACGGTGGAGCCGATGAGCGCCAGCGACCAGTGCGGCCAGGGAATGAACAGGCAGCAGACCGCCACGCCGAGCGAGCCGATGACCGCCTGACCTTCGCCGCCGATGTTGAACAGCTTGGCGTGGAAGGCCACGGAAACGGCAAGGCCGCAGAAGATGAAGTTGGTCGCGTAGTAGAGCGTGTAGCCCCAGCCGGAGGACCGCATCAGCGCCCCGTCGACCATGAGGGAGAAGGCTTCCCAGGGGTTTTCACCGATGGCCCAGATGGCCACGGCAGACAGCAGCGCTGCCAGCAGAAGCGAAATCAGCGGGATCAGGACCACATCGGCCCAGACGGGCATCTTATCCATGGCTCGGCGCCTCTCCTTTTTCGACGGCTGCCATGTTCTCTTCGACCGCCTTGTAGTCTTCGGTGTCGGGCTCGCCCGAGATGCCGGCCATCAAGAGGCCCAGTTCGCGTTCATCGGTTTCGGCCGGGTCGCGGAAGCCCATGATCTGCCCGTCGAACATCACCGCGATCCGGTCGGACAGCGACATGATCTCGTCCAGTTCGACCGAGACCAGCAGCACGGCCTTGCCCGCGTCGCGCAGGCGTACGATTTCCTGGTGGATGAATTCGATCGCGCCGATGTCGACGCCCCGCGTCGGCTGACCGACCAGCAGCAGGTCGGGGTGCTGCTCGATCTCCCGTGCGAGGACGACCTTTTGCTGGTTGCCGCCCGAGAAGCTCTTGGCAGAGAGGTTGGGGTCCGGCGGGCGCACGTCGAAACGTTCCATCTTGGCCGCCGCTTCCTTCTGGATCGCGGCATTGTTCATCAGCGGGCCGGATTGCCACTTCGGGTCGCGGTGATAGCCGAAGACGGTGTTCTCCCAGGCGGTGAACTCCATGATCAGGCCTTCGTGCTGGCGGTCCTCCGGCACGTTGCCGATGGAGGCCTTGCGCCGGGCCGCCCCGTCGGAACCGGGCCCCGAGAGCGGCAGGGGCGCGCCCAGCATGGTGATTTCCCCCGTGCCGTCCATGATGCCGCCCAGAACGTGCATCAGTTCGGACTGCCCATTGCCGGCAACGCCCGCAAGGCCCAGGATCTCGCCCCGGCGGATGTCGAAGGAAATGCCCTTCACCCGCTCGACGCCCTTGTCGTCAACGACCCTCAGGTCCTTGACCGAGAGCACCACGTCGCCCGGCGTCGCGGGCGTCTTGTCGACCCGCAGGAGGACCTTGCGGCCCACCATGAGCTCTGCCAGTTCCTCGGGGTTCGTTTCCGACGTCTTGACGGTGGCGGTCATCTGGCCGCGCCGCATGACGGAGACGGTATCGGTGATCTCCATGATCTCGCGCAGCTTGTGGGTGATCAGGATGATCGTCTTCCCCTCGCGCCGCAGGTTGTCGAGGATCCGGAACAGGTGGTCGGCCTCCGCCGGCGTCAGCACGCCGGTGGGCTCGTCCAGGATCAGGATGTTGGCCTCGCGGTAGAGCGCCTTCAGGATCTCCACCCGCTGCTGGTGCCCGACCGAGAGATGCTCGATCAGCGCGTCGGGATCGACGTGCATCTCGTACTCATCGGCCAGCTGTTTCAGCGATTTGCGCGCTTTCGCGATGGAGGGACGCAGGGAAGCTCCCTCTTCGGCGCCGAGGATGATGTTCTCGACCACCGAGAAATTCTCGACCAGCTTGAAGTGCTGGAAGACCATGCCGATGCCGGCCGCGATGGCGTCCTGGCTGTCGTGGATCTGTGTCTTCTGCCCGTTGATGAAGATCTCGCCCGCGTCGGCCTTGTAGAAGCCGTAGAGGATCGACATCAGGGTGGACTTGCCCGCGCCGTTCTCGCCGATGATGCCGTGGATCGTGCCCGGCATGACGCGGATGGAAATGTCCTTGTTGGCCTGGACCGGGCCGAAGGCTTTCGAGATGCCCTTCAGCTCGATGGCCGGATGGACTGTCCCGGAGGCTGTCTCGTTCATGTGCGGCGTTCCCGTCAAAGGAAACAGGGACCGCGGGTCGCGGCCCCTGTGAAAGTGGGGCGGGGCGGTTGGGCCCCGCCGGATCCGATCAGAATTCCAGCGCCGGGCAGGAATTGTCGGTGTTGTAGTTCACGACGGTGATCTCACCGGCGATGATCTTGGCCTTGGCGTCTTCGACTGCGGCCTTCATCTCGTCGGTGATGAGGTCGGCGTTGAACTCGTCGAGGGCGTAGCCCACGCCGTCATCGGCCAGGCTCATGGTCATCGGGGCGGTGTCCAGATCCTCGCCTGCGGCCATGGCGTCAGCCACGGCGACGTCCACGCGCTTCAGCATGGAGGTCAGCATGTTGCCCGGGTGCAGGTAGTTCTGGTTGCTGTCGACGCCGATGCCCATGATGCCTTCGTCGGCTGCGGTCTGCAGCACGCCCAGACCGGTTGCGCCGGCCGCGGCGAAGACGACGTCGGACCCCTGGGAGATCTGGGCCTTGGTCAGCTCGGAGCCCTTGACCGGGTCGTTCCACGCGGTCGGGTCGGTGCCGGTCATGTTCGGCAGCACCACGATGTCGGCGTTCACGGCCTTGGCGCCCTGGGCGTAGCCGCAGGCGAAGTTGCGGATCAGCGGGATGTCCATGCCGCCCACGAAGGAGATCGTGCCGGTCTCGGACTTCATCGCTGCCAGCATGCCGACCAGGTAGGAGCCCTGTTCCGCCGCGAAGTCGATGGACAGGACGTTGGGGTGTTCTGCCGGGTCGACCCAGCCGTCAATGGTGACGAACTTGGTGTCGGGATAGTCGGCCGCGATGTTTGCGATCGGGGTCGAGAAGGAGAAGCCGGTGGTGATGACCGGGGTGAAGCCCTGTTCGGCGAAGCGGCGCAGGGCCTGCTCACGCTGAGCTTCGGAGGTGATTTCGAGATCCTTGAAGGAGCCGCCGGTTTCTTCCGCCCAGGCGGTGGCACCGTTGTAGGCCGCTTCGTTGAAGGATTTGTCGAACTTGCCGCCCAGGTCGTAGATCAGCGCCGGATCGGCGAGCGCTGCGGTGGCGGAGAGCGCCAGGCCGGTAGCGGCGGCGCCCAGGATCTTGGTCATCAGGGTCATTTGGGTCTCCCAGTTGCTTGGCCGTCTGTCCGTCCCCGGTTGCGCGGCCACTGCTTTGCAGATCTTTGCGATCGACCGATTTAGGACAGAGCGGGTCAGGACGGTCAATAGCATTCTCTGACCATTTGGTAGGGGAAATCGTGATTGACCCTGAGGTCAGCCGATACCTTTGCCCATGATTTCAGCGTCTTTCATCCGTCCGTCGGGGGCGCGGTAGTAGCGCGGCCTGCGACCGGCGCGGATGAAGCCTGCTGCAGAGTAGAGCGCAATGGCCGCCGCGTTGTCCTCGGCCACTTCCAGGAAGGCGGAAATGGAGCCGCGCTGATGCGCGACCTTCTCGAATTCCTCGACCAGCAGGCGCCCGATGCCCTGTCGCCTCCGGGCGGGATCGACGGCGAGGGTCAGGATCTCTGCATCATCGACCATGGTCCGCCCGACGAGGAACCCGCCGGGGCGCAGCACGAGGAAGCAGGCGGGGTCGTGGATCAGGCGATCGATCTCTTCCGCCGACCAGGGGCGGGGGGTCTCGAAACAGGCGGCGTGGAGGCGGGCAAGCGCCTGGGCGTCATAGCTTTCAGACGCGGTCATGGCAGGATCCGGGGCGGGGCGTCGCGCGGTGGGGCGGCATCGGCGGGACGCATGTAGAAGGGGGCGGGCGCCTCGGTCGCGGAGGCGAGCCGGGTCGCGGCGACCCGGGCGATGGCCGGCGCGGGGTTTTCGGGGGCGGGCCGGGCCCCGGGCAGGCAGCCCAGCAGCAGGCAGCCCTCCGGCGTCAGCTCCGCCGGGAGGTCGGCGGCGGGGACGAGCCTTGGTTCGCCCGCGTGGTCGTCCGTCAGCAGCCGGGCGTAGACCTGATCGCGGGGCGCGGGCAGGGTCACCAGAAGGGGGCGCGGCTGCCCGAAGGCCAGCGCGTCGAAGCCGGAGACGCCGATGGCGGGGATCTTCAACCCCAGGGCCAGACCGCGCGCCAGGGAGACGGAAATCCGGATTCCCGTGAAATTTCCGGGACCTACGCCAACGGCCAGGGCCGAGAGATCGGCCCAGTCATGCCCTGCACCCGCCAGAACCCCTTCGAGCAGGGGCACGAGATGTTCGGCCTGGCCACGGGCCATTTCCTGCCGTTCTTCCGCAAGGATGCGGTCACCGGACAGCAAAGCGGCCGCGCAATGCGCGGCCGATGTGTCGAAGGCCAGAATCAGAGGTGGCATCGGCGCGTCAGACGGCAACGGGCCGGACCTCGGTCACCTCGGGGATGTAGTGGCGCAGCAGGTTTTCGATCCCCATCTTCAGCGTCAGCGTGGAGGAGGGGCAACCGGCGCAGGCGCCCTGCATGTAGAGGTAGACCACGCCACGGTCGAAACCGTGGAAGGTGATGTCACCCCCGTCCTGGGCCACGGCGGGACGCACGCGGGTATCCAGAAGCTCTTTGATCTGAACGACAATTTCGGAATCCGGACCGTCGTGATCGGCATGGCCCGTCGCCTGTTCGGCGCCGCCCATGACCGGTTCGCCCGACTGGTAATGTTCCATGATCGCGCCCAGCAGGGCCGGCTTCAGATGGTCCCACTCCAGCCCGTCACGCTTGGTCACGGTGATAAAATCGGTGCCGAAGAAGATGCCCGTCACCCCGTCGACCGAGAACAGACGCTTGGCCAGCGGCGATTTCTCCGCCGTTTCGGCAGAGGGGAAGTCGGCGGTGCCAGCATCGAGCACGGACTGGCCGGGCAGGAATTTCAGCGTGGCAGGGTTCGGCGTGGATTCGGTCTGGATGAACATCGGCGGACCTTTCTTTGTCAGGCCCTCGATATGCGCTTTCGGGGGCCAACTGTCAATATTTGGAACCATTCCAAGTTCCCGGCGAAGCCCGTGAAAACCGGCGAAAAGCCATGTCGGTATCGCGTCGGTATCACGTCGGTATAGCGTCGGTGCGTATTAACGCCCCGTGCGTTGATCTTTCTGGGCGCGACCGGGGCCATCTGGGCGGGGCGGCGGGGCGGCCGCAGGGGCGGCGCCGTTTCAGGTGATCGCTTCGAGCCGTTCCTTGGACAGGTCCTCGGGCACGATGGTGATGGGCACCGGCAGGCTGCCGGCGTTGCGGCTCATCTGGGTGACGAGGGGGCCCGGGCCGCTCTTGCCAGCGGCGGCGCCCAGGACCAGGACGCCGATTTCGGAATCCTCGCGGATCTGGCCAAGGATCTGTTCGTAGGCCTCGCCTTCGCGGATCACCAGTTCAGGGTCGATGCCCTGCCGGTCGCGCATCCATTTCGCGAACACCTCGAAGTGGGCCTCGATCCGTTCGCGGGCTTCGGCGCGCATGATGTCGGCAACGCCCATCCAGTGATTGAATTCCTCCGGAGAGATGACGGACAGGATGGTGACGCCCCCGCCGCTGTGGGCCGCACGCATGGCGGCAAAGCGCATGGCGTTGAGGCATTCGCGGCTGTCGTCGAGGATGACCAGGAACTTGCGCATGAGTTTCCCCTTTTGTGGCAGATCATGGCGTATGGCGCCGGGAGGGGCAATGGCCGGTTGCGGGAGGCCCGCTGAGGGGGCCGGGGACGGTTGCCGGTCTGCTTGTCACGGGGTGATGGCCGCGCCGTTCCCGCGTCGGGTGATTGACCGGCGGGGGCGCTGCGGCTATGGGCACAGCGCGCGGAGGGCCGGATGGCCGCGGGGGCAGGCTGGAAACGGCGCTTCCGAGGAAAGTCCGGACTCCACAAGGCAACGGTGCCGGGTAACGCCCGGCGGGGGCAACCCCAGGGAAAGCGCCACAGAGAACAGACCGCCCGCGTCCCCTCGGTTCGCGGGTAAGGGTGAAACGGTGCGGTAAGAGCGCACCGCGGGACTGGCAACAGGACCGGCAAGGCAAGCCCCACCGGGAGCAATGCCGAATAGGAACCTCGCGCGGGGCAGGTCGGGCAACCGAAACCGTCACCGCAGGGCCGCCTTGGCCCGGAGGTTCGGGTTGGCAGCTTGAGGCGTCGGGTGACCGGCGTCCCAGATGAATGGTCGTCGAACCGGCGCGAGCCGGGGAACAGAATCCGGCTTACAGGCCCTCCGCGCATATCCGCCCAATTTCACTGACCCGCCGGACAGGAGGGAACCCGCGCAGATGCTGCGGTGCCGCGCGCTCGAACCCGCGCATCCGGGGCGGGGCGGGGAAGGCGGCAGGGAACGGGATCGTGAGGGCGCGTGTTGAGGGGACATGACCCCCGCAGAGCGCGGGGATGTGCAAGAGGAGGAAGACCCATGAGCACCCTTTTCAAGACCACCAGCCGCGCCGCCCTGATCGCCATCGTCGCAGCCGCGCCCCTGGCCGCCCCGGTTTCGGCCATCGCCCAGGATGCGAGCGCCACGACCGGGACAACGACCGGGACGGAGACAGAGGCCACCGATCCGCTGCTGATGCAGGACGGTGAGGCCACGGCCGATGCTACCGCAGATACCACCGTGCCGGCGGACGGCACGGAAACCGAGATGGCCGACGACATGAGCGCCGAGCCCGACGTGACCGATCCGATGGCCAGCGAGACCGACATGGCCGATGCCGCGGAGCCGGCCAAGCCGGTGGATGGCCAGATCACCATGCAGACCGAGAACACCATCCTGGCCGATGACCTGCTGGGCGCCCCGGTGTTCAACAGCGGCGACCAGAAGGTCGGCGACATCAACGACCTGATCATCTCCCTCGACGGGGGCGTGGAAGGTGTCGTGATCGGTGTCGGCGGTTTCCTGGGCATGGGCGAGAAGGACGTGGCCGTGCAGATGGCCATGCTTGACGTCGGCGAGACCGAAAGCGGCGCGCCGCGCCTGGTGACGAGTGCCACCAAGACCGACCTGGAGGCCGCGCCCGCCTTCGTGACGGCCGAGCAGCAGGCCCGGGACGCCGAAGCCCTGAAGATGCAGTCGGACACGACCGGCGGCAGCGAAGTGCCGGTGGAGTAAGTCTCCGCACCGGTGTTTCGATCGCCCCTTCGGGGATCCTGCCGGGGTTTCGGCAGTGGGGGTGGCCTGCGGGCCACCCCTTTTTCATCTTTCCCGGGCGGATTCCGCTTTTTTGTCGATTCCCGTGTTGACTCATGAGCGCGCCTCGGTAAAAGGCAGGCTTCATGAGATTTCGCGGGCGGCCCGGAGTGCGCCTGCTGTAGGAGAAGCACAATGGCGAAGCCGACGACCATCAAGATCCGTCTGAACTCGACCGCGGGCACGGGCCATTTCTACGTGACCAAGAAAAACGCGCGTACCATGACCGAAAAGATGACCGTACGAAAGTACGATCCCGTGGTGCGGAAGCATGTCGAGTACAAGGAAGGCAAGATCAAGTAAGATCTGAAAAACCTTGAAGACCATGCAAGCCGCGCCGCAGAGCGCGGCTTTCTTCTTTTCGGGCCGCGCCCTGTCTCCCCCTCCCCCAGAAGCCCCGGACCATGCGTTGCAGGCCGGGGATCGAGACAAGGACCATTCCGATGCCCCTCTCTTCCGGCGAAGATACGCCCCCCGATTGCCTTGATGACCCCGACTGCGGCAGTAGTGCGCTGCTGAGCCCGGGGTCCCTTGCCCCCTCCGTTGCGGCGCCCCTCGCGGGGACCCTTGCCGGAGGAGGGCCAGGCCAGGCCGCCGGCATCCCCGAGATCCACTTGCGCCCCGGCCTGCCGGCGGACACCGAGGCGGTGAACCGGATGCTGGCGCGGTCCTACCGGGCGCTGCTGGCGCCGGACTACCCGACCGAGCTCCTGCGGGAGGCGCTGCCCTTCCTGAAGCGGCCACGGCCCGGCCTGCTGACCTGCGGCACCTACTTCCTGGCGCTGGACGGATCGGAGGAACGGGTGCTGGCCGCCGGTGGCTGGACCGATACGACGCCCTGGGGCGCGCCGGGGCGACCGGGTGAGGGCCACGTGCGCCACGTCGCCACCGATCCGGATGCCGCGCGGCAGGGGCTGGGGGCCCGTGTCATGCGCAAGGTCATCCGGTCCGCCCAGGCGGCGGGGGTGGAGCTGTTGCACTGCCAGTCCACGCTGACCGCCGTGCCCTTCTACATGTCGCTGGGGTTCGAACCGCGCGCGGAGATCGAGCTGCGCCTGCCCAACGGGGTCCTGTTCCCGGCGGTGCAGATGCGCTGGACCGCCTGAGCCGATCCTGCCGGCCGTAGGGTGGGTGCCAACCCACCTTCCGCCGCCATGGCCGAAGCCGGGCGCCAATGTCCCAACAAAAAAGCCGGTCCCGCGGGACCGGCTTTCGTCTTTCTGGCCTGAGCCCCGGGCGGTAAGTCCCGGGCCCCGGTCCGCGATCACTCGCGGTTGCCGAGGAACTGCAGCAGGAACATGAACAGGTTGATGAAGTCCAGGTAGAGCTGCAGGGCGCCCATGATGGCGGACTTGCCCAGCCATTCCTGATCCATCGCATGCGCGTGCTGCAGGTAGGTCGTCTTGATGTTCTGGGTGTCGTAGGCGGTGAGGCCTGCGAAGATCAGCACGCCGATCGCGGAGATCGCGAAGTAGAGCGCCGGCGAACCCAGGAAGATGTTGATGATCGAGGCCACCAGGATGCCGATCACGCCCATCATCAGGAAGGCGCCCCAGCCGGAAATGTCCCGCTTGGTGGTATAGCCCCAGAGCGACAGGCCCGCGAAGGCGATCGAGGTCACCAGGAAGACCTGGGCGATCGAAATGCCGGTGAAGGCCACGAAGATCCAGGACAGCGACAGGCCCATGACGGCCGCGAAGACGTAGAAGAACAGCTGCGCGCCGGCCGCGGAGATGCGGCTGAGCAGGGCGCCGAAGCCGAAGACCATCAGCAGGGGCGCGAACATGATGACATAGCCGAGGATGTTCGGCTGGAGGGTGATGGGATCGCGGAACACGCTGAGCAGTTCGGGCGAGGAGCCGACGGCCCAGGCCACGAGGAAGGTCAGAAGGGTGCCTACGGACATGGTGCCGTAGACCTTGTTCATGTGGGCGCGAAGCCCTTCGTCGATTGCGGCGGACCGGCTACCTGCCGCCGTATGCTGCATGGTTCTGTAGTCAGCCATGGGTTCCTCCAGGAATGAAACATTTCCCCCGGGATGGGGGTCTGCGCTCAATATCGGGAACTCGGGCCGGCATTTCAAGATTTTCACGCGCAAAATCACGCAGATAGCGGGATCCTTCACGGTGGCGTGCGGCCCCGCGGCGACGCGGATCGGCCAACCCCCTGACGACAAAGGGACGGCGCCGGGAAAGTGCATTGAAAAGTCAGGTAAAAAAGATCCGCAGCCCGGCGTGCCTGGCCTGCGCCCGAAGGCGCGTGGCGGGGAACCGTGGCTGCGGTGGCCGGGTGTGAGGCCAGTCGCGGGCCGCGCGGGGAGCACGGCCACGGGGAGATGACGAAATGAGGCGGGCAGCCCGATCGGGGGCGGGCTGCCCGGAGGTGGGACCAGCGGGGCGGTCCCGGGGGGGGCGGTCAGGCCAAGGTCAGGCGCCCTCAGAGCTAGGCGCCTGTCAGGCCATCGGCCCGATCAGAAAGGGCGCGCGGGGGTATCCCAGATCGGCCGGGATGCTTCGAGGTGCGCCTGTTCACGGGTCAGGCCGATGTCGTTGAGCAGCGAGGGGTCGAGCTCACGCAGGGCGCGACGTTCGCGGTAGACGGCCAGGAGGTTGGCAAGGCGGGAGAAAGGCGCGCGAGAGGCGCGCTGGGGGCATGCGACGGCGGGGGCCAGGGAATGCGAGCTCATCTGTCTGTCCTTTCGGGTTGGTGATGCGAGTCGGGGTCTTCATGATTTCTGTTGATGTATATGCGGCGCTATGATCAATATTGGAAATGAATGTTCCTGACGATTAGCATCACGGAGATTGATGATATGCGAAATCTCGACATGACCTCGCTGCGCAGCTTCGTGGCTGTGGCCGATCACGGCGGGGTCACCAAGGCCGCCGGCATGCTGAATTTCACCCAGAGCGCGGTGTCCATGCAGTTGAAAAGGCTGGAGGAAACCCTGGGCATTGCCCTGCTGGACCGGTCGAACCGGCGGATCGACCTGACCCCGGCGGGCGAACAGCTTCTGGGGTATGCGCGACGTATCATCGACATGAATGATGAGGCGCTGACCCGGCTGACCTGCAAGAGCTACGAGGGGGAAATCGTGCTGGGGGTGCCGCATGACATCGTCTACCCGGTGGTGCCGCAGGTTCTGCAGCAGTTCGCGCAGGAATTTCCGCGCATGAAAGTGCAGCTCGTCTCGGCCTATACGCGCAGCCTGAAGGAGAGCTTTGACCGGGGCGAGGCGGATATCATCCTGACCACGGAAGCCGAGCCCGACGCGCGGGGCGAGATCCTGGATGAACGCCCGCTGGCCTGGATCGGGGCGCCGGGTGGTCAGGTCTGGCGGCAGCGGCCGCTGCGCTATGCCTCCGGCCGCAACTGCCTGTTCCGCCCGCTGGTCATCCGGGTGATGGAGGAAAACGGGGTCGACTGGGAAAACGCCGTGGACACCGCCAGCGACCGCACGGTCGAGGCGACGGTCAGTGCGGATCTTGCCGTTTCGGCGATGATCGCGGGGACCGAGCCGCCGCAGCTGTCGATCATCGAGCATTCCGGCGAACTGCCGGAGCTGGGCATGCAGAAGATCTGCATGTACCGCCAGGATCGCGGCGCGGGCGAGGTGATGGAGCGCATGGCCGAAATGCTGCGCATCGGCTACACCAGCGGCGCCGGGCTGACCCGCCCCGGTGGCGGCGGGGAGGCCGGGCAGGGCCGCGGCGGCAACCTGGGCCGCTACGCCTGGCGCCAGGAGCTGAGCCGCGCCCGCAAGCGCCCGGCGACGGCGATCTGAGGCCGGTTCCCCGGCGCGCGCGCCGGGGAGGGGTTACATTGTGATGACGACCTTGCCGGTGGCGGCGCGGTTGCGCAGCAGCTCCAGCCCCTCCATCGCGCGGTCCAGCGGCAGGAGGTGGCTGATGTGCGGGCGGATCCGCCCCTCTGCCTGCCAGGCGAAGAGCTGCGCCAGGGAGGCGGTCAGGATCTCGGGCCGGAAGCGGAAGTAGGCGCCCCAGTAGAAGCCGATCACGTCGATGTTCTTCACCAGCATGTGGTTGGTCTTCAGCTCCGCCGGGCGGCCGGAGGCGGCGCCGATGACGAGGAAGCGCGCCTCGGGATTGCAGGCGCGGAAGGCGGCCTCCCCCAGGTCGCCGCCGACGGGATCATAGACGACATCCGCCCCGCCGAGGGCCTTTACCTCTGTCCGGATGTCGGCGGTTTCGCTGTCGAGGTAGATGTCGGCCCCGGCGGCGCGGGCGATCGCCTCCTTCCCGGGGCCCTTGGCCACGGCGATGACGCGGGCGCCCATGAGCTTGCCGATCTCCACCGCCGTCAGCCCGACGCCGCCGGTGGCGCCGAGCACCAGGAGGGTCTGCCCCGGCGCCAGGCGGGCGCGGTGATCCAGGGCAAGGTGGGAGGTGCCATAGGCGATCTGCAGTGCCGCCGCTTCGGCGAAGCCCGTCGCCTGCGGCAGCGGCACGACGCGATCTGCCGGGACGTTGACGTAATCGGCAAGACCGCCAATTCCGGGAAAGGCCGCCACTCTCGTTCCGGTTGTGATATTTACGCCCTCTCCGACGGCGCTGACGAGGCCCGAAACCTCCATCCCTAAAGTGAACGGGTGAGTCGGTTTTTCCTGATATCGCCCCTCGATCATGAGCAAATCGGCGAAGTTCAGGCCACATGCCCGCGTTTCAATCATCACTTCCCCGGGACCGGGACGTTCTGCGGCTATCTGTGTCAGTTGAGGCTGACTGTGCGTTTTATCACAGCACCAGGCGCGCATCTTTTCCTCCTATTGTCGTGCAATTACGGGCAGATAGTTTGCTCAAAAACAATTTCGACCATACGGCTCAGCTTGTCGATTCTTGCTGCAACGCGGCGGTTCGTGCAAGATTGTGAAACGTGGAAGCTTGATACACATCTGTGAATTGAGTTAACCATTTCGTCAGTCTGCTCTTTCGGGAGCGAACCAGTTGCGTAAAAGTTGAAAATTGTTACGATCCTTCCACGCTGTAGGGATGTGCAGCGTGTTAAAACGAAATCGATTCCCGTCCTCTCTGCGTCGAGTGAGCATCGCGCGGAGCTATCGGGTATGACAGGAGCCGCGAATGACTCATCCGGTCGACGTGCACGTGGGTAAACGTATCCGTCATCGTCGCTGGCTGGTGGGGATGACCCAGCAGCAACTGGCGGAACGTGTTGGTATCAAATTCCAGCAGATCCAGAAATATGAAACCGGCGCAAACCGCGTCAGCGCTTCCCGCCTCTGGGATATTGCGGATGCGCTTGAAGTGCCGGTCAGCTTCTTCTTCGAAGGGCTGGAAGGTGAAGGTGCGGAAGCTGCACCTGCGGCCGCCATGCCGGCGGACGTGATGGGCGACAAGGAAGCCCTGGACCTGATCCGGTCCTACTATGCAATCCCCGAAAACCAGCGCCGTCGCCTGTTCGAACTGGCACGCGTGCTGAGCGACGTGGCCTGAGGCCCGTAGCACACCCACAATGGCGGTTCCGTGGGTGGCGGAACCGGCATGGCGGCCAGAACGGCCGCAGACTTCCCGGAACGCAGGCCCGGATAGCCCGCGGTTCCGGTCCCAGACCGCAGATCAGGCCGTAACAAGGCTTGCCTCATGCCGGGTCCGGGTCTAGGCCTCGCTCCATACTAGCGGCAGCGGAGAACCTGGCGATGCGGCCCGATGGCAGCGAAATCCTCGACACGGCACATGAACTGGCGGATGCGGCCCGCAAGGCGATCCTGCCCTACTTCCGCAGCACGACCCTTTCCGAAGACAACAAGCTGGACGGTGGCTATGACCCCGTGACCGAGGCGGACCGCGCCGCGGAGCAGGCGATGCGTGCCGTACTGGCGCGGCGCCGGCCCGAGGATGCGATCCTGGGGGAGGAGTTCGGCACCAGCGCGGGCACCAGCGGCCTGACCTGGGTGCTGGATCCGATCGACGGCACGCGCGGCTTTGTCAGCGGCACGCCGACCTGGGGCGTGCTGATCGCGGTCAACGACGGGGCGCAGGTGCTGATGGGCATGGTGGATCAGCCCTATACGCAGGAACGGTTCTGGGGCGGCTTCGGCGCGGCGCGGATGACCGGCCCGATGGGCCCGGCCGACCTGGGCGTGCGCGGCGGGCGCAGTCTGTCGGAGGCGGTGCTGTTCACCACCTTCCCCGAGGTCGGCACCGAGGCGGAGGCCGCGGCCTTCCGCGCGGTGTCGGAGCAGGTGAAGCTGACCCGCTACGGGATGGATTGCTATGCCTATGCGCTGCTGGCGGCGGGGCAGGTGGACCTGGTGATCGAGGCGGGGCTGAACCCCTACGACATCCAGGGCCCGCTTGGCGTGATCGAGGCGGCAGGCGGTATCGTCACCGACTGGACCGGGGGCCCGGCCCTGCAGGGCGGGCGCGTGATTGCCGCTGCAAGCCCGGATCTGCATGCCGCGGCGCTGGCAATCCTGGCCAATTGCGATACATGCTGACGCCTTGATCATACCAGGGGCACCATGACCGGCCAGAGTTACCTGATACGCAACGCGGACCACATCCTGACGATGGATGATGCGCGCACGGAACTGTCGGGGGCCGACATCCTGGTGTCCGGTGGGGTGATCCGCGCCATCGGTCCCGGGCTGGACCACGCCGCGGCAGAGCTGGGGGCCGAGGTGATCGAGGCGCGCGGCTCGGTCGTGACGCCCGGGCTGGTCAACACCCATCACCACCTGAACCAGACCCTGACCCGGGCCGTGCCCGGCGGGCAGGATGCGCTGCTCTTCGGCTGGCTGAAGACGCTCTACCCGATCTGGGCGAAGTTCGGCCCCGAGGAAACCCGCGTGGCCGCCACGGTGGGCCTGGCGGAACTGGCGCTGTCGGGCTGTTCGCTGACCTCCGATCACCTTTACGTCTTTCCGAACGGCAGCCGCCTTGAGGATGAGATCGAGGCGGCGGCGGAGGTGGGTCTGCGGTTCCATCCCACGCGCGGCGCCATGTCCATCGGGGAGAGCCTGGGCGGGCTGCCCCCCGACAGCCTGGTGGAGCCGGAAGCGGCGATCCTGGAGGATTGCATCCGGGTGATCGACGCCCATCACGACGCGCGCGAAGGGTCGATGCTGCGGATCGGGATCGCGCCCTGTTCGCCCTTCTCCGTTTCGCGGGAGCTGATGCGCGATGCCGCCCTGTTGGCCCGCGACAAGGGTGTCATGCTGCACACCCATCTGGCGGAGAACGACGAGGATATCGCCTATTCCCTGGCCAACTTCGGCTGCCGCCCGGGGCAGTATGCAGAGGAGCTGGGCTGGACCGGCAGTGACGTCTGGCATGCCCATTGCGTGAAGCTGGACGCCGATGAGATCCGGCTCTTTGCGCGCACCGGCACCGGTGTGGCGCATTGCCCCTGTTCGAACTGTCGCCTGGGATCGGGCATCGCGCCGGTGCGGGCGATGCGGGACGCGGGCGTGCGCGTGGGGCTGGGCGTCGACGGATCGGCCAGCAACGACAGCGGCAGCCTGGTGGGCGAGGCGCGCCAGGCCATGCTGCTGCAGCGCGTGGTCCAGGGCGGCAACGGGATGAGCGCCCGCGAGGCGCTGGAGATCGCGACGCGCGGCGGGGCCGATGTGCTGGGCCGTCCCGATTGCGGGCGGCTGGCGCCGGGCAAGCGGGCCGATATCGCGATCTGGGATGTTTCGGGCATCGAAAGCGCGGGCAGCTGGGATCCGGCGGCCTTCCTGCTGGCGGGGCCGGTGAAGGTGAAGCATCTGCTGGTCGAGGGCCGCCAGGTGGTGCGCGACGGGCAGATGCCGGGGCTGGACCTGGCGGCGGTGGTCCGGCGTCAGAACGCGCTGGTGCAGGGGCTGATGGCATGAGGGCGGTGATGCGTCCGAGCAGGGCCGTATCGGCAGGGTTGGCGGGGCTGCTGCTCTTGCTGGCGGGCTGCGTGACCTCCGATCCGGAGCCATTGGCCGCCACGGGCACCGCGCCCCCGCAGGAGGTGGCGGAGCTGATCAACCGCGCCCGCGCCCGGGCGGGCCTGGCCCCGCTGGCCAGTGACGCCTTGCTGCAGAGCGCGGCCGACCGCCACGCCCAGGACCTGGAAAGGTCGAACCGCATCAGCCACGCGGGTTCGGACGGCAGCACCGTGGGCGACCGGGTGGCCCGCGAAGGGCTGGTCTGGTGCCGGGTGGCGGAGAACGTGGCACAGGGCCAGCAGAGCGCGCGCCAGGTCGTGTCGGACTGGATGGGCAGCCCGGGCCACCGGCGCAACATCCTGGGCGGCTACAGCCGCGTCGGCACCGCCCGGGAGGGCGAGACCTGGGTCGCCGTCTTCATGGAACGCTGCTGATCGGCAATGGCCGGGTGCGGAACGGGAAAGGCCGGGGTGCTGCCTGCACCCCGGCCTTCGCATGTTCATGGGTCCCGGCGGATGGGGCCCCGTATCACCCCCGCATCAGCCCCGGGCGCGGATCACCTGCATCAGCGGCAGGACCTGGGACATGTCGGGCCCGTGGTCCATGCCGGTCACGGCCTTGCGCAGCGGCATGAAGAGCCCGCGACCCTTGCGGCCCGTCGCCTCTTTCACCGCCTTGGTCCAGGTGCCCCAGGTGGTTTCGTCATGGGGCCCTTCGGGCAGCATGGCCATGGCTTCGGCGATGAAGGCCTCGTCCTCGGGGTCGATCATCGGCTCGGCCCCCTCGGTGAAGAGTTTCCACCAGGCGGGCAGGTCGTTCAGCGTGGTGACGTTGTCGCGCACCACCATCCAGAAGGCTTCGGCCTTGTCCTCGGGCACGCCCGCGGCGGCCACGGCTTCGGCCACGTCGGACAGGGGGCGCTGCTGCAGGATATGCGCGGTCAGCGGGAAGAGGTCCTTCTCGTCGAACTTGGTCGGCGCGGAGCCGAAGGTCGACAGGTCGAACCCCTCTGCCAGCTCCTCGATGGAGGAGAAGACCTCCACCGGCTGGGAGGAGCCCAGGCGCGACATCAGCGAGAGCAGCGCCATGGGTTCGACGCCCGCGGCGCGCAGGTCGCGGATCGACAGCACGCCCAGGCGCTTGGACAGCGCCTCGCCCTGCGGGCCGGTCAGCAGCGAGTGGTGCGCGAAGGCCGGCGCGGTGCCGCCGAGCGCCTCGATGATCTGGATCTGGGTCGCGGTGTTGGTGACATGGTCGGAGCCGCGCACCACGTTGGTCACGCCCATCTCCACGTCATCGACGACGGAGGCGAGGGTATAGAGCATCTGCCCGTCGGCACGGATCAGCACCGGGTCCGACACGGAGGCGGCGTCGATGGAGATCTCCCCCAGGATGCCGTCTTCCCAGTTGATCCGTTCCTGGATCAGCTTGAACCGCCAGACGCCGGGGCCGCGTTCGTCGCGCAGCTTGGCCTTTTCCTCGTCCGAGAGCGCCAGGGCGGCGCGGTCGTAGACCGGCGGCTTGCCCATGTTGAGCTGCTTCTTGCGCTTCAGGTCCAGTTCGGTCGGCGTTTCGAAGGCTTCGTAGAAGCGGCCCATCTCGCGGAGCTTGTCGGCGGCATCGTGGTAACGGTCGAGGCGCTTGGACTGGTATTCCACCTTGTCCCAGCCGAGCCCCAGCCATTCGAGGTCTTCCATGATCCCGTCGATGTATTCCTGCTTCGAGCGTTCCTGGTCGGTGTCGTCGATGCGCAGGATGAAGGTCCCGCCGGACTTGCGGGCGATCAGATAGTTGAACAGCGCGGTGCGCAGGTTGCCGACGTGAATGTAGCCGGTCGGCGAGGGGGCGAAACGGGTGGTGGTCATGGCGAACTCCTGTTGGGCGCGGTCTAAGCACCTTCGGCGGCGATTGTCCAGAAAACGAAGGGTCGCCCGTGCCGGGCGATGCCTCCGGCGGGAGTATTTGGGGCGGGTTGAAGCATGGGGGAGGGTGCCCGGGAAGGCTCCCTCCTTTTGCCATGGAGAGCTTGGACGCTCTCACGGCCAAAGTCCGGCACCCGGAAAGGCGCTGTCCCCCTTGCTTCCATTTATTGGCCAGAAATATCCTGGGGGGAGCGAAGCGGGGGGCAAAGCCCCCCCTGCCGTTGCCGCAGGGATCAGGCGGTGAAGGTCAGGATCTCGGCCTCGGTCACGATCATGTCGAGGGGCTGGTCGGTGTCTTCGCGCGGCAGGCTTTCGGCCTCCTGCGCGGCATAGGCGAAGCCGATGGCCAGGGTGGCGCGGGCCGCGCGCAGCTGGGCCAGGGTGCGGTCGTAGAAGCCGCCGCCATAGCCCAGACGGGTGCCCGCGCGGTCGAAGGCCACCAGCGGCACGATCAGGATTTCCGGGGTCATCCAGTCCAGCCGGGCGGGCACGGCGGCGCCGAAGGGGCCCTCGGTCATTTCGGTGTCAGGGTCCCAGCGGGCAAAGCGCAGGGGTTCGCCCTTGCCGGTGATCACGGGCAGACCGACGGGGCCATGGGCCGCGGCTTCCTCCATCGCGGGGGTGGGCGGGATCTCGGAATGGATGGGCCAGTAGCCTGCCAGCGGCACGCCGCGATAGCCCGCCAGCACCGAGGACAGCAGGCCGGCGCGGCCGGGGTCGTGGGTCTCGTGCGCCGCCTTGCGGCGGGCAAAGGCCGCCCTGCGCGCCTGCGCCTTGGCGGCGGCCAGCGCTTCGGCCGTCACAGCAGCACCGCCCCGGCGAGGCCGAGGAAGGCGAAGAAGCCCACAACGTCGGTCACCGTGGTCACGAAGGTGCCGGAGGCCAGCGCCGGGTCGATCTTCAGCCGGTCGAGCACGACGGGTACCGCGATGCCGGCGAGCCCTGCCACCACGAGGTTGATCACCATGGCCGCCGCGATCACGAGGCCGAGCGCGGGGCTGCCGAACCAGACCAGCCCGACGATCCCCATGATCACGGCAAAGGCCAGCCCGTTGACGAAGCCCACCATGATTTCGCGTCTGAGCACCCGCCAGACGTTGGAGCCGGTAAGGTCCTTGGTGGCGATGGCGCGCACCGCGACCGTCAGGGCCTGGGTGCCGGCGTTGCCGCCCATGGAGGCGACGATGGGCATCAGGACGGCCAGGGCCACGAACTGCGCGATGGTGTCTTCGAAGAGCGAGATCACCAGGGAGGCCAGCACCGCCGTGCCCAGGTTCACCGCCAGCCAGGGCAGGCGCTGTTTCACCGTTTCGGTCACCCGGTCGTTGAGCGAGCCTTCGCCCACACCGGCCAGGCGCAGGATGTCTTCCTCGTGTTCCTCGTCCAGCACGATCATCGCGTCGTCGATGGTGATCACGCCGACCAGCCGGTCGTCATCGTCCACCACCGGGGCGGAGATGATGTGGTACTGGTTGAAGGCATAGGCCACGTCGCCTTCGTCCTGCTGGGCGGAGAAGGTGCGGAAGCCGGGTTCGGTGATCTCCGACAGCGGGGTGCGGCGGGGGGAAGCCATGAGCTTTCCCAGGGTGACATGGGCCGCGGGGCGCATCTTCGGATCCACCAGGATGACGTGGTAGAACTGTTCCGGCAGGTCCTCGCGTTCGCGCATCATGTCGATGGCCTGGCCGACGCTCCAGAATTCGGGCACGGCCACGACCTCCCGCTGCATCAGGCGGCCGGCGGATTCCTCTGGGTAGGTGAGGGCCTGTTCGACCGCGACCCGGTCGGAGATTTCCAGCGCTTCGAGGATTTCCTGCTGCTGCGGTTCCTCCAGGTATTCGACGAGGTCGACGACATCGTCCGAATCGAGTTCCCGCACGGCTTCCTTCAGCACGTCGGGCGTCAGCAGGTGGATGACCTCCTCCCGGATGCTGTCGTGCAGTTCCGAGAGGATTTCCCCGTCGAATTCGCGGCCGTAGAGTTCGATCAGGCGGCGGCGGTCGTAGGAATTGATCTGTTCCAGCACGTCGGCGATGTCGGCGGCGTGCAGCGGTTCCATCAGTTCGACCAGCTGGTCGCGGTCGCCGGTATCGACGGCAAAGAGAATCGCCGAGACCGTCTTGCGGTCCAGGGTGTAATCCTCCTGCTCCTCGGGGAGGGTTTCGTGGTCGATTTCCTGCTCGATCTCGGTCATGGGCCCGCCCCTTGTCGTTCGTGCTGACCATATGTGACGCGGCGGCCGGAGAACAATGGCAGAGGCACAGTTTACCGGTGCGGATCGGGCAGATAGTCTGCCCCATGGCCGCGGGCTGCGCGGCGCTGTGCAAAGGAAGGGGCGCAATGGCCGAGGATCAGCTGCTGACGGGACGTCTGCTGGATTTCACCGGAGATCCCTTCGTGCGGCCCTGGGACGAATGCGTCCTGGTGGAGGAGCATGGTGCGCTGCTGCTGCGCGACGGCAAGATCGCGGCGCGGGGCACGGCAGAGGCGCTGAAGGCGGCGCATCCGCAGGCGGTGGTGACGGATTATGGCCAGGGCCTGATCCTGCCGGGCTTCATCGACGCCCATGCGCATTATCCGCAGACCGCGATGATCGCCAGCTGGGGCAAGCGGCTGATCGACTGGCTGAACAGCTATACCTTCCCCGAGGAGATGAAATTCGCCAGCACCGACTACGCGGCGGAGATCGCGGCGCGCTACCTGGACCTGACCACGGCCAATGGCACCACCTCGATCGTGAGTTTCTGCACCGTGCATCCGGGCAGCGTGGAGGCCTTCTTTGCCGAGGCGGCGAAGCGTGGGCAGCGGGTGGTGGCGGGCAAGACTTGCATGGACCGCAACGCCCCCGACGGGCTGCGCGACGACGCGAAGAGCGCCTATGACCTGTCCAAGGCCCTGCTGGAGAAATGGCACGGGCAGGGGCGGATCGGCTATGCGATCACGCCGCGCTTCTCCCCCACCTCGACGGTGGAACAGATGGAGGCCCTGGGCGCGCTCTGGTCCGAGCATCCGGAGTGCCTGATGCAGACCCACCTGAGCGAGCAGGTGGACGAGATCGCCTGGGTGAAGGGCCTTTACCCCGAGGCGCGGGATTACCTGGACACCTACGAGCGGTACGGGCTGCTGGGGGCGGGCGGCCTCTACGGCCACGCGATCCACATGGAACCGAGGGAGGTCGACCGGCTGGCCGAGGTCGGCGCGGCGGTGGTGCATTGCCCGACGTCGAACACCTTCATCGGGTCGGGCCTGTTCGACATGGCGGGCATGAAGGGCGCGGGCATCCGGGTGGGCCTGGCCACGGACACCGGCGGGGGGTCGGATTTCTCTATGCTGCGGACCATGGCGGCGGCCTATGAAATCGGCCAGCTGCGGCACAATCCGCTGCATCCGGCGCAGCTTTTGTGGCTGGCGACGGCCGGGTCGGCGGATGCTCTTGGGCTGACCGACCGGATCGGCACCCTGGCGCCCGGGTCCGAGGCGGACGTGGTGGTGCTGGACCTCGCTTCCACCCCGGCGATCGCGCAGCGCAGCGCGCTGGCGGGCGATATCTGGGAGGCGGTCTTCCCCACCATCATGATGGGCGATGACCGGGCGGTGCAGGCGGTCTGGATCGGCGGACGGCAGGCGCTTTAGGCCGGGCATTTGGGGAGGTTGGGCACTTAGGGGGCGCGCGACGACAATGGCATCGCTGTTTCACCAGATCTGGATCGGATCGGTCCTGGTGATCATTTCCGTCCTGGTTTCGGCGATGATCTTCGTCGTGCTGGAGGCGCTGGTGGCGCGGTCGCACCGCTGGCTGATGCGCCCGCCCCACCGGCCGAAGCTGGCGCTGGTGCTGGTGTCCACCGTGGTGGGTGCCCTGGGCATGATCACCATCAGCGTCTGGATCTGGGCCCTGGCCTTCCTGTGGCTGGGCGTCTTCGACGGGCTGGAGGAATCGCTCTACTTCGCGCTGGAAAGCTTTACCACGCTGGGTTTCGGCGACCTGCTGGCGCCGGAGCGGTGGCGGATCCTGGGGGGCATGACGGCGGTGAACGGGTTCCTCAACATCGGCATGATTTCCGCCATCGTGCTGGAGGTCATCCGCTACGTCCGGCGCAACCAGATGGCCAGCCACCTGTAGGGGACAGGTCAGGCGGGGCGGCGGTGCGCGCCCAGCCGGGCCAGGTGATCGTCGACCAGCGCGGTTTCGGTGGCGGAGAGGCTCTGCGCCCGGGGGTAGAGCGGGGCCGCGCGATCATCGAGGACCGGCGTGTCCCAGCCCGTCGTGGTGGCGAAGAAGGCGGAGACGCCCTCGGGCCCGAATTCATCCAGGTAGCCCTGCACCACCACGTCGAGGTAGGACAGCAGGATGTGGCAGGGGGCCGTGGCGGCGGGGTGTTTCGTGGCCGGGATCGTGTAGATCGCGATGTCGAGCCCGCTGTCGCCCAGGCCGAGGTCGGGGGCGCAGGGGACGCGGTCGTAGAAGGCTTCGCGTGCATCCAGCGCGGCCCAGTCGGCCCCGGGCACCGAGGCCATGAGGCCCGCGATTTCCACCCCCGGCGCGGGTTCGGCCGTCAGGATGGCGATGTCACGATGCGCGGTGTGCCGCCAGGTGCGGCGCCAGCCGCGCGCCGTGGCGTGGCGGATCTGGCCATAGCCATGGGTCCTGCGGTTCACCAGGCTGCCATAACCGAAGAAAAACGGGTCTTTCATGAGGAATTCCGGCTCCCTTTGATGTGGGTCAAATACACCTTGCAGGGAGGTGATCCAAGCTGCGCGGGACATGCGGCGCCGCAGGTACGGCTGCCGTCTGGTTGTTGTGCGAGGGGAGAGCCCCGAAACCCAGGTGAGAGGGCGGAACATGCGGCTTACGAAACGGACCAACATTTCCATGCGGGTGCTGATGTACTGCGCGGTGAACAAGGGGCGGCTCGTCACCAAGGCCGAGATCGCCGAGGCCTGCAACATTTCGGAAAACCACCTGGCGCAGGTGATCAACCGGCTGGGCCAGCTGGGCTTCCTGATGACCCAGCGGGGCCGCAACGGCGGCATGACCCTGGGCCATCCGCCGACGGAGATCCGCGTGGGCGACGTCTTCCGCGCGGTCGAGGGGCCGGTGCCGATCGCGGAATGCTTCGCGGATGAGGTGAACACCTGCCCGCTGGTCAATTCCTGCCGTCTGCGCGAGGCGATCGAACGGGCGACCGAGGCGTTCTATCATTCCCTGGACGAGGTCACGCTGAACGAGCTGGTCTGCGAAAACCCGGGACTTGCCAAACTTCTGACCCCGATCGCCTGCCCGGCCTGAGTTTCCGCGGCTTTTCGCGGCATTTCCCGGGGCGGTCGGAAATCGACGCTTTCGGGGGCTTGCGCGACGCGCGGCTTTGCCTGTATCCGGGATTCGTCGGAACGGGAGAACTGGTTTCGCGCCAGTGCCGAAGGAGCAACCGCCCCGGAAACTCTCAGGCTTCAGGACCGCCCGACATCTAAACTCTGGAGAGTGGCCCCGCGCGGGCCCGCCGAAGGGATAGCGATCTCAGGCAGCAGAACAGAGGGGGCATCAAGGCGCGGGCAACCCCGCGCGTGATGTCCCGGCGCGTCCCGCCCGGGAGGAGACCAGGGAGTAAGGGATGGCCGCCGACGTGACGACCACCGAAGACCTTTTCGATCTGCCGCTGGCCGGGCTTCATGGTGAGCTGGGCGGCAAGATGGTGCCCTTTGCGGGCTATTCCATGCCGGTGCAATATGCCGCCGGCGTGATGAAGGAACATCTGCACACCCGGGCCGCCGCCGGCCTCTTCGACGTCAGCCACATGGGGCAGGTGATCCTGAAGGGGGCCGATATCGCCACCCTGTCGGAAGCTTTCGAGAGCCTGACGCCCGCCGCCGTGCTGGGCCTGAAGGAAGGCCGCCAGCGTTATGGCCTGCTGACCAATGCGGCGGGGGGCATCCTGGATGACCTGATGTTCGCCAACCGGGGCGATCACCTGTTCGTCGTCGTCAACGCCGCCTGCAAGGCCGCCGACATCGCCCATATGCGCGCGAACCTGCCGGGTATCGAGGTGGAGGAGATCACCGACCGCTGCCTGCTGGCGCTGCAGGGCCCCGGGGCAGAAGCCGCGCTGGCGAAACTGGCGCCGAAGGTTGCCGAAATGCGCTTCATGGACGTGGGCTACGTCACGCTGGAAGGGGCGGAGTGCTGGATTTCGCGCTCCGGCTACACCGGCGAGGACGGGTTCGAGATTTCCATCCCGAACGAGGCGGCCGAGGCCGTGGCGCGGGCGCTGCTGGCGGATGACGCCGTGCTGCCCATCGGGCTGGGCGCGCGGGACAGCCTGCGGCTGGAAGCGGGGCTGTGCCTTTACGGGCACGACATCGACGAGACCACCAGCCCGGTCGAAGCCGCGCTGCAGTGGTCGATCCAGAAGGCCCGCCGGGCGGGGGGCGACCGCGCCGGCGGCTTCCCCGGGGCCGAACGCATCCTGGAAGAACTGGAAACCGGCCCGGCGCGTCTGCGCGTGGGGCTCTCGCCCGAGGGCCGCGCGCCCATGCGCGAGGGCGTGACCCTGCACGCGGGCGGCGAGGAGGTGGGCACGATCACCTCCGGCGCCTTCGGCCCCTCGGTCCAGGCGCCTGTTTCCATGGGATATCTGCCCGCGGCCCTGGCGGCCCCGGGCACTATGGTGGAGGGGGCCTTGCGGGGGCGTCTCCAACCTTTGAAGGTGGCCAGCCTGCCTTTCCTTCCCGCCAACTTCAAACGCTGACCCGAAGGAATCCAGCACATGAAATTCACCGAAGAACACGAATGGCTGCGCCCCGAAGATGACCTGATCGTCGTGGGCATCACCGAACATGCCGCCGAACAGCTGGGCGACATCGTCTTTGTCGAACTGCCCGAGGTCGGCACCCAGGTGAACAAGGACGACGAAGTGGTCGTGATCGAAAGCGTCAAGGCCGCCTCGGACATCCTGGCGCCCATCGACGGCGAGATCGTCGAGGTCAACGAGCCGCTGGTCGACGATCCGGGCAAGGTGGGCGAGGATCCGGCGGGCGAGGCCTGGTTCTTCAAGATCCGCCCGTCCGACCCGTCCCAGATGGACGAGTACATGGACGAGGCCGCCTACCTCGCCTACATCGGCTGATCCGATGACCCGGGTCCGCCGCATCGTTGCAAACCTTGCCGCTGCGGACCCGATGGACCTGCAGCCGTTCTACCAGGACCTCTTCGGCCTCGAGGTGGTGATGGACATGGGGTTCATCACCTTCCTGGGGGGCGAGGGGACCCAGCCCGTGCAGCTGTCGCTGGCCTCTGACGGGGGCAGCGGCACGCCGGTGCCGCATCTGTCGATCGAGGTGGAGAGCCTTGATCCGGTGATCGCCCGTGCCCGGCTGAAGTCGATCCCGCTGGAATACGGTCCCGTGGATGAACCCTGGGGCGTGCGTCGCGTCATGCTGCGCGATCCCGGCGGACGTCTGCTGAACGTTATGCAACACCTTGCAGCTGCGCAATAAATCCTGACGTGGCGTGCCCCTGGCCGCCGGATAACGAGGAAATCGTCTTGCCCTTCACGCCTACCGATTACCGCCCCTATGATTTCGCCAACCGCCGCCACATCGGCCCCTCTCCGAAGGAGATGGAGGAGATGCTGGCCGTCACCGGCGCCGAGAGCCTGGAGGCGCTGATCGATCAGACCGTGCCCAAGGGCATCCGGCAGGACGATCCGCTGTCCTTCGGCCCGGCGCTGTCGGAAGCGGACCTGCTGAAGTTCCTGCGCGGGGTTTCGGCGAAGAACCAGGTCTTCACCTCGCTCATCGGGCAGGGCTATGCGGATACGATCACGCCCCCGGCGATCAAGCGCAACATCCTGGAAAATCCCGCCTGGTACACGGCCTACACCCCCTACCAGCCCGAGATCAGCCAGGGCCGGCTGGAAGCGCTGCTGAACTACCAGACCATGGTGAGCGACCTGACCGGCCTCGACATTGCCAACGCCAGCCTGCTGGACGAGGCGACGGCGGCGGCCGAGGCGATGACCATGGCGCAGCGGGTCGCCAAGTCGAAGGCGAAGGCCTTCTTCGTCGATGAGAACTGCCACCCGCAGAATATCGACGTCATCCGCACCCGGGCCGAGCCGCTGGGGATCGAGATCATCACCGGCGCGCCCGAGGATCTGGACGCCGGGGCGGTCTTCGGCGCCGTGTTCCAGTACCCGGGCACCCATGGCGGGCTGACCGATTTCACCGCGCAGATGGAGGCCCTGCATGCTGCCAAGGCCGTGGGCGTGGTGATTGCCGACATCATGGCGCTGTGCCTGCTGAAGGAGCCGGGTGCCATGGGCGCGGATATCGCCGTGGGCAGCACGCAGCGCTTCGGCGTGCCGCTGGGGTACGGCGGCCCGCATGCGGCCTACATGGCTTGCCGCGATGCCTACAAGCGGTCCATGCCGGGCCGGATCGTGGGCGTCAGCATCGACGCGCGGGGCAACCGCGCCTACCGGCTGGCGCTGCAGACCCGCGAACAGCACATCCGCCGCGAGAAGGCCACCAGCAACGTCTGCACGGCGCAGGCGCTGCTGGCCGTCATGGCCTCGATGTACGCGGTGTTCCATGGCCCCGACGGGCTGAAGGGCATCGCGCAGCGCATCCACCGCAAGACCGTGCGCCTGGCGAAGGGTTTCGAGCAGGCGGGCTTCGAGGTCGGCCCCGAGGCCTTCTTCGACACCATCCATGTGGAGGTCGGCGCGCTGCAGGCGGCGGTGCTGAAATCGGCCCGCGACGAGGGGCTGAACCTGCGCGCCGTGGGCGAGACGAAGGTCGGCATCGCGCTGGATGAATGCACCCGGCAGGAGACCATCGATGCGGTCTGGCGGGCCTTCGGGATCGCGCGGCGGGATGAAATCCCGCCCTACGAGTACCGCATCCCCGATGGTTTCGTGCGCGAAACCACGTACCTGGAGCATGAGATCTTCCACATGAACCGGGCCGAGACCGAGATGACGCGCTACATGCGCCGCCTCGCCGACCGCGACCTGGCGCTGGACCGGGCGATGATCCCGCTGGGGTCCTGCACGATGAAACTGAACGCCGCCGTCGAGATGGAGCCGATCAGCTGGCCGGAGTTCAGCGCGCTGCATCCCTTCGCGCCGAAGGAACAGGCGGCGGGCTATGCCCAGCTGATCGAGGATCTGTCCGCGAAACTGTGCGACGTGACGGGCTATGCCGCGTTTTCCATGCAGCCGAATTCGGGCGCGCAGGGGGAATATGCGGGCTTGCTGACCATTCGTCGCTATCACGCGGCCCGAGGCGAGGGGCATCGCAACATCTGCCTCATCCCGACCTCTGCCCATGGCACCAACCCGGCCTCTGCCCAGATGGCGGGCTGGAAGGTGGTGCCGGTGAAGGCGCGGGAAAACGGCGATATCGACCTGGGCGACTTCCTTGAAAAGGCTCAGAAATACGCCGACGACCTGGCGGCCTGCATGATCACCTATCCCTCCACCCACGGGGTGTTCGAAGAGACGGTGCGCGAGGTCTGCAAGATCACCCATGATCACGGCGGGCAGGTCTACATCGACGGTGCCAACATGAATGCCATGGTCGGCCTGGCGCGGCCCGGCGACCTGGGCGGCGATGTCAGCCACCTGAACCTGCACAAGACCTTCTGCATTCCGCATGGCGGCGGCGGCCCCGGCATGGGCCCCATCGGCGTCGGCGCCCACCTGGCGGAGCACCTGCCGGGCCATGTGGCCGATGGCACCACCGGGGCCGTGTCGGCGGCGCCCTACGGGTCGCCCTCCATCCTGCCGATCAGCTGGGCCTATTGCCTGCTGATGGGCGGCGAGGGCCTGACCCAGGCGACCCGGGTGGCGATCCTGAATGCCAACTACATCGCGGCGCGGCTGAAGGGGGCCTATGACGTGCTTTACAAGGGGCCGACGGGGCGGGTGGCGCATGAATGCATCCTCGACACCCGGCCCTTCGAGAAGTCGGCGGGGATCACGGTGGACGATATCGCCAAGCGGCTGATCGACTGCGGTTTCCATGCACCGACGATGAGCTTCCCGATCCCCGGCACCCTGATGGTGGAGCCGACGGAGAGCGAGACCAAGGCGGAGCTGGACCGGTTCTGCGATGCCATGCTGGCGATCCGGGCGGAGATCGCGGAGGTGGAGGAAGGCCGGATGGCGCCCGATGCCGCGCCGCTGAAGTTCGCCCCCCACACGGTGGAGGACCTGGTGGCCGAGGATTGGGATCGCGCCTATGGCCGCGAACAGGGCTGCTTCCCCCCGGGGGCCTTCCGGGTGGACAAGTACTGGCCGCCGGTGAACCGGGTCGACAACGCCTGGGGCGACCGCAACCTGACCTGCACCTGCCCGCCGATGTCGGACTACGCCGAAGCGGCGGAGTGAGGTGAGAGCGGGAAGGTGGGGAAGGCGGGGTTAACCCCGCCCTACGAAAGCGTTAGCGCACCGTTTCCAACGTCGGTACTGCAGTGCAGCGACTCAGCGGCCCGGACCCATGGTTAACAGGGGTTTCGGGCCGTTTTCGCAACGTCGGTATCACGTCGGTATTGCGTCGGTATCGCGGCGGTGCGGCATGGCCCGGATCGGTCGGGTTAAGGCTGCGTACGCTGTCGATGGATCAAGGGTCGGCCTGACGGCCGATCGCCTCCGGCGGGAGTATTTTGGGCCCAGTGAAAGAGCGGGAGGGGCACCCGGCGGGGCGCCGTCCTTCTCCTTCCCTCGCGTGGCACGCGCCTCTTGCGAAAGGCGGCCGCCTTGCCGGGCACTGCCCCGCTCTTTCACTGGGCCTGAAATACTTCGGGGGGAGTCTCCGAAGGAGGCGGGGGCGGAGCCCCCTTCCCTTGGCCCGTTGCGGGCGGTGGGCATGAAAAACCCCCGCCGGTGAGGGCGGGGGCTGTCGCGTCCGTGAGTGGGACCGCGGTTGCGCGCGGTCAGGCGACGGCGGAGGTGCTGGCGGCCTTGAGGTCCACCCGCACCATGGTCTGGTTCAGCAGCATGTAGGCGATTTCCCCGAAGGTGGCGGGGCCGGTGTAGCTTCCGGTGGTCTTTCCTTCGAGCTGGCCGTGCAGGTAGTTCAGGATGCAGTTGCACGACATCTGCCGGGTGCCGTCACCCGAGGCGCGCTGCACGAAGGTGGCGGCATAGTCGGGCAGGGGTCTGGCCAGCCGGTAGTCGACGCCGGAGACGACGGGGGCGTAGAAGCGCACTTCGCCCGTGGCCGCATCGACCGACTGGAAGGAGACGTTGACCATGGCGCCGGCGTAATCGGCCACCAGCGGCAGCGCCGTGTCGATCCCCTGTTCCGCGATGTAATCCGCCAGGCGTACGGTCTGGCCGTTCACCGTCGCCGTGGTGGCGGTGAAGCCGGTCTGGTCGAAGGTGAAGTGCCGCGCCGGATCCATGTCCTGTTCGAAGAGGTTGAGGATGTCGATGTCCGGCTGCCGGTCCATGGGCAGTTCGAGGTGCATGACCACCGCGCCTTCGGTATGGAGCGCGCCGGTGCTGCCGTCGATCACGGCGGGGAGTTTCGTGCCGATCTCGTCCAGGGCGACGCCGGTGATCCAGCCCATCAGCGGCTGTTCGAAGAGGCCGGGGAAGGCCGGAGCTTCGAGCGCGAAGCGGCTGTGCGCCTCGGAGAAGGCGGGGATCAGCACCAGGGACATGCCGCCGTCGAAGCGGCCTTGGGTCAGGGTCTGCAGGGCGCCGGTGTCGAGGTGGCGGATGACGCTGTCGGTCGCCGCTTCGATCTGGGTGCAGTGCAGGCGGGCGGTGTCGTGGCAGCCGCCCTCTTCGGTCAGGAAGTAGACGGAGGTGCCGCCGATCCAGTTGCCGGCGGGCAGGGCGCGCAGCAGCGATTCCTCCCCCGCGATGAGGAGCGTGGCACCGCTGCGGATCAGCGCGGCCGTGGCTTCGGGGGTGAGCATGGCGTTTTTCATCGGGTCTTCCTTTCGAACGGCAGCGGGTGCCTTGAAACCGGAGCAGGAGCAGGAACTGGAACTGGGGCCGGGGGCCGGGGGCGGCCGGCGGTCAGATATGGGCGAGGTCGGCCTGGGCGGCGGAATTGCGGGCGAAGTATTCGCGCAGCTCGGCGATGGCCCTGGACATGCTGCCGGGGTCCAGCATCACCTGGGTGCGCAGCCGCGACAGCAGCATGCGCGTGCCGAGGGAGGCATTGGCCGGGGTCGCGTTGCCGGTGAGGGCACGGCTCCACTTGGGGTCGTTCGAGGCGGGAATCATCTGCGGTCCTTCCACTGTTTCGGGCGGAGGATCCGGGAGAAGTGCTAACGGGTGGTTTCATGCCCCCGGGTCTGATCGGGGGGGGGAACGGGGGCGGCCCCGAGGCGCGCCCCGCGCGAGGGACAGGGGGCTTTCGGCGTCAGTCCCGGGCGCGCAGGATGCGGGCGGGTCGGGCCGAGAGCGGGCGCCAGGCGAAGGCGAGCCCCGCCGCGAGGTTCAGCGCCAGCCCGCCCAGCACCACGGCCAGGGCATTGGGCCAGATCACGCGGTAGTCCGCTTCCAGCAGGAAGTGGCAGATGGCCCAGGCGCCGAGGATCCCGGCCAGCAGCGCCACCAGCCCGGCGCCCGCGCCCAGAAGGCCGGCACGGAGCGCGAAGCTGCGCAGGATCTGGCCGCGCGTGGCGCCCAGGGTCTTCAGCACCGCCGCTTCGTAGCTGCGGGCGCGTTCGCCCGAGAGCGCCGCGCCGATCAGCACCAGGAAGCCCGTGACCAGCGTGGCCGCCGCCCCCCAGGAGGTCGCGGCGGCGATGGAGCCCAGCAGGTCCGAGACCAGCGTGACCGCATCGCGGACCGAGATCGCGGTGATGTTGGGGAAGTCGCGGGCGAGGCTGCGGAGCAGGGCCGGTTCGGCCTCTTCGGGCGCGTAGACCGTGGCGATCCAGCTGTGGGGCGCGCCCTGCAGGGCGGCGGCGTTCATCAACAGGATGAAGCCCATGCCGGCGGAGGAGAAGTCGACCTCGCGGAAGGAGGTCACCTCTGCCTCTATGTCGCGGCCGAGGATGTTGACGGTGAGGGTGTCGCCCAGGTGCAGGCCGAGTTCGGCGCCTTCCTCGGCGGAGACGGAGACCTGGGGCGCGCCGGTGTAGCCTTCGGGCCACCAGGTGCCGGCGGTGACGGTGGTGTTGTCGGGCAGGGCATCGGCATAGGAGACGCCGCGGTCGCCGCGCAGGACCCAGTGATCGCCGGCGACCTCGCGGGCGGGCTGGCCGTTGATGCGGGTGATGACGCCGCGCAGCATGGGCGCGCGGTCGACGCGGGTGACGGCGGGGTCGCCTTCGGTCAGGGCGAGGAAGGGCGCGACCTGGTCGGGCTGGATGTCGAGGGCGAAGAAGGCGGGGGCGCGGTCGGGCAGTTCGTCGGCGATGGCGGCGCGCAGGTTGCCGTCGATCTGGCCCACCGAGGCCAGGACAGAGAGGCCGAGGCCGAGGGAGAGCACCACCGGCAGGGCTTCCGTCCCCGGTCCGGCGATGGCGGCGGCGGCCCAGCGGAGCGCGGGGCGGCCCCGGGCGGCGCGGGAAAGGGGGGCTGCGGCGCGGCGGAGCAGGGTGGCGGAGGCGGCCAGCAGGATCAGCGCGCCGAGGATGCCCGCGAAGGCCCAGAGCGTCAGCGCCCAGGCGCCCGAGAAGGCGGCGGCGGCGCCTGCGAGCGCGGCCGCCAGCAGGGCGAGGGCCAGCAGGAAGGGCCAGCGGGGCAGGCGGCCCGGTGCGGTGGTCGCGCCACGGAAGAGCTGGGCCGCGCGGACCTCTTCCACCCGGGCAAGCGGCCAGAGGGTGAAGAGCAGGGCCGTCAGCGTGCCGTAGAGCGCGGCCTGGGCCAGGGGCGCGGGGTAGAGGCCGAAGAGCGCGGGGATCGGCAGGCTTTGCGCCAGGAAGGGGGCGGCCAGCAGCGGCAGGGCGGCGCCGAGGACGAGGCCGAGGGCGATGCCCAGCAGGGCCAGGGCGCCGATCTGCAGGAAGTAGGTGAGGAAGATCACCCGGCGCGTGGCGCCCAGCGTCTTCAGCGTGGCGATGATGCCGATCTTGGCGCCGAGGTGCGCGCGCACGGCGGAGGAGACGCCGACGCCCCCCACGGCCAGCCCCGCCAGCCCGACGAGGACGAGGAAGGCCGAGAGCCGTTCGACGAAGCTGGAGATCCCCGGCGCGCCGTCGCGGGCATCGCGCCAGCGCAGCCCGCTGTCGGCGAAGCGTTCCTGGGCCTCGGACTTCAGCGTGGCGAGGTCGGCGCCGGGCAGCAGGGTCAGCCGGGTGCGGCTGTCGAAGAGCGTGCCGGGGGCCAGGAGCGGCGTGCCGTCGAGCGCCGCGCGGGCGACCATGGTGCGCGGCCCGAGGGAGAAGCCGGAGGCGTTGGCGTCGGGTTCCTTCGTGATCGCGGCCATGAGGCGGAAGGGGGTGCCGCCGATTTCGACCTGCTGGCCGATCTGCACGCCGAGCCGGGCGATGAGGGCGGGGGCCATGACCGTGCCGGGCAGGCCGTCCGCGCCCGCCAGCGCCTGCGACAGGGGCTGGGCCGGGTCGAGGGTGACGCGGCCCACCAGAGGATAGGCGGCGTCCACGGCCTTCACCTGCGTCAGGGCGCGGTCGTCGGAGGTGCCCACCATGGAACGGAATTCGGCAATTTCGGAGGTGGCGGCGGCGCGGGCGGCGATCCAGTCACCTTCCGCGTCGGTGGGGAAGCGGTAGGTGAGGGAGATTTCCGCATCGCCCCCCAGCATGGCGGCACCTTCGGCGGCAAGCCCGGCCTCGATCGCGGCGCGGACGGAGCCTACGGCGGCGATGGCGGCAACGCCGAGGGCCAGGCAGGCGATCAGCAGGCGGAAGCCGCGCAGGCCGCCGCGCAGTTCGCGCGCGGCGAAGCGGAGGGCGAGGGAGAGAGAGGTCATGCGGGATGGGCCGCCGTTTCGGAAGGGGCGAGCCGCCCGTCGCGCAGCGGCTGCACCCGGTCGCAGCGCGCCGCGAGCTCGGGCGCATGGGTGACCATGACGAGGGTGGAGCCGTGGCGGTCGCGCAGGTCGAAGAGCAGGTCCATGATGGCGGCGCCGTTCGCCTCGTCCAGGTTGCCGGTGGGTTCATCGGCCAGCAGGATCGCGGGGCGCGGGGCTGCGGCGCGGGCCAGGGCCACGCGCTGCTGTTCGCCGCCCGACATCTGCGAGGGGTAGTGCCCGCCGCGATGGGCGAGGCCGACACGTTCCAGCTCTTCCGCCGCGCGGTCGAAGGCATCGGGGGCGCCCGCCAGTTCCAGCGGGGTGGCGACGTTTTCCAGCGCGGTCATGGTGGGGATGAGGTGGAAGCTTTGAAACACCACCCCCATATGTTGACGGCGCAGGCGGGCCAGCGCGTCTTCGGACAGGGCCGTGATCTCCTGCCCCATTACCGTGACGGAGCCGCCGGTGGCGCGTTCCAGCCCGCCCATGAGCATGAGGAGCGACGACTTGCCCGATCCCGAAGGCCCGATGAGCCCCAGCGTTTCCCCCGCCGCGACGGAGAGGTCGATGCCGTGGAGGATTTCGACACGTCCGGCATTGCCGTCGAGCGTCAGCGCGGCGCCCTTCAATTCGATCACGGGGTCGGACTCTGGCGCGACGACGGGGGAGGACGTGGGCATTGGCAGGCTTTCCGGTCTTGCAGGTCTTTTGCGGAGGGGGCGCAGGTTTCGATATGGGCGCGCGGGCGCCGGGAGCAAGGGGCAGCGGGGCCGGAGATACGGCGCATTGGCTGCATTTCTCATGCTGCTGGGGGCCGCGGCGCCGGTACAGGCCGAAGACCAGGTGCTGCTGGCGCTGGGCGACAGCCTGACCCAGGGCTACGGGCTGGAGCAGGGCGACGGGCTGGTGCCGCAGCTGGAGGGCTGGCTGGGCGATCACGGGCACGAGGTCCGGGTGATCAACGGCGGCGTGTCGGGCGATACCAGCGCGGGCGGGCTGAGCCGGGTCGCCTGGTCGCTGACGCCGGAGGTCGATGCGGTGATGGTGGCGCTGGGCGGCAATGACCTGTTGCGGGGGATCGACCCGGCGGACACGCGCGCGAACCTCGACGGGATCCTGGAACAGGTGCAGGCGCGGGGCCTGCCGGTGCTGCTGGTGGGGATGCAGGCGCCGGGGAATTTCGGCGCCGACTACAAGGCGCAGTTCGATGCGATCTATCCGGAGCTGGCGGAGGCGCGGGGGGCGTTGCTGCTGCCCAGCCTGATGGCGCCGGTGTTGGGCGATCCTTCGGCGCCCGACCTGGCGGGGGCGGCGAAATGGCTGCAGGCCGACGGGATCCATCCCAATGCGGAAGGGGTCACGCGGATCGTGGAGGCGCTGGGCCCGGAGGTGGAGGCGTTGCTGGCGCAGGCGGCGCAGTAACCCGGGCCCGTCAGGGGAGTATTTGGGGGAGCATGGAGCGGGCCAGGGGCCCGCGTCACGTCATTCCAGCGTCAGGTTGATGGCCGACATGCGGCCGTCACGGCCTTCCTTCAGTTCGAACCGCACACGCTGGTTGTCGGAGAGGCCCGGCAGGCCGGACTGGGCCAGGGCGTTGATATGCACGAAGATATCTTTCATGCCGCCTTCGGGGGCGATGAAACCATAGCCCTTGGTCTCGTTGTACCACTTCACCGTTCCGCTCATCATGGCGTCACATATCCTTTGTCGGACATTCCGGCGCGGCCGGCCCATGGCGGGCAGACCGGGCGCGGTTTGCGGCTTTTCGAGGTAGGTCCGCCGGGGGTGAGCCGGAGGGGCCAGCCGGTCGCTTGCTGTACCGTTGCGGATTGATCTTGGCAGAATTCCGCCCCGGATCAACTGGTTTGATCACCGGTACGCGCAGATTTGCCGCCGGGCAGGCGGCTGCGCAGGGTCGCTGCAAGGAAGGATGGCAGGCGGCGCAGGGTGGCGCGGGCCATGTCGCCGTATTCGACCTCTCCGCCCAGCAGGCGCATGTAGAGGTGGCGCAGGCTGCCCGACTTGCGGAAGGCGGCGATGAAGGCGGGGCGGAAGGTGTCGGAGAAGAGCAGGACGCGAATCGCGCGGGCCTGGCGCATGGCACGGTGCACGGGCGCGATCCGGCCGCGGTAGAGGTCGAGCGCCCGGGCCGGGCTGCGCGTGGCGATCGCATCGGCGGCGGCAAGGGCGGCCTGCTGGCCGCTTTTCATCGCATAGGCAATGCCTTCGCCGGTGATCGGATCGACCAGCCCCGCCGCATCGCCGGCCAGCAGAACTGCGCCACGTCCGGGCCTTTTGCGCACTTCGCCGAAGGGCAGGTGGTGCCCCTTGCAGGGCAGGCCCGGGTCACGCCCCAGAAGCGCCAGGTAGGCGGCCATGGAGGCCTTCATGTCGGCGTTGCGCGACAGCACGCCGCCGATCCCGATGGTGGAGCTGGCCTTCTTCGGGAAATGCCAGCCATAGCCCCATTCCGCCGCGCCGAAGTCGATGCGCAGGGGCTGGGTTTCATTGTCGGCGTCGGGCTCTGCCTCCACCTCCAGGCCGAAGCCGATCTGGTCGCGGTCATAGGCCTGCCCGAAGAGGGCGCGGGCCACCTGGGAGTTCACCCCGTCCGCGCCGATCAGCACCCCGGCGGTCAGGCGCTGCGCGTTGTCGAGGGTGAGGGCGGGGGTTTGCGTGTCCAGGGCCGTCACCCGGTGGCCGGTGAAGTCGGCCGCCCCGGCGGCCAGGGCGCGGCGCGTCATTTCCGCATCGAGGTCCCAGCGCATGGCGAGGTGGACCGGGGGGATGTCGGAGAGCTGGCCGAGCGATTGCCCGTCGCAGTAGAGATCCACCGCGCCGTGGGTTTCGATCAGCCGGTCCGGGACGGGTTCGCCGTAGATCTCTTCGAAATAGGCGTAGCTGCGCCCGGTGAAGCCCCCACCGCAGAGCTTTTGCCGGGGGAAGGTGGCCTTGTCGATCAGCGCGACGGAGAGGCCACGGGCGCGGGCGGTGAAGGCGGCGGCAGCCCCGGCCGGCCCGGCCCCCAGGACGATGACATCGAAATGCGTCCGTGCCCCGGCATGAGCAGTATCGGCGGGGGTGGAATGGGCGGGGGCGGAATGGGCCGCGGGGGCGGCGGAAAGGGGCGCGGTCAAATCAGGGCTCGTCAAAGAAGAAGGCATGAATATCGTCGAAGAGCCGCCTGGATGTCACGAAAAGCAGGTGGCCCTGGCCTTCATAGAGGCTAATCCGGTCCGCCGGAAGGCGCCGCACGAAGCGCAGGGTGGGATCGACGGGAAAGACCGTGTCCTCCGTCCCGTGGAAGACGCCGATATGGGCATCGGCAAGAGCGCCGGGGCGATCCAGCGTCCAGTACATGAGCGAGGCGGTATGGGCCATGGTGCGCCGGATCGAGGGCGTCGACATGCTGTCGTGCTGGGCGGCGGCGCGGGCGGCGCTGTCGGCGGCCTTGGACGGGTCGGCAAGGCCCGCATCGCCGTAGAGCAGGGTGCGGTAGTTCTCGGCCCAGGCGTCCTTCGGATCGGCGCTGCCGGCGCGGGTCATGGCGCGCAGCACCTCCACCCCGGAACGGATCGAGGAAAGCTCTGCCGAGGGGAAGGGCCCCGCGGTGGAGATCAGGGCGATGGAGACATCGGAGGTGTTCAGCCGTTCCGCCGTTTCGATCGCGATGGGGCCGCCGGTGGAATAGCCGAGCAGGTAGACTTCCTCGGGGGCGAGGTCGTTGATGTAGTCGGCGATGACCTGCGCCGAGCCGTCGATGGAGACGCGGTGGTCCAGCGGCAGCCCGTCCAGCCCGGGGAAGCGATAGGCCACGACGGTGCTGTCGGGGACCTTCCAGTCCAGCACGGGGGCGAAGATGTTGACCGAGGCGAAGGCGCCGGGGATCAGCACGATGGCGCGTTTCACCCCGGGGCGGGCATGGCCATCCTCGACCAGGGGAAAGGCGCCTGCCTGGTCCGGGCCGGGCAGGGCCGAACAGGCGGCGAGCAGCGGCAGCAGGACGAGGGCCACCAGGCGCCGGAGGGCACCTGGCGTGACGTGGAGCGCGCGCATGGGACGGGTCAGAGCACCGTGACCGGGGTGCCCACGGGCACCTGGTCGTAGAGCGCGATGACGTTTTCATTGCGCATGCGGAAGCAGCCGGAGGAGGCGTTGCGCCCGATCGAGTTGGGATCGGTGGTGCCGTGGATCCGGATCGCCGTGTCGCGGCCGTCCTGGTAGAGGTAGAGCGCGCGGGCGCCCAGCGGGTTGTTCGGCCCGCCCGGCATGCGGTCGCTGTTGCCGGCGAACTTGCCGTAGATCGCGGGATCGCGCTTGATCATCTCTGGCGTGGGACGCCAGGAGGGCCATTCGACCTTGCGCGCGATGACCGCGTTGCCGGTGAAGCCCAGCCCGGGGCGGGCGACGGCGATGCCGTAGCGCATGGCGCGGCCGGGCGCGGTGACGTGGTAGAGGAAATAGGCACGCGGCAGGATGACGATGCTTCCGGGCTGGTAATCGGAGGAAATGCTGACCTCTCGCGGGGCGAGGATCGGCGGCCCCTGCACCGCGAAGGCGGGTCCCGAAAGGGAAACGAGGGCCGGGGCCGCAAGGGCGCCGGCGAGGAAGCTGCGGCGGGTCGTCATGGGGTACCTCCGGAGAATCACGAAAAACCTGTGTCCGATTGAACTTACCAAACTCTGACAGGGTCGTTCACGTTCCGGCGCGCGGCCAACTCCCTTCGGGCCTGTTGCCGATAGGACACGCGCGACCCGGCGGCAGTCGCCAAAAGGGGCCTGACGCCGAAGAGCTTCACTTGATCTTTCACAAGGAAAAATCAACGCTTCGGGGAGTATCACCGGAGCTGTTTCCGGGCCATGGTGCCGCAGAGGGGATTGGCCTAACAGGTCAGTCGGGCAAGGCAGTCGGGCTGGGCAGTCGGGCTTGACGGGGAAGCCTGGTGCAACGGGGAGGGCCTGCGTGACCGGGGAAATCCGGCAGCGGGTGCTGTCCACGGTCGGGCAGGGAACGGCGCGCAAGCGACCAAGAGGGACGTGACCAGAATGGACGTGACACAGACCGACCTTCCGGAGGTCCTGATCCTGACCCCCCGCCGCTTTGGCGATGCACGGGGCTTTTTCAGCGAGACCTGGAACGCGGCCCGCATGTCGCAGGCGGGGCTGGACCTGGATTTCGTGCAGGACAACCATTCCTTTTCGGCCCAGGCGGGCACGGTGCGCGGCCTGCATTACCAGGCGCCGCCCCATGCCCAGGGCAAGCTGGTGCGCTGCGGGCGCGGGCGGCTTTGGGATGTGGCGGTGGATTTCCGGCGCGGATCGCCGCGCTTCGGACAGTGGGTCGGCGTCGAGCTGAGCTTCGAGAACGGGCGGCAGCTGTGGATCCCGCCGGGGTTCCTGCATGGTTTCGTCACCCGCGAGGCGGAGACCGAGATCTGCTACAAGTGCACGGATTTCTACGCGGCGGAGACCGAGGGCGCGGTGCGGTGGGACGACCCGGACCTGGGCATCGACTGGGGCGTTTCAGACCCGGTGCTGTCGGACAAGGATGCGGCGGCGCCGCTGCTGGCCGGGGCCGAGAGCCCCTTTGAATGGGAGGGCGCGGCATGAAGCTTCTGATCACCGGCGGGGCCGGATTCATCGGGTCGGCCGTGGTACGGCTGGCGGTGGCGCACGGGCATGAGGTGGTGAACCTCGACGCGCTGACCTATGCCGCCTGCCTGGAGAACCTGGCGAGCGTGGAGGAAAGCCCTCTCTACCGGTTCGAGAAGGCCGACATCCGCGATGGTGCGGCGCTGGCGCGGGTGTTCCGCGACCATGCGCCCGATGCGGTGATGCACCTGGCCGCCGAAAGCCACGTGGACCGGTCGATCGATGGACCGGGCACCTTCGTGGATACCAACGTGATGGGCACCTGCACCCTGCTGCAGGCCGCGCGGGCCTACTGGGAAGGGCAGGGCCGGCCGGAGGCGTTCCGGTTCCACCACATTTCCACCGACGAGGTCTTCGGCACGCTGCCCGACGATCCGGCGCAGAAGTTCACCGAAGAGACGCCCTATGCGCCGAACTCGCCCTACTCGGCGTCCAAGGCCGCGTCCGATCACCTGGTGCGGGCCTGGCACGAGACCTATGGCCTGCCGGTGGTCCTGTCGAATTGTTCCAACAATTACGGGCCCTTCCATTTCCCCGAGAAGCTGATTCCGGTGGTGATCCTGAACGCGCTGGCGGGCCGGCCGATCCCGGTCTACGGCGACGGGGCCAATGTGCGCGACTGGCTTTACGTCGAGGATCACGCGGAGGCGCTGCTGGAGATCGTGACCCGGGGCGCCGTGGGGCGGAGCTACAACGTGGGCGGCAATGCCGAGGCGCGCAATATCGACCTGGTGCGCCAGATCTGCCGGATCCTGGACAGCCGCCGCCCGGCCCATGGGCCGCACGAGGATCTGATCACCTTCGTCACCGACCGCCCGGGCCACGACCGCCGCTATGCCATCGACGCGACCCGGCTGCGCGACGAACTGGGCTGGGAACCGCGGGTGACCCTGATGGAGGGGCTGATGAAGACGGTGGACTGGTACCTGGAAAACCCCGACTGGTGGCAGGCCCTGCAGGAAAGGACAGGCGTCGGTCAGCGCCTGGGCCTGGCATGAACGGGACCATCAGCGGGAATGCGGGCGGAATCGGGTCGGTCCTTGTCTTCGGGCGGAGCGGCCAGCTGGCCACGGAGCTGGCGCGGCGGGGCGATGTCACCTGCCTTGGCCGGGCAGAGATCGACCTGGCCAAGCCGGGCCTTGCGGGGGCGGCGATCGCGCAGATGCATCCCGCCGCGGTGATCAACGCCGCCGCCTATACCGCCGTGGACAAGGCCGAAAGCGATGCCGCCCTGGCGCATCGCCTGAACGCCGCGGCGCCGCGGGAAATGGCGCTGGCCTGTGCCGCCCTGCGGATCCCCTTCCTGCAGGTTTCGACCGACTATGTCTTCGACGGCAGCGGCGACCGCCCCTGGACCGAGGGGGACCGCACGGCGCCGTGCAACACCTACGGCGCCACCAAGCTGGCCGGGGAGGGGATGATCGCCGCCATCGGCGGGCACTGGGCGGTGCTGCGCACCTCCTGGGTGTTTTCCGCCCACGGGGCGAATTTCGTGAAGACCATGCTGCGGCTGTCGGAAAGCCGCGATGCGCTGTCCGTCGTGGGCGACCAGCTGGGCGGGCCGACGCCCGCCGCCGCGATCGCCGACACGCTGCTGGAGATGACCCGCCAGATGCGCGCCGGCGCGCCGGGGGGCCTCTTTCACTACGCGGGGGCGCCCGATGTCAGCTGGGCCGGGTTCGCGCGGGAGATCTTTGCCCGCGCCGGGCGCGAGGTGGCGGTGACGGAGATCGGCACCGAAGCCTGGCCGACCCCCGCCGCGCGGCCGCGCAATTCGCGGCTGGATTGCCAGCGGTTGCAGGCAGAGTTCGGGATCGCGCGGCCGGATTGGCGCGCCGGGCTGGATGCGGTGCTGGAAGAACTGGGGGCGATGGCATGAGCGAACGGAAGGCAGGCGAGCAGGATGGCGGGACGACTGCCGGTACGACTGCCTGGACGGGCCGCAAGGGGATCATCCTGGCGGGCGGGTCGGGCACGCGGCTTTACCCGATCACCATGGCGATTTCCAAGCAGCTGGTGCCGATCTACGACAAGCCGATGATCTACTACCCGCTGTCGGTGCTGATGCTGGCCGGCATCCGGGAGATCGCGATCATCACCACGCCGGAGGATCAGCCGCAGTTCCGCCGCCTCTTGGGCGACGGCAGCCAGTGGGGGCTGGAGTTCTGCTGGCTGGAACAGCCCAGCCCGGACGGCCTGGCCCAGGCCTACCTGCTGGCGGAAGACTTCCTGGACGGGGCGCCTTCGGCCATGGTGCTGGGCGACAACCTGTTTTTCGGTCACGGCCTGCCGGAGCTGATGGCGGAGGCGGATGCGCGCGGCGCGGGGGGCTGTGTCTTTGGCTACCAGGTGTCCGATCCGGAACGTTACGGGGTTGTGGATTTCGCCGCCGACGGCACGGTGCGCGCCATCGTCGAGAAACCGGAGGTGGCGCCGTCGCGCTACGCGGTGACGGGGCTCTACTTCCTGGACGGGACGGCGCCGGCGCGGGCGCGGGCGGTGACGCCCTCTGCCCGGGGGGAACTGGAAATCGTGTCGGTGCTGGAAAGCTACCTGGCCGAGGGCCTGCTGACGGTGCAGCAGATGGGGCGCGGCTATGCCTGGCTGGACACCGGGACGCATGGGTCCCTGCTGGATGCGGGGAACTTCGTGCGCACCCTGTCGGAACGTCAGGGCCAGCAGATCGGATCGCCGGACGAGATCGCCCATGCGGCGGGATGGATCGACGATGCGGCCCTGCTGGCGCGGGCCGAACTCTTCGGCAAGAACGCCTACGGCCGCTACCTGCGCAGCCTTGTCGGTTAGGGCCGGTGGGATAGGGCCTGCGGGATAGGGCCTGCTGGATAGGTCCTGTGGGGGAGGGCGGGGGGCAGCGTACGGTGGGGTGAAGGCTGGTTAACGGCGGAAGGCATAGCGTCTGGAGGAGCCTTTTGACGGGCCTTTTGACAGGAGCCAGACCATGCCGGACACCTCTGCCAGCCTTTCCCTGCCCTACATGCAGCCCTCGCAGGCGCAGAAACACGTGACCCACAACGAGGCGTTGCTGATCCTTGACGCGCTGGTGCAGCTGGCGGTCGCGGACCGGGATCTGACCTCTCCTCCGGGGAGCCCGGCAGAGGGCGATCGCTACATCGTTGCCGCCGGTGCGACCGGCGACTGGGCCGGGCAGGCGGGGGCGCTTGCGACCTTCGACGGTACGGCCTGGATCTTCCTGGCGCCGCAGCCCGGCTGGCGCGCCTGGGTCGTGGACGAGGACCGGTTGCTGACCTGGCGGAGCGGATCCTGGCAGGATGAGTCCGGCCTGCCGCTGGAAGTGTCGCAGCTGGGGGTGAACACGGCCTCCGACGCGGTGAACCGGCTGGCCGTGGCCGCCCAGGCAAGCCTGCTGACCCATGCGGGCAACGGGCACCAGCTGAAAATCAACAAGGCGGCGACCGGCGATACGGCGAGCCTTCTCTACCAGTCGAACTGGAGCGGCCGGGCGGAAATGGGCCTGGCGGGGGAGGACGACTTCTCGATCAAGGTATCGGCCGACGGCAGTGCCTGGGTGACCGCGCTCAGCTTTGCGGGGGGCAGCGGGCTGGCCAGTGGTGCGGCGGTGCAGGGCGATGCGGGCGACACGACGGCGGGCCGGCTGATGACCGTGGGGGCCTTTGGCCTGGGCGGTGCGGCGGTGGCGGCGCCGGGCGATGATGCGGATGGCTGCACGCTGGGCGGGGTCTATGCGCTGACGGCCTCGGGCGCCAATTGCCCGGTGGGCGATCCTTCCGGGGCGGCGCTGCTGGCCCTGCCGGCGGGCAGCGGCACGCGCCAGGTCTTCGCCGACCAGGATGGCCGCACCTGGAGCCGCAGCCACGATGGCAGCAGCTGGGGCAGCTGGTCGGAGCTCTTCACCCAGGCCAGCGTGGTGGGCACGGTGGCGCAGTCGGGCGGGGTGCCCACGGGCGCGGTGATCGAAAGCGGATCGAATGCCAACGGCGAATACACCCGCTGGGCCGACGGCACGCAGATCTGCACCAACGGCGGCAGCGCGATTTCCACCGATCCCGCGAGTTTTGCCGGGACGCCGGTTTCGATCGACAGCGGCAAGCTGAAGATCGGGCGCTGGTTCTGAGGAGGCCGCCATGCACATGGATCGCGACCCCCTTCTGCCGGTGGACCGGGAGGAGCCGCAGGCCCGGCGGGCCCGCGCCAAGGCGGAGTGCCGCAATCGCATCCGCGCGGTCATCGACCTGCCCGCGCAGGTGAACCTGCAGGGGGCGGCGCTGGCGGGCCTGCTGCGATTCGAGGAGGCGGAGCTGTTCCGCGAAGGGCAGGAGTGGATCCTGGACATGCAGCGCAGCGCGCGGGCGCGGGCGGCGGATCCGGGGCGGTGCGGCGACTGGCCGGACCCGCCCGGGGGCTTCGCCGCACTGGCCCGGCGCTTTTAGGCGCGGATCATCGGCCGAGGATGTCGCGGTGGTGGTGACGCAGGAAGAGCAGCCCCGCCGCCAGGGTCGAAAGCCCCAGCAGCGCGACATAGGCGGGCGAGGCCCAGCTGGCATCGTAGCTGGGGTAGATCCCGCGCCGCAGGATGGCGATGACATGAACCAGTGGGTTCCACCACAGCCAGTCGCGGAACGGCTGCGGCACCGATTCGAACAGGAAGAAGATGGTGGAGATGATGAACATCGGTCGCATCAGGATCGACCAGAGGTGGATCCAGATGGGAAAGAGCCCCTGCAGTAGGCAGTTCAGCGTGCCGATCCCCAGGCTGAGCAGGCCGCACAGGGCATAAGCCTCTATTATCGCGCTGAAATCCAGGATGGCCCGGGTGCGGTAAAACAACAGGATCCCGGCCAGGACAAGGTAGCTGACCATCAGCTGGGTCGCCATGTTGAGCAGGAAGCGCGCCACCAGCGCATCGCGCCAGCTCACGCCCGGGAAGGACAGGAGCGGGCGGGAGAATTCCATAGACTGGGCGAGCTTGCCCGTCAGGTGTCCGAACATGGTGAAGGGCAGCATGCCGGTGGCGTAAAACAGCGGAAAGATCACCCCCAGCCCCGGTTTGTGCAGCGCGACGGAGAACACGGCGGAAAGCAGGGCCACGCCCGCGACCGGTTCCACCACGGCCCAGAGATAGCCGCCCGGGGTGCGACCATGGCTTGTCGCCATTTCCCGCAGCATGAGCGCCAGGATGACGCGCCAGCTTCCCTGGCGCGACCGCAGGCGAACGGGCAGCGGAGGCGGGTGAAATCTCGTCTCTGACACCTTCTGTGTTAACCCTTTTCTGACGGTTTCGGGCCTAGCCTCGGCCATATGAATGAACAAACCGCAAACAGCATTCGCGCCGCCGCCCCTGCCGCAAGTGTGGCATCCGTGGCGCCGGTCGCCCCACCCGGAACGGCGCCCGGCCCGAAGCCTGACTCGGTGCGGGCGGCGCGCCCCGCCGTGACACGTGGCCGGCGCCGACGGCGCATGGTGCTGCTCAGCTTCGCAGTTTGCGTGCTGGCGCCTCTTGCGGTGGCGGCGTGGTACCTCTGGGTGCGGGCGGCGGATCAGTATACCTCCTCCCTCGCCTTTACCGTCCGGTCGGAGGAACAGGCCCCCACGCTGGAATTGCTGGGCGGCCTGTCGGAGCTGTCGGGCAGCCATTCGTCCGACAGCGATATCCTTTACAGCTACCTCAAGAGCCAGGACCTGGTGACAGCCATCCAGGCGGATCTGGACCTGCGCGCGATCTGGTCACGCCCGGGGGTCGGATGGCGCGATGGCGATCCGGTCTTCGCCCTGGCCCCCGATGCCCCGATCGAGGACCTGGTGACCCATTGGAACCGCATGGTGAAGATCTACTACGACGGCAGCGCGGGCCTGATCGAACTGCGCGTCATGGCCTTCACGCCGCAGGATGCCACGGCGGTCGCGGAGCAGATCCGCGAGAAGAGCTCCGCCATGATCAACTCCCTCTCGGATGCGGCGCGGGAAGACGCGATCGGTTACGCGCGGGAGGACGTGGACCTGACGCTGGACCGGCTGAAGGCGGCGCGGCGGGCGATGACGGAGTTCCGCAACCGTCACCAGATCGTTGACCCCGGGGTGGAACTGCAGGCGCGCGTGGACCTTCTGGGCGATCTGCAGGGCCAGCTGGTGGAAGCGCAGGTGGAGCTGGACTTGCTGGAGGCGCGGCCATCGCGCAATGACATCCAGACCCTGAACCTGCGCCAGAAGGTGGAGATGATCGAGCGGCGGATCGCGGTGGAGCGCGGCCGGCTGGGCCTGGGCGCCCCCGAGGGCGACGAGGAGGCCTTTGCGACGCTGGTCGGCGCCTTCGAGGAACTGGCCGTGGAACGGGAATTCGCCGAGGTGACCCACCGTGCCGCCCTGGCGCGTTTCGACACCGCCCTGGCGGAGGCACGACGCCAGAGCCGTTATCTGGCCGCGCATATCCAGCCGACTCGGGCCGAGACCTCTCTCTACCCGGAACGGGGGCTTCTGCTGCTTTACGTTGGGTTGTTCCTGCTGCTTGGCTGGTCGATCTCGGTGCTTGGGGTCTATGCGGTGCGGGACCGGGGGTAGGGGATGATCCGGCTGCAGGACCTGCGCAAGGAATACCGGCGCCATGGCCAGAAGGTGCTGGTGGCCGACGGGATCTGCGCCACCTTTCCGGCACGCCGGTCGGTGGCCCTGCTGGGGCGGAACGGTGCGGGCAAATCGACCCTGCTGAAGATGATCGCCGGCACCGAGGAGGCGAGCGCGGGCAGCATCGTGTCGACCGGCACGATTTCCTGGCCGGTCGGTTTTGCCGGCGGGTTCCATCCCCGTCTGTCGGGGGTGCAGAACGTGCGCTTCGTGGCCAGGATCTATGGCGTGGACAGTGATGCCCTGCTGGATTTCGTGCAGGATTTCGCGCAGTTGGGTCCGCAGATCCGCATGCCGTTCAGCAGCTACTCTTCCGGCATGCGGGCGCGGCTGGCATTTGGCCTGTCGATGGGGCTCGGGTTCGATACCTACCTCGTGGATGAGGTCACCGCGGTTGGCGATGCGGCCTTCCGCCGGCGCAGTTCCGAGCTTTTCCGGGACCGGCTGCAGCACTCCGGTGCCATCGTGGTAAGCCACGCGATGGCGCAGTTGAAGGAGCTTTGCGACATGGGGGCGGTGCTGGATCGCGGCCGGCTGATGATCTTCGACGATGTGGAGGAGGCGATCGACCTCCACCAGGCCAACATGGCCCGGGCGGCCTGAGACCCGGGGCGGCCCCCGGTGAGTCCCCAGGTGCGGTCCGTGTCAGGCCCGGATGAAACAGGCCCGTGTGAGACAGGCCCGTGTCAGCCAGATCCGTGTGTGAAAAGCCCGGGTGCACGCAGGGCGGCTTGGCACGACGAAAGAAAGACCCCCGATCCGCACCGGACGGGGGCCTTTCGTCGATCTTGGCATGAGGTCTTCAGCAGTCGGGGCGCAGGCGTGGCGCGCGGCCTCCGGAAGACCTGTCATATGTGCCCGAGGGTGAAGGTGAAGGATGGTATGGCGACCCCGGAAGGACTCGAACCCTCAACCTGCCGATTAGAAGTCGGCTGCTCTATCCAGTTGAGCTACGGGGCCATGGGTCGCCTTGTCCCGGAAAGCGACGCGCTTGGCAAGCCCGCATCAACCTGTCGGCTGCCTGCGATCAGGCAACCGAAGCGAGAGCGGAAATCCCCCCTACGATAAGCAGAATGACAACGATCGCGGCAATGGCGTACCACAGCGTCGGCATCTGGTACGGCGCCTTTCGGGCGTAGCACTTCCCACAGTTACTGCCTGAAAGCCGCATCTTGTGTCCGCAGTCCTTGCAGACGAATACTCTCAAAGTCATCGTCGGATGTTCCCCAATCCGTTCGCGCGGGCCTGAAATTGCCCGATGTTTTCGTCCCCTAGTTACCCTATCTGCTGCACTGCAGAGCTCGCAACTTTAAAGCGTGGTGTGCTGGCGTCTGAACCGTTCGGTGGCGTCGTGAGGCGCAAAAATTGTGACAATTTAAGCATCCTGCGAAATATCTTTTCGCTACGAAGTCTTCAGCCGCAAGACATGGAAAACGCAATCAAGATGTTGATTGCATTACACATCATCCCGATGCGGCGTGAGGGCTAGGAACGAAGTTCATCAGCTCGCTACAGGGTTGCCTATAGCAGAGTTTAAACAACTGTCAAATGTATAGGTTGCCGATGGCAACCTGTCAGGCGGGCATCAGTGGGTCCAGGCGCCACGCCGGTTGGTCGAGAAATTTTCGCCGTAACCAAAGGGACGTACGTTGTGCTTGCGTTCCTGGGGTTCGGTCACGACGGCATCAATTCCGTGTTCGTTCGCGTACTCCAGCGCGGCTTCCTTGCTTTCGAAGCGAAGGCGCACCTGGCTCTGGGTGTCGCTGGAAGAGGTCCAGCCCATCAGGGGGTCGATTTCGCGGGCCGACTCGGGGAAATATTCGAGTACCCAATTGTGGGTCTTCGCGGTGCCGGACTGCATTGCGGTCTTGGCCGGGCGATAGATTCGTGCGCGCATGGAAACCTCCTGAATCGTTCTTTCCTTATCCGGAATTTCTTGACGATCCGCAAGCGTGGCAGGTTCTTGCGGAAAACTGTCAGCAGCACGGCGGCAGCCGGGGTTGAACCCGCGCAAAAAGAGGACAAATCTGGAACAAACCGGATCGGAGCCCCCATGGCCTACGCCCATAACGACAAGCTGCCCGCGATGCTGCATGCCCCAGCCCCCGACGTGAAGTCGCGGGAGAAGCTGGAAGGTGGCAAGCGGTTGGTCATGCAGACCACATTTGAACCCGCCGGGGACCAGCCCACGGCGATTGCGGAGCTGTGCCAGGGTGTGCAGGACGGTGATCGCGACCAGGTTCTGCTGGGGGCTACCGGCACCGGCAAGACTTTCACCATGGCGAAGGTGATTGAGCAGACGCAGCGCCCGGCGATCATCCTGGCGCCCAACAAGACGCTGGCGGCCCAGCTGTACGGGGAGTTCAAGGGCTTCTTCCCCGACAACGCGGTCGAGTATTTCGTCAGCTACTACGATTACTACCAGCCCGAGGCCTACGTGGCGCGGTCGGACACCTATATCGAGAAGGAAAGCCAGATCAACGAGCAGATCGACCGCATGCGCCACTCGGCCACGCGGGCTCTGCTGGAGCGGGACGACGTGATCATCGTCGCTTCGGTCAGTTGCATCTACGGTATCGGCAGCGTCGAGACCTATGGCGCGATGACCCAGGATCTGAAGGTCGGCGGCCAGTACGATCAGCGCGGGGTCATCGCGGACCTGGTGGCGCAGCAGTATCGGCGCAACGACCAAGCCTTCCAGCGGGGCAGTTTCCGGGTGCGGGGCGACAGCCTGGAAATCTGGCCGGCGCACCTTGAAGACCGGGCGTGGAAGCTGTCGTTCTTCGGGGAGGAGTTGGAAGCGATCACCGAATTCGATCCGCTGACGGGGCAAAAGACCGACACGTTCACCCAGATCCGGGTCTACGCCAACAGCCACTACGTGACGCCGAAGCCGACGATGCAGCAGGCGATCATCGGCATCAAGAAGGAGCTGCGCCAGCGGCTGGACCAGCTGGTGAACGAAGGCAAGCTGCTGGAAGCGCAGCGGCTGGAGCAGCGGACGAACTTCGACCTGGAGATGCTGGAGGCGACGGGCGTCTGCAACGGGATCGAGAACTATTCGCGCTACCTGACCGGCCGCGCCCCCGGAGAGCCGCCGCCCACGCTGTTCGAGTTCATTCCCGACGACGCCATCGTCTTTGCCGATGAAAGCCACGTTTCCGTGCCGCAGATCGGCGGCATGTACCGGGGTGACTATCGGCGCAAGTTCACCCTGGCCGAACACGGGTTCCGCCTGCCCAGCTGCATGGACAACCGCCCGCTGAAGTTCGAGGAGTGGGACGCGATGCGGCCGCAGTCCGTCTATGTCAGCGCGACGCCCGGCGCCTGGGAGATGGAGCAGACCGGCGGTGTCTTCACCGAGCAGGTCATTCGCCCCACGGGTCTTCTGGATCCGCAGGTGGAGATCCGGCCGGTGGAGATGCAGGTCGACGACCTGCTGGACGAGATCCGCAAGGTCACCGCCGACGGCTACCGGACGCTGGTGACGACCCTGACCAAGCGGATGGCGGAGGACCTGACGGAATACCTGCACGAACAGGGCATCAAGGTGCGCTACATGCACTCCGACATCGACACGATCGAGCGGATCGAGATCCTGCGCGACCTGCGGTTGGGGGCCTTCGACGTGCTGATCGGCATCAACCTGCTGCGCGAAGGGCTGGATATTCCCGAATGCGGGCTGGTGGCGATCCTGGATGCGGACAAGGAAGGGTTCCTGCGGTCCGAGACCTCGCTGATCCAGACCATCGGGCGGGCGGCGCGGAACGCTGACGGTCGGGTCATCATGTATGCCGACCGGATCACCGGGTCGATGGAACGTGCCCTGGCGGAGACCGAGCGGCGGCGCGAGAAGCAGATCGCCTACAACGAGGAACACGGGATCACGCCGGCCACGGTCAAGAAGAACGTGGAGGACATCCTGGCGGGGCTCTACCAGGGCGACACGGATCAGAGCCGCGTGACGGCCAAGGTCGAGAAGCCGCTGATGGGGGCCAACCTGCAGGCGCATCTGGACGGGCTGCGCGACGAGATGCGCAAGGCGGCGGAGAACCTGGAGTTCGAGGAAGCCGCGCGGCTGCGCGACGAGATCAAGCGGCTTGAAGCGGTGGACCTGGCCGTGGGCGACGATCCGATGGCCCGGCAATCGGCGATCGAGGCCGCGGGAGAGGCCGCGACGAAGAGCCGGGGCCGGTCGACCGCCGGGCGCCCGGGGCAGCGTGGCGGCAACGTGAAGCGGCGCAAGCGGTGAGGCGGCGGACGCCCGGTGCCGGGCCATGCCTGCGCGCGGCCCCTAAGGTGCGCCGGTGAGCACCGCCCTGCAGACCGCGTTGGTGCTGGGGGCCGGGGTCTGGCCCGGCGGCGAGCCATCGCCCGCGCTGCGGCGGCGCGCGCTGCATGCGGCGGGGCTTCTGTTGCGGGGGGAGGTCGACCGGGCCGTCCTGTGCGGCGGCGTGGGGCGCTATCCGCCCTCAGAGGCGCGGGTCATGGCGCAGCTGATCGAGGCGGAGGGCGTGCCAGCCTCTGCCCTGCTGCTGGAAGAGCGGTCCACCGACACGATCAGCAATATCAGCAATGCCTGCGCGCTGTATCCGCAGATGCGTGACGTGGTTCTGGTCACGGACCTGTATCACGGCCCCCGGGCGCGGGTGATCGCCCGCCACCTGGGCCTGCGGGCGCGGTCGTCGAGCCCGGACTACCCCGAGGAACTGGGGCGGGTGCGGCTGGCCCGGGCCAGCCTGCGGGAGGCGGCCGCGATGCTCAAGATCGGGATCTGGATGGCGACGGGACACAAGCTCGGCTGAGCGGAAGGGTGGGCCCGGCTGGGTGGAAGGGCAGGCGGGAGGGAACGAATTGGCCGTTTCGGGCGTTTCCACTGCAGACCTTAAACGGACGTAATGACGGAGCTGACCAATGGAATTCGGTATTCTCGGACTGATCATCCTCATCGCTGATATCTACGCAATCTACCAGGTGCTGACCTCTGCCGCATCGGGCGCGGCCAAGATCCTGTGGACCCTGCTGATCCTTATCCTGCCCGTGCTGGGCTTCATCATCTGGCTGGTGGCAGGCCCGCGCGGCGGCCGCTCCGTTCGGATCTGAGCCGACCAAGGCAGAACATGGTGACAGATAATGGCCGGGGGCCGCTGCATGGGAGTGCAGCGGCCCCCTTGCCACTTGGGGGCCGGTTCGGGGGCTCGCTGTCGTTTCCGACCTCGCCCCGGTCCCAGTACATGCCCTTGCACAGCCCTTGCACCGGGGCCCTTGCAGCGGGGCCCTTGCACCGGGGAACGCCGGGCGTAGGGTGGCGGCAGTTCAGCCCTGCAATGTCATGAAAAGGACCCGGCCCATGGACCCGCTCTTTCACCTCTTCGATCGCGGGCCCCGCCCGGTGGCGCCCTTTTCCCACGCGGTGGAGGTCGATGGCTGGGTCATGCTGACGGGACAAATGCCCACGGACCCGGCTGCCCCGGATGCGCCCCTGCCTGAGGGGATCGAGGCGCAGACGGCCCGGGTGATGGACAACCTGGCCCTGATCCTGGCGGAACTGGGTCTGGATTTTTCCCACGTGGTGCAGTGCCGCTGCTTCCTGACGGAGTTCGAGCGGGACTACGCTGCCTTCAACAGCACCTACGAAAGCTATTTTCCGGCGGACCGGCGCCCGGCCCGCACAACGGTTGGTGTGACCGCGCTGGCGGTGGGAGCGCTGGTCGAAGTGGACTGCGTCGCCCGTCGTCCGGGCTGAACATGGCGGAGCTGGAGGTCTTTCACAGTCATCTCTACCCGGGTGCCCGTGGCCGCTGGCGGCAGGGGGCGCTGAGGGTAGGAGAAAGTGCGGATGGGCCGGTCCTGATCCTGTTTTCGGATGGCAGCACCGCGGACGCGGATCTGAGGGGGGATGTGCTTTCGGTCGGGGCCTATCGCACCACGGCGGGCACGGGGATCGTCGCGAAGGTCTGGCAGGTCGAAGGGGAGGGCGCGGATGTGCGGATCCGGGCACGGCTGAAGCGCTGAAAAGCGCTTTCGGCTTCCTGAAACCTTCGCGCAACAGCGCCCGGGCGTGGCGGGGCAGGTGCTATGCCATACGCCACCGATTCGGTACGGTTGCCGGGCCCGCGTCCCTGTCGGGCGCTTTGGTTGCAAGAAGGTAGGTCAAAAATGAATGAAATGCCTGCCGCGCTCTCCCTAAGCGGGAAATGCCCCAAGATTGCCCAATTTTTGCGGCATTCGGATACGGACGGATTTGGGGAGGAACGTTAGATGCGCAACCGCAATGTTGGAACCTACGTGATTTCCTGGTCGCAGACCGAACTGGACGGGCTGGTGGCCGGGCCGCTGAACGGTGTGAGGGTCGGCGCGACCTGGACCTGGTCCGGCGAAGCGGTGCGTGTCGATGGGCCGGTCGAACTTTTGAGCCTGGTGCCGCAGCCGGATGACGGCAACATGCGCCGCAGTGCCGCCCGGATGGTGCGCCGCCTGATCGGCGCCGCAACCCGGGACGAGGCGGAGCCCGGTCGGGCCGGGATCGAAGACCCGCTGTTCGAAGCCGGGTTCGTCCTGACCGATGGCCTCCGGACCTATGCGGCCACCCTGATCGAGGTCGGTCCCAGGGCCCAGCCCTTGCTGATGTTCCTGGATGCCATGCCCGAAGCCGGCCGGGATTTCTGGATCGTGCACGAGGCGTTGCGACGCGATGGCGTGCCGCAGCGGGCGGAGGAAACGGCCGGTGGCGTGATCTGCTTCACCCATGGGACACGGATCTCGACCCCGCATGGCCCCCGCGCGGTCGAGGATCTGTGGGAGGGGGACAGGGTTCTGACCAAGGACAACGGTCCGCAGCAGGTGCAGTGGATCGGGGCCCGGCGCATGACCGGGGCGCGGCTTTATTCCATGCCGCATCTGCGCCCGATCCGCATTCGTCCCGGTGCTTTCGGCATTCGCCGTCCGGAGGAAAGCCTTCTGGTCTCGCCGGAGCACCGGATGCTGGTGTCCGGCCCTGTCGCGAGGGAGCTGTTCAACGCCCACGAGGTGCTGGTCACCGCGCGGGACCTGGTGAACGGGGGCACCATCGTGCAGGATCTGACGGTGGCCGAGGTCACCTATGTTCACCTGCTGCTGGATGCGCATCAGATCGTCTTTGCCAACGGGGTCGAGACGGAAAGCTTCCACCCCGCGAATGCGGCGCTGACGGCCCTGACCCCGGCCGATCGGGATCGCCTGCTGAATGGCATGCCGGAGCTGGAATACGATCCGCATCACTACGGGGCCTATGCCCGTCGCAACCTGTCGCGCCCCGAGGCGGCGATCCTGCAGCGCGGCGTCGCCTGACCCCCGCGTCGTCTTTGGTGCGAAAGTCCTGCAGAATTCGGGGAAATGCCCTGCAGAGCTGATTGACTCCCCCAAGGCAGCCGCTATAAGCGCGGCTTCATTGGTGTTGGTGGGCCCCGCAAGGGGATTCCTGTCAACCCGGGTGGCCTGTCCGATGGGGCGGGTCCGGGTAGAGGACAACGCCCTTCACAGCCGTCAAGGACCGCGGATGGTCCGAAGGCGGCACCCTAACGAAGGAGATCAGCCGTGACCAAACGCACGTCTGCCAAGTACAAGATCGACCGCCGCATGGGCGAAAACATCTGGGGCCGTCCGAAGTCCCCGGTGAACCGCCGCGAATACGGCCCCGGCCAGCACGGCCAGCGCCGCAAGGGCAAGATGTCCGACTTCGGCCTGCAGCTGCGCGCAAAGCAGAAGCTGAAGGGCTACTACGGCGACCTGACCGAAAAGCAATTCCGTCGCATCTTCGGTGAAGCCGAACGTCGCAAGGGCGACACCGGTGAGCTGCTGATCGGCCTGCTGGAGCGCCGCCTGGACGCCGTCGTCTACCGCGCCAAGTTCGTGCCGACCGTCTTCGCAGCCCGTCAGTTCGTCAACCACGGCCACGTCCTGGTGAACGGCAAGCGCGTCAACATCCCCTCCTACCGCGTGAAGGAAGGTGATGTGATCGAGGTTCGCGAGAAGTCCAAGCAGATGGCCGCCATCCTGGAAGCCGTCCAACTGCCCGAGCGTGACGTTCCCGACTACCTGGAAGTCGACACCTCCAAGCTGACCGCGACCTTCGTTCGTACCCCGGGCCTGTCCGACGTGCCGTACCCGGTGCAGATGGAACCGAACCTGGTGATCGAATACTACGCTCAGAACTAAGGTTCAGAGCCGACCGATACGAAGGGGCCGTACCGAGAGGTGCGGCCCTTTTCGCATGTGTGGTCATTGGGGCGTTAGTGCGTGCAGACGGCGCGGTCCGACGGGGCGCGGCGGTCGCGTCGCCCGGAGCTCCTGCACGGTGGCGGCGGGGCCTGCGTTGGCCCGTGCGTCTGTCGGTGGAAGGCCTGCCTGGGCGATGGGGGCGCCGTTCTGCGGGGGGCGTCGGATGTTGCCTGCCCTGGCTCTTCACGCCGCGGGCGAGGGGCGGAAAACCCGGTGCCGCGCGGACATAATGCCACGGATGGCATCGCCGTCAGCTTTCATTCAAACTTCATCTTCCCATGTATTCCCGCCGCAGCTAGAAGGGCCGCTGTGTAGAGGTGATGTGATGAACAACAAGATTGAACCGCAACCCGGGATCATGGAAATCGAGCTCTACGTGGGCGGTGCTTCCAAGGTCGAGGGTGTGAGTGACGTGGTGAAGCTCTCGTCCAACGAGAATCCCTACGGGGCCGGCGAGGCTGCCAAGGATGCCTACGCCCGCGCGGTTCACGAACTGCATCGCTACCCGTCGACGGATCACGCAGAGCTGCGCCAGGCGATCGGCGCGCAGCACGGGCTGGACCCGGACAAGATCATCTGCGGCGTCGGATCCGACGAGATCCTGCAGATGGTTTGCCAGGCCTATGCGGGCGAGGGCGACGAGGTCCTGTTCACCGAACATGGTTTCGGCATGTACCGCATCCTTGCCAACGCGGTCGGCGCGACACCGGTCGAGGTGACGGAGCGCAATCGCGTGACCGACGTGGATGCCCTGATCGCGGGGATGACGGAGAACACCAAGATCGTCATGATCGCCAACCCCAATAACCCGACCGGTACGATGATCGGCGGCAACGAGGTGGCGCGGCTGGCCGACAGCCTGCCCGAAGGTGCCCTGCTGGTGCTGGACGGGGCCTATGCCGAATACGTGCAGGGCTTCGACGGCGGCGCTGCCCTGGTCGAGGCGCGGGACAACGTGATCATGACCCGGACCTTTTCCAAGATCTACGGTCTGGGCGGCCTGCGGATCGGCTGGGCCTATGCGCCGCAGGAAATCATCGACGTGATGAACCGCATCCGTCAGCCCTTCAACCTGTCCAACGGGCAGCTGGCGGCGGCGACGGCGGCAATGAACGATCAGGCCCACGTGGCCCGTTCGCGCAGCGAGAACGCCCGCCTGCGGGAGTGGCTGGCCGGGGCACTGGCCGAACACGGCGTGCCGTCGGATCCGAGCCACACCAACTTCATCCTCGCCCGCTTCGAAAGCGCCGAAGAGGCGGAAGCCTGCAATGCCTACCTGAAGTCGCGCGGCCTGATCGTGCGACAGGTCAGCAGCTACAAGTTGCCGAACTGCCTGCGGATCACCATCGGGGACGAGTCGGCCTGCCGCCGGGTCGCCCATGCGATCGGCCAGTTCAAGGCCGGGGACGTGGAATGACCTACGGCACGGTCACCCTTGTCGGCCTCGGCCTCATCGCCTCCTCCATCATCCGCGCGGCGGAACGTGGCGGGCTGGCAGGCGAGATCCGCGGCTACGACATTTCGCCCGAGGTTCGCGCCACCGCGCGGGAGATCGGGCTGGGTGACCGGATCTGCGACACGCTGGAAGAGGCGGTGACCGGGGCGGACCTGGTCATCCTCGCCGTGCCCGTGGGGGCCATGGGCGGCGTGGCGGAGCAGATCGCACCTTTCCTGAAGCCGGGTGCCGTGCTGTCTGACGTCGGCTCGGTCAAGGGATCGGTGGTGGCCAGCGTCGGGCCGCATGTGCCCGAGGGCGTCCATTTCATTCCTGCGCACCCGCTGGCCGGGACGGAGCATTCCGGCCCGACCGCCGGTTTCGCCGAACTCTTCGACAACCGCTGGTGTCTGCTTGTTCCCGTTGCCGGGACGGATACCGATGCGCTGGCGGGGCTGCGCAGCTTCTGGGAGGGGCTGGGCGCCAACGTGGACGAGATGGACCCGGATCATCATGACCTTGTGCTGGCGGTGACCTCTCACACGCCGCACCTGATTGCCTACACGATGGTCGGCGTGGCCGATGACCTGCGGCGGGTGACCGACAGCGAGGTCATCAAGTATTCCGCCGCGGGCTTCCGGGATTTCACCCGGATCGCGGCGTCGGATCCGACGATGTGGCGCGACGTCTTCCTCTCCAACAAGGAAGCGACCCTGTCGATCCTGCAGCGCTTCACCGAAGAGCTGTTCCGCCTGCAGCGGGCAATCCGGCGGGATGACGGCGACCTGCTGTTCGATTACTTCACCCGGACCCGCGCGATCCGTCGCAATATCATCGAGGCGGGGCAGGATACCGACGCGCCCGACTTCGGGCGCGGCGCCGCGCGGAAATGAGGCGCGCCCGCCGGCTGGCCACTGCGCTTCTGGCGCTTTGCCTGCCGGGGACGCTGCCTGTTGCCGCCGCGGATCTGGCCCCCGAACGTTCGCTGCGGCCGGTTGCCCGGGGGCAGGTCGTCAGGGGTGTCATCCTTCCGGCAGATCTTTTCGTTCAGCGCGACATCGCGACCGAGGTTGCCATTCAGGCGCAGTCGGCCAGCCGTCGGACCGACCGGGCAGAGACGCTGGGTGTGTCCCGGCGGATCCCGGACCCGGATACCGCCGTGGCCCGTTCGCTACGCCCCAGGCCACGCCCCGCGACCGTGGTGCAGCAGGCGCGCGCCGCCGAGGCAATCCGCCGAAATGGCGCTGTCTGTGGCGATATCGCCATCCAGGGGGTGGAGATCGGACGCGTCGAAGGGGCCGTGCCCGGATGCGGCGTGGCCAGCGCGGTGCGGATCCGCTCGGTGTCGGGCGTTGCCCTTTCCACCCACGCGGTCATGGACTGCACCACGGCACGGGCGCTGAAGACCTGGATCGACACCGGGCTGCGTCCCGCGGTCAAGGGATATGGCGGCGGGGTGAAAGAGTTGCGGGTCGTGGCCCACTACGCCTGTCGCCCCCGCAACAACCGCAAGGGGGCCAAGGTTTCCGAACACGGCAAGGGCAAGGCCATCGACATCGCCGCGATCCGGTTGGTGGATGGCAAGGACCTCGTCGTGCTGGAAGACTGGAGCCGAGGGAGGGAAGGGCGGATCCTGCGCCGTGCCCATGATGCCGCCTGCGGTCCCTTTGGCACGGTCCTGGGCCCGGAAGCCAATGCGCTGCACCGCGATCACTTCCACTTCGATACGGCCAGCTATCGCAGCGGTGCCTACTGCCGCTAGGAACTGTCAGCGCAGGTGCAGGGCAGGCGCGGGGCCGAGCGGTACGAGGCCGGCCCAGATCACGCCGCCCTTGAGGGTGAGGGACAGGTCCAGGGAGTTGGGGTTGCCACTGAATCCGGCCAGCAGATCCAGAGCCTTTTCGGCGGCTTCGGCCGAGCGGGCGTCCAGTGCCCCCGCGGCGACGGCCACCTGCAGCATCTGTCGCCAGTTGCGCGCCTGGACCTGGGCGGTGCCGCTGGGAATGCCGTCGTCATCCAGTTCCAGGTCCGCCGACAGCTGCAGCATCAGGTCGCCCCAGCTGGCCCGGGCGAGGTGCAGCTCGATCGCCCGCGGCTGTGGCCGGCTGTCTTCTATCGCGCGCAGGTCCCAGGGGCGGGTAAAGGTGACATCCGCATCGAGCTGCAGCCCGCTGATCGTGTCGGGCAGGCTGCCGTCCCCGGCAAGGTGGCCGGCCAGCGCCGGGGGCAGGGTGATCCCCTCGGCCCGCAGGCCGAGGCGGTAGGCGCTGTCGCTCTCCTCGGACTGCGCCATCGCGAGGCTGAGGGTCTTCATGCCGCCGGGCAGATCCCCCTGCAGCACCAGATCGTTGCCCGAGACCTGGGCGCGCCGCAGTTCCAGCAGTGGCCCGGGCGCGACGCGCAGCGAGGCGCGCAGATCCTGGCTGGCAAGGTCATGGCGGGTGAGGGGGGTGCGGAAGGCGAAACGATCCGGCCAGACGGCGATCAGGTGGTTAGGTTTCCACGACAGTGCGTAGAGGCCGAACATCGGCAGTTCGACGGCGAAGCCGGTGTCGGGATCTGCCAGGGCCAGGTTCTGCCAGGTGGCGTCGAAGCGATTGGGGAAGCCCCGGACCGAGAAATCGGAATAATCCGCCTGCCAGCCTTCGCTGCGGCGGTCCTGCATCCAGCCTTCGATGCCGCGCCGAACGCCGCTGGCCCCGGCGAACCAGTAGCCCGACCACAGCAGGGCTGCGGCAATGATCACCCAGAGCAATCGTTTCATTCCGGCGCACCCCCTTCACCTCGGTTCCGGCGTCGTGTTTATAAATGGGGTCGGAAAAGGGGAAGTCATCAATATGTGGGTCTTCGGCTATGGATCGCTGCTTTGGAACCCCGGCTTTGAGCCGGCAGAACGGGTGGTGGCCCATCTGCAGGGCTTCCGCCGATCCTTCTGCATGACGTCGATCCACCATCGCGGCAGCGAGGAGGAACCGGGGCTGGTGCTTGCGCTCGACGCGGAGCAGGGTGCGGGCTGTACCGGGCTTGCCCTGCGCGTGGCCGAGGCGGAGCAGGAGGCCGTGCTGGCCTACCTGCGGGAGAGGGAATTGATTTCTTCGGCTTACATCGAGCGACGCCTGCCGCTCGACCTGGTCGATGGCCGCCAGGTCGAAGCGCTGGCCTATGTGATCGACCCCGCGCATCGGCAGTATTGCGGGGGTCTTCCCCTGGAAGAGCAGGCCCAGGTCATCGCCCGGGCGCAGGGCGGGATGGGGCCGAATGCCGACTATCTGTTCAATACCGCCGCACACCTGGAAGAGCTGGGGCTGGGCGACGAAGAATTGACCTGGCTGGCCGCCCGCGTGAGGAATTTGCGCGCATAAGTCCTTTTCCTGAAAAGCGATTGATCCTAAGGTCGGGCCAACGAAAACAAACTTTGGGACCGTCCTGATGGCTCACGGTGAGGGCGAGGCAGCCCCGCAGTTCTCCCAGCCCATTCGCCAGATCCTGTTGATGCTGATCGTGCTTGGCCTGTGCGTCGCCGGCTGCATCTTCGTTGCGCCCAAGCTGCTTCCCGTGTTCGAGGCGAACCCCTACCTGAACGGGTTCATCGCGATCGTCTTCGTCATCGGCGTCCTGGCCTGCTTCTGGCAGGTGGCGCAGCTGATCTCCTCCGTGCGGTGGATCGAACGCTTCACCGCCGTCGATCGTGACGAGCAGCCGGGAGACAAGGGCGAGGTCGCCGCGCGCGCGCCGCGCCTGCTGACCCCGTTGGCGACCCTGCTGGGACAGCGCGACAAGCGCATGCAGATTTCGTCCTCCTCCGCGACGTCGATCCTTGAATCCGTCGCGACCCGGATCGACGAGGCGCGGGAAATCACGCGCTACCTGACCTCCCTTCTGATCTTCCTGGGCCTTCTGGGCACCTTCTATGGCCTGGCGACGACGGTGCCTGCCGTGGTCGACACCATCCGGTCCCTGGCACCGGGCGAGGGCGAGGGGGGGACTGCGGTCTTCAATCGCCTGATGACCGGGCTTGAGGCGCAGCTGGGCGGCATGGGGGTGGCCTTTGCCTCCTCCCTGATCGGTCTGGCGGGGTCTCTCGTCGTCGGCCTGTTGGAGCTGTTCGCGGGGCATGGCCAGAACCGGTTCTACCGTGAGCTGGAGGAATGGCTTTCGACGATCACCCGTGTCGGCCTGTCCGACGGGGAGGGTGGGGCCAACGATTCCATGCTGGTCGCCGTGCTGGACAACATGGGCGAGCAGATGGCCCGCATGCAGGAGATGTTTGCCCGTTCCGACACGGCGCGGGCCGAGGTGGATGCGAAACTGTCGACGCTGGCCGATACCATCGAAAGGCTGACGGACCGGATGGCGGCGCAGAACGCCTCCGGCAACCAGGTGGCGGACGCCATGACCCGGTTGGCCGATCAACAGGAAACCCTGATCGAAAAGCTGGTGGAACAGGGCATGGCCGAGGGGCTGGATGCCGAAAGCCGCATGCGCCTGCGGTCGATGGACGTGCAGCTGCTGCGCATCCTCGAAGAGATCAGCGCCGGCCGACACGAGACCATGGCGGAGCTTCGGACCGATATCGCCGCGCTGTCGCGCCTGATCGCCCAGGGGCAACGCGCGAAGGCGGCGCACCCGGAACAGGACGTCTGATCCATGGCGCTGTCCCGCAGATCCGGCGCGCGGCTGCAGGCCAATATCTGGCCCGGTTTCGTCGATGCGATGACCGGGCTGCTGATGGTACTGATGTTCGTGCTGACGATCTTCATGATCGTGCAGTTCACCCTGCAGGAGACCATCACCGGCCAGGAAAACGAGCTGGACGACCTGACTGCGGACCTTGCGGCGCTGAGCCAGGCCCTGGGCCTTGAACGGGACCGGACGGCGAAACTGACGGATGAGGTCGGTTCCCTAAACGCGACGCTGGACGACCGGCAGCAGCGCCTGGATGAACAGGCGGCCCTGATCGCCTCGCTCACCCAGCAACGCGATACCGCGCAGTCGGATCTGGACGCGGCACAGGGGCGGATCACCGAGTTCGAAGCCCAGGTGGCGGGCCTTCTGGCGCAGCAGGAGCAGGCGCAGGGCCAGATATCGGACCTTCAGGCGGAACAGCAGCGGCTGATCGGGGAGCAGGAGGCGCTGCAACTTGCGCTGGCGCAGGCCCGGTCGGAGATCGACGACCAGGCCGAGCAGGCGCGGTTGGCCGCGGCCCGGCGCGAGGCGCTGGAGGCGCTGATCGAGAACCTGAAGTCGGAAAAGGCCGATGCGGAGAGCCAGAGTGGCGCCCTGTCTGCCCAGGTGACGGACCTGCAGGCGCAGCTGTCGGATGAAGAGGCCGCGAAGCTGGCCGAGGCCGCCGCGGCGCAGGCCCTGCGGGAGAAGCTGAAGGATTCTCAGGACGAATTGACGGCGATGACGCTGGCGCTGGAAGAACAGCGCAAGAAGGCAGAGGATACGCTGACCCTTCTGGCGGCGGCGGAAGCGGCGAAAGACGATCTGGACGATCAGCTGTTGGCGGCCGTCCTCGCACGGGAAGAGGCAGAGGCGCAGGTGGGCCAGACCTCTGACGAGTTGCAGCGCACGAAGGACCGGCTGGCAGAGGCAGAGGCCGGGCGCCAGGCCAGCTTTGGCCAGCTGTCCCGGCTGGAAGCGGCGCTGGCCAATGCCCTGGCCGATGTCGAGGATCGCGAGGCGAAGCTGGCGGAGCTGAATGCCCGGCTGGGCGTTCTTGAAAAGGCGCTTTCCGGAACCGAGGGGGAGCGGGATGCGGCACGCAGCGATGTGGCAAGCCTGCGAAGCCAGCTGGAAACGGCCCAGCAGCAAGCAGATGATGCGAAAGCGGCGGCAGATCGCGCCGCTGCCGCAACCCGGACCGCGCGGGAGGAAATGCAGGCCCAGATCGACCAGCTGCAAGCCGATGCCGCCTCGCGGGAGGCAGAGTTGACGGCGAAGCTTGATGCAGCGCAGCAGGAGGCCTCTGGCCAGGTGGACGAACTGGAGGCGGTCCGGCTGCGCATCGTTGCCCTGGAGGCGGCGCTGGCACGGGCGGAGCAGGAAAAGGCCGGATTGCAGGACCGTCTGGATGGGGCGCTGGACACCACCGACCAGGCCGCCGCGCTGCAGGCCGACAAGGCCGCGCTGGAAGCCAGTGTTGCAGAGCTGCGCGATACCGCGCAGCAGCGCCAGGCGACCATCGGTGAGCTGCAGGAGAAATTGCGCGCGCTGGAAGAGACACTGACGCGCACCCAGGGTGAAATGGCCGATGCGGAAACGCGCCATGGGGAGGCGCTGGAAAGCCTGCAACGCCGCCTGGCCGAAGCCCTGGCCGCCAAGGAAACCGCCGAGACCGCGCAGGTCGATCGCGAGGAACTGCGCCGGCAACTGGCTGCAGCCCTGGCCGCGAAGCTGAAGGCGGAGCAGGATGCCGAAGACCAGATGACCGAAGCCGAGCAGCGCCAGGCGCTGCTGGCGCAGGCCAACAAGACGCTTGAGCAGGAAGAGGCGAAATCGGCCGAGAGCCAGCGCCGTGCCGCGCTGTTGAACCAGCAGGTCGCGGAACTGCGCAGTCAGCTTGCCTCCCTGCAGGGCCTCCTGGATGACTACAAGGCACGGGAAAGTGCCAGCCAGGTGCAGATCCAGAGCCTTGGCCACGACCTGAACGCGGCGCTGGCACGGGCCGCCGCGCTGGAGCGCAAGGAACGCCAGCGGGCGGAAGAAGAGGCACGCCGCCTGGAGGCCGAGGCAAAGCGGCTGGAGGAGGAGAAGAACGAACTGTCGCAGTATCGCTCCGACTTCTTTGGCCGGATGCGTCAGATCCTGGCGGGCCGGGATGGCGTGCGTATTGTCGGCGACCGCTTCGTTTTCTCTTCCGAGGTTCTTTTCGCCCCGGCGAAGGCGGAGCTTTCCGACGAAGGGCGCGCCCAGATCGCGGACATCGCAGGGATCCTGAAGGAGGTCGCAGCCGAGATCCCCAGCGGTATCGACTGGATCATTCGTGTTGACGGTCACACGGACAAGATCCCGCTGCGGGGCGATGGCGAATTCAAGGATAACTGGGAGCTGAGCCAGGCGCGCGCCCTGTCCGTCGTCCGCTACATGATCGAACTGGGAATCCCGCCCAATCACCTGTCGGCGAACGGGTTCGGGGAATTCCAGCCGATTGACGATGGCGACAGCCCGGAGGCCCTGGCTGCCAACCGGCGGATCGAGCTGAAGCTGACCGAACGCTGAAGCCCGCCGGGCGATCCGGGCGCGTAGCCTAGGGGGCGGTGATCATCACGGTCGTGCTTGTGCGGGCGATTGCCACGCCATTCCGTAGCAGCGTTGCCCGCCCGGAGTAGAGCCCGGGCGCCAGCGCGGTGCGCAGCCGTTTGCCCGCCGCACGGAAGGCCCGCGCCTGTGTCTTCTCCATCTCGACCTCTTGCCGGATGAAGGCGCCCGTCGGTCCGGTGATCGCCAGTTCCATCCTGTCGCCCGTGCGCAGCCCGAAGGCATGGGCCCAGAAGACAAGCGCCGAACTGTCGGCGGGCAGTGCCTTCGCGGTGGCCTGCCCCTGCTTGATCGTGTCGTAATCGGGCAGGGCATCTGCGAAACCTGCGGAGATGAAGCCCCCGGCGACATAGGGCAAAGGCGGCTGCCAGAGCGAGGTTCGCGTGTCGCCATCGCAAGCGGATCCGCTGCCGTCCGGAGCGAACGGGTCCACGGTTTCTTCATTATGGCTCAGGGAGATATGCAGGTGGGGAAACTGGCTCTTGCCTGACAGGCCGACCTGACCCAGCGGCGTGCCCGCCTGGACCACCTGGCCCTGCGTCACCCGGACGGAGCCCTGGCGCATGTGGCAGTATTGCGTCTTCCAGCCCTCGCCGTGATCCAGGGCGACGCCATTTCCGCAGTCCCGCCCGGCGATCCTTTCGGCCTCTGCCGGGGTCCAGATGCGGTCTGTCATGCCATCCCGGACCCCGGTTACGACGCCGTCGGCGGCTGCCAGGACATCAACCCCATCCTGCATCGCGGCAATCGAGGGCAGGGCGAAATCGGTGCCCTTGTGTCCATCGTAGGTCAGGGCACCGCAGGCGAAATCACGGGCACCGGGGCCCGGATCGTCATCGACGTAGTTCTGGATGAAGCAGTCCCGCCCCGGGGTGCAGTCGAGCGGCAGGGAAAGCTGCGGCAGGGTCTGCGCGCCAGCCTGTGCGGCATATGTCGAGAGGAGGACCGCCAGCAGGAGCCGGATCATGCCGCAGGTGCCCCGGGCCTGCCGTCGCGCCAGGTGATGCGGGCCATGGCGACGGCATCGCACGCAGAGAAGAGGGTGCCCGTGCCTGCCCCAAGGGGCAGCTGTTCTGCGGTTCCGGCAGCCTGCATCGCGGCGCCTATGGCCGGGAAATGGCTGTCGTCGATCAGTTCAGGTTCATTGAAAGGCACCCAGCGGCGGACCCCGTCAACAAGGAGAGGCGCCCCCTGTGCTTCGGTCGGGGCATCGGGAAAGCAGAGGCGATCCGCGTGATGGAGCAGCGTGCAACAATCGAATCCGACGCCTGCGAGCAGGACGCGCGCCCGGAGCGACAGGGCGCGGGCAAGCGGGGACGCGGCGCCAAAGGGATCTTCGAGGGCGTGTTGCGCCAGGAGGTCCTGCGCCAGGGGACCCCTGGCGCAGAAAGAGACATGGGGGTGGTCACTGCGCAGGGTGCCGGGCCAGGTGCGGAACAGCTCTGCGACCTGGCCCAGGCCGCGCGTCGGCGTGGTCGCGGTGGAAAAGGCGGGCAGGCTGTCCCGGATCGGCGCGATCCAGTCCCGGGGCACCGGCGGATGCGCCCATCCCGCGGGATCGGTGAGCTGGGAGCTCTGCGCCGGCATCATCAGTGTTCCGGCGGGGCCAAGCACATCCAGGACCGCTTCGATCAGTGTCACCGCGCCGCCGGAAATCCAGCCCAGGGCAGACAGCGAGCTGTGCAGGATCAGCAATTCTCCCGGGCGGAGGACGCGCCGCAGGTCTTGTGACAGGCTTTCCCGCGTTGCGGGGGCGTCACTTGCGGCGATGGCGGCGGCTTCGGTCATCTGGTCCTGATCCGGTCTGGGGGGCGTCGGCCCGCGGGCATGTCCGGTGTAGCGGAACGGGGGACCTCGCGACAAGCGAGGCGCGCGCCTGATGCCCGGGGCACGCGTCGATCGCTATGTCGGGCAAAGTCAAAGGGCGGGGAAAATCCCCGCCCTTTCAGAGGTTCCAGACCGTGATCGCGGATCAGTCCGCAGTCAGCAGCGGGGGCTTGTTCCCGGACAGGCGAAGCTTGTCCGGCCCCTTGATCTGCAGATCAAGCGCATCGCCCTTCAGCGCGACCTTCACGACGCCACCCTTGGACAGCTTGCCGAAGAGCAGCTCTTCCGCCAGGGGCTTCTTGATGTGCTCCTGGATGACGCGACCCAGCGGGCGGGCGCCCATCTTGTCGTCGTAGCCCTTGTCCGCCAGCCATTCGGCAGCGGGCTTGGTCAGTTCGATGGTCACACCGCGATCCATGAGCTGGGCTTCCAGCTGCAGCACGAATTTCTCCACCACCTGCAGGATGGTTTCCTTGGGCAGGGGCTGGAAGCTGATCACGGCGTCCAGACGGTTGCGGAATTCCGGCGTGAAGGTCCGCTCGATGGCGGCGGTATCCTCGCCCTCGCGGCGGTCGCGACCGAAGCCGATGGCCGACTTGGCCTGTTCCGCAGCCCCCGCGTTGGAGGTCATGATCAGGATCACGTTGCGGAAGTTCACCGTCCGGCCGTTGTGGTCGGTCAGCTGGCCATGGTCCATCACCTGCAGCAGGATGTTGTAGACATCCGGGTGCGCCTTCTCGATCTCGTCAAGGAGCAGCACGCAATGCGGATGCTGGTCGACGCCGTCGGTCAGCAGGCCGCCCTGGTCGAAGCCGACATAGCCCGGAGGCGCGCCGATCAGGCGGGAGACCGCGTGTTTCTCCATGTACTCGGACATGTCGAAGCGAAGCAGTTCCACGCCGAGGGTATCCGCCAGTTGCTTGGCGACCTCGGTCTTGCCGACACCGGTCGGCCCGGCGAAGAGGTAGTTGCCGATGGGCTTTTCCGGTTCGCGCAGGCCCGCACGGGCCAGCTTGATGGCGGAGGAGAGCGCCTCGATGGCATTGTCCTGACCGAAGACCACGCGTTTGAGCGACCCTTCGAGATCCTTCAGAACCTCTGCATCGTCCTTGGTAACGTTCTTCGGCGGGATGCGGGCGATCTTGGCGACGACGGCCTCGATCTCCTTCACGCCGATGGTCTTGCGACGCTTCGATTCGGCCACCAGATGCTGCGCGGCACCAGCCTCATCGATCACGTCGATGGCCTTGTCGGGCAGCTTGCGGTCGTTGATGTAGCGCGCAGACAGTTCGACCGCCGTGCGGACCGCATCATTGGTGTACTTGATGCCGTGGTGTTCCTCGAAGTAGGGCTTGAGGCCCTTGAGGATCTTGACTGCATCTTCGACCGAAGGCTCGTTCACGTCGATCTTCTGGAACCGGCGGCTCAGCGCGCGGTCCTTTTCGAAGTGCTGGCGGAACTCCTTGTAGGTGGTGGAGCCCATGCAGCGCAGCTTGCCGCCCTGAAGCGCAGGCTTCAGCAGGTTGGAGGCATCCATGGCGCCGCCGGAGGTGGCGCCCGCACCGATCACGGTGTGGATTTCGTCGATGAAGAGCACGGCGTCGGGATGCGCTTCCAGTTCGGTCACGACCGATTTCAGACGCTCTTCGAAATCGCCGCGGTAGCGGGTGCCGGCCAGCAGCGCGCCCATGTCGAGCGAGAAGATGACGGTGTTCGCCAGCACCTCGGGCGTTTCGCCCTGGATGATCTTGCGCGCCAGGCCTTCGGCGATGGCCGTCTTGCCGACGCCGGGGTCGCCCACGAGCAGCGGGTTGTTCTTGCGCCGGCGGCAAAGCACCTGGATGCAGCGCTCCACCTCGTGGCCGCGGCCGATCAGGGGGTCCACGTCGCCTTCACGCGCCTTGGCGTTCAGGTTCACGCAGTACTTGTCGAGGGCGGATTCCTTGCCGTCCCCTTCGGGCTGCGCGGTGTTCTGGCTGGAGGCGCGCTTCTGCTCTTCCTCCGCGCCGGTGACCGGGCGGCTCTCGCCGTAGGCGGGATCCTTGGCAACACCATGGGCGATGAAGTTGACCGCGTCGTAGCGGGTCATGTCCTGCTCTTGCAGGAAATAGGCCGCATTCGATTCGCGCTCGGCAAATATGGCGACCAGGACGTTCGCCCCGGTCACTTCGGTCCGGCCCGAGGACTGGACGTGGATCGCCGCGCGCTGGATGACGCGTTGGAAGGCAGCGGTCGGGACCGCTTCGGATCCGTCGACGTCGGTGACGAGGTTCGCCAGCTCTTCGTCGATGAATTCGACGAGGGTCTGGTGAAGTTCCGACATGTCGACGGAGCAGGCCTTCATCACCCGGGCGGCATCCGGCTCGTCGATGAGGGCGAGCAGGAGGTGTTCGAGCGTCGCGAATTCATGGCGTCGGGCATTGGCCAGAGCCAGGGCCGCGTGGATCGCCTGTTCCAGGGTGGTCGAGAATGAAGGCACTGTGGTGCTCCTTTTCGATCTGTGTCGGAGCGGGGACGGGCCCCAGTTCCAACCATGGCCTCTTAGTCTTAAAGTTTGGTCGATCCCGACGGTTCTTCAAGGCTTTTCTTCGACCGGCTGTTCACATTTCGCGGCCCGGGTGGCGCGAAGTGTCACGAAACGGTCATTCAGAAGGCGTCCTTGCGACGCCGGATCTCGGCAAAGACCTCTGCCGGAGCAGCTCCGGGGAGGCCGACGGATTGCGCGACCGAGTCCCGGTCGGCGCGCAGGAAGGGGTTGGTTGCCAGTTCTTCGGAGAGTCGCGAGGGAACGGTGGGGCGCCCCTCGGCCCGGGCGGCTTCGACAGCTGCGACCCTTGATATAAGGTCGGGATTTTCCGGTTCAATCGACAGGGCGAATTTCCCGTTGGCCAGGGTATATTCGTGGCCTGAGCAGATCACGGTGCGGGGCGGCAGCGCCGCGAGCTTCTGCAGGCTGGAATACATCTGGTCGAAGGTCCCTTCGAAAACCCTGCCGCAGCCGAGGGCCATCAGGCTGTCCGCCGTGAAGGCCAGGTCGCTTTCGGGGAAATGGAATGCCAGGTGGCCGACAGTGTGGCCGGAGACATCCAGCACGTTGCCCTTTTCGCCACCCAGGGTCAGGTGATCCCCTTCCTTCAGCGCGACATCGAGGCGGGGCAGGCGGTGCGCATCCGCATCGGCGCCGTAGACCTGCGCCTTGGGGTGTTCTGCCAGTAGCTCATCCAGGCCCTGCACGTGATCGGGGTGGTGGTGGGTAAGCCAGACCTGTGAGGCGGTCCATCCGCGTTCAGCCAGGGCTTTCAGGATCGGCGCGGCTTCGGGCACATCGATCACGGCGGTTTCGCCCGAATTGTCGTCATGCAACAGGTAGGCGTAGTTGTCGGACAGACAGGGGATGGTGACGAGGGCGAGGGCCATGGTCATTTCCTTCACACTTGCTATTGTCCAAAGTGAAACCGATCGCGGGAACGCTTGCAATGCACCTGGACGTGCAGGATCTGCGGAACTTCTACTACCGTTCGACCCTGGGTCGCGCGGCGCAGGCCAATATCCGTACGAGAATGCTGGACTTTTGGCCCGAGGCTAAGGGGCAAACGGTGCTTGGCTTCGGTTTTGCAGCCCCGCTGTTGCGTCCTTATCTGGCCGATGCGAGACGCGTCATCGCGTTGATGCCCGCGCCCCAGGGGGTCATGTCCTGGCCCGCCGCCATGCCCAATGTCTCCGTCCTGTGCGAGGAAACCTTCTGGCCGATCGACACTGGTCTGGTGGACAAGCTGGTGGTCATGCACGGGCTGGAAACCTCCGAACACCCCAGCGAGGTGCTGGAAGAATGCTTCCGCGTGCTGGGGCCGGGGGGCAAGGCGATGTTCATCGTGCCGCACCGGTCCGGGCTGTGGTCTCGCTCCGACAGGACGCCCTTCGGTTACGGCCGTCCCTACAGCCAGGGCCAGCTTGAGGCGCAGTTGAAACGTCATGCCTTCCTGCCGGAGCGGCATCAGCATGCGCTGTACCAGCCGCCCTCGTCGCGTCGCTTCTGGCGCAAGACGGCCGGCTTCTGGGAACGTATGGGGGGGCGCGTGTCCTACGTGCTGTCCGGTGGCGTCCTGATGGTGGAGGCAACGAAGCGGGTGCAGGCGTCTTCCGGTCCGGGCGAACGTGTCCGGTCCGGGTCCGGCCTGCGGGTCCTGGAAGGCCTGGCCGCCCCCACGCCGGAAACTGCGCGCGCGCGCGGGCTTTAGGCCGATCCCGTCCCGTAGACGGTCGAGGCCTGCGTCAGGGTGCCGTCGCTGGAAACTAGGTAGATGTCGTCGAGGCTGATCGTGCTGCTGTCGCCGGCGACACTGATCGTCTTCACGAAGTCCTCTCCGCTGGTGTTCTGCAGGGTGATCTCCACATCGACGTAACCGTCAGTCGACGACGAAACCACGGAAATGCCGGACACGGTGGACCCGTCGTCGGCAGTGTCGGCGATCTGCAGGGTGTCTTCCTCGTCGTCGAAATCCTCGATGAAGCCGAGCTCCTGGAAGGTTTCCTCGTTGCTGCCGGCTTCGATCGCATCCGGATCGACCAGGGAAACGGAACTGACGGCAAAGACATCCGCTCCGTCCCCGCCATAGGCCAGCGCATCGTCGAAGACGAACAGCGTGTCGTCGCCCGACCCGCCGTAGCCTTCGGCGCTGTCGGTCACCTGCAACCAGTCGTCGCCTTCCCCGCCGTAGGCGGTGGCCGAATCGTAGGCGGCCAGGAGGTCGGACTGCGCGCCGCCGAAGAGTTCGGTCGCGTCGTAGCCGATCAGGGCGTCGGAGCCATAGGCGCCATCGAGGGTCGCATTGTCTTCGCCCACCAGAGAATCGTCTCCGATGCCCCCGTAGGCGGTGACGCTGTCATTGGCATAGATGTAGTCCGCGTCGTTGCCGCCGTAGAGCACGGCCTCGCCCCCGTCCGCATCGGAGGCGAAGCCGAAGTCGGTAGAGCTGCCACCGGCGAGCGTGTCCATGCCGTCGCCCCCGCGTAGGGTTGCCTGGTCGTAGGCCTGCAGGCTGTCGTCTCCGCTGCCACCATAGGCGGTTGCGGTGTCATAGGCGGTGAGCAGGTCCTCACCGGAGTTCCCGTAGACCGTGGAGGCGTCCTCCGCGATGAGCGTGTCCGCCCCTGTGCCGCCCTCGCCCACGACGGAATCGGTCGCGGAGATCCAGTCGCTGCCCGACCCGCCGTAGAGCGTTGCGGTGCCGCCCGGTTCGTCGTCCGCGGCGCCCGTGGTCTGGGAGTAGCCGCCGTGCAGCGTATCGTCGCCCGCATCGCCGTAGACTTCGGTCTCCTCGAACCCGGCAAGCGAGTCATCTCCCGATCCACCAGAAAGCACTGCATTGCCGGTGGCCGTGCCGCTGTCCGCCCCCGCGCCCCCGAAAAGCCGGGCACTTTCGGAGCCGCTCAGATCGTCCTCGCCGTAGCCGCCGTAGAGGGAGCTTTCGCCGATCCCCGTCAGGGCATCTTCCCCCAGCCCGCCGTAGGCCTGGGCCCTGCCGCCGGCAAAGAGCGTATCGGCGCCGGGCCCGCCGTAGACGACGCTTTCCCCGCTCTCGTCGCCCAGGCCCTGCCAGCCACCGGCATGCAGCACGTCATCCCCGCTGCCGCCCCGTGCCACCGCCTCGTCGTATGTCGTGATCGTGTCGTCGCCGCTTTCCAGCGCCGCGAAGGAGGATCCGGTCGCGGTCCCGTCGTCGTCACCGGCCCCCGCGTGGTAGCTGTCATCGCCGGAGATCGCGAAACTGTCCGCCTCGGCGGTGCCGTAGTAAACCTGAGCGTCCTCGCCCTCTGCGGTATCCTCGTCGTCCGTCCCGGCCCCCCCGGGCGAGAGCAGGTCATCGCCACTGTCGGGCAACAGGTCGTCGTCATCCTCCTCGTCATCCAGTTGCTCCGCGTCGGAGCTGTCCCAGAGCAAGGCCCCGGCAAGAAGCGGGAGCAGGAAAAGAGCCAGAAGTTCCATTCGTTGCCTCTTGTGCCGGTTGAATGGTGTGACAATTCGTCCGGAAGGGCCGGACCGCCGTGACATTCTTCCCCAGACAGGGTCCAACCGGGGCGGAAACACTCCGTTCTCGGGCCCTTTGCGCCTTGTTTTGCAGGAAGTGGTGCCTCGCGGCCACGTATGGCGGGTCCGGGAGTGGTTTTGGCGGGCGCACCGGGAATCTGGAGCCGCCTGGCAAAAACATATCCGCGAGCGACTCGAAGCCGAATCGTTGACTATGCATAGGCTCGCTGCAGATGCGAATCCCAAAAAGGTGAACAAATACTTGTGCTTTGTTGCACGGGTTGTCGCAGGGGGTGCCTTCAAATCGGTCCGGATGCTGCGAAGGCACTGAAAAACAAGGCGGTTGCGGTTTGCGATAACGGATTCAAGCGGGTTGATGGGTGCAGAGGGCTCTGCTACACCCCCACCGATTTTGATGCTCTGCTATGCTAGGGCTGCAAACCCCCCGCACCGGCCAATCGGTGGGAGCGGGGCCGAAAATCGGAAGGGTGGACGTGTCCGAACCAGCTTCGATCTCCTATGGCATCGCATCCCGCTATGCTCAGGCCGTCTTCGATATCGCTCGCGAAAACGGAAAGCTGAAAGAGCTTGAAACCAACATCACGGATCTTGCCGCGGCCATCGAAGCCAGCGACGAGCTGAGCGCGATGATCGCTTCGCCGATCTACTCGCGCGAGGAACAGGAGAAAGCGATCCTGGCCATTGCCGACGCGCTTGCCCTGAAACCCGTGACGAAGAACGCCCTGGGTCTGATGGCCCAGAAGCGTCGCCTCTTCACCCTGCCGCAGTTCTGCCAGCGCATGCTGGAGCTGATTGCCGAGGAGAAGGGCGAAGTGACGGCCGAGGTTACCTCCGCCGCTCCGCTCTCTGCCGAGCAGCAGGAGAAGATTGCCGCCACGCTGGCCGAGTCGATCGGCAAGCAGGTGGTCCTGAATACTGCCGTCGATGAAAGCCTCATCGGCGGTCTCGTCGTTAAAGTTGGGTCGAAGATGGTCGACACCTCGATCCGCTCGAAACTCAACTCTCTCCAGAATGTCATGAAAGAGGTCGGATAAATGGGAGTCCAAGCAGCTGAAATTTCTGCGATCCTCAAGGAGCAGATTCAGAACTTTGGCCAGGAGGCCAAGGTGGCCGAAGTCGGCCGGGTGCTCTCCGTCGGTGACGGTATCGCCCGTGTCTACGGCCTCGACAATGTCCAGGCCGGCGAGATGGTCGAGTTCCCGGGCGGCATCATGGGCATGGCGCTGAACCTTGAAAAGGACAACGTCGGTGTCGTGATCTTCGGGACCGACCAGGACATCAAGGAAGGTGACACCGTCAAGCGCACCAACTCCATCGTGGACGTTCCCGCGGGCGCAGGCCTGCTGGGCCGCGTCGTCGATGGCCTGGGCAACCCGCTGGACGGCAAGGGCCCGATCGAAGGGTCCGAGCGTCGCGTGGCCGACGTCAAGGCACCGGGCATCATTCCCCGTAAGTCGGTTCACGAGCCGATGGCCACCGGCCTGAAGTCCGTGGACGCCATGATCCCGATCGGCCGTGGCCAGCGGGAACTGATCATCGGCGACCGTCAGACCGGCAAGACCGCCGTGGCACTGGACGCGATCCTGAACCAGGCCTCCTACAACGCAGCCGCCGGCGACGATGAGAGCAAGAAGCTCTACTGCGTCTACGTGGCCGTTGGTCAGAAGCGCTCCACCGTGGCGCAGCTGGTGAAGAAGCTGGAAGAAACCGGCGCGATCGAATACTCGATCGTCGTTGCCGCAACCGCGTCCGACCCGGCGCCGATGCAGTACCTGGCCCCCTACACCGCAACCGCGATGGCCGAGTACTTCCGTGACAACGGCAAGCACGCCCTGATCATCTACGATGACCTTTCCAAGCAGGCCGTGGCCTACCGCCAGATGTCCCTGCTGCTGCGCCGTCCGCCGGGGCGTGAAGCCTACCCGGGCGACGTTTTCTACCTTCACTCCCGCCTGCTGGAACGTTCGGCCAAGCTGAACGAAGACTTCGGCTCCGGTTCGCTGACGGCCCTGCCGATCATCGAAACCCAGGGCGGCGACGTGTCGGCCTTCATCCCGACCAACGTGATCTCGATCACCGACGGCCAGATCTTCCTGGAAACCGAACTGTTCTACCAGGGCATCCGCCCCGCCGTGAACACCGGTCTGTCGGTTTCGCGCGTTGGCTCTTCGGCGCAAACCAAGGCGATGTCCTCCGTGGCAGGCCCGGTCAAGCTGTCGCTGGCCCAGTACCGCGAGATGGCGGCCTTCGCCCAGTTCGGCTCCGACCTGGATGCCGCAACCCAGCGTCTGCTGAACCGCGGTGCCCGCCTGACCGAGCTGATGAAGCAGCCGCAGTACAAGCCGCTGACCAACGCGGAAATCGTCTGCGTCATCTTCGCCGGCACCAACGGCTACCTGGACAACGTTCCGGTTTCCGAGGTCGGCAAGTTCGAAGCGGAACTTCTGTCCTTCCTGCGCAGCAAGAAGGCAGACATCCTGGAGTGGATCACCAAGGACGATCCCAAGATCAAGGGTGAGCCCGCGGACAAGCTGAAGGCAGTTCTGGACGAATTCGTCAAAGACTACGCCTGAGGTAAGGGAGGTACGACATGCCTTCTCTGAAGGACCTCAAGAACAGGATCGCGTCGGTCAAGTCGACCCGCAAGATCACCAAGGCCATGCAGATGGTTGCCGCGGCGAAACTTCGCCGCGCGCAGGAGGCCGCCGAAGCGTCCCGTCCCTACGCGGATCGTTTCAACGCGGTGCTCGCCCAGCTTGCATCCTCGGTGGGCGGGTCCGATACCGCGCCGCTCCTGCTGAAAGGCACCGGCAAGGAAGACGTGCATCTGCTGGTCGTCATGACCGCGGAACGCGGCCTCTGCGGCGGTTTCAACACCAACATCGTGAAGCTGGCCCGTACGCAGATCGAGAAGCTCAAGTCCGAAGGCAAGACGGTGAAGATCCTCACCGTCGGCAAGAAGGGCCGCGAGCAGCTCAAGCGTACTTACGGTGACCTCTTCGTCGATCACGTGGACCTGTCCGGCGTGAAGAACGTGGGCTACGTCGATGCCCAGGCCATCGCGGCGAAATTGCTTTCCTCCTTCGAGGAAGGGGAGTTCGACGTGGCGACGATCTTCTACGGCAAGTTCGAGAACGTGGTGTCGCAAAAGCCGACGGCACAGCAGGTTATCCCCGCCGAGTTCGAGGAAACCGAAGCGCCTGCCATCGACTACGACTACGAGCCCGGCGAGGCCGAGATCCTCGAAGACCTGCTGCCGCGTGGCGTGGCAACGCAGATCTTCGCGGCCCTGCTGGAAAACGCTGCCTCGGAGCAGGGTGCCCGGATGTCCGCCATGGACAACGCGACCCGCAACGCTGGCGAGATGATCGACAAGCTGTCCATCGAGTACAACCGTACCCGTCAGGCGGTCATCACCAACGAGCTGATCGAAATCATTTCGGGCGCCGAGGCGCTCTAACGGAACCGGAGACAACGACATGGCAATGAAAGGCAAAGTGACCCAGGTCATCGGCGCCGTCGTGGACGTGCAGTTCGAAGACGGCCTGCCGGCCATCCTCAACGCGCTGAACACTGACAACAACGGCAACAAGCTGGTTCTGGAAGTTGCGCAGCACCTGGGCGAGAACACCGTCCGCACCATCGCGATGGACGCGACCGAAGGTCTCGTCCGTGGCCAGGCCGTGGAAGACACCGGCGCACCGATCTCGGTGCCCGTGGGCACCGCCACCCTGGGCCGGATCATGAACGTCGTGGGCGAGCCCGTCGACGAGAAGGGCCCGGTTGAAGCGGACGAGTACCGCCCGATCCACGCCGCCGCTCCGGACTTCTCCGAGCAGGCGACCGAGGCGGAAATCCTCGTGACCGGCATCAAGGTCATCGACCTGCTGGCCCCCTACGCCAAGGGCGGCAAGATCGGCCTGTTCGGCGGCGCCGGCGTCGGCAAGACCGTTCTGATCCAGGAACTGATCAACAACATCGCAAAGGTGCACTCGGGTCTGTCCGTGTTCGCCGGCGTGGGTGAGCGGACCCGTGAAGGGAACGACCTCTACCACGAGATGATCGAATCCGGCGTTCTGAACCCCGACAACCTGCCGGAATCGAAGATCGCCCTGTGCTACGGCCAGATGAACGAGCCGCCGGGTGCCCGTGCCCGTATCGCCCTGACCGGCCTGACCATGGCCGAGCAGTTCCGCGACGCGACCGGGACCGACGTTCTGTTCTTCGTGGACAACATCTTCCGCTTCACCCAGGCCGGTTCGGAAATGTCCGCACTGCTGGGCCGCATCCCCTCCGCCGTGGGTTACCAGCCGACGCTGGCGACCGACATGGGCGCGATGCAGGAACGGATCACCTCCACCAAGAACGGTTCGATCACCTCGATCCAGGCCGTCTACGTTCCCGCGGACGACCTTACCGACCCCGCACCGGCAACGACCTTCGCGCACCTCGATGCGACGACCGTTCTGAACCGTGCGATCTCGGAACTGGGTATCTACCCGGCCGTTGACCCGCTCGACTCCACCTCGCGCCTGATGGATCCGCTGATCCTGGGCGAAGAGCACTACAACGTGGCCCGTGACGTGCAGGGTATCCTTCAGCGCTACAAGTCGCTGCAGGACATCATCGCGATCCTCGGGATGGACGAACTGTCGGAAGAGGACAAGCTGACCGTGGCCCGCGCCCGGAAGATCCAGCGCTTCCTGTCCCAGCCGTTCGACGTTGCGAAGGTCTTCACCGGCTCCGATGGTGTGCAGGTGCAGCTGGAAGACACGGTCAAGTCGTTCAAGGCGGTTGTCGCCGGCGAATACGACCACCTTCCCGAAGCGGCCTTCTACATGGTTGGCGGCATCGACGAAGTGATCGCCAAGGCCGAAAAACTCGCAGCAGAAGCCGCGTAAGGGGCTGATCTGATGGCAAACACGATGGACTTCTCCCTTGTCTCACCGGAACGGAGCCTTGTCTCCGGCCCGGTGAGCGAGGTGCAGATTCCGGGTGAGGAAGGGGATCTGACGGCCATGCCCGGGCATGCGCCGATGATCACCACCCTGCGCCCGGGTGTCCTGCACCTGAAGGGACCGGACGGGGAGGACGACTACGTCGTCTCCGGCGGTTTCGCCGAGATCTCGGCCGAGGGCGTCAGCGTCCTGGCCGAACGTGCGCTGCACAGCAAGGAAATGACCCAGGACGTCCTGAACGACTGGGTCCAGGAAGCTCACAAGGCCTGGAAAGACGCGACCGACGACAATGCTGTCGCCCGCGGTGCCAAGCTGCTGGCCGACATGGTTGCCATGGGCACCCACATCGGCCTGGATCCGAACCACGCCAACTACGTGGAATGATCCGGAGGCGCCCAAGGGTGCCCCGCACAGAGTTCATAAAGGGCCCCGGCAGTGCCGGGGCCTTTTTCGTTGAACTTTCCGCGATCACTGCGTCCAAACCCTTTCTCAACCCCGTGTCTTTACGGGGGAAAGGAAACAGATGTGGCGAGGCAGGCACGCAGGGCCGTGTTTTTTCCCTGCCCGATCCCAATTTCTGCCCGAAAGCGTCAGGATAGTGGTTCCGAGGAAAGACCGAATACATGAAGAAATTGACGACCCACAGCATCGGGGTGGACGAGGGAGAGATCGTCCTGTTCTCCGATTTCCAGGATGGCGGAGAGATGTGGACGGGGCGCGGCCCGCGCGAACGCCGCCGTCGCGTGACCTTCTCCGAACCCTATCTTGCCGCACCTTCGGTGCATGTCTCTCTGTCCATGTGGGACATGGACAACGGCACCAACCTGCGCGGCGATGTCGTGACGGAGAACATCGGGACGGACGGTTTCGATGCCATCTTCAAGACCTGGGGTGATTCCCGCGTGGCCCGGGCCCGGTTGCGATGGATGGCCATCGGCCCCGTGCGCGACGAGGAAGGCTGGGACGTCTGAAACGGCCCGCCAGGTGGAACGGGGGGCAGGGCCCCCCGCTTCATTTTCAGATCTCGATCGGGTCGAGGATTTCGGGCTCGATCACGTCGACGCCCGGCAGACCGGCCTTCAGCACGTCCGCGTTCTGTTCGAGCAGCGGGAAGGTGCGGTAGTGCATGGGCACCACGGTCTTGAAATCGAAGTACTTCTTCGACGCGTAGGCCGCGCCCTTCATGTCCATGGTGAAATGGCCACCGGCGCAAAGGATGCCGATGTCGGGCTTGTAGTAATCCCCGATGACTTCCATGTCGGCGTTGATCGCGGTGTCGCCGGAGTAGTAGATCGTGTGCCCTTCGCCCTCGATGATGTAGCCTGCCTCGGTGCCGAGGTAGACCTTGCCGAGCTCGGGGTCATTGACCGAGGAGGAGTGCAGGGCGCGGACCATGGTGACCTTGACGTTGCCCAGGTCGATGGTGCCGCCCATGTTCAGGCCGACGGTCTTCAGGCCGTGCTTGGCCTCGAAATAGGCCGCCAGTTCGACGATGCCGTAGACCTCCAGGTCGGTTTCCTTGCCGATGGTGGGCAGGTCCGCGGTGTGGTCTTCATGGCCGTGGGTGATGAAGATATGGGTGGCGCCCTTCAGCGCCTCTTCGCGGCGGTCCTTGGGGAAGACCGGGTTGGTATCGACCCAGGGATCCATCAGCAGGACCTTGTCGGCGATTTCGATGCGGTAGGCCCCGTGGCCGAGCCAGATCAGTTTCATCTTGAACCTCCAGGAATTAGGGCCGAGCCTGCAATCGCCCGGCCGTCCGGGCAGAGCCTAGCGTGACAAGCGGCGAAGGAAACCCCCCTTGGACTGGACAGAAAGCGTCGACGGATATTGCGAGAGGCTGGGGCCCGGGCTTTGGGCAGAACCTCTCAACGCACTGACAAACCTTGCCTTTATCGCTGCCGCGCTCTGGGTCTGGCCGCGGGTGAAGGGGCGGGTGACGGGGCGCGTGCTGGCGGCTCTCCTCTTCGTGATCGGGGTGGGGTCGGGGCTCTTTCATACCCTGGCCAACCGCTGGTCCGGGCTGGCGGACACGTTGCCGATCCTGCTGTTCATCCTGGCCTACATCTTTGCCGCAACGCGGGATTTCCTGCACCGGCCCGGCTGGCAGGCAGGGCTGGTGACGGTGGGGTTCCTGCCCTTTGCCGCGCTGACCGCGCCGCTTTTCGCGAAGCTGCCGCTTTATGGCGCGAGCGCGGGCTACATGCCGGTGCCGCTGCTGATCGCGGTCTACGCGGTGATCCTGCGGCGCAGGGCCCCTGCCACCGCGCGGGGGCTGGGCATCGGGGCCGCGTTGCTGCTGATTTCGCTGACCTTCCGGTCGCTGGACATGCCGCTGTGCGCGGCCACGGGCGGGCTGGGCACTCATACGATGTGGCACCTGCTGAACGCCGTGATGCTGGCCTGGATGATCGAGGTCTGGCGCCGTCACGCGGTTGCCCGGGAAAGCGGCCCGCAGATGCTTGCGGGCAAGGCGCGCGGACGCTAAACCCGTCGGCAATCCAGAGTTAAGAGGCAGCCGATGTCGATCGACAAGGAAACCGCGGCCAAGGTCGCGAAACTGGCCCGTATCAAGGTGGAAGAGGATGCCCTCCCCGCGCTGGCGGAGGAGTTCAACAACATCCTCGGCTTCATCGAACAGCTGAACGAGGTCGACGTGGAGGGCGTGGAGCCCATGACCTCCGTCACGCCGATGCGGCTGAAGCGGCGCGAGGACGTGGTGACCGAGGGCGACCAGCAGGACAAGATCCTGGCCAATGCCCCCGACGCCCGCGAAGGCTTCTTCGCCGTGCCCAAGGTGGTCGAATAAGACCCGAGACAAACGCCCGACGGAGAGGCGAGACGACATGACCGAGCTGAACAAACTTACCATTGCTGCCGCCCGCGACGCGCTGAAGGCGGGCGAGGTGACCTCCGTCGAGCTGACCGAGGCCTGCCTGGGCGCCATCGAGGGCGCGGGCGCCCTGAACGCCTTCGTGCACAAGACCCCCGAGATCGCGATGGAGCAGGCCCAGGCCGCCGATACGCGGATCAAGGGTGGTGAGGCCCCTGCGCTTTGCGGCATCCCGCTGGGCATCAAGGACCTGTTCTGCACCAAGGGCGTTCCGAGCCAGGCTGCGTCGAACATTCTTGCCGGTTTCAAGCCCGAGTATGAATCGACGGTTACTAACAATCTCTTCACCGATGGCGCGGTCATGCTGGGCAAGCTCAACATGGACGAATTCGCCATGGGCTCTTCCAACGAGACCTCGGCCTACGGCAATGCGGTGAACCCCTGGCGGCGCGGCAACGATGAAACCGCGCTGACGCCTGGCGGGTCGTCCGGCGGCTCCGCCTCGGCCGTGGCCGCCGACCTGTGCCTTGGCGCCACCGGCACCGACACGGGCGGGTCGATCCGGCAGCCCGCGGCCTTCACCGGCATCACGGGCATCAAGCCGACCTACGGGCGCTGCTCCCGCTGGGGGATCGTGGCCTTTGCCAGCTCGCTGGACCAGGCCGGGCCGATGACCAAGGACGTGCGCGACAGCGCGATCATGCTGCAGTCCATGTGCTCGCACGATGCGAAGGATTCGACCTCCGTCGATTTCCCGGTGCCGGATTTCGAGGCCGCGCTGACCGGCGATATCCGGGGCAAGACCATTGGTATCCCGAAGGAATACCGGCTGGAGGGCATCCCCGAGGAGATCGACCAGCTGTGGACCCGCGGCAAGGAGATGCTGGCGGATGCCGGCGCCAAGATCGTCGACATCAGCCTGCCGCACACCAAGTACGCCCTGCCGGCCTACTACGTGATCGCACCGGCCGAGGCCTCGTCCAACCTGGCGCGCTATGACGGCGTGCGCTATGGCCACCGTGCCAAGCTGGCCGCAGGCGACGGCATCACCGAGATGTACGAGAAGACCCGCGCCGAAGGCTTCGGATCCGAGGTGCAGCGCCGCGTCATGGTCGGCACCTACGTGCTGTCGGCTGGCTTCTACGATGCCTATTACAACCGCGCCCGCCGGGTCCGGACCCTGATCAAGCGCGACTTCGAGGAGGCCTTTGCCGCCGGGGTCGATGCGATCCTGACGCCCGCGACCCCCTCCGCTGCCTTCGGACTGGGCGAAATGGCCAGCGCGGACCCCGTTCAAATGTATTTGAACGATGTCTTCACCGTGACGGTCAACCTGGCTGGTCTGCCGGGGGTCTCGGTGCCGGCCGGGCTTGATAAACAAGGGCTTCCGCTGGGGCTGCAGCTGATCGGCAAGCCTTGGGAAGAAGCGGATCTGCTGAACACCGCCTATGCGCTGGAGCAGGCGGCGGGCTTTGTTTCCAAGCCTGCGAAATGGTGGTAACACCCGCGTTCAAAAGGGCCTCCTTCACAGGCTTCCGGGGGCAGGGCGCGTCTTGCGGCGCGCGCCGACCCGGGACAAGATGGGGCTGATCGGGCAAAACAGAGAGTTTCCGATGCGCGAGATGATGCTTGCCGTGGCCTTGCTGGGCCTCGCTTCCTGTTCGCCGGCCGTGCCGGACAGTGCCGCCGGCGTGGGCTTTGGCGACTACAAGACCTATCAGCAACGTCGCGAGGCGGAGCTGATCGCGGGGGCCTCCGGTACGGGGTCCGGCACGGGCACGCTGGCGGCGCCTTCCGCCGTCAGTTCCGAGCCGCTTTCGGCCATTTCGACGATGCCGGGCGGGGCTGAAACCACCGCGGCCGGGACCTCCGAAGGGGATTCCGCAGCCTCTCTCGCTGCCGATACCCAGGCCGCGCTGGCCGCCGCCAACTCCGGCGAGGCGCCGCTTCAGGCCAGCCCGACGAACCCGCCGCCCGAGGCGGTCAATGCCCTGGGCATTTCCGAAGAGAACAACTTTGACGCCGTGGGCGAGCAGCGCTCGATCGAGGAAGATAAGGAATTCATTGCGGAAAATCGCCAGCGCTACGAACAGGTGCAGCCCGAGGCCCTGCCTGCGCGGACCGAGACCGGCCCGAACCTGGCGGCCTACGCCCTGCAGGCGACGCAATCGGTCGGCACGCCGCTTTACAGCCGGATGGGCCTGAACGCCGAGAACCGCTACGTGAAGAACTGTGCGAAGTATCCCTCGCCGGACCTGGCGCAGGCGGACTTCCTGTCGAAGGGCGGACCGGAGCGTGACCGGATGGGGCTGGACCCCGATGGCGACGGCTTTGCCTGTACCTGGGACCCGACCCCGTTCCGCAAGGCGGCCCTTGGCAGCTCTGAATAAGACGCCCGAGGTGGAGGGGGCGCTGTGGCGCCCCTCCCCCAATGTCGGGGCCCGGCGGGATGAACTGCGGCCCGAACTGATCGTGATCCACCACACCGGTATGGAAAGCGCCGAGGCGGCGCTGGAGCGGCTTTGCGATGGCGAGGCCGCTTTTCCCGTCTCCTGCCACTACGTGATCGCCGAGGATGGCCGCCTGTGGCAGCTGGCGCGGGAAGAGGACCGCGCCTGGCATGCCGGGGTGGGCCAGTGGTGCGGCGCGGGGGACGTCAACAGCCGCTCCATCGGGATCGAGCTGGCCAACCCGGCACCCAACCCCTTTGCCGAACCGCAGATGGCGCGGCTGGAATCCCTGCTTTCCCAATTGCTTGCCCGCTGGGGCATCGCGCCCGAGGGGGTCATCGGCCATTCGGACATGGCGCCGGGCCGCAAGGCCGACCCGGGGCCGAAGTTCGACTGGCGCCGGCTGGCGCGGCAGGGGCTTTCGGTCTGGCCGGAGGATCTGGCGGCGGCGGATGCCGGGACCCCGCTGATGGAGAGCCTGGCGCGTTTCGGCTACCCGGTGGATGACCCCGAAGCGGTGCGGGAGGCCTTCCGCATGCGGTTCCGGCCCTGGGCCCTGGGCCGCGCGGAAGAGCCCGAGGACCGGCAGGTCGCGGCGGCGCTGGCGGCGCGGTGGCCCTTTGGCGGGACGGCGGGATAGGCGCCGGAGCGGGACGGTGAGGGGGATGGCGCGGAAGGCGGGGTTAACCCCGCCCTACGGCATCGTTTCGAACGTCGGTACTGCAGTGCAGCGACTCAGGGCGGCGGAGCCTTGGTTAACAGGGGTTTCGGGGCCAAATCGGCACGTCGGTATCACGTCGGTATTACGTCGGTATCGCGACGGTGGGAGAACCGGAAAACAGCTGCGGTTAAGGCAGCGTACGGTGGCAGGGCAGGCCAAGAACCGGGACATGGAGACGACCCGGGATGGGACCTGTCAAAGGGGCCTTACCAGAGGGGTGGGTGGTAGAAGAACCGGCGGCGGCGCTGTTGCCAGTGCAGCACCTGCCGAAGCTTGCGCGGGGCCATCGCCTGAGGACCCGCGACGGCGTGGGCGGTGCCTATGCCATCTTCCTCGCGCTCCGGCGGGGCTTCGGTCGTCTCAAGCGCATTGAGACTGCCTTCGGCCTCCTGCATGCGGGCGGCGATCTCGGGGCCGGCGCGTTGCAGCAGCTCTGCCCGGCGGGCCTGCCAGCGGGCCAGCATCCAGTCCGGCGGCGGGTCGCTTTCGTCGTTGATGTCGTGCCGCACGAAGAAGTTGCGGTGCCTCTGGTAGCCATCGTGATCCCCCAGGCCGCGCGGCAGCTTGCGGTGCAGGAACTCCACCCAGGAGCGTGTGGTGTAGTGGTTGAGCCGGAAGCCGGTCCAGTCTGCCTCGGCGGTGCGCCCGGGCTTTTCGGCGTGCAGCACCGCAGGCCGGCCATTGGGGCGCAGCTGGGTGAAGCCCGGTTTCAGCGGGATGTCATGCGGGTTGAGCGCCCTGCCGGCCACCGCCTCTGGCCGGACGATCATCTTCTTGAGCAGGCTGGAGGGCCGGTCGAGGCGGGCGCGCATGGGGAAACGGGTCATCGTGGCCTCTGACGTGGCGGTCAGGCCAAGGGCGATGAGCGGTTCTGTCATGGTGGCGGATCCCTGGTTGCGGTGCGGCGGCTGCGGCTTCGGGCCGGTCTTTTGCTGCGGGCCTGTCTTCTGCTTCGGGCCGATCTTCTGCGGCCGCCAGAGGGGCAGGCGCGGGGGCGTCTGTCAACAGGGCCGCGAGGGCAGAGCTGGCGGGGCGCGGGCATGCTGTGGCCGAAAGGCTTGCCAGCCGTGGCCGGGAGGCATAGGGCAAGTGCCATGCGAATGATGTTCCTTGGAGACGTGATGGGGCGCGCGGGGCGTGCCGCCATCGAGGAGTGGCTGCCGAAGTTGCGCGCGGCCTGGCGGCTGGATTTCGTCGTGGTCAACGGCGAGAACGCCAGCCACGGCGCGGGCCTGACGGGCGCCCATGCCAAGCAGTTCCTGCAGGCCGGTGCGGATGTGGTGACCCTGGGCGACCACGCCTTCGACCAGAAGGACATGCTGAGCGCGATCGAGGGCGAAAAGCGGATCATCCGGCCGCTGAACTTTGCCAAGGAATGCCCCGGCGTGGGCGCCCGTGTTTTCGAGGCGACGCAGGGGCGCAAGGTCCTGGTGGCGCAGGTGCTGGGCCAGGTCTTCATGAAACGGCCCTTCGAGGATCCCTTCAGCCACATCGACGCGGTGCTGCGGAAATTCCCGCTGGGCGGCATGGTGCAGGCGGCGCTGGTCGACATGCATTGCGAGGCGACGAGCGAGAAGATGGCGATGGGGCATTTCTGCGACGGGCGTGCCTCTGTCGTGGTGGGGACCCATACCCATGTGCCGACCGCCGATGCGCAGATCCTGCCACGCGGCACCGCCTTCCAGTCGGATGCGGGGATGACCGGGGACTACGATTCGGTCATCGGCATGGAGAAGACCGAGCCGATGCGCCGTTTTGTCACCGGCATGGCCAAGGGCCGGTTCACCCCGGCGGAGGGTCCCGCGACGGTGAGCGGGCTTTACGTCGAGACCGACGACCGCACCGGCAAGGCCACCCGGGTCGAGATGGTGCGCCAGGGCGGGCGGTTGTCGCCGGCGGGACCGGCGCCGGTCTGAGTGGGGCCCATCTGAACGGGATCTGTCTGGCCGGGGCCGGTTGCAGGCGGGTTACAGGCCGGTCGCGGCCCTGCTTCAGGCGAATTTTTGAAACCATTGCACGGTTTGACCCGGTCGGGCCGTATCTGTGCCCGCACCCTGTGCAGAGCTTCTTCCACCACAGCGGGAGGCGAACTGTGCACTTGCAAGCGGGTTGAGGCTCGGCCTAGATCGGCTGGCGAAGAGACCTAAGGGCAGGGGGCCAAGACATGCTGGCCATCGAATTTTCGGACACGACCGCAGCGCTCCTGACACTCGCGGTGGTGGTGGCGATGTTCTTCTTCTTCGTGAGGGAGACCTATCCGGCGGAGGTCGTTGCGATCTCCGGGGTGGGGGTGTTGATGGTGCTGGGGCTGCTGCCCTACGAACTGGCCCTGCCGGTGCTGTCGAACCCGGCGCCCTGGACCATCGGGGCGATGTTCATCGTCATGGGGGCGCTGGTGCGCACGGGCGCGCTGGAGGCTTTCACCCAGCTGGCCACGGCCCAGGCGGGCAAACGGCCCAGGCTGGCGCTGGCCGGGCTTTTTGCCTTCGTCGTCGCGGCCTCTGCCATCGTGTCGAACACGCCGGTGGTCGTGGTGATGATCCCGATCTTCGTGCAGATGGCCAAGACGCTGAACATCGTTCCGTCCAAGCTGCTGATGCCGCTGAGCTATGCGGCGATCATTGGCGGGACGCTGACCCTGATCGGGACTTCGACGAACCTGCTGGTGGATGGCGTGGCGCGCGCCCAGGGCCTGGAACCCTTCGGCATCTTCGAGGTGACGCCCATCGGGTTGATCGTGGTGGGCTGGGGGATGCTGTACCTGCTGACGGTGGGGCGGTTCCTGCTGCCGGAGCGGGATTCCATGGCCTCCATGCTGTCGAACAAGAAGAAGATGAAGTTCTTCACCGAGGCCGTCATTCCGCCCGAGTCGAACCTGGTCGGGCGCGAGGTGACGGGGGTGCAGCTGTTCAAGCGCGAGGGCGTGCGCCTGATCGACGTGGTGCGCGGCGACCGCAGCCTGCGGCGCGACCTGAGCGCGGTGACCCTGCAGGTGGGCGACCGGGTGGTGCTGCGTAGCCAGATTTCGGAACTGCTGAGCCTGCAGCGCAACAAGAGCCTGAAGCGGGTCGACCAGGTGAGCGCGGTGGAGACCACCACGGTGGAGGTGCTGATCACCCCCGGCTGCAAGATGGTGGGGCGCGAGCTGGGGTCCCTGCGGCTGCGGCGGCGGTTCGGGGTCTATCCGCTGGCAGTGCACCGGCGGAACCAGAACATCGGTCAGCAGCTGGACCAGCTGGTGGTGCGGGTGGGCGATACCCTGCTGCTGGAAGGCGCGCCGGAGGATATCAAGCGGCTGGCCAAGGAAATGGAGCTGGTCGACGTCGCCACGCCGACCGAGCGGGCCTATCGCCGGTCCCAGGCGCCGATCGCGATCCTGTCGATCCTGGCCATCGTGGCCCTGGCGGGCCTGGGCGTGGCGCCGATCCTGATGCTGTCGGTCATGGCGGTGGCGCTGGTGCTGGTGACGCGCTGCATCGACGCGGACGAGGCCTTTGAATTCGTCGACGGACGCCTGCTGTCGCTGATCTTTTCCATGCTGGCCATCGGCGCGGCACTGGAACACACCGGCGCGGTGGAGATGATCGTGCGCACCATCGCCCCGGTGATGTCGAAGCTGCCGCCCTTCATCGTGATCTGGGCGGTCTACCTGCTGACCTCGGTCCTGACGGAGCTGGTGTCGAACAACGCCGTCGCCGTGGTGATGACCCCCATCGCGGTGGGGCTGGCCGGGGCCATGGGCATTGATGCGCGCCCGCTGGTGGTAGCGGTGATGATCGCCGCCTCGGCCAGCTTTGCCACCCCCATCGGTTACCAGACCAACATGCTGGTCTACGGGCCGGGGGGCTACAAGTTCACCGATTTCATGAAGGTCGGCATCCCGCTGAACCTGTCCATGGGGGTCGTGGTGAGCCTGGCAATCCCGCTTTTCTGGCCTCTCTGAGCCCTGACCGCAGGGCGCTGATCCGGGGAGCCCCGGGGCATTGGACGCCCGGGGCTTGCCCGATTTTCCGGGGTGCGCCGGGGGCCGGTGCCTGTCGGCACGTGGCGCCGGGCTGATCAGGTCAGCCGTGCCGGTGCCGGTGCAGGGGGCCGGTGGCTGATCCGCCTGCCCGCGTCTCGCGACCCGGGGCAGGCAGGTGTCGGAAGGGCCGCGTCAGGACACGGTGCCGGTGGCCAGGGCGCGGCGCACGTTCTGCATCCGGGCGGCATTGGGCGGGTGGCTGCCCAGGAATTCCTCTTCCGGATCGGGAATGCGGTTGAAGTACTGCGCCCCGCGCAGGGCATCGAACCCCGCTTCGCGGGCGATCAGCGCACCCAGGGCGTCGGCCTCCAGCTCGAACTGGTTGGCGTGGGACCGGGCGCCCACATCGGCCCCCTTTTCGGAGGCGCGCCGCACCTGCGCCCGGGAGGCGCCGGCCTTGGCCGCCGCTTCGGCATAGGCCTTGGCACCTGCATCGGAATAGGTCTTCTGCCGCGCGAGGTGGTTGAGGATATGGTGGCTGGCCTCATGGCTCATCACGAAGGCGAGCTCATCGGGGTTTTGCATGTCCGCGATCAGGGCCAGGGTGAAGATCAGCACCGGCTGGCCGTTTTCATCCAGCGTCTGGAAGGCATTGGCGGGCCGCCGGGGGCGCGGGTCGATGGCGATGCTGAAATTGCAGCGATCATCCTTGCGCCGTTCGTGGCAGACCTTTTCCGCCACCGGCTCCACCGTCTTGACGACCTGGGCGAATTGTCGCGCCGCCGCGTCGGCGCTGAGCCGCTGCGATCCTTCGGCCGGGACGGCAGGATCGCTGGGCATGGAGGGGGGCGGAAGGGCGCAGCCCGCGAGGACAAGCAGGAAAAGGCCGGAAAGAGCGGTGCGGAACACGCTCAGGATGTGGGGGTATTGCATTCTACAACCTGACTTCAGCCGCGGGGGGCCGTTTCAATATAGTGCAAGCGTGAAGGCGGGACAGGTCCGCGAAGGCGCCTTTGTCAAAATGCCCGGTTTGAGGATCCGAGCCAAGCGGATAAGCTTTGAACCCATGTTTACGATAGAACACGAATTCGACTGCACGGTCGTGACCCTTGTCGATGACGGTCCGGCGCCGCTTCAGGAAGATGTCTCGGTCAATGCCTTTGCCGAGTGCATCACGGTGGAGCAATACGACATGCGCACGGATGAGGTGGTTCGCATCACCCTGTCGCTGGCGCAGGTCCAGGACCTGGCGGCGGCGCTGAACCTGCCGGAGGGATCCTATACCCTGCGGCCGGCACCGACGAAGGCGATCTGAAGGGGTCACCCGTCGTCCTCCAGCCGGAAGACCTTGTCGCGAGAGGTTTGCCCGCGCAGCAGGGTGAGCCGTGTCTTGGCCACGCCCAGGGCCTTTGCCAGCAATTTCCGTACCGCTTCGTTCGCCTTGCCGTCTTCGGGCACGGTGGTGACGTAGATGCGCAGGCTGCCGTCCGGTTCCAGGGTGATCCGGTCGCGGGAGGCTTTCGGCGTCACGCGGGTGGCGATTTCGGTTCCCGGTCGGGCGAGGTGGCCGAGGTCGGGATGGCGGGGGGCCATGGGGATCCTTTCACGCAGCGGTCGGCAAGATGGCCGGAGGTCTTGGTGGGGTGGCTTGGTTCGGGCCTTGGTTCGGGCCTTGGTTCGGGGCTGTGATCTTGGGCCGTGGATGGGGACATGGATGGGGGCCTTGCAACCCGCCGGTCGCCGGACCAGTCTGCGCCGATCCGACACCAAAGGTGAGACACGAGGAGGCAGGCCATGTCAACGGAGCCAACCGGACCGCGCGGCGAACAGACGGGATTCTACTGGGATGAGCGGTGCTTCTGGCACTCGGGCGGCAACTACGCCCTGACCCTGCCCGTGGGTGGCTACGTGCAGCCCCTGGCGGCGGGCGGCCTGCCGGAAAGTCCCGAGACGAAGCGGCGGCTGAAGAACCTGCTGGACGTGTCGGGCCTGATGAAGGAGCTGGCGCAGCAGACCGCGCCCGAGGCCAGCCGCGAGGCGCTGGAGCGGGTGCACCCGGCGGCCTACCTGGATGCCTTCAAGGCGATGTCGGATGCGGGTGGCGGTGAGCTTGGCCTGAGAACGCCCTTCGGGCAGGGCGGGTACGAGATCGCCGCGCTCTCGGCCGGGCTGGCGGAACGGGCGCTGGCCGACGTGATGGCGGGGCGGGTGAAGAACGCCTATGCGCTGTCGCGGCCGCCGGGGCATCATTGCCTGCCGGACTGGCCCAACGGGTTCTGCTTGCTGGCCAATATCGCCGTGGCGATCGAGGCGGCGAAGGCGCGGGGCGAGGCCGCCCGGGTGGCCGTGCTGGACTGGGACGTGCACCACGGCAATGGCACCGAGCATATCTTCTACGAGCGCGACGACGTGCTGACGATCTCGATCCACCAGGAGGCGAACTACCCGCTGGACACCGGCGCGGTGGAGGACCGGGGGCGCGGCGCGGGGGAGGGGTTCAACATGAACATCCCCCTGCCGCCGGGCGCCGGGCATGCCACCTACCTGGAGGTGATGGACCGTATCGTGCTGCCCGCGCTGGAGGCCTACCGCCCGGATGTGATCGTGGTCGCCTGCGGCTATGACGCGGCGATCTTCGACCCGATCTCGCGCATGCTGTGCACGCCGGAGACCTATGGCGACATGACGGCGCGGGTGATGGCGGCGGCGGACCGGCTGTGCGAGGGGCGCCTGCTGATGGTGCACGAGGGCGGCTATTCGGAGGTCTACGTGCCCTTCTGCGCGCACCGGGTGCTGGAAGTCATGTCGGGCACTGAGATCCACGTGCCCGATCCCATGGCCGCGACCAATGCCACGCGGCAGCCGAATGCGGGGCTGGTGGGGTATTTCTCCGGCCTGGTGGGCGAGATGGCGGTGGCGCTGAAGGGGTAGCGCGTATCGGAGGTTGGGGGCAGGTTCGGGGTGCGGGGGAAGGCGGCGTGCCACGGGGAATTCCCTGAGAGATATCCCCCGATAATCCGCCTGTCAGGGTTGCATGCCCCGGCCGCAGGAGTGCATCTGGCGCCCGATGAAAATACAAGTCTGTCGAGGCAAAGATGACTGGAGTGGCGCTGCTCGCACCCGTTCCCGAGGAACACCTGGTTTCCGGGTTGGAAAAGACCCGCGAGGCGGGAAAGGTGGCTTTCGGATCAACGGATTGGGAGGTTTTCCGGAACCTCAACGATCTGGGGCGGACGCAGGCAGTGAATGTCTACCTCTACGCGTCCCAGTCCAGCAAGTTCGGCCTGCCCAAGGTGCGCTGGAAGGCCAGGTACATGGGCTTTGTCGAGGCCAAGGCCGGGGCGCATCCCGATGGCATGGCCTATCGCCCTGCCTCCACCGAGAAGAACCAGGCGGACAACCTCGATCACTGGATCGTCTTCTGGGAGGTCGTGCAGCTGACGCAGCTGTCGAAGGAAGCGGCCATACCGATGAACCGCTTCAAGGGGTTCTCGGCCCGCAAGCCCTACCTGTCGTCCTTCGTGCCGAAGGGGCCGCTGCTGGTGCAGGACCTGTAAGGCAGGGTGCCGCCCCGGCTGCGTGATGAAACCCCGCGCCAAGGGGGCAGGCGTCAGGCCCGTGGCGGGGAACGTTCCGGCTGACATGTCCTGACGCGCGATGGTCTGCATGCGGGAGGGGACGCCCATGCCCCAGATCGGCCGGAAGGTGCGCCGAGGGTCGAGTTGGCCTGAACCGGCGAAACCTGCGGGAAAAACGCACCATGGTTGCTGAAATTCACCTGTGGTGATCCAAGGAGGCAAGCGAGGGAAGCCTCACGTTTGTTGCGCTCAGGCCCACGTCCGCTGACGGAACCCGGGCCGAAGGGCCGCCATCGTCTCTGGCCAAATGCCGCTCACACGCCCTGCACACCTTGGGCAACCCACCGGGCAACTCCCGATAAACTCCCGGTCAAACCCCCGCCCGCCTTGCCTTTCCGGTTGAAACCCCGGCCCCAAGGGCCGACATATCGGGGGACAAACGGAGAGACCCATGCCCGAGAGAAACCAGGCCGCCCTGGACTTCCTGCTGACCCGCCGTTCGCGCCCGGCCAAGACGCTGGCCGCCCCCGGCCCCACGCGGGAAGAGCTGGAGGTCATCCTGACCGCCGCCGCCCGCAGCCCCGATCACGGCAAGCTGGAACCCTGGCGGTTCATCGTCCTGGAAGGCGCAGCCTTTGCCCGGCTGGCAGAGCTGGTGCGTGCACGTGGCGCGGCGCTGGGCAAGGACGACAACGACATCGCCAAGAGCGTGAAGCAGTTCGATGACGCGGTGGTCTGCCTCGCCGTGGTGGAAAGCCCCAAGGCCTCGGACAAGGTGCCGGCGATCGAACAGACCTATTCCGCCGGCGCCGTCTGCCTGGCGGCACTGAACGCGGGCCTTGCCTCCGGCTGGGGTGCGAGCTGGCTGACCGGGTGGCATTGCTTCGATCGCGGCTTCGTCGAGGAGGGCCTGGGGCTGGCGCCGCAGGAAAGCATCGCGGGCCTGATCTACTTCGGCACCGAACAGGTCACCCCGCCCGAACGCCCCCGGCCCGATCTGAAGGAGATCACGACGTGGATCTCGGCCTGATCGTTTCCGCCTTCACCCGGGCGCTGGGCCAGACAGGTGATCCGCGGTTCCGCCGGGTGCTGGGCATCGGGGTGGGCCTGACGGTGGTCCTGCTGGTGGGGGCCTGCTGGCTGGTGTGGTTCGTGACCGGCTGGCTGGTGGGCGATGACGCCACGCTGCCGCTGATCGGAGAGGTGCACTGGCTGGGCAGCCTGGCCGCCGCGGGCGGGCTGATCGCCACGATGATCGCCTCGGTCTTCCTGATGATCCCCGTCGCCTCGGCCATCACCTCCATGTACCTGGACGAGGTCGCGGAGGCGGTGGAGGAACGCCACTACCCGCAGTTCCCGCCGGTGGAGGGCGCGAGCTTCTGGGAGGGGCTGAAGGACACCTTCGGCTTCCTGGGCGTGATCATCGTGGCCAACCTCGTGGCGCTGGTCTTCTACATCTTCCTTGCGCCGCTGGCGCCTTTCATCTTCTGGGGGCTGAACGGCTACCTTCTGGGCCGGGAATATTTCACCCTGGCCGCGATCCGCAGGCTGGGCCGCGAAGGGGCGGAGAAGCTGCGCCGCGACAACCAGTTGACGATCTGGGCGGCGGGCATCCTGATGGCGGTGCCGCTGACCGTGCCGATCCTGAACTTGGTGGTGCCGATCCTGGGGGCTGCGACCTTCACCCATATCTTCCACGGCACCATGAAACCCCGCGCCTGAGCAGGGGGCGGGGCACCGCGCCCTGTTCATTTGCTGGCGTCAAATATCCCCGCCGGAGGCAATGGCCCGCAGGGCCATGTCCCGTGCCGGTCGTTCAACCGGCGCGCCGCCGGGGCGCCGGGCCACCGGCGGGGATGGTACAGACTCGAAAGGGGCGGCTGTCAGGAGGACGTGGAGGCAGGCGGCGCCATGCGGCCGAACCAGTCGAGGTCCTGGACGGAGATCCAGCCGGACAGGATGATCCCCGCGATCACCGCGAAAAGCACCGTGGCGATGCCGGTGGTGATCAGCGCCTTGGCCTTCAGGTGATGTTCCGCCAGGCTGCCGGACTGCGTGCCGGGCAGGACATCGCCCACGTCTGCCTGGGTCTTCAGCTTCAGCGGTGCGATGCAGAGCAGGGTCATGCACCAGATCACCGTGTAGAGAACGATGGCGGAGGTGATGCCCATCAGACCTGCTCCAGCTCCACCAGGCAGCCGTTGAAATCCTTGGGATGCAGGAAGAGCACCGGCTTGCCGTGGGCCCCGATCTTCGGCTCTCCGGTCCCCAGGACGCGGGCGCCCGAGGCCTTCAGCTGATCCCGGGCCGCCAGGATATCCTCGACCTCGTAGCAGATGTGGTGGATGCCGCCTGCGGGGTTCTTGTCCAGGAAGCCCTGGATCGGGGAGTTCTCGCCCAGCGGGTAGAGCAGTTCGATCTTGGTGTTGGGCAGGGTGATGAAGACCACGGTGACGCCGTGATCGGGTTCGTCCTGCGGTGCGCCGACCTGGGCGCCCAGCGTGCTGCGGTATTGCTCCGCCGCGGCTTCCAGATCCGGGACGGCGATGGCGACGTGGTTCAGGCGGCCGATCATGGGGGACTCCTCTTCCTCTGCCGGGACTATCGCCCGCGGGATGGCCCCCGCGCAAGGGGCGCGGCGTCGCAGCGGAGGGGGCGCTGCGACCTGGGGCCGTGCGGCGGGATTAACGTGGCGTTCATCCTCCTGCGCCTAGCGTGGGGCAGGCCCGAACGGCCCCTTGACCCAGGAAAATGCCATGGAACCCCTTGATACCTTCGCTTCGCCGACTGCCAGCCGCCCGATGCTCGGGCTGACGATCCTGGTGGTCGAGGACAGTCTTTACGCGTCGGAGGCGCTTCGGCTGTTGTGTCTTCGGTCCGGCGCCCGCATCCGGCGTGCGGATTGCCTGCGATCGGCGCGGCGCCACCTGCAGGTCTACAGGCCCTCGGTGGCGGTGGTCGACCTTGGCCTGCCCGATGGCTCCGGTGCGGAGCTGATCCGGGAGCTGACCCGGGGCGGGCCGAAGCTGGGCGTCGTGGCGGCGATGTCGGGGGATCCGGGGGCTGAACAGGCCGCGATGGAGGCCGGGGCGCAGCTTTTCTTCGAGAAGCCGATGACCAGCCTGGCCCTGTTCCAGCGAGAGATCCTGGCGCTGATGCCGCCGGAATACCGCCTTTCGGGCCCGCGCCCCGTCACCACCGACGAGATCGAGCCGGATCCGGTGGCCTACAAGGATGACATGGCCCATGCGGCGGAGCTGCTGCAGGAGGGCGCGGATGACGAGATGCTGGCCTACCTCGGCCAGTTCCTGCGCGGCGTGGCCCATTGCGCCGGGGATGGCCCGCTGGAAGCGGCGGCAGCGGCACTGGAACGGCGCCGCGCCGCGCGGGAGCCGTTGCGCAGCACCCTGGCGCAGCTTGCCGGGCTGTTGCAGGAAAGGGTCGGGCAGCGTCTGGCGATCTGAACATGGCGCCGCGCGAGGATGGTGCCGGAAGGGGCTGTGGGGCGTGCCCCGGCCTGAAGGTGCGGCATGTGGAGGCCGGTGGATAGAGGACCAGGCCAACCCTCAGGCCAACGGCGGGTCAAGCCTGTGCATACCCCGCGCCAACCCTGTGCCAACCTTGCTAACCCTGTGCCAACCCCGGGCCAACCTTGCAAGCCTTGGGCCAACCCCGGGCCGACACCGCCAGGGAGAGCCGCGGGTCGGCGCCGGGGGCGCATCGGGGGAGCGATGCGCGGGGCCTTCGGGCGCGAGAGGTGCGCCCGGCACAGGCCGGGCGTGGGCCCGGGCCTGTATGGGGTGTGCCGGTGGACGCCGGCGATCAGGGGGCAGACGGCCCCGGCGCCCCGGAGGGAAGGGCGCGGGTCGGGGTTTGCCTCAAGAAGGCCGGAAGGGCCATCAGAGACCTGGCCAAGGGCCAGGTTTCACCGTCGCGGACCGTGCCGGACCCATTTGTGATCCGGTCGCTGTCCGGGCTGGGCGAAACTGGTTCGCCTGACCCGTTGGAGAAGACGCCGCCGCCAAGGTGGCGCCGGACGTGGGGCCGTGCTTCGATCCGTCCCCCGACCGGCGCCAGGATTTGCCCGGCGCGTGTGGGGGATCTGGAGCAGCGGCGGATCACCTGCCGGGGACCGACCCGCTTCAGTGGCCCATGATCAGGACGCACGGGCCGGGGGGAGCGCAGCAGGCTGCCCCGACCAGTTGGCCGGGGAAGCCATTGCCGAGAAACCTGTCCCGAGACACCTGCGTGAGCGGGTCCGCCGGGGCAGGGGGGGGGCGGGACCTGCGGGGGGGATCAGTCTGCCCCGTATCGGGCGGTGCTGATCTGTTTCCGCACGTCCCCGGCCCGATTTCCCGTATCAGGCTGCGGCGGCTGCCGCGTTGGCGCCGATCAGCTTGGCCGTGACTTCGACCAGGCGGGTGGACTGGTGCGCGACGGCGGCCTTGCCAGCCTCGTCGAACTTGCCCGCGATGGCGGAGTAGCCGTAGGGGTTACCGCCAGCCGCCGGGACCGCATCGGAGGTGAAGCCCGGAGCCACGACAATGGCGCCCCAGTGCATCGCGGTCGGGTAGAAGCCAAGGATCGTGTTCTCCATCCCGGCGTGGTTGTTGCCGGTGGAAGTGGAGGCGGTCACCGTCTTGTTGGCCAGGCCGCCGGACGCCCAGACACCGCCCAGGGTGTCGATGAAGGCGCGGAACTGCGACGGCGCACCGCCGAAGCGGGTCGGGAAGGAGAAGAAGAAGCCATCGGCCCATTCCATGTCCGCCGGGGTGGCGACGGGGATGTCGGCGGTGGCTTCCTGATGTGCCTTCCAGGCCTCCTGGGTGTCGATCACGGCCTGGGGCGCGGTTTCGGCGACCTTCAGCAGACGGACTTCGGCACCGGCTTCCTTGGCCGCGCGGGCGGCTTCGACGGCGACGGCGTGGTTGGTGCCGTAGGTCGAGTAGTAGACGATTGCGATTTTGGGCGCGGACATTGCGAGCTCCTGCGTTGCGAAAACTGAGTTGTGTTTTGCAACTAAAATAGTCCCGCGGCCGGGAGGACAGAATGCCATTCGATGCGCTACTGGATGTGCGTGGATGCACGGATGTCGGCGAAGGCGCGCCAAAGGGAGCGCGTCCGAACGCAGGTCACGCGAATGTTGGTGAATGACGCAAGGGGCAGGTGTCCTGTCCTGCGGAGGGTCAGCGGAAGGGCGTGCCGTGGGCCCAGACGGTGAGGGAGAAGCGTTCCCCTTCGGTGACCGGCAGGACACGGTGCAGCGCGAAGGAGGGGAAGAGCACGGCGGTTCCGGGGGCCAGCGGCGCAGTGGCGAGGTTGGTGTTCATCCAGACCTCCAGCGTGCCGCCGGCATAGGCACCGGGTTCGGACAGCTGCGTGACAAGGGTCAACTTGCGACGGGCGGCCAGGCGGCCTTCGCCGATATCGGAATGCCAGGTGAAGTGACCTTCGCGTTCGGCCCCGTAACGGGCGATCTGCGGCGATTCGGAGAAGTCGGCGAGGTCGAAGTCGAAGACTTCGCGGTTGGCGATGCGCACCAGGTCGATCAGCCGGTCCATCACCCAGTCGGTATCCGTCACCTCGTCCAGCCAGACGAGATCGGCGCGGCGCAGGTTGTGTTCGGTCGTGGCCCGCACGAGACCGGCATCGCGGGAGGGCGCGGCCCGGGCGATTTCGGTCAGCTGGGCGCATTCGGCGGGAGAGAAGGCATCGGGGATGGCGTGAAAGGCAAGCATGGTGGACCCATCGAAAAGGTAGCGCGTGCTAGCGCGCCGGGGTCCTGTATTCTGCGCTGTTCGCGACCGCACGCATGTCGTTTTTGCGCGATGAACCGTCGGTCAGGGGTCGGGGTGTTCGACTTATTCTTCGCGGCAGGGCGTGGTGTCGGCGTGGGGGCCAGGGGTGTCTTCGCTGATCTCGAAGCCGCAGCGGGTCAGCGCGCGCAGCACCCGGTCGACCTTGACCGGCGTTCCTTCGACCTGGGCGATGCCCGCGCAGAGTTGCGCGGCGAGATAGCCGGTGGCCTTGGCCGGGTAGGGGCGCCCTTCGAAGATCAGGATCGCGTTGGCCTGACGCCTGCGGCCTGTGCGGTCCCGCAGCCAGGCCTCTCCGTAGTGGTCGATCAAGTCGATGGCATCCAGCACGTCCTGCCGGGTGAACCGGGCGAAGGCGCGGGAGAGGGGATCGCGGGTGTGCTGGGTCGTGGGCATGGGACAGGGGTAAGGGGCGCGCGCGCCTTTGGACAGGCAAAAGGATCAGCCTGGCGCCGCGCCCCTGCCCGTTGGGCGGCGTCCGCCCCCGCACCGGGCAGGGGCGCGCGCCCGGTGGGGGCAAAGTGGCGGTTCAGCTGGGGTCGCGCCAGCGATTGACGATGGGATAGCGCCGGTCGAGCCAGAAGGCGGCCTGCGTCAGACGGGCGCCCGGGGCGGCCTGGAAGCGCTTGTATTCGGACAGGTAGAGCAGGCGTTCGACCTTCTTCACGTCGTCGCGGTCGTAGCCTTCGGCCACGCAGTCCGCGACGGAGCGTTCGTCATCCACCAGCATGGTCAGGATCCCGTCGAGCACCGGGTAGTCGGGCAGCGAGTCGCTGTCCTTCTGATCCGGGCGCAGTTCGGCCGAGGGCGGCTTGGTGATGATGCGGTCGGGGATGACCTCCCCCGCGTTGCCCATCATCCAGTCGCGATGGTTGGCGTTGCGCCAGCGGCAGGTCTCGAAGACGCGGGTCTTGTAGAGATCCTTGATCGGATTGTAGCCGCCGGACATGTCGCCGTAGATCGTGGCGTAGCCGACCGCGACCTCGGACTTGTTGCCGGTGGTCAGCAGCATCGACCCGAACTTGTTCGACAGCGCCATCAGCAGCAGGCCGCGCAGGCGGGACTGGATGTTTTCCTCGGTGATGTCCGGGGTGGTGCCTTCGAAGAGCGGCGCCAGTGCCTCGGTCACGGCGGCGCGGGGGCCGGAGATGGGCACGTAGTCGTAGGCGCAGCCGAGCGCGTTGGCGCAGGCCTCCGCATCCTCCAGGCTGTGCTGGGAGGTGTATTCGGAGGGCAGCATGACGCAGCGCACGTTGTCAGGGCCCAGGGCATCGGCGGCGATGGTGGCGACCAGCGCCGAATCGATGCCGCCCGACATGCCGAGCAGGACACGGCGGAAGCCGGTCTTGCCGCAGTAGTCGCGCAGGGATTCGACCATGCAGCGGTAATCCTGCTCCCATTCATCGGGCATGTGGGCCTTTTCGCCGGCGGTGATCCGCCAGCCGTCGGGGCCGCGTTCCAGGGTGATCATCTGCTGTGCCTCGTCGAAGACGGGCATCTGGAAGGCCAGTTCGCCCCCGGGGTTCAGCCCGAAGGAGCCGCCGTCGAAGACCTGGTCATCCTGGCCGCCCACGAGGTTGAGGTAGATCAGCGGCAGCCCGGTTTCGACCACCCGGCCGACCATGTGGTTGAAGCGGATGTCCATCTTGTGCCGCGCATAGGGGGAGCCGTTGGGCACCACCAGGAACTCCGCCCCGGTTTCGGCCAGGGTCTCGGAGACTTCGGGGTGCCAGGCATCTTCGCAGACGGGGAAACCGACGCGGGCATTGCCCACGGCGATGGGACCGCCCAGCGGGCCGCTGTCGTAAAGGCGCACCTCGTCGAAGACGGTGTCATTGGGCAGGTTGTGCTTCAACGCGCGGGAAATCACGCGGCCGCCGCGCAGCAGGTGATAGGCGTTGTAAAGCTCGGTCCCTTCGACATGGGGCCCGCCGATCATCAGCGAGGGGCCTTTGGCGCAGCGCAGCGCCAGGGCGTCGATCGCGGCGATGGCATCCAGGTAGAAGGCCGGTTTGCGGATCAGGTCCTGGGTCTGGTAGCCGGTGATGAACATCTCCGGCAGGCAGACGAGGTCGGCGCCCGCGTCGCGACCCGCTTCCCAGGCCGCGAAGGCCTTGTCCGCATTGCCTTTCAGATCGCCCACGGTTGCGTTGAGCTGTGCCAGCCAGATCGAGAACCTGTCCGCCATGTCCTGTTTCCCTTGAGCAGTGTGGCCCCTTTCGGGGGTCTTCGCCTGCTTAACGGCCAGACCCGCCGAGGGAAAGACGATTTGGCGAAAGGCGTTGCCCCCCCTGTTCCGGTCGCATAGGTTTTCGCCAGACCAGCAAGGCCGCCGAACGCAGGGTTCGGACCCAGCGACGAAGAAGCGACGCGGCGGTTCAGGGAGTAACCATGAGCAAGGTTCTGAAAAGCTTTCTGGTAGTGGGCAGCCTCGGGCTGGCGGTTGTCGCCAGCGGGGTGACCGCGCAGGATAACCTGGTCCAGACCAAGCAATACGAGGATGGCGGGGTCTACGAGGGCACCTTCAAGGACGGGCTGCAGGACGGCTACGGCACCTACCGCCTGCCCAACGGGTATGAGTACAGCGGCGACTGGGTGGCGGGAGAGATCCGCGGCCAGGGGCGCGCTGTCTTCCCCAACGGCTCCGTCTACGAGGGCGAATTCGCCAAGGGCAAGCCCGAGGGAATCGGGCGCATCACCTTCTCTGACGGGGGCACCTACGAGGGGGAGTGGGCCGACGGCAAGATCACCGGCAAGGGGATCGCCGAATATGCCAATGGCGTGCGCTACGAAGGCAGCTTCCGCAATGCGATGCACGACGGGCGCGGCCGGATGGAGAACCCCGACGGCTATATCTACGATGGCGACTGGGTGAACGGCGTGAAGGAGGGGATCGGCAAGATCACCTATCCCGACGGCACCTCCTACGAAGGCGAGATCAAGGGCGGCAAGCGCCAGGGCACCGGCACGCTGATCATGGCGGACGGGTTGACCTACGAAGGCGACTGGGTCGATGGCCAGATCGAAGGCACGGGCAAGCTGACCCAGCCCAACGGCGACATCTACCAGGGCACGCTGGTGGCCGGGAAGCGCCAGGGCGAGGGGAAGGTCACCTATGCCAACGGCGACGTCTACGAGGGCGGTTTCGCCGAGGATCAGCGCCAGGGCCAGGGCGTCTTCACCGGTGCCGACGGCTATCGCTACGAGGGCCAGTGGGAGGCGGGCAAGATCGCCGGTGAGGGGCGTGTGACCTATCCCGACGGCTCCGTCTACGAAGGCCAGTTCGCCGATGACGTGGCCGACGGCAAGGGCAAGATCACCTATCCCGACGGCGCCACCTATGAAGGCGACTGGTCGCAGGGCGTGATCGAGGGGCAGGGCAAGGCCGTCTTTGCCTCTGGCCTGACCTACGAGGGCGGCTTCAAGGATGCCAAGAACGACGGCTATGGCGTGATGCGCGATGCCGATGGCTTCGTCTACGAAGGCGACTGGGTCGCCGGCCAGCGCGAGGGGCAGGGCAAGGCGACCTATCCCGACGGCATGGTCTACGAGGGTGGCTTCAAGGCGGGCAAGCGCGACGGGACCGGCACGATCACCATGCCCGACGGTTTCACCTACGAAGGTGACTGGAAAGAGGGCGAGATGACCGGCAAGGGCGTCGCGACCTATACCAACGGCGATGTCTACGAAGGCGATTTCGTCGAGGGCCGGCGCCATGGCCAGGGCACGCTGACCTATGCCTCCGGCGAGGTCCTGTCGGGCCAGTGGGTCAACGGCGTTCTTGAGGACGGCACTGCGGCCACCGGGGACGATGCAGCGGAGCCGGAGAGCGACTCTGGTGCTGACGCCGCTGCCACGGATGAAACGAGCGAAGAGGCCCCAGGCCAGTGAGGAAACCGCGTGAGGAGACCGCGATGAGCCGGTCTGGCAGGGCCTTCGCCTATCGCGGCGGTGCGGTGGAGAGCCTGGGCTACCTGGCGATGCCGGAGGGCGAGGCACCCTGTGCGGGGGTGCTGATCGCCCCGGCCTTTGGCGGGCTGTCCGATTTCGAACGTGATGCCGCGGACCGGCTGGCGGGGCTGGGCTATGCCGCGCTGGCGGCGGATTACTACGGCGGCGGCGCCCGGGCGCGTGATGGCGCCGAGGCCGGGCGCTGGATGGCCGCGCTGATGGCCGACCGGCCGGAGTTCGCGCGACGGATGCAGGATGCGCTGGCGGCGCTGGGCGGCCTGGCACGGGTGGAGGAAGACCGCCTTGGGGCCATGGGATTTTGCCTGGGGGGCAAGGGGGTTCTGGACCTGGCGCGCTCGGGCGCCGAGTTCCGCGCGGGCGTGCCGATCCATGGCATCTTCGACGCACCACCTGCCGGGTCGCGCAAGATGCAGGCCGCGCTTCTGGTGATGCATGGCTGGGACGATCCGCTGGCCCCGCCCGAGGCCGCCGTCGCCCTTGCGGCCGAGCTGACCGCGCATTGCGATGACTGGCAGATCCATGCCTTCGGCCATACCGGCCATGCCTTTACCAACCCGGCCGCGAATGCCGCCGGAATGCGGTATTCCGAAACTGCCGCGCGCTGGGCCTGGGCCGGGCTGGAAGCCTTCTTTGCCGAGAAGCTGGCCTGAGGGCGCGCATGGCTGATTGGCTGGCGGGATGGTTGGCGCCGCTCGCCCTGCGGGCCTCGCCCCGCCCGCCATCCCGCACCCATTGGCCCGGGACTCCGGGCCGCGATGACAGCCCATTTCATTTGATCCGCCGGGACATGCTTTCTACGCTTGCCGCATGTCTTGTCGTCTTCCCAGCCGTATCCCTTTCCATCCGGCCCTGATCCCGGTCCTCCTGGCCTGCCTGCTGTCCTGGGCGGGTGGTCCCGCAGCCGCGACAGAGGTGCGGTTGCGCAACCTCTGCCGGGAACCGGTTCACGCGGTGGCGGCGGAGGGCGCCTATCACGGGCCGTTCCGGGGCGGGGACTTCGTGCGGATCGAACCGGGAGAGACCGGCCTTCTGATCGACGCCCGCCGGCGCGACCTTCGGGTCGCGGTTCTGGCGCGCAGCGGAACCTGGTCCGAACCCGGGGTCACCCTGGAACAGCCGCGCAGCCCGCTGCGCAGCCCGGCGGGCCGGGTGATCCTGCCCGCCGTCGCCCTGCGGCTGAGCCCCGGAACCGGGCCGCAGACCATCGACCTTCCCTGCGAAGGGGGCGGCGGGGCGACCCGGATCCGGGTGATCAACACTTGCCACCGGCCCTTCCTCGTTTCGGTCCTGCCGGAGGGCAGCCGCAATCCGCCGAGCTACTGGCAAGAGATCAAGCCGGGCGCGCTGATGGACCTGGGCGCAACGGAGCGGGGCGGCTTCTACCTTTATGCCGAAACCGGACCCTATCTCCACGGGGGGCAGATGGCCCAGGTGGTGATCCAGGGAGAGGTAGACGCCAGCATCGCCAGGTCGCGGCGCAACTGGAAGGATGTGACCCTCGACTCCCGGGTCCTGCGCATGCGCCTGTTCGATCTTGCCCGGGGGGATGGCAGGACCCTGCCCGATGCGCCCGCGACCGTGCTTGACTGTCCCGCACCGGACCGCTGACCAGCAGCCCGGCCTGCGCCCCGGCGGCGCGACCTTGACCTGTGCCTGGCCTTCGCTAACTTGGGTCCTTTAACCCGCAGCCGGTCGTTTTGATCGGCATTTCAGTCAGTTCGCGTTTTCAGGATGCATTTCATGATCTCTTCCCCGCGGCTCCCGTCCGGAGCCTCCCGCCCGTCGTTCAACAACCTGTTCCGGGGGCGCGCCCTGCGTCCCGTGCGGACCGCCCTGACCCTGGGGGTGATCCTGGGCCTTCCCCTTGGCGCCTGCGTGACCGTCGGGCCCCAGACAAACCGCATGACCTGGCTGGATGACGGAACGCTGATCATCTACCTCGAGCCGAACGACGTGCAGTGCTACAACGGCGAATGCTTCGACTTCGATCTGGAGCGCGGCGTGGCCTGGGGCGAGGATCCGGAGCAGACCGTGCCGATCCCGGAGGACCTGGACCTGAGCGCCCCCTACGTCCTCTTCAGCAAGTTCTCTCGGCTGCTGTCGGCGGTCAAACGCAATGACCGCCTGCAGGCCGATCTGCGCAGGGAGGACGAGGAGCGGTCGGAAAGTTCCGACAGCGGTAGTGACGGGGGCAGTGACGGGGGCAGCGACGGGGGAGGCGGCGGCGGGACCGATGGAGGGACCGATGGCGGCGGCACGGATGCGCCTACCTGATCCCCTGATCCTGAGCCCCTGAGTACGTGGAAAGCAAAACCGCCCCGCAGGCTGGCTGCGGGGCGGTTTCATGTCCTTTGGTGTGGAGCGGGCCCGATCAGAGCTGTTCCATCACCTCGTCGGAGGCTTCGAAGTTGGCCGTCACGCGCTGGACGTCGTCGTCGTCTTCCAGCGCGTCGATCAGCTTCATCAGCTTCTGCATGTTTTCCAGGTCCATGTCGGTCGTGGTCGTCGGCTTCCAGATCAGCTTGGTCGACTCGCTTTCGCCCAGCTGTTCTTCCAGCGCTGCGGCCACGGCGGCCAGGTCGGTGTCCTCGCAGTAGATCACGTGACCTTCTTCGGAGCTTTCGACATCTTCCGCGCCGGCCTCGATGGCGGCCATCATGACGTCATCGGCATCGCCCACGGAGGCGGGGAAGACGACCTCGCCCTTGCGGTCGAACATGAAGCCGACGGAGCCGGTTTCGCCCAGGTTGCCACCGTTCTTGGAGAAGGTGGAGCGCACGTTGGACGCGGTGCGGTTGCGGTTGTCGGTCATTGCCTCGACGATGATCGCCACGCCGTTGGGGCCGTAGCCCTCGTAGCGGATCTCCTCGTAGTCGTCACCTTCACCGGCCTGGGATTTCTTGATGGCGCGGTCGATCACGTCCTTGGGGACGGAGTTCGACTTCGCTTCCTTCACTGCCAGGCGCAGGCGGGGGTTCTTGTCCGGATCCGGGTCGCCCATCTTGGCGGCCACGGTGATTTCCTTGGACAGTTTCGAAAAGAGCTTCGAACGGGCCGCGTCCTGGCGTCCCTTGCGATGCTGGATGTTCGCCCATTTAGAGTGGCCGGCCATCGGTGCCTCCGGTCTCGGTCGTTGCGTATGTCTGAATTCGCGCCTCTATACGCGAGAGCAGTACCTGCCTGCAAGGTGCCTGCGCCGCTTCGCGCGGGACATGCGCGGGCGTGGGGTGATGCGGGCAGGGCGCAGCTGTGCGGCGGGTGGCGGGCAGGGGTTGTTCCGCCTGCCCGACGGGCCACATAGAGAGAAGTGCGCCCGGCCTGCCGGGGGTGCCTTCCCCACCCGCATCCAGCCCCCGGAGTGCCGCCTGCATGACAGACGACCTGTTCGAACAATTCGTGACCCTCTGGGTGGTGATCGACCCGATCGGGACCATCCCGGTTTTCGTGGCGGTCACGGCGGGGATGGCCGCAGCCGCCCGGCGCAGGGCGGCGGTCCAGGCCTCTCTCGGGGCGGCGGGGGTGCTGTTGTTCTTCCTGGTCTTCGGGCAGTTCCTGACCGATGCCCTGGGCATCAGCCTGCCGGCCTTCCAGATCGCGGGGGGCATGATCCTGTTCCTCTTCGCGCTGACCATGATCTTCGGCCAGGGCGACCGCTCGGATCAGCTGGCGGATGGGCACAACCCGGCGATCTATCCGCTGGCGGTGCCCTCGCTCGCATCGCCGGGGGCGATGCTGGCCATCGTGCTTCTGACCGACAACAACCGCTTTTCCGTGCCAGAACAGGCGGTGACGGCCGCGGTCATGCTGTCGGTCCTGCTTTGCGCCTTCTTGTGCATGCTGGCGGCGGGGCCGATCCTGCGGGTGATCAGACAGGGCGGCGCCGCCATCGTGGGGCGGGTCATGGGGATGGTGCTGGCCGCGGTGGCCACCGACAACGTGATCGAGGCGATCTTCCAGATCGTGCGCGAAGGGCCGGGGGCGTCAGGGGCGATGTAGGCCATCGCGGTGCGGCCTGGTCCCTGCTGCGGCGGAATGGGGCAGTTCGGGGGCCTGTGGGGCGATGCGGGCCGGCTTGACGGGAAAGCGGCTTGCGCGGTCCTGCACAGTTCGCTTTGCTTGGGCATATCCCTGATCATTATCCCCAATCCCTTTCCTGTCGGAGTTGAGATGACCGCCCGTTCTTTCGCCCCCGGATCCATTCGCAGCTTGCCGGGCATGATGGCCCGCCGAACCACCGCCCGCAGACTGGCTTTTCGACTGGCCTGCCTTGCCCTGGGTCTGCTCGTGCTGATCGCGGGGGCGGGTAAGGGGCGGGCGGCCAGTGACCTCTATTTCACTAACGATTGTACCGACCCGATCCGTATCGCGTTGATCTACAGCGATCTTGACGGTGGCTATGTCACCCCGCGCTATCATGCGGCCAATCCGGGTGAGCGGATCGGCCCCTTCACCACCAATGGCGATGATTACTACTTCTACGCCTATGATCAGGGGCGCACCTGGTCCGCGGACAGCATGGCGCTGGCGCCTGGGGGCGAACACGATCTGCCCTATATCCATCGCTCGATCAGTGAGCAGGGGCCCACCGCCCGTGTGATCTGTGATAGCGCGGGCGAGCTTCGGTTCCGGGGCCGCCTGTTCAGCAACTGCGACGACAACATCAACGTGGCCTGGTTCTTCCGCGGGGCCGGTGGCGCCTGGGAGAAAGTCGCCTGGGAACTTCTGCCGCCGGGCGGGGCCTTGCTGGGGCCGATGGCCGCGGATGCAGAAATCTACTATTACGCCCGCACCACCAACCCCATTTCGGGTGGCAAGCCCAGGACCTGGGGCGGCGACGACCTGAGGGTCCGGGTTGAGGGGCGGCACAGCTACAAGTTTGCCCGCTTCTATCCCTGGGACCTGTCGAAACCGGGGGTATTGCTGTCCTGCTGATGGCCACCCATCCCGGGGAAACCGCAAGGGCATGACGCGCGTCGGCGCGCCCAAGTCGCCGGGCGATGGCCGGACCCTGGGCGGAGGATGAGCGGATCCGAGCCCGTGCGGGTGGGGTGCGGGTGAGGTCGCGCGTGACCTGAGGCGCGGGCGCGCTATTGTCGCTTCATGACCACCGACCAGATGATCCTCTTCGGCCTGTTCTTCGCCGTCTTCGCCCTGCTCCTGTGGGGGCGCTTCCGCTATGACCTCGTGGCCTTCGGCGCGCTGATGGCCGGCGTCGCGACCGGCGTTGTCCCCTACGAGGAGGCCTTCAGCGGCTTCGGGCACGAGGCCACGATCATCGTGGCGCTGGTGCTGGTGGTCTCTGCCGGGCTGGTCCGGTCGGGGGCGGTCTACCTTATCACGCGGACGCTGGTGGATGCCTCTCGCGGGTTGGGGGCGCATATCGCGCTGATGGGGGGCATTGGCGGTGTGCTTTCGGCTTTCATGAACAACGTGGCGGCGCTGGCCCTGCTGATGCCGGTGGACATCCAGACCGCCAAGAAGGCGGGCCGGGCGCCGGGGCTGTCGCTGATGCCGCTCAGCTTCGCGACGATCCTGGGCGGCATGGCGACGCTGATCGGCACGCCCCCCAACATCATCATCGCCGCGATCCGCGCGGACAGCCTTGGCGAAAGCTTCGCCATGTTCGATTTCGCCCCGGTGGGTGGGCTGACGGCGCTGGCCGGGCTGGCCTTCGTCGCGCTTGTCGGCTGGCGACTGATCCCGCAGCCCGAAGGCGGCCCCCTGTCGGAAGCGGAGCTGGCGCAATACGTGGCCGAGCTGACGGTGCCCGAGGGCAGCAAGTGGATCGGCCGCCGCCTGGGAGAGACCTACGCCGAGGCGGAGAAATGCGACGTCGCCGTCTTGGGCCTGATCCGGGACGGGCAACGGCTTTACGGGCAGTCCCGCAACGTGGCGCTGCGCGAGGGCGACGCGCTGGTGCTGGAAGCGGTGCCGGAGGCGCTGGACGAGTTTCGCAGCGCGCTGAACCTGTCGTTCTCCGACAAGGAGCGGGAGGAGAAGCTGCAGGCAGAGGGCGCGGGCCTGGATATCCTTGAGGTCGTGGTGCCCCGCGATGCACGCATCGTCGGCAAGACGGCGCAGGCCGTCGGGGTCAGCTGGCGGCACCGGGCCGTGCTGATGGGGATCTCGCGTCAGGGGCGGCGGATCACCCAGCGTGTGCGCCGCACGCCGATCCAGCCCGGCGACCTGTTGCTGCTGCTGGTGCCCAAGGACACCGGCGGCACCGTGGCCGATTACCTGGGGGCGTTGACCCTGGCCGATCGCGGCCTGGCGGTGACGCAGAATTCCAAGACCTGGGCCGCCATAGGCCTGTTCGCCGCCGCCGTGGCCGCAGCCAGCTTCGGCCTGCTGCACCTGCCGATCGCCCTTGGCTTCGTCGTCATCGCCTACCTGCTGCTGAAGATAGTGCCCCTGCAGGAGCTTTACGATCACATCGAATGGCCGGTGGTGGTCCTGCTGGGGTCGATGATCCCGCTGGGATCCGCGTTGGAAAGTTCCGGCGGAACCGAGCTGATCGCCAACGCCCTCGTGGAACTGACGGACGGCTGGCCGGCCTGGGCCGTGCTGACCGCGTTGATGGTGGTGACGATGACCCTGTCGGATGTGCTCAACAACACCGCCACCGCCATCGTCGCCGCGCCCATCGGCATTTCCATGGCGGCCAGTTTCGGCGTCTCCCCCGATCCGTTCCTGATGGCGGTGGCCGTTGCGGCCTCCTCGGCCTTCCTCACGCCCATCGGTCACAAGAACAACACCCTGATCCTGGGCCCCGGCGGCTACAGCTTTGGCGACTACTGGCGCATGGGCCTGCCGCTGGAGATTCTGGTGGTGGCCGTTTCGATCCCGCTGATCCTGCTGTTCTGGCCTCTGTGACACCCGGGCCGGGTCGGGGGTGATCTCCCTAAATATGATTGTCAATGTCAACTTGATCGAGATCAAGGAGACTCGGCGAAGGTGAGTCTAAACCTCCCCCCATACCCGGGGAACACCGGGACGGAATGAAAGGGTGACCTGAAGGAGACAGCGCGATGAAACCGATGGGCGACCAGAGGGAACATTACTGGCTGGTGCAGCGGATGGCGAAAACGCTGGGCTGCGACACGGCGCGGGCCATGGAAGATGGCCGGCTCGATGCCTCCGAATGGTCCGACATGGTGACCCGCTGCCGCGGCTGCCAGGTGACCTGCGCCTGCAAGCTCTGGCTGAACCGGGCCGAACTGGAGGAGGCGCCCCGCGCCGAGGCCATCGAAGGCTGCGAGAACGCGCTGGTCTTCGCCACGATGTGAACGACGGCGACCGCCCCGATGGCGGCCGGGAACGAAAGGATAGGGCAGGCGGCGGAATGACCCCGCCACGGTACCGCCCAAGGAGACGCGAGATGGGATTTTTCACGAAACTCGACAAGCACATGGACCTGATGGGTGGCATGGCCAAACGGGTCGGCATCGACCTGTCCGAGGAAATGACGAATGAAAGCGTGGCCGCGGGCTATCGCGGCGCGGTCCTGCGCTGCGCCACCTGCCGCGAAGCGGGCGCCTGCGCCCAGTGGCAGGAAGAGCATGCCCATGCGGATCATACGCCGAACTACTGCCGCAACGCCGGCTGGTTCGAAGCCCTGGCGGAGAAATAATCCGCCGCAAAGGAATTCCGGCGGCTGACGCCGGAGGGTGGGGCGCGCTTCGGCACGCCGAAGACGACCCGGGGTAGATGGGCAAGCTCAATCGCCAGCCCGCGCCCCGACAGACTACAGCAATCCCGATTAGGTGGTTTCTTGGGGAAGGGGCCGCCGAGGGGATAGCCGCGAGAGGAACCGATCAGCTGCCAGCGACGCAGGAGGGCGCGAAGCTGGCAGGGTCATGGCGATCGGAACCCGCGGCACAGGCGCCGGTGCGAGACATGTTCTCGCGCCGGCGCTCACGTTTTCAGGCCCTGTGCGTTCGGGCTTCGCTTGCTTTGGGCCGCTGCGGGAAAGGTACGCCCCTGGCTGACATGGGTGAACCGCAGGGCAGGCTGGTGCGTACTCCCCGCATGACCGTTTCCGACACTGACAATTCCGCCACTGGCCCGCGCCGCCTTGTCCTCGTCCTGGGCGACCAGCTCTGCCACGGGCTTGCCGCCCTGCGGGCCGCGGACCGCGCCCGCGATATCCTCGTCATGGCCGAGGTCGCGGAGGAGACCGGCTATGTGCCGCATCACCCGAAGAAGATCGCCCTGGTCCTGTCGGCCATGCGGCACTTCGCCGAAGAGCTGCGCGCGGAGGGCTGGCAGGTGGCCTACACCCGCCTGGAGGACCCCGACAACGCGGGGTCGATCCCCGGCGAACTGCTGCGCCGGGCACAGGAGGCCGGGACGGACCGCGTGCTTGCCACCGAGCCGGGGGAGTGGCGCCTGATCGACGCGCTGCGGGATCTGCCGCTGCGGCTGGAGATGCTGGAAGATGACCGGTTCCTTGCCTCCCACGCCCGGTTCGAAACCTGGGCCGAGGGGCGCAAGGCCCTGCGGATGGAGTATTTCTACCGCGAGATGCGGCGGGAAACGGGCTACCTGATGGAGGGAGACCAGCCCGCGGGCGGCGCCTGGAACTTCGATGCGGCGAACCGTGAACCGCCGCCCCGGGGCGGGCCCGACCTTTTCCGAGCAGAGCCGATGCATTTCACCCCTGACGGGACAACACGCGAGGTGCTGGCCCTGGTCTGGGATCGCTTCGGCGACAATTTCGGTGACCTGGAGCCCTTCGACCTGCCGGTCACCCGGGCCCAGGCCCGCCAGGCGCTGGCGCATTTCATCCGCAGCCGCCTGCCGGATTTCGGCCGCTACCAGGACGCGATGCTGACCGATGATCCCTACCTGAACCATGCGCTGATCTCCCCCGCGCTGAACCTGGGGTTGCTGACCTGGCAGGAGGTCTGCGATGCCGTGCAGGCCGCCTGGGAGGCGGGAAAGGTGCCGCTGAATTCGGCCGAGGGGTTCATCCGCCAGGTGATCGGCTGGCGCGAATACGTGCGCGGCATCTACTTCCTGGAGGGGCGGGATTACACCGGGCGGAACGTGCTGGGCCATGACAGGGCGCTGCCCCCGCTTTACTGGGGCGCGCCGACGAAGATGGCCTGCCTCTCTGCCGCCGTGGGCCAGACACGGCAGCTGGGCTATGCCCACCACATCCAGCGGCTGATGGTGACGGGCAACTTCGCCCTGCTGGCCGGGGTGGACCCGGCCGAGGTGCACGACTGGTATCTTTCGGTCTATGTCGATGCCTTCGAATGGGTCGAGGCGCCCAATACCCTCGGTATGAGCCAGTTTGCCGACGGCGGCGTCATCGCGTCGAAACCCTATGTCTCCAGCGCCAACTACATCGCGAAGATGTCGGACTACTGCCGGGGCTGCGACTATTCCGCCACCACCAAGACGGGGCAGGGGGCCTGTCCCTTCAACCTGCTCTACTGGGATTTCCTGCTGCGCCACCGGGAGAGGTTCGAGGGCAACCACCGCATGGGCCGGATCTATGCCAGCTGGGATCGGATGGACCCGAAGAAGCGGGAGACCATCCTGTCGGAGGCGGGTCGCTTCCTGGAGCGGATGGAGGCGGGGGAAACGGTTTAGGGGGAAGCCGGTTCTGGGGGGGAGGGGGCGCTGCCCCCTCTTGAGCCTGCGGCTCAATTCACCCCCGGAGTATTTTCGGCGGGTTGAAGCAGCAGGTCGGTGCCAGCGCGGCGGCGTCGCACCGGAGGTCGCAAGGCGTCACGCGCCTTTTGCTTACGTAGGCCGCGAAGGAGGCGCGGCAGGCTGCCGCTTGCCGGCGAAACAGGCTAGTCGGGGGAGACGGATGGGACGCAGGGCCCCTGGCCCGTGTGACTGGCTCGTGTGACTGGCCCGTCAGCCCCGCAGGCGCTTGCCCCAGAGGTCGTATTCGGAGGCCTCGTCGACCTCCACCATCACCAGGTCGCCGGGCTTCAGATCCTCGAAGTCCTCGTCGATGAAGAGGTTGCCGTCGATCTCGGGCGCATCGGCCCAGCTGCGACAGGTGGCGCCGTCGGCATCGACCTCGTCGACGATGACCTGAAGCGTCTTGCCGACCTTGGCTTCCAGCTTGGCCTCAGAAATGGCCTGGGCCTTTGCCATGAAGCGTTCCCAGCGGTCCTGCTTGACCGCATCGGGCACGTGGTCGGGCAGGTCGTTCGACCGGGCGCCCTCGACGTTTTCGTACTGGAAGCAGCCGACGCGATCGAGCTGCGCTTCGTCCATCCAGTCGAGCAGGTACTGGAATTCCTCCTCCGTCTCGCCGGGGTAGCCGACGATGAAGGTCGACCGCAGGGTGATGTCGGGGCAGGCCGCGCGCCAGGCCGCGATCTCGTCCAGGGTCCTGGCACTGGCGGCAGGCCGGGCCATGCGCTTCAACACGTCCGGGTGGGCATGCTGGAAGGGGATGTCCAGGTAGGGCAGGAGGCCGCTTTCGGGATCGGCCATCAGCGGGATCAGGTCGCGCACATGCGGGTAGGGGTAGACGTAGTGCAGGCGTACCCAGGCGCCGAGCTTGCCCATTTCCCGCGCCAGGTCGGTGATGTGGGAGCGAACCTCGCCGTCCTTCCAGGGGTGGCTGTCATGCTTGCGGTCCACTCCGTAGGCAGAGGTGTCCTGGCTGATGACCAGCAGTTCCTTCACCCCGGCCTCGACCAGCTTCTCCGCTTCGCGCAGCACGGCATGCGCGGGGCGAGAGGCCAGCCGGCCGCGCATGTCGGGGATGATGCAGAACTTGCACTTGTGGTTACAGCCCTCGGAAATCTTCAGGTAGCTGTAGTGGCGCGGCGTGAGGGAGACCCCCGTCGCCGGCAGCAGGTCCACGAAGGGATCGGGCGCGGGCGGCACCGCGGCATGCACGGCATCCAGGACCTGTTCGTACTGGTGCGGGCCGGTGACGGCCAGGACCTTGGGGTGCACGCCGGTGATATACTCGGGCTCCGCGCCCAGGCAGCCGGTGACGATCACGCGGCCGTTTTCCTTCAGCGCCTCTCCGATCGCCTCCAGGCTTTCCGCCTTGGCGCTGTCCAGGAAGCCGCAGGTGTTCACGATCACCGCATCGGCGCCGGTGTAATCGGGGCTGATCGCATAGCCTTCGGCGCGCAACCGGGTCAGGATCCGTTCACTGTCCACCAGCGCCTTGGGGCAGCCGAGGGAGACCATGCCGAGAGAGGGCTGATCATCGCGGCGGCGCGTGGCGCCGAAGTCGGGCGCGGGGGCCAGGTCGGGGCGCAGGTTCGGCGGGTTGAGCGGGCTCTGGGACATGAAGACACCTGTGGCGGGCAGAAGGGCAACGGGGCCAAGCGTCAGCCCATAGAGCAAAGGGCATTTCGGCACAAGTCCGGCGGGCTGGCGGGCATTTCTGGTCATGCCGCAGCGCAGCACTAGCTGTTGGGCCATCGCAAGAGATCGAAACAGCCGGGCAGGAGGGCCCATGGATCTGGAAAATGTCCTGACCGAAGTGCAGCAGGAAGTCCCGCCGTCGATCTGGCCCTGGTTCATCGTGATCCTGGGGACCCTGGTTGCCCTGGGGCTGCACACGATGCTGTGGCGCGCGGTCGAACGGGTTTCGCGCGGGCATTCGGGGCTGGCGGTGCGGATCGTGCGGCGCCTGCGCAAGCCGACGCGGCTGATCGTGCTGGTGGGGGCGGCCTCCGTCCTGCTGGAAGCCGCGACGCTGCCCTCCGTCTGGCGCGACGGGCTGCAGCATGCGGCGCTGGTGATGCTGGTGATCCTGCTGGGTTGGATGATCATCATCGCCATGGATGTCTGGGCGGAGCGTTTCACCCGCAAGCTGCAGGCGGTCAGCGATGCTGATGCGGCGGGGCGCAAGCAGGTGACGCAGGTGCGCGTGCTGCAGCGGCTGTCGCGGCTGGTCGTCATCCTGCTGACCACCGGCGCGGTACTGGCCACCTTCGAGGCGGTGCGCAATTTCGGTGTTTCGATGCTGGCCTCTGCCGGGGCGGCGGGCCTGGTCCTGGGTCTTGCCGCGCGGCCCCTGCTGGCCAACCTGATCGCCGGTATCCAGATCGCCCTGACCCAGCCGATCAAGCTGGAGGATGTCGTCATCGTCGAAGGCGAATGGGGCTGGGTGGAGGAGATCGCGGCGACCTATGTCGTCGTGCGCATCTGGGACCTGCGCCGCCTGGTGGTGCCGCTGAGCTACTTCATCGAGAAACCCTTCCAGAACTGGACGCGCGACACGACCTCGATCATCGGGCAGGTCACCTGGTACCTGGACTGGACCGCCCCGGTCCACGAGATGCGGGACCAGATGACGAAGATCCTGGGGCGGTCGAAGCTGTGGGATGGCAACGTTAACGTCCTGCAGGTGATCGAGACGGACGAGAAGGTGATCCACATTCGCGGCCTGGTCAGCGCGCGCAATTCTCCGCAGGCCTGGGACCTGCGCTGCGAGCTGCGGGAGGCCATGGTGGAATGGCTGCAACGGGAACACCCCTCGGCCCTGCCACGGCTGCGCGGAGAGATGGTGGAAGGCGCAGCCCCGCGCCCCCGGCAGGATTGGCGCGTGCGCAATCCGGTGGGCTCCGGCGTGCCCGAAGACGCGGTACCGGAAAGCGAGGGCGGGCGCGGGCATACCGTGGAATAGGCCGCGGAACTGGCCGGAAGGCGGCCGCGCCGTCGGTTTCGCCCTTAGCCGTGGGCACGAAAAAGGGGGCCGTTCGGCCCCCTTTTGCAATCTCGCGATCCGGTGCTGTCAGCGCTTGCGATCGCGGCGCGACGACATCGGCTGGAACGCCACGCCGACATGGGCCTCGCAGTAGGGCTTGCCGGCCTGGGTCGGCAGGCCGCAGAACCAGAAATCGTCGGTCGCCGGGTCGCCCACGGGCCATTTGCAGGTCCGCTCGGTCAGTTCCATCAGCGTCAGCTTCTTGGCCTTCTTCTCGATCTCGCTGACCTTGGCCAGCGCCTCGGGAGAGATCTCGTTGGCCGAGGGCTGCGGCGGCAGCGGCTGGCCGGCGGGAATGATCGCCTTGCGCGCCGGGGTCGGCGCGGGGGCTGCCGCGGCCGGTTGCGGTTCGGGCTTGGGATCCGCCGCCGGGGCGGCCTCGCGCTTAGGCGCGGGCTTGGCCGGTTTCGCCTCGGCCTTGGCCGGGGCCGCCGCCGGCTGCTGCGCCGCCCCGCCGGAGCGGTTGGACAGGCCCAGCCGGTGCACCTTGCCGATCACGGCGTTACGGGTGACGCCGCCCAGTTCCTTGGCAATCTGGCTCGCAGACTGGCCTTCGCCCCACATCTTCTTCAGCAGTTCGACGCGTTCGTCGGTCCAGGACATTCCGCCTCTCCATCTTCCCTTTCGCCGCAGGTGGCCTTCACCTGAGGTCACGGGCCACGGGGCCGTCTGCCAGTGCAGCGGCCCCGTCCCGAAATTCAGACCCCCATACTAAGCATGGAGCGCGGAGTTACAAGGTATCATCGCTGACCCTGCCACCACCGGCCCCCTTGCCCGCAGGGGAAAGCGCCCGGATTACAGGCCCAGGCACCAGCGCATGACGGCCTTCTGGGCGTGCAGGCGGTTCTCCGCCTCGTCAAAGATCACCGACTGGGGCCCGTCCATGACCGAAGAGGTCACCTCTTCGCCCCGGTGCGCGGGCAGGCAGTGCATGAACAGCGCCTGTTCGCCTGCCGCCGTCATCAGCGCATCGTTGACCTGGTAGGGGCGCAGCATGTTGTGGCGCCGCTCGCGGGTGCTCTGGGCGTCATGCATCGACACCCAGGTATCGGCGACAACGATGTCGGCGCCTTCCACGGCGCGCATCACGTCGCGTTCGATCACCACGTCGGAGCCCTTGTCGCGGGCAAAGCCCACGGCCTTGGGATCGGGATCCAGCTGCATCGGACCCGAGAAGGTGACGTCGAAGCCCAGCTGCCCCGCCGCATGCAGCATCGAGGCGCAGACATTGTTGCCGTCCCCGACCCAGACCACCTTCTTGCCCTTGATCGGCCCGCGGTGCTCTTCGTAGGTCAGCACGTCGGCCATGATCTGGCAGGGGTGGCTTTCGTTGGTCAGCCCGTTGATCACCGGCACGGAGGCATATTCGGCCAGCTCGTGCAGGATCGTTTCCTCGTTGGTCCGGATCATGATCATGTCGACGTAGCGCGACAGCACCCGGGCGGTGTCGGCGATGCTCTCGCCATGGCCCAGCTGCATCTCGCCGCCCGACAGCACCATCGTCTGGCCGCCCATCTGGCGCACGCCCACGTCGAAGCTGACGCGGGTCCGGGTGGAAGGCTTCTCGAAGATCAGCGCGACCATGCGACCGGCCAGCGGCTGGTAGTCGTCCGGCATGCCCTTGGGGCGGCCGTCGCGGGCCACCTTCATGGCGCGGGCTTCTTCCAGCATGTGCCGGACGTCTTCGGGATCGGTGGTGTGGATATCCAGGAAGTGGTTCATCGTTGTCTCGCGGGTCCCGGCAGGACCCGCCCTTTTCATGCTCGTACCGGGCTCAGCCCGCTTTCGTCTGTTCAAGAGCGGCCTTGGCGGCCAGGTCCAGCCGGGTCACGGCCTCGCCGATTTCCTCGTCGGTGATGGTCAGTGCGGGCAGGACGCGCACCACGTTGTCGGCGGCAGGCACGGCCAGCACCTCGACGTCGTAGCCGGCCTTGACCACGTCGCCCGCCGGGATCTTGCACTTCAGGCCCAGCATCAGGCCCAGGCCACGCACGCCTTCGAAGACATCGGGGTTCTCGGCCACGAGGCCTTCCAGCTTCTGCCGGAACAGCCCGCCCTTGCGGCGCACCTCTTCCAGGAAGGCCTCGTCGGCGATCTTCCTGATCACGGCATTGCCCACGGCACAGCCCAGCGGGTTGCCGCCGTAGGTGGAGCCATGGGTGCCCGCGACCATGCCGGAGGCCGCTTCCTCGGTGGCCAGCACGGCGCCCAGGGGGAAGCCGCCGCCGATGCCCTTGGCGACCATCATGATATCGGGGGTGATGCCGGCGAATTCATGGGCAAACAGGTGCCCGGTCCGGCCCACGCCGCACTGCACCTCGTCCAGGATCAGCAGGCAGCCCTTGTCGTCGCACATCTTGCGCAGCGCCTTCAGATCGGCATCGGGGATCGGGCGGATGCCGCCTTCGCCCTGCACGGGCTCCAGGATCACGGCGGCGGTCTCGTCCCCGATCATCGCGTCCAGCGCATCCCAGTCGCCCCACTTGGCTTGTTTGAAGCCGGGCAGCAGCGGGCCAAAGCCCTTCACCATCTTCTCGGTGTTGACGGCGGCGATGGCGGCAGAGGACCGGCCATGGAAGGCGCCGTCGAAGGCGATGATCTCCACCTTCTCGGGCTTGCCCTTCTCGTACCAGTACTTGCGGGCCATCTTCACGGCCAGTTCCATCGCTTCCGTGCCGGAGTTGGTGAAGAAGGCGGTGTCGGCGAAGGTCGCATCGACCAGCCGCCGCGCCAGCTCTTCCTGCTGCGGGATCTCGTAAAGGTTGGACAGGTGCCAGAGCTTCTGCCCCTGCTCGGTCAGCGCGGCGACCAGGTCCGGATCGCCATGGCCGAGCGCGTTCACGGCGATGCCCGCGCCCAGGTCGAGGAATCGGCGCCCGTCCTCCTCGATCAGCCAGGAGCCTTCGCCCTTCACGAAGTGAAGCGGCGCGCGGTTGTAGGTCGGCAGAACGGGAGGGATCATCTGATGTCCTTCGCAATACGGAGGCCCTGAATGAGCATGCGGGCTCGGGCCAAGTCAAGTTTTCGAGGCTGTGAAAGGCGCGCCGCGACATTTTGGGCGCAAGATCGGCAACCACCGCTCTCCCTTGGGGGAGGCGGATCCTCAGGCGCGTCGGCGTCGGCGGATATCTGCGGTGCGTACGATCATGACCGCTGACATAGGACGAGTCGGCCCGCTTGCCCAGAGGAAAACGCGCGGCCCCATGCGGGCCGGTGCGTTTGTGGTGCGGTTGCACTGCCTCCGGCGGGAGTATTTCCGCCCAGTGAAAGAGCTGGCCATGCCCAGGAGGCGACTGCGTTCCGTCTTTGCGCGTGGCACGCGAGGGAGGGAGAAGGACGCCGCCTTTCCGGGCCCCGTCCCGCTCTCTCACTGGGCCAAAAATACTCCGGGGTGAATTGAGCCGGCACGGCTCAAGAGGGGGCGGCGCCCCCTCCCTCAGATCCCGCGCAGCGCGGCCAGCATTTCCTCGGCGGCCAGCGTCGGCGTCTTCACTCCGGTGGCGACTTCTTCGGTCAGGGCCGCCATCCGGCCCCGTGCCGCGCCGCGGTCCAGCTCTGCCAGCAGGGCCTGTTTCACGTCCTCGCGGAACCAGAACCGGGCCTGCGCCGCCCGGGCCTGGTCGAAATGCCCTTCGGCGCGGCGCCAGTCGGCGAGCGCCGTCATCTCTTCCCAGGCCTTTTCCAGCCCGTGCCTTTCCAACGCCGAAACGGTCATCGCCTTCGGAAATCCTTCCGGATCCTGCGGCCGTTTCCGGAGCAGCCGCAGCGCGCCTGCGTAGTCGGCGCAGGTGCGCGTCGCCACCGGCTTCAGGTCGCCATCGGCCTTGTTCACCAGGATCATGTCGGCCATCTCCATGATGCCGCGCTTGACGCCCTGCAGTTCGTCCCCGCCGGCAGGGGCCAACAGCAGCAGGAAGATGTCCGAAATCTCCGCCACCACGGTTTCGGACTGGCCCACGCCCACCGTTTCCACCAGCACCACGTCGAAGCCCGCCGCCTCGCACAGCGCCACCGCTTCGCGGGAGCGGCGGGCGATGCCGCCCAGGTGCGTCTGGCTGGGGGAGGGGCGGATGAAGGCATGAGGTTCGCGCGACAGCATCATCATCCGCGTCTTGTCGCCCAGGATCGACCCGCCGGTGCGCGCCGAGGACGGATCGACCGCCAGCACCGCCACGCGCAGCCCCTGCGCGATCAGCATCATGCCGAAGCTTTCGATGAAGGTCGACTTGCCCACCCCCGGTGTCCCCGACAGCCCGATCCGCAGGGCCTGCCGCCCCGATCCCGCCAGCATCTGCAGCAGCCGCGCCGCCTCCGCCCGGTGATCCGCGCGGGAGCTTTCGACCAGCGTGATCGCCCGGCTCAGCGCCCGGCGGTCGCCGGACAGGATCTTTTCGGCCATCGTCTCGATATCCATCAGGCACTCCTGCTGCTTGCCCAAGGGTGTAGCCGCCCCCGCCGGGTGGTGCCAAGGGGGAGTGGACCTCGTCCCTGCTCCCGGCGCATAAGGGCGGCCATGAGCCGCACCGCCTTTCCCCTGCCCATCGACGACGCCCTGCCGGAGCTTCTGGTGGCCCTCAAGGCCACGGGCCGCGCCGTGCTGCAGGCGCCGCCGGGGGCGGGCAAGACCACCCGCGTGCCGCTGGCCATGCTGGAAACGGGGCTGACGCAGGGCCGCATCCTGATGCTGGAACCCCGCCGCCTGGCCGCCCGGGCTGCCGCTGAACGCATGGCCTCCACCCTGGGTGAACGTGCCGGGGAAACGGTGGGCTACCGCGTGCGGGGCGAGGCGAAGGTGTCGAAGGCCACCCGGATCGAGGTGGTGACCGAAGGCATTCTGACCCGCATGATCCAGTCCGATCCGGAACTGACGGGCGTGGGCGCGGTGATCTTCGACGAATTCCACGAGCGTTCGCTCAACGCCGATCTGGGCCTCGCGCTCTGCCTCGAAATCGCGGGGGCGCTGCGCGAGGATCTGATCCTTGTCGCCATGTCCGCCACGCTGGATGCGGCGCCGGTGGCGGCGCTGATGGGCGATGTGCCCATGGTCACCTCCGAAGGCCGCGCCTTCCCCGTCGATCTGGTCCATGCCGACAGGCCCCTGCGCAAGGGGCGGGACGCCTGGGCCGATGTCGCGGCGCTGGTCGAACGTGCCGTGGCCGAGACGGAGGCGGGCGTGCTGGTCTTCCTGCCCGGCGCGGGGGAGATCGCCCGGGTGAGCCAGGCGCTGGAGGGGAGGTTGCCGAAGGGCTGCCATATCCGCCCGCTCTACGGCGCGATGAAATTCGCCGATCAGCGCGCCGCGCTGGAGCCTGCGGCGCAGGGGCGCAACGTGGTGCTTGCGACCTCGATCGCGGAAACCTCGCTGACCATTCCCGACGTGCGGGCGGTGGTCGACGCGGGCCAGGCGCGCCGGGCGCGCTTCGATCCCGGATCGGGCATGTCACGGCTGGTGACCGAAAAGGTCTCCCGCGCGGAGGCCGATCAGCGGGCGGGCCGGGCGGGCCGTGTCGCGCCGGGCCGCTGCTACCGCGCCTGGACGAAGGGCGAGGAGGGGGCGCTGCCCGCCTTCCCCCCGGCGGAGATCGAGGCGGCGGACCTGTCGGGCCTCGTGCTGGAACTGGCGCTCTGGGGCGCCGGGCCGGGGCAGCTGGCCTTCCTGACACCGCCCCCCGAAGGCGCCTGGGCCGAGGCTTCGGCGCTGTTGCAGATGCTGGGCGCGGTGGATGACCTGGGCATCACCGAACATGGGCGCAAGCTGGCGGGGCTGCCGCTGCACCCGCGGCTGGCGCATATGCTGGCCATGGCCGGGCCGTCGGCCGCGCCGCTCGCCGCCCTGCTGGCCGACCGTGATCCGATGTCGCGCGGCGCGCCGGTGGATCTGCACCTGCGGATCAGGGCGCTGAAGGGGGATCGCGACAGCCGCGCAGATCCGGGCGCGCTGGCCCGCATCCGGACCGAGGCGAAGCGGCTGGCCCGCGACGCCGGGCCTGAACGCGGGCTGGAACTGGCGGAGATGGCCGCGCTGGCCTACCCCGACCGCATCGGTCTGCGCCGCCCGGGCGAGGCGCCGCGCTACCTGCTGTCGGGCGGCAAGGGCGCCGTGCTGCCGCAGGAGGATCCGCTGGCAGGCGCCCGGCTGATCGTTGCGACGGATCTGGACGGCGACCCGAGGGAGGCGCGCATCCGCCAGGCGGTGCAGATCACCGAGGGCGAGGTGCGGGCGCTCTTTGCCGCAGAGATCACCGAACAGCAGCTTTGCGACTGGTCGAAACGTGATCGCCGCGTGCAGGCCCGGGTGCAGGAACGCCTGGGCGCCGTGGCCCTGTCGGATCGCGCCTGGAAGGAAGCCGATCCGGCCGATGTCGCCCGCGCCATGCTGGACGGGGTGCGGGAGCTGGGGCTGTTGCCCTCCGAACCCGCGCGGCTCTTCCTTGCCCGCGCCCGGCTGATGCAGGCCGGGGATGCGACCTTCCCCGATTATTCCGACGCCGCGCTGATGGCGGACCTCTCGGACTGGCTTCTGCCGCATCTGGGGGGCGTGCGGTCGGCCGAGGACTGGAAGCGATTCGACCTGCTGCCCGCGCTGCGCGCCCGGCTGGACTGGGATCAGCAGCAGCGGCTGGACCGGGCGGTGCCCGCGCGTTTCACCACGCCGCTGGGACGCGAGATCGCCATCGACTACTCGGGGGAGGACCCGGGCATCCAGCTGCGCCTGCAGGAGATGTTCGGCCAGACCGTTCACCCCTCCGTCGCCGGCCGCCCGCTGGTGGTGACCCTGCTGTCACCTGCGGGCCGCCCGGTGCAGGTGACGCGCGACATCCCGGGATTCTGGACCAATTCCTACCCCGATGTGCGCAAGGACATGCGGGGGCGCTATCCCAAGCATCCGTGGCCCGAGGATCCGCGCGAAGCGGATCCGACCCTGCGCGTCAAGCGCAGGCAGGGGTAATGGATCCGCGCAAAGCGGGCCCGACCCTGCGCGTCAAGCGTCGTCAGTGAGCCCGGAACGAGCCCGGATCGGGCAGCGACGGGCGGCCGCGCCCTTGCCGTCCTGTCATTGTCCCGAAACACTTGACCTCCCTTCCGCTCACGCGTAAAGACGCGCAACGAGATTCAGGGCGCCGCCCAGTGCGGTGCCCGTTTGTATTGAACGGGGCGCGAACTGCCCTTCAGACCAGACGAGGATAGACCCATGTCGCGCCGCTGCGAACTGACCGGTAAAGGCCCGATGACTGGCAACAACGTCAGCCATGCCAACAACAAGACCCGCCGCCGTTTCCTGCCCAACCTGAACGACGTTTCCCTGCGTTCGGAAACCCTGGGCCGTGCCGTGAAACTGCGCATCTCCGCTTCCGCCCTGCGCTCCGTCGACCACCGCGGTGGTCTGGACAAGTTCCTGGCCAAGGCCAAGGACACGGATCTGTCGGACGCCGCTCTGAAGATCAAGAAAGAGATCGCAAAGGCCCAGGCAGAAGCCTGATCGCCCGATCCTTTCGACGAATCGAACGGCCTCGCCTCTCCGGCGGGGCCGTTTTGCTTTGACGCAGAGGCTGGGGCCGCGGGCAAGGCCCCTCGCCCCGCCCGCCGGGTGCAGCCGCACCTGCCGGGGCAGGGCCCGATAGGGGCGCGTCGCCGGGGAACCCCCGCTGCGCCCGTTCCTGCATGAAAACAAAGCCTTGCCTGCGGCCTCGCCCGTCAGCGCCCCGACAGGAGTTCCGCCACCCAGAGCGGCACGACCTCTGTCGCCGGCCCCACCCGCGCCTCGGCGAAATCGCTGCGGACCGAAGAGGCTTCCAGGTTCAGCTCCACCGTATGGGCGCCCGCGTCATCGGCCATCTGGACGAATCCCGCCGCCGGGTAGACCTGCCCGGAGGTGCCGATGGCGGCGAAAAGCGTGCAGCTTTCCAGGTGTTCCATGATCTCCTCCATCCGGTAGGGCATCTCGCCGAACCAGACGATGTCGGGGCGGCCCGCAGGGGCGGCGCAGGCAGGGCAGGGCTCTCCGGGGTGCATCGTGTCGGGGGCGGGCCAGCGGTGGCCGCAGGCCGCGCAGAGGGCCGAGGCCAGCTCCCCATGCATGTGGATCACCCGCGCCGCGCCACCGGCCTCGTGCAGGGCGTCGACGTTCTGGGTCACCAGCACCACCTCGCCCGCATAGTCGCGCTGCAGCCGTGCCAGCGCCTCGTGCGCGGCATTGGGCCGGGCCTGGGCCGCGGCCTGCCTGCGGGCGTTGTAGAACCGGTGCACCAGGTCCGGATCGCGGGCGAACCCCTCCGGCGTGGCCACATCCTCGATTCGGTGCTGCTCCCACAGCCCGCCCGCGTCGCGGAAGGTGCCCAGCCCGCTCTCGGCGGAGATCCCGGCGCCGGTCAGGATGACGATTTTCTCCATCTGCCCTTTTCCCTGGCTGTTCCCGGCCCTAGCCTCTGACCGGACCGTGACCGACCTTAGACCCGGGAGAGCCCCCATGACCACCAGGATCCTTTTCGTCTGCCTGGGCAATATCTGCCGCTCGCCCTCGGCAGAGGCCGTGACCCGCGCCCGGGCGCCGGGCCTCTCTCTCGACAGCGCGGGCACCGGCGGCTGGCATGCGGGAGAGCCGCCCTACGGCCCGATGCAGCAGGCTGCCCGCGCCCGGGGCTACGACATGTCGGACCTGCGCGCCCGCCAGTTCCGGCGCGCCGACTTCGACGATTTCGACCTGATTCTCGCCATGGACGGCCAGAACCTCTCGGACATCGAGGATCAGCGCCCGGCGGGCAACGCCACGCCCGTGCGGCTTTTCACCGACTACCTGCCCGATGCCAGCGCCTTCGCCGGCGCGACGGAAGTGCCGGACCCTTACTACACCCGCGATTTCGACGGCGCCCTGCGCCTGATCGAGGACTGCGCGGATGGCCTGCTGGCCGATATCACCTGACACCCGGCCCTTGCCCCGGCGCGCCGCCTCGCCTACCCTCGGGTACGGTCGGCAGACACCGAGGCCCGCTGCCCCGAGAGGGGAGGCTAAACCTGCCCGGTCCCGCAAGGGTCCGTTCCAGACATCCGACAGTTTCGCCCCGCGTGCCTGTCGTGACCCGGCGGCACACGACATTCCCGGCACGCCCGACGGAGCTGACATGTCCAGACCCCTGATTCCCCTCACGACCCCCGATATCTCCGCCTTTGCACGGACCCTTTCCCGCCAGCTTTCGGCGGCCGGGGGGACCCCGTCCCACCTGTCACTGATGAACATGCTGGCGCGCTCTGCCGGATACCGGAATTACCAGCACATGCGCGCGGCCCATGCGGCCCAGGCGCGGCTGGCCCCGGTGCCTGCCATGCCCACCGATCACCGGCTGGTTGAACGCGCGTTGCAGCATTTCGACCCTGCGGGCCGCCTGCTGCGCTGGCCCGGGCGGCGGCAGGTCCGCACTCTCTGCCTGCGGGCGCTCTGGTCGCAGCTGCCCGCCGCGACCTCGATGACCGAAAAGCAGGTGAATGCCGCGCTGGCCGGGTTGCATAGCTTCGGGGACGTGGCCCAGCTCCGTCGCGGCATGGTCGAGGACCAGTTGCTGACCCGCAACCGCGACGGCTCCGACTATCGCCGGGTCGAAGGTGCGCCGGGGCCGGAGGCGCTGGCCCTCATCCGCCTTCTGGCTGCCCGGGCGGCGCAGCCCCATGAGTGAGCGGTCGTCCGAATGCCACGCGGGCAGTTGCCTCTGCGGCGCCGTCCGCTTCACCGTGGCGGGCCCGCTGGGCGATGTGACCGCCTGCCACTGCTCCCGCTGCCGCAAGGCCAGCGGCCATTACGAGGCCAGCTGCGAGGTCGCAGCGGAGGCGGTGACGATCGAGGGGGAGGCAGCGCTTCGCTGGCATGCCGCGACCCCGAAGGCGCGGCGCGGGTTCTGCGGCACCTGCGGCAGCTCGCTCTTCTTCGTGCCGGCGCACGGGGAATGGTTCGGGATCAGCATGGGGGCCTTCGACGGCCCCACTGGCGCGCGCATGGCGCTGCATATCTTCACCGCCGACAAGGGCGACTACTACGAGATCACCGACGGGCTGCCGCAGAACGCCCAGTGAAAGGTCCCAGTAACGGTCCCCAGTGACAGGTCCCGGTGGTCAGTTGCGACGTCTGCCTCCGGACATGGAAACAACCCCGTGCCCTCCCGGGCGCGGGGTATTGTCCCTCCGCGATGCGCGCGGGCTCAGCCGGCGCTGCAGGTTTCCTGAGCCAGCGTGCCGAACTGGGAATATCTCTCCCAGAAGATCTCGTCGTTGCGGGATTTGGACATCTTCACGTCCTGCGCCATGTCCGGCTTGCGGATGAACTTCGCCGCCTGCCGCTGGTCGCGGCCGCTCAGCGTCAGGTTCGCCGCGTTCTGGATGCAACCGCAAAGCTGGTAGCTGACCGAGCGGGAGGAAGCCATGCAGGCCTCGCTGATCGGTCCGGCGCTTGCGGTGCCCGCAAAGCTGGTGAGGGATGCGAATGCCGCCGCGGCCAGGGCCGCCCGGTATGTCTTGATCATGTCGTCACTGCCTATCGTTACCGCCGGTCCGGAGGTTGATCCCCCGTGGTCCGGTCCGCTGTCCTGTCGGTTCGGGCCCGGCCCGTCTGTTGCACCAGAGGTCGCCCATCAGAGGTGCACGGTGCCAGCCCAGCAAATATTGGCAAAAAATCGGTTAATCGACAACGAGTCTCTGCCCGGGTTTTGGCAGAAACGGCAAGAGTCGGCTCATTTGAACGCGGGGAAAGGCAATGCGCTTGCGCGGCGGGTTTCCGCCCGAATCCCCGGCGGATAGCCCTGCAAAGGAACCGCAAAAGTCCCGCGATCCGGCTCTTTTTCTCCCTGCGAAACCGTTCGGACTTTCCCGGCATCTTGTTTAACCCCCGGTAAATTGGCACGAAAAGTTGACACCGGACGCGGGCGCATTGCCCCAAAGAATCCGGGCGACGGGGAAGGGCAGGCAGATGGCAGTGGTAAGCTTCACCCTCAGGGGCGATCAGATCGCGACCTATTCATCCTACTATGGCAACGGAAACGGCAATTCCCGGGTCGTGACGGTCGAAGGCGTGCAGGCCATCGGCACCGCGGACGAGGTCTATACCGTGGTCGTCGAACAGGTGAGCGACGGCACGACGGAATTCCGCAACGGCCAGTTCGTGACGATCTACGATTCCGCCGGCAATGTTGTCATGTCGCGCTGCGGGGTGAACCCCGATGCCGAACAGGGCCTCGCCGGCGGGGATGAGCACATGCTCTTCACCCAGTCCAACTTCCTGATCGATTACGCGGGCTTCTCCGAAGGGACCTCGACCTACAGGATCAATCCCTCGGCCGAGCGTGCGAATGGCAAGCTGGGCGACAACGACGGCGAATTCGACTGGACCGATGCCTCCGCCTTCGTCTGCATCGCGGCGGGCAGCCGGGTGGAAACGCTGCGCGGGCCCCGCGCGGTGGAAACCCTGCAACCGGGGGATCGGCTGCCCTCGGTCTCCGGGGCGCTGCGCCGGGTGCTCTGGGTCGGTCACGGTCACATGACCTTCAGCCCGGCAGAGGACGCGCAGAAGCCGATCCTGTTCCGGGCGGGCTGTTTCGGGGGTGGCATGCCGGCGCGCGACCTGCGCCTGTCGCCGCAGCATCGGGTACTGCTGGAAGGGGCGGAGGTGCGGCGCCGCTTCGGCGAGGATCGCGTCCTGGCGCCCGCCCGGGGCCTGCTGCCCCTGCGCGGGGTCCGCGTCATGCGCGGCCGCCGGACAGAGGTCTACGTGTCCGTCCTGCTGGATCGCCATGACGTCGTGCTGGCCGAAGGCACCCCGGTCGAAAGCTTCTGGCCCGGGGTCGAGGGCATGAAGCGCCTGCAGCCGCTGATGCGCCGGGCGGTGCACGCGGCAATCCCCGGCCTGGCGGAGGACGGGCCCTCTGCCTACGGCACGCCTGCCGCGCGGCTTCTGCGGGTCGGCGAGGCGCGCAGGCTCTGTGAAGAACTGCGCCAGCTGCGCGACGCGGCCGGGGACGAGGGGCGCAGTCCGCGCCCGCTGACCCCGCGCGCCCTGCGACATTTGCCGGTCATGGGGCGCAAGCCCCGCTTCCTGAAGCCGCGCCAGTACGAGGATCTCCTTGCCACTGGGTTCGAGGGGATCCCCCTGCGCCTGCGCAGCGCCTGATCGCGCCGGCGGCCCCGGTCAGCTGTACCAGCCGCCGATCACCACCTCGGTCCCGGCGCCGTTCTCGGCCAGCAGGCGGGTGAACAGATCGGTGTCGGACCCCTTGTAGTGGTAGGGGTAGACGACCCGGGGCGCGAAGGCCGCGACGCCGTCGGCGGCCTGCTGTTCGGTCATCGTGTAGGGCAGGTTGAAGGGCACGAAGGCGATGTCGATATCGGACTGCGCCCGCATTTCCGGGGTGTCCTCGGTATCGCCGGCGATGTAGATGCGCAGCCCGTCCACGTCCAGGACATAGCCGTTGTCGCGCCCCTGCGGGTGATACTGCAGGCGGTCCTCGGTCATGTTGTAGGCGGGCACCGCCTCGACCGGCATGCCCAGCAGGGTAGCGCTGTCGCCGTTCGACATGACGGTATTCTGCGCCGCCAGCGCCTCCGGCAGGCTTTCGGCGACGGTGGGATTGGTGATCTTCGGCACCGATCCGCCCGCGCGGTCCACCAGGCCCGCCAGGGTTTCGGGGTCGAAGTGATCTCCGTGATGGTGGGTGATCAGGATGGCATCCGCCGGCGGCAGCGCCTCGTAGGCGGCGGCCCCGCCGACCGGATCCACGTAGACCCGCCCCGCGGGCGTATCCATGACAAAGCTGGCATGGGACACCGGGTGGATCGACAGCTTGCCGGTGGCGGTGTCGTAGCTGTCTCCCGTCAGGTTCTGCGCCATGGCGGCGAAGGGGCGCAGCAGGCTGGCGCCGGTGCCGGCGGCCAGTGCGGTGGTCATCATCGTTCGGCGTGTCAGCATGATCTCTCTCCTCGGAGGCTGGCAACAACTGAAACGGCGCCGCTGAACCATCACAGGACGCCTGTCCGGAAGGGTAGCGCCCGAACCCGGCAAGTCCCGCTCACTTTCCCGTCAGGCCCGCCGGTGGCGACCCGCAGCCGACCTGGCCCGCCCCCGGCGGCGGGGAACGACTGCGGCGCGCCCCGGGCAGGAGGCGCGCCGCGATCATCCATGGCCGGGGCCGGTATGGCGCCCTGGGCCAGGTTCCGAGCTTACGCCCGACCTCAGGGCAGGATGGCCTGCTGCGGCCGGGGCGTGGCCGCCGTCTCTGCCGGCAGGGTGGGCAGGGTGACTTCCGGCATCTCGCCGGTCAGGCTGTCCAGGAAGGCCACGATCTTGCCCGCGTCCTCATCCGACAGTTCCTCGCCCAGCTGGCTTTCGGCCATGATCTGCACGGCCACCTTCAGATCCCAGACCTTGCCGGAATGGAAATAGGGCGCCGTCAGGGCCACGTTGCGCAGGGGGGCGGCCCGGAAGACGTATTCGTCATCCACCGTTTCGGTCACGGCAAAACGGCCCTTGTCGCCTTCCGGCAGGACATCGGCGCCGGGCTTCTCGATCAGGCCGAAGGGGTAGTAGCCATGCCCGCCCACGTTCACGCCCGAGTGGCAGGAAACACAGCCGAGATCCATGAAGAGGCCCAGCCCCTCCTTCGCCGCCTCGGTCATCGCCGCATCATTGCCGTTCAGCCAGGCGTCGAAGGGCGCAGGCGTCAGCAGCGTCGCCTCGAAGGCCTCGATCGCCTTGGCCATGTTGTCGAAGGTGGCGGGCGCGTCCTCTCCGGGGAAGGCGGTTTCGAACAGGGACACGTATTGCGGCATGGAGGTCATCATCACCACCACGTTGTCGGGGGTATTGGCCATCTCCACCCCGGCCTGCACCGGTCCCTTGGCCTGGGCCTTCAGGTCCTCCGCCCGGCCGTCCCAGAACTGTGCCTCGTTCAGCACGGCATTCAGGACCGTGGGGGCATTGCGCGGGCCCTTCTGCCAGCCATGGCCGACAGAGGTTTCCAGGTTGTCGTCGCCGCCGGTCGTCAGGTTGTGGCAGGAATAGCAGCTGAAGACGCCCGAAAGGGACACACGCGGATCGAAGAACAGCATCTTGCCAAGCTCGATCTTCTCGTCGGTCACGGGGTTGTCCGCCACCGCCGGAATGGTGGAGGGCAGGGGGCTGAACAAATCGGTCGCATAATCGCGCAGCTCGTCGGCCGCAGCCGTCTGCGCCAGGGCCGTACTCGCCACGAGCAGGGCTGTCAGGGTACGCATAATCGTCTCCGTTTTGGGGCTGGAGTTCGCGCAGGGACAGTCTGCTCCCGTATGGTGCGGGGCGGTTTGATCTGGATCAGTTACTTATAATTATTCTAATTTGAATCTGAGGCGCGCCTTATCGCCCTCCCGCTGTCCCCCGATCCGTCACGCGCGCCCTCGGGTCTCGATGCGCATGCGCGCCCGGGGGGGATGCTGGGAATGCCAATGGGTTTTCGGTGGGCTGCCGGAGTTGCGTCAGGATTTGCACCCGGCGATGCCCCGGGTGATCGCACCCACCGATCCGTCGATCCAGCGTTCATCCTGGCCGTAGGTCAGCACGGCCGTCACCACCAGGGCATCACCGAAGCAATCCTTCGTCAGCAGGCTGCGGCGATAGTAGATCTGCCCGTCGGCGGTCAGCCCGCTCACCACGAACCAATCCGCGCCAGAGGTCGCATAGGTCACCGTCCCGCCATCGTCCTTCTCGAATTGCTGGGCCAGCTCGAAGGCCTGGGCGAAACTGTCCTGCCAGAGGTAGGCGCCAGAGGCGATCAGCTCCACCTTGTGGCCTTCCATCCGGTAGCGCGCCCCGTCGGTGGCCTGCCCGATGAAGGGCCCGGCCCAGGCTCCGCCCCCGGCACCCCGCAGGTCCGCGACCTCCAGCGTGAAGCCGAAGCGCGGGTTCTCGTAGCGGATCGTGGGGGTCTGCGCCTCTCCCGCGCTCACCTGGGTGCCCAGCAGGGCGGCGGCAAGAAGGAGGGCGCGGGCGGCGGGCGGGCAGGGCAGGTGGGTCATCGGTCTCTCCGGCGGGCGTCGACTTTGCCCCAGACTAGCAGCGCCGTGGCCCGGTGATAGCCTGCGCGGCCCGGGGGGCGAAAAGATCGGGGGCGCTGCGCCCCTGGCGCAACGCCCCCCTTTACCGACCCAGGGTCAGCCTCAGGCCGCCTGTGTCGCGCCGCCCGCGCGCCGCTCCTGATCCAGCAGGTAGAAGGATGCTCCGACGATCAGCGCCGAACCGGCCCACATGCTGCCCGGCGGGACGAAGCCGAAGGCGAGGAAGCCCAGGCCCACGTTCAGCGGCAGTTTCACGTGATCGAAGGGCTGCAGGAATCCAGCGTCGGCCAGGCTGTAGGCCCGGGCGATGGCATATTGCGCCACCGCCGTCATCACCCCGGCCAGCACCAGCAGCGCCAGCGCCCAGGCCCCGGGCAGCAGCGCCCCCAGCCCCGCGCCCGCGGGCAGGGCCAGAACGGCCAGCACCGCGTTCACCGGCGTCAGCAGCAGCAGCAGGTGCAGGGTCAGGCTCTCGGGGGCTTCCCGCGCCGTCATCCGCTTGGTCAGAAGCGAGGTCCCGGCCCAGAGCGCGGCGGCCCCCACCGGCATCAGCGCCGCGGGGGTGAAGGCATCCGACCAGGGCGCCAGCAGGATCATGCCCCCCGCCAGCCCGCCCAGCACTGCCAGCCAGCGGCGCGGCGGCGTCGCCTCCCGCAGCAGCAGCGCCGCGCCCAGGGTGACGAAGAAGGGCGACAGCAGGATCAGCGCCGAGGCCTGCCAGATCGGCACGAAGGCCAGCGAGGCGACCCAAAGCTGCACGCCCGCCACGGCGCAGCCCGCCCGCGCCAGGTGCAGCCAGGGCTGTTTCATCGCCCAGGCATCGCGCGATCGCGACAGCGCCCAGGGCAGGGCCAGGGCGGTGGCGGTCAGGTATTGCCAGAAGGCGATGGTGGGCCCGGTCAGGCCCAGCCCCATGGCGATGTACTGTGTAAGGGTGTTGTAGATGGCAAAGAGCGCACCGGCGCCGATCATCATCATCGCGCCCCGCGTGGGGCGCTGGTTGGGGGAGAGAGTCATGCGGTCCTTTCCTTTCGCACAACCCAAGGCAGTCGGGGACGGCCAGCCCCGCCCGGGCCTTGCCAAAAGGCATCGCCAGGGCAGGCCGCAGCCCTCCCGTTCTCTTCCATCCGGACTATACCGTCGGCCCCGGAGTTCCACCGGATCTGCTGTCCCTTTCGTTGCGAAAGGCGCTCGCGGGCTGTCACCGCCGGTGGGGAATTTCACCCCGCCCTGAGAACAGCGGCCTGACTGGCCGCGATGCGAACCTAGGCGCAGGTCGAGGGGCGCGCAAGGTGCGGGGATGCAGAACCGGGGTGCAGGGCGGGGAGGGGGCTCCGCCCCCGTCGCCCCTGGCGACTCCCCCGGAGTATTTCGGGCCGTCGGATGGGGGAGGGGGGAGCGGGGGGCAAAGGTTTCGCCCGACGCGTCGGCGCGCTGCGCGCGTTTGGCACTCAAACCGTCCCTTGGGTGCGCGCATCGGTGATGTCGTGTTGCGCTGGAATGAAGTTGCTTTGCTGGCGCGCTGATTGCCGAGTGCATGGTGCCAGCCTTGATCGGGAAGTGGGCCGCGTAGGGTGGATGCAATCCACCGCTCACGGGATCGGCGGGGTAACGGTGGATTGCATCCACCCTACGGGCGGGCGCCGCCCTCTGCGCTTTAGAGGACGCCGAAAAGCCTGAGGCCAATCTCGACGACGCGCCAAATCAGTTCGATCCCTGAGACCGCGAGACCAACGCCTCCGACGCCCTGCAACAGAAGCCGGATCGCCTTGTTCTCCTTGCTGTCAAAGAGACTTGCTCCTTTGTCGACCAATCCGTTCATAATGACCTTCATCCGAGAGGTGCGATGGAAGATCCGCAGGCTTTCATCCAAGCCCGGAAGCGGCGGCGCGCCGGAGGGCACAGGTGTCAAGGCGTCGTTGATCAGTTGCGGGATGTCCCGCGCAAAGTCCTCGGCCATCCCACCTTCGCTCAGGGCCACGAGCACTGGCTGTACGGCTTCCAGAACCGCAAGGTCTTCTTTCTCGATCTCCCGCAGCTTCTGCTTGGCGATCCGCAGGCGATTCTCGGCGATCTCCGGATGCTGGGCGCGGATCGCCAGCGCGCCTTCCTCGACCGCCTCCAAAAGGGCGAGATTGTCTTCGGTCTCCGCCAGTTCGTGGGTCTCGCGGATCTCGCGGCGCAGGGTGATGGCGACCGAGGTGTAATCCAGCTCGATCCGCTGCGGGTCATTGCCATAGCGCTGATGGGTTCGACGCAGGGTCCGCACTGCGCGCATGTCCTCGCGTAATCCGTTTTGTCCGTGCAGGGCATCGTCCAGCGCATCCTCTGTTCGGGACAGCATCGCCGAGATGAGCGGGACGTTTGCCAGCGGGCGCGGGGCGACGGAGAAGGTACCGGTCTCGCGGTTGAGCGTGACGTCTTCGGCAAGCTGGGTGGTGCGGGCGAGGTAGGCGGCCTCGATCTTCTCGATCTCTTCGGCCACGGCTTCGGCGCCTTGCTGCCAGATATCGTCGGGGATCAGGGCGACCGCGCGCTGGAGATCCCAGGGGAGGGGATCGCCCGCCATCGCGCGCTCGTACCAGCGGGACCAGAAGGACCATGGACGTGACCTTGGAAATGGCAATGGCCTTTCTTGAGAATAGTCGGTTCCCGAATGAAATGGGGATAGTCCGTCAGATATCGACAGGTGGCCATTTAGTAGAGATTCATCGCTATGGTCAAAAGAGATCTCTTGTAAGAAATAGCCTCTTAGGCTCGATGCTGCTGCTCTTGCTGCGCCCCTGTCCTTTGGGTCCGCTCCCTTGGCGTGTGCAACGCTGGCTGCGCATGCGGCAGCGTGGGAAACTGCGGCGGTTGTGTGGATCTCTACGGATGGTTTTGTATTTGCACCCGCAGCGGCGCTTGCTGCGATAGCGGCACTTGCTGCAAGTGCTCCAATTCCAGTTCCTCGGATAGCATCGCCTGAGACGCTTGCAGACGTTGCCGCGAGCCTTGTTTCGTCAGAGGAGGCATTAGCCGCAACCCCAGCGACTAGTGCACAACGCAAAGCCAAGGCTTGAGATTTGGCGTCAAGCGGCATTCCGCCGTTGGTTGACTGAATGTTTGTCAAGACATAGAGAGCGGCACGTTGAGCAATCACGGCGCAGATCGCCGAGGGCTTCTTTTTAAGCCACATTTGAAATTGCTCTTCACTTGTCGGTTTCATCTGTGCCTGCTCACTTTGCTGCTGGCACCTTACAGCTGCCCTCCGCTCGCTCAACCCTGCATGCAAACCCGGGGCTCCGCCTACCCACCCCTCACTCCATCCCCCGGATCAATCGCCATCTTCGCTGGACCGGCGCGCGCCCCCTTGCCAAACGCCCTTTCCCCCCGCATATGCTGCCGATCATGACCGATCTCGCGCATATCCGTAACTTCTCCATCGTCGCCCATATCGACCACGGGAAATCCACCCTGGCCGACCGGTTGATCCAATCCACCAACACCGTCTCCGAACGCGAGATGAAGGAGCAGTTGCTCGACGCGATGGATATCGAACGCGAGCGCGGGATCACCATCAAGGCCAACACGGTGCGGATCGAGTACATCGCCGACAATGGCGAGCTCTACATCCTCAACCTGATCGACACCCCCGGTCACGTCGACTTCGCCTACGAGGTCTCCCGCTCCATGCACGCCGTCGAAGGCTCGCTGCTGGTGGTGGACAGCACCCAGGGGGTGGAGGCGCAGACGCTGGCCAATGTCTACCAGGCCATCGACGCGGATCACGAGATCATCCCGGTGCTGAACAAGATCGACCTGCCCGCCTCGGAACCCGAGCGGGTGAAGGAGCAGATCGAGGACGTGATCGGCATCGACGCCTCCGAGGCGCTGCTGGTCTCCGCCAAGTCGGGCCTTGGCATCCACGAAACGCTCGAGGCGATCTGCCACCACCTGCCGGCGCCCAAGGGCGACCGCGATGCGCCGCTCAAGGCCATGCTGGTGGACAGCTGGTACGACCCCTACCTGGGCGTTGTCGTCCTCGTCCGCATCATGGACGGCGTGATGAAGAAGAACGAACGCGTGAAGTTCATGCGCAACGGCACGATCCACCAGATCGACCGGATCGGCGTCTTCCGCCCCGCGATGCAGAACGTCGACGAGTTGGGCCCGGGTGAGATCGGCTTCATCACCGCCTCGATCAAGCAGGTGCGCGACACCAAGGTGGGCGACACGATCACGCACGAGAAGAAGGGCTGCGAAACCCCGCTGCCGGGCTTCAAACCCTCGATCCCCGTGGTCTTCTGCGGCCTCTTCCCCGTCGACTCGGCGGAGTTCGAGGACCTGCGCGACGCGATCGAGAAACTGGCCCTGAACGACGCCTCCTTCAGCTACGAGATGGAGACCTCCGCAGCCCTCGGCTTCGGCTTCCGCTGCGGCTTCCTCGGCCTGCTGCACCTGGAGGTCATCCGCGACCGCCTGGAACGCGAATACGATATCGAGCTGATCACCACCGCGCCCTCGGTGGTCTACCACGTCCACATGAAGGACGGCACGATGGAGGAGCTGCACAACCCCGCCGACATGCCCGACATGACCTATGTCGATCATATCGAGGAGCCGCGCATCAAGGCGACGATCATGGTGCCCGACGAATACCTGGGCGACGTGCTGAAGCTCTGCCAGGACCGCCGCGGGATCCAGCAGGAGCTCACCTACGCCGGCACCCGCCCGCTGGTGGTCTACGACCTGCCGCTGAACGAGGTGGTCTTCGACTTCTACGACCGGCTGAAATCGGTCACGAAGGGCTATGCCTCCTTCGACTACCACCTGACGGGCTATCGTCAGGACAACCTGGTGAAGATGCAGATCCTGGTGAATGACGAGCCTGTCGATGCGCTGTCGATGATGGTGCACCGCGACCGGGCAGAGATGCGCGGCCGGGCCATGTGCGAGAAGCTGAAGGACCTGATCCCGCGTCACATGTTCAAGATCCCGATCCAGGCGGCCATCGGCGGCAAGGTGATCGCGCGCGAAACCCTGTCGGCGATGCGCAAGGACGTGACGGCCAAGTGCTACGGCGGCGACGCGACGCGGAAGCGGAAGCTGCTGGACAAGCAGAAGGCGGGCAAGAAGAAGATGCGCCAGTTCGGCAAGGTCGACATCCCGCAGGAGGCCTTCATCTCGGCCCTGAAGATGGACAATTGAGGGAAACCCGGGCGAGAGCCCGGGTTTTTCGTTTGGGGAGGTGGGTTTGGGCGGTGGCCTGTTGGACGGTGGATTGCATCCACCCTACGGGTGCCGAGGGGCGTAGGGTGGATGCCAATCCACCATGGCTTTACGCAATAGACAACGCGCGCAATTCGTCGATACCATCCGCGCATGAATGGATCTGATACTGTCTTCATTGTCGGGGCTGGCGCCAGCCGCGAATTCGGTATGCCGACCGGCGCGGAACTCATGGGGCAAATTGAAGGTTTGGCAGTGCGGTGGAGTAACGACCATTTTAGCGGGCCTGCCGAGCTCCGAGATGTCCTAAGAGCGCAGGGCCTAGGGCCCGACAGAATGCAGGCCGCGACGACATTTGTGGCGCGAAACATGGCGCTCGCTCCGTCAATAGACAACTTTCTTCATACCCATCAAATGAACGAGCCAGTCAAAATGGCTGGGAAAGCAATGATCGCACTTGCCTTGAGCTTGGCGGAGAAGCGAAGCAGTCTTTTCGCTAACAGGAACAGGGCTAGTGAAGAGTTCAGGATTTCGTTCAGCGAACCACTTCTAGAACCCAAGAAGTCGCCGACGGACCTTAATCCAGCCCTGAGAGCTTCGGCGCCCGGAAGGAGCTGGTTGGGAAAGATCTTCTGGCTGCTTGTTTCGGGCCGCGGCTACGAGGAGTTCTGCGATGCGTTGAAACGGATCAAATTTATCTGTTTCAATTACGATAGCTGCATAGAGCAGTTTCTCGCATTTGCGATCCGGAGCTACTTTGATCGTCCGCATGAGGAAGTGGAGAAACTCATCGCAGAATTGGAAATCATACGGCCCTATGGCGCGCTACGGAGGTATCGCTTCACACCGGACACGCAAGTCTTTGGCTCACTTAAAACGACGTATCTACGCGAAGCAGCAGAGGGCATCAGAACTTTCACCGAAAGCGCGGCGACCGAATTTGGAGACAGGTCTGCAGCGTGCTTGCAGGATGCCAGCACGGTGGCTTTCCTTGGCTTCGGCTATCTCGACCTGAACATGCGTAGGTTGTTTGGTGAGCAGAGATATTTTCCCGGCCGCATTCTTGGTACTGCTCTCGGAATGTCTTCTGAAACCCTCGATCGGACGAAGAGAAGGGTGGTCGGAAGTCTTGTGAGAGGCGTGGGCAGTGGTGCCGGGAGAAGGGCACATCCTGATGGGCCTTCGACGGTGGAGCTCAAAGATATGACTTGTTCTGATCTTATCGAGTTCCACTGGGCGCACTTCGAGGCAGAATTGTTGGCGAAATTGGCATAGGTCGAACCCCGATCCACCCTCCATCTCCTCCCCAAAGGTGGATTGGCATCCACCCTACACCAACACCCCGCCGTCTCCCTCCCGCTCCCCGAAACTCCCCTCCGGTACCGCGCCTGCCCAATCGGCCTCCACCCGCCCCTCCCGGATATCCCGATGGATCGAGGAAAACGGCCAGTCCACCGCCCGCGCCACCAACCCATGCTTCACCGGGTTCCCCCAGCAATAGCTGAGGTGCGCCTCGTAATCCCGATCCCCCCGGATATGGTGCTCCCAGTACCGCCGCTGCCAGATCCCCAGCTCGCCGCGCCGCAAGCGCCCGGGGCTTAACGCCACCCGGTCCTTCACCCGCTTGCTGAACTCCGCCTTGATCGCCTGCCAGCGCACCGGGTAATCCGCATCGCCCTCCGGCAGGGTCCAGAGGCAATGCATGTGATCGGGCAGGACCACCCAGGCGTCGATGGCGAAGGGGCGGCGCATCCGTTCGACCATGACCGCCTCGCGCAGCGCCGCGACCTCCCGCTGCAACAGGTCGGACCCGCGATGGCGCAGGTTCGCGGTGAAGAAGATGGTGGCGCCGGGCTGGCGGGGGCGAAGGTAGCGTGACATGCCCCCAGATTGGCCGGGCCATGGTTAACGCAAGGTTTCCCGCAGCCGTAGGGTGGATGAAATCCACCGATCGCATCCGCCTGGCCGGGATCGGTGGATTGCATCCACCCTACGGTGCCCCTGCCCGCGCCGATCCGTCGCGCCGGAAACCATAGGCTGCCGCGTTAAGGTATCAGTGTCCAACAGCCCCGCAGGTCTCCCATGTCCACGCCAAGCTCCTACTCCAAACCGCAGATCTACCTTCACTGGCTCATCGTGCTGCTCGTCTTCTTCCAGCTCCTGTTCGACATGAACATCGGCCGCGCATGGCATCAGGCGATGGATGGCACCCTGACCGATCCCGGGACGGCCCCTGTCCATGTCTTCACCGGCATTGCCGTGCTCGTCCTGACCCTGCTGCGTCTGGCGCTCCGCCTGACCCGTGGCGCCCCGGCCCTGCCGGAGGAAGAATCCAGACAGCTGCAGCTGGTGGCCCATGTCGTTCACTGGGGGTTCTACGCCGTGCTGCTGCTGATCCCGGTGTCCGGCATGGTGGCCTGGTTCGGGATGGTCGGCCCGGCCGGTGGGCTGCATGAACTGATGACGAAGCTCCTCTGGGCCTTCATCCTGCTCCATGTCGGGGGCGCGCTCTATCAGCAGTTTGTGCTGAAGACCAATATCCTCGCACGGATGTCGCCCCACGGCGGGCCAAAGAGCTGAACACGGAAGGACGGCTTGCTGAAGATGCTGTCCCGAAACGGGCGGCCGCCGCCGCAGGCCATTGAAGACGACACGGGGCGCGACCCTGCGCCCCGTCAACCTGTCGCGCCAGTCGCGATACAGACGTCATAATGATGTGGCGGGGCCCGTAGGGCGGGGTTCACCCCGCCGCCCTGACCCACCGCCCCGCTGCCCGTACCGCCACCAGGCCCCCACCTCTCGCCTCATCCGCCCCGCCTCAGTCAAGGGACCGAAGCCAAGGACCGCAGCGCAAAAGAAAGGCCGGCGCGCCCTGCGGCGGCCGGCCCGGTACCGGTCTCCCGGTTGGGTTTCCGGTAGGTATGACGCCCGGAAGGGGCGTCACATGTTGGTTTGGGTCTTGTTGGCCTCGCCCTCGATCACGGCGCCGGCCTTCTGGATATCCCGCCCTGCGCCCTTCACGGTCTCGCAGGCCGAAAGCCCGGCCAGCGCCAGCAGGCAAATCGCAACTCTGATCATCTTGTTCCTCGACAGCATGTTGATCCGCCGGGCAAATCTAGGCGCAGCGCGGACTGCCGTCCAGAACGTATGGCTTACATCTCGGCCTGGGTTTCGGCGGCTTCGCCCTCGATCGTCTGGCCGGCGTTCTGGATGTCCTGGCCGGCGCCCTTGACGGTCTCGCAGGCAGACAGGGCCAGAAGGGCTGCAAGGCAGGCGGCGGTGCGGGTCAGGGTGGTGCGGGTCATCTCGATCCTCCGGTTGTCGCTTTACGGACAACCAACGCAACGACAGGACGCCGGGTTCCGGCCCGGTCCATTTTCGCTACGGAATGTGACCGACAGGCCCCCAGGCTCACCCGGCAGAGAGGAAGGCGGCCACGGCCGCTTCGAATTCGCGCGGCTTTTCGGCATGCAGCCAATGGCCGGCGCCGGGGATCTTGGCGAAATGGGATCGCGGGAAAAGCGCGCGGATCTTCTCGCGGTACTCGGGCTTCACGTAGCGGCTCTCGGCGCCCGACAGGAACAGCGTCTCCCCCTCGAACGGCCCGGTCAGCGCCTCCGGCCAGGACAGCACATTGGCCATCTCCGCCTCCAGCGTGTCCAGGTTCAGGCGCCACTTCTTCCCGGTGACATCAAGGCTCTGGGTGAAAAAGCTCTGCAGGGCGCGCTCCACCCCGGCGGCGGCCAGCTGCTCTTCCGCGTCGGAGCGGCGGGTGACCTTCTCCAGGTCCACCGCACGCATGGCGTCGATGAATTCCTGCTGGGTGTGGCCATAGGCGACCGGCGCGATATCGGCCACGATCAGGCGGGAGACGAGCTTCGGCCGGCTCAGCGCCAGCGCCATGGAGGCCTTGCCCCCCATAGAATGGCCCAGAACATGGCAGGGCCGGCCCTCGGCCTCGATAACCTCGGCCAGGTCGGCGGCCATGGCGGGATAATCATGCACCTCGGTCCAGGGCGAGCTGCCGTGGTTGCGCATGTCCACCGCGATGACGCTCCGCGCGACAGAGAGGCGTTTGGAGATGACACCCCAGTTCCGCCCCGAACCGAAAAGCCCGTGGGCGATGAGCAGCGGTGTCGCGTCGGCGGGGCCGTCCTGGCGGATCGTGTTCAGCATGGCCGATCCATATCCCGAAGGCCCGCGCGGCGCCAGCGCCTCCTGCAGGGGCCGGCCTTGCAGTGCGCCGTCGCGGGTCAAGTGATTTGGCTTGCCCGGGGCGAGGTGCTAGGGTGGCGCCCTGCGGATGCACCGCACCGGACGATGGAAAGGGCAATGCCATGGCCGCCGACAAGCTGGACAGGAAGGTCGGGCGCAGTGAAAAGGCGCTGCGGCGCAAGCTGGGCGGCCGCCGTCCCCTGCGCAGCGGAACCCTGGACAAGCTGATGGGCCGTGCCGGGCGCGACCTGCCGCGCGGGGCCCGGCGCGACGCGCAGAAGATCCTCGACACCCGGGCGCAGATGGAAAATCCCCGCCTTGCGGTGCGCATGGACCCGGGCGCGCTCTCCGGCTCGTTCCGCAGGCTGGACCGCGCCGTGGCCGCCTGGAACCCGGCACGGCGGCGGCGCAACATGTGGCTGAACGCGCTGGCGGGCTACGCTTTCAACATCATGCTTTTCGGGGTGCTTCTGGCGGCCTTCCTGCACTGGAAGGGCTGAAGGGCCCGCGCCGCAGGCTCTGGCGCATCACCAGCGTGACGGTGGCGAAGCTGACGAAGAACAGCAGGTACCACGATCCCATCTTCGACAGCGGCACCAACTGGAAGGCGCGCTGGTTGTGATAGATCCATGTGCCTGAAAACGTGCCGATATTCTCGGCCACCCAAAGTGCAAAGGCGATGGCAAGCGCGGCCACCGGGAAGGGCATCCAATGCCAGCCGCGCAGCCGGAACCACATCCGCGTCCGCCCGAACAGCAGCAGCGTGGCGGCGAAAAGCGCCAGCCGGATATCGGGCAGCCAGTGATGGGCGAAGAAATTGACGTAGATCGCCACGGCCAGCAGGACAGAGGCCCCGAAGGGCGGATAGGGCGCGAAAACGGCATCGAACAGCCGGAAGGCCCGCGCGATGTAACTGCCCACGCTGGCATACATGAACCCGGTGAACAGCGGCACATCGAAGAGCTTCAGCACCCCCGGTTCCGGGTAGGACCAGGACCCGGCATGGACCTTGAACCACTCCATCACCGTGCCGGTCAGGTGGAACAGCAGGATCACCTTTGCCTCGTCCCAGGTCTCCAGCTTGCAGGCGATCAGCAGTACCTGCACCCCCACGGCCAGCAGCACCAGGAAGTCGTAGCGCGCCAGCGCCCAGCCCGGCTGCCAGACCTGCGCGGTCAGGATCAGCGCGGCCAGGATGATCCCGGCGAAAAGCCCCGCCCGCGCCTGCCGCGACAGGAACAGCAGCAGCGACTGCGCCCAGCCGGGCAGGGGGCTGCGCGCCAGGGTCGCGGCGTCTTTGGGAAGGCTGAGCTCGGGAAGGGGCAGATCGGGCATGGCGCCATCTTGCGCGAAACGCCCGGGCTGTCCAGCGGCGGCCCCGGGAAGAGGGCCGGCAGCAGGGGACGCGCCTGCGGCGCGTTGCCTCCGGCGGGAGTATTTGTGGCCGTCGAATGGAAGCGGGTTGCGTCCCGCCGGGCGGCCGCGTTCTTTCTCCCATTCGATGGCTGAAAATACTCTGGGGGGAGCGCAGCGGGGGGCAAAGCCCCCTTCCTCAGTCGAACTTGCGCGACGGCGCCAGTACCATGGCCTCGCCCATCAGCACCTTCTTGCCCTCCACCACGCAGCGGCAATCCAGCTTCACCCGGCGTTTGGCGTGGTCGATGTCGATCACTTCGACCTCGGCCGTTACCATGTCGCCGGGCCGCACGGGGGCGAGGAATTTCAGCGTCTGGCCCATGTAGACCGTGCCGTGGCCCGGCAGCTGCTCCCCGATCACGGCAGAGATCAGACCGGCGGTCAGCATGCCATGGGCGATGCGCCCCTCGAAGATGGTGTCCCGGGCATAGGCATCATCCAGATGCACCGGGTTCCGGTCGGTGGAGACCTGGGCGAACATCTCGATATCCTCGTCCGTCACCTGTTTGCGCAGGTGGCGGGTCATGCCCATCTCGATATCCTCGATGCAGATCGTGCCGCGCGGGAAATTGTCCAACATTCACCCCTCCATCCGGTGGCCCGGTCCGGTCCCCGGCCTGGGCGGTTGGCTGAGGCCGCGAATCCGGAGTGTAATAAACTGGCCAACGTCGCGTCGGCTGGGAAATAATATTACGCTGCGAATGCGAAAGCAAGGCCGGAGGCGCGCCGCGGTCTCTGGCCTGCCTGCACGGGATGCCGAAACGAAAACAGGCCCCGGTGGGGCCTGTCGTCGCGCGTCTTGTCGTGGTGGCGCGCCTCAGCGCAGGAAGCCGATGGCGTAGGTCGGGGTCATCTGCTGTGCCTCGATGAAGGCCTCCAGCGCGGCGGGATCCGGCTGATCAGTGGTCCTGGTCTCCTCCAGTGCCAGCCCGCCGGTGATGAACAGCGTGTCGATGCCTTCCCCCAGGCCGCCCTGGATATCGGTGTGGATCCCGTCCCCGATGGCCAGGATGCGGCTGTCTGCGGGCACGGTGCCGATCTGCGCCAGGCGCATCTTGGCCAGGTCGTAGATCGGCGGATGCGGCTTGCCGAAGTAGAGGCTTTCGCCCCCCATCTCGGAATAGAGCTTGGCGACGGCGCCCGCGCACCATTCGCGCACCTCGCCACGGTCGACGATGATGTCGGGGTTGGCGCAGAGCAGCTTCAGCCCCCGGGTCTTGGCCAGCAGCAGTTCCGGGCGCAGCACCTCCGGGTCGGCCATGGCGTCGAACGGGCCGGTGCAGACGATGCCCTCTGCCTCGTCCAGCGGCACGCGGGTGATTTCCACCGGGTTTTCCTGGATGTGCAGGGGGTGGAAGAACGGGTCGTCATGCGGTTCGCCGATGTGGAACACCTTGTTGCCGACGATGCCGTTGTACATGGCGGCGCGGGCGCTGTCGCCCGAGGTGGCGATCGTGTCCCAGGCGTCGGTGGGCACGCCGAACTTCTCCAGCTGGATTTCCACCTGGGCGCGCGGGCGGGGCGAATTGGTCACCAGGACCACGTGCTTGCCCATGGCGCGGACCTTCTGCAGTGCGGTCACCGCATCGGGGAAGGCGGTGACGCCGTTGTGCACGCAGCCCCACAGATCGACGAAGAAGGCATCGTAATCGGCGGCGATTTCGGCAAGGGTCGGGACGATCCGGGTCATGTAGGCTCCGCTGGCTTGGGGCGTTTCGCTACATATGGCGCAGAAGGACTGGGCGGGCCAGAGGTAGTTGCCCGCCGTGGGCTTGCGTCATCCGATTGTCACTTTCGCAGCGGTTGCGCGCGCCTTCTGGGCAGAGCTGTCCCGCAAAGGCGGCGGGGAAGGGGGCGGGAAGGGGACAGAGCGGGCACCTGCGCCGAGATTGGCCCGAGATGTGCAGCGAAATCGCCCCCGTATTCCTAAATTCCGACAGGCGTACAGACCTGTACGCCCCTTGCCCTCGGCCGGTCCTGATGCTGCCCGATCCTACCCCACCGCGACCTGCCCGGACCGGGACCTTTGGCCCATTTCGCAGTTGGTGTACACGGATGTACCCTTCCCTGCGGGAGCTTCCTAGGCGGCTTCTGGCGGGTGATTTCGGGGGTAATTTCATGGCGCGGACATCCGATGACGCTCGACGGGCGGAGGTAGAGGGGATCGCGGCCCGCCTGCTGGCCGAAAAGGGCTATGGCGGCATGTCGATGCTCTCGGTCGCGCGGGCGGCCCGGGCCTCCAACCAGACGCTCTATCGCTGGTACGGCAACAAGGAGGGGCTCTGCCTGGCAATTGTCCGGCGTCAGGCCGATGCCCTGGCCTTGCCGCAGGATCCTCCCGAAGGTCCCCTCGAAGAGATGCTTTGCGACATCGGCGTCCGGGTCCTGTCGCATCTGCTGGGGGAGGGGGTGATCTCCCTCCTGCGGGCCGCGGCGGTGACGCCCGGGGGGCCGCTGGCGCAGGCCCTGGCCGATACCGGGCGCCAGGCGCTGCTGCGGCGGCTGGTGCCTGTCCTGCAGGGCGCCGGCATCGCCCGGGCAGAGGCGGCGGCGGATCTCTACCTCACCCTGTTGACGGGGGATGCGCAGCTGCGCCGGGTGATCGGCACGCTGGATCTGCCCGGCGAGGAAAAGCTGCAGGCGCGGGCGCGCCTCGCCACCCGCGCCTTCCTCGATTTGCTCGAACGGGCCTGAAGCCCGGCTGTTGGCGGAACCCGGCGCCGGTTCAGGTCCCGGTTCAGGGCCTGGCGTCGCGTCAGGCGGTCGCCACCGTCAGCGCCTGGTCCATGTCCGCGATCAGGTCCGCCACGTCTTCCGTCCCGATCGACAGGCGCACCACCTCCGGCGCGGCCCCGGCGGCGCGCTGCTGGTCCTCGGTCAGCTGCCGGTGCGTGGTCGATGCGGAATGGATGATCAGCGACCGGGTGTCGCCCAGGTTCGCCACGTGGCTGAACAGCTTCAGCGCCCCCACCAGTTTCACGCAGGCCTCGAAGCCGCCTTTCACCGCCACGGTGAAAAGCGCCCCGGCCCCCTGCGGCACGATCTGCTGTGCGCGGGCATGGTAGGGGCTCGACGGCAGGCCGGGCCAGGTGACCTCATCAATGCGCGGATCGGCTTCCATCCACTCCGCCAGGGCCCGCGCATTGGCCACGTGCTTCGCCATGCGCAGCGACAGCGTCTCGATCCCCATCAGCGTGTAATGCGCCGCCTGCGGGTTCAGGGTCATGCCCAGATCCCGCAGCCCGATGGCGATGGAATGGAAGGTGAAGGCCAGCGCGCCGAAGGTCTCGTGGAAGGTCAGCCCGTGGTAGGCAGGCTCGGGCGCAGACAGCGAGGGGAACTTGTCGCTGGCGGACCAGTCGAATTTCCCCGAATCCACCACGCAGCCACCGGTGACCGTGCCATTGCCGGTCAGGTACTTCGTCATCGAATGCACCACCAGCGTCGCCCCCATCTCGATCGGCCGCGCCAGCGCCGGGGTGGCAGAGGTGTTGTCGACGATCAGCGGGATCCCCGCCGCATCGGCGATCCTGGCCATGGCCGGGATGTCGGTGACATAGCCGCCGGGATTGGCGATCGTCTCGCAAAAGATCGCGCGGGTGTTGTCGTCGATGGCGGCGGCCACCGCGGCCTCGTCATCCAGATCGACGAAGGTGCAGGACCAGCCGAAGCGCTTGAAGGTCTGGCTGAACTGCGTGATCGTCCCGCCGTAAAGCCGGTTGGAGGCCACGATGTTGCACCCCGGCGCCATCAGCGGAAACAGCGCCATGATCTGCGCCGCATGCCCGGAGGAGCAGCAGACAGCCCCCGCGCCGCCCTCCAGCGCCGCGATGCGGTTTTGCAGCGCGGCCACCGTCGGGTTGGTCAGGCGGGAGTAGATGAAGCCCACTTCCTGCAGGTTGAAGAGCGCGGCGGCATGATCGGCGTCGCGAAAGACGTAGGCCGTGGTCTGGTAGATCGGAACCTGTCGCGCGCCGGTGGCCGGATCCGGTTCGGTGCCCGCGTGAATCTGCAGCGTGTCGAAACCCTGGGTCATTGAAATCTCCTCCATCTGTGATGCGCACAGGTAGAGCAGGTTCGCCGGGCGCAGGAAAGCTTTGCGATACGCCTGCGTCCGGTCAGCCGGCCTCCGCCACCCGCGCCCGCAGGCCGCGCAGCAGGCAGTCCAGCATGTCGCGCAGCTGTGCCTCCATCGCCGCATCCGGGACGTCGATGTAATCGATCACCAGCTGGGGATAGCTGTAGGCGGCCATGGCGGAGCGCAGCATATCCGCGGCCTCTTCCGCCTGCGGGCCCGACAGCCCCGGCACCGCGTCCTCCAGCAGCCGCGCCAGAAGGACCAGGGTCTGATCCAGGTAGGACTGGACCACGGGGCGCAGGCGGCTGGTCGCGGCGCAATAGGCCTCATACAGATGCGGGTCGCGGCGCGCCGTGGCCCGTTTCAGACGCAGGCGCCCGACCAGCCAGTTCGCCAGCCGGTCCTCTGCGCTGCCGGGCGTGTCGACGATGCGCGCCAGCTCGGACGCGGTGCAGGACAGCCAGTGCCGCACCACCGCATCCAGTAGCCCCGCCTTGTCGGAAAAGTGGCTGTAGAGCGCGGCATGGCTGATCCCCAGCTCCGCCGCGACATCCGTCACCCGCAGCTTTTCATAGCCCAGGGCGGTGATCCGTTCGTGGGCGATCTCCACCGCGCGTCGTTTCAGCTCATCCGCTGACAGTCCCGTTCTCGGCATATCAGTCTCCCGGCGGTCCCCCTTGCCAATCCGTTTCCTACAGATTACAGATTTTGTAAATTGTAAATTTCCCCTACAGCCTCCCAGCTCTCCGTAGCTTCCCGTCACACTCTTCACTTCGAAGGTAGCTCTCCCATGTGGTCCATCTTCCGGGACCGTCGCGCAGTGGCCCTGCTGCTGTCGTCGACGCTCACTGTCATGTCCAATGCCATCATCAGCCCCGCGCTGCCCGGCATTCAGGACGCCTATTCCGAAACGCCCAACGTCGAACTCCTCACCCGGCTGCTGGTCGCGGCGCCCTCGCTTCTGGTGGCGCTCTTCGCGCCCTTCGCGGGCATGCTGGCCGACCGCTTCGGCCGGCGGCGGCAGCTGCTGCTGGGGGTGGGGATCTTCGGCATCTGCGGCTCCGCCGGGTTCTGGCTGCCGGACATGTACATGCTGTTTGCCAGCCGCCTGATCCTGGGCCTGGGGGTGGCGATGATCATGACGGCGCAGACCGCGCTGGTCGGCGACTACTTCGAAGGGGAGGTCCGAGGCCGCTTCATGGGCCTGCAGATGGCGGCCACCAACTTCGGGGGGCTGATCCTGATCGCCTGCGCGGGCTGGCTGGCCAACCACGGGCCCTTCCTGCCCTTCATGCTCTACGGCGTGGCGCTGCTCTTCCTGCCCTTCCTGGTGATCGCCCTGACGGAGCCGGACCGCAGCGGGGCGGGCGCCCATGGCGCGGTCCCGGGCAGCAGTGGCGAGCCGGGCTGGGTCGGCCTGCTGGTCGCCAGCGTGATCCTGGGGGCGCTGACCTTCGTCACCTTCTACATCGTGCCGACGCAATCGGCCTTCTACCTGCCCACCATCGGCTATGACGACCCGGGCTCGGCGGCGCTGCTGATGGTGTCCATGACCTTCGCGGCGGGGATGACCTCGCTCACCTACGGGCGGCTGCGCCACTGGCTGGGCCGGGCGCGGATCATGGGGCTGGGCTTCGGCCTGATGGCGCTGGCCTTCGTCGTGCTCAGCTTCGCGCAGCACCTGGCGCCGGCGGCGGGCTCGATCCTGATCATGGGCTCGGGCGCGGGGCTGATCTTCCCCACCATGCTCTCCGTCGCGCTGGAACTGGCGCCGGCGTCGCGCCGGGGCATGGCCGCGGGGGCGCTGACCATGGCGATCTTCCTCGGGCAGTTCATCTCCCCCTTCGTCAGCCTGCCGCTGGTGTCGCACTTCGGCTTTGCCACGACCTTCCTGGTCTATGCCGTCGTGCTGGCCTGCTGCGCGCTCTGCGCGCTGGTGATCTACCGCCGCCGGGTGGGGATCCCGGTGCAGGCCTGAGCGGGCCCGCGCGGCCCGACTTGGCCCTGATCCAAATGAAAAAGGCGCCCTGCGGGGCGCCTTTTGCGTCTTCATGGCCGGGCCTTCCGGCCCGGCGCCACATGCCCTGCGGTCCTCAGACCTTCAGCGCCGGGATGATCTGCTTCTTGCGCGACATCACGCCCGGCAGCACCACCTGGTCACCCTCGACCGTCGCGCCAAAGCTCTTCTCGGCCACGGTCTTCACCAGCTCGTTGGGCACGAAGAGGGTGGCTTCCTCGTTCAGGATGTCCACGACGAACAGCAGCACCTGGTCGACGCCATCCTCGGCTTCCACGGCCTTGAAGCTCTCCATGATCGACGCCTTGCGGTCCAGCACCAGCTTCGGCGCGGTGGTTTCCAGCACGGAGACGCGGAACTTGGTGCCGTCGACGGCGTATTCCTTGCTGTCCATGCGGATCAGCTCGGCGTCCGAGAAGGCGGAGATATCGGACTTCGCCTCGAACATCTCCGACGCATAGGCGGTGACATCCAGGTTCAGTTCCGACGCCAGTTTCAGCGCCAGGGCCTTGTCGTGGTCGGTGGTGGTGGGGGAGCGGAATTCCAGCGTGTCGGACAGGATGCAGGACAGCATCGCGCCCTTGATGTTGTCGGGCATCTTCGCCGCATCCTCGCCCATCAGGTCGTACATGATGGTGGCGGTGCAGGCGAGCGGCTTGATCGTGATGTCGATCGGGCCCTTGGTTTCCAGCCCGCCGGTCAGCTTGTGGTGGTCGATGATCTGGATGACGTTGGCATCGTTGATCGCCGCCGGCAGCTCTGCCGGGTTGTTGGTGTCGACGATGACCACGTCATCTTCCGCGCTCACCTCGGCGATGATTTCCGGCGTGTCGAAGCCCCATTTCTCCACCACGAAGGCCGCTTCGGTGTTCGGCGTGCCCAGCAGCTTTGCCTCGGCCGGGGTGCCCTTCACTTCGGACAGGTACCAGGCCCAGATCAGCGGGGAGCCGGTGGAATCGGTGTCGGGGGATTTGTGGCCGAAGACCTTGATCGTCATGGAATGCATCCGTCCTTGGAAAGTGGCAATTTCGGCCGTGTTATAGTGGCCGCGCACGGCCCTGTCACCCGCTGCAATGCGGCATTTCGGTGAATGCTTGCCGCGGGCGGGGGCGGCGGCTAAGCCTTGCTCATGAAAGCCCCGCAGGAGACAGATCTCTACCCGCCCGTGAAGGCCTTCCTCCAGGGGCAGGGCTACGAGGTAAAGGCCGAAGTGGCGGGGGCCGACGTGGTGGGCCTGCGCGCCGATGATCCCGATCCGGTGATCGTCGAACTGAAGCTGGCGATGTCCCTGCAGCTGCTGAACCAGGCGCTGGAACGGCTGAAGATCACCGATTTTGTCTACCTTGCCATTCCGCAGGTGAAGGGGCGCAAGACCCTGGCGCGCCATGTTGCGCTCTGTCGGCGGCTGGGGCTGGGTCTGCTCACCGTCCGGCTGAAGGACGGCTTCGTGGAGGCGCAGTGCGATCCCGGGCCCTATGCGCCCCGCCGGGTCAGGGCCCGGGCCGGTCGGCTGCTGCGGGAATTCCAGCGGCGCGACGGGGATCCGAACCGGGGCGGGGCGGCGGGACAGATCGTCACCGCCTACCGGCAGGATGCGGTGCGTTGCGCTGTTTATCTTTCTCAACAGGGGGCATCCCGGGGCGCGATGGTGAAAAAAGCCACCGGTGTTGATCGTGCGACCACCCTGATGCGTGACAACCACTATGGCTGGTTCGAAAAGATCGCCACCGGGGTCTATGACCTGACCGAAAAGGGCCGGGCAGAGGGCGCGGGCGAAGAGGCCTGAAGGACACCGCCGTAGGGTGGGTGCCAACCCACCTTCCCCCGCGCCCCGCCCGCCAACCTGCCTCCCCCACGCCCCTCCCCCCGCGCCTTCACTGGGCCATCTCCCGCCGGTCCCGGCCGCGCCCTGCGCCGGGCTCCGCCGAAACGCCGGGCAATTGCCGGGCAATCCTCCGGACCCCTTCAATTTCGGCCTCGGGCTTCCAAATTTTCTGGAAGGCCCTTGTTGACTCACTCACGGGGCTTGCCTATCTCCGTGCCGTTAGCACTCGGGAGAGCTGAGTGCTAATACCCGCCTCCGGGCGGGCCAGGGATAGAAAACTTTGAGCCAAGGAGCCTCGAAGATGGCATTCAAACCGCTGCATGACCGTGTGCTCGTCGAGCGCGTCGAAAGCGAAGCTAAGACCGCCGGCGGCCTGATCATCCCCGATAGCGCCAAGGAAAAGCCCGCCGAGGGCATGATCGTCGCCGTGGGCGAGGGCGCCCGCAAGGACAGCGGCGAGCTCATCGCCATGTCCGTGAAGGAAGGCGATCGCGTTCTCTTCGGCAAGTGGTCCGGTACCGAGATCACCCTCGAAGGCAAGGAACTGCTGATCATGAAGGAAAGCGACATCATGGGCATCATCTCCTGATCCCCGGATCGGTGAGAAGACCCAACGCTTCCCTTTAAAATCAACGAATAGTCAGGAGAGACGATATGTCTGCCAAGGACGTCAAATTCAGCACCGACGCACGCAACAAGATGCTGAAGGGTGTGAACATCCTCGCCGATGCGGTGAAGGTGACCCTGGGCCCGAAAGGCCGCAACGTGGTTCTCGACAAATCCTTCGGTGCGCCCCGCATCACCAAGGACGGTGTCTCGGTCGCCAAGGAAATCGAACTGGAAGACAAGTTCGAGAACATGGGCGCCCAGATGGTGAAGGAAGTCGCTTCCCGCACCAACGACGAAGCCGGTGACGGTACCACCACCGCAACCGTGCTGGCGCAAGCCATCGTCAAGGAAGGCATGAAGTCGGTCGCAGCGGGCATGAACCCGATGGACCTGAAGCGCGGCATCGACCTGGCAACCGCCAAGGTCGTCGCGGCGATCAAGGACGCGGCACGCCCGGTGAACGACTCCGGTGAAGTTGCCCAGGTCGGCACCATCTCCGCCAACGGCGAAGACGCCATCGGCAAGATGATCGCCGAAGCCATGCAGAAAGTTGGCAACGACGGCGTCATCACCGTCGAAGAAAACAAGGGCATGGAAACCGAAGTCGAAGTCGTCGAAGGCATGCAGTTCGACCGCGGCTACCTCTCCCCCTACTTCGTGACCAACGCCGACAAGATGGTCGCAGAGCTGGACGACTGCCTCGTGCTGCTGCACGAGAAGAAGCTCTCCTCCCTGCAGCCGCTCGTCCCGCTGCTGGAGCAGGTCATCCAGTCCCAGAAGCCGCTGCTGATCATCGCCGAAGACGTCGAGGGCGAAGCCCTGGCGACCCTCGTCGTGAACAAGCTGCGTGGCGGCCTGAAGATCGCTGCCGTCAAGGCACCGGGCTTCGGTGATCGTCGCAAGGCCATGCTGCAGGACATCGCGATCCTGACCGGCGGCCAGGTCATCTCCGAAGACCTCGGCATGAAGCTCGAAAATGTCACCATGGACATGCTGGGCACCGCCAAGACCATCACCATCACCAAGGACGAAACCACCATCGTCGACGGTGCTGGCGACAAGGCCGAAATCGAGGCCCGCGTTTCCCAGATCCGTACCCAGATCGAGGAAACCACCTCCGACTACGACCGTGAGAAGCTGCAGGAACGCGTTGCCAAGCTGGCAGGCGGTGTTGCCGTCATCCGCGTCGGTGGCCTGACCGAAGTCGAAGTGAAAGAGCGCAAGGACCGCGTCGATGACGCCCTGAACGCAACCCGCGCCGCTGTCCAGGAAGGCATCGTCGTCGGCGGTGGCGTCGCTCTGGTCCAGGGCACCAAGGCTCTCGAAGGGCTGACCGGTGCAAACTCCGACCAGGACGCAGGCATCAAGATCGTCCGCAACGCGCTGGAAGCGCCGCTGCGCCAGATCGCTGAAAACGCAGGCGTCGACGGCGCTGTCGTGGCCGGCAAGATCAAGGAATCCGACGATCTGAAGTTCGGCTTCAACGCTCAGACCGAAGAATACGGCGACATGTTCGCCTTCGGTGTGATCGACCCCGCCAAGGTGACCCGCACCGCGCTGGAAGACGCTGCTTCCATCGCCGGCCTGCTGATCACCACCGAAGCCATGGTTGCCGACAAGCCCGCCAAGGATGGCGCGCCTGCCGGTGGCATGCCCGACATGGGCGGCATGGGCGGCATGGGCGGCATGATGTAATCTGCCGCACCGCGGAAATGACGGGAAAGGGGGCCTTCGGGCCCCCTTTTTCATGGCCCCCTTTTTCCTGGCCTGGCGGAGGGGCAGGGGCCGCGACCAGCAGCCCAGGCAGGCGCCGTCAGGCCCCCCGCGCCCCCGCCCGGGCCGCACCGGACCATCGCAGTTGCACGGCTCCCTGGCGGCAACAGCCCTATCTGTCCAAAATTTCGGCAGAAATTGGCGGAATTGTGAAATTTCAACATCGCTCCCCGCGCGCTCCTGACAACCTCGGGCCCCTGTGGCTAACTGGAAGCAACTGGTTGGCCGGGCGGCACCCCCGCTCCCCGACCCGGGAACCCCACCTCCCTCCCGATGGAGCTCCTATGGCCCGCCGCAAACCGGATATCACTCACCAGCTCTACACGCCGTCCAATGACCTTGGTGTCGGCAACCTGCTGACCCTGGCCTACGAAGGGCCGGCCCAGGCCCAGCTTGTCCAGGCGCTGCGCCGGGCGGGGCACATGGGGGTCGAACTCGTGGGCCTGCACGACGGCCATGTCGTGGGCTACATCGGCTTCTGCAAGCACCTGTCGCCCGAAGGCTGGTTCGCCGTCTCGCCGCTCGGCGTGCTGCCGACCTGGCGCGACAAGGGCATCGGCGCCGACCTGGTGCGCTACGGGCTGGACTATGCCCGCCGCGCCGGGGCCAAGGCGATCACCGTGCTGGGCGACGGGCGTTACTACCAGCGCTTCGGCTTCACCTACAAGTCGGCGGAAAACCTGACCACGCCCTACGACGCCTCCAACACGCTGCTCTACCCGATCGCGCCGGGCACCGCCTTCGCGACGGAGCACCTGGTCTACCCGCCGGCCTTCCACGAACTGGGCCTGCAGCCCACCAACTGACCCCTTCCGCTTTCGGCGCGGGGGCGCTAACCCGGGCGGCATGACCGCTCCTGCGCCCCTTTCCCCGCTGCACCTCACCGGCGCCCGCGTCCTGCGGCCCGGCGGGTTTTCCGACGCGCCCCTGGGGTTGGCCGGTGGCCTCTGCGTGCCCGGTGCCCCCGGCCGTGCGGTCGACCTCTCCGGCTGGTGGGTCCTGCCAGGCATCGTCGACCCCCATGGCGACGGCTTCGAACGCCACCTGGCGCCCCGGCGCGGTGCGCTATCGAACCTCGAAGACGGTCTGGCCATGGCTGCCGCCGAACTGGCGGCCAACGGCATCACCACCGCCATGCTGGCGCAGTTCTTCTCCTGGGAAGGCGGCATGCGCAGTCCCGACTTCGCCGAGGCGATGTGCGCGGCCCATGCCCGCTTCACCCCCACCCAGCCGCTCGACCTGCGGCTGCAACTCCGGCTCGAAGCCGCGCTGATCGACGATTACCCCCGCGCCGCCGCGCTGATCGCCGCCCACGACATCGGCTATGTCGTCTTCAACGACCACCTGCCGCACGAACGGCTCGCCACTGGCCGCAAACCGCCCCGCCTCGCCGGGCAGGCGCTGAAATCCGGCCGCAGTCCGGAGGCGCACCTGTCCCTGATGCAGGCCCTCCACGCCCGCCTGCCGGAAATGCCCGCAGCGGTCCGCGCCTTCATCGCCGCCCACCCCGGCCTGCGCTTCGGCAGCCACGACGACGCCACCGTGGAAGATCGCCAGCACTGGCGCGCGCTTGGCGCGACGATCTCCGAATTCCCCGAAACCCGCGCCGCGGCGGCAGAGGCCACCGCTGCAGGCGATCCGGTGATCCTCGGCGCGCCCAACGTGGTGCGCGGCGGCTCCCACGCGGGCAAGGTCTCCGCCGCCGATCTGGTGGCCGAAGGGCTCTGCACCGCGCTGGCCTCCGACTACCACTACCCCGCCCCGCGCCAGGCGGCGCTGAAACTGGCCGACCGCCTGGGGATCGAAGCCGCCTGGGCGCTGGTCTCCGCCGGTCCCGCCGCGCTGCTGGGGCTGACAGATCGCGGCACGCTGGAAGACGGCAAGCGCGCCGATCTCGTGGTGCTGGACCCGGCCACGGGCCGCATCGGCGCAACCTTCGCGGCGGGCCGCCTCGCCTGGCTCGGCGCCGACCTCGCCCCCCGCTTCTTCGCCTGACCCGAGGCCGGGGGCAGGGGGCCGTCCCCCACCCCCCCGGCGTCCCCCCGCACGGTTCCGGCCGGAAAAAGCCGCAACGCCGCGCCTTCCTGCACGACCCTGCCCCATTCGACGGCTGAAAATACTCCCGCCGGAGGCCATCGGCCGCAAGGCCGATCCCCTGCGCCGATCCCCTGCGTGCGCCGCGTTAACCCGGGCGCTTCGCCGCGCGCTGCACCGCCGCGATACCGACGTAATACCGACGTGATACCGACGTTGCGATTTCGCCCCGAAACCCCTGTTAACCATGGCTCCCGCCGGTCGATTCGCTGCACTGCAGTACCGACGTTGTGTTCGCCGGGTTCATCTCTCCTTCACCCCGCATTGCTCCCGGGCGCAAAACCTCTATAAGTCTCGTCTCCGGATCCCCTGTGGAGGCAGCAGATGAGTGCTATCAAGGTCGGTATCATCATGGGCAGCCAGTCCGACTGGCCCACGATGAAGGAAGCAGCCAACATCCTGGATGAGCTGGGCGTGCCCTACGAGGCGAAGATCGTCTCGGCGCACCGCACGCCGGACAGGCTCTGGTCCTACGGCAAGGCCGCGGCGGACCGCGGGCTGCACGTGATCATCGCCGGTGCCGGCGGTGCCGCGCACCTGCCGGGCATGATGGCCTCCAAGACGCGGGTGCCGGTGATCGGCGTTCCGGTGCAGACCCGGGCGCTCTCCGGTGTCGACAGCCTCTACTCTATCGTCCAGATGCCAAAGGGTTTTCCCGTCGCCACCATGGCGATCGGCGCCGCCGGGGCCGCCAATGCGGGGCTGATGGCCGCGGGCATCCTGGCGATCTCCGACCCTGAACTTGCCGCCCGTCTCGACGCCTGGCGCGAGGCGCTTTCGGCCTCCATTCCCGATGAGCCTTCCGATGACTGACGCCCTTCCCACCGGTTCCACCATCGGCATCCTGGGCGGTGGCCAGCTGGGCCGCATGCTCGCCGTCGCGGCCTCCCGCCTCGGGCTGAAGGCACATATCTTCGAACCGGGCGCCAACCCGCCCGCGGGCGATGTTGCCCATGCCGTCACCACCGCCAGCTACGAGGATGCCGAGGCCCTGCGCGCCTTCGCCGAAGCCGTCGATGTGGTGACCTACGAGTTCGAGAACATCCCGACCTCCGCCCTTGACGTGATCGAGGCGATCCGCCCGATCCGTCCCGGCCGGGAGGCGCTGCGCGTGTCGCAGGACCGCCTGACGGAGAAGGACTATCTGTCGAATCTCGGCCTGAAAACAGCACCTTACGCCGATATCACCGACCTGGCATCGCTGCGGGCCGCGCTGGCAGACTTCGGCGCGCCGGCCATCCTGAAGACCCGCCGCTTCGGCTATGACGGCAAGGGGCAGGTTCGCATCAAGACCCCCGAAGACGCGGCAGAGGCCCTGGCAGAGCTCAACGGCGCCCCCGCGGTGCTCGAAGGTTTCGTGGACTTCAGCGCAGAGGTTTCGGTGATCGGTGCGCGTGCGCTTGACGGTGCCGTGGCCTGTTTCGACCCGGGGGAGAATGTCCACGGCGACGGGATCCTTCGGACCACCACCGTGCCCTCTTCCCTGCCGGCGCGGCTGCGGACCGATGCGGTTCTGCTGGCGGCGAAGATCCTGGGCGCGCTGGACTACGTGGGCGTCATGGGGGTGGAACTTTTCGTGACGCCGCAGGGGCTTGTGGTGAACGAAATCGCGCCCCGGGTGCATAATTCCGGCCACTGGACCCAGAATGGCTGCACCGTTGACCAGTTCGAGCAGCACATCCGCGCCGTGGCCGGCTGGCCGCTCGGCGATGGTCAGCGCCATTCCGACGTGGTGATGGAAAACCTGATCGGCGACGACATGGACCGCGTGCCCGAACTGGCCGCCCGCCCCGGCGCCGCGCTGCACCTCTACGGCAAGGCCGAAACCCGCGCCGGCCGCAAGATGGGCCATGTGAACCTGGTGAAGCCCCTGGGGTAACCCACGGGCAGAGCGGGCAAATCCAGACATGAAAAGGGCGCCTCGGGAAACCGGGGCGCCTTTTGTCGTCTGGCCGGATGCGCCGGGATCAGGCGATGATGTCGGGGGTCAGGCGATCTTCGATGACCGCGATCTGATCCTTCAGCATCAGCTTCTTCTTCTTCAGCCGCTGCACCATCAGCCGGTCGGGAAAGGTCTGTTCTTCCAGGGCCTTGATCGCCTCGTCCAGGTCGCGGTGTTCCCTCCGGAAGACCTCCAGCTCGATCCGCAGCACCTCGTCGGTCTTCATGGAGATGTCGGTGAAGGCATTCATGGCTGATTCGCTCTGCGGTGGCACGGATCTTCAGGATATCGCAAAGCGCCGAATTCGCAAAAGCCTTGCAGGGCACTGGGCTGCTCCCCATATTGGAAGGGCAGGTCCTGCCGCGATCGGGGGACCATGCAGAGTCGTCGCTTAAAGCCAAGGACGCTTTGAAATGAGCAAGTTGACCCTGGGGTCGCACCCCTATCTCCTCGGGTTCGAACAGCTGGAAAGGCTGCTGGAACGCAGCGCCAAGTCCGGCAACGAAGGGTATCCGCCCTTCAACATCGAACAGACATCCGAGAATTCCTACCGCATCACCCTCGCCGTGGCGGGCTTCGCCGAAGAAGACCTGGCCATCACGCTGGAGGACCGCCAGCTGGTCATCCGGGGGCGACAGGGGGAGGATGGTGACGGCCGCATCTTCCTGCACCGGGGGATCGCGGCGCGGCAGTTCCAGCGCAGCTTCGTGCTGGCAGAGGGCGTCGAAGTCGGCGAGGCCGTGATGGAAAACGGTCTGCTGCATGTGGATCTCAGCCGGGCAGAACCGGAGCGGGTGATCCAGCAGATCTCGATCCGGCGTGGCTGAGGTCGAGCGTAGAAAGGGGTAAAGCCATGAATACCAAGTACGAATTCGAAGACGGCGCAGCCGGTGCAGAGCCCGCAAACATCGTCTATGTCCGCCCGGTTGCCGCGGCGGAACTGCCCGAGGAAGTGCGTGAGCAGGTTCCGGGCGTGGATACGCTCTTTGCGGTGCACAATGCCTCGGGTGAGCGGCTGGCACTGGTGAAGGACCGGGAGTTGGCCTTCATCCTGGCGCGCCAGAATGACCTGGCGCCGGTGACGGTACACTGAACCTCCGCCCCATGGGGGCCTGAAGACGACAGAACGCGGCCCGCCGGTGAACGGCGGGCCTTTTGTTTTGTCCGGTCCTGTCCCGAGCCGCTCTACTGGGGCGGCAGGGTAGGGGACGCTTCTCAGGCCCAACGAAAACGCCCCGGCCAAAGGACCGGGGCGTTCAGATTTTCAACCGATTTCAGGGGCTTCAGCCGCTGATCAGGCCCATGCTTTCCAGCTTCAGAAGAACCTGATGCGCGCAGTTGTCGACCTCGGTGCCTTCGGTTTCCAGGCGCAGCTCGGGGTGCTCGGGCACATCGTAGGGGTCGGAGATCCCGGTGAACTCCTTGATCTTGCCTTCGCGCGCCAGCTTGTAGAGACCCTTGCGGTCACGCTTTTCGCATTCCTCGATGGAGGTCGCGACGTGCACTTCGACAAAGGCGCCATACTGTTCGATACCCTCGCGCACGATGCGGCGGGTGGCGGCATAGGGGGCGATCGGCGCACAGATGGCGATACCGCCGTTCTTGGTGATCTCGGATGCGACGTAGCCGATCCGCTGGATGTTCAGGTCACGGTGCTCCTTGGAGAAGCCAAGCTCGCTCGACAGGTTCTTCCGCACGATGTCGCCATCAAGCAGGGTCACCGGACGGCCGCCCATTTCCATCAGCTTGACCATGAGCGCGTTCGCGATGGTCGACTTGCCGGAGCCGGAGAAGCCGGTGAAGAACACCGTGAAGCCCTGCTTGGAACGCGGCGGCTTGGTTTTGCGCAGCTCGGCCACGACCTCGGGGAAGGAGAACCACTCGGGGATCTCCAGGCCTTCGGCCAGACGACGGCGCAGTTCCGTGCCGGAGATGTTCAGGATCGTGACCTTGTCCTTGTCGGCGATCTCGTCGTTGGGCTCGTACTGGGCGCGTTCCTGCACGTAGACCATGTGCTTGAACGGCACCATCTGGATGCCCATTTCCTCTTCGTTCGCCTTGAACAGCTCCTGCGCATCGTAGGGGCCGTAGAAGTCTTCGCCCTGGCTGTTGGAGCCGGGGCCGGCGTGGTCGCGGCCGACGATGAAGTGGGTCACGCCGTAGTTCTTGCGGATCAGGCCGTGCCAGACAGCTTCGCGCGGGCCCGCCATGCGCATGGCCAGCGGCAGCAGCGACATGGAGGTCGTGGCAGCCGGGTACTTGTCCAGGACAGCTTCGTAGCAGCGCACGCGGGTGAAGTGATCGACGTCACCGGGCTTGGTCATGCCGACAACCGGGTGGATCAGCAGGTTGGCCTGGGCTTCGCGGGCGGCGCGGAAGGTCAGTTCCTGGTGCGCGCGGTGCAGCGGGTTGCGGGTCTGGAAGGCCACGACCTTGCGCCAGCCCATCTTGCGGAAGTAGGCGCGCAGTTCGTTCGGCGTATCGCGGCGGGCCTTGAAGTCGTAGTGCACGGGCATCTGGATGCCGGTCACGGGGCCGCCCAGGTACACCTTGCCGGCGACGTTGTGCAGGTAGTGCACTGCGGGGTGGGCCTCATCGTCGGCGCCGAACACCTTTTCGGCTTCGACGGCCTTGTTCGGGGTCCAGTTGTCGGTGACGGTCATGGTGGCGAGAATGACGCCTTCCTGATCGCGCAGGGCGATGTCCTGGCCAGCTTCCAGCTTAGAGGCAAATTCCTCGGACACGTCCAGGGTGATCGGCATCGGCCAGAGGGAGCCGTTTGCCAGGCGCATGTTCTCGACAACGCCGTTGTAGTCTTCCTCGGTCAGGAAGCCCTTCAGCGGGTTGAAACCGCCATTCATCAGCAGTTCCAGGTCACAGATCTGTCGCGGGGTCAGATCCCAGGAGACGAGGTCGGCGGCTTCGACCTTAAGCTTCTGAGCGGAGTCATAAGAAACGAATAGCTCGGGGATCGGAGCGAGATTGGACGTGGGCATGAATGTACCTTGTTTTTGAAGGTGTAAATGGCCGTGAAGGACCACACGGCGATAATTCCGCAACTAGACCGGAGCGAGCGAGGAATTCAACACTCAGTTGTTCGATGGCGTATAATCAAAGCGATCGTGCCGCACTGCAGCGCTATGTCAGACGATTTTCCGCCAATTGGTGGTCAACTAAAGGGCGATTTTCCTCTTGGGCGTCCGACATGGAACAGCGGTTTTTCGCCGGGTGGCGAAACGCAACAGCCCGGCCCCTTGTCGGGGGCCGGGCTGCAACTTGAGGTGGTCGGTGCGCCTGTCCGTTCAGTCAGACGCGGAAAATCCGGGCGCGCTACGCGCTCAGGCTTCCAGTCCCCAGCCATCCGGGCGGAAGCCGTGGTCAAGCGCTGTCCGGGTGGCGGTTTCCTCGCCGATCCAGATTCCGTCGGCGGAAATCGCCTGATCGGGCAGCGTCGCGCAGAGGTAGGGCGGTTCGCCCTCGTCCTCATCGTAGTAGAGGCAGTCGAAGCCCTGAATGGTCAGGGCTTCGGCCAGCGGACGCCAGTCGGCCTCCTCCGAGCCGGGGACGAAGAAGTAATCGACGTCTGCCATGTCGGGCAGGTCGTGTTCGGCCTGCAGCTCGGAATAGACCGCGCGGGTTTCGGCCTTCTGGGCGTCGAAGTCGTGCGTCACGGTGTCAGTCCTGCGCCGCGAGGAAATGTTCCGCGTCGAGAGCGGCCATGCAGCCCATGCCGGCGCTGGTCACCGCCTGGCGGTACTTGTGGTCGGTCAGGTCGCCGGCCGCAAAGACACCCGGAACGGAGGTTTCGGTCGAGCCGGGCTTCACCGCGACATAGCCGCCGTTGTGCAGCTCCAGCTGGTCCTTGACCAGTTCGGATGCCGGTGCGTGACCGATGGCGACGAAGACACCTTTGCAGGGGATCTCGGTGATTTCGCCGGTCTGGACGTGCTTGACCTTCACGGATTCGACGCCCTTGGGATTGTCCTCGCCCACGACCTCTTCCAGCTGGTGGTTCCAAAGCGGTTCGATCTTGGGGTTCTTCATCAGGCGATCGATTAGGATCTTTTCGGCCCGCAGCTCGTCCCGACGGTGGATCAGCGTCACCTTGGAGGCGAAGTTGGTCAGGAAGAGCGCCTCTTCGACCGCGGTGTTGCCGCCGCCGATCACCACGATTTCCTGTCCGCGATAGAAGAAACCGTCGCAGGTGGCGCAGGCGGAAACGCCGAAGCCCTTGAAGGCTTCCTCGGACTCGAGGCCCAGCCACTTGGCGCGGGCGCCGGTGGCAAGGATCACGGCATCGGCCACGTATTCCGTGCCCGAGTCGCCCCTGGCCACGAAGGGCCGGTTCGACAGGTCGAGGTCGGTGATGATGTCGGACACGATCTCGGTCCCCATGGCGCGGGCGTGCGCTTCCATGTTCATCATCAGGTCAGGGCCCTGAACCTCGGTCTGGCCGGGCCAGTTCTCCACCTCGGTGGTGGTGGTCAGCTGGCCACCGGGTTCGATCCCCTGCACCAGGATCGGTTCCAGCATGGCACGGCTGGCATAGACGCCGGCGGTGTAGCCGGCCGGGCCGGAGCCGATGATCAGAACCTTGGTCTTGCGCGTCTCGGACATGGCGGCATCCCCTTCAAAAAAGCTTCTGCCTACTTAGTCGCCGCCCCCTGTGGGCGCAAGGATGCCACTGACGCACAGCGGTGCTTGCAGTCCGCTCATCAATGCTGCATGAGCAGCATCTGCCGCGACCTTATCTTGCGCGGTTGGGAAACTTTATTGCGCACGCTCCCGCGGGTGCTATAAGAATTGCAAATTCCCGGAGTTGAGAATGCCTGGAACCAGACTGGACCCAATCGACAGAAAAATCCTGGCCGAGCTGCAGGCGGACGGCCGCATGACCAATGTGGAGCTGGCAAAGCGTGTCGGCATTTCGGCGCCGCCCTGTCTGCGCCGCGTCCGCACCCTGGAAGAGGCCGGTTACATCCGTGGCTACCACGCCGAGGTGGATGCGCGGGAACTGGGGTTCGAGGTGCAGGTTTTCGCCATGGTCGGGCTGCAGAGCCAGGCAGAGGCGGATCTCGTCGCCTTCGAGGAACGCTGCCGGTCCTGGCCGCTGGTCCGGGAGTGCCACATGCTGAACGGCGAAGTGGATTTCATCCTGAAATGCGTGGCACCCGATCTTTCGACTTTCCAGAGCTTCCTGACAGGGCAGCTTACCTCGGCGGAGAACGTGGCGAGCGTGAAGACCTCTCTGGTGATCCGTGGCGCGAAGGATGAACCCGGGGTGCCTTTCGACATCCTGGAAGAGCGCCTGGCGCGCGACGCCTGACGGTACGACGCACTCGCAGTGCAAGGCAGACACGAGAAAGCCCCGCATCGAGCGGGGCTTTCTCGTTTTGGCGCGGCGATCCCGGGCCGGGTTCCGGTTGCAGGCGGTCGCGGCGGTCTTTCCGGATCAGAGGCGGATGACGGAGATCAGCCGCCCGTAGTCGGCCTCGCCCGCGTGGCAGGAGCGCCGGTAGGAGAAGAACCGCTCCGGGTCGGAATAGGTGCAGTGGCGGGTCCACTCAGCGTCGCCGATACCGGCAGAGCGCAGGCGGTGAAGGCCGAAGGCCGGCAGGTCGAACTGGTAGCGGTCGCCCTCGCCATTGATGAAGAAGCGGCTGTTGTCCGGATCTTCGATCATGAAGTCATCCAGGAACTCCGGACCGACCTCATAGGCACGCTGGCTGATGGTGGGCCCGATCACGGCGCGGATGTTGCCGCGCTCGGCCCCGAGATCGACCATGGCATCCACGGTGGCCTCCAGCACGCCGTCGATGGCCCCGCGCCAGCCGGCATGGGCCGCGCCGATCACGCCCGCCTCCGCATCCGCGAAGAGGACAGGCTGGCAATCCGCGGTAAGGACGGCTAGGGCGACTCCCGGGGTGGCGGTGACCATGGCATCGGCTTCCGGCGCGGGCGACATTGGGGTAGTGACAGGGACCACGCAGGCAGAATGGACCTGGCGCACACCGGTCAGCGCGTCCGGCGCGACCTCCATCGCCTGGGCGACGCGCGCCCGGTTGATCGCCACGATCTCTGCCTGGTCGGAAGATCCGCTGCCGCAGTTGAGCCCCGCGAAGATGCCGGAGGACGCGCCTCCCTTGCGAGTGAAGAAGCCGTGCCGCACAGGGCGCAGGAGCGGGGACGTGAGGATTTCCAGGGTCATGGTCTCGGGTCGATCGGCTCTTGGGACGGTCATTGCGGGGTTAGAAGCTGACGCCGGGTTGCAGGCCGGGTGGCGGGCGTTGCCCCGGCGGGACGAGCGCCAGAATCTTGAAGAGCGTCCCCATTTCATCGGGGTGGGTCAAGCGGCGATGTGCGGTCACGTGCGCGTCAAGCGCAGGGCCGCTCAGGTGCCCGGCCAGGGCTCTTGCGCGTTCCGTGATGCCCAGCCTTTCCAGGAAGACGCCCTGGGTTTCCAGCCGGGTTGCCTGGGCCGGCAGGGCGGCTCGGGCCAGTTCGGCGAAATCGACATGCGCGGTCAGGTCCGCCTCGCCGGGGGCGGCGAAGGGATCGGCGTAGCCGTGGTGTCGCAGCGCCTGGAAGGTATCTCCGCCCGAGCGCCAGTCGCCGTAGTCGAGGATCAGCGCCGCCCCACCGTGACGGGCAAGGTGCTGACCTATAGTCGCCATCCAGGCGGGCGCCTCCGGAGAGGTTTCCACGATGTCGCCTTCGGTTGTGTCGCCCAGCCGGTAGTCCAGGTCGGGTCGGGGGCCTGCAGGGCCCCAGCCGGGCTGCAGCCCCTGGGCAGAGGCGACGACCTGACGCTCTTCCCAGTGGGGCCCGGAGGCGCGGCGGAACTGTCGGATCGGCAGGGCGTCGAAGAATTCATTCGCGACCAGGAACAGGGGAAGCGCCGGCAGGTCGGAAAGGTCGCTCGTCCACTGGACGGCATGGCCGGAGAGCCGCTCCCGCTGCAGGTCGCGCAGGCGCGGCGATGCTTCGACCAGGACCAGCGTCATGGCGTCGTGAAAGCCCGGAACGCCTGCGGTTGCGCGCAGGAGATCGGCCATGAGCGTCCCGCGCCCGGGGCCAAGCTCGGCCAGGACGAAGGCGGAGGGGCGCCCCTGGTCCAGCCAGGTCTGCGCCAGCGTCAGGCCAAGCAATTCGCCGAACATCTGGCTGATCTCGGGGGCGGTGGTGAAATCGCCCGTGGCGCCGATACTGTCGCGGGTCGTGTAGTAACCGTCGTCGGGGTCCAGCAGGCAGGCACGCATGTAGGCGTCCAGCGTCAGCGGGCCTTCCTTCCTGATACGCTCCGCCAGTCTGAGGGCCAGTGCCGTCATGCGCCCGGCGCTGCCTTGCGGAAGGTCAGGGCGATGATGACGAGCCCGGCGAGGATCATCGGCAGCGACAGGGCCTGGCCCATGGTGATCCCGATGGTGTCCGTCAGGCTGAGGACATGGCCATGCGGATTGTCCGGCGTGATGAACTGTTCGTCGGCCAGCCGGAAGAACTCGACCACGAAACGGGCGATCCCGTAGCCTGTCAGGAAGACACCGGTCAGGCGCCACGGGGCCTTCAGGGTCCGGGTGCCGAAGGCCAGGGCGATCAGAAGGAGGCCCAGCAGAAGGCCCTCCAGCCCGGCTTCGTAAAGCTGCGAAGGATGGCGGGCGCAGGGGGAGGCAAAGCCGGGGCAGGTCTGGGCCAGTTGGCCGGGGAAGATCACGGCCCAGGGCGCGTCGGAAGGCCGCCCCCAGAGCTCACCGTTGATGAAGTTCGCGATCCGGCCAAGCATCAGGCCCGACGGCGTCGACAGCGCCAGCATGTCGGCCAGGGATCCCAGGGGAATCGCCCCGCGTCGGCAGAATATGAGGGCCACCACGCAGACACCCAGGAAACCACCGTGGAAGGACATGCCCCCCTGCCAGATCTGCAGGATCTCTGCCGGGTGGGACAGGTAGTAGGCAGGCTGGTAGAACAGCACATAGCCCAGGCGCCCGCCCAGGATGATGCCCACCACCATCCATGTAAGCAGGTCGTCCAGCTGTTCGCGCTTCATCGGCGCGGTGTCCTGTGGCCAGAGCCGCCCGCGGCCAAGCGCGGCGCGGGCAATCAGGTAGCCGAGGATCAGCCCGACAAGGTAGGCCATCGCGTACCAGCGCAGGGCAAATTCCATGCCGAAAAGCTGCACGGAGAAAATCTCGGGGGAGATGTCGGGGAAGGGGATCACGGCTCGCATCGGGGCTTATCTGCCCGTGGGCAGGTTCAGCTGTCAAGCGGCTGCGCGCAGAGGTGATCTGATCACGACGGGTTGAGGCCGGGCGCCGCAGGGACCATATTGCAGGTAACCCAACACGAGATGCGAGAGACCCATGCAGACCCGTTCCAAGTTCTTCGACGACATGTCGCAGCTGATGACCAATGCCATGGGCGTGGCCCAGGGCGCCAAGGACGAAGCCGAGACCGCTTTCAATTCCATGGTGGACCGCTGGCTTGCCGATCGCGATTTCGTCACGCGTGAGGAATTCGACGCCGTGCGCGCCATGGCTCAGAAAGCGCGTGAGGAGAACGAGGCGCTGAAAGCGCGGCTCGATGCGCTGGAAGGCAAGGCGGAATAAGCCCGGATCTAGATCCGAATCCGAAAAGGAAAGCCCCGCCGATCCGGCGGGGCTTTTGCATTCTTGCTGGCGGATCCTGCGGCGTCGCCGCCGCGATCAGCAGCTGTCCTTCGCGGTCATGCTGACCCGCCCGTGCTGGGCCGCCGGGAAGTCCTTCAGCAAGGATTCCAGCATCAGCTTGTAGACCAGAGGATCCTGCGTGCAGTTGTCCTCGCTCGTGACGCTGCCGTCGTAGACCTGTTTGCCACTCTGCGCGTCGGTCATGGTCAGACGTGCGACCCGGGGGTAGACCAGTTGTTCGTGCCGAACGGTGCGATAGCCCACCGTTTCCGTCACGCGCTTGTCCGTCGTGCCGCCGTGGCCGTCGGAGACCGACTCGGTCGTGATGCGCCGCACGGGTTCGCGGGTGACGTAGGTCTTGGTGATGGCGGGATGCGTCTGGTAGCTGAAGCTTGCCAGAAGTCGTGCGTCAGAGGCCGGGACCGAGGTGAAGCCCCGCTCCGCGAGGACGCCTGCCAGGAGTGTTGCATTGCTCTGGAAGGACAGGCTGTCGCCGTCCATCCAGTCGGCGGCGGCGATGTGGACGGTCCGGGGCGTGATGTCCGCCGGAATGGCCGAATAGCCCTGGGTATTGGAGGATACGGTGGAACAGGCCGCGACCAGCGACAGGGCAAGGCCTGCGGCAATCAAGCGTAGTGGTTTCATGGTGGGAACTTCCGATATCTGTCGCTGTCCAACGTAAGGGGGATGTCGCCGATTGAAACCGCATGACCGGCATGCATTTGCCGATCGGCCATCTTTGGCCGATCGGGCCGGGGTGGCCAAACGGCCCTTGCTGCCAAACGAAAACGCCCGCCGGGTGGCGGGCGTTCTGGTGTCCATCCTGGACGGGTCAGATGCAGGCTTCTACCACCGGTTTCAGGTTTTCGGCGGTCAGCGGCACCGGGTTGCCGCCGCAGGAAGGATCCTCCAGCGCCATGGCGACGATGTCGTCGATCCGTGCCGCGTCCACGCCCATGTCCGACAGCTTGCGCGGAATTCCCAGGCGGTCGTTCAGTTTCTGCACGTAGTTGCAGAAGCCATCGAAACCGCCTTCGATACCAAGGTAGGGCGCCGCCTCGTCAAAGCGGGTGCGGATCTTGTCGGCGTTCAGTTGCAGGACGGCGGGCATGCAGACGGCGTTGGTGGTACCGTGGTGCGTGTTGAAGATCGCGCCCACCGGGTGGGAGATCGCGTGGATCGCGCCAAGCCCCTTCTGGAAGGCGGTGGCGCCCATCATTGCGGCTGACATCATCTGAGCACGGGCCTCGATATCGGTGCCGTCCTCGAAGGCGCGGGGCAGGAAGTCGATGACCAGCCGCATGCCCTCCAGCGCGATGCCCTGGGACATCGGGTGGTAATGGGGGCTGCTGAAGGCCTCGACGCAGTGGGCGAAGGCATCAAGCCCGGTGCCCGCGGTGATGAAGCCCGGCATGCCCACGGTCAGCTCCGGATCGCAGATCACGACCGCAGGAAGGACCTTCGGGTGGAAGATGATCTTCTTCACGTGGGTTTCGGAGTTGGTGATGACCGAGGCGCGGCCCACTTCCGATCCGGTGCCGGCGGTTGTCGGCACGGCGACGATGGGCGCGATGCCCGCCGGGTCGGCGCGGGTCCACCAGTCGCCGATGTCCTCGAAGTCCCAGATCGGGCGGGTCTGACCGGACATGAAGGCGACCATCTTCGCCAGGTCGAGGCCCGAGCCGCCGCCAAAGGCGATCACGCCGTCATGGCCGCCCTCGCGGTAGACCTTCAGCCCCTCGTCGAGGTTCTTTTCCGTCGGGTTGGCATCCACGCCGGAGAACATCGCCCGGCCAAGGCCCGCAGCCTCCAGCAGGTCGAGAGTGTTCGTGGTGATCGCCATCGTGGCGAGGCCACGGTCGGTCACCAGCAAGGGCTTCTTGATGCCCGCGGCCGCACAGGCCGAGGCGATTTCCGCGATACGACCGGCGCCGAAGCGGATGGCGGTGGGGTAGGACCAGTTACCGGTAAGAGACATGGTGTGGCTCCGATACTCAGGATTTGCGGTAGTGATGCGACTTCGGACGGGTCAGGGCCTGGAAGCCCAGCACCGACAGGCCGGCGCCGTGGCCGGTGTTCTTGCACCCCGTCCAGCAGAGCGCCGGGTCGAGGTAGTCGCAGCGGTTCATGAAAACCGTGCCGGTCTGCAGGCGCGGTGCGATGGCGTTCATCGCCTCGACGTCCCTGGTGAAGACGGCGCAGGTCAGGCCGTACTGGCAGTCGTTCATCAGCGCGATGGCTTCTTCGTCGTCCTTCACCGGCATGATGCCGACGACGGGGCCGAAGCTTTCTTCGCGCATGACTTCCATGTCATGGGTCACGCCGGTCAGGATCTGCGGCGTCAAGTAGGCGCCACCATCGTCGGCGGGCATCGTCTCGATCAGCGCCTTGGCGCCTTCGGCCACGGCGTATTGGATCTGTGCCCGCACGGTGCCTGCGAACCGGACGTTGGCCATCGGGCCGATGGTGGTTTCGGCATCCAGCGGATTGCCCAGCTTCTGTGCCTTCACCCAGGCGACGGCCTTCTCGACGAAGGCGTCGTAGAGGCTTTCGTGCACGTAGATCCGTTCGATCCCGCAGCAGCACTGGCCCGCGTTGAACATGGCCCCGTCCATCAACCCGTCCACGGCCGCGTCCAGGTCGGCATCGGAGCGGACGTAGCCCGGATCCTTGCCGCCCAGTTCCGTCGCGACGGGGGTGAAGGTGCCTGCCGCATCGCGTTCCACCGCGCGGCCGCCTGCGACGGAGCCGGTGAAGTTGATGAAGTCGAAGCACTTGTCCGCCAGCAGGGCGGAGCTTGTGTCATGGCTGATGACGATGTTCTGGAACACCTCGGCGGGCACGCCGGCGGCATGCAGGGCCTCTGCCAGGTGTTCGCCGACCTTCAGGGTCTGGGTGGCGTGCTTCAGCACCACGGTATTGCCTGCGATCAGGGCGGGGGCCACCGTGTTGATCGCCGTCATGTAAGGGTAGTTCCAGGGCGCGATCACGTAGACCACGCCATGAGGCTCGCGCGTGATCTTGCGGGTGAAGGCGTTGCTTTCCTCGATCACCAGGGGGGCGAGGGCGTCCTCGGCGATGGAGGCCATGTAGCTGGCGCGTTCGTTGAAACCGCCGAATTCCCCGCCGTAGCGCACCGGGCGCCCCATCTGGTGTGCCAGTTCCTCTGCCATCCGGTCGGTTTGTTCACCGATGATCGCGACGGCCTTCATCACCCTGTCGGTCCGCTCGGACAGCGGCATGGCGGCCCAGGCGGGTTGCGCGGCGCGGGCCGCTGCAGCCACCGCACGGGCGGCCTCTTCGCTCAGGTAGTCGCGCGTCAGGTATACCGACCCGTCGATGGGAGAGATCAGGTCCACTTTGCTCATCGTCATGCTCTTTCGAATCCGCGTTGAATTTCCCAGTCGGTCACGACCGCGTCAAAGGCCTCCTGCTCCCAGTCGGCGGCGCGGGTGTAGTGATCGACGACCGCGTCGCCAAAGGCTTCGCGCAGGAAGGTAGAGTTGGTCATGGTTTCGCGGGCGGCCCGCAGCGTGGAAGGAACCTCGGGCACGGCGCCCTGTTCGTAGACGTCGCCGGTCGCCGGCGGGGCCAGTTCAAGCCCCTCTTCGATACCCTTGATGCCGGCCGCCAGCTGCACCGCCATGGCCAGGTAGGGGTTCACGTCGGAGCCGGGGATCCGGCATTCCATGCGCACGGCCTTGGATCCTTCGCCGCACAGGCGGAAGCCCGCGGTGCGATTGTCCACGGACCAGACTGCCTTGGTCGGCGCGAAGCTCCCCGCCTGGAAGCGCTTGTAGCTGTTGATGTTCTGGGCAAGGAAGAAGGTGTACTCCGGCGCGTACTTGATGATGCCGGCGCAGTAGCTCTTCATCAGGGCGGACATGCCAAGGCTGTCCTCGGGATCGTAGAAGGCGCTGGTGCCGTCCTTCCAGAGCGACTGGTGGATATGCGCGGAGGAGCCGACTTTCTGCGGGTGCCACTTCGGGATGAAGCTGGCGGCATGGCCTTTCAGCAGGGCGACGTCCTTCACCACATGTTTCGCCAGCGCATGGTAATCGGCCGCGAGGAGCGGCTCGTCGTAGCGGATGTTCAGCTCTTCCTGGCCCGTCTCGGCCTCCCCCTTCGTGTTCTCGACAGGGATCCCCATGGCATAGAGCGCGTTGCGCACGGGCCGCAGGACGACTTCGTCCCGCAGGGACAGCTGGATCGAGTAATCCTCGTTGTAGGGAGACAGGGTTTCCAGGTCCTTGAACCCGGACTTGCGGATCTCGTCAAAGCTCTTCTCGAACAGGAAGAATTCCAGTTCGGTTGCCATCTTGGCGGCATAGCCCATGCCCTCCAGCCGGGCGATCTGTGCCTTCAGCATGGCGCGGGGGGAGTGGGGCACCGGGGCGTGGTGGTGGTGATCCTGGATGTCGCAAAGCACGATCGCGGTTCCGTCGAGCCATGGCGCGGGGCGCAGCGTCGACAGGTCCGGCTTCATCACGTAGTCGCCGTAGCCGCCCGCCCAGCTGGTCGCGGCATAGCCTTCGACGGTGTACATCTCCAGGTCGGTGGCCAGCAGGTAGTTGCAGCAATGGCTTTCTTCCCAGGCGGAGCCTATGAAATGCGCCGCGTGGAACCGTTTGCCCATCAGGCGGCCCTGCATGTCGATGACGCAGGCAAGAACCGTGTCGATCTCCCCCGCGGTCACCTGCTCCTTCAGTTTCTCGAATGTCAGCGCAGCCATTTTCTCATTCCTCCTGACCTGCAAGAGGCGGCCCGGGAGGGCCGCCTCGATATTCCATCGCTGAAGCGGCGATCAGCCGAAGGTGTAGGGCGGGCCTGCCTTCGAGATGACGTCGTTGTAGTCGCGGAAGATCTGCACCAGCTTCGCGGCCACTTCGCCTTGCTCCGCCATCTCGTCCCAGAAGGTGACAGCGGCATCTTCGACCTGCTTCCACTCCTCGGCGGGGATCGAACGCAGCTGCAGCTTGTCGCCCTGGGCACGCAGGCGGGCTTCCCCACCCCAGTACCACTGGTTGCGGTAGGTGTGCGAGGCTTCGATGCAGGAGGAGACGATGACCTTCAGATGCTCCGGCAGGTCGGCCCAGCGTTTCTGGTTCACGAAGAACGAGCCGATCCAGGCGCCCGAGATGTTGTTGGTCAGGAAGTAGTCGGTCACATCGGCCCAGCCCACGGTGTAGTCTTCCGTGATACCCGACCAGGCCATGCCGTCCAGCTCGCCCGTCTGAACGGCGACCTGTGCGTCCTCGTAGGGGATGTTCACCGGCACCACGCCGAACTGCGACAGGAATTCACCGGCGGTCGGGAAGGTATAGAGCTTCAGCCCCTCGAGGTCGGCCAGCGAGGTGACTTCCTTCTTGGTGTTGAAGTTGCACGGGTCCTGGCCCGCGGCGGAGAGCCATTTGACGCCGACCTTGGCGTATTCCTCTTCCCAGATCTCCGCCAGGCCGTACTGCTTGAAGAGGACCGGCACGTCGAGCGCGTGCTTGGTGGCCAGCGGGAAGTACCCGCCGAACTGGCGCAGCGGGGTCGGCGAGGCCATGGAGTCGTCGTCCGAGTGGACGCCGTCGATGGTGCCGCGCTGCAGCGCCTGGAACAGCTCGCCCGTGGGGACGATCTGGTCGGCGTAGTAGAGTTCGATTTCCAGCTCGCCCTGTGCCGCGGCGTTGATCGCGTCGATGGCGGGCTTGGTGACTTCCTGACCCAGGGCCGAACCGGCGTAGGTCTGGAAGCGCCACTTGATGGCTTCTTGGGCGCGCAGGACGGCCGGCGCGGCCAGGGCCGCGGGAGCCGCCATGGCGGCGCCGCGGAGGAAGGAACGTCTGTTGGTCATGTGGGTACTCCCTATTGAGGTTGATCGAACGCCCCGCTTCGATTGCGGGGTCTGGTTTTGTTATTGGTAGACGTAGTTTGGCAGCCAGGTGGCAATCTCGGGGAAGATCATCACGATGATCAGCGCCAGCACCATCACGCTGACGAAGGGCGCGATGGAGCCGTAGATGTCCTTGAGCGAGATTTCCGGCGGCGCCATGGCGCGCATCAGGAAGAGGTTGTAGCCGAAGGGCGGCGTCATGTAGGCGATCTGGCAGGTGATCGTGTAGAGCACGCCGTACCAGACCAGGTCGAAGCCCAGTTCGCCCACCAGCGGCACGTAGAGTGGCGCCACGATGACCAGCATGGCCGTATCGTCGAGGAACGAGCCCATCACCAGGAAGCTCAGCTGCATGATGATCAGGATCATCCAGGGGCTGAGGCCCAGCTTGTCGGTGAAGAGGAAGGAGATCGCCTTGACCGCGCCCAACCCGTCGAAGACGGCGCCGAAGGCGAGGGCGGCCAGGATGATCCACATGAACATGCAGGAAATGCCAAGCGTGTTCCGGGTCGCCGTTTCGAAGATCTTCCAGGACATCCGCCCCTTCAGCACGGCGGCAAGGAAGGCGGCGATCGCGCCAATGGCGGAGGCCTCGACCAGAGAGGTCCAGCCCTTCACGAAGGGGATCATCATCACGGCGAAGATGCCGACGGGCAGCAGGCCCGCGCGCAGCAGGCGCATCTTTTCCGCCCGGGTGACTTCGGCGCGTTCGTCCTCCGAAAGGGTCGGGCCAAGGGTCGGGTTCAGGTGGCAGCGGATGACGATGTAGAGGATGAAAAGCGCGGCCATCATCAGGCCCGGGCCGACGCCGGCGAGCCAGAGCTGGCCCACGGGCTGACGCGCGATCATGGCGTAGAGGACCAGCACCACGGAAGGCGGCACGAGGATCCCGAGCGAGGATCCCGCCTGGATCACCCCGGTCACCATCTTCTTGTCGTAGCCCCGCTTCAGCAGCTCCGGCAGCGCAATGGTGGAGCCGATGGCCATGCCGGCCACGGACAGCCCGTTCATGGCGGAGACGAGAACCATCAGGCCGATCGTGCCGATTGCCAGGCCTCCCTTCACCCCGCCCATCCAGACGTGGAACATGCGATAGAGGTCGTCGGCAATCTTGCTCTCGGACAGAACGTAGCCCATGAAGACGAACATCGGCAGCGTCAGCATCGGGTACCACTTCATGAGCTTCATGAGGGCCCCGTAGCCCAGGTCGTAGCCGCCCCTGTCCCCCCAGAGCAGCAGCGCCGCGACCACGGCGACGAAACCGATTGCGCCGAAGACACGCTGACCAGTCAGCAGCATCAGCATCATGGTGGAGAACATCAGAAGGGCGATCAGTTCATAGGACATCTCAGATCTCCTCGCCGCGCAGGCGCAGGATGTCCTTGAAGAACTCCGACAGGACCTGCAGCAGCATCAGGAACAGGCCGATGACGGTGATGAGCTTGATGGGCCACATGATTGGTTTCCAGGAGGAGGGGGAGCGTTCGAGGTAGCCCAGCTTTTCGGCAGCAGCATCGGGTCCGCCGCTGAAGAAGGCGCCGATCAGCCCGGCGAACCATTGCAGGGGCGGATCCATGAAGTTGCCGAGGGAATAGGCGAGGGAGGCCAGGCCGCCGTAGATCATCACCCCGAGGTAGAAGATCAGGAAGAACACGGTGAAGGCATCGAGCCAGGCCTTCCTGCGGTCCGACAGCTCCGAATAGATCAGGTCCATCCGCACGTTGGATCCAAGCTGGATCGAGTAGGGGCCCCCGATCAGGTAGTAGGCCACCATGACGAACTGGGCCATCTCGAGCGTCCAGAGGGACGGCAGGAAGAAGGTCTTGGAGATCGAGGACCACAGCAGGATCCCCATCAGCACGAACAGGCCGAACATGGCGATGCGGCCGATGAGCCAGTTCATTCCATCGATCCAGCGAATGTAGCCACGCATCAGTTTCATGCCTGCGCTCCGGTCTCTGCCGGGCCTTCGCAGGTCGCCAGCTTTGCCAGCGAACGGCTCAGCGCCGCGCAGAGCTGCTCTGCCACTGCGGCCACGCCATCTGCATCGGCGATCAGGTCGTTGCGGACTTCGATCATCACGTTGAGCCGGCCGCGGGCGATCGCATGTTCACGCAGGGTGTGGGTTACGCCATCGGTCGCGGAGTAGGGGGCGTTGAGCTCTGCCTTGCAGGGGCCATCCCAGCTTTCCATCAGGGCCAGTGCCAGTCGCGCGTCGCTGTCGTGCAGCAGACCGATTTCGGTGGACCGCGGAGTTCCGAACCAGGTGGGCGTAAAGGAGTGGATGGTCACCAGGGCTCCGCCGTGCCGGTCCAGGGTGGTGCCAAGCGCCTCCTGGAAGGGGCGATAGACCTCGGACACGCGCGCATCGCGTTCCTCTTGGGACATGTCCTGGTTGCCGGGCACCCTGATCACCTCGGACTGTTGCGGCATCGCGCTGTCGGAGGAGGGAGGGCGGTTGCAGTCGTAGACAAGTCTGGACACGCGGGAGGCGACCAGCGGCGCACCCATCCGGTCCGAGATCTCCAGCGCCAGGGCCAGCGCGCCCGGGTCCCAGGCCGCGTGGCTCAGCCTGTCCTCTTCGGACAGGCCCAGGCCGTTCAGCGATGCGGGGATGGCCGGGCTCGCGTGTTCGCAGCTCAGCACGATAGGTCCGGTCCCCTCGGGGAGGATCACCTCTGCCGCGGGTCCGAAGGACGTGTCCAGGATATGAGAGTCATTGCCCACCATGGGCGCAGGGAAACCGCGCGCGCACCGACCTGTCAATTCATTTCTGTAGACATGACTACAGGTCGTGGCTAGTTTGTAGTTATTGCTACAGAGCCGGATGGAGACCTTGGGCAATAAGCAGGCAGATCATGCTCGGATGCCCCGAACGCGGGAGGAGCCCCCCTCTGTCCGGCAGCTCATAACCTCGGGCACGCTGCATCTGACGGCTGCGGAACTGCGGGTGAGCGAGGTCCTTTTGAAGGACTATCCGATGGCCGGGATGCAATCGGTCACCAAGCTGGCGGAACAGGCGCATGTCTCTACGCCTACGGTCATTCGGATGGCGCGAAAGCTTGGTTTCGAAGGCTATCCCGAATTCCAGAATGCCCTGCGGGACGAGGTGGCGGACAGGATCAAGGCGCCCGCGTTGAAGCGGGACGCGCGCGGCGGGGACGGGCATGTGCTGCATCGCTTCGCCGATGCGGTGATCGGCAACCTCACCCGCTCACTGGAAAGGATGGACCCCGCGACCTTCGACGAAGTGGCGGATCTGCTTTCGGATACGGAGCGGCCTGCCTACTTCCTCGGCGGGCGTATCACCGGATCCGTGGCGGCCTATTTCCACAATCACATGCAGATCATCCGGGCCGGTGTGACCCTGCTGGATCAGGGCCCGAACGTCTGGCCGCACTACCTGTTGGACATGGGGGCCGAAGCGGTGCTCGTGCTGTTCGACATCCGCCGCTATGAAAAGGACCTGCTGCGCTTTGCGGAGTTGGCGCAGGAACGGGGTGCCACCATCGTTCTTTTCACCGATCAGTGGGGATCGCCCATTGGCCGGGTCGCCAGCCATGTCTTCCACCTGCAGGTCGAAGCGCCGTCGAACTGGGACAGCACGATCGCGATCATGGCCGTGGTCGAAGCGCTGATCGCCGAGGTTCAGGCGAAACGCTGGGATGAAAGCCGGGAACGCCTGGATGAACTTGAGGCGATGTTCTCCACCACCCGGGTCTTCAGGTCGGGGCCCTGACCCCGTCTGGGTCAGGCAACGCCCCGCAATTGGGTCACCCCGCGGTCAGCACCGCAAGGCGCCGGAGTGCCAGTTGATAGCCCTGGGTGCCGAAGCCCGCGATCACCCCGTCCGCACGTAGCGACACGTAGGAGTGGTGGCGGAAGCTTTCCCGCTTGTGCACGTTGGAGATATGGCACTCGATCACATGGCCTTCGAAGGCATTCAGGGCATCGAGGATGGCAACCGAGGTATGGGTGTAGGCACCGGGGTTGATGACGATGCCTTCGCAGGTGCCGCGCGCGGCATGGATGCAGTCGATGATGCCGCCTTCGTGGTTCGACTGGTAGAAGTCCAGCTCCAGACCCAGGTCGGCCGCCACTGCTTCACAGTCGCGGGCGATGTCGTCGAGCGTTTCATGCCCGTAGATCTCCGGTTGGCGTTTGCCGAGGAGATTGAGGTTCGGGCCGTTGATGATCTGGATCTTCGCCGCCATGTGGGTCCTCCTTGCCGAGCCACGGATGCCGTGGTGCCTGCACTTCCCTAGAGTTCCGGGCGCGGGACCGCAAGTCGCGCCGCCATTTGGCGCCGCGTTCGCCTTCTGCGGGTTTTGATCCGTCGGTCAATCTTCTGAGGCGACATTAAGGTGTCGGTGCCCGGTTTTCGCCACAATTGAGCCACTCATTGACCCGCAAGCCCACCCATTTTGGCCATCGCGGAATGGTTATGATCCCCCCAACGGCCCAAAGAGGCTCCGACCAGACTGGCGCAAAGCCACAGGGGGTAGACGGAATGAAAAGCTGGGGAAACCCCTGCGCGGGAGTCGCGCGGGTCTTCGGATCCGCTCATGAGGGACAGTCCGGCTATGGTGCCGCGCCTCAACCCTGGGACTACGTTGCCAAGCCCTTGCGCAGATGCCTGGAAGGCGTGGATGGCGGCGGTCTGGATCGCAGGCTCGCCTTCGATGCAGAGGGCCCCGTTGCAGAGACCGAAAGCCCTTTTGCTGGCCGCCGTGTCGGGACCATGCGGGTCGACGGGCGGCTCAGGCTGTTTTCCGTGGATCATGCGACCTCCTTCATGCCCGGTACCATGGTGGGTACCCCGCGCGGGATGCGCCGGATTGAAAGCCTGCGCCCGGGCGATGAGGTGAATACGCTCGACAACGGACCCCAGAAATTGCTGTGGGCCGGGCGCCGAAAGGTGGCGGGGCAGGGAAAGAGCGCGCCAATCCTCCTGCGGCCTGGAGCCATCGGGAACCATACCGCAGCCTTGCTTGCGCCGTCCCAGCATCTTGTCCTGGTTGATCAGGCAATCCGGTTGCTCTTCGGCAGGGACCAGGCGGTGGTCACCGCCCGGCATCTGCTGGACGGCGACAGGGTGACCCGCAAGCCGACAGGGGATCTGGATCTCGTCCTGTTGCTGTTTCGGGACTACCAGGTCCTGGACCTGGGGGACATGGGGCTGGAATGCGCAGCGCCTGTCGCGCTTTGTGAACTGACGGCCGAAGAGCAGGCAGAGGCCAGGCGCCGCGGCGCAGGGGGCAAGCAGGTGAGCCTGCAGACGGCGCGCAGCGTTCGGATCGGCCTGACGGGGTATGAAAGCCGGCTCCTGCGCGCCATGATGTCCGCCGAGGACCTTGTGCAAAGCTTCGGCCGGTTTCGGCCCTCTCCCGTTCCTGCGGGCTGACGGTCACATCCCTTCAGCGGGTGCGCGCGATCCTTGTCAGGGCCGAAAGTGCTTCCTCTTCGTCGAAGGCAAGGCCCAGGGCGGAGCAGACCGGCGCCAGGCTGCCCACTCTTCCTGCCATCAGGTCTTCTGCGGCGATCTCGAACACGGTGATCCCGCTTCGGCGGAGCGCGTTCAGCCGGTCAGCGTAGCAGTTGCAGAAGGGTTTCCAGAATTCGGGACTGGTGGAGTGCTGCCTCATGAAACTCGCGCGGGAGAGCGAGGAGAGCACCGCGTCGCGTTCGCGGGTGACGATGACCCAAGTGGCCGCAGGGAAGGCCCGTGCGAAAAGCGGCCAGAGCAGCGTCAGCTTCGGGTCCTTGTACCCCCAGGGGCTTCGACCGTCGTAACCTTCTTCTTTCAGGGCTTTCAGCATGCGGCGGCCTAGCGCGGGGCAGGGCGGCAGGGACTCCGTTCGGGGCAGGGGGGCCACGCCTCGGGGATCGGCGCCAAGGGCGCTCAGCACCGGCTTCAGCTGGGTTTCGCGAAGCCGCCGGTTCTCGAAGTAGCCTTCGGGGTTGTCCGCGTTGCCGGGGATGGTCTCGCCGACCCAGAGGCCAAGCGCGGCCAGCACCCGCATGGTCATCGAGGTGCCCGATCGCGGCAGACCTGTCATGAACAGGGGACGCAACGCCGGCGGAGTATCCTGGGGCGGTGTCCTGTGTCGGGTGGGCAGGGCCTCTGCCGGGCGGCTGGCCCAGGAGGTTCTGGCGGTTGCAATCCAGTCGGTGACCGCGCCCGCCGACAGCTCCTCCTTGCGGATCGTTGTGGCGGAGGGAAAGACGGATCCGGCGTCTTCGGTCGGGCCCCAGAACCAGTGGGCTGTCCTGTTCATGATTGCCAGAACAGGCACACCGGCAAACCCGGCCATGTGCCAGTTTGCACTGTCGACGGAAATGACGCCGGCAAGAGGGCGGATCATGTCGATGGTCTCGATCGGATTGGCCGTGATATCGGCCAGCGGGATCTGGCACCGCGGATCGGCCAGGAGGATCTTGCGCTCTGCCTCGGTCAGGTCGAACTGCAAGGCCAGGAAGCGCGCATCCAGCGGCAGCATGTCCAGCATGAAGCGCAACGGGATGTGGCGTTCCTCCCGCCTGTTCTGACCGGATCCGCCCCGCCAGCACAGACCGAATACCGGGGTGTCAAAGGCATGTCGTGTCGGCCGGTCCAGCTGGATGCCCGGGGAGACCTTTCCCGTGCGCCGGTAGCCGCGCGCCACGAAATCGGCGGCCAGGTGGCCCCGTGGCTTGCCAAGTTCGGTCGACAGCCTGCCGGCAGGGGTAAAGCTTGCGTCGGGGAAGTATCGCCGCACGAGCGGGCCGTACTTCGGAAGGCCAGTGAAGGCGGATCGTTCATGGGCGCCCTCTGCCTTCACATGGGCCAGGTGAAACAGGACGTCACCCAGGCCCTGTTCCAGCACGATCAACCCTGCGTCCGTCGACGGATCCGGGCCGAGCGGGGCGTGTTGCACCGTGTCTGGCAGAACCTTGGGGAAATTGATCGCGCGCCAGCGTTCTGCATAAAGGGGAAAGCCCATGCCGTAGCGGTGTGCCCAGATCTCGTGCAGGCCTGCGGAGGTGCGGAAATCGGCCAGTTCCCGGGTCCCGTTCGACGGATCCATTCGCAGTCGCTTTGCCTGGGCCGGATCCCGCAGCCGCAAGGACAACCTGTAGCGCATGGGGGCGTGACGGTGGGTGGCCATCTCCCGGTTAAGCTGCCGCGCGGCCTGCAGATCCCCGACCTGGTAGAGAGCGCAGGCGAGGCGCAGGTAATCCAGCGCATCGGCCTGGGATGGCGTCAGCTGGGCACGCGTCTTCAGCAAGGGCAGCATCAGATCCCAGCACTGCGATATGCGCCCGGAGGAAAAGGCCGCCTGCGCCGACTTGAGCTGCTCTGCCGGTTCGGGGGGGCGACGCCTCTTCTTGGTGACGGCCGGGCCGTCGCTCATCTGTCTTTCACTTTCAGCAGCTTCGCGGGGCGCACCCGCTCTGCTGCCTCGAACAGGGAAAACGTCTGGTTCACGTAGTTCACAGCCCCGCCGATGTGATCCATGTAGGTCTGCAGGTCCTCGGTCAGCTCTGCCTCGACCATCTGGACGGTGCGATCGGGGCCATCGGCCTCGAACTGGCAATAGAACAGGGGGTCGCCGCGCCGGATGACGATCGGCTTCGTGGTGTCATGCCATTCGAAGGCCCACATCAACGGCCGGGGCCACAGGTTGATCGGAAAACGCCCGCCGAAGATCGTCCCGGGCAGTGGGGTCTTCCGGTAGTACATGTAGGCTTCGAGCTGGGTCAGATAGACCGGTTCATCGGTGATGAAGTAATACGGAAGCTTCAGCTGGATGATCGGACGATCCGGATAGCGCCACTCGCTTTCGCTCACCAAGCTGATGCGTTTGCCCAGGGTGGACCCGCGGATGGAGGATGCGTCACCGGACAGGTTTCGCAGGACCGGCTTTTCATCCTTGTTGCGGGTGAAGCCCAGGTTCACGTCGAAGGGGCAGAGCACCTCGAAATAGCGGCTTTCCAGCCCGACCACGGCCGGACAGCGAGAGGCGGACTTGGCATGGTCGCGGCGCGCGTCGCGGGAGTGAACCCGGCGCGGCGGTTCGTAGATGACGGGGGCATCGGTCTTGCCCAGCAGCCAGCCGATTTTCACCGGGCCGGAACCGGGGTCGGTGGGGCCGCGCTGATAGGTGACGGTAATGTCCATGGGGTCTCCTCCGCAGCGGGCGCGTTGGCAGAATGGGTATCCCGTCCGCCCCCTTCACGCAAGGATTTCAGATGCCTGCACCCTGCGGCCTAGGGCAGCACGCTGAGCCAGAACCAGGATGTGAAGAGGCAGACGCCGGTGGCGATCAGCAGGCCCGAGGCGGCAGAGCGCTTGGCCCGGTCGTAGATGCTGGCAAAGACGTATGTGTTGACACCTGGTGCGACGCAGGCGGTCAGCACGGCGGAGCGCAGGCTGGCCGTCGAGAGATCGAACCACTTTCCGAGCGCCCAGGTGATGCCCGGGTGGACCATCAGCGTCAGCACGCAGATCATGCCGATCAGGCGCCAGTCGCCCTCGATCTTGTATTGAACCATGACGCCGCCGACCGCGAAGAGCGCGGCAGGCAGGGCGGAGCGGGCAATGATCTGCATCGCGTCATCCACCGGCTGCGGGATGGAGAGGCCGGACAGGTTGACGACGAAGCCACAGAGCAGGGCGATGACCAGCGGGTTGGTGAAGATCTGGCGGAGGATCCGCTTGACCAGCGCGCCAACGGCAAGGCCCTGGCCTCCGGCCCGCGTCAGCTCCATCGCGACGATCCCCAGGGTGTAGCCGAAGGGCGCATGCATCGCGATGATGGCGAAGTTCCCGTCCAGCGCACCGTGGCCGAAGGCGCGTTCCGTGATCGGCACGCCCAGCATCATCGAGTTGGAGAAGAGGCAGCAGAAGCCGATGACCACCGCATCCTCCGGATTTCGGCCGATGAGCCGCGCGCCGATCAGACCCAGGAAGAAGCAGGCCGTCGCGCCGACGTAGAAGCTCAGCAGCAGCGGGGCGTGGAACTGCTCTCCCAGATCGAAGGTGCTGATGGCGAGGAAGAGCAGGCAGGGGAAGGCGACGTTCTGGGTGTAGGACATCAGCGCTTCGGAGACCGAAATCTTCAGCAGCCCCGACCGTGTCGTCACATATCCGGCGCCGAGCACGAGGAAGATCGGCAGGATGATGTTGAAAAGCGCGCTCACCGCGGATCCCGCCGATCAGATGTCATAGGAAATCTGCAGGCCGTCGTAGGCCGGCACGATGTGGTCGGGCGTCTCCGCCGAGAGCGTCTCGTAATCGAGGTCGATGTGCATGTTGGTCATGACGGCGCGATCCGGCGCCGCCCGTTCGATCCAGGCCAGCGATTGTTCCAGGTGCGAATGCGTCGGATGAGGATCGCGGCGCAGCGTGTCCAGGATCCAGCAGTCAAGCCCGGCGCAGGCTTCCCAGGCTTCATCGGACATCTTGGCGACGTCCGGAAGGTAGGCCAGGTCACGGATCCTGAAACCGAGCGCGTCGATGGAACCATGGTTCACGCGGAAAGGCAGCAGGGTGATGGGGCCGCCGGCGCCGTCGATGGTGAAGGCGCCCTCGATGGTGTTGAGTTCCAGGATCGGCGGATAGGGCGATCCGGCAGGCTGCACGAAGACATAGCCGAACCGGCTGAGCAGGGCATCCTGGGTGTCTCCATCGGCCCATACCGGCAGGCGGCGGCGCATGTTGAAGACCACCTGACGCAGGTCGTCGATGCCATGCACGTGGTCGGCATGCGCATGGGTATAGGCCACGGCATCCAGCTCCCCGATGCCGGCATCCAGAAGCTGCCCGCGCATGTCGGGGGAGGTGTCGATCAGCACGCGGGTCGTGCCGCCGTCCCGCTCCTGCTCAACCAGAAGGGAGCAGCGGCGGCGTGTGTTCTTGGGGTTCTCGGGGTCGCAATCGCCCCAGTGGCCGCCCAGGCGGGGAACCCCGCCGGAAGATCCGCAGCCGAGGATCGTGAAGCGCAGGGTGCCCATCAGGCGGCTTCCTCCTGCCAGGTGCGGACCTTGGTGAAGAGCCGGTCGAAGTTCGCCTGGGTCTGGGCGGCGAAGGCGGCATAGTCCATGCCGAAGACCTCTGCGCCGACCTTTGCCGTCAGGGCGGAGTAGGCGGGCTCGTTCCGCTTGCCGCGATGCGGCGGCGGCGCGAGGTAGGGGCTATCGGTTTCCACCAGGACACGGTCCGCAGGCACGGTGGCGAAGAAATCGCGCAGTTCCTGGCTTTTCTTGAAGGTCGTCACACCGGACATCGAAAGGTAGAACCCGAGGTCGAGCGCCTTGCGGCCCAGATCCGGACCGGAAGAGAAGCAGTGCATCACGCAGGAATAGGGCGCGTTGCGGTATTCCTCTTCAAGGATCTGCGCCATGTCCTCATCCGCGTCCCGGGAATGGATGATCAGCGGCAGCCCGGTTTGCGCTGCGGCCGCGCAATGCAGGCGCAGGCTGACCTTCTGTGCCTCGGCACTGTCGGCAGTGTAATGGTAGTCCAGCCCGGTTTCGCCGATGCCCACGAGCTTCGGGTGTTTTGCCAGTTCGACCAGCTGATCGAATGTGACCGGCTCCTGTTCCGCGACGGACATCGGATGAAGCCCGAAGGCCCAGAAGATCGTCGCGTTGGCCTCGGCGATCGCCCGGACCTTGGGAATGGATGCCGTCTTGGTGCAGATGGACACCATGCGCGTCACCCCGGCCTCGTGGGCCCGGGCGATCACCTGGTCCAGTTCGCCATCGAAATCCGGGAAGTCGAGGTGGCAGTGGCTGTCGGTGATCTGGGGTGCGTCGGTCATGTCTGTCCTGATGGTCTTGCGCGGGGCGACTAGCCTCCGCCTGCGGCTTTCGAAAGCCTGAAGACCGTATCGAGGATGAGCGCGGCAGGGTCAAGGTTGACCGCCGTCCCGTGCCGCAGCCGCGCGCCGATCTCCTGCGCTTCTGCCGCCCAAAGACGCGCCTCGTGCGGGGTGGGTGCCAGTCTGGCAAAGGTCTCCGCCTCTCCGTTCGCGGCCTCGGGGAACGGAGCACGGCCCGTGGCGCCGGTTCTTGCAAGCCGTGCAAGCGCCTGGTCGAGAAGGGCCAGGAGAAGGGCGCGCCGTTCCTCTGCGCCCCGGGCTGCGGCAGCATCGGCCAGGGCCTGCGCGCGTGCACGGTCCAGTCTGGGGAGGGAGCCCAGGATCGCGATCCATTCCGCGTAGAGGGCGAGCCCCTTCAGGTTTGCCAGCCTGACAGCGGCCCCGACCGACCCTTCTGCCAGTGCCGACAGCTTCTGTGGGTCGTCTACGGCAATGCCGGCCTGTGACAGGGCGGCGTCCATGTCGGTATCGTCAAGTGGACGAAGGCGCAGGACCCGGCATCGAGAGCGGATGGTCGGCAGCAGGGCTGAAGGCTGGTGCGTGACAAGCAGCAGCGTCGTTCGCGCAGGGGGTTCCTCCAGCACCTTGAGAAGGGCGTTGGCGGCGGAGGTGTTCAGCTCATCCGCGGCATCGACGATGACGACGCGCCGCCCGCCGTCGGCGGAGGAGAGGGAGAAGAAGTTCTTGAGCCGGCGCGCCTCGTCCACCGTGATCTGGGCCTTGAGCTTACCCGTGGTGTCGCTCACACCGCGCCTGAGAACGAAGAGGCCGGGTTCCGCACCTGCGGCCATGCGACGCGACACCGGGTGATCGGGCGAGATGGCAAGGCTGTCGGCCCGGGCGGGGGCAATGGCATCTCCGAACATGCCGCCGTCATCCTCGGAAGGATCCGGGGTGGCCAGTAGGAAACGCGCGATAGCCCAGGCAAGCGTGGCCTTGCCGGTTCCGCGGGGGCCGGTGATCATCCAGCCGTGGTGCAGCCGGCTGTTGTGGAAGGCATCGAGGAACTCCGCCTCTGCCGCCGCCTGGCCGAAAAGCCGCAGCGTATCCCTGGGGTGGGGGGCGCCCTCGATCCGGTCCGGTTCCGGGTGATCCTCGTCGCTCATCCTGCCTGGCCTTCGGTTGCGGCGAAGAACTCCGGCAGGGTGGCCATCAGGCGGCTTTGCACGCTCTCGGGCGTGCCGGATCCATCGACGATACGAAACCGGTCCGAATAGGCATCCGCCAAGTCCAGGTAGCCCTGCCGCATCGCACGCTGGAGGTTTAGGCCGAACGTTTCGAACCTGGCTTCGGCGCCGACACGGGATAGGGCGCGGGACAGGCCCTCTTCGGGATCCATGTCGATCAGCAGGGTGATGTCCGGCTCCCTGCCGATCATCAGCGCATGCAGCCGGTCCACGACATCACGCAGATCGCCGCGGGACAGGCCCTGGTACATGCGGGTGCTGTCGGCGAAACGGTCACAGATCACGACCGCGCCCCGTTCCAGCGCGGGCTGGATGGTGCGTTCCAGATGGTCACGGCGCGCAGCGGTGAACAGAAGGATTTCCGTTTCCGCAGACCAGCGGTCGGGGTCGCCGTTCAGGACCAGCGCGCGGATCTCCTCCGCTCCGGGGGAGCCTCCCGGTTCGCGGGTCAGCACGACTTCCCGCCCCTGGGCGCGCAGCCTGTCCGCAAGCAGTCGTGCCTGGGTCGACTTGCCGGAGCCGTCGATGCCCTCGAAAGAGAGGAAAAGGCCCTCTCCGCTGCTCAAGAGTTGGCCTCCCGCGCGGCAGCGGCGGTCTCGGGCCCTTCGTTGATGCGGCGCAGCAGGTAGCGGGCGGCACTCTTGATCTTGGCAGGGAAGCCGCCGTGCGGCACGGCCTCGGCCGCAACCAGGGGCACGCGCTTCTCGGGCAGGCCTTCAGGGTGGATGACAAGCTCGCCCAGCTCCTGTCCGCGCGTGATCGGCGCCATGACCGGGCCGTTCACCACCACTTCGGAGGACACGCCCTCGGCCGACAGCACCGGCACCAGCGTCGTCACGTCCTCGGCCACGGTCAGGCCGACGTCGGCGGCTGCGCCTTCATGGACCGGCAGACGTGCGGGAAGAACGTCGCCTGCCTTCAGCAGGGTGCTTTCGGTGAACTGGCGGAAGGCCCAGTTGATGATCGACCGGCCTTCCTCGGCCCGTGCCTGCATGCTGTCCAGCCCGGCGTAGACGAAGACGATGCGACGACCGGAGATATCGTCCTTCGCGGAGCCTACCAGGCCGTAGCCAGCTTCCTGGGTGTGCCCGGTCTTCAGGCCATCCGCGCCGATGTCCATCGACAGCAGGGGGTTGCGATTGTGGACGTTCTGGGGCGCGCGACCATCAAAGTGGAACTCCTTCTCGCTGAAGAAGTGGTATTCTTCCGGGAAGTCCTCGATCAGGTGGGTCGCCAGCAGCGCCAGATCGCGCATCGACATGCGCTGCATCGGGTCGGGCCAGCCGTTGGAGTTGGCAAAGGTCGAATTGGTCATGCCCAGCTGATGCGCGCGCTGTGTCATGTAGCGGGCAAAACCGGCCTCGGTTCCATCGGGGGACAGCGCCTCTGCAATCACGGCGCAGGCATCATTGCCCGACAGCACGATAATGCCCTGGATCAGGTCCGACACCTTCACGTGGTCGGTGGTGTCCAGGAACATGGTGGAGCCGCCGTAGTTCATGGCGTGTTGCGACACCGGAAGCTCCTCGTCCAGCCGCAGGCGGCCGTCACGGATGGCCTCGAAGGCGACGTAAAGCGTCATCAGCTTGGACATGGAAGCCGGGGGCAGCGCCTCGTCGGCATTCTTGGCCAGCAGCACGGTGTCGGTGGTGATGTCCACGACAAAGGCGGCGCGGGCGCGGGTGTCGAACGCCTGGGCCGGTATCGCCGCGACCGCAACCAGGGCGGCGGTCACAGCGGCGAATACGGCTCGCATCGGGCGGATTGGCATTTTTGGGTCACTCCTGCTACGCGGTCGGGCGCGCCTTTTGACCTGCCGTTTCCGGCTGGCCGGCGCCCCTGTCTGCTCGGGCCCGTTTTATCACGGGGCGGATCAGTTCGTAACCGGGTAGGCGTCGGTAAAGCCAGCCCCCTTGATGACCTCAAGCATGGTTTCGCGCTCGGACAGGGACAGGGCGGGACCGGCGATCACCCGGTAGAAGGTCTTGCCCTGGCTTTCATGGGTCAGGACCTCCACCTGCAGCTTGCGCTGGCGCATGGCGGTCGCCGTGTTCTCGGCGTTCTTCTTGATGCTGAAAATGCCCAGCTGAATGTAGGGCTTTTCCAGGCTCGATTGCGGCTTGGGCGCCGGTGGCGGTGTCGCGGCTGCCGGGCTGTCCAAGGGGGCCGTTGCGACCTCTGCCGTCGCGATGCCTTCGGCGGTCGCATCGGGTGTAGCGGTGTCGTCGGATCCCTTGCGAAGCCAGCCGAAAAGGCCTTTCCGTGCAGGCGCTTCGGTCGGAGCTTCTGGCGCTGCGGCAGGGGCCGACGGGGCCGTTGCAGCCAGCACCTCGGTTGTGTCGGATGCGATCGGGTCAAGCTCTTGGGTTGCCACGCCGGCGGCGGCGGGGACGGCCGCTGCGGCGGGTAGCGGCGCGGGCTCCGCCGGGGCGGGATCGACGGTTTCCCGGCGCAATGCGGTGACGTTCAGCTGCTGCGGTGCGCCGGCCAGCATCCCCAGGGCAGCTGCTGCATCGGAGGACACCTGCAGCCGCGGACCGGAGCCCATCGTCTCCCTCCGGAAGAGGGCGCCAATGACGAAATTGTCATTGGCCGTGTTGCGGATCAGGACCCTCTCGGGCTCGGTCACATCCGGATGCGCGACCCATACGCCACCGAGAGAGGGGCGGCCGTCCCACAGGCCTGCTTCGGTCACCTGGAAGACATCCGGCGCCTCGATGTCCCGTTCGATCAGCTTGGTGGAACGGGACTGTCCGGCGGCTGTGCCCTGCGGCTCTTCCTGCGAGGACTTGAAAAGCTGAAGCTCACCGCCCTCCTGACAGCCGGACAGGGCCAGTATCAGAGTTGCCGCGAGCACGGAGCCTGTCCGGCCCCGGCGGGTCGCCATGAAATGCTTGGCCTGCATCGTTGTTCCTGCTCTTGCCTCGGCGAGCTCGGGCCCGCGCGGGCCCTGTCGGGCCGTTGTCCTGCACCGGTAGTCCCGGCTTTATACTTGGCAAGATACTAGCGTGAAGCCCCCTGCAAGGAAAGCCCGCCGCGTGGCAGTGGCGGGATTGCACCCGGCCCGGGCAATCCACGACCCGTCCGGAAAGTCTTCCAGAATCAAGAGGGTCTGTTTAGAGGCTGTCGGACCGGAAGAGTGGCAGAGTGGTCGATTGCACCGGTCTTGAAAACCGGCGATGGGAAACCATCCGTGGGTTCGAATCCCACCTCTTCCGCCATCATGCTTATATCCTGGTTTTGAATGGGTCGCCCTGGGCGGCCTTTTTCTTTGATGGTCAGGGCATTGGTGGCGCCGGGCGCGTCCCTGCGCCTGCAAGCGGCCTTTTGAGGGTCACGCCGCGACCGGTCACGCGCGCCGTCTTGGACGAAGCGAAGTGTACTTCCCTTGCCACGCGAGCGCGATCGGAGGCAAATTACGAGATTGCGTAATGTAATAACATAACATACTAGAGCCGAAAGAGTCCTCATCCGGTGTCTGCTGCATGCTCCTGCCTAAGAAACCTGCTTTCCTTCGATCAGCCCTATCGCCGGCCCGTCCCGGCCCCGGTCTGGCCGTGTGGTTGATGGCTGGGAAAGGTCTGTTCCGGGGGCGCGTATGACAAGTCCCCAGGGGCAGTGCCTTCGCTTCGATCTCGCCGGGTTCGCGCGTGGCGGAGAGCTGGGCGATCATGCCGCGCTCATGGGGCTTGTGACGCGCGCTGACAGGCTGGGCTTCGGGGCCATCTGGTTCAACGAGTTCCACTTTCATCGCGAAACTACACCCTATCCGCACACGCTGATGCTTGGGGCCGAGATCCTTGCGCGCACGGAACGGCTGCGGTTTGGAACCTCCATTCTGGTGCTGCCGATCCATCATCCGCTGATGCTGGCGGAGCAGATCGCCCAGCTTGATTTCCAGAGCGGCGGGCGTGTCGATGTCGGGGTGGGGCGGGGGACCGAACCCGCGACCTTCACAGCCTTGGGCATCCCGCAGACCGAGGCGCGTCATAGGTTCGATGTCGCGTTGGATATTCTGCTGCGGGCCTGGACCTGCGAGCGCGTTTCCTCCACCGATCCCACATGGCCCTTCACGGATGTAGAGGTCGGTCCGCAGCCGGTGCAAAGCCCGCATCCGCCCATCTGGATCGCAGGCGTGTCGCCCGAAACCGTTGATGTAGCGGCACGGTTGGGCTTTCCGCTGCTGCTGAGCCTGGAGCCCAACGAACGCCGACAGATCAACGTACTGCGAGAGGCCCTGCGGCGATCCGGCGGAGGGACGGCTCCGATGTCGGCGTCTTCGCTGGCGCGCTACGTCATCGTGGCAGCAACTCCTGAAGAGGCGGAGCGCTCGCTACTGAGGTTGACGGACCGGCTTAACCAGCGGCGGGCGGAACGCGCGCGGTCCCGGGGGGCGCCGATCCCGGCGCGGCGCAGCCCGGACGAGATGCTGGCCGGCTATGCCATTGCGGGTACGCCCGCTGCCTGCCGCAGCCAGATCGAGGCGCTGATCGCCCGGACCGGCTGCCGCAACCTGCGCTGCCTCTTCGATGCCAATGGCCTGATCCCCCTGGCCGAGGCCTCCGCGGCGATGAGCCTTTTCTCGGCGGAAGTCATGCCTGCCTTTGAAGGTGTCGACATTCCGCAAATCCCCGAAACACAATTGGAAATTGCCGAGACATGAACAAATCTCTCTTCCTTGGAGCCGCCTTGTCGGTCCTTGCCTCTTATGCGGCCGCACAGGACGGCTTTCCCTACACGGATGTGAACTGTGGCGTGACCACGGTCTACACCCAGCCGCCCGAGAGGGCCGTGACGCTATCCAACAATGCGACCGAGCTGATGCTGGCACTGGGCCTTGAGGATCACATGGTGGGGACATCCTACATGGCGAACCTGGAAATCAGCCCGCAATACAAGGCGGCTTATGAGGCCGTTCCAATCCTGTCACCGCTGGTTGCGACGACCGAGCAACTGATCGATGTAGGTGCCGATTTCGTCTATTCCGGTTATCCCGACGGGTTCTCCGAAAGCCGGCACACCCGCACCCAGCTTGAAGATCTGGGCATGAAGACCCGGCTGAACACCGAGGGTTGCAACCTGGGAAGGTTCGGCTTTCCGGAACTCTATGACGAGGTCCGTTCGCTGTCCGGGATCTTTGGTGTGCAGGATCGGGGGGAGGCCCTGATCGCGGAGATGAAAGGGCGGGTTGCCGCCGTCGAAGAGCAGCTGCAGGGCACCGAAGTCGTCCCGGTCTTTATCTACAACGGCGGGGAAGACACGCCGCGGGCCGTGCTGGGCAACACCATGCTGAACGCGGTGGTCGAAGCGGCCGGGGGGAAGAACATTCTTGGGAACATTGACAGCCGCTATGGCAGCACCTCGTGGGAGCAGCTTGTCGCGCAGGCGCCCGAGTACATCGTCGTGTTCTATTCCGGTACCTCCGGCGGGAAGGTCGTCGCGAACCCGGGGGCCAACCTTGGCCAGGCGCGGGTGGACGTCCTGAAGGCCAATCCGGTCATCCAGGGAGTTCCGGCCGTGGAGCGGGGCAATTACGTCCTGGTGTCCTCGGTGGAGGGGCAACCCGGCCCGAGTTCCGTGGATGCGCTGGAACGGCTGGCACGGACCTTCCATCCGGACGCCTTCGCGGAGTGACGGGGCGACATGCTTGACGACACCCGAACGGGGGGCCGAACAGGCGATGTTGACCGTGCGGCACTGCTGCGGTTGCTGTCGACGCCTGCGGATGCCGTCGGGCAGCCTGCGGGCCGGGGCGAAGGCCGTTTTCCGCTAGAGAAGGCAACGGCGCCCGGTCGGGGTCGTTTCCTGCTTGTAACGGGATGCATGCTGCTGCTGCTTTGCGCGGCTGCACTGGGCGGGCTGATGTTGGGCTCGGTCCGGATCCCGGCGGGAAGCGCGATCGCCATTGTGGTGCACTGGCTGTCGGGTGGGATGCTGGGGCATGGAAACTGGCGCGAGGCCCATGAGATCATCATCGTGCAGACCCGCATCCCGCGCGTCATCCTTGCTGCTGTCGTGGGAGCGGGCCTGGGCACCGCGGGGATGGTGATCCAGGCGGTTGTCCGGAACCCCCTGGCCGGGCCGTCGATCCTTGGCGTTTCATCGGGGGCGGCGACCGGAGCAGTCGTGGTCATGCGGTTCGGTCTTGTCGTGCTGGGCGCATTTACCCTGCATCTGGCGGCCTTTGCGGGGGCCCTGGCTGCGCTTGGCGTGGTGTTCTGGATCGCGCGCACGGGTGGGCAGATGACACCGACCAGGCTGGTGCTTTCCGGTGTCGCCCTGGGCGCCGTGCTGAGTGCACTGACCAGTCTGCTGGTGCTGACCTCGCCCGATCCGCAGCTGGCCGCCCGGGTTCTGTTCTGGACCCTTGGCGGGTTCGGCGCTGCGCAGTGGAAACTGTTGCCGCTGCCGGTGGTCACCCTCGCTTTCGGGCTTGGGTTCATGCTGTTGCAGGCGCGTCGGCTGAACCTCCTGATGGTCGGGGACGAGAGCGCCGCCGCGCTTGGTCTGGATGTCGAGAGGTTCCGGCGGACGATGTTTATCGTGACGGCCGGGCTGACGGGCGTGGCTGTCGCCGTGGCTGGTGTGATCGGGTTCGTCGGTTTGATCATGCCGCATATCGTGCGCATGCTGGTCGGTGCGGATCATCGTCGGGCGCTGCCGGCGGTGGCCATTTCGGGTGCCGCTTTCACCATCGCGGCGGATCTGGTCGCCCGGTCGGTCATTGCCCCGCTGGAATTGCCGGTCGGAATCGTAACGGCCCTGGTCGGGGGGCCGTTCTTCATCTGGCTGCTGCGCCGTGACGCACGGGGATTGGCGGGGCCGGCATGATCGCGCCGGGGACCCTCGAGATCGAGAATGTCACGGTGAGTGCCGGGGGGCGTGAGCTGGTCCGGGACGCGTCCCTGAGCGTGGGGCCGGGGAAATTCCTGGGGCTGCTGGGGCCGAATGGGGCGGGCAAGTCCTCCCTGCTGCGCACGGTCTATCGTATGAACAGGCCGCAGCGCGGACAGGTGAAGGTGCAGGGGCAGGACCTGTGGCAGCGGCCCGCCTCCTGGGCGGCGCGACATGTGGGGGCGGTCCTGCAGGATATGCCCGCGGAATTTCCCCTGTCGGTGCGGGACGTCATCGCGATGGGACGATCGGCGCACAAGAAGATCCTTGAACCGGATACGACCCATGACGCAGCCCTGATCGGGGCGGCACTCACCTTGCTGCAGCTGGAAGACTTGGCGCATCGCCCGTTCCGGACCCTGTCCGGTGGGGAGCGTCAAAGGGTTCTGCTGGCGCGGGCGATCGTGCAGCAGCCGCGGGTTCTGGTCCTGGACGAACCGACCAACCACCTCGATATCCATCACCAGATGGCGCTGTTGAAATTCGTTCGGGACATGGGCGTCACCGTGATCGCGGCGCTGCATGACCTCAATCTGGCGGCCATGTTCTGTGACCGGCTTTGCCTGATGGCGGAGGGACGCATCGTGACACAGGGCAGGCCGGAAGAAGTCCTGACGGAGGGGCGACTTCGCGAGGTCTACGGACTGGAGGCCACGATCGGAGTCCATCCCCGACTGGGGACACTATGGGTCTTTCCATCATAGGCCTGCCGCCTGGGATAATGCTCTCTTCGGGTGAAAGGGTTCGGGCTGGTCAGACGAGCCCAAGCAATTGGTTCGCGAACCTCTCTCCACTTAGCGCGGGGGAGATATTGTTAGGCTGCGAATTCGTTGGGCCAGGCGAAGGCAAGTGAAAGCATCGTGCAGTTGGCTATGCGCTTGTAGGGTGCATATGGGTTCAAGACTTTTTTGTAATTCAAGTCAGTGTCTTGGGTGTGGCCCGGGCACCTCTTTCGCCACTTGCCGGCATCTGGCAAGGCAGCCGCATCCGGCGTCCTGCCCGGGGCGCCGATGTGCGTCCGAATCGTACCATTCCTATCGGTGCATTCCGGGGGCAAATCTCTGACAACTCAGGCCTTCTGGGCTGATCTCTTCTTACGGCTGATACGAATTTTCCGCTGCAGCGCAAAAGATGCGCAAGGCTGCGGGTTTTCGTTTACATCCCTTCCGATGGGGGCCAGCACTTGGGTGCGGGGCCACCCCGGCCCCGACTGAACTGACTCGGAAGGGAGGAGACTGGCATGAAAGCTCTTGTTCTGGAGGAGAAGGGCAAGCTGTCCCTGCGCGACTTCGATATTCCCGGCTCGATGGGGCCGAAGGATGTGCGCATCAAGACCCATACGGTCGGGATCTGCGGCTCTGACGTGCATTACTACACCCACGGCAAGATCGGTCACTTCGTCGTCAATGCGCCGATGGTGCTGGGGCATGAGGCCTCCGGCACGGTCGTGGCCTGCGGGGCCGAGGTGTCCCATCTGAAGCCGGGGGATCGCGTCTGCATGGAGCCCGGGATTCCGGACCCCAGTTCGCGCGCGTCGAAGCTGGGCATCTACAACGTGGATCCGGCCGTTGAATTCTGGGCGACGCCGCCGATCCACGGTTGCCTGACGCCCGAGGTCATTCATCCTGCCGCATTCACCTACAAGCTGCCGGAGGCGGTCAGCTTTGCCGAAGGTGCCATGGTCGAACCCTTTGCCATCGGCATGCAGGCGGCACTGCGGGCACGGATCCAGCCGGGCGATATCGCGGTGGTGACCGGGGCGGGACCTATCGGCATGATGGTGGCGCTTGCCGCGCTTGCCGGTGGCTGCGCCAAGGTGATCGTGGCGGACCTGGCACAACCCAAGCTGGACATCATCGGCGCCTACGACGGGATCGAGACGGTCAATATCAGAAATACCCCCGCCGCAGAGGCCGTGGCCGAGGCGACGGATGGATGGGGTGCCGACGTGGTCTTCGAATGCTCCGGTGCGGCGCCGGCGGTCCTCGGGATGGCGGAACTGGCGCGCCCGGGCGGAGCCATCGTGCTGGTCGGCATGCCGGTGGATCCGGTCCCGGTGGATATCGTCGGCCTCCAGGCAAAGGAACTGCGGGTCGAAACGGTTTTCCGCTACGCCAATGTCTATGACCGTGCGATCGCACTGATGGCGTCCGGCAAGGTGGATCTGAAGCCGCTGATTTCCGGAACCATTCCATTCGAGGAAAGCATCGCCGGGTTCGATCGTGCGGTCGAGGCGCGTGATACGGACGTGAAGCTGCAGATCGAGATGCCGGAGTAAGTCATGTACCTGGGGATTGATCTTGGAACCTCCGGCATCAAGGCGATGCTGGTGGATGACAGCTTCGCAACCGTTGCCGTGGCCCATGCCGGGCTCACCGTTTCCCGGCCCAGCACTGGCTGGTCGGAGCAGGCGCCGGAGGACTGGATCACGGCCACGGAGGCGGTGCTGGCGCAGTTGCACGCCTCCCATGCGTCACAGATGGCTGGCCTGAAGGGCATCGGCCTGTCCGGGCACATGCATGGCGCCACGCTTCTCGACAGTGCCGACAAGGTGCTTCGCCCCTGCATCCTGTGGAACGACGGCCGCTCCGGCGCGCAGTGCGACACGCTGACGGCGCGTGCCGATTTTCACGGGATCGCCGGAAACCTCGTCATGGCGGGCTTCACGGCGCCGAAACTTCTCTGGGTGGCGGAGAACGAGCCGGAGATCTTCGAGAAGACCGCGAAGGTTCTGTTGCCGAAGGATTACCTGCGGCTCTGGCTGACGGGCGAGCACATGTCGGAAATGTCCGATGCTGCCGGTACGCTCTGGCTGGATGTCGGAAAGCGCGACTGGTCGGATCCGTTGCTGGAAGCGACGGGCCTGACCCGCGACCACATGCCCGGGCTGGTCGAGGGCTCCGAAGTGTCCGGTATCCTGCGGAAGGATCTGGCGCGGAAGTGGGGGGTGCCGCAGGTGCCTGTGGCTGGCGGGGCGGGCGACAATGCCGCGACGGCCTGTGGCATGGGCGTGATGCGGCCCGGGACCGGCTTCCTGTCGCTCGGGACCTCCGGCGTCCTGTTCGCCGCCTCTGATCGTTATCAGCCGAACACCGGCGATGCCGTGCACACCTTCTGCCACGCAGTGCCGGACACATGGCATCAGATGGGGGTGATCCTGTCGGCGACCGATTCGATGACATGGTTGTCGGAAATCACCGGAACACCGGTGCCCGAGCTGGCGTCCCTCGTGCCCGAGGTGATAGATGCGCCCTCTCCCGTGGCCTTCCTTCCCTACCTTTCGGGGGAGCGTACCCCACTCAATGACCCGGCGGCGGCGGGCGCCTTTCTGAACCTGCGGCGTGATGCGGATCTGCCCCAGATGGTCCAGGCGGTGATGGAGGGCGTGGCCATGGCCTTTGCCGACTGCGTGCGCGTCCTGCGCAAGGCGGGCACGGAGGTCGAGGCGGCCTATGCGGTTGGTGGCGGGGCCCGCTCTCGTGCCTGGCTGGGGATCATGGCTTCCGTCACCGGGCTGCAGCTGCTTGTGCCGGAGGAAGGCGACTTCGGAGCGGCCTTCGGTGCCGCCAAACTTGCGGCGGCCGCGGCGACCGGACGGGTCGGAGAAGATGTTTTCGGGCAACCGAAGGTCGGAGAGGTCATTTTGCCTGACCCTAAATTGACTGATCGCTACGCGAAAAAGTATGAGGCCCACTTGGCTTCCTACCCTGCTGTTAGCGGTATCATGTCCTGATTTTTCAATTAGTTCAGGGCTGATCTGTCTTTTGAAATCAACAAGATCCTGCTGCGTTGCGGCAGGATTTTTTTGGCACTGCGGCGCCCGTTGTTTCTGCACCTGCTCAGTTCCCGGAAATGGTGAGTCAAAAAAGTATCGGTTAAGATTTCGTTCTGAGGTAGAGGTCGCGCCATCCGGGGGCTACCGTCCGTTCACCGACAGCACGCTTCGGAGGAGGGGCGGTCGGGCACGACGGAGGAGACGAAATGCAACCCGATCTGGAGCTGGTTCACATCCGCAAGGGCGAGAGTTTCGCCGCCTGGATGCACGGCTACCCGTTCCGGACGGTCCGTTGGCACTACCACCCCGAGTATGAAATCCACCTTGTCGTGGATACGCGCGGGACCTTCTACATCGGGGATCACATCGGTGATTTCGGGCCCGGCCAACTGATCATGACGGGTCCCAACCTGCCGCAAAACTGGATCTCCGAGGTGGCCCCGGATGAGGTCGTGGCGACCCGCTCCCTCGTGATCCAGTTCCCGGAAGACTTCATCGACAACGCCATCGACGGAATGCCCGAGATGGAGGCGATCCGGCCGCTGCTGGATCGCAGCCACCGTGGCCTGCTCTTCGATGATGCGACCGGCGCCCGGGTGAAGCCGCTGATGATAGAGCTGATCGAGGCGACGGGGCTGCGCCGCCTCGCGCTCTTCTGGCAGGTGCTGGATGTCCTGGCCCGCGCGCCCGAGCCCGAAGTGCTTGCCTCGCTCAGCTACGAGCTGGACCTGGCGGAGCTGAACGAGAGCGGTGTGAACCGGGCGATCGCCTACCTGCGCGAAAACCTGACGGAGAACATCGACGAGAAAGACCTGGCAGACCTGGTCAGCCAGAGCCAGAGCGCGTTCTCGCGTGCCTTCAAGCGGCACACGGGATCGACCCTCGTTCGCTACAAGAACCAGCTCAGGGTGGATCTGGCCTGCCAGATGCTCCTGACCCGACCGGAGGCGAAGGTGGCCGAAATCTGCTATGACGTCGGCTTCTCCAACCTCTCGAATTTCAACCGCCATTTCCTGAAACTCAAAGGAATGTCGCCCTCGCAGTTCAGGGCAACCTTTGCCGCGAACGGAGTGTTCTCGGCGACGAACTAGGAACGGCAGATATCGGTTTTCACGAATTCGGGCGGCAGGGTGTCGCCCGGAAAACGGCAGCTTTTGCCTGCCGCAAACTTGGGAGGGAACTCTTATGAACAAATACCTTGGCGCGGCCTCTGCTGCCGCACTCGCAATGACCCTGGCTGCACCGGCTTCCGCGCAGGACGCGCTGAAGATCGGCATGACCTTCCAGGAAATGAACAACCCCTACTTCGTGTCCATGCAGGAAGCGCTGATGGAAGCCGCCGACGCCCTGGGCGCCGAGGTGGTCGTGACTGACGCCGGCCACGATGTGGCCAAGCAGATTTCCGACGTCGAAGACATGCTGCAGCAGGACATCGACATCCTCCTGCTGAACCCGACGGACAGCGCCGGTATCGAGGCGGCCGTGCACATGGCCAAGGCCCAGGGCGTGATCGTCGTGGCGGTTGATGCCAATGCAAACGGGCCGGTGGATACCTTCGTCGGGTCCAAGAACCGCGACGCGGGCTACCAGTCCTGCAAGTACCTGGCGGAGGAGCTGGGTGGCGAGGGCGACGTGGCCATCCTGGACGGTATCCCGGTGGTCCCGATCCTGCAGCGCGTCGAAGGCTGCAAGGCGGCTTTCGAAGAGTATGACGGCATCAACCTGGTCACCACCCAGAACGGCCGCCAGGACCGTTCCGTCGCGCTTGGCGTGGTGGAGAACATGATCCAGTCCAACCCGAACCTGAAGGGTATCTTCTCGGTCAACGACGGCGGGGCCATGGGCGCCCTGGCGGCGATCCAGGGGTCCGGCAAGGACATCAAGCTGACCTCCGTCGACGGTGCGCCCGAAGCGGTCGATGCCATCGCGGCAGGCACGCCCTTCATCGAGACCACGGCGCAGTTCCCGCGCGATCAGGTCCGCGTCGGCCTGGCCATGGCCCTGGCCCAGAAGTGGGGCGCCCGCGTGGTTCCTTCCGAGGTGCCGATCGATGTCGCGGTGGTGGATGCGTCCAACGCCGAAGGCTTCAGCTGGTAAGCTGATCACAGAAGTTCGGGCCGCTCCCGCGCCACGCGCGGGGGCGGCCTTCCCCGTAAGGCCCCCAAGTCCAAGGAATTTGCGCCATGCTGCAACTGACCGGCATCAAGAAGAAGTTCGGGCACATCCAGGTGTTGCACGGCGTCGACCTGCATGTGCAGGCAGGTGAGGTTCACGCCCTTCTGGGCGAGAACGGCGCCGGCAAGTCCACCCTGATGAAGATCCTTTCCGGGATCCTTCGCCCGACCGAAGGGACAATCCGCATCGACGGCAAGGAGATGCAGTTCGACGACTACGACGAGGCGATCGACGCCGGTGTCGGCATCGTGTTCCAGGAATTCAGCCTGATCCCCTTCCTGAACGCGGTGGAAAACATGTTCCTCGCCCGCGAGATGCGCTCGAAGATCGGCCTGCTGGATCGCAAGGCGATGAACAAGCGCGCGAAGGAGATCCTGGCCCAGCTTGACGTCGACCTGCCGCTGGATGTGCCGATTTCCAAGCTGTCCGTTGCCGAACAGCAGTTTGTCGAGATCGCAAAGGCGCTGTCGCTGAACGCGCGGATCCTCGTGCTGGATGAACCTACCGCGACCCTGACGCCCTCTGAGGTGGAGCACCTGTTCAAGGTCATGCGCGAGCTGCGCAAGCAGGGGGTGGCGATCATCTTCATTTCCCACCACCTGGAAGAAATCTTCGAGATCTGCGACCGGATCACCGTGCTGCGGGACGGTGAGTACGTGGGCGACTGCAATGTCTCAGACGTCGATAACGACCGGCTGGTCGAAATGATGGTGGGTCGCCGGATCGAGAACTCCTTCCCGCCGAAGACCGGCCCAGGTACCGGTGCGAAGATTCTGCTGGAATGCGAGGAAGTGCAGCTGCGCAAGGGCGGGCCCCTGTCCTCCTTCGAGCTGCGGGAGGGGGAGATCCTGGGCTTTGCGGGGCTCGTCGGTTCCGGCCGGACGGAAACCGCGCTCGCCATGCTGGGCGCCCATCCCTCCAGCCGTTGCAAGGTGTTGGTGGACGGGGCGGAAACCCGTTTCAAGGAACCTGCCGAAGCGCTGGCGCATGGCATCGGCCTGCTGCCGGAAAGCCGCAAGGAACAGGGGCTGATCACCAGCTTCTCCATCCTGCAGAACATTTCGATCAACAACTATGGCAAGTACCGCAAGCACCACTGGTTCATCGACATGAAGAAGGAACTGGCCTGCGCCGAAGACGTCATGGCCAAGGTCCGCGTGAAGGCACAGGGCGCCAAGGCCCGTGTCGACACGCTGTCGGGCGGCAACCAGCAGAAGGTCGTCATTGCGCGCTGGCTGAACCACCAGATGAAGGTGCTGATCTTCGATGAACCCACCCGGGGCATCGACGTCGGTGCCAAGGCCGAGATTTACCAGCTCATGCGCGAGTTCACCGCGCAGGGCTATGCCATCATCATGATCTCCTCCGAACTGCCCGAAGTGATCGGCATGTCCGACCGGGTCTGCGTCTTCCGACAGGGGGGCATCGTCGCCACCGTCGAGGGCGACAGCATCAATTCCGAGGAAATCATGACCCATGCCACGACCGGGAGAGTCCAGAATGTCGCATAATTCCGAAACCGCAGAGACCGCGAAGAGCGGCGGCGGGTTCAGCCTTCGCTGGATCCTGCAGTCGCCGCTGGCGCTGCCGCTGATCGGCCTGATCGTCGTTTCGATCCTGATGGGCTTCGCATCGGAGAACTTCTTCTCCGTTTCCAACATCATGAACGTGCTGCGGCAGGTGTCCATCGTGGCGATCCTGGCCGTGGGCATGACCTTCGTCATCCTGACGGGCGGGATCGACCTGTCGGTGGGGGCGGTCATGGCGCTGGCAGGCACGATCAGCGCGGGCCTGATGGTCAACATGGGGGTGCCGGCCTGGATCGGCCTTCTGGCGGGGCTGGGCGTGGGCCTTGGCCTGGGCCTCTTCAACGGGGCCATGGTCGCCTGGGGCCGGATGCCCGCGATCATCGTGACGCTGGCCACCATGGGCATCGCCCGGGGCCTGGGCCTGCTCTACTCCGGCGGCTACCCGATCTCCGGCATCCCGTCGTGGATCTCCTGGTTCGGCATCGGACGCGTGGGCATCATCCCGGTGCCCGTCATCGTCATGGTGGTGATCTATGCCCTGGCCTGGATCCTTCTGCAGCGGACCCCCTTCGGTCGCCACGTCTATGCGATCGGCGGCAATGAGCTGGCCGCCAAGCTTTCGGGCGTGAAGACCCAGTGGGTCAAGCTGGCCGTCTACGGCATCTCCGGCCTGACCTCTGCCCTGGCGGCCGTGATCCTGACCGGGCGGCTCATGTCGGGGCAGCCCAATGCGGGGGTCGGCTTCGAACTGGACGCCATCGCCGCCGTCGTCCTGGGCGGTACGGCGATTGCCGGCGGGCGCGGCCTGATCCTGGGCACGCTGATCGGTGCGGTCCTTCTGGGCATCCTCAACAACGGCCTGAACCTGATGGGGATCAACCCCTACCTGCAGGACGTCATCAAGGGCGGCATCATCCTGCTGGCCATCTACATCGGCCGCGAATGGTGACCGGTTCGGCCCGGAGCCTCCTCCGGGCCGCTTTCTCCCCTCGGAACAGTTTGAAAGTTTGGAGAATTTGAATGTCTGAAAAGCTGGACGGCAAGATCGCCGTGGTGACCGGCGCGGCCTCGGGCATCGGCCTGGCCGCCGTGAAGATGCTGCTGGGCAACGGCGCCACCGTGGTCATGGTGGACTGGAACGCCGAGGCGCTGGAGGCGCTGGTGGCGGAGCTGGGCGAAAAGGCCGTGGCCCAGGTGACCAACCTGCTCGACTTTGACAGCTGCAACGCCATGGTGCCCGAGATCCTGCAGAAGGTCGATCACATCGACATCCTCTACTGCAACGCAGGCACCTACATCGGCGGCGACTTCTGGGAAACCGACGCGGCCACCATCGACAAGATGCTGAATCTCAACGTCAATGTCGTGATGAAGAACGTCAATGCCGTCATGCCCCACATGATGGAGCGCAAGACCGGGGACATCATCGTCACCAATTCCATCGCGGGCCATTACCCGGCCTATTGGGAGCCGGTCTATTCCGGGTCCAAGTGGGCGATCACCAGCTTCATGCAGGGGATCCGCCGCCAGATGATCCCCTATGGCGTGAAGGTGGCCCAGGTGTCCCCCGGTCCCGTCGTCTCCGCCCTTCTGGCCGACTGGCCGGAGGAGAACCTGCGCAAGGCCAAGGAGGCCGGTGCGCTGATGGATCCCGAAGAGGTCGCCGAGGCGCTCGAATTCATGCTGACGCGCAAGCGGCAGGTGACCGCGCGCGACATCATCATCATGCCGACCGCCTTCGAACGGATGTGACCCCGCAGGGTGCCCCGCCCGCCGGGGCATCCGCAGAAAGACGAGAAGGATCAGCAGGATGTCCGATCTCTACATCGGCGTGGACGTCGGCACCGGGTCGGCCCGGGCGGGCCTCTTCGATGCCGAAGGCCGGCTGCTTGCCATCGCGAAGCGCCCCATCGACATGCACCGCACCGATGCGGGCCATGTGGAGCAGAGCTCCGACCAGGTGTGGGCGGCCGTCTGCGCCTGTGTCCGCGAGGCCGTGGCGGATGTCGTGCCCGAGAGGGTGAAGGGCATCGGTGTCGATGCCACCTGTTCCCTCGTGGTGCGCGGGCCGGACGGCGGGCTGCCGGTGGGCGATCCCGCCCATCCCGAACGCGACATCATCGTCTGGATGGACCACCGCGCCCTGCCGCAGGCCGCCCGGATCAATGAAGGCACCCACGAGGTGCTGAACTACGTGGGCGGGCGGATCTCACCCGAGATGGAGACGCCCAAGCTGCTTTGGCTGAAGGAAAACCGGCCGGAGGTCTACGCCGGGGCCTGGCAGTTCTTCGACCTGACCGACTACCTGACCTGGCGGGCGACCGGGGCCATCGACCGCTCTGCCTGCACAGTGACCTGCAAGTGGACCTACCTGGCCCACGAAGATCGCTGGGACCCGGCGTATTTCCACGCCATCGGCCTTGGCGACCTGGCGGAGGAGGGCTTTGCCCGGATCGGGCAGAGCGTCGTGCATCCGGGCACGGCCCTTGGCCAGGGGCTGACAGCCGAAGCGGCAGAGCGGCTGGGGCTGCGCCCCGGCACCGCCGTGGCCGCGGGGCTGATCGACGCCCATGCGGGCGGGATCGGCACCGTCGCGGCGCAGGGCGGGGCAGGGGATGCCACGAAATGCCTGGGCTATGTCTTCGGCACCTCCTCCTGCACGATGACGACCGCCGCCGAACCGGCCTTCGTGCCCGGCGTCTGGGGGCCCTACCATTCGGCCATGGTGCCGGGGATGTGGCTGAACGAAGGCGGGCAGAGCGCCGCCGGCGCCGCGATTGCGCATCTCGTGACCCTGCACCCCGCCACGGCGGAGGCGGAGCGGCTGGCAGGGGACAAGGGGCTGGTGCCCTTCCTCGCCGACCGCGCATTGGCGCTTGCGGGGGAGGCTTCTGCCGCTGTCGGGCTGGCCCGTACCCTGCAGGTGGTGCCGGAATTCCTTGGAAACAGGGCACCTTTTGCCGATCCGGAGGCCCGGGCGGTGATCGCGGGGCAGGGGATGGAACAGGGCGTCGACAGTCTTGTCGCGCTCTATGTCGCGGGGGTTTGCGGGCTGGGCTACGGCCTGCGGCAGATCATCGAGACGCAGGAGGCCCACGGCGCGCCGGTCGAGACGATCTCGGTCTCGGGCGGGGCCGGGGCGCATCCGCTGACGCGGCAGATCCTGGCGGATGCCACGGGCCGCGTGGTTGAGGTGACGGATTGCGCGGAGCCGGTGCTGCTGGGATCGGCGATGCTGGGGGCCGTGGCCTCCGGCGCCTTCGGGACGCTGCAGGCGGCGATGCCCGCGATGTCGCGGGTCGCCCTGCGCTGCCGGCCGTCGGCGGATTGGGCGGCGCTGCATGACGCCCGCTACCGCGCCTTCCTGGCGTTGCAACGGACCACGCGGGAGATCCGCGAGAGCATGGCGTCGCTGGACGCCTGAGCAGGAACAGCGGGCCGCGCGCCCGGGGGACAGAGGACAAGCCCATGCAATTCGAAGGAAAATCCGTGATCGTGACCGGCGCGGGCAAGGGGATCGGCCGGGCCTGCGCGCTGGCCATGGCGGCGCGCGGCGCGCAGGTCATCGCGCTGACCCGGACCCAGGCCGATCTGGACAGCCTGGAGGCGGAGATCGGCTGCCGGTCCATCCGCGTCGACATGCAGGATCCGGCGGCCACCCGGGCGGCCATGGCAGAGGCGGGCCAGGCCGATTTCCTGATCAATTCCGCTGGGATAAACGTGCTGGAGAGCGCCTTTGACATGACCGAGGCGGGCTACGAGGCGGTGATGGGCATCAACCTGCGGGCCGCGCTGATCACCTGCCAGGAGTTCGGGCGGGCGCGTGTCGCGGCGGGCGGCGGCGGGGCCATCGTCAACATCACCTCCATCGCCGGGCACCGGGGCTTTACCGAGCATCTGTGCTACGCCGCGTCGAAGGCCGGGCTGGAGGGTGCATCCCGCGTGCTGGCCAAGGAATTCGGGCCGCATGGCATCCGCGTCAACTGCGTCGCGCCGACGATCACCCTGACGGAGCTGGCGGCGGAGGCCTGGTCCGACCCGGTGAAGTCCGGCCCCATGATGGTGCGCCACCCGATGAACCGCTTCGCCGAAGCCGAGGAGGTGGCCGATGCCATCGCCATGATGCTGTCCGAGGACGCGCGGATGCTGACCGGAACGGTGCTGCCGATCGACGGCGGCTTCCTTGCCGTCTGAGCTTTTGACCCCGAAAAACCCTTTCAGGAGAACGACATGAAATTCTTCGTCGATACCGCCGTGGTGGAGGAAATCCGCGAGCTGAACGACTACGGACTGCTGGACGGGGTGACGACCAACCCCTCGCTGATCGCGAAGTCGGGGCGTGACTTCAAGGAGGTCATCGCCGAGATCTGCGCCATGGTCGACGGCCCGGTTTCGGCAGAGGTGGCGGCGCTGGATGCCGCCGGCATGATCGCCGAGGGCGAGCATCTGGCGACGATCGCGGACAACGTGGTGATCAAGCTGCCGCTGACGCTGGACGGGCTGAAAGCCTGCCGGCACTTCACGGACAAGGGGATCAGGACCAATGTAACCCTTTGTTTTTCGGCCAATCAGGCGCTTCTGGCGGCCAAGGCGGGGGCGAGCTTCATCAGCCCCTTCATCGGGCGTCTGGACGATATCAACATCGACGGGATGGAGCTGATCCGGGATATCCGCGAGATCTATGACAATTTTGGGTTCGGGACCGAGATCCTGGCGGCCTCGATCCGCAGCGCGAACCACGTGAAGGATGCGGCGCTGGCGGGGGCGGATGTGGCGACGATCCCGGCCAAGGTGATCAAGGGGCTGGCCGCGCATCCGCTGACCGACAAGGGGCTGGAGCAGTTCGCGAAGGACTGGGCTTCCACCGGGCAATCGATCCTGTAAGCTGTCCCCTGCAGACGGCTTTGGCCCGCGCCCATGGGGTGCGGGTCTTTTCATGAGGGAAAACATATGGTTGGCGCGGTAATTTTCGATCTGGACGGATGCCTGGTGGACAGCGAGGTCCTGTCGCTGACCACCATCGTGCAGGAAATGGCGCGGCTGGGGCTGGAACATGACTGGCGTGAGCTGCGCGGGCGCTACCTTGGCATGTCACTGAGCCGGGTGCGGGAGGATATCGCGGCGGAGACCGGGCGGCCCTGCGGGACCGAGTTCGACCAGGCCTTCGAGGACAATCTGCTGGGCCGATACGAGACCGAGTTGCGGGAGGTTCCGGGGGCAAGCGCCCTGCTGGAGGGGCTGGAGGCAGCGGGGCTGCCGCGCGCGATTGCCACGGGCGGGTCGATCCGGCGCATGGGGAAGACGCTGCAGGTCACTGACATGGAACGGTTTTTCGGGCCGCATCGCTACAGCGCGGATCAGGTGGCGCGGGGCAAACCGGCGCCCGATATCTTCCTGTTCGCCGCTGACGGGCTGGGCGTGGCGCCCGGGGACTGCCTGGTCTTCGAGGACAGCCCGCACGGGGTGAAGGGCGCCCGGGCCGCCGGAATGCGGGCCGTGGGCTTTGTCGGCGGCAGCCATCTTGAGGGCCAGCAGGAGGCCCATGCCGAGGTGCTGCGCGCCGCGGGGGCCGAGGTCGTCCTGACCCGGCTGGAGGAGCTTTCTGCGCTGCTGGGCACCGGCTGAGCCTGCCTGGCAGGAGGGAACAGCAAGACGCCCGGGCCGTGAAGCCCGGGCGTTTTTCTTTTGCGGACAGGTGGTTGGAACAGACAGGCCCTCAGTCAGGCCCTCAGCCAGCCACTCAGTCGAGGGCCTTGTCGGCAGCGTCGGCCTTGCCTTCGGTCCAGTAGCCTGCGGCCTTCAGCAATTCCTTCGGGTGGCCCCGGGCGATGAAGGCGTCGCGCAGGGCGCGGGCGACGCGGGCCTCTGCCGCGATCCAGATGAAACCGCGGCCTTCGGGCAGGGGCAGGGCCTCTGCCGCGGCGAGCAGCGGCGCGGGGTCGGCGGCGGCGGACAGCGGGCGGTGCACCCAGTGGCTTTCGACCGAGGCCGCGGCGTCGAAGACCTGGTGTTCGGCCTCGTCCACCACGGCGGCGAGGGTGATAACCCGTTGTCCTGCCTCAAGTTCTTCGGCGCGGCGGCCGATGGCGGGCAGGGCGGTCTCATCCCCGATCAGCAGGTGCCAGTCCATGTTGGAGCTGATCACCGTGGAGCCGCGCGGCCCGCCGAGGCGCAGGGTGGTGCCGGGCTTGGCATCCAGCGCCCATTGGGTCGCCGGGCCTGCGTCATGGACGGCGAAATCGAGGGTCAGGGTGCCGGCCTCGGTATCGAAGGCGCGGGGGGTGTATTCGCGCATCTCGGGGGCCTCGGCATCGCCCAGGAAAAGCTTGATGTGATCGTCGAAGCCGAGGCTGACGAAGTTGGAAAGATCGTTTCCTTCCAGCGTGATACGCAGCATGTGCGGGGTCAGTTGGGTGACCTCGCGGACGGTGAGTTCGCGGCGGTGCAGCTCATGCCGGTGGCGGGTGATGACCTGGTTCATGGGGGTCTCCTTGGGGGAGGCGGTCGCTGACGGAGGGGAAGGGGATCCGTCTGGCTGAGCCAGTTGGGTTTCGGTGGTGCGGGCCGCCTGGGCGACGGCCTCTGCGATGGATGTGATGGCCTGGGGCGAAAGCTCTGCCTCGAAGGCGCGGCGGAGGGCGGACTTCAGGCTGTCCATGGCCTGCGTGATCTCGGACGGGGCGCGGGAGCGCCAGTAGCGGCCACCGCGCGGCCCGCCGGAGGAGAGGTCGCGCAGGGTGGCGGCATTGGCGCCCAGGTAGCTCTCTCCCTCTGCGGTGATGGTGCAGAGTTTCTTTTTCCCGTCAGTGGTTTGACTGTGGATGTAGCCCTGCTCTTCGAGCCAGGCGAGGGTCGGGTAGATGACCCCGGGGCTGGGCCTGTAGGTGCCGGCGGAGCGTTCCTCCAGCGCCTTGATGATCTCGTATCCGTGGCGCGGGGCCTCGGCGATCATCTGCAGGGCGAGCAGGCGCAGGGTGCCGTTGTCGAAGGGGCGACGGGCGCGGCGCGGCCCCTCCCGGCGGCCCTTCATCGGGTGATCGGCGTGTTTCATGGGGAGTACGTAACATTCGATATATCGAAAAACAAGATATATCGAAAATGCGGCGGTGCGCGTTAACGCGGCCTTGCCGAAACCTTGGGGCATCGTTTCGAACGTCGGTACTGCGGTGCAGCGAATCGGGGCGGAAAACGGCGGTTAACAGGGGAAAACGGGCGATTTCGGCACGTCGGTACAACGTCGGTATTACGTCGGTATCGCGGCGGTGCGGAAACCGGGAAAGGGCCGGGTTAAGGCAGCGTGCGCAGGGAGCGTGCGGTAAGGAATTGGAAGGGGGACGCCTTGGGGCGGCGGGGTGAAGCCCTTGGGAGGGCGGGGGGACGCCTTGGGGCGGCGGGGTGAACCCCGCCCTACGGGTGTAGGGTGGATGAAATCCACCTTATGGGGGGGATCCCGCCAGACGTGGCGGATCCGAGGGGCACCACGGGTCGGCGGATGTGCCACGTCCCGTAGGGTGGATGAAATCCACCGTCCGGGGCCGCTCAGACGTGTTTCCGACCGCCGCCTTCGGCGTCGTAGAACCATTCGTCCGGATAGGGATACCACCAGTCATGGCGGATCGGCTTGTGGTCGAGGATCACCATCTTCGAGCGGCGGAAGGTGTCGAGCCCCATGCGGCCCAGTTCGCGCCCCATGCCCGAGGCCTTCCAGCCGCCGAACGGCAGGGCGTCGTTGTCGATCATCGGGTTGTTGACCCAGACCATGCCGGCCTGCAGCCGTTCGGAGGCCTCATGCGCCTCGCCCAGGTCGGTTGTGAAGATCGAGGCGCCGAGCCCGAAGGGGCTGTCATTGGCCATGGCGATGGCGGTGTCGAAATCGGGCACCCGGACGACGGAGGCGACGGGGCCGAAGACCTCTTCATGCAGGATGTCCATCTCGGGCGTGCAGCCCGTCAGGATGGTGGGCTCGTAGAACCAGCCGGTTTGCTGTGACTGGGGCATCTTGCCGCCGCAGGCGACGGTTGCGCCCTTGGCCACGGCGTCCCCCACGAGGCGCTGGACCTTCTGCAGCGCCGCTTCGGAGACGAGCGGGCCGATCTCTGCCTTGTCGAGGCCGTTGCCGATGCGCAGCCGGGCGGTTTCCGCGACGAATTTCGCGATGAAGGCATCGTGGATCGCATCCACCACGTAGAGCCGTTCGGTGGAGGTGCAGACCTGCCCCGACATGTGGAAGGCGCCGGTCACCGCGCCTGCGGCGGCGATGTCGAGCGGCGCGTGATCGGTGATGATCATCGGGTCGGAGCCGCCCGCCTCGATCACCGCCGGTTTCATCTTTGCGCCCGCGGCGGCGGCCACGGCGCGGCCTGCGGCGACCGAGCCGGTGAAGGCCACGGCATGGGTCATGTCGCTGTCCACCAGTGCGCGGCCCAGCTCCGCCCCGCCGGGCAGGCAGGCGATCAGGCCGGCGGGGAGGGCGTCGAAGACCTCCATGAACTTGAGGGTCGACAGGGTCGTGGCCTCGGCCGGCTTGATGACGCAGGCATTGCCCGCGGCGAGGGAGGCGGCGACCGTCCAGCACATCAGCAGGATGGGGAAGTTGAAGGGCATGATATGGGCGGAGACGCCCAGCGGTTCGTAGCGGGCGTACTGGAAGCTGCCCGCCTGTGTGGTGCCCGCGACCTTGCCCGCCTCGTCCCGGGCCATTTCGGCGTAGTAGCGGAAGACGGAGGCGCAGTTGGCGACCTCCCCGATCGCCTCGGGGTAGGGTTTGCCCATCTCGCGCGACATCAGCAGGGCGCAGTCGGTCATGTCGGTCGCCTCGATCCGGTTCGCCAGCCGGTGCAGCGCCTGGGCACGGGATTTCGCATCCAGCGCCGCCCAGCCGCGTTGCGCGGTGTTGAGCTGTGCCAGCACGGGCACGGTTGCCATGGGCGGCAGGTCGTAGCGGGTGCCGACCTTCGCCAGCGTGGCCGGATCGATCACGTCGATTTCCGGCGCGGGGGCGCTGCGGTAGCCGGGGGAGAGGTAGAAGCGGGCGGAGGTGTCGGGCGTGGCGGTCATCTGGGGACTTTCGTCTGGCCGGAGGTCTGGTGGGGAAACGGGTGGGGTGGGCGCTGCCGTCAGCGGATCATGTAGACCTTCTTGATGGTCTCGTGGACGGTGCAGGTGCCCTTCCAGTCCTGGGGGAAGAAGGCGGCGGTGTCGGGGGTGATCTCGATCACGTCGCCGTCCTCATGCACGTAGGTCGCGCGGCCCTGAAGGAAGTGGCAGAACTCGTCCCGGGTGACGTGGCAGGCCCATGTGCCGGGGGTGCAGATCCAGAGGCCGCATTCGCTCTGCCCCTCGGGGCCCTTGTGCAGGAGCTTGCCCGAGACATGGCTGGTGCCTTCGATCATCGTGGGGATGGTGCCCCAGTCGGTGAGGTCGGTGATGTCGAGGGGCTTGTGGAACACGGGGGTCTTGGTGGGGGCAGTCATGGGAGCGGCCTTTCAGGCGAGCATGTAGGCGTTGCGGGTGGTGGCGTGGATCTGGCACTGCCCCGCCCAGCCGGCGGGGAAGAGGACGCAGGTGCCGGGGGTGACCTCGATCACCTCTCCGGTGTCGGAGGTGTAGGTCGCGCGGCCCGAGAGGAAGTGGCAGAACTCGTCCCGGGGGATCGAGAGGCGCCAGGTGCCGGGGGTGCAGATCCAGAGGCCGGTTTCGGGGGAGTTGTCCGGACCCTTGAAGAGGAGCCGGCCGGAGGAATGGGATTGCCCCTCGATCATGTCGGGCTGATCGCCCCAGTCCATGAGGTCGTCGTAGGTGGCGGCATCGTGGATATGGGGCGCGGTGGATTGCAGGCTCATCCGGCGAGGCCCACGAGGATCTTGGCGGCCTTCTCCTGCCCGTTCTGGGTCTGCATGTGAGCGGAGGTGGCGGCCAGTTTCGCGGCCATGGCCTCGTCCGTCAGGCAGGCTTCGATCTTTGCGATCATCTCTTCATCCGTCCAGTCGTAGCGTTCGGAGCGGAAGCCGTGGCCGGTTTCCTGCACGCGCATGGCGTTGTCGTGGCCGTCCCAGACGTAGGACATGATGATGGCGGGTTTGCCGAAGTAGAGGCATTCGGTGAAGGAGTTGTTGCCGCCGTGGTGGATGACCGCATCGACCTGCGGGATGACCGAGGGCTGGGGGAACCAGCTGTCGATGATCACGTTGTCGGGGATGTCGGTATATTCGTCCTTGTAGTCGCCGACGTTGACCAGAGCGCGGTAGCGGGTCTTGCCGATCAGCGCGATCAGGCGCTTCAGCAGGTCGGTGTCACCGGCGCCGAGGGAGCCGAAGGAGATGTAGAGCAGGGGGCCGTCGTTGTTGGCCTTGAAGGTCGGCACCTCGTAGGGGGCATCCTGGCGGACGCAGCCTTCGAGGTACTGGAATTGCGCCGGGTCGAGGGGGGCGGCGCGGGTGTATTTCACCTGCTCGGGGTAGAGCAGGAGGTTCATGAAGGGCGAGGCTTCGAAGAACTGGCCGAGGGGGTAGGGGGCTTCGCCGGTGGTTTTAAGGAAGGCGTTGAAGTCGTCGTGGATGGGCTTGATCACCTCTTCGAATTTCGCGCGGAAGGCGGCGTGGCCTGCGGTATCGGTTTCGGACATGCCCGACAGGTGCGGGGGAATGGCGTCATCCTCGATCTCGTTTTCCGAGCAGGAGATGATGCGGACCCAGGGCACGCCGAATTGCTTGATCGCCGGGAAGAGGATGACGTTGTCGACGGAGATCACGTCTGGCTTGATGTCGGCCAGGATGGCGGGGAGGTCCATTTGCGCCCACTTGGCGCTGTCGACGATCGCTTCCCAGCATTCCTTGACGTAGTTGTCGAGCTGGTCGATGGGCGCCTTGCGGAAGTTGGGGATGTGGCCGTTGATGAAGTCTTCCCAGAACTTCGCCATCTGTTCCGGCGGCATCGGTTCCGACAGGTTCACCGGGTGCGCCTCGAACCCGTAGCCCTTGTAGACATCGACGAAGCCCGGGTCGGAGAGGAACACGGCCTTGTGGCCCATGCGTTCCACCGCCTGGGCGATGCCGACCGAGTTCAGCGCGGGGCCGAAGGCCGCTTCGGGGAAGAAGGCGAAGGTTTTCTGGGTCATCTGGGTCTCCCTGTGGTGGGCTCTGATCGGCCCTTGAGATGGTTCCGTGAGTGAGGTCGGGTCAGGCGGCGAAGACGCGGGTGTCCTTCGCGGCCCAGGAAAGGGTGAGGGGGGTGCCGGTCGCCAGATCCTGCCCCTCCGCCTGATCGGCGGTGACGCGGACCATGACGGGCCGGGGGGAGAGCGGCGTGGCGACGTGCAGCTGCAGGTCGAGACCGTGATAGGCCATGGCCGTCAGCGTGCCGGTGAGGGTGTTTTCCCCGGTGGAGCCTTCGGTGGGGCCTTCGGTGGCGCCCAGGCGCAGGCGTTCGGGGCGGATGGCGGCGACGGCCTGCCCGGTGGGCAGCGTGTCGGGGATCGGTGCGGCGATGCGGCTGCCGTCGGAGGCGAGCAGGCGGCCGTCGGTGTTGATCACCGGCAGGAAGTTCATCAAGCCGATGAAGTCGGCCGCGAAGCGGGTTTCGGGGTGTTCGTAGATCTGATGGGGCGTGCCGCATTGCAGTAGCTTGCCGTCCTTCAGGATGGCGATGCGGTCGGCCATGACCAGCGCCTCTTCCTGATCGTGGGTGACGACGATGAAGGTGATGCCGAATTCGGCCTGGATGCGCTTCAGTTCCAGCTGCATGTCGGACCGCAGCTTCTTGTCGAGGGCACCCAGCGGTTCGTCGAGCAGCAGCAGGCGGGGGCGTTTGACCAGAGCGCGGGCAAGCGCCACGCGCTGGCGCTGACCACCCGACAGCTGGTCGGGCTTGCGTTTTGCCAGGTGCGCCAGCTGCACGGTTTCGAGGATTTCCCCCACGCGGGTGGTGACCTCGGCCTTGGGCAGGCGCTCCATCTCCAGCCCGTAACTCACGTTCTGGGCCACGGTCATGTGGGGGAAGAGCGCGTAGCTTTGGAACATCAGGTTCACGGGACGGCGGTTGGGGGGCGTCTGGGTGACGTCCTGGCCATCCAGCGTGATGGTGCCGCCGGTGGGCAGTTCGAAGCCCGCGAGCATGCGCAGGAGGGTCGTCTTGCCGGAGCCGGAGGCGCCGAGGAGGGCGAAGAACTCGTTTTCCGCGATGTCGAGGTCGATGCCGTCGACGGCCGGAACGGTGCCGAAGCGTTTCCGGACGCCCTTGAGGGAGAGGAGGGGGGCGGTCATTGGCCGGGGAGACCTCCGCGATTGAGGCGCTGCGACAGGGCCAGCGCCAGGACGGAGACGCCCATGATGATGGTCGACAGCGCGTTGATTTCGGGGGTCACGCCGAAGCGGATCATGGCGAAGATCTGCATCGGCAGGGTGATGGAGGCGCGGCCGGCGCCGGCGGTGAAGAAGGCGATGATGAATTCGTCCACCGAGAGGGTGAAGGCCAGCAGGGCGCCGGCGGTGATGGCGGGGGCCAGGACGGGCAGGACGACCCGGCGCAGGGTGGTGAAGGTGGAGCCGCCGAGGTCGGCGGAGGCCTCTACAATGGACCAGTCGAAGGTTTTCAGCCGGGCGCGGACGACGGAGCAGACGAAGGCCAGGTTGAAGACGACGTGGGAGACGATGATCGTGTGCAGCCCCATGGTGACGTTCAGCAGCGAGAAGAACGACAGCAGCGCGATGGCCAGCACGATGTCGGGGATGATCATCGGGGCGAAGATCACGGTTTCCAGGAAGCGGCCCTTGCGGCGGCGGATTTCCACGCCGACGGCCAGAAGCGTGCCCAGAAGCGTCGCGAAGAGGGTGGAGACGAGCGCCACGATCAGCGTGTTGAGCGCGGCATGCAGGATGTCGTCATTGGCCAGCAGCGCGCCGTACCATTTGGTGGAAAACCCCGTCCAGGCCGTGGGCAGGCCGCCGTCGTTGAAGGACAGGGCCAGCAGGACCGAGATCGGCAGGTAGAGGAAGGCCATGACGGCGGCGAGGATCAGCAGCATCAGGCGGGCGGGGGCGATGACGGTCATTCCTGCCTCCGCGCGCCGGAGGCCCGTTCGGTGGCGAAGGTCTGGGCCGTGAGCAGCACCATCATGATGGCGATCAGCACCATGGAGATGGCGGCGCCGAAGGGCCAGTCGTTCGCTTTCAGGAACTGGTTGTAGACGAGAGAGCCGATCATCTGGAATTGCCCGCCGCCCAGCAGGGCGGGGGTGACGAAATTGCCGATCGACAGGACGAAGACGAAGGTGAAGCCGGTGGCGATGCCGGGCACGGTCATCGGCAGGATCACCCGGCGGAAGGTGGTCCAGCGGGAGCCGCCGAGGTCGAGCGAGGCCTCGGCCACCTCTGGGTTGAGGCGCGACAGCGGGGCGTAGCAGGCCAGGATGACGAAGGGCAGGTAGTTGTAGACCAGGCCCACGACCACGGCGCCTTCGGTATAGAGGAGTTTCGGCAGTTCGCCTTCGAAGCCAAGGGCATGGGCGAGGGTGGCGATCAGCCCTTCGCGGTTCAGCAGCACGATCCAGGCGTAGGTGCGGACCAGGTAGTTGGACCAGAAGGGCAGGACGGCGAAGAAGAGCAGCATCGGCTGGGCCGCGCGGGGGCGCGAAGCGATGGCGAAGGCGGCGGCATAGCCGATGACCACGGCGATGGCGGCCGAGAGCCCGGCGATCCAGGCGGATTTCAGGAAGATGCCCGCGTAGAGCGGGTCGATCACCAGCGCGAGGTTTTCCAGCGTGAAGGTGTATTCGATGCCGCCGTAGATGCCGCGCCGGAAGAAGGCCAGCGCCAGGATCAGCAGGCAGGGCACGACCATGAAGGCCGTGAGCCAGGCCAGCGCGGGCGTCATCAGGTAGAGGGGGCGACGGTCTTGCATCGGGGGCTTCCGGTGGCCCGGCGCGGGGTGCGCCGGGCCGTCTGGATCAGTTGCTCATGACTTCGGAGACGACGCGGGCGTAGTCGCGGGTGGCTTCGCCCACGTCGCGCAGCTGCTCGTAGCCCAGCAGCTCCTCGGGCGTCATGCCCATGTTGGGGAAGGCTTCGATCAGGGAGGGGTCGAGCCCTTCCATCGCGGCCTGGTTCGGCACCTTGTAGAGGATGTTTTCGGCCGCCCAGCGGTGGGTTTCGGCGCCGAGGATGTAGTTCACGAAGGCATAGGCCGCGTCCTTGTGCTCGGACGCCTTGAGGATGACCATGGTGTCGACCCAGAGGTCGGAGCCTTCTTCGGGCACGACGTACTTGATGTCGGCGTTCTCGGCGATGCCGTAGTTGCACCAGCCGTCCCAGGCATGGACCAACTCCGCCTCGCCCGAGACGAGCTTGGCGTAGAAGGTGGTGTCGTCATAGGCCAGCAGGGTGGACTTGGCCGCGATCAGGTCATCCTTGACCTTGGCCAGTTCGTCGGGGTCGGTGGTGTTGACCGAGTAGCCTTCGGCAAGCTGCGCGGCGGCCAGCAGCCAGCGGTCGGTGGCCAGCATGGTGGTCTTGCCGGTGACCTCTTCGGAAGGGGTCAGAAGGTCCCACCAGGAGGTCGGTTCCGCCGTCAGGTCGGAGCGGTAGCACAGGCCGGTCGTGCCCCAGGCATAGGGCAGGGAGAAGGTGTTGCCGGGATCGTATTCCAGCTGCATCGCCGCGTCGTAGAGATTGGCGATATTGGGGATCTTGGCATGGTCCAGCTCCTCGGTCAGGCCGAGGTTGTGGAGCACTTCCGCGAAGGGGGAGGAGACGAAGACGACGTCGTAGCCCTTGCCCTTCGAGGCGATCAGCTTGCCCATGATCTCTTCGTTGGTGGCGTGCAGCACCAGTTCGGCGGTATTGCCGGTCTCGGCGTTGAAGGCGTCGATCGCGTCGGGGTCCATGTAGCCGTCCCAGTTGGACACCACGAGGTCTTCGGCCTGGGCCATGGGGGCCGCGAGGGTGACGGCCAGCGTCAGGCCGGCGCCCAGCAGGGCGCGGGGGGCGTATTTCTGTCGGATCATCTCCGAACCTCCGTATCTCTCTGTTGGATCCGCCGGCCTTGCGCCACGCGGTGTATTCTTGGCACGGCTCTTGTTGACCGTTATGGTTCGAGTATTGTTGACGGTAAAAATACGTCAATCTGTATTCACTGTTCTTCGGGGGTTTCGGTCTGGTGCCGGGTTTCGGGGGCGGAAATGACCGGAGAATTCCCCTGACCATGGCGGCCCCTCGTCGATCATCGCGACACAATCACCTGGCGCTGGCGCAGCAGGTCCTTGCCCTGGCGCTGGAACGCGGCATGGGGGCGGGGGATCACCTGCCGGAGCAGAGCTTTTCCGAGGCCTGCGGGGTATCGCGGACGCCCATGCGGTCTGCCTTCAAGATATTGGAGGAAAAGGAGATCCTGGAGTGGCGGGAGGAGGAGGGATACTTCCTTGCCCTGGGTGAGGCCGACGAGCTGCACGAGGCGGCGCGGCGGCTGGATGATCTGGAAGACAGCCTGGCGGCGCGGATCCTGTCGGACCGGGCGGAACGGCGGATCGAGGATGTGCAATCCGTGAGCGCTTTGACCCGCAGATATGGCGTGTCGCGCAACATGGTACTGCTTGCATTAAAAATACTAGCCCGGGACGGGATCGTGACCCAGCTGCCGGGCCGGGCCTGGGCCTTTCAGCCGATGCTGGATTCGCCGCGCGCCATCGACGAGAGCCTGGCGATGCGCCTGGTGCTGGAACCGCAGGCGATCCTGGCCGGGGGCTTCCGGCTGGACAGCAGCCGCGCGGGCGTGCTGCGCGACCAGATGGAGGAGGTGCTGCAGACCCGGGAAGGGCGGATCACCGCGGCGGGGTTCCAGCGCATCGACACGGACTTCCACGGCTTCATCGCGGAATGTTCGGGAAACCGCTTCCTGCGCGGGACGCTGCTGACCCATCACAGGTTGCGCCGGGCGACGCAGAAGGATAGCTCGATCCCCGATTTCCGCATTCGCCAGTCCATCGAGGAACACTTGGAGATACTCGACAGCCTTGAAGGGTCACAGTTCGACCTGGCGGCGGACCAGATGGTCCTGCATCTGCGGCGGTCGCGCGTGCGGCGCCCGGCGGCGGCGAACCGGGGCATCAGCCCGCTGATGCGGGGGGTGCGCTGATGGCGGTCAGGTCCAATGCGGCGCCGGTGATCGCGCTGTTCCCGGAGGCGAGCTTTGGCGCGGCGCTGAACTGCGTCGGCATCGCGCAGGAGCTGCGCGCGATGGGGGCGCAGCCGGTGTTCATCTGTCACCCGGGCTTCACGGGGGTCTTCGCGGAATACGGATTCCGGGAATACCACCTGCCGGGGCGCGAAAGCGCGGCCAGGGTCGAGGACGACTGGCAGAGCTTCATCACCACCCACCTGCCGCATTTCGACCAGGACCCGCTGGCGCAGCTGGCGACCTACGTGGCCCCCACCTGGGAGGCGATCGTCGACACGGCGGAGGCGGCGGAGGCCGGCCTGAGGGAGATCCTGGCGCGGGTGAAGCCCGACGCGGTGGTGCTGGACAACGTGATCATGTTCCCGGCCATCGCCAACGCGGGCTGCCCCTGGGTGCGGATCGTGTCCTGCGCCGAGACGGAGATCCCGGACGCGGGCGTGCCGCCCTACCTGTCGGGGCTGGCCGCCGATGCGCCGGAACGGGCGGCCTTCGAGGCGGCCTACCTGGCGGCGACCCGGGCCAGCCACCGCCGCTATAACGCCCTGCGCCGGGCCAACGGCCTGTCGCCGCTGCCGCCGGGGATATTCCTGGAGCCTTCGGAGGACCTGAACCTGCTGCTGGCGCCTTCGGCGGTGCGCCACGTGCGGGAGGTTGCGCTGGATCCGGAGCGGTTCGTCTTCCTCGAAGGCTGCGTGCGGCGGGAAACGCGGTTCGATCCACCGCCCTTCCCGGCGGACGAGGGGCCGCTGGTCTACATGTCCTTCGGCAGCCTGGGCGCCATCGACACCGGGCTGATCGGCCGGATGATCGAGGTCTTCGCGACGCTGCCCGCGCGGTTCCTGATCAACGTGGGCGGCTTCCTGGAGGCCTATGACCGGGTGCCGGACAATGTCTACCTCGGCAGCTGGTTCCCGCAGCCTTCGGTGGTGGCGCAGTCGGCGCTGTTCATCCACCACGGCGGCAACAACAGCTTTTGCGAGGCGCTGTACCATGGCGTGCCGAGCCTGGTGATGCCCTATTGCTGGGATGGTCACGACAATGCGCAGCGGGCTGAGGCCACGGGGACGGGCCTGCGGATGGACCGCGCGGGCTGGGCGCCGGAAGAGTTGCGGGCGGCCTGCCTGTCGTTGCTGGAAGATGGCGCGATGAAGGCGCGGCTGGCAGAGGTTTCGGCGGGGATGAAGGTGGCGCCCGGCACCCGCCGCGCGGCCGAGGCGATCCTGGCGCGGCTGGAGGGCTGAGCGGGGGCCTGTGTGGCCCTGTTCTGGCCCCTGATGCTGGCCCCTGTTCTGGCCTCTCATGCTGACCTTGTGCCCTTGCCCTGTGCGACGGGGCCGGGCGGTGCGGCGCGGGGGCGGTGCAGGATTGACCTCGGGTCACGTCTCTGTCTGACTGACCCTGTTGCGAGTGTTCAGGTCCCATGCATTTATCAAAGTTCACAGATTATTCCCTGCGGGTCTGTCTTTATCTGGCGGCCCACGAAGGCCGGCTGGTGTCGATCGCCGAGATCGCCGAGGCCCATCGAATTTCCCATCCCAACCTGATGAAAGTGGTCAAGCAGCTGGTCGACGGCGGCTTCCTTCTGAGCACCCGTGGCCGGTCCGGCGGGGTGCGGCTGGCACGGGCGCCGGGGGATATCCTGGTCGGCAGGGTGGCACATTACATGGAGGGCAACCCGCCGATGGTGGATTGTTCCACCTGCGTGCTGCGGGCCTCTTGCGGGCTGACCCGCGCGCTGGAGGAGGCCAAGCGGGGGTTCTACGCCTTCCTGGATCAGTTCAGCCTGGCCGATGCGCTGTCGGCCCACCCCCGGACCCTGCCGATTCTGCTGGGGGAGATACCGGGGGCGAGGTGAGTCGCATTCCGGTGCGGAGGTGCTTCGAAAGGGGCGTCAGGCGCCCTGTGCAGCGGTTCGAGTGAGGTTGTTTCATCCGTTTGGGGTGGCGTTTCGGCAATCTTCTTTCGCTCAGGTTTTCGGCATTTTGGGGCGAAACTGCATGCTGCCTGCGCAGAAAATCCTGAAAACCGCCCCAAGACCGCCCTGAAATCCGGATATGACGCCAGGGCGAAACAAAAATCTTGCTTCAAATTATCATTCCAAATACCTGAATGAATAAGCGATCGGGAATGTCCCCGATCCCGCCGCAACGGCGCGGCAATTTCCGTCAGATGCCCGAATGGGCCGGCAGCGACGCAGCTGCTTCACGATCCGGCCCGTCCGGACCGCGGGAGCGCGTTTCCTTTCCGGATCCCTCCCTGACCGAAATCGCCGCGGCCCGGACCCTCCGGTATCCGCATGTAAGCACGCGACCGGAGATGAATCATGTCCAGGCAACGTCTTGTAATCATTGGTAATGGCATGGCCCCGAGCCGAATGCTGGAAGGGCTGTTCGCCCCTGCGCCAGATGCCTGTGACGTCACGATCTTCAACGCCGAGCCGCGGGTGAACACCGACCGCATCATGCTGTCGCCGGTCCCGTCGGGCGAGAAGAGCTTTGACGATATCATCATTCACGGGGACGCATGGTACGCCGATCAACGCATCACCCTGCACCGGGGGCGGGAGGTGGTGGAGATCGACCGCGCCGCCCGGACCGTGACCAGCGAAGGGGGCCTCACCGCCGCCTATGACACGCTGGTCATCGCCACGGGATCGTCCCCCTTCACCATCCCGGTTCCGGGTCACGATTTGCCAGGTGTGTTGGCTTGTCGGGACCCGGATGACGTCCACGGCATGAAAAAGGCTGCTGCCCTCGGCGGCCGTGCCGTGGTCATCGGCGGCGGCCTTCTGGGGCTGGAGGCCGCCGCCGGCCTGAAGGCGCAGGGCATGGAGGTGACGGTGCTTCACCTGATGCCCTCGCTGATGGAACGCCAGCTGGATCCCGCGGCGGGGCGGACCCACCGGCAGCCATCGCCAAGCTGCCCGATGACGCGGAAATCTGCGGCTGCAACGGCATCTGCAAGGGCCAGATCAGTCAGGCCATCACCGAGAATGGCCTGCGCTGTCCGAGGTGCGGGCGCATGCCAAGGCCGCCGCCTCCTGCGGGACCTGCACAGGGCAGGGGGCGGACCAAGGCGCGACTGGCGCCTTCCCGGTCCGTATCGAGGGCCGCGCAATCTTCCTTCACCTGAATCAGGGCGCCTGAGAGCAGGCCCCGGAATCTAATTACCAGAATCCAATAACCAGAACCTTATGACCATAACCTCATGAAAGGACTGATATAATGTCGTATGTTGCTCCCAAGGAATTCGCGGCCAAGATGGTCGATGCCGGCGAATCCAAGATCTTCATGGCCACCAAGGACACGCTGATCCGCGCCTTCATGGCCGGCGCCATCCTGGCCCTGGCGGCGGCCTTTGCCGTGACCATCGCCGTGCAGACCGGCAACTTCCTTGTCGCCTCGCTGCTCTTCCCCGTGGGCTTCTGCCTGCTGTACCTCATGGGTTTCGACCTGCTGACCGGCGTTTTCACCCTGGCGCCGCTGGCGGTCATCGCAAAGCGCCCGGGCTGCACCTGGGGCGGCGTGTTCCGCAACTGGGGCCTGGTCTTTTGCGGCAACTTCGCAGGTGCCATGACCACCGCCGTCATGATGGCGGTCATCTTCACCATGGGCTTCAGCCAGGATCCGAACGCCGTCGGCGAGAAGATCGGCAAGATCGGTGAGGCCCGGACCCTGGGCTATGCCGCTGCCGGTGGCGCCGGCCTGCTGACCGTCTTCATCCGCGCCGTGATGTGCAACTGGATGGTGTCCACCGGTGTCGTCGCCGCGATGATGTCGAACTCCACCTCCGGCAAGATCATGGCCATGTGGATGCCGATCATCGTCTTCTTCTACCTGGGTTTCGAGCATTCCATCGTGAACATGTTCCTGTTCCCGAGCGGGATCATGCTGGGCGGCCAGTTCACCTGGGCTGACTACTTCATGTACAACGAGATCCCCGTGGTGCTGGGCAACCTGGTGGGCGGGCTGACCTTCGTCGGCGCCATGATCTACGCCACCCACTTCCGGGAATCGCCGAAGCGCAACGCCAGCCTGTCGCGCAATGACGACATGTCGGTCACGCCGGCGGAATAAGAACCTCAATAATTACCTCCCTGACCTTGGGGTCCCGGCAACGGGGCCCCCTTTTCATGCCGGGGCGTCGGGGAGATCTTTATCAAACCTTGCCGCACCGTTTCGAACGTCGGTACTGCGGTGCGGCGACTCACCTGGCCCGGGCCTTGGTTAACAGGGCTTTCGGGCTGAAATCGCAACGTCGGTATCACGTCGGTATTGCGTCGGTATCGCGGCGGTGCGGCAGGGCCGAAACGGCGCAGGTTAACGGGGCGCGCGGTGGTGGGCGCCCCGTGATGGGGGGCTTGAAGGGGGCCGTGATGGGGGCTTGAAGGGGAGGGTGTCGGGTGGTGGATTGCATCCACCCTACGAGGCGGTTGGCAGGGTCAGTCGGCGGCGTCCCAGGCGATGGTGGTGGTGCGCTGTTCCCCCAGACCCTCGATCCCGAGGCGGACCTCCTGCCCGGGGCGCAGGTAGACCGGCGCGGGCTGCTGGCCCATGCCGACGCCCGGCGGCGTGCCGGTGGTGATCACGTCGCCCGGTTCCAGCGTCATGAACTGGCTGAGGTGCGACACCAGCTGGGCCACGCCGAAGATCATCGTCCGGGTCGAGCCGTCCTGGTAGCGGTGGCCGTCAACCTCCAGCCACATGGTCAGGTCCTGGGGATCCTCGACCTCGTCCCGGGTGACCATCCAGGGGCCGATGGGGCCGAAGCTGTCGGCGGACTTGCCCTTCACCCACTGGCCGCCACGATCCATCTGGAAGGCCCGCTCGGAGACATCGTTGACGAGGCAGTAGCCCGCCACATGTTCCATCGCCTCGGCTTCGTCGACGTAGCGGGCACGGGTGCCGATGACGACGCCCAGTTCGACTTCCCAGTCGGTCTTCTGGCTGCCGCGCGGAATGATCAGCGGGTCGTTCGGCCCGCAGATGGCGGAGGTGGCCTTCATGAACAGGATCGGTTCCTCGGGGATCGGCATGCCGGTTTCCGCGGCGTGGTCGGCGTAGTTGAGGCCGATGCAGAGGAATTTCCCCACGCGCCCCACGCAGGGGCCGATGCGGGAGGCAGGGTCGAGTACAGGCAGGGAGAGCGGATCGACGGTGCCGATGCGCCACAGGCCTGCATTGGTCAGGGCCGCGCCCGCGATATCATCCACCACCGTGCTGAGGTCGCGCCATGTGCCGTCGTCATGCAGGATCGCGGGCCGTTCCGACCCGGGATCACCGATCCGCATCAGTTTCATCGCCGTATTCTCCGTTCACCCATCAGGCCCCTGGCGCGCGAGTGCAGCGCCGGGCCCGATCTTCTTGTCGGAAGGGTGCCCCTTCATTGCAAGCCTCTGTTCGGCGTCAAAGGCGGGCTGTGTCGCGGAAATGAGGCGAAAGTCGTAGGAGGAAAGAATATTTCGCGCGAAAGACTGCCGATGGGGCGGTGGAGGGGCGGCGGGTCTCGGCCTGTGGGCTGTCGGGGCGGGGTGTGTGCGGCGGCCCGGGGGGCGTCAGAGAATCGCCGGTCAGCGGGGGGACGGGCCGGTCAGGGCGGGGCGAGGGTGGCGAAGGTGCCCGCCTCCACCGGCGGGCCGGTGGTGGTCGTGTCGGATTTCGAGGCCTGACTTAGGGGCCTGACTTCGGGGAGTGGCGTGGCGCGGATCGGAGGGAATGGGGAATTGCGGCTGCGGGTTGGTTTCGCAATTCCCCGGGTCTGCAATTCCCCAGGTCTGCAATTCCCCATGTCTGTCTGACTGGCCGTTTCGGGGGCGTTTCGGGTCAGTCCCTGCCTTCGCTGACCCCATTGAGGTATTCGTTGGAATAATCCACCTCCAGCTCCATCCAGATCGGTAGGTGGTCGGACATTTCATGGGTCCGCCAGGACCGGTAGGTGCTGGGCCAGTTGGCATAGGGGGTGCCGCTGTCGGGGGCGTCGCGCAGCAGGCGGGCGAGGTCGTCGGAATCGCTGGCCACGCGCATCAGCTGGGCGATCTGCTCGTAATCGGGGGCCTCTGCCTCGGTGAAGACGGCCTGTTCCCAGTGGATCACCCCGCGTTCCAGCATGCGGGTTTTCAGGTCGGGCCCGACGAAGGCGATCTGGTCGTAGTGACGGTTGCCGGTGAGCGAGGTCGGCCCGAGATCGGGCACGTTGAAGCCGTGGTACAGCAGGGCCTGCATGCCGGCATCTGTGCGGTCCTCGATGTTCATGTCGCCCAGGAAGATGTGCACCTCGTCCTGCTCCCCGGCGCGCTTGGCCATTTCGGCGGCGATGGCGCCGATCTCATCCTGGCGGAGGGGGCGGCCTGCCTCTTCCTTGAAGACGATATGGGCGGAGCAGAGGGTGAAGCGGAACCAGCCGGCCTGGAAGGCGGCGAAGAAGGGGGTGCGGCCGATCTGTTCGCCGCCGGGCAGGGCATCCATCGGGAAGACCAGTTCGCCCACGAGGTTGCGGAAGCGGACGCGGTTGCGGTTGTAGAGAAAGGCCATGCGTTCGTAGTTGCCGCGCCCCGCGCCGGAGCTGTCGTTGATGAAGTAGTCCCAGTTGGGGCCGAGGAGCTTCATCAGGTCCTCCACCGCCTCCTGGCTCTTCACCTCCTGCACGGCGCAGATGTCGAAGTGGTCGATCACCTCTGCGATGTAGTGGAAGCTTTCGCGCAGGCGGGGGCGGCCGCCGTCGAAATGGCGGATGTTCCAGGAGCCGATGATGAGGGAGTTGGGTTGCCGGCGCGCGGTGATCTGGCCGTTGAGCAGGGCGCGCAGGCGCAGCAGGCGGTCGGCGATCCAGCCGGACTGGCCGGGGGCGGCACGCCCGGGCGGATAGCGGTTGGGGTTCTTGAGGGAACGGTAGAAGGCCATGGAAACCTCTGGTGCTGAAATGCGGGATGGGGCTGAAAATGCAGGCTGCCCGGGTGCAGGATAGCATGGCGCAGGCCACGGCGCGATGACGATGGGGCGGGGGTTTGGGGCGGAAGATATCGGGATTGCAACATAAATTGCATGATGTCGTGGCCGGTGGGGTGGTGTCAGGGTTTGTAGTTATTTCCTTGTGAAGAAAGGTGATGGGCGCGGCGTCACGAAAGGTTCACGGGCGTTTCGGGCGGCTGTCACACTGCGCGCCTAGACGGCGGGGGACTTAACTGCAATCGCAATTGCAAAGGACCCTGACATGGTTGCGAAACTTCCCCGACTGGCGGGCCTGGGCCTGGTTGCCCTTCTCGGCTCCACCTCCGTCACGCTGGCCGACGTGACGGTCGAATTCTGGCACAGCTTCGGCAAGTCCAAGGGCGACGCCCTGACCCAGATCGTCGAGAATTTCGAGGCGGCCAACCCCGGCATCCACATCGACGCGCAGCACATCGGCAACTACAACGACATCGTGGCCAAGCTGCAGGCGGCGATCCCCGCGCACCGCGAGCCCGACGCGGTGATCATGGAGGTCACGCGCTACGGCCTGTTTGCAGACCGGGGCATCCTGACCGACCTGACCGGCTACCTGGACGCCGATCCGCTGAAGGACCAGCTGTTCGACTTCGCCCGCGAGGTCGGCGTCTACGAGGGCAAGAACTACATCGTGCCCTTCAACAGCTCCACCCCGGTCCTGTATTACAACAAGGCGATCCTGGAGCAGGCCGGCGTGCCCGAGGAACCGAAGCTGGAGACCTATGCCGACGTTCTGGCGGTGGCGCAGCAGGTGCAGGAGAAGCTGGGCGACGAGGGCATCTTCGGCATCGCATCGCCGGGCCAGTTCGCGCGCTGGGGCCTGATCATGGGCAATGACAGCGACATGATCGACAGCGTCACGGGGGAGATCCTGCTGGACAGCGACAAGACCCGCGAAGCCTATGAATGGATGGCCTCGCTGGTGCATGAGTACCACGTCGCATCCGTCGATGGCGTGACCGAGGAAGACAGCGGTCGCGATGCCTTCCTGGCCGGCAAGGTGGGGATCATGATGAATTCCACCGGCGGCTACACCAAGGCCAAGGCGGCCCTGGGTGACGACCTGGTGGTGCTGCCGATGCCCTGCAACAGGGTCTGCCGCACGCCGATCGGCGGCGCCGGCATCGGCATCCTGTCCACCGCCGACCAGGAGGTGAAGGACGCCGCGTGGAAGTTCATCTCCTACGCCGCATCGGCCGAGGCCAATGCGATCTGGTTCGCCGGCACCGGCTACATGCCGATCAACAAGGGCACCGCCGCCCAGCCGCTGGCCGCAGAGGCGCTGGCGACCGAGCCGGGCATCCGTGTGGCCATCGACCAGCTGCCGGTTGCCAAGGGCCGTCCGCGCCCGCCGGTCGTCACCTGGATGCGCGCCACCGAGTACGACATGTGGCAGGCCATGGCGCTGGGTCAGCGTCCGGTCGACGAGACCCTGGACGACTTCGCCGCCCGCACCCGGGCCGAGGCCGCACGGCTGGCCAAGTAAACCCCGCCCGACGGGAAAAGGGGGTCCGGCATGGCCGGGCCCTCCTCCGCTGCGGTGACGGGGCCCTTCCGGGGGCCCTGCGGAAACCGTCCCGCCCCCCGTTTCTGTTCCCTGCTTCCGCCCCCCATCCCTGTCGATGAAACGATGCTGCGCAAACTGACCCCCTACCTGCTGGTGCTGCCGCTGATGGCCTTCATGGCGGTCTTCACCTACATCCCGATCCTGCAGAGCGTGAACCTGTCGTTCCGTGAATGGGATTTCATGTCGCCCACGAAACCCTGGGTCGGCACGGACAACTACCGCCTGCTGCTGTCCTCCCACGATTTCTGGAACGCGCTGAAGGTCACGACGATCTTCGCCGTCATCTCCGTCCCGCTGCGGCTGGCGCTGGCACTGGGCGTGGCGAGCTACCTGATCCGGGAAACCTTCGTGTCGCGGCTGGCGCGCGGGGCGCTGTTTTTGCCCTCCGTCACCTCCACCGTGTCGATCGCGGTGGTCTTTTCCTGGGTCTTTTCCACCGATTACGGGATGATCAACGCCGTGCTGGGCTGGTTCGGCATCGGCCGGGTGATGTGGATGCAGGACCCGGCGCTGGCGCTGTGGGTGATCATCTTCGTCAACACCTGGAAGCAGCTGGGGTACGACATCATCATCTACACGGCGGGCCTGCAGGCGGTGCCGGAAGAGCTTTACGATGCCGCCAAGGTCGACGGCGGCGGGCGCTGGCACGTGTTCCGGCGGGTGACCATGCCGCTGGTCATGCCGACCACCTACTTCCTGCTGGTCGTTTCGGTGATCGACGCCTTCCAGGTCTTCACCATCGTCAACGTCATGACGAAGGGCGGCCCGGCGGGGGCCACCGACATGATCGTCAACCTGCTCTACCGCGTGGGGTTCACGCTGTTCGACATCGGGCAGGGGTCGGCGCTGGCCGTCATGCTCTTCGTCTTCCTCATCGTGCTGGCCGTGGTCAAGGCGCGCGTCATCGGCCGGAGGGTCCATTATGAAGCCTGAGATGTCCCCGCGCGCCAAGGTCGCGACCCTTGTCCTGTCGCTGCTGTTCCTGTCGCCCGTGCTCTATTCCATCTGGATGAGCTTCCAGACTGCCGATGCCTATTACGCCGGGGGCCTGTCCTTCACCCTCGACAACTACGAGGTGGCGGTGATGCAGTACAATTTCGCCCGCTACCTGCTGAATTCGGTCTTCGTGTCGGGGGTGGTCACCCTGGGCGGGCTGGCCGTGGCGGTGACGGCGGCCTATGCCTTTGCCCGGTTCGAGTTCCGGGGCGGCAACCTGATGTTCGGCGCCGTGGTGGCGACGCTGATGATCCCCAGCCACATCACCCTGATCCCCAATTACCTGACGCTGGCCAGGGCCGGGCTGCTGGATACCTACGCCGGGCTGATCCTGCCCGCGATCAGCAGCGGGTTCGCCGCCTTCTTCCTGCGCCAGTACATCCGGGGCATCCCCCGCGCGCTGGACGAGGCCGCCTACATGGACGGCGCGACCCACCTGCAGGTGCTGTGGCGGGTGATCGTGCCGATCTCGCGCCCGGCGATCTATTCCATGGGGCTGAACATCTTCATCGGCGAATGGAACAACTACATCTGGCCGCTGGTCGCGATCGGCAAGGAGGATCTTTATACCCTGCAGATCGGCCTTGCGCGGCTCTACCGGATCAACCCGGGCGAGGATGTCATCGACTGGCCGCTGGTCATGGCCGCCTCCACCATCACCATCCTGCCGGTCCTGCTGGGCTTCGTCCTGGTGGAGCGCCACCTGGTGCGCGGCATCACCATGGGCGCGGTGAAGTGAGCCGCAGGGCCCCATCGGGCAGGCCGCCTGACTTGCCGGTCCCTGACCTGCTGGCCCCTGCAGGGCCGCGCCGAGATTTCCGAACGAGAGACAACGACATGACGAGATACGCGTTCACCCGCATCGCCTCCCACCGGGGCGGCACGCTGGAATACGGCGACAGCACCCCGCAGGGCTTTCGCGCCACGGCCCGGATGGCGCTGGAGGAGGTGGAGTTCGACGTCCATCCCACCGCCGACGGGGCGATCATGGTGCATCACGATGCCACGCTGGACCGCACCACCGACCGGACCGGCGCCATCGCCGCGCTGACCGAGGCGGAGGTGCGGGCCGCCGTCATCGACTATGGCGCGGGCGGGCATCCGATCAGCCTCGACGAGCTTTGCGCGATCTACCGCGAGAGTCGCGTCGGCTTCCGCTGCGAGCTGAAGCCGGGGCTGGCGGGGGCCTATCCGGGCTTTGCGCCAAAGGTGGTGGCAGCGCTGGCCGAGGGCGGGATGCTGGCGCGCACCGGGTTTTCCTCCTTCCTGCTGGAGACGGTGGTGGCGCTCTTGCGGGCCTCTGACCGGCCCTGCCTGTGGCTGGTCAGCCCGGCGGTGCTGGGTCAGCTGGGCGCGCGGGGGGTCATCAGGGTCTGCACTGCCCATGGCATCGCCGAGGTGGGCGTGAACATCGACACCGCCACGCCGGAGCTGATGACGGAGCTGCGCGGCGCGGGGCTGGCCTTCGGCTGCTGGGGGGCGCATCGCGCGGCGCAGATCGACCGGGCGCTGGAGATGGGGGTGAAGGTCTTCACCACCGACCGGCCGAGCCTGGCGATTGCCCGGCGCGCGGCCTTCGAACGGGCACGCAGCGCGGAGGCAGGGCAATGAGTTCGATCACGCTGGAGGGGATCCGCAAGGCCTATGCCAAGGGTCCCGAGGTGCTGCACGGCGTCGACATGGAGATCGCGGCGGGGGAATTCGTGGTGATCGTCGGGCCTTCGGGCTGTGGCAAGTCGACCCTGCTGCGGCTGATTGCCGGGCTGGAGGAGATCACCGGCGGCGAGCTGCGCATCGACGGGCAGCGCGCCAATGCGCTGGCACCGCAGGACCGCGACATCGCGATGATCTTCCAGAACTACGCGCTCTACCCGCATATGAGCGTGCTGCAGAACATCGCCTTCGGGCTGGAGCTGCGGAAGGTGCCCAAGGCGGAGCGGGAGGCGCGGGCGCGGGCGGTGGCGGAGATGCTGCAGCTGACGCCCTACCTCGGCCGCAAGCCCGGTGCGCTTTCGGGCGGGCAGCGGCAGCGGGTCGCCATGGGGCGGGCCATGGCGCGCGATACCTCGACCTTCCTGATGGATGAGCCGCTGTCGAATCTCGACAATGCGCTGCGGGTCTCGATGCGGACAGAGATCAAGGACCTGCACCGCCAGCTGGGCGCCACCATCGTCTTCGTCACCCATGACCAGACCGAGGCGCTGAGCCTGGCGGACCGGATCGCGGTGATGAAGGACGGCCACCTGCAGCAGTTCGATACGCCCGCGGCGATCTACGACCGGCCCGCCAACCGCTTCGTCGCCGCCTTCATGGGGGCGCCGGTGATGAACTTCTTCCCCGCCGCGACGCTGCCCGGCTGGCAGGGGCCGGCCGGGGTGGAGGTGGGCCTGCGGCCCGAGGCGCTGGGCCTGCACCGGGTGCGGCCCGAGGCCCCGGCGATCGAGGCGCGGCTGGCCCTGACGGAGATGACGGGCGCCGATTTCGTCCTGCATTGCGAAGCACCCACGGGGCGGATCGCGGCCGTGGCCAGCCGGGCGCAGGGGCTGCCGGAACAGGGGGAGACCGTCTGGCTGGAATATGACGCGGGCGCCGCGCATCTCTTCGATGCCCGGAGCGGCGCCCGGCTGTGACCGGACCTGCGCGCCGGGAGGGCGTGGACGCTGTAGCCCGGGCGGGCTACTCCTGCGGGGGCGACATGGGGCGGCCCGGGGTGGCACGCCCGTACCGGCGACAGGAGGGGATGAGATGACACGCGATACACCGCCCTTCCTGGGCGAGCTGATCTCCCGCCACGAGGGGAAGCTGACGGAGGCGGATACCCGGCTGCTGGACGTGATGCGGCGCGACCCGATCCGGGCGGCGATGGAGAACGGCAAGGAGGTGTCCTTCCGCGCCGGGGTGCACCCGGCCAGCGCGGTGCGGCTGGCGCGGCGGCTGGGCTTCAAGGGCTACCCGGAGTTCCGCGCCTTCCTGCGGGAACACCTGGTCGAAGGCGAGTTCGAGGACCCGGGCGCCCGGATTGCCGCACGCCTGGTGCGGGCGGGCGAAGGGGGGCTGCTGGCCTCTGTTCTGGACAGCGAGATGGCGGCGCTGGAGGCGCTGCGCGCGGCGGTGGCGGATGCCGATATCCGGCGGTTTTCCGAGGCCCTTCTGGGCGCGCGGCGGATCTACGTGATGGGGTCGAGCCATGCGGCGGTGCTGTCGCGGCTGGTGGCGACGCGGCTGCGCCGGTCGGGCTATGACGCGGTGGACCTGTCGGGAGAGATTGCCCGCATCTGGGAGCAGGCGGCCTTTCTGGGGGCCGGAGACGTGCTGTGGCTGATCAACTATCGCCGCCCCAATCCCAAGCTGCAGGAGTTGCGGAGCCTGGCGGCAGACCGTGGCGCGCGGGTGCTGGCCCTGGGCGATGCACGCGGCGTGCGTTTCGATCCCCCGGCGGAGGTGCAGATTACCGCGTCGCGGGGCGAGGCGGGGGAGAGCCAGTCCCTCGTCGTGCCGATGACCGTGGCGAACACGGTGATCCTGGATCTTGCCTTGATCGACGAGGGGCGGACGATGCGCGCCCTGGCCCGTTTCCGCGCCCTGCGGGATGGCTCCACCGCGTTCTGATCCGGCGCTGTCGGCCCGGGCGGGCGCGGGAGGGCGCTAGGGTGTTCTGATCTGGGCCGTAGGGTGGGTGAAACCCACCATGGTTGCGCTAAATCCCGGTGGGGGTGTTTTTCGACGGTGGTGCGTAGCGCGGTGCGTGGAATGGCGGGATGGCTCCCGCCCTACGGGTTTGTTCGCCCGGGCGGTTGCGGGAGGGCGCTAGGGCGTTCTGATCCGGGCCGTAGGGTGGGTGAAGCCCACCATCGCTGTACCAAATCCCGGTGGGGGTGTTTTTCGACGGTGGTGCGCGGCGCGGGGCGTTGGAAGGCGGGATGGCTCCCGCCCTACGGGGTTTGTCCGCCTGGGCGCGCGTGGGAGGGGGGCTGGCCCGTCCAGCCCCGGTAGGCGCGCCAGAAGACCGTGGCGTCGGAATAGCCAAGCGCCTGGGCCACCTGTTTCAGGTTGAGACGCGGATCGGCCAGGTAGGTTTCCGCGATGCTTTGCCGGTGGGCCTGCACGATGGCGCGCAGGGAAGTGCCTTCATCGGCCAGGGCGCGTTGCAGGCTGCGCGGGGCCAGGCCCAGTTCGGCGGCGATGCCTTCCAGCTCCACCGGGCGCTGGCCAAGGTTGCGCACCACCACCGACAGCACCCGGTCCTGCAGCGCCGCGCCGGCATCCTGTTCCAGCACCAGGTCCGCGATGTGGCGTTCGATCACCAGGATCAGCCCCGCGTCCTCTACCCGGTATTCACGGTCCAGTCCTTCTGGCCCGAAGACCAGCCTGTTGGAGCTTTGGCCGAAGCGGACGGGGGCGCGGAACATGCGTTGCAGCAGGTCCGGCCGGCGCGAGGGCGCGTGTTCGAAGTGCACTTCCAGCGGCTGCCAGCGCGGATCGAAGGCGGAGCGGATCAACCGGACGAGGGTGGAGAGGGAAAACTCGCTGTCCTGGGGTTGCGGGCGCACCGCGCGTGACCGGATGTGATAGGTGATCGACAGGATCCCCTCTGCCTGGGTCATCTGCATGTCGGTGGCCGTCTGCAGCGCGGAGAGGGAGCCTGCGAAGCGTTCCAGCCCGCGCCGCAGCGTGCCCGATTGCAGCAGCAGCAGCCCGGTGGGCCCCAGTTCACCCGCCTGGATGCGCTGGCCCAGCCTTGCGCCCAGCACCGGATCACCCGCCAGTTCGGCCGCCTCTTCGAAGATCTGCAGATAGGCGGCCAGGGGAATCGCCTCGTAGGGGTCGCGCACGCGGGCCGGATCAACCCCGTTGGCCAGCAGGACCGTTTCAATGCTGCCCGGTTTGTCGGCAAAATGCGCCAGAACCGGCGCGAGAGCAGACGCGCGCAGGGACGGCGAATCCGGCAGCGGGCGGGTTTTGCGGCCTTCCTGGGGCATTTCTGACGATCTCCGACACTTTGGCGCGAATTATCGAATTTTTGGCGTTGTTGGCAATAGGTGCAACTGCGGCGCTCCTTACCCTGAGGATCAAGGCACGCAAGACGTGCGAGATCATGTTGAGAACAGGGGCCAGATGATGACCGAGGGAACCATTGCTGCGGATGTGAAACACCCGCTGGATCCAATCACACCTGCAGAGGTGGTGAAGCTGAAAGAGGTGCTGGCCGCCGCCGGGATCGAGGGGGAGAGCAAGCGGTTCAGCTACGTCATGCTGCGTGAACCCGATCACGCGACCCTTGCCGCCTGGACCCCCGGCGCCGCCATCCCGCGGGAGATCGGCGTGCTGGTGATGGACATCGTCGAGCAGACCCTGCGGGAGATGGTCGTGGATATCCCGGGCGCGGCGATCATCGTCGACAAGGTGCTGGATCCGGCGAAGGACGGCTGGGGGCCGGTGCTGGACGAGGACTACGTGGCGGCTGAAGAGATCTCCAAGGCGGATCCGCGGTTCGTCGAGGCGCTGGCCAAGCGCGGCATCACCAACCTGGACCAGGTGTTCTGCTGCCCCCTGTCGGCGGGCATGTTCGGCTGGGAAGGCGAAGAGGGCCGTCGGATGCTGCGCGTCCTCAGTTTCTACGCGCCGAACCCCGATGCCATCCACGAGCTTTGGGCGCATCCGATCGAGGGTGTGGTCTGCCACGTCGACCTGCTGTCGCGCGAGGTGCTGCGGTTTGTCGATACCGGCTATACCGAGATCCCGGAGACCAGCGGCGACTACATGGATCGCGATCTGGGCGGGCCCCTGCGCGAGGACATGAAGCCGCTGAACATCACCCAGCCGCAGGGTGCCTCCTTCACCATGGAGGACAACATCCTGAAGTGGCAGAACTGGGAGGTGCGTGTCGGCTTCAACGGGCGCGAGGGGCTGACGCTGCACGATATCAGCTTCAACGACCGGGGGCGGAAGCGGTCGATCCTGAACCGCGCCTCCGTGTCGGAAATGGTGGTGCCCTATGGCGAACCGCAGCCGACCCATGAATGGCAGAACTATTTCGACGCGGGCGAGTATCAGTTCGGGCGGCTGGCCAATTCCCTCGTGCTGGGCTGCGACTGCCTGGGCGAGATCCATTATGTCGATGCGACGGTGGTGGACGACTTCTGCAACCCGGTGGAGCTGAAGAACGCGATCTGCATTCACGAAGAGGACTTCGGCACGCTGTGGAAGCATACCTGCGTCTTCTCGGGGCGCTCGGACGTGCGGCGGCAGCGGCGGCTGGTGGTCAGCTTCTTCGTCACCGTGGGGAACTACGATTACGGGTTCTACTGGTACTTCTACCTGGATGGGAAGATCGAGCTGGAGTGCAAGGCGACGGGGATCGTCTTCACCTCCGGCCGCCCGGAGGGGGACTACGAATGGGCGACGGAGATGGCGCCCCGGCTGGGCGCGCCGCAGCACCAGCACATGTTCTCGGCCCGGCTGGACGTGGCCGTGGATGGGCAGAAGAACTTCGTCGACGAGATCGACGTGAAGCGGCTGAAGATGGGCGAGGGCAACCCGGTGGGCAATGCCTTCACCCGGGAGATCACCCGTCTGGGCACCGAAGGTGAGGCACAGCGTTGCGCCAGGAACGAGGTGATGCGGACCTGGCGTGTCTCTTCGGCCGAGACGAAGAACTGGGTGGGGGAAGCGCCGGCCTACCTGCTGATGCCCGAGGGGCTGCCGCTGCTGCTGGCGGATGACGAGGCCTCGATCACCAAGCGGGCCGGGTTTGCCACCAAGAGCCTGTGGGTGACGCAGTTCGACCGGGATGAGCTGTGGGCGGCGGGCTATACGCCGAACCAGCATCCGGGCGGCGCGGGCCTGCCAGCCTATGCGGCGGGCAACCGCAGCGTGGATGGCGAGGATATCGTCGTCTGGCACACCTTCGGCCTGACGCACTTCCCGCGCACCGAGGACTGGCCGATCATGCCGGTCGATTATGCGGGCTTCACCTTCCGGCCCGAGAACTTCTTTGACCGCAACCCGACGCTGGATGTGCCCGAGGATCCGAACGGGAAGGAATGCTGCCATTCCAACAAGACCCGTGCGGCAGAGGGCGGCAGCTGCTGCGGCAGCAAGGGGTGAGCGCCTACCACTGGTCCCTGCTGGGCCTTGCGGCCCTGGGCACGCTGGCCTGTGTCCGCGCCTGTCAGGGTGCGGACCGGGGCGCGGAAAGGGCCGAGGCGCTGGCGGCGCTGGGCGCCATGGCGCTGGCGATGTCGGGCGCGGCGCCCCTGCTTTACGCAGGGGTGGTGGCGCTGGGCCTGCTGGCGCTGCGCATGGGGCTGCGGCTGCGTGCGGGTGGCGCGCTTTGCCTGCACCGGGGGGCGAGCCATCTGGCGATGGCCGCCGTCCTGCTGGCGCTTTTCGTGCTGAACGGCGCGGGGATCTGCGGCGATGCCGCGCTGCCGCTTCTGACGGCAGAGGGGGTGACCCTGCTGCCCATGAGCCGGGCACCGGCGCTTTTCGTGCAGGTCACGGCACTGGGACTGATGATCTACCTCGGGCTGAGCCTGCTGGTTTCCTACCGTGAGATCGGGCGGGGCCGGGCCGGCGGCCTGATGGAGATCCTGCCGATGACGGCGGCGACATTCGGCATGGCGCTGCGGGTGAGCTGAGCGCCATGACACCGCCGCTTCGCGTGCCGTGGCGCGGGGCGGGGGACAGTTTCCACGGCCAATGAACCGAAAAATGACCCAACAGGAGACGCAACCCATGAAGACCTTTCCGCTTTATTCAGTGACCCCCTACGCCCTGGCCCTGGCGGCCGTCGCGGCGCCGCTGGCCGCCCCGACCATGGCCCTGGCCGACTGGCCGGAGAAGCCCGTCGAATTCGTCGTGCCCTTCCCGCCGGGCGACCTTGAAGACATCCTGACCCGGATGATCGCCGACGAGTTCCAGAAGGAATACGGCGTGCCCGCCGCAGTGGTGAACAAGCCCGGTGGCGGCGGTGGTCCCTTCCCCGGTGCGGTCGAGGTCGCCAATGCGCCCGCCGATGGCTACACCGTCGGCTCCTTCGTGTCGGACGTGGTGCTGACCGGCCCGCAGATCGGCATCCCGGCGCTGAGCCCGAACCCCTTCGAGCCGATCGGCGTCTTCGTCACCTATCCCTTCGTCATCGCCACTTCGGGCGATGCGCCCTACAGCACCATCGACGAGCTGGCGGCCTATGCCCAGGATCACGACGTGGCGCTGGGCCACTTCGGCGCGATGCTGACGCCGACGCAGATCACCTTTGCCCTGGCCAAGGACAAGGGGTTCGATTTCGCCTTCGAGGCGGCCTTTGACGCGCTGGACTGCAACAGCCTGGCTTCGGGCGACGTGGACGTGATGAACACCACGCTGCAGCAGATCTTCCCCTGCCTCGACGATGTGAAGATCCTGGCCTCCATCGGGGCGGAGCGGATCCCGGTGACGCCCGACGTGCCCACCGTGGCCGAGGTCGATCCCAAGCTGAACATGGCCCTGTGGAACGGGCTGTTCGTGAAGGCCGACGTGCCGCAGGAGGCGCGCGACAAGATCGAGGCGGTGGCCGTGAAGGTGATGCAGTCGGATGCGGCCAAGAAGCTGGCGGCGGATACCGGTGCGCTGATCTACTGGCAGGACGCGGCAGAGGCCGAAGCCCAGATCGAGAGCGACGCGGCAACGATGGTCACCATCAACGAGCTGCTTGAATGAGCCGTGAGCCAGGCAAGAAGACCCCGCGCGTGCGCCAGCCCGAAAGGCTGCCGCGCGCGGGGTCGCGCTTTCAGAACGTCGTCCGGATCCGCAATTTCCAGGCGCTTTTCGGGCGCTACGGGCGGCCGGGTGACCTGATCTTTGCCGGGGGCTTCATGGGGCTGGCGCTGCTGCTGCTGGCGCTGTTGCCCTTCCAGACCGACTGGGTGGCGCGGACTAAGCTTTACGCGCAGCCCGCCTTCTGGCCCGGGGTGGCGATCATCGGCATGGTGCTGTTCGGCGCGGGGCACCTGCTGGGCGGGCTCCTGTCCGAACGCCGCCCCGGCTGGCAGCAGGAGGTGCTGGGCTGGGCCCGCAGCCTGGAGTTCGCGGGCTGGTTCCTGGTCTATGTCTGGCTTGTGCCCCGGGGCGGCTACCTGCCGGTCACCGTCATTTTCACCTGTGCCCTGGCCTGGCGGCTGGGCTACCGCAGCTGGCGCTGGATGGGGATTTCGGCCCTCTTCGCCCTGTCGGTCGTGGTGGTGTTCAAATCCTTCCTGCAGGTGAAGATCCCGGCGGGGGCGGTCTACGAGTACCTGCCCGACGGCATCCGCACCTTCGTCATGGTTCATTTCTGAGGTCATCCCATGGACATGCTTCTTTCCGGCATCGGGATGCTGATGCACTGGGACGTGATGCTGGCGCTGCTGGTGGGGTCCATCGGGGGCGTCATCATCGGGGCGATCCCGGGCGTGGGCCCTGCGGTTGCCATCGCCATCCTGCTGCCCGCGACCTTCGCCATGGAGCCGCTGGTGGGGCTGACGATGCTGCTGGGCATCTACGGGTCCTCGATGTTCGGCGGCGCGCTGCCCGCGATCCTGATCAACACCCCCGGCACCGCCGTGAACGCGCTGACCACCTACGACGGTCACCCGATGACGAAACGGGGCGAGGCGCTGCGGGCCCTGGGCCTGGCCTATGGCGCCAGCTTCATGGGCGGCATCCTGTCGATCCTGGCGCTGATCTTCCTGTCGCCGGTGTTGGCGAAGGTGGCGCCGATGTTCGGCTCGCGCGAGATCTTCCTGGCGGCGCTTCTGGGCCTCGTGCTGGTGGTGCTGGCGCATCGGGGGCAGACCTTTGCCGCCGGCATGCTGGCGGCCTTCGGGATCTTCCTGGGCACTGTCGGGCTGGAACCGGTGAAATACACCCAGCGCTTCACCTTCGGGCAGGAATGGCTGGGATCGGGCTTTGACCTGATCGTGGTGGTGCTGGGGCTCTTCGCGCTGAGCCAGGCCTTCGACCTGCTGTCGAGCGAGGAAAGCGCGCCCGAGGCCCAGAAGATCGAGGGCAACATGGGCCGCGCCATGGCCGAGGTCTGGAAATACAGGCGGATCGGCAGTGTCGGCGCGGGCTTCGGCGTGCTGATGGGGATGATCCCCGGGGTGGGCGAGTTCACCGCGCAGTTCCTGAGCTATACCTACGCGCAGAAGACATCGAAGACGCCCGATGACTTCGGCAAGGGCAGTCCCGAGGGGCTGGTGGCCAGCGAAAGCGCCAACAATGCCGTGCCTGCCGCCGCGATGATCCCGCTGCTGGCCCTGGGCATCCCGGGGGAGGCGCTGACGGCGATGATGCTGTCGGTCTTCTACGTGCACAACGTGATCCCGGGGCCGCAGCTGTTCCAGGGACAGATCGACTTCGTCTACGCGCTTTATTCCGCGATGATCCTGCTGAACGTGATCGTCATCCTGTTCATGCTGGTGGCGTCGAACGGGCTGCTGAGGATCATCCGGATCCCGACGCGGTTCCTTGGCGTGATGATCCTGGTACTGAGCTTCGTCGGCGTCTACTCGCTGCGGAACTCGGTCGTGGATTGCGCGATTGCCGCCGGGTTCGGCGTGCTGGGGCTGGTGCTCAAGCGGCAGAACCTGCCGGTGGTGCCGATCGTGCTGGGCATGGTGCTGGGCGGGATCATGGAAGTGAAGTTGCGCCCGGCCATGGCGCGGGTGCGGGTCTTCTGGGATTTCTTCGACCGTCCCATCGCGGCCTTCCTGGGCGTGGCCATCGTGGCGCTGCTGGCGTTGCATTTCGTGGGCATCTACCGCGAGAACCGCAACCGCGAGACATGAAGGGGTCGCCCCTGCGGGGCGATGCCTCCGGCGGGAGTATTTCCAGCCATCGAATGGGGGAAGGGCGCCCGGTACTGGGGCTCGGTACTGGGGTGGGTCAGCGGGGTTTCAGCGGTTGGGCGTCACCGGGTCGATGGGGCCCAGCGGTCCGCCGCAGGCCAGTTCCACGGCGCGGGCGGCGGCGAGCAGGGCCGCTTCGCCGCGCGGCGGGCCGATGAGCTGCAGGTCCACCGGCAGCCCTTCGGGTGAGAGGCCCACGGGGACGGAGACCGAGGGCAGGCCCAGCGTGGGCGAGAGGTAGGAGAAGCGCAGCCAGGCGATGTAATCGGTGAGCGGCTTGCCGTCGACCTGGGTGGGGTATTCCTCTTCCACCGGGCCGGGCATCAGGCCGACCACGGGGCAGGCCAGCACGTCGAAGCCTTCCATGAAGCGCACCACGGCATCGTAGAGGCGGGAGCGCGCCTGCTGCGCATCCAGCACGTCGTCGATGGTGAGCGCGCGGCCGTAGTCGATGTTTTCCTGCAGCGTCCGCTTGTAGGTGCGTTGCAGGCGCGCGTCGGCGCGGCCGGGGCCGGAGGCCCAGAGCATGCCGCGCAGCGTGCGGTAGGTGCGGTCGAGGTCGGGCAGGGCGGGGCAGGTTTCGGCCACCGTGGCGCCCGCGCTCTCGATCCGGGCCAGGGCGGAGCGCAGGTGCGCCTCCATCGCGGCGGAGACCGGCGCGAAGCCGTTGAGGTCGAGGGAGAAGGCGATGCGGATGCGGCCCGAGGCACGGCGCACTGCCTCCTGGTAGGGCGTGACGGGCGCGGGGTAGGAGAGCGGTTCGCGCGGGGTGAACCCCGCCATGGCATCGAGGAAGAGCGCGGTGTCCATGACCGAGCGGGCCATGGGGCCCTGCAGTGCCTCCGTATGGAAGCGGGAGTGCGCCGGGGCGCCGGGCACGATGCCGGGGGAGGGGCGGAAGCCCACGACGCCGCAGTAGGCGGCGGGGGTGCGCAGGGACCCGGCGAGGTCTGAGCCGTGGGCGAGCCAGACCTCTCCCGCCGCGAGGGCCGCCGCCGCCCCGCCAGAGGAGCCTCCGGCGTTCAGCCGGGTGTTCCAGGGGTTGCGGGTATAACCGAAGACATCGTTGAAGGTATTGGCCCCGGCGCCGAATTCCGGCGTGTTGGTCTTGCCGATGACGATCCCGCCGCGTTCCTCGATCCGGGTGACGATGGGCGACGAGATTTCGGGCACGTTGCCCGAGAGGCCGCGTGTGCCGAAGGTGGTGCGCACGCCCGCGACCTCTGCCAGGTCCTTGATCGCCACGGGCAGCCCCGCCAGCCAGCCGGGATGCGCCGCGTCGCCTGCAAGGTGCGCCGCCGCCTCTGCCCGGTCGCGGCAGGTGGTGGGCATGGCGTTGATCGCCGGTTCCACCTGGTCGATGCGGGTGAAGGCGGCTTCCTGCAGCTCCTCCGGGGAGACCTCCTTGCGGCGGAGGAGGTCCACGACCTCATGCGCCTCCCGCTTGCAGAGGTCGGGGCCGGTGAAGGGACGCGCGGGGGAAGTCATGGTGCAAGTGCCTGTGGTGCGGGACGTTTCGCCCATCCTCGGCCGCAGGGCGCGGGATGTCAAAGCCGTCCGCATCCGGTGGAGTTGGGCCCGCTGGTGTTGGGCCCTGTTGCGCTGGCGCCCGTTGCGCTGGCACGGTGTCCCGGCGCCCGAAGGCCCGGCGGCGGGTCAGTGGCGTTGCGCCATCGGCAGCGGCAGGGCTTGGGGCTGGCCCTGGTTCTGCGGATGCAGGTCGCCCAGAAGCTGCCGCCAGGCGGCCAGGGTGACCTGGTCGTCGGCGCGCAGGCCCTCGCCGGCCTGGGGCGGTTCGCCTTCGACCAGCTGGCGCAGGGCGGCGGTCCAGCGTGTCGCGCTGAGTTCGGGCACGATGACGGTGCCGGCCGGGGCCTGCCCGGCGGGGGCATCGGCGGCGGAGATCAGCACCACGCGGCGGGCGGCACGGGCTTCTGCCGCCAGCAGGGCGGAGGGCTGCCAGCGCGCGGGCATCAGAAGGGCATCGCAATGAGCCATCGCGCAAAGCGGGCTGGCGGGGGGCGGCGCGAAGGAAATGCGCGGATCGCCGGCCGAAAGCTCCTGCAGGGCGGTGTGTTCGGGGCCGTCGCCGCGCAGGGTCAGGTGCAGGGTCGGACCGGGGAGGTCGCGGAAGGCGCGCACGAGCAGGTCGAAGCCGCTTTGCCGGTCGAAGCGGCCGATCGCGGTCAGCTGCCGCAGGGGGCCGCGCGGGGCGGGCAGGGCGCGCAGGTCCGTCAGGTCGGACACGGGCGGGATGACGCAGGGGCGTTCGGCCCCGGCAAGGCGGACCGACTGCATCCAGTCGGCCTGCGCGGCAGAGGTGGCAATGACCCGGTCGAACAGCATGTAGGCGCCGCGCAGCAGGGTATGGAACCGGGCGCTGGCGGGCACGTTCAGGGCCTGGTAGCGCTCCGAATAATGGTGTTCGACATGCAGGAAGGCCGGCGCGGAGTTGCGCGCGCGCAGGGCCATGAGCCCCGGCATCCCACGCCAGGTCAGCGCCAGGTGGGAGACGATCACATCCGCCTCTATCCGCTGCGGCAGGGGGCGCGAGAGGGAGATCCGGTGCACCTCGTGCCGGGTCATGTCCGACAGGCCCATATTTGTTAGGCCCATATCCGAGAGGCCCATATTCGAAGGGCCCATATTCGAAGGGCCCGGTGCCCTGCCCAGGAAGGCGAGGTACCGGTCCAGCCCCTCGACGGGCTGATCATCGATCAGATGCGCAATTCGAAGCATTGGCGGGTCCTTCGGGATGCCTGTCGGGTCAGGCGGTGGCGCGGGGACCTGTTTGCAAATCGCGGTGGTCTAGTTTGCAAACAGGGTTTTTCGAAGTGAGGCGGGCAGGATGGGGGCGACCAGCGCTCCGGAGAGGGTCAGCGTGCCGTGCCGCAGGTCGGAGAACCAGCCAGAGGGGCTGGCGCGCAGGCCGCGCATCGCCAGGTGCAGGGCGAGGCCGCGCGGGGCGCCGCGGCCAAGCGCGCGGCGGGTCATGGCGCGTAGCAGCTGGGCGTCCCGTTGGGGCGTGCGCGCCCCGGCATAGCGGGCGGCGGTGACCAGGGCGGCGAGGCGCCCGGCACATTTCGCGGGCAGGTCGACCATGGCGGCGCTGCTGGCGCGCTGGATGGTCAGGGTGGCGTCGATCCCGCGCAGGCGGAACCCTTCGCCCACCAGGCGCAGCGCCCATTCCAGGCTGGACCCGCTGCTGATCCGCGTGTCGAGCCCTCCGGTGGCGTGAAAGACATCGCGCCGCACGGCAATGTTGCTGAGCGTGCCGGCCGGGTTGTCGGCCATCAGCGCCTCGATCGTCAGATCCCCCTCGGGCACGCTGGACAGGGTATAGCTGCCCAGGTCGTCCATCAGGGCGATCCGGCCAAAGCAGGCATCGAGGGTGGCATCGGTGAAGGCTTCGTCCATCCGGCGCAGCCGCCCGGGCATCCAGAGGCGGTCGCCACGGCAGAAGGCCAGGATCTCCCCCCGGGCCAGGGCGGCGGCCAGGTTGCTGGCCTGGGACACGCCGGTGCCGACGTTTTCGAGAACGCGGAACCGCAGGTCGAGTTCGGCATAGTCCTGGGCGATGGTCCGGGTCGCCTCGTCCGCGCCGTCCAGGACGATCAGGGCTTCCCAGTCGGTGACGCATTGCGCGATCAGGCTGTCGAGCGCCGCACCCAGGGTGAGCGCGGCGTTGCGGGCGGGGATGATGATGGAATAGCGGGGCATCAGATGCGGGACCTGTTGCGGAAGGTGGCGGGAGTGCGGCCGGTGTCGCGGCGCAGAACGGGCGCGGGGCGCGGCTCCGGCAGGGCGGTCGCCATGGAGGCGAGGGCCACGGCCAGCGAGGCCAGGATCACGGCGGGCAGCAGGAGCAGGGCCGCGGTGGGGAAAGCGGCGATGGTGGCCGCACCCGCGAAGCCCAGCGGCAGGACGCCACGCGGGGCCGCCATGACCATGGCAAGCACGCGCGGGAAACGCGTGTTCGAAAAACCGTTGCGGAGGGCAGGGCTGGTCATGGCGTGACTCCGTGAGTGGTGTCTTGATCGCTCCAATATACGCCCGGGCCCGCGCCGGTTCTTCCTCACCCTAGGACAGTTGGGTGGCGCAACAGGCTGGGATCCTATCCGTTCGGATAGCGATCACTGTGCCTGAGGGGCCTGGAAAGGCCTTTTATAACAGACGGTTGGGAATGTTTTGCGCCGCGTGGTTTTGCGCCACGCGACGGGCGGGCGACAGGGCCGGGCGGGGATCAGGCCCCGGGGGCGCCATTGGGCGGCCGGCAGGGCTGACCGGACCAGGGGCCAATGCAGAGGCACCAGGCTGGGCCGACACAGGGCCGACACAGGGCCGACATAGGGCCGGGCAGCAGGGAGTGGAAGCTGTGACTTGAAGCTGTGACTGGAAACCGTGACGGGAAACCGTGTCTGGGGTCAGGCCACGACGAGCTTGTCGAGCGCATCCAGCTGCGCCCGGCTGTCGCGCCAGAGGGGATCGAGCGCTTCGAGTTCGGAGAGCTCGATATCGATGTTGCGCTTGGCCTTGGTTTCCAGCGCCGTCAGGGCGCGGCGCATGGCGGTCAGGCCGAAGGTGCCGCAGGTGCCGGCGCAGGCGTGGCACATGCGGGCGATATCGGCCTTGTTGCCGGGCCCGGCAACAAGCGCGGCGATGGTGCCGTCGGTTTCGGCGCTGAACCGTTCCAGAAGCTTGTGGCCGGTTTCCGGCCCGGTGCCTTCGAAGAGGTTCCGGATCTGCGCCACGTCGATCAGCGAATGATCGGGGGTCACGGGGGCGGGGGTGGTGTCTTCGTGGGGCAGGCGGCCGGCGGCGAGATCGGCCAGGAAGCTGCGCAGCAGCTGGCGGTCGATCGGTTTGGAAAGGATGTGGTTCATCCCGGCACTGCGGAAGCGTTGCAACTCTTCCGGCAGGGCATGGGCGGTCAGGGCGACGATGGGCGTTTCGTGGGAGGGGCCGTGGCCCGCGCGGATCGCACAGGCGGCCTCTGTCCCGTCCATGACCGGCATGGAAATATCCATCAGGATCAGGTCGAAGTGGTCGGCTGTGGCGGCGGTGACCCCCTGCTGCCCATCTTCGGCCTCGGTCACCTGGTGGCCCTCTGCCTCCAGCATCTGGCGCGCGATGAAGCGGTTGATCTCGTTGTCCTCGACCAGCAGCACGTTGAGCGACGGCGCCTGGCCGGTGGCAAAGCCGGGCAGGGGCGTCGGCGGCTGCGTCTTGCCGGTGCTGGGGCGGGTGACGGGGATGCGGATCCAGAACAGGCTGCCTTCGCCCGGCACGCTTTCGGCGCCGATCTGGCCGCCCATCAGCTCCGTCAGGCGGCGGGAGATGCCCAGGCCCAGCCCGGTCCCCCCGGCCTGGCGGGCGTAAGAGGAATCCAGCGTCTCGAAATCGTTGAAGATCCGTTCAAGGTCGCTGTCCTCGATCCCCAGGCCGCTGTCGATGACGCGCAGTTCCAGCTGGTTCCGTTCCGGCCCGGTCAGCTCCACCTCGATGTCGATGGTGCCGTCGCGGGTGAACTTCACCGCGTTGCTCACGAGGTTGAGCAGGACCTGGCGCAGGCGTCGGCTGTCGGAGGTCAGGTTGTCCTGCGGGGGGCCGACCCAGGACCACTTCAGCGCATTGCGGTTGGCAGCGGCCTGGCTTGCGGTGCTTTCGACCACCTCGTCCAGCAGGGTGGAGACGGAGAAGGGCCCGGTTTCGGCGCGCATCTTGCCGGATTCGAACTTCGCCAGGTCCAGCACGTCGTTGACCAGGTTCAGCAGCAGCTCTGCGGAGCTTTGCATCAGGCGCAGCAGTTCGGACTGCGCCGGGGTCGTGTCGTGATCGCGCAGGAGCTGCATCGACCCCAGCAGCCCGTTCAGGGGCGTGCGCATCTCGTGGCTCATCACGGCGAGGAATTCCGACTTCGAGCGTTCGCCGGCCAGCGCCCGGTCGCGGGCCTGGGTCAGCATCTCTTCCTGGGCCTTGCGCAGGGAAATGTCGCGGATGAAGGACACGAAGAGGTGGCCACGGTCCGCGGCCCGGTCAAAGGAGATTTCCGCCGGGAAGCGGCGGCCGAAGCGATCCTTGGCGATGATTTCGAACGGATGCAGGATGCGGTCGCCGCGTGCCCGTGCCTCCAGCACGCTGTCGGCCATCTGGCGCAGGTCCTGCACCTCGCTTTCGGGGATCAGCAGGTCGCGGACCATGCGGCCCACGGCCTCCTTGCGGGGGTAGCCGAAGATGCGTTCGGCCGCGCCGTTGAAATCGCGGATGCGTCCCTCCTCGTCGGTGACGACGATCGCGTCGAGGGAGGTTTCCACGATGGTGCGCATGCGGGCGGCGCGGTCCTGCGCCTCCATCGCGCTGGACTTGGCCTGTCGGGCCAGCCGCATCAGGATCAGCGCCAGTACCGAAAGACCTGCGATGAAGAGGAACAGGACCGTGGCGATCAGGCCCAGCTTGCGAATCAGGCTGCCCTGCCGCTGGTCGGCCAGCCGCGCGAAGGCATCCAGCGCGGCAAGGGAGAAGCTGCGCACGTCCTGGCCCGCGACGATGGCGGGTTCGATCAGCTTGCCCAGTTCGGGGATCGCCTGTTCATCGGGCCTGTCGATGACCGTGGCGGCGTATTTGATGAAGTCGATGACTTCCTGCCGCGGCTCCTCGAACTCCGGCTCGTCGCGCAGCGCCCGGAAGGCCGGGGCGCTGCTGATCGTGTTCATGCGCGAATAGAAGACGTCGAACCGCTGCCGCAGTTCGTCCATCAGCACGTCCATGTCACGGTCGCCATGACCGTAGGCGGCGGTGTCGTGGGCCTCCGACAGGGCCAGGCGGAAGCGCAGGAATTCAACGTCCGACTGCGACAGGCTCCATTGCAGGTTGTCGGAGTTGGAGGAGGAGAGCGTTTCGATCTCCTCCAGCACGGCCCAGGCCATGCCCGCCACCAGCGCGACACAAAGGAACAGGGCGGCAATCGCCGCCGCCGGCTGATGCCAGATCCTGGTGCGTAGGTCGGTCGGAAGCATCGCCATCGGTTCGCCTGTCAGTGTTCGCGCAGGTTAGTCTACAATGCTGATCCGGTCGAGTTGCCAGATGCTACGGGCATAGATGACCTCTTTGCGGAACTCGGTCGAGCTGTCGTAGGGATAGACGATCCAGAGCGGGCCCTTGTCCCGCACCGACATTTCCTCTCCGTTGCGTTCATAGGCCAGGAGCGCGGCGGGCGTGGCCCAGTCGGACGAGGGGATCTCGACGCTGTAGTCGTTGATGGCGGTGGCAAAGATCGCGGTCGCCTCGGGGGCCACTTCGGCCATGAGTTCGGACAGCGGGACGCCGGTGAAGCTCTGGTTGCCCTCGGTCCAGATGGTCGAGGTCTCGAAGCTGGCAGAGGGCAGGGCCTTCAGCTCCTCCAGGTCGAAGCTGGCGAGCTCGGTCCCTTCTGCGTCGAGAATTCTGAGCAGGGGAGCAGAGTCCGCGCGGGCTTCTTCCGCGAGGAAGACCGAAACCATGAGACCTGCCGCCGCAACGAGGCGTGCTGGAGTGGAAATACGGTGCATCTGATTGATTCCTTGAGTACTCATGTTGAAAACTGCCACAGTTTTCGCGCGGAGGGCGAGGGCGCTTTGGCAGGGCACACCTACCCTGTGGGATAGGTCGGGCGCGGTCGCGGGGCCGCCAGCCAGCCCTGCGGACCGGGCAGATGCCGCAATCCGTGGTCAGCGACTGGGCGGTGACGGGGCCGTGACGCGGAAAGTTCGGCCTGACCTGCCGTTAACGTCACCTTGGCGATTGCCCTCGCTTGCGCCTGTGTGGCAAGCCTTGCCGCGCCGAACGGTTTCGCAGGGGCGGTCCCGGACAGGTGCGAATGACACGGCCGGAGCGACGAAGGTGACGCTGGTGCAACTACAGGCGGACCGGAAGCCGGTCAGCAGAGAAGTTTCTCTGGAATATCCATGGGATTAGGTGCACTATCCGAAAGGGTAGGATGCCTGAAATATTGGCAATCCCCTATTTCGACACAATATCGAAGTCAGGTTAACGGTAGCCCCTTTTGTGATTCGAACTGACAGGAACGAAAAGTGATTACGGCCGGCCCCATCAAGGAACAGGACCCGCGCGGCGCAACGTCCGGTGGAATGCATGTGCTGATCGCGGATGACCACGATCTGTTGCGCGACACGCTTGAAGCCTTCCTGAACGCCGAGGGCGGTTTCGTCGCCACGACTGTCGCGTCCTTCGACGCCGCGGTGGAGGAAGTGAACTCCGGCAAGCAGTTCGATCTGGTCCTGCTGGATTACTCCATGCCGGGGATGCAGGGCCTTGATGGCCTGAGGGAGATGATGGAACTGGTCGGTCACAGCCGTGTCGCGATCATTTCGGGCACCGCCAGCCGCGAGATCGCGGAGGAAACCCTGGCCGCCGGTGCGGCGGGCTTCCTGCCCAAGACCCTGTCGGCCAAGTCGCTGATCAACGCGGTGCGTTTCATGGCCATGGGCGAACAGTATGCGCCCCTGGAATTCATGCGCGCGCCCGCGGAAGAGGCCCCGGCCAACCCCCTGGCGGAGCTTCTGTCCCAGAGGGAGCTTCAGGTGCTGGAAGGTCTGACCCAGGGCAAGTCCAACAAGGAAATCGCCCGCGACCTCGATATCCGGGAGCCGACGGTCAAGCTGCACGTCAAGACGCTCTACCGGAAGATCAACGCATCGAACCGGACCCAGGCGGCGATGATCGCCAAGGAAGCCGGGCTGTTCTGAGCCGGTCCTCCTCCCTGCCGTTCTTTTTCCGTCTGGTCCCTGTGGCGCGGCCTGCCTGAGCGATCCGCCCTCGCCGCCCTGCGGGGCAGGCGGCATGCCCCCACTGGTGCCCCCGGGAAAAAGGCGTTAGTTTTCGGCACCTCAAGGGCAGGGAGAGGCGTCATGGACGACGCGGCATTCGACATCGGCGCGCGGCTTCTGGCGATGCGCAAGGCGGCGCAGCTGTCGCAGCGCCAGCTGGCCGAACGGGCGGGCGTGCCCCATGCGCAGATCTCCATCATCGAGAAGAACAAATCCTCTCCCTCTATCGCGACCCTGCGGAAGATCCTGAACGGGCTCGGCATGAGCATGGCCGATTTCTTCGACAGTGAACGCAAGGCGCCCGAGGGGCCGTTCTTCGGGCCCGGGGACCTGCTGGACCTGACGTCGAAACTGCCGGTGACGGGCGCGTCGGGTGTGGTGGGCCGAGTGGCCTTTCGCCAGATCGGCGATGCCCACCGGCACAACCTGCAGATCCTGCACGAGGTCTACGAGCCCGGCTCGGACACCGGGGAAACCATGTTGGAGCATTTCTCCAACGAGGGTGGCTACGTCGTGGAAGGCGAGCTGGAGCTGACGGTGGGGGAGGAGCTGCGCATCCTGCAGCCCGGCGACAGCTACCTGTTCGACAGCCGCATCCCGCATCGGTTCCGCAACCCGGGTGAGGTGCGCTGCGTCGTGATCTCTGCCTGCACACCGCCCTACCTTTGATTTTTCCGCACTGACCCTGCACTGACCCTGCACTGGCGCCGCACCGACAAGGTGACGGATTTACAAGGGGATGGCCCGCGCGGTCATGCCCCTGCCATGCGGCGAGGGAACCCTTCGCTGCCGTCTGCCTGTTCGAGAGTTTGGCGGCGCGGCGGCATGCTCATTCGCGCATGGCGCGCGCGCCTGCATGCTTCGATGCGCGATGTCATGGCTTTGAAAGAGCAAAATTACCGGATCTTCACAGGAGTGAATCAGAACTGTCATGAACGCTGCCTAGCAATCCGGCATCCCGCATTCTTCCAACGGAGTTTCCGATGCAGCGTTCCCTGATTGCAGGTCTGGCCCTCGCCGGCGCCCTGCTGAGCCCGATGGCCGCCCAGGCCCAGACCGAAATCACCTGGTGGCACGCCATGGGTGGCAAGCTGGGCGAAAAGGTCGACGAGATCGCGGCCAACTACAACGCCTCCCAGGACAAGTACCACCTGACCGCGACCTACAAGGGCAGCTACACCGAGACGATGACCTCGGCCATCGCCGCCTTCCGCGCCGGTGAGCAGCCCGACCTGGTGCAGGTCTTCGAGGTCGGCACCGGCACCATGATGGCCGCCAAGGGCGCCGTCTACCCGGTCTATGAACTGATGGCCGACCACGGCAAGAACTTCGACCCCTCCGCCTACCTGGGCGCAGTCGCCGGTTACTACACCGACACCGACGGCAACATGCTGTCGATGCCGTTCAACTCCTCCACCCCGATCCTGTACTACAACAAGGACATCTTCGAAGCCGCCGGCCTGGATCCGGAAGTGGCGCCGAAGACCTGGGCGGACATGGAAGCCTTCTCCAAGCAGATCGTCGACAGCGGCGCGGCCACCTGCGGCTTCACCACCGGCTGGATCTCCTGGGTGCAGCTGGAAAACCTGTCGGCCTGGCACAACCAGCCGATCGGCACGAACGAGAACGGCTTCGGCTCCATCGACAGCAAGCTGACCGTCAACGGCCCGCTGCAGGTCCGTCACTGGGAAAACCTGGCCAAGTGGCAGTCCGAAGGCCTGTTCAAGTACGGCGGCCCCGGCGGCGGCGCAGATGCGGCCCCGGCCTTCTACTCCGGTGAATGCGCCATCTACATGAACTCCTCCGCCTCGCGCGCGGGCGTTCTGGCCAACACCGACTTCGACCTGGGCCTGGGCATGCTGCCCTATTACGCCGACGTCGAAGGCGCGCCGCAGAACTCCATCATCGGGGGCGCCACCCTGTGGACCCTGATGGGCCATTCGGACGCCGAGTACGACGGTGTTGCCGACTTCCTGACCTACCTCTCCTCCGCCGAGGTCCAGGCCGACTGGCACCAGTTCACCGGCTACCTGCCGATCACGACGGCCGCCTACGAGCTGTCGAAGGAACAGGGCTACTACGACGCCAACCCCGGCGCCGACATCGCCATCAAGCAGGTGACCCTGAACGAACCGACCGCCAACTCCAAGGGTCTGCGCTTCGGCAACTACGTCCAGATCCGTGGCGTGATCGACGAAGAGTTCGAAAACCTGCTGTCCGGCAACAAGACCGCGCAGGAAGCCCTGGATGACCTGGTCACCCGCGGCAACGCCCTGATCGCAGAGTTCGTCGAAGCCAACGGCTAAGACCGCCTCACCCCGGCAGGCCCGTGCATCCGCGCGGGCCTGCTTTCCTTTTCCCGACCTCCCCGGGCTCCCGATGCAGACGAAACGTACGACCTTCCGCAGCCCCTGGCTGCCCTATCTGCTGATCGCGCCGCAGCTGGCGATCACGCTGATCTTCTTCATCTGGCCCGCGGGCCAGGCCGTGTGGCAGAGCTTCCTGCAGGAAGATCCCTTCGGCCTTTCCACGAAATTCGTCGGGCTGAAGAACTACATCAAGCTGTTCCACAGTGCCGAATACCTCGCCTCCTTCGAGACGACGGTGATCTTCACGGTCTGCACCGCGGGCCTTTCGATGGGGCTGGCGCTGCTCTTTGCCGTGGCGGTCGACCGGATGATCCGCTCCGCCCAGGTCTACACCACCTTCATGGTCTGGCCCTATGCCGTGGCGCCTGCCATCGCGGGCGTGCTCTGGTGGTTCATGTTCAACCCCTCCGTCGGTGTGCTGACCTATGCGCTGCACCAGATGGGATACGACTGGAACCACCGGCTTTCGGGCACCGACGCGATGATCCTTGTCGTGCTCGCGTCGAGCTGGAAGCAGATCAGCTACAACTTCCTGTTCTTCGTGGCCGGGCTGCAATCCATCCCGCAAAGCCTGCGCGAAGCCGCCGCGATCGACGGGGCAGGGCCGGTGAAGCGCTTCTTCACCGTGGTCTTCCCGCTGCTGTCGCCGACGACCTTCTTCCTGCTCGTGGTGAACATCAACTATACGATGTTCGACACCTTCTCGACCATCGACGCCTCCACCGCGGGTGGTCCGGGGCAGTCCACGACCATCCTCGTCTACAAGGTCTACGAAGATGGCTACAAGGGCCTCAACCTCGGGTCCTCCGCCGCGCAGTCGGTCATCCTGATGGGCATCGTCATGATCCTCACCTTCATCCAGTTCCGCTTCATCGAGCGGCGCGTGCAGTACTGAGGAGCGCCCTATGGTCGAAAACCGCCCCCTGCTGACATTCCTGTCGCATCTCGTGCTGATCCTCGGCGTGGCCTTCGTGGCCCTGCCGGTCTGGATCGCCTTCGTCGCCTCCACCCATGACCAGGCGACCTTCCTGTCCGGCGCCATGCCGATGTGGCCCGGCACCCATTTCTGGGACACCTACAAGACGATCCTCGTCGACGGGGTGGAGGCGTCGGGCGCGCCGCCGCTGACGATGATGATGAAGAACTCGCTGATCATGGCGCTGATCATCACCTTCGGGAAGATCTTCATCTCGATCCTCTCGGCCTTCGCCATCGTCTACTTCCGCTTCCCCTTCCGGGTGCTGGCCTTCTGGATCATCTTCGTGACCCTGATGCTGCCGGTCGAGGTGCGCATCATGCCCACCTTCAAGGTGGTCGCCGACCTCGGCCTGCTGAACAGCTACGCGGGCCTGTCGATCCCGCTGATCGCCTCGGCCACCGCCACCTTCCTCTTCCGCCAGTTCTTCCTGACCATCCCCGAAGAGCTGGTGGAGGCCGCCCGCATCGACGGCGCCGGCCCGATGAAGTTCTTCCGCGACATGGTGCTGCCGCTCAGCCAGACCAATATCGCGGCGCTCTTCGTCATCCTCTTCATCTACGGCTGGAACCAGTACCTCTGGCCGATGCTGATCACCACGGACGAGAAGTTCTACACCGTCGTCATGGGCATCAAGCGGATGTCCGACGTGGCCGACAGCGACCCCCAATGGAACTTCGTCATGGGCTCGGCCATGCTTGCCATGCTGCCGCCCGTGCTCGTCGTCGTCCTCATGCAGAGGCTCTTCGTGAAGGGTCTCGTGGAACAGGAGAAGTAATCATGGCCGGCATCACCCTTTCCGCCGTGAAGAAGATCTACCCCGGCGGCGTCGAAGCCGTGAAGGGCGTGGATCTGGACATCAACGATGGCGAATTCGTCGTGCTCGTCGGGCCTTCGGGCTGTGGCAAGTCCACGCTGCTGCGCATGATCGCCGGGCTGGAAACCATCTCCGAAGGGGAGCTGCACATCGGCGGCCGCCTTGTGAACACCGTCGAACCGGCCGACCGCGACATCGCCATGGTGTTCCAGAACTACGCCCTCTACCCGCATATGTCGGTGCGGCAGAACCTGTCCTACGGGCTGAAGAACCGCAAGATGCCCAAGGCGGAGATCGACGCCCGGATCGAGGAGACGGCGGCGATCCTGCAGATCACCGATTACCTCGACCGCAAGCCGCGCGCGCTCTCGGGCGGGCAGCGGCAGCGTGTCGCCATGGGTCGTGCCATCGTGCGCGATCCGGCCGCCTTCCTCTTCGACGAGCCGCTGTCGAACCTCGACGCCAAGCTGCGCCTGCACATGCGGGGGGAGATCAAGCAGCTGCACAACCGGCTCGGCACCACCTCGGTCTATGTCACCCATGACCAGCTGGAGGCGATGACCCTGGCCGACCGGCTGGTGGTTCTGAACGGCGGGCGGATCGAACAGGTGGGCCGTCCTCTCGACCTCTACCGCGAACCGGCCTCGACCTTCGTGGCGGGGTTCCTGGGCGCGCCCGCGATGAACCTGATGGCGGCAGAGCTGGCCGAAGGGCGCCTGATGATGTCCGGCGCCGCCCTGGCCGAGGGGGTCGCCTCTGCCGCGGGGCGTGTCACCGCCGGCATCCGGCCCGAGGCGATCCGCCTGCAGCCCGCCCCCGGCGCCGGAAATTTCCGGATAGACTATGTGGAGGAGCTTGGCGGCTCCCGCATTGTCCACGGGCATATCGCCGGGCAGAAGGTCATCGCCCAGACCGACCTCGCCACGCAACTGGCGGAAGAGATGTCGGCTGAGCTGCCTCTCGCCGAGCTGCATCTGTTCCATCCGGAGACTGGTCAGCGACTTTCCACTCCGGTCTGACACCTGAAAGGTGTACTTTTAGTATATCTATATCCCGGTGCCGCGGCGGTGCCGGGATTTTTCATTGGTACCAATGTCGGTATCGGTCGCGGAAATCGAATCACCGGTCAACAGACGTGGGCGCATTGTTGGTGGTCAAGCTATTCCAAAGGGTAGAATCCGCTGTTCGCGTCTAAATTGTGGCGACTCGAGATTTTTGCATAGCCGGATTTGCTACCGAAATCGCCTTTCAGGGGCCTGAATCTGACGTTCATGCGCGTCCGAACCCTTCCCACTTGGTTAATCCGTGTTACCGTTTCCTTGACGAAAGTCAGTGTGTGTCAACTTAACTATTTTTGAGTGGGGTGCTCCATGGAGCTGGTGTGTTTAGTGTGTGTAATGGCGTTGCTGTCCCTTTCCGCAATGGGTCAGGCATCTGGTAGCAGAGGGGTCGCACTTGCGACCGTCTCCAGCGGTTTCCGGACTCTTCGCAATGTTAAACGTCGTCGTGAGTGGGACCAGGCGACGGTTCGGACTGATGTGGTTTGCCGCCACGGATCCGACGAAACCACCGAGGCTGCGACCCCTGCACGCCCGGTGCATGCGGCCCGTCCCTCGGGCAGCAGTTCCCAGGAAGAGGCGCCCAACATGCGCCTTCTGGTTGATGGCCTCTGCCTCGACACGCTCCGCTTCCCGGCCCACCTCGGTGACGGCCCGGCAGAGCTTGAAGGGCGTGACTGGCTGAACGTGACCAGCCTGCGTCGTGGCGACGACGGTGCACCGCGCCTGTGCGAGGAACTGCTCGTCGCCCTCGACTGGGCCCGCGATCCGGAGGGGCATGGCAGCCGGGCTTCCGCCCAGAAGCTGACCCTGAACATCCCGACCCGCCACCTGGCGCTGTCCGACTACGATACCTTCACCCGGGAGCTGGAGCTGTTCACCGCCCTGGTGCTGCGCCGCTACGGGGATGTGATTGCCGCCTTCGAGATCGGCAATGAACACTGGGGCGCCATCGGCGCGACCGAATATGCGGCCAAGGCCCGCAAGGCCATCGCCGCGCTTGAAAATGCCATGGATGCCATTGGGTTGGAGGCCGACAACCGGCCCGAGATCATGGTGCAGTTCACCCTGCCGACCCCGCCGAAGGGCCCCCGCGACGCAGACCGTGACGCCGAGGCCGCGGATCGCGCCGCCGACCGTGCCGTGCGTGCCGCCATCGCCGCCCGCATGCAGCAACGCCTGACCGGGACCCGCTTCGTCAACACCAGCTTCGGGGCCGAAGCCCGGCAAGCGGTCGAGGTTTCCGTTCACGAGGGCGAGGGCCGCGTCATCGCCTATGTCCGCTCCCGCCTGGGTGAACCGATGCAGCTGGACATCGACTTTGCCTCGGTCCTGCCGAAGGGCCTGCAAGAGGACCTGTCTGCAGGCCGCCGGGTGATCGCCAGCGCGGTCCGCATCGGTGGCGCCCCCTCGGCCCGCCGGACCCTGCGCCAGGGCAACACCCTGCGTATCGCGGAACCCGCGCCCTGGATGCTGGAAGAGCTGTCGATGGACGGCACCCTGCTTGATACCGAACTGGCCCCCTACGAGGCTGTCGAGGTCACGTTCCTGCTCGGCGGCGAGGGTAGCTCCCAGCTCCGCAAGCCGATGCGGGTGGTGCGCGGCGGCGGAACGGGAAGCGTCGCCCGCGCTCCGCGCTCCTCTGCCGCCACCGTTCGTGGCGATGACCGGCTGATGGGCGCCGCCCAGGCGGATGAGATGATCGGCTGGCTGCGCGACGATGTCTTCATCTTCGGCAAGGCCAGTGAAGAAACCGGCCCGGTGATCCGCGATTTCACCCCCGGGCGCGACGTGATCGACCTGGTGCTGCCGGGCCTGTCGCTGCGCGATATCACCCTGACCGACAGCGCCGAGGGCGTGCTGGTCCAGGCGGGGGAGGGCGCGCGCTTTCTCCTCGACGGATCGCTGCGTGCGGGCGAGATCGACCTGAACCGCGATTTCCGCATTCTCTGACCTGCTCTTCCCTTCCGGTCAGCCCCCTGGCCCCGCGACAGAGGCCCCGCGAAAGGCCCCGCCAAGCGGGGCCTCTTTTCGTTCAGGCTGAACCGAGGCGAAGGGCCGGAGGGCCGCCAACCAGGACCTGGCCGCAGGGCCCCGGTGACAGGATCCCCGGTGACAGGTTCGGTGACAGGTTCGGTGGCGGGCTACTGGGCGCGGAACGGCCCGCGGTAGCGCCACAGGTGCGCGGCCAGTGACAGGGCCCCCAGCCAGCTGACCAGGGTGATCAGCAGGAAGACCCGCGCGTCGAGACTGTCGAGGGGGATCCCGTTCCAGAGCGCGGCCAGCCCGGCGCCAAGCGCGGCGAAGAAGCCGATCCAGCCCAGCACCCGCAACCGCCGCAGCAGCGCCGTGGCCAGGGTGCCCCAGAACAGTGCGGCCGCCAGCATGAACCAGAGGTGCTGCGCCACGCTCAGCGGGATCACGGCCAGGTGCAGCAGGGCGCTGATGTAAAAGCACATGGCGGCCAGGGAATAGCCGTCGCTGATGGAGCCGGCCAGGTCGTCTTTCTTGATCATCTGCTCTCTCCCGTCCGGATCAGGCGAAGGTGACGAACTTCTCGAAGGGCATTTCACGCAGGCGCTGCCCGGTGGCGGCGAAGATCGCATTGGCCAGGGCGGGCGCGGCCGGCGGCACGGGCGGTTCGCCGATCCCGCGCAGCTTGCCGCCGGTTTCCAGGCCGCGCACCTCTATCTGCGGGCACTGGGACATCCGCAGCCCGGCGTGGCTGTCGAAATTCGACTGTTCCGCCATGCCGTCGGCATAGGTGATCTCGCAGTTGATGGCATGGCCCAGGCCCCAGATCACCCCGCCCTGCACCAGGTTTTCGAAGTTCACCGGATCCAGCACGCGGCCCACGTCGGCGGCGACCCAGACCCTGGTGATGCGCAGGCCGTCATCGCTGTCCTCGACCTCCACCACCTCGGCCACGGGGGTGCCGAAGGACAGCACCATGGCGACCCCCAGGCCCCGGCCCGGCGGCAGGGCGCGGCCCCAGCCCGACATTTCGGCCACCGCTTCCAGGCAGGCCCGGGCGGGGGCGTAGCTGCACAGGCGCAGCCGTTCCGCCATGGGATCGGCCCCGGCCTCGTGTATCAGCTCATCCAGGGCGCTTTCGGCAAAGAACCCCGCGTGGGATGCCCCGACCGACCGCCAGGAGCTGACGGGCGCCAAGTCCGGCGCGCGGTGTCCGGCGACGTAGAGCCCGGGCAGATCGTAGGGCATGCCCCAGGCGCCGGCGGCGATCTGGTTGTCCGCCCCGGCCGCCGACAGGCCGATGCGGCTGGCCTGGGAGGCCACGACCGATGGTGCGGCGATGGCCAGGTGCAGCGCCTCGACCCGGCCGCCGGCCACCTTGCCGCGGGCCCGGGCCATGGCGATCTGGCGGGGGAAGTCCTGGGCCATGTCCTCTTCGCGCGAATAGGTCAGCTTGACCGGCGTGCCGCGCAGGGCGCGGCCGATCTGCGCCGCGCGGATGACGTTCTCGAACTCCAGCCGATGCCCGAAGGAGCCGCCGGCATAGCGGTTGTGCAGGTGCACGGCCTCCTTCGGCAGGCCGGTGATGGCGGCCACCTTGCCGGCGGCGAGGCCCGGGAACTGATGCGCCACGTGGATGTCGCAGCGGTCCTCGGTGACATGGATCAGCGCGCCCAGGGGTTCCATCGGGGCGTGGGCCAGGTAGGGCGCGCGGTAGCTGCGCGCCTCGGCGGCGGCGCTGGCGCGGGCGGCGTCGCCATCATCGCGCCAGACCTTCTCGGGCGGCTCGTTCAGGGCATTTTCCAGGGCCGCCCAATGGGCGTCCTGTTCGGGCGGGAAGGGGGGCGGGCCCCAGTCGCAATCCAGCGCGGCCGCCCCCTGGAAGGCGGTCCAGGTGCTGTCGGCGATGACCGCCAGCCCGCCTGTCACCGGCACCACCCGCTGCACGCCCGGGATGGCCAGGGCCGCCGCGTCGTCATGGGACAGGAGCATGCCGCCCGGGCGCGGGTTCAGCTTCACCGTCGCATGCACCATGCCCTCGGCCACCAGGTCGATGCCGTAGTCCAGGGTGCCCGTGCTCTTGGGGATCATGTCCATCCGTGCCACGGGGCGGCCCAGGATGCGCCACTGCGCGGGATCGCGCAGGCTCACCTGCCTGGGGGGCAGCACCTTCGCCGCCTCCCGGGCCAGCGCGGTGTAGCGGATCTCCCGCCCGTCGGGCAGTTTGACCGCGCCGCCCCCGGTGCTCAGCTGGTGGGGTTCCAGCCCGTTGGCTCGCGCGGCGGCCAGTTTCAGCGTTTCCCGCGCCATCGCCCCGGCTTCGCGCAGCTTGTCGTAGCTGTCCATGGTGGAAGTCGACCCGCCCGTCCCCTGGAACCCGATGGCACCGATCAGACGGTCGGCGGCGGCGCGGGCCAGCTCTGCCACCATGCTGTCGTCCTGGGTGGGGAAGGGAACGTTCTCCGCACCGAAGGCACGGTTGCCATAGGCCGGGTCCGGCGCGCCGGCGATCACCTCCAGCGCGGGATCGTCCAGGTCGATGTCCAGCTCCTCCGCGATCAGGGCCGCCTGCATCTGGCGGATGCCCTGGCCCAGGTCGGTATGCGGCGCCACCAGGGTCACGCGGTCCCCGGTGATCCGGATCCACGGGTTGAAGGCGGCCGCACCCTCGGGCAGCGCTTCCTTCAGCGGGTTGGGCCAGTCGCGGCGCAGCCCCCATATGCCGAAGGCGACACCGCCGGTCACGGCGATGGACCCCAGCAGGACGGCGCGACGGGTGATCCGGGTGGCCTGCGACATGGTTCAGCCCTCCAGCTTGGCGGCAGCGGCGTGGACGGCGGCGCGGATGCGCGGATAGGTCCCGCAGCGGCACAGGTTGCCGGACATCGCCTCGTCGATCTGGGCATCGGTGGGGGCGGCAACCTGCGACAGCAGCGCCGCCGCCTGCATGATCTGCCCCGACTGGCAGTACCCGCATTGTGCCACCTGAAGCTCCACCCAGGCCTCCTGCACCGCGTGCAGGGCCTGCGGCGTGCCCAGCCCCTCGATCGTCGTGATGCTGGCGCCCTCCAGGTCCTCGGCCCAGACCTGGCAGGACCGCACGGCCTCACCATCCAGGTGCACCGTGCAGGCGCCGCACAGGGCCGCGCCGCAACCATATTTCGTCCCGGTCAGCCCAAGGGTGTCCCGCAGGACCCAGAGAAGCGGCATTTCCCCTGGAACATCAACGCTTTGCGCCTGGCCATTCAGCGTGAAGGATACTTTCATCGTTCCATCCTCTTGCACCGGCAGCTTCTGAGCCGGAGCTCATTCAGACCGGTGCCCATTCAGACCGCTGCCGGCACATCGCCGGCTGCCAGGCCCCGGGGCAGGGTAACGCGGCCCCCGCCGGGATCCTTTCGAAAATGACCCGCCGATCGCGCCAAACGACCAACCGGTTCCGACAGGCGACAGCGCAGCACTGGTGCGCGAACGGCGCAATCGGCAAGCTGGTCAGACCCTATTACAAACCGTATCCTAAGCGCAGAGAAAGGCAAAATGATGAGCCAGGGCAGAAAGTATCCCGTACGGGCCTCGATCCGTCAGGCCAGCGCGCTGCTGGATGTTTCGGTGTCGCGCGTGCTGTCGCGCTCCGGCCTGTCATGCGACTTCTTCGAAGGGCCGGAACGCTACGTCTCGGCCGGGACCGTCTTTCGCCTCTGGCGCGCGGTGGAGGCAGAGGCCGGCAGCGCCGAAACCCTGATCCTGGCCGCGCAGGAGGCCGCCCGCGGCCCCTTCATGCCCGCCCTTCTGGCCTTTTCCTGCAGCCCGAACATCGCCACGGGCGTCGAACGCCTGTCGCTGCTGAAACCGCTGGTCGGTCCCTTCCGCATGCAGGGGCAGATGGCGGCGGACAGCTTCACCTTCACCTGCGATTCCGCCGATCCCTCCCAGGTTTTGCCGCCCGTCATCGCCGCGGTGGAGGCGGTCTTCCTCCTTGCCTGCGCGCGGTCCTTCTCGGGGCACCGGATCGACCCGCTGGATCTGCGCATGCCCGATCCCTCGCTGGTCACGCCCCGGGTTGCCGGGGTCCTGGGCATGATGCCCCGCAGGGGGCCCCGCCTGACGCTGACCATTTCGAAGGAGGACGCCCTGCGCCCGCTGATATCGGAGGACACGGCCTTCTGGACGATGATCAAGGGGGAGCTGCACAACCGTCTTGCCGCAAACGAGGCGGCAGGCACCCGCGCCACCCTGACGGAGAGACTGGGCCACGTGATCGAGGATCTCCTGCCGGGCGGGCTTGTTTCCGTCGGCGCGGCGGCGGGGCGGCTGGGGCTGTCGGAACGGTCGCTGCAGCGGCGGCTGAAGGCCGAGGACACCTCCTTCCAGGCAGAGCTGGACCGCCATAGGGCGCGGTTGGCGCAGCTCTACCTCGCGCGGGGGGATCTCTCCATCGAGGAGATTTCCTACCTTTTGGCCTTCCGGGATCCGAACTCCTTCTACCGGGCCTTCCAGGCCTGGACGGGGACGACCCCGGCCCGGGCGCGGATAGCCCTGACCGGGCAGGGCGCGCGGGCGGACTGATCGGCCAACTTATCGGGCCAATTTATCCGGCAGGCTCAATCTGCGGATCAAAAAGGCACTGCGACATGGGGGTATCCGTCGGGGGGATCCGTCGAAGGGCGCGGCACTATTGCGCAGCCGGGGGCGGGGCTTTCCGCGGCCTTGGCGCTGGAAACCTTCATCTGTGGATGCCATTTTACGGGGACCGACGCCCCGAAAGGACGGATTTTGCCATGACGACGCAGACCATCGACTGGATCGAAAACTTCGAAGGGCTGAACCAGCTTCCGGAAGATCTGAAGCGGGAACTCGTCGAAGGCAGCAAGATCGTCGAAATGCCGGCCGGCTCGCAGGTCTTCGCGCCGGGGCAATCTGCCGACAACCTGCTGCTGTTGTTGCGCGGCACGGTGCGGGTGCAGCAGAAATCGGAGACCGGGAGGGAGGTTTTCCTCTACCGTGTCCATGCCGGGGACAGCTGCGTTCTGACCACCGCCTGCATGCTCGCCTTCGAAGACTACGCCGCCGATGGCATCGCTGAAAGCGACATCCGCGCCGTGGCGATCCCGCGCCGCACCTTCGATGACCTGGTTGCGCGCTCCGCCGTCTTCCGGTCCTTCGTCTTCAAGGCCTACTCGCGGCGGATGACGGACCTGTTCACCCTGATCGACGATATCGTCTTCCAGCGGATGGACGTGCGCCTGGCCGCGCGCCTGCTGGAACTGGCCGATGCGGAGGGCGTGGTTCATGCCACCCACCAGGTGCTGGCCAATGAACTGGGCACCGCGCGGGAAGTCATCTCCCGCACCCTGGCGGAATTCCAGCGCCGCGGCTGGGTCGAGCTTGCCCGCGGCGAGGTGCGACTCGCCGGTCGCGCCGGGCTCGAACGGCTCGCCCGCTCTGCCGGGACCGCCTGACGAGCGCCGCCGCCCGGGGTCCTGCGGCGGCGATGCCTCGAATTAAAAATTCATTTCAAACAATGTATTGGCGGAATTCACTACGTGTTTTTCGCCTTGTGTGACCTAGTCACGGAAAGATGCCTCCCACCTGTGCCATAAGATGGTCGATCCGATTCACGGACTGCCCTCTAACCCCGATTGGGAGACTACCATGACCCGTTTCTCCGCATCCCTCCCGACGCAGGAGGCACGCACATGATCACCGATTTCACCCCCCTCCAGTCCGCTTTCGGCGGCATGATGGTGGGTCTTGCCGCCGTCCTGCTGATGGCGCTGCATGGCCGTATCTTCGGTGCCACCGGCATTGTCGGCGGGCTGATGCGCTTCGATGACAAGGCCGACTGGGCCCTGCGCGCCGCGCTGCTGATCGGCATGCTGGTCGCGCCGACGCTGATCCTTCTCGTCACCGGCACCGGCCCGGTCATCCAGATCCCGATGTCCCTCCCCGCCATCGTGATCGGCGGCGTGATCGTCGGCATCGGCGTCAGCTTCGGCGGCGGCTGCACCTCCGGCCACGGCATCTGCGGCAACGCCCGCTTCTCGCGGCGGTCCATCACCGCGACGATCTCCTTCATGATCGGCGCCTTCGTGACCGTCTTCGTCATTCGCCACCTGATCGGAGCCTGAGCCATGCGCATCCTGTCCGCCTTCCTCATCGGCCTGCTCTTCGGCGTCGGCATCCTGACCGCCGGCATGGCCAACCCCGCCAAGGTGCTGAACTTCTTCGACATCGCGGGCACCTGGGATCCGTCCCTCGCCTTCGTCATGGGCGGCGCCCTGCTGGTGGCCATCCCCGGTTACCGCCTGGTGCTGGGCAAGCCCAAGCCCCTGTTTGAGGCGAAGTTCCAGCTGCCCAATACCCGGCTGATCGACAAGAAGCTCGTGCTGGGCTCGCTGACCTTCGGCGTCGGCTGGGGCATCGCCGGCTTCTGCCCCGGCGGCGCGCTGCCCGCCCTGGGCACCGGCAAGCCCGAGGTCCTGCTCTTCGGGGCCTCCTTCGTCGCCGGCCTGCTGCTGGTCCGGCTCTACCGTCACCTGATGGCGGGCCGCACCCAGCACGCCTGACCCGAACGCCCTGATCCGACCGATCAGACCAATCCCCGGGGCGCCGCGCCCGCCGCGGCCCCCGATCCTGAAACAAGACCCGACCCAACCCGTGGCGATCCGACGCCACCTCAGTGACCGGAAGAAAGGAGACTTCCATGTCCTACACGACCCACCCCGAGGTGCACCCCGAGGTCACCGCATTCTTCGATGAAGCCACCAACACCATTTCCTACGTGGTGAAGGACCCGAATTCCGACAGCGTCGCCATCGTCGATTCCGTGATGGACATCGACTATGCCGCCGGCAGGATTTCCTACCACGCCGCGGATGAGCTGATCGGCTTCGTCAAGGGCAATGGCTACAAGCTGGAGTGGCTGATCGAAACCCACGTCCACGCCGACCACCTTTCGGCCGCGCCCTACATCCAGTCCAAGCTGGGCGGCAAGCTCGGCATCGGCCGCAACATCACCGTGGTGCAGGACACCTTCGGCAAGATCTTCAACGAAGGGACCGAGTTCCAGCGCGACGGTTCGCAGTTCGATCAGCTGTTCGATGACGGCGATACCTACACGATCGGCGGCATGGAATGCCTGGCGCTGCACACCCCCGGCCACACGCCGGCCTGCATGACCCACGTCATGGGCGACGCGGCCTTCGTCGGTGACACGCTGTTCATGCCCGATGGCGGCTCTGCCCGGGCCGACTTCCCCGGTGGCGACGCCGGCGTGCTCTACGACTCGATCCAGAAGGTCCTGGCGCTGCCCGACGAAACCCGCCTCTTCATGTGCCACGACTACGGCCCCAACGGGCGGGAGATCCAGTGGGAAACCACCGTGGCAGAGGAGAAGGCCCACAACATCCACGTCGGCCAGGGCAAGACGAAAGAGGAATTCGTGAAGTTCCGGACCGAGCGCGATGCGCAGCTCGACATGCCGAAGCTGATCATCCCCTCGCTGCAGGTCAACATGCGTGGCGGTGAACTGCCGCCGAAGGACAAGGACGGCAAGACCTTCCTCAAGGTGCCCGTCAACGGCCTCTGACAGACCCTCGCGGCGCGCCTCACCCCCGGCGCGCCGCGCGCCATCACCGCCGGATGCCTCCGGCGGGAGTATTTTGGGCGGGTTGAAGGGCGGGCCGAAGACCCGGGTCCCGATCCTGCTTCAACCCGCCAAAAATACTCCGGGAAAATACTCGGGAAAACACTTCGGGGGAGTCGGGCCTGCCCGACGGGGGCAGCGCCCCCGACCACCTCAATCGTCTGCCCAGCCCTCAGGAGGAGACACCATGGAAATCCGCAAGATCGACGACAGCCTGTCCGTCAGCCCTCAGCTCACCCTCGAAGACCTCGCCGCCGCCAAGACCGCAGGCTTCAAGTCCGTGATCTGCAACCGTCCCGACGGCGAAGCCGCCGACCAGCCCAGCCAGGAGGAGATGGCGGCGAAGGCGGCAGAGCTCGGCCTCGAATTCCGCTACCTGCCCGTGACCCCCGGCATCGTGACCGAGGAAACGGCAGAGGCCTTCCGCACCGCCCTGACCGAGTTGCACGGGCCCAGCCTGGCCTACTGCCGGACCGGCACGCGCAGCTCGACCCTCTGGGCCCTGGGGCAGGCGAAGGATCGCCCGGTCTCGGAAATCCTCGGGATGGCGAAGGCCGCGGGCTACGATCTGAACGGCGTGGCGCGGCGCATCGCCAACGGGGGCAAGACGCCCACCGACCAGGCCGATGCCAGCTACCAGGTGGTTGTCGTGGGGGGCGGAGCCGCCGGGATCGCCGTGGCGGCCTCCCTCAAGGCGCGCAAGGCGGATCTGGAGATCGCCATCATCGACCCGGCCGACATCCACTACTACCAGCCCGGCTGGACCATGGTGGGCGGCGGCATCTTCACCCCCGCCCAGACCGCCAAGACCATGGGGTCGCTGATCCCGCGCGGGGTCACCTGGATCAAGGCCGCCGTCGCCGCCTTCGAACCCGATGCCAATGCTGTCATCCTCGACGGCTGCCGGGTGGTGAAATACGACCGGCTGGTGGTCTGCCCGGGGCTGAAGCTCGACTGGGCCGCCATTCCGGGGCTGGAGGAAACGCTGGGCCGCAATGGCGTCACCTCCAACTACCGCTACGACCTGGCGCCCTATACCTGGGAGCTGGTCAGCAAGATGAAGAAGGGCACCGCCATCTTCACCCAGCCGCCGATGCCGATCAAATGCGCCGGCGCGCCGCAGAAGGCGATGTACCTCTCGGGCGATCACTGGTTCCGCCAGGGCGTGTTGAAGGATATCGACATCCGCTTCATGAACGCGGGTGGCGTGCTCTTCGGCGTGAAGGACTATGTCCCGGCGCTGGAAAGCTACGTGAAGAAATACGGCGCCGATCTGAACTTCTTCCACCGCCTTTCGGCCATCGACGGTCCGGCGAAGAAAGCCACCTTCACGGTGCAGAAGCCCGATTGCGAGCCGGAGACGGTCACCGTCGATTTCGACATGATCCACGTCGTGCCGCCGCAGACCGCGCCGGATTTCATCCGCGTCTCGCCCCTGGTGGATGCGGCGGGCTGGGTCGATGTCGACCAGACCACGCTGCAGCACAAGAGCTACGCCAACATCTGGTCCCTGGGTGACGTGATGAACGCGCCCAATGCCAAGACGGCGGCGGCGGCCCGGATGCAGGCCCCCGTGGTGGCAGAGAACATGGTGGCCGACATGGCGGGCCATGGGCCCAAGGCCGCATACAACGGCTACGGCTCCTGCCCGCTGACGGTGGAACGCGGCAAGATCGTGCTGGCGGAATTCGGCTATGGCGGGGTGCTCAAACCCTCCTTCCCGAAATTCCTGCTCGACGGCACCAAGCCCACCCGCGCGGCCTGGCTGCTGAAGGAACGCATGCTGCCCCCGATCTACTGGAAGGGCATGCTGCGTGGCCGTGAATGGATGGCCAAGCCCGCGGAAGTGACTGCCCCGGCCTCCTGAGCGAGGCCGGCCAGGCCGGGGACCCCACCCCGGCGCCCGGGATCCGCGTTCCCGATCACGGAACCCGGGCACCCCAACCCTCCGGCCAGCGTCCCGGCCGGATCACCCTGGCAGGCGGGGCCCCCAACCCCGCCTGTCCTTTTCATCGGTGTCCTTTTCGCCCGATGCCACCCGGTCCGGCGCCCGCCGGTCCTGCCGAGGATGAAGACCCATGTTGCAAAGCCTCCGCCAGTACCTCCCCATCCTCGATTGGGGTCGCAGCTATTCCCGCTCCGCCCTGTCCAACGACCTCGTCGCGGCGGTGATCGTCACCATCATGCTGATCCCGCAGTCGCTGGCCTACGCCCTCCTGGCGGGCCTGCCGGCAGAGGCGGGGATCTATGCCTCGATCGTGCCGATCATGCTCTATACCGTCTTCGGCACCTCGCGCGCGCTGGCGGTGGGGCCGGTCGCCGTGGTCTCCCTGCTGACCGCCGCTGCCATCTCCCAGGTGGCCGAACAGGGGACCATGGGCTACGCCACCGCCGCCCTGACGCTGGCCTTCCTGTCGGGGTCCATGCTGGCGCTGATGGGGATCCTGCGGCTGGGCTTTCTGGCGAACTTCCTGTCGCACCCGGTGATTGCGGGCTTCATCACCGCCTCCGGCATCCTGATCGCGGGCTCTCAGCTGCGCCATGTCTTCGGCATCAGCGCCGGGGGGGACACGCTGATCGAACTGGTCCACTCGCTGCTGGCCACCATCGCGCAGACCAATGTCATCACCCTCATCATCGGCGTCGCCGCCACCGCCTTCCTCTTCTGGGTCCGCAAGGGGCTGAAGCCGCTCCTGCGCCGCATGGGCCTCTCGCCCATGGCCGCCGATTTCGCCGCCAAGGCAGGCCCCGTCGCCGCCGTCGTCGTCACCACGGTCGTCACCTGGGGCCTGCACCTGGACCAGCACGGCGTGAAGATCGTCGGCGAAGTGCCCCAGGCCCTGCCGCCCTTCACCCTGCCTGACTTCTCCCCCGCGTTGCTGGCGCAGCTGGCCGTGCCCGCGCTGATGATCTCCATCATCGGGTTTGTCGAATCCATCTCGGTCGCCCAGACGCTCGCCGCCAAGAAGGGCCAGCGCATCGACCCCGATCAGGAGTTGATCGGCCTGGGCGCCGCCAACCTCGGCGCGGCCTTCACCGGCGGCTACCCGGTCACCGGGGGCTTCTCCCGCTCGGTCGTCAACTACGACGCGGGCGCCGAAACGCCCGCCGCCGGCGCCTTCACCGCCGTGGGCCTGGCCATCGCCGCCGCCTTCCTGACGCCGCTGGTGCACTACCTGCCCAAGGCGACGCTGGCCGCCACCATCATCGTCGCCGTCCTCGGCCTCGTCGATTTCAAGATCCTGAAGAAGACCTGGGCCTACTCCCGCGCCGACTTCTGGGCCGTGGCCGCCACCATCCTGGTGACCCTGGGCTTCGGCGTTGAATCCGGCGTGTCCGCCGGGGTCATCCTGTCGATCCTGCTGCACCTGCTCAAAACCTCCCGCCCGCATGTGGCAGAGGTGGGCCTTGTTCCCGGCACCCACCACTTCCGCAACGTGAAGCGCCACCAGGTCGCCACCGATCCGGCCGTTCTCAGCCTGCGGGTCGACGAAAGCCTCTACTTCGTCAACGCCCGCTTCCTGGAAGACTGCGTGCTGGATCGCATCGCGGATGGCAGCCCGGTGAAGAACGTCGTCCTGCTCTGCTCCGCCGTGAACGAGATCGACTACTCCGCCCTCGAAAGCCTCGAAGCGTTGAACGACCTGCTGAAGGGGCGGGGCATCGGCCTGCACCTGACAGAGGTGAAGGGCCCCGTCATGGACCGCCTGAAGACCACCCACTTCCTCGAGGCGCTGAACGGCAAGGTCTATCTCTCCCACTACGAGGCCTGGTGTGAACTGGCCACGCCCGGCACGCCCGACGGGGTCAGCGCCGCCGCGGCGGAGTGACCTTGCCGTCGCATCGCGCCGCCTCGCGCGCTGTTCCGGCACGTTACCGATTGAATGGTTGAAAAGTATGTATGCGCCCGTCACCATTGGTGGCGGGCGCAGCCATGTCCGCAGTCGCGCGGGCGGCCCGAAGCTTGGCCCGAATGGTTGGGAGAGAGGGGACAGCCGCATGGTGAAAATTCTGCTGCTGGAGGACGAATTCGATCAGGCCGTGCTGTTTCGCGATTTCCTGGTCACCTCCGGGCATGATGTCGAAATCGTCAGCACGGCCTCCGCTGCGATCGAACAGCTGCGCGGCGAATGTTTCGACCTGATCATCGCGGACCTTTTCATCAGGGATCGCGACGTGCTCACCAATGATGGCGGGTTGCGCCTGATCGGGGCGGTGCGTCTGCCGCGCACCGGGGGGCAGATGGAGACGCCCAGGACGGTGCCGATCATCGCCGTGACCGGGGCCAGCTACGGGGCCGACCGTGATTTCTTCCTGAAACAGGCATTGGCCCTCGGCGCCGACAAGACGATGCAGAAACCGATCTTCGCGGCAGAGCTGAATGCCGCCCTGCAGGAGCTTCTGGGGCCGGAGGCCGCGCCTGACGACCCCTGAGGACGACCCCCGCAGCCATTCCCCGCCAAACGCACTGACCTCGGGCAGAGCCCGGACCTTGCCAAAGACCTCGCCCTTGCCAAGGCTTATCGCTGCTACCTGTCAGGCGGCGCCCTGGGCGCCTCCGGGCGGCGGGGACAGGGCCTCGGACAGGGTCCGGACCAGGATATCGGGCGGGCATGGCTTGCGCAGTGTCGGCGCCTTCACCGCGTTTTCGAGAGAGCTTTCAGGCACATGGCCCGTGTAGCCTGTCAGGTAGACCACCGGCAGGTCGGGACGCAGCAGGCGCGCTTCCCGGGCCAGGACGAACCCGTCCATTTCCGGCATGTTGATGTCGGTCAGCAGCAGGTCGATCGGCTGCTCCGGGCTGGCCTGTTTCAGCTGGTCCAGCGCGGCAAGACCATGTTCGGCCGCCGTTACCTCGAACCCGGCGCCCTTCAGCGTGGCCAGAAGCATCGCGCGCAAGCCGGCCTCATCTTCTGCCAGCAGGACGCGGGTGGTGCCGGTCCCGCGTGCCTGGTCGGAAGGCGCAGGGGCGATCGCCTCCGCCGCAGGGACCTCGGGCGCCGGGTTGGATGGGGCGGGGCTGGACGGGGCGGGGTCTGCAACCGGGGCAGGTTGGGGGGCGGGGGGCGTGGTGGCCTGTGCCTTGTGGGCGGCCTCCGGCGCGGGCGCCTTGGTCGGCGGCGTCGTGGTCTCGGGGGCGCCGGCCGATACTGTGGCGGTGGCGGATGCGGGGGCGTTTCCGGCCTCTGGGGCCGCGTCTGCAGCGTCCTCCTCCGTCTCCGGCGGGACCGGGACGCCGCCTGCGGGCTGCATCGGCAGGATCAGCTGCACCTCGGTGCCCATGCCGGGGGCGGAATAGATCCGCATGTCGCCCTCGGCGCGGCGGGCGAAGGAATGCACGATGGACATGCCCAGGCCGTTGCCGTGATCGGCATCCTTGGTGGTGTAGAAGGGCTCCAGCGCCTTTTCGCGGACCTCGGCGGTCATGCCGGGGCCGTCGTCGCGCACGGTCAGCAGCACGTAGCGCCGCGCCGGGTCCAGCTGGGCCGCAGCGCCCGTCACGCCATGTCGGCTGCGGGCCGGCCGCGCGACCTCGGACAGGCCAAGGGGGCGCGCCTCGACCATGATGCGCCCGCCGGTGCCGCTGTCGCGGATCGCGTCGCGGGCGTTGATCACCAGGTTCAGCAGCGCATCTTCCAGAAGCTCCTGGTCGCAATGCACCTCGCCCGCGCCGGCGATCCGGCGGGTTTCCAGCACGACGGGGCTCTCGGCCAGCTGCGGCGCGGCCAGGCTTTCGAGGTTGCGCAGCACCCCTTCGACCTGCAGCACTTCCGGCGCCCCGGCACTGGGCCGGGCAAAGGACATCAGCCGCCCGGTCAGCGACTTGCCCCGTGTCACCGCCTGCCGGGCGCTTTCCAGGAACCGCCGCGACCGTTCAGAGGGCGCATCCCCCAGGCTCAGCTCGACCGAGTAGTAGATCGTCGCCAGCATGTTGTTGACGTCATGCGCCATGGTGGCGGTCATCGTGCGCAGCGCATCCAGCCGCGCGTTCAGCTCCTCCGCGCGGCGGCGGCGGGCGGCATCGGCGGTCTGCGCGGTGATCAGCAGGGACAGGGTGACCCCCGCCACGGAGAGCAGCAGCACCGTCAGCGCTGCCAGCAGCAACCGGGTGTGCTGCCGGTCGCGCGCCTGCCAGTCCATGATCGCCTCGCGCACGGTTTCATGCAGCCGGGCCAGGTCCCGCGTCGCCTCCTCGTCGGGCAGGCGGACAAGCTCGTCCACCTCCGCGATGGACAGGCCCCGCGCCGCCGCGTCCCGGGCGACGTCCAGCTCCTGCCGGTAGGCATCCAGCGTGTCATGCAACGAGGCCAGGACGAGGTCGCGGCCGATTTCCCGGGTCAGCAGGTGCACCCGCGCCAGAACCTCCAGCGCGTCATGGTAGCTTTCATCGGCCAGATCATAGTACTTCGGCTCATCCGGGCGCAGGACGAAGTTCTTGAAATGGTGGATGAAACCGGAATAGCCGATGGCCCGTTCCAGTTCCTCCAGCGCCGCGGGCAGCTCTGCCGCGGCGATCCGCTGGGTGCTCTTGTCGCTGGTGACCAGAACCGCGCTCACCGGGATCGACAGGACCGCCACGGCCGACAGGCTCACCAGCAGAAGGCGCACCTTCGAATTCAGCAGAAGGGCAAACAGCCGCCCCCGCCAACCGCTGGCTTCCCTCAGTTCACGCGTTGGCATGGCGCCCATCCTTGACCAATAGTCCGGTCTGTCGACATCGGACTGAACCCTGCAATGTCGACTATTGTCCCGAGGTTAAGAATGCCGGAAGCAAAGCAGAAGTCAATTCGCTCAACTTAGAGTTTGTCAGCGGTAACGGGGACTTGAGGAGGTGACCTTACGGCATTTTTAAGCGTCAGACGCCTGGGCGTGCAGCCTGCGGCAGCAGGAAGACACCGGACGACGGCGCATGTCCGACCCGCAGCTGGCAGCCGTAGGCGCGGCCCAGCAGGGCATCGGTCAGCACCGCCTCGGGGCGTCCCGCGCCCAGGACGCGCCCGCGTTCCAGAAGGACGACGCGGCGGGCGTACATGGCGGTCAGGTTCAGGTCATGCATCACCGCCACCACGCCGCCGCCCGCGCTGGCGAAACGCGCGGCAATCTCCATCACCTGCAGCTGGTGACCGATGTCCAGGGCCGAAACCGGTTCGTCCAGGAACAGCCAGCGGGGGCCATGCGGGCCCACCGGCGCATCAAGCTGCGCCAGAACGCGGGCCAGTTGCACCCGCTGCTGCTCCCCCCCCGACAGTTCCTGGTAGAAGCGCGCGCCATACCCCTGCAGGTCGACTTCGCGCAGGGCGTCGTGGGCACGGGCGGGGCCGTCGGGCCCCTCCGCGCCCAGGCGCACCACCTCCTCGACGGTAAAGGGAAAGGCCAGCGCGCTTTGCTGGGACAGCACCGCCCGCCTGCGCGCCAGGGCCCAGGGGGCGGCGCGGGTCACGTCCAGCCCGCCCATGCGGATCTGCGCGCCGGGGGCCAGCTGTCCCGCGATTTCGCCCGTCAGCGCGCGCAGCAGGGTCGTCTTGCCCGATCCGTTGGGGCCCACGATGCAGGTGACCTCCCCCGGTTCGGCGGCAAAGGAGATCGACTCCAGGATGGTCTTGCGGCGCAGGGTCAGGCTCAGGTCCGTTGCGGTCAGGGTCATGATCGCCTCACAGGTCCAGCACGCCGCGCTGGCGCAGCAGGATCCACAGGAAGAAGGGACCGCCCAGGATGGCGGTCACGATGCCGATGGGCAGTTCCGCGGGCGCGATGACCACGCGCGCGATCACATCCGCCAGCAGCAACAGGGTGGCGCCCAGCAGGGCGGCATTGGGCAGCAGCTCCCGGTGGTCGGGGCCCGAGGCAAGGCGCAGCAGGTGCGGCACCACGATCCCGACAAAACCGATGCCCCCCGACATGGCGACGGCGGCCCCCGTCGCCCCGGCCACGGCCAGGATCGCCAGGTTCTTCACCCGCTGGATGCGGATGCCCATGTGATAGGCCGCGGCCTCCCCCAGGGAGAGCGCGTTCAGCCCGCGCGCCAGCCAGGGCGCGGCGGCCAGGGCCGGCAGGATGACGCAAAGCCCGGCCGCCACCTTGGGCCAGGTCGCCCCGGCCAGCGATCCCATCGACCAGAAGGTCAGGTCGCGCAGCTGGTTGTCATCCGCCATGTAGACCAGCACGCCGGAAGCGGCCCCGGTCAGCGCGCCAAGCGCGATCCCCGCCAGCAGCATCACCGCGACAGATGTCCGCCCGGCCCGCGTGGCGACCCGGTAAAGCAGAAGCGTGCTGATCCAGCTGCCGACGAAGGCGGCAACCGGGGTGACGTAGAAGCCGAGCGCGGCGGCGATCCCGGCAGGCAGCAGCCCGCCCAGCACGATTGCCGCGATGGCGCCAAGGCCCGCGCCGGCGCTGACGCCGACGATGCCCGGGTCGGCCAGCGGGTTGCGGAACAGCCCCTGCATCAGGGCGCCCGACACCGCCAGGGCGGCACCCACGGCGATGCCCATCAGCGTGCGCGGAGCCCGGATCTGCCACAGCACGATCTGGTCGGCCAGGGGCAGGGTCTCCCCGCGCAGGGCGGCGCCAAGGGCGGACCACAGGCTGGTGCCTGCAGCGCCGGTGGCCAGGCTGGCCGTCGCCGTGACGACCAGCAGCACCACAAGCAGCCAGCGCAGCCGCCGTGCCCTCAGCCGCCGGTCGTGGCCCCTTGGTGTGGCGGCGGGATCAGGGCGATCATCGGTGTGATCATCCGGGCGGGTCAGGGCGACCACCTCAGTGCCCCGCCTCTGCATCGGGCGCGTGGTTCAGCGCCGTGGCCAGGTCGCGCACCGCGTCGGGGGTGCGGACGGAAAAGCCCAGCATGTACATGCCGTCCATCGAAACGAAGGCGCCCGCCTGTCCCGCGGGTGTGGCGGCCACGGCCGGGATCGCCATCAGCTTCTCCGGCAGGGCGGCATGGTCGCCGCCGCCGTTTTCCATCAGCAGGATCACGTCCGGTGCGGCGGCGGTCACCGCCTCGTCGGTCAGCATCTTGTAGCCGGGATATTCGGCGATGGCGTTTTCCGCCCCGGCCATGCGGATGATGCCATCCGCCGCCGTCCCCGTGCCGGAGGCCATGATGCGCCCGCCCTGCACGGACAGCACGAAGAGCACCCGCTTGCCTTCTGCCGTGCCAGCGGTCTCCGCACCGGTCTCCGCCATGGCGGCCTTGAACGCCGCATCGGTCTTTTCGGCCAGTGCCTCCGCCTCTGCCTCGACGCCAAGCGCGGCGCCCACGGCGCGGATCTTGGCCAGCACGGTGGCGGCGTCATAGCCCTGCGGGATCACCACGAAGGGCAGGCCCGCACTCTTCAGCAGCTCCACCGTTTCGGGCGGGCCGGCGCCGTCCTCGGTCAGGATCATGTCGGGCCGCACCGACAGGACGCCTTCGGGCGACAGCGCGCGGATATAGCCCACATCGGGCAGAAGGGTGGCCTCCGGCGGGTAGTTCGACGTGGTGTCGCGGGCCACCAGCCGGTGTTCCTGCCCCAGGGCAAAGACGATCTCCGTCACCGCGCCCCCGATGGAGACGATGCGCTGCGGCGCTTCCTGCGCCTGGGCCTGCAGGGCGGGGATCATCCCCGCCACCGCCCCGGCGAGCATCGAGGACATCAGGCGGCGACGGGTGAAGGCAAACCGGCTCATGCGCTCACCCCCTCTGCGGCGGTGGTCGAGGCCGCGATCTCTGCCTCGACCAGCTCCATCCAGGCGGCGTTGTGATCGACCTCCGCCGTGCGATGGCCGAAGATCTGCGCGATCAGCCCGCCGCGCGCGTCGAACAGGTCGACCGAGACCGCAGGCCCCCGACGCGACGGCTTCTCCACCGCCCAGACCTCGGCCACGTGATCGCCGCGCAGGTGCATGTCGAACCCCGGGTCCAGCACGTTCAGCCAGGGCCCCATCTCCTTGATCGGCCCGATCGGGCCCGACACGATCTGGATGCAGCCCTGATTGCCCACGAAGATCATCGAGGGCACGCCGGTCTCTCCCAGCCGGTGCAGGATGCGGCTGGCCGATGCGACCTCCAGCCTGCGCGCGAAGGGCGCGCCGACGCTGCGATAGGCGCCCAGGCGGTTGGTGCCCAGGCTCCGGCAGATGCCGGGGAACTTGTGGGTGTCGCCCATCTCCGCCCAGGCGCGGCGCAGGGCCTCTGCCTTGCCGGGGATCTCCCTGGCGGGCTCCACCCCGTCGCGCGGCCCGCAGGCCACCTCGTCCGACTGCACCTCCAGCCGCAGCTGGTCGCGCAGCGCCTCCCAGGGACCGGCCTCCGCACCCTTGGGGAAGTAGACCTTGTGCACCGCATCCCCCGCCGCATCGAACACCTGGAAGCTCAGCCGCGGCCCGGCCTTCGTCTGCGCCACCACGGCAAAGCCGTGCACCCAGTGGGCGGGCCAGAACCGCAGGTCGATCCGCCCGTTCAGGACCACGCCCACGGTGCCGGAATTGCGATAGCCGCCGTAGACCCCCTCGATCTCGCTCACCACGCTCTCGTTGCGGGTCAGCCCCATCAGCGGCCCGACATCCTCCCCCAGATCGCAGAGCCCGGCCAGCAGCCGGTCCGGGTGGGCATCGATCCGCACCACGTTTTCGCCATCCACCCTGGCGGCCAGCAGGCTCGCCTCGCCCAGGCCCAGGCTCTCGGCCAGGTCGCGCGGGCGCAGGGTGGTGTCGGCCAGGGCCTGGCGAATCGTCTCGGGCGAAGGCGGCGTGCCGCCCACTTCGCGGGCGGGGGCTGCGGCGATCTCTGTCATGCGGAATCCTCTCTGGTTCCCGGGGGGAAGGGGAGGCTGGCGCGCACGCAACAGTGCCGGGCTGGCGTCATCTTGGTTAGTTGACAGAAATAATCAGATACCATAGGCGGCGCAAGAGCCCGTCGGAGGGGAGTCCGACGTCCAGCTCGAATACAAGCCAGCCCTTTGGCCAGCCTCCCACCGTAATATCTTGCCAAAGGGACTATCCCATGACCGCACGACCCTCCGTGCGTGCGCTGCTTCTGTGCAGCGCCGCATCCATTCTCGTGTCCGCACCTCTGTGCGCACAGGAGTCCGAAGAAGACACCATCCTGCTGGCCCCCATCACGGTCCAGTCCAAGCGGGAGGTGCAGACCGACACCGCCAACTCCCTCACCGTCGTCGACCAGGACGAGATCGCGGACCGGCAGACCTCTACCGTGGCCGAACTGGTGGAATCCGCCCCGGGCGTGACCGTGGTGGGTGCCTCCACCCCGCTCAGCTCCGGCATCAACATCCGCGGCTTCGGCCCGACGTCCTCCTATGGGACCGACAACCACGTCGGCGTGCAGATCGCCGGCGTCTCCAAGGGCGCGGATGAGCTCTACCGCATGGGCACGCAGCTCTTCACCGATCCCGCGCTCTTCCGCGAAGTCGCGGTGACCCGTGGCCTCGCCGGGACGCTGGAATACGGCTCCGGCCTCTTTGGCGGGCTGGTGCAGATGGAACCGATCCAGGCCTCCGACATGACCGGCGGCGAAACCGGGTTCAAGTTCCGCCAGCTGCTCGAATACGGCACCAACGACTACTGGGCCTCGGCCTCCACCTTCGCCTGGCAGCCGACCGAAAACATCGAGATCCTCGGCAACTACACCTACCGCGACGTGGGCATCATCGAGGATGGCAACGGCGATGCCATCAACGACGAGGGCTATGATGAGACGTCCTGGCTGCTCAACAGCAGACTGACCTTCGGGGACAGCAACGAACAGCAGCTGAAACTGCTGCTGCAACACACCGAATCGACGGAACTGAACACGCCCTACGACGGGCTGGGCGGCATGACCTGGTACGGCTACGTCGATCGCTACACCGAAGACGACACCGTGGCGCTGACCTACCAGTACACCAGCCCCACGACCGACCTGGTGGATATCGAGGCGACCTTCTCCTACTCCGACCTCTATATCGACAACGACCTGGTCTCGGGCACCGACTTCGGGTTCAACAACACCGCCTACACGACGAAGACCACCCAGTTCCGGGTCGTCAACACCGCGCGCTTCATGACCGGTTCGGTGGATCACAACCTGCGCACCGGGCTGGAATTCACCCACGCGGACCGGACCACCGAAGATGACGTCTCCTCCGCGCCCCAGGGCGAGGAAGACATCGCCGCGCTCTTCGTCGCGGATGACATGGTCTTCGGCAACCTGACCCTGTCGCCCGAAATCCGCCTGGAAAGCCAGCACGTCGACGGCACCGATTACGGCTACGACGAATACGACAACACCGGCGCCAGCGCCGGGGTCAGCGCGCTCTATGCCTTCGACAACGGCTTCTCCCTGCTCGGCTCCGCCTTCTACGGGGAAAACATGCCGATCATCGACGACCTCGACGATGATGCTTTGATGACGCAGGAGGAAAAGGCGACGGAAATCCAGCTGGGCCTGTCCTATGACGGCGCCAACCTGCTGGCCCAGGGCGATGCCCTGGCGCTGAAGGCCGTGGCCTATGACCAGCACTACTGGGACATGACCTCGATCATCAACAATATCGTCGGCGGCGACACCTGGGGGCTGGAGCTTGAAGCGGCCTATTCCATGGCCAACGGCTTCTATGTCGATGCCAATGCCAACTTCATGCGTTCGCGCACCGTGAATTCCTCCGGCACCCGGGCCTGGTCCGAACGCGCCCCGGCGGATGAGGTCCGCGTGACCCTGGGCAAGAAGATCAACGACCGGCTCGACCTGTCCTACGAAGCGGTCTTCGTCGATGACATGGGCCGCTCCAGCACCCCGTCGGAGGGCTACACCCTGCACAACCTGCGCGCCACCTGGAAGCCGCAGCAGGGCCTGTGGGACGGGACCGAGGTCCGCTTCGCGGTCGAGAACGTCACCGATGAATACTACGAACCCCACCTGTCGAGCGAGGCCGGCGCCGGGCGTACCTTCAAGGTCTCCCTGGCCAGGACCTTCTGATCTGACCTGATCCTCCGCCGGTCCCTCCTGTTCCCGGGGCCGGCGCCGGTGGTGCCCTTCGGGGTGCCTGCCGGGCGTCCGCCCCTCGTCGGACGCCCGGTTTTCCTTTGCGCCGTAGGGTGGATGCAATCCACCATCCCCCCTCCATTTCCCCCGGCGCCCAATTTCCCCGCCTCCAAATTTGCCCCCCCACACCGCCCACCGCGCGCGCCGTTAACCCGGCCCGTTCCGGCTCTGCTGCACCGCCGCAATACCGACGTGATACCGACGTGATACCGACGTTGCGATTTTGGCCCCATTCCCCTGTTAACCTTGGCTTTGCGACGCGATTCGCCGCGCTGCAGTACCGACGTGGGGTTCGCGCCCCTCAGATCTCGTAAACCTCTTCCCCGGCGGGCAGCCTTAACTGCATTTCAACTTCCTGCGCCCACCTTCATCGCGCTTCCCGCCACAGTCTGACAAAAATGAACCCGCCAGTTCGAAATGACATCAGTGTCAACTTGACACCATTGTCACTTTGACTGTAGCGGGCGGTAAAGCTCTGATCTCAGGAGGCTTCCATGATCCTGCCAAAGGCCTGCGGACTGGTCCCCGCGCTCTTCGGTCTCGCCCTGGTGCTGCCCGCGCCTCTCTCCGCGCAGCAGTCGGAGGAGGCACAGGGGCTGCCCGTGCATCTTGTCATCGCCCGGACGGCCGCGCCGCGGCGCACCATGCGCCTGACCGGCACGATAGAGGCGCAGGACAGCTACCCTGCGGGGTTCCGCGACGGGGGCCGCGTCATCTCGGTGGCGGTCGATGTCGGCGATATCCTTCGCAAGGGCGACGAGATCGCCCGCGTCGATCCCACCCGTACCGATGCGAGCCTGCGCTCTGCCCAGGCCTCCCTCGATGCGGCAGAGGCGGCACTTTCCCAGGCAGATCAGGCACGTAGCCGGGCGCAGGGACTGCTTGACCGGGGCTCCGGCACCCAGGCGGATCTCGACTCCGCGACAGAGGCCTACCTGACGGCCAAGGCCTCCCGCGATCAGGCCGAGGCGCAGCTGGCCACCGCCAAGCGCGCCTCGGAGGACACCGTGCTGACCGCCGTGGATGATGCCATCGTCACCGATCGCTCCGCCGAACCGGGCCAGGTGGTGGGGGAGGGGCAGACCATCGTCACCCTCGCCTCTCTCGAAGGCCGGGAGGCGGTTTTCCTGACCCCGGACGATCCCCGGCTGGCCGATGTGCTGGGCCAGGACGTGCTGATCCGGCCGCTGGATGATACCAGCCTCGATACCGGCCTCGATACCGGCGGCGAAATCAGCGTACCCGTGACGGAGGTCTCCCCCGTCGTGGCCGACAACGGCACCGTCACCACCAAGGCGGCCATCACCGGAGAGGCCGCGCGCGGCTTCACCATCGGAGAGGCCGTGGTGGGGGAGCTGGCCCTGACGGATGATCCGGTGATTTCCGTGCCATGGTCCGCGCTGACCTCAAATGCCGATGGCGCCGCCGTCTGGACGCTGCCTGCGGGCAGCGACCGTGTCATCCTGACCCCGATCGAGATCGACGCCTTCACCCGCGACCTGGTGGAGGTCGCAAGCGGCCTCAGCGACGGGGACAGGGTGATCGCGGACGGGTCCCATGCGCTCTTCCCCGGGCGCCGTGTCATCGTGCTGGAGGGCCAGGAATGATGCCGTTCACCGCCAATTCCCGTGCCCTGCGCGGGGCCGTTTCGGGCCTGGTTCTTTGCTGCGCCCTTGCAATCAACCCGCTGATTTCATTCGCCTCAGATAGCACCGAGAGTGCCGCGGAAACCGCCGGCCCGCGCCCCGTGGTGACAGAGGTCGTCTCTGCCGACCCGACCCGGCAACGCGCCTTTTCCGGCTCCGTCGAGGCAGAGCATGAGGCCGATCTGGCGTTCCAGACCATCGGCCGGATCTCCCGGTTGGAGGTCTCTCCCGGCGACGTCGTTTCCGAAGGGGATGAGCTGGCGGCGCTGGATCGGGTCAGCCTGCAGGAGGACGTTCGCGCGGCGGAGGCTGCGCTGTCCTCGGCCCAGGCCGAAGCCGCCTATGCGGAGCAGAGCTACTCCCGCGCGCGTGCCCTGGCCGACCGCGATATCGCGACCCAGGCGACGGTGGAGCAGGCTCTGGCCAATCGCGATGCCACTGCCGCGCAGGTCGTTGCAGCCCAGGCCGACCTTGCCTCCGCGCAGGAGGCGCTGACCTACGGCAGCCTGACCGCGCCGATGGATGGTGTCGTGCTGGAAACCCCAGAAGAGGCCGGAACGGTCGTTTCCGCCGGGACCACCGTGGTCACCATAGCCGCCCTGACCGGGCGTGAAGCGGTGATCGACGTGCCCACTGAATTTCTTGCGGTGCTGCCGAAGGACGCCCGGTTCGAACTGCGCCGCCATATCGGCGGCGGGGAAGCGGTGGCGGCCCGGCTGCGGCTGGTCGAGCCGGTGGCGGATGACACCCTGCGGGGCCGTCGCCTGCGCCTCTCGATCGAGGATCAGACAGCGTTCCGCATCGGCTCCCTGATCTCGGCCACCTACATGGCCGACGCGCGCCCGGTGATGACATTGCCCCCGGCGGCGATCCTGCGGGAGGGCGATCAGGCCTATGTCTGGCGTGTCGGGCCGGGGGATCGGACCGTGCACAAGGTGGCGGTGGAAACCGGCGCAACTGTCGGGGAACGCCTGGAAATTCGCGATGGCATCGCCGTCGGGGACGAGATCGTGGTGCGCGGTGCGCATTCCTTGGAAGACGGCCAGACGGTCGGGGAGCGTGAAGAATGAAAAAGGGTTTCAACCTTTCCGACTGGGCGCTGAACCACCGCTCCTTCGTGTGGTTCCTGATGATCGTCAGCCTGGTTGCCGGGGCCTTCTCCTATGCCTCCATGGGCCGCGAAGAAGACCCCACCTTCGCGATCAAGACCATGGTGGTCTCCGCCTCGCTGCCCGGCGCCACGGCAGAGGAAACCCTGACCCAGGTCACCGACCGGATCGAAAAGAAGCTGCAGGAACTCGACACCCTGGATTCGACCCGTTCGGTCACCTACCCGGGGCAGGCGATCGTCTATGTCGACCTGGTGGATACGGTCCGGGGCGACGCCGTGGACCAGACCTGGCTCAAGGTCCGCAACATGATGTCCGACATCCAGGGCAACATGCCGGATGAATTCGGCGGCTTCTACTTCAACGATGATTTCGGCGATGTCTTCGGCTCGATCTATGCTTTCACTTCCGACGGGTTTTCCCCGCGGGAACTGGAAGACCGGGTCGAAGACGTCCGTTCCGCCGTGCTGCAGCTCGACGCGGCCGGCAAGGTCGAACTGATCGGCGTGCGGGACCCGGTGGTTCATATCGAGTTCTCCAGCGCGCGCCTTGCTGCCCTGGGGCTCGACAAGGAAACCGTGATGAACACGCTGGCGGCGCAGAACGCCATCGTGCCTTCCGGCTTCATTCACACCGGGGACGAGCAGATCCTCGTACGGGTGACGGGGCAGTTCTCCTCTGCCGATGATCTGGCCTATGCGCCGCTGCGCGCCGGCGACACCTATTTCAGCCTGGCCGACGTGGCCGATGTGACCTCCGGCTACGACGATCCCCCGGATGAGCTGTTCCGCTACAAGGGCAAGGAAGGCATCGCCCTGGCCATCGGGATGCGCGAAGGGGAAAACATCCTCGACTTCGGCGAGGATCTTCATGCGCTGATGGCCAAGGTTGCCGCCGAACTGCCCGTCGGGATCGAGATGCACCTTGTCGCGGATCAGCCCGAAGTGGTGGACCATTCGATCAACCACTTCGTCCGGGCCCTGGTCGAAGCCGTGGTGATCGTGCTTGCGGTGTCCTTCGTCTCGCTCGGCATGCGGGCGGGCCTGGTGGTGTCGCTATCGATCCCGCTGGTGCTGGCCATCACCTTCATCTTCCTCGACGCCATGGATATCACCCTGCAGCGGATCTCGCTGGGGGCGCTGATCATCGCGCTCGGCCTGTTGGTGGATGACGCGATGATCGCGATCGAGACGATGATCTCCCGCCTCGAACTGGGCGAAAGTCTTGGCAAGGCAGCCTCTTATGCCTGGACCTCGATCGCCTTCCCGATGCTCACCGGGACGCTGGTCACCGTCGCGGGTTTCATCCCGATCGGCCTGAACTCCTCCCAGGCGGGGGAATACACCCGCTCGCTCTTCTTCGTGATCGCGATCTCCCTCGTGGTGTCCTGGGTCGTTGCGGTGCTCTTTGCGCCGGTCCTCGGCGCGACGTTCCTGCCCAAGAAGATGAAGCATGAAGAGCACAAGGCCGGTCGCGTGCGTCGCGGGTTCCACGTCGTGCTGCGCAATGCCATGCGGTTCAAATGGGTGACCATCGTCGTCACCATCGCGATCTTCGCGGTCTCCGTCGTGGGCCTGGGTCATGTGGAACAGCAGTTCTTCCCGACTTCCGACCGGAACGAGATCCTGGTCGATGTCACCATGCGCCAGAACGCCGACTTCGATGCCACCGATCAGGAAATGTCGGTCTTCGAGGACTGGCTCGCCGATCAGCCGGAGGCAAGCTACTGGAGCACCTATATCGGCCGTGGTGCACCGCGCTTCATCCTGACCCTCGACAGCCTGACGGCGACGCCGAACATCGGCCAGGTCGTCATCATGACCGAAAGCAACGAGGAACGTGATGCGCTGCGGGCGAAGATCCGGGAGTTCGATCTGACCCGTGCACGGGCGGAATACTTCCCCAAGTACATCGAACTCGGCCCGCCGGTCGGCAAGCCCGTCCAGTACCGCGTCGCCGGCCCTGATATCGAGGAGCTGCGCGATCACGCCCGGGACCTGGCTGCGGTGATTTCCTCCGATCCGCGTCTGACCTCCATCTCGCTGGACTGGAACGAACCGGCCCGCGTGGTGCGCGTGGTGCTGGACCAGGCACGCCTGCGTCAACTGGGCCTGACCCAGTCGGACGTGGCCAAGACGCTCTATGGCCTGTTCGAAGGCACCTCCGTCACGGATCTGCGCAGCGGGACCAAGCTCGTCTCGGTGCTGGCCCGCGGGGTCGAGGCGGACCGTACGACCCTGGAGGCGCTGCAGAACCTGCAGTTCGGCAACGAGGACGGATCCCCGGTGCCCCTCTCTGCCTTCGCCCGGCTTGAATGGACAACCGAACAGCCAGCAATCCACCAGGAAGACCGCGTGCCCACCGTGACCGTGAAGGCGGCCATCACGACCGATGATCAGCCCGATACGGTGGTCAATGCGCTGGCACCTTCCATCGAGGCGTTCCGGGACACCCTGCCTGCGGCCTATTCGGTCGAACTGGGCGGTACTGTCGAAAGCTCTGCCGAAAGCCAGGCGCCGATCGTTGCGGTCGTGCCGATCATGCTGCTGGCCATGCTGACCCTGGTGATGGTCCAGATGCAAAGCTTCCGGCTGATGTTCGTTGTCCTGGCCGTGGCCCCGCTGGGCCTGATCGGGGTCGTCGCGGCGCTGCTGCCTTCGGGCGCGCCCCTTGGTTTCGTGGCTATCCTCGGCGTGCTGGCCCTGATCGGGATCCTGATCCGGAACTCCATCATCCTGTTCCAGGAGGTGAAGGACCTGCTGGCCCGTGGCCGGACACGCTGGGAAGCGGTCTTCGAAGCCTCCGACAGCCGGGCCCGGCCGATCCTGCTGACCGCTGCGGCGGCCTCTCTCGCGCTGATCCCGATCTCCCGCCAGGTGTTCTGGGGGCCCATGGCCTATGCCATGATGGGGGGCATCATCGCCGGTACGCTCATCACCCTGCTCTTCGCGCCCGCCCTCTATTGCGCCGTCTTTGGCGTGAAGCGGCCGAAACCGGGGGATGACACCACCAGGGTGACCCGCGCGTGAGCGCGGATCACCGCAAGATCGTCGCCGCACAGCGACGAGAGAAGATGCGCCTCCGCCTCATCGAGGCGGCGGTGCTCGTCTATGCGGCCAAACCCCACGGCGAGGTGGTGATCGAGGACATCGTGGCAGAGGCCGGCGTGTCTCGCGGCAGCTTCTACAAGTACTACGACACCCTGGAAGAACTCCTGCACGAGGCGAAGCTCGCACTGGGCAGAGAGATTTTGTCAATGGTTCTGGCACAGGATCGTGTGGCCGATGATCCCGCCGTGGCACTGGCCCGCGATCTGCGTACCTTCATGCAGACCTGCCGGCGTTACCAGATCATCGGTCGGTTCTCCGCCCGCATGGGGCTGGGCCCGTCGGATCTGATGGATGACCTCATTCCGGACTATGTTCCGGATGGCATCGCCTCCGGCCGGTTTGCCGATGTGCCGAAGTGGCTGGGCATCAATGTGCTGAAGGCCTCCGTGCTTGCGGTGCAGATCAAGTACGGGACCACCGGCGACTGCACGCCGGAGGATGAGGAACTGGCCGTCGCCGCTGCCCTGCGCAGTTTCGGCGTCAGCCGGGCGGAGTCGGAAGAGCTGTGCCGCCTTCCCGGGGTCGCCCTGGACGCGCCGCCGGAATCCCTGATCGCCCGGTCCGAGGCGATCCGCGCGGAGGCAGAAGCCGCCGGCAAGGATCCGACGCCCCGCCGTGGCACCCGTTGCCTGGTCGGCCGTCGCAAGCGCGACTGACCGGCTGCCGCAAGGCTGTCGCCCCTGCCGCTCCCGATCACTTGATCTCGCCAACTTGCACTGCAACGCAGCGCGGGGATAATGGAACACCGTTATGTTCATTCAGTTTGTTCATTTCATATTGAATGAAGTACCCACCCATGACACGAGGGTTCCATGACCGACTCGCCAACCGATGACTTCATTCAGACCATGGGCATGCTCTGGCATTCAGAGGGCGGTCCGCGCATCGCGGGCCAGATCCTTGGTTACCTGATCATCGAAGGCGAGCCGCGAACGTTGCAGCAGATGTGTGACGCGCTGAAGATTTCGAAGGGCTCCGCCTCGACGAATGCGCGACTGCTGGAGGGGAAGGGAACGTTGCGCCGGGTTCACCCGGTAGGCTCTCGCCAGGACGCCTGGCTTGCCGTGCCGCATCCCAGCCAGTCAATCCTCCAGACGGTCGCGCAACGGATGCGCAAGAACGCGGACGTGATCAGCGAAACCAGCGCGGCCTTCCCCGTAGGGATGGAGGCCGCCAGACGTAGAGTCGAGGACTTCGCGGATTTCTACAGAAATTCCGCGGACTTCATCGACGAATGGATTGATCGGGTCGGCTGTAAGGACGCCAGCGACCCGGACGTGGAAGGCAGGGGACATGGCAGCGAAGACAGGACCGGACCATAACGAACCGGGCAGCACGGCGGCAGCCGAGGCGGCGAAGCACCCGGCGGCAAAGCCCGAACCGGCGAAACCGGACTGGGCGCTGAATGGGCGTGAACGCCGGGCAAAGGCCCGGGCAGAGGCCGGCCTGCCCCCGCGCAAGCGGCGCGGCTGGCTTGTCGTGCTGGTGCTGCTTGTCCTGCTGGCCGGCGGCGGCTGGTGGTATTCCAACGGCGGGGCCGCGGCACTGAAGCACGGCGAAGAGGCCGACGCAGGCGGCGAAGCGCCCGCAACTGAAACCGCCCCGGCAGAAGAGGGCGGCCGGATCGAACAGGTGATGCAGCTCCTCCCGTCAGAGCTGACCGAAGTGACGCCCATGCGGTTGCGTGAAACGGTCAAGGCCACGGGATCGCTGTCGCCGTCCCGCCAGGCCGAAATCTCGGCCGAGGTGTCGGCCCGCGTGACCGAAGTCCTGGCACGGCCCGGCGACCGTGTGGAGCAGGGTGACCTGCTGGTCCAGCTGGATGTGGAAAGCCTCGCAAACCAGCTCGATCAGCAAAAGGCGACGGCGGAGGCGACCCGCGCCCAGCTGCGCCTGGCCAAGACCCAGCTGGAAAGAACGCGGTCCCTGCTCGGGCGCGGTCTGACGCCGGAGAGCGAGCTCGACAGCGGCCAGGCCAATGTCGATCAACTGGCCGCCAGCCTTGCCGCGCAGGAAAAAGCCGTTGCCAATGCCGAGGAAAACCTCAAGCACGCCCGCGTGACCGCGCCGTTTACCGGCGTCGTCTCTGCCCGCGACGTTGATCCCGGCACCTATGTGGCGACCGGATCGGCCCTGATGTCGGTGGTCGATCTCTCCACCCTGGAATACGAGGCGGCGGTGCCCGTGCGCTATACCACCCGGCTGGCAGCCGGGCAGCCGGTGGAACTGTCCGTCGAAGGCGTAGGGGCACGCGATTTCACCGGGACGGTGGAACGGATCAGCCCAGTCGCCATCGAAGGCACCCGGGTGCTGCCGGTCTATGTCCTGATCGGGAACCCCGATGACATGCTGCGCGGCGGCATGTTCGCGTCGGGGCGTATCGTGCTGGAACAGAAGGACGACGCGCTTGGCATACCCGCCGATGCGCTGCGCGAGGATGACGAGGGAACCTACGTGCTGAAACGCGACGGCGACAGGGTGGTTCGCCAGCCGGTCAAGATCGCGCGTACCTGGGAAGGCGGTCGCATGGCCGAGGTCACCTCCGGCCTGACCACGGGCGACGTGATCGTTTCCCAGCAGCTGGAACAGCTGCGCGCGGGCACCCGGATCCTCGTGGTCGGAGAGTAAGCCATGATCCTGACACGCATTTCCGTGGGTCAGCCGGTCTTTGCCACCATGGTCATGGTGGCGATGCTGGTGATCGGCCTCTTCGCCTACCAACGCCTTCCGGTGGAACAGCTGCCTGATGTCGACTTCCCCGTCGTGGCCATCGTCACCTCCTACCCGGGGGCGACGCCCGAGGCGGTGGAGAACGATATCATCAAGCCGATCGAGGATGCGGTCGCGACGATCTCCGGCCTCGACTCGGTGGAATCCACCGCGCAGTCCGGCGCCTCCTTCGTTCTGCTGATTTTCGAACTGGAGGTCGACAGCGCCACCGCCTCGCAGGAGGTGCGGGATAAGCTCGCCCAGATCGAGGGCGACTTCCCCGATGCGGCGGATGAAAGCCAGATCCTGCGTTTCGATCCGAACGAGCTTCCGGTTCTGTCCATCGGCATTTCCTCCGATGCGCTGTCCCAGGCCACGCTGACGCGGCTGGCCGATGACGTGATCTCGACCCGGCTTGCCAATATTTCCGGTGTCGGTCGGGCGTCCGTGGTCGGGGGCCTGCCGCGCGAGGTGCAGATCCAGATCGATCCGGACCGCCAGGCCGCGCTTGGCCTTGGCGTGTCGGAGGTGATCTCGGCGCTGTCTTCCGACAACTCCGATCTGCCTGCGGGTGAAATCACCGAGGGGGGGAGCTCCCAGTCGGTCCAGGTCCAGGGACGGATCCCCGAACTGCGTGACTTTGCCGATGTCATCATCGCCCGGCGCGGCGGTCAGCCTGTCCGCCTGGGCGATGTGGCCGACATCGGCCTCAACATCGCGGACGAAGACAGCCTGGCAATGCTCGACGGGCGCCGCGCGCTGGCCGTGGACGTGGTGAAGACGCAAGGCGCCAATACCGTCGCCGTGGCCGAAGCCATCCGGCACGAGCTGGAAAAGATGAACCTCGAAAGCCAGTTCGACGGCGTGAAGATGGAGGTCATCCGCGACAACGCCAAGCCGGTCGAGGAAAGCTTCCACTCGGTCCAGTCGATGATGCTCGAAGGCGCGTTGCTGGCCACGGCCATCGTGTTCCTGTTCCTGAACTCCTGGCGGTCCACGGTGATCACCGGGCTGACCCTGCCGATTTCCATCATCGGGACGATGGCGGTGATCTACTTCCTGGGCTTCACGCTGAACATGATGTCGATGATGGCGCTTTCCCTCGCCGTTGGCATCCTGATCGACGACGCCATCGTGGTGCGGGAAAACATCATGCGGCACCTGCACATGGGCAAAACCCACGTGCAGGCGGCGCTGGACGGAACGAACGAAATCGGCCTGGCGGTGCTGGCCACGACCCTTTCGATCGTGGCGGTGTTCCTGCCCGTCGCGTTCATGGACGGCATCCTTGGCCGCTTCTTCCTGCAGTTCGGCGTGACCGTGTCCATGGCGGTGCTGATCTCGCTCTTCGTGTCCTTCACGCTCGACCCGATGATGTCCTCGGTCTGGTATGACCCTTCGGCGGACCCTTCGGTCAAACGTGGCTTCATCGGTCGGGCCGTGGCACAGTTCGACCACTTCTTCGAATGGGTCGGGCGGGGCTATGCCCGCCTGCTGCGGACCTGCCTGCGCTGGCGCAAGACGACCCTGCTGATCGCGGTGCTGGCCTTCGCCGGCGGTATCTCGGTGGTGCCCATGGTCGGGGCGGAGTTTGTGCCGCCTGCGGATAATTCCGAGATCCAGATCGAAGTGACCACGCCTGTCGGGTCCACGATCGACCGGACGGCGGACAAGATCGCGCAGGTCGATGCCGTGCTGCGGCAGAATTTCCCTGAAATCACGGGCACCTACGCCACGGTCAATTCAGGCACCTCTTCTGCCAGCAATGTCGCCACCGTCTATGCCAAGATGAGCAATCCGCAGGACCGGGAACGCACCCCGGATCAGCTGACCGGTCCCGTGCGGGAGGCGCTGAAGGCCGTGCCCGGGGCCAAGTACATCGTGTCCGCGGACACGGGGCTCGGCGGGGTGGAGGCACCGATCCAGGTCAAGATCTTCGGGGACAACCTGGATATCCTCGCCAACCTGGCCGATGAACTGGCAGAGGACATGTCGACGGTCGATGGCCTGGTGGACGTGCGCACATCGCTCGATGATCCGCAGCCCACTGTCGGCATCCGGATCGACCGCGATGCGGCCTCCGACCTGGGGGTTTCGCTGGCGCAGGTGGCCAATGCGCTGAACCCGATGCTGGGCGGCTCGACCATTTCCGACTGGACGGATCCACAGGGGCAATCGGTCGACGTGACCATCCGTCTGCCGGAAACCTTCCGGGATGATGTCACCATCCTCGGTTCCCTGCCGATTGCGGCCTCCTCCGATTCCACCGGCGTCATCCGGCTCGACCAGGTGGCGGAGATCGAACGGATCGAGGGCCCGGGGGAGATCAACCGGGAGGGGCGGCAGCGTTCGGTCAAGGTCACGGCGAACCTAGATGGCAAGAAGTCGGGGGAGGTGACGGCGGATATCCAGGCCAAGATCGATGCCCTGCAGACACCGCCGGGCTACCGCGCCACCATGGGCGGCGATGCCGAAGATATCGCCGAAACCGGGGCCGCCGCAGGCACGGCGCTGCTTCTGGCGGTGGTCTTCATCTACCTTGTCCTGGCGTCCCAGTTCGGGTCGTTCCTGCAACCCTTCGCCATCATGTCCTCCCTGCCGCTGTCGTTGATCGGCGTGATGCTGGGGCTTCTGGTCGGGGGCTCCACGCTGAACATGTTCTCGGCCATCGGGTTCATCATGCTGATGGGGCTCGTGGTGAAGAACGCGATTCTGCTTGTCGACAATGCGAACCAGCACGTGCGACAGGGCTGGCATCTCTTCGATGCGCTGGTGGAGGCCGGTTCGACCCGGTTCCGTCCCATCGTCATGACCACGCTGGCCATGATCTTTGGCATGTTGCCCCTGGCGCTGAACCTGCATGGCGGGTCGGGACAGAACGCGCCGATGGCCCATGCGGTCATCGGCGGGCTGATCTCCTCCTCCCTGCTGACGCTGGTGGTGGTGCCTGTGATCCTGACCTACATGGACGGCCTCGGACGGCGTGTTTCGGGGCTGTTCCCGAAAGCGCCGGATCACGCCTGAGGTCACATTTGCAAGAGCTTTGCGGCGGCCATGAAACCGGATTGGCCGCCGCGCCGTGGGTTAACGAGTGTGAACAGCGATGGCGCGTGCATTTCGGCCTTTAGAATTCCAGCGCTATTACCCGGTATTAACACTCCGCAGCCTAGTGTTCGCACATGCAGCAGGAGGGTTCCCCATGCAGCCTCGACGCTTTCACGACTCTGCTTTCGGGCGCAGCTATTCCTCCCCCGGTGACGGGGCACCGCCAGAGCGGCCGGGTGATCCGGTTCATGGGGGCGGCCTGATCATCGCGGGGGGTGGTGCCCTGCTGGGTCTGGTCTGCGCCGTGGTCAGCTACCTGTTCGGGGTGGGGCTTCTCGGTGCCGTGCTTGTCTACTGCCTCGCCGCGCCTGCGCTTGCCCTGATCCTGGGCATCCTTGCTCTACGCGCCGGCCCGCCGGCGGGGCCACCGCCGCGCCCCGGCCCGTCGCGCACGGGGCGCTACTCCTCGGGAATGCCGCGCTGACCTTCTCGGCCCGCCCGGACCAGACCTGGGCGAGTGTTGGTCCTGGCAAGTGTTGGTCATGGGAAATGTTGGTCCTGAGAAGTGCCCATCCTCAAGTGACAGTCGCCGTGCCGCCTGATAACCAGATTGCATGGACCTCTCAGAGCCCGCCGTCCCGCCACAGGTGCCCGGTGCCGAAACGGATCGCTATCGTCAGAAACGCGACGAAATCGTCGGTGCCGCCGCGCGGCAGATCGCCGAACGCGGCCTGAAGGGGCTGACCCTTGTCGGTGTGGCCGGCATGGTCGGGCTCAACACGAACTCCGTGACCTATTACTTCCGCCGCAAGGATCTCCTGGCGGAAGCAGCCGTTGAAGACGCGCTTTCGCGTTTCGCCCGGATCCTGGAACCGCAATCGGAAGAGGCGACGCCCCGCGCGCTGCTGAGAGGTGTCGTTGCCCGCAACTTCCGCCAGGCCGCCGCCATCCGCCGGGACGAGGCCGCGCCGCTGACCGTCCTGTCCGATTTACGCGCGCTGGAGGAACCCGCGCGTTCCCGCCTCATCGCGGAATACTTCGGCCTGGTCGCGCGGCTGGCACGTCGTCTTGAACAGGGGCAGGGGGACCGGGCCAGGGCGCGTGCGGTGGCGCGTGCGCAGCTTCTTTGCGATGTGCTGCACTGGTCCCGGACCTGGCTGCGTCTCTATTCCGTCGCAGATTTTCCCCGGGTCGAAGCGCGCCTGCTCTCGCTGCTGGAAGAGGGGATCGCCCTGCCGGAGAGGCGCTGGACGCCGCAGCCGCTTCCGGTGCCGGGGGACGATGCGCCCCTGGCCGCCGGCGTTTCTGCCGATACCTACCTCAGGGTGGCGACGCGTATGATCAATGAACGCGGCTACCGTGGCGCCTCGGTCGAACGGATCGCGGGGCAGCTGCAGCTTTCGAAGGGGTCGTTCTATCATCACCTGTCCGGCAAGGACGACCTGGTTCGTGCCTGCTTTGACCGGTCGTTTTCACGCGTGACCGCGGCCCAGCATGCGGCGGCGGGGCTGCCGTGCAACGATTGGGACCGTCTGACCTCTGCCTTGGCGTACCTGCTGGACATCCAGCTGCGTGATGAACAACCGCTGCTGCGCGATACTGCCTTGCTGGCTCTGCCCGGTGATCTGCGATCGGATGCGATCGCAAGGTCGGACAGGCTGGCCCGCCGTTTCGCGGGCATGCTTTCGGATGGGATAGCCCAGGGCAGCCTGCGTGCCGTCGATCCGGCAATCGCCTCGCAATGCCTGATGGGGCTGGTGAATTCGGCCGTGGACATGGCCCCCCGCGCCGCAAGGTGGCCGTCCCGCGCAGCCCTGATGGAGGACTACGCGGGACCGCTGATCTTTGGCTTCTTCCGCTAGGCGCGGCTCATTTCTTCTTCATCGCGTCGAGCAGGGCTGCGCCGAAGGCACCCGGCGCATCGCTGCGCCCGCCGGTGTTCTTCGCCCCGCTGCCGTGGCCGCCACGCGTCGGTTTGCCACCCTTCGGACCATTCCGGAACCCGCTGTCGCGTTCCCGTCTGGCATCCTTGGCAGAGGCGCCGCCGTCCTTCTTCATGGTCAGACCGATACGTTTGCGGGGCACGTCGACCTCGGTCACCGTGACCTTCACCACGTCGCCGGCCTTCACCACCTCATGCGGGTCCTTCACGAACCGGTCGGCCAGCTGGCTGACATGGACCAGCCCGTCCTGGTGCACGCCGATATCGACGAAGGCACCGAAGGCCGCGACGTTGGTCACCGTGCCTTCCAGCACCATGCCGGGCCTGAGGTCTGTGATCTCTTCCACCCCGTCGGTGAAGGTGGCGGTCTTGAAGCTGGGGCGCGGGTCGCGACCGGGCTTTTCCAGCTCCGACAGGATGTCGCGCACCGTGGGCAGGCCGAAGCGGTCATCGACGAACTGCTCCGCCCGCAGGCCCTTCAGCGCCTGGTCGTTGCCCATGATCTGGCGCAGGTCACGCCCGCAGGCAGAGACGATCTTGCGTGCCACGTCATAGGCTTCGGGGTGGACTGACGACGCATCCAGCGGTTCATCCCCCTCGCGGATGCGCAGGAAGCCCGCGCATTGCTCGAAGGCGCGGGGGCCGAGGCGCGCCACGTCCAGCAACTCCTTCCGGGAGCGGAATGCGCCCTTCATCTCGCGGTGCGACACGATGCTTTCCGCGAGGCCGATGCCCAGCCCCGACACATGCGACAGAAGCGGGGCGGAGGCGGTGTTGAGGTCCACGCCCACGGCGTTCACCGCATCCTCGACCACCGCTTCCAGCGACTTCGACAGACGGTGCTGGTCCACGTCGTGCTGGTACTGGCCGACGCCGATGCTCTTCGGTTCGATCTTCACCAGTTCGGCCAGCGGATCCTGCAGGCGCCGCGCGATCGACACTGCGCCGCGCAGGCTGACGTCGAGCCCGGGAAATTCCTTCGCCGCCAGTTCCGAGGCGGAATAGACCGAGGCGCCAGCCTCGCTCACCACCACCTTGGTGGGTTTCTTCACGCTGTCGGGGATCATCTTCAGCGTATCCGCCACCAGCTTCTCGGTCTCGCGGCTGGCGGTGCCGTTGCCGATGGCGATCAGTTCCACCCCATGCTTGGCGATCAGGGCCATGATGGCCTGTTGCGCGCCGCGCACGTCGTTCTTGGGCTGGAAGGGGTAAAGCGTATCGGTCGCCAGCAGCTTGCCCGTGGCATCGACCACGGCGGCCTTCACCCCGGTGCGGATCCCCGGATCGAGGCCAAGCGTCGCCTTCGACCCGGCAGGCGCGGCCAGCAGCAGGTCCTTGAGGTTGCGGGCAAAGACCGCGATGGCCTCGTCATGGGCGCGGGTGCGCATCTCCGACAGCAGGTCCAGCGTCATCGAAAGAGACAGCTTCACCCGCCAGGTCCAGCCCGCGACCTTGCGCAGCCAGGCATCGCCCGGCCCCGTGCCGCCGGCGCCCAGCTTGGCGCCGATCATGTCCAGCGGCCGGTCTGCTGCCTCTTCCGGCGGCGCGATTTCCAGCGTCACCACACCTTCGTTCGACGCGCGCAGCATCGCCAGCGCCCGGTGAGAGGGCACTTTCGCCCAGCCCTCGGAATGATCGAAGTAGTCGGAGAACTTGGCGCCTTCCTGTTCCTTGCCGGTCACGACCTTGGCCGAGAGCACCGCCTCGCGCTGCATGAAGGTCCGCAGAGAGCCAAGCAGGTCCGCGTCTTCGGCCAGCCGTTCCGTCAGGATGTCGCGCGCCCCGTCCAGCGCGGCCTTGGCGTCGGGCACTTCCTCGCCCAGATAGCCTTCGGCCAGCTTGGCGGGATCTTGCGAATGATCCGCCAGGATCGCTTCGGCCAGGGGCTCCAGCCCGCGTTCGCGCGCGATCATCGCCTTGGTGCGGCGCTTGGGCTTGTAGGGCAGGTAGATGTCTTCCAGCTCTGCCTTGGTTTCCGCCTTCGCGATCGACAGGGCCAGCTCGTCGGTCATCTTCTCCTGGCTGTCGATGGACTTGACGATGGCAGCGCGGCGGTCTTCGAGTTCCCGCAGGTAGGCCAGCCGATCCGCCAGGTTTCGCAGCTGGGTATCGTCCAGCCCGCCGGTGACTTCCTTCCGGTAACGCGCCACGAAGGGCACGGTCGCACCTTCGTCCAGCAGGGTCACCGCGGCGGTCACCTGTTCCGGCCGGGCGTTGATCTCTCCCGCGATGCGGCGGGCGATGCGGGGTGCGGTGTCGTTTTGCACGGTGGAACTCACGGCTGGGGACCTCTCCTGTTCGGGACATTCCTTCTAGCCCCCAGGGCAGGGGGCGCCAAGGGGGAAGCCGCGCCGGGCCCGAACCTCGGGCGGCGCCCCGCCTGCTGCGCCAGCGGGCAGCAAAGACACGCTGATGGCGGCTATTTGCGCCCGCCGACACTAATATTTGCAACGGAACGGCAAAGCATGGAAGCGTGAGGCAACCACGGATCTCAATTGCCAGAAGGCGGACACATGTCGATCAAGGCGGCCATTCATCACCTGACCCATTACCAGTACGACCGGCCGGTCACCCTTGGCCCACAGATCATCCGGCTGCGCCCGGCGCCGCATTCTCGAACGCGGGTGATCTCTCACTCCCTCAAGGTCTCGCCGACCAAGCACTTCGTGAATCACCAGCAGGACGCCTACGGAAACTGGCAGGCCCGCTTCGTCTTTCCGGAGCCCGTGCGCGAGTTCAAGATCGAGGTCGACCTCGTTGCCGACATGTCCGTGTACAACCCCTTCGACTTCTTCGTCGAGGAGGTGGCAGAAGCCTGGCCCTTCGAATACCCGGCCGAGATCGCGGAAGACCTGAAGATCTACCGAAAGCCGATCCGTGCGGGCAAGCGGATGAAGGAATTCCTGTCGACCATCGACCGGAAGGAGCAGCGGACTGTCGACATGCTGGTCGGGCTCAACGCCCACCTGGCCAACATGATCGGCTACGTCATCCGGATGGAACCGGGGGTCCAGGCACCAGAGGAAACCTTCAAGGTCGGCAAGGGCTCCTGCCGCGATACCTCCTGGTTGCTGATCAACATCCTGCGCCACCTTGGTTTCGCCGCCCGCTTCGTGTCCGGTTACCTGATTCAGCTTAAACCGGACCTGGAGGCGTTGGACGGTCCTTCGGGCACCGATCACGACTTCACCGACCTGCACGCCTGGTGCGAGGTCTACCTGCCCGGCGCCGGCTGGATCGGACTGGATCCGACCTCCGGCCTGCTGACGGGGGAAAGCCACATCCCGCTGGCTGCAACTCCGCACTTCTCCAACGCGGCGCCGATCTCCGGCGGTTTTACCTCCGACGGCCCGCCCGAGGTCGATTTCGACTTCGACATGACGGTTACCCGCGTGGCCGAACATCCGCGGATTTCCAAACCCTTCTCGGAAGAGGCATGGGACGCGCTGAACGACCTGGGCGGGAAGGTCGATCAGGCGATCGCGGCGGCCGACATGCGCCTGACCATGGGCGGCGAGCCGACCTTCGTCTCCATCGACGATTTCGAAAGTGACGAGTGGAACACCGCAGCCGTCGGGCCGATGAAACGTGGCATGGCCGACGGGCTGATCCGCCGGCTCAGGGATCGCTTCGCACCCGGTGGCTTCCTGCACTATGGCCAGGGCAAGTGGTATCCGGGGGAAACCCTGCCGCGCTGGACCTTCTCCCTCTACTGGCGAAAGGACGGGAAACCGGTCTGGAAGAATGCGGACCTGATCGCGAAGGAAAAGGACAAGCAGGATGTTCCGCCAGAGAAGGCGCAGGAATTCCTGCAGGAAATGGCGGCGGCGCTTGGGGTCGATGACGGTTGCGTCCAGGCGGCCTACGAAGACCCGGCGGAATGGATCCTGAAGGAAGCCCAGCTTCCGGACAATGTCAGCCCGACCAATTCCAAGCTTAAGGACGCCGAGGAACGGAACCGTCTCGCCCGGGTTTTCGAACGCGGCCTGACCAAGGCTTCGGGGTATGTTCTTCCCATCCAGCGCTGGCAGGGGCGGTCGTCTTCGGGGCGCTGGCAGACGGAACTCTGGCAGTTCCGGCGCGGCCATCTCTTCCTCGTGCCCGGTGACAGCCCCGTGGGCTACCGGATGCCGCTGAACTCGCTCCCCTGGGTGGCGCCCGCTCAATATCCCTACATCAACCCCGCGGACCCGACGGTCGAACGCGGCGACCTGCCCGAATTCGAACGCCGCCCGCGGCGGACCGGCCACCCCTCCGGCGCGGAGGCGCGGGCAGAGGCGCGCGCGGCGATCCAGGCCAAGCTGGAAGCGAAGGACGAGGTCGTCGAGAAGAACCAGGCGCGCGCCTCCTTCCGCGCCGATGCGGAGACCCAGGATGTCCGCGAGCAGGAGTTCGTCGGCGAATCGATCGGGGGCTTCGTGCGGACCGCCCTGGCGGCCGAACCGCGCGATGGCCGGCTTTGCGTCTTCATGCCGCCGGTCACCACGATAGAGGACTACCTGGAGCTGCTCTCCGCCGCCGAAGACGCGGCAGAGGCCATCGGGCTTCCCGTCCATATCGAGGGCTATGCCCCGCCTCACGATCCGCGCATCAACGTGATCCGCGTCGCCCCTGATCCTGGCGTGGTCGAGGTGAACATCCACCCTGCCTCGAACTGGGACGAATGCCGTTCGATCACCGAAGGTGTCTATGAAGAGGCGCGGCTGACCCGGCTTGGGGCCGACAAGTTCATGATCGACGGAAAGCACACGGGCACGGGCGGCGGCAACCACGTCGTCGTCGGTGGCGCCTCGACCAACGACAGCCCCTTCCTGCGCCGCCCGGACCTGCTCAAGTCCCTGGTGCTGCACTGGCAGCGGCATCCGTCCATGTCCTACCTCTTCTCCGGTCTCTTCATCGGCCCGACCTCCCAGGCGCCCCGTGTCGACGAGGGGCGGGCCGACAACCTCTACGAGCTGGAAATCGCGCTGTCCCAGATCCCGGCACCGGGGCAGGGGCTGCAACCGCTGCCCTGGCTGACCGACCGGCTGTTGCGCAACCTGCTGGTGGACGTGACGGGCAACACCCACCGCGCCGAGATCTGCATCGACAAGCTCTTTTCGCCCGACGGCCCCACGGGCCGCCTCGGCCTTGTCGAATTCCGCGGTTTCGAGATGCCGCCGGATCCCCGGATGTCGCTGGCCCAGCAGCTGCTGATCCGTGCCCTGCTGGTGCGCTACTGGAATGCACCGCAGGGGGGCGAGTTCACCCGCTGGGGCACCACGCTGCATGATCGCTTCATGCTGCCGCACTTCGTCTGGGCCGATTTCATGGATGTGCTGGGCGACCTGCGCCGCCATGGTTTCGATTTCCGGCCCGACTGGTATGTCGCACAGCAGGAATTCCGCTTCCCCTTCTGCGGCGAGGTCGAATACGAGGGCGTCCACCTGGAACTCCGCCAGGCGCTGGAACCGTGGCACGTTATGGGAGAAACCGGCGCCATCGGTGGGACCGTGCGCTACACCGACAGTTCGACCGAACGGCTGCAGGTGAAACTGACCACCGCCGATCCGGGCCGCTATGCCGTCACCTGCAACGGTCGCCGGCTGCCGCTGACGAAGACCGAGGATTCGGGTGTCGCGGTCGCCGGTGTCCGCTACAAGGCCTGGCAGCCGCCCGAGGCGATGCACCCGGTCATTCCGGTTCACGCTCCGCTGACGCTGGATGTCTTCGACACCTGGTCGGGTCGGGCGATCGGCGGGTGCACCTATCACGTCTCCCACCCGGGCGGACGCAACTACGACACTTTCCCCGTGAACTCCAACGAGGCCGAGGCGCGTCGCCTGGCGCGGTTCGAACCCTTTGGCCACAACCCGGGGGCCTACCTGCCGAAGATGGAAATTCCGCATCGCGAATTCCCGATGACCCTTGATTTGCGGCGCGGTCCGGGCATCTAGAGAGATCCAGGCCCCGGGCGATCCCCGCCCGGGCGGCTTTCGGAAGGATCTCGCATGACTGGTCAGATGAAGGCAGGCCAGCTGAAGACGGGCCAACTGAAGACGGGCCCGAAACGGAGCGGTGAAATGGCCTCGCTCTGTGCTGTTGTGCCCTGTCTCGGGCAATGCGACACTGCCGACCGGGGAGTGAAGTGATGTCGGATCCGGCCGAACAGCAGCAAGGCGCACAGGTGCAGTCGCAAGGAGCCGGCGCGCAGACGCAGGGCGCCCGCCCGGCTGCGCCCTTTGCAGATCCTCTTTCGGCCCTGCTTTCCGACTACCGTCCATTTGATCAGGTCCCCGACGAGCTGCTGGATGCGACGGGGGCGGTTCGTCCGGTCTGGAAGGCGTTCCTGGGAAAGCTCGCGGCGATGCCGCGGCAGGAGCTCGACCTGGCCTGCGCCCGTGGCAGCCAGTACCTCAGCGATGCGGGGGTTTTCTTTCGCCACTACGGCCCCGACAGCCAGGAAGAGAGGGAGTGGCCGCTGTCGCACCTGCCGCTGCTGATCGACGAGGCCGAGTGGCAGGACATCGCAACCGGCCTGGTGGAACGTGCCGATCTTCTCGAACGGATCATGGCGGATGTCTACGGGGCCAACCAGCTGGTGGCGGACGGGCTCTTGCCGCCCGAGCTGCTGACGGCCAATCCCGAATGGCTGCGCCCGATGGTCGGGGTGCAGCCCCGCGACGGGCATTTCCTTCATATGCTGGCCTTCGACATCGGCCGCGGTCCCGAAGGCCATTGGTGGGTGCTGGGGGATCGGGCGCAGGCGCCGTCGGGTGCGGGTTTTGCGCTGGAAACGCGCATGGCCACCGCCCGCAGCTTTCCGGCGCTGATGGCGCAAAGCAACGTGGCGCGCCTCGCCGGGTTCTTCCGTGCCTTCCGCGATGCCCTTCTCGCCCTCCGGACCGAGGACGACAGTCGTGTGTCGATCCTGACCCCGGGGCCGATGAACGACACCTATTTCGAACACTCCTACATCGCCCGCTACCTGGGCTTCCTGCTGGTGCAGGGCGAAGACCTGGTGGTGCGTGACGGCAAGCTGATGGTGCATACCGTCGGGGGCCTGCGGCCGATTTCGGTTCTCTGGCGCAGGCTCGACTCCGCCTGGCTCGATCCGCTCGAACTGCGCGAGGACAGCCAGATCGGGACCGCAGGCCTGTTGTCCGCGATGCGGTCCGGCCAGCTGACGATGATCAACGCGCCGGGGTCGGGCGTTCTGGAAACCCGGGCGCTGATGGCCTTCGTTCCCGCGATTGCCCGGCGCCTGCTTGGGCGGGACCTGGCCCTGCCAAACATCGCCACCTGGTGGTGCGGCGCCGCAAGCGCACGCAACTACGTGAAGCAGAACGCGGCGCGGATGACCATCGACAGGGCCTTGTCCACCAGCCTTCCCTTCGACCATTCCGATGACGTGGTGATCGCGGGCAAGACGATGGCCGGGGCGCCCTTCGATCCTGCGCGCATAGATGCAGAGGCCGGCAGCCTGGCGGCCCAGGAAATCGTGCGCCTTTCCACGGCGCCGGCTCTCGACGATGGCAAGCTGGTCGCCCGGCCCTGCTCCATGCGGGTGATCCTGGCCCGTACATCCCAGGGCTGGCAGGTGATGCCCGGCGGGTTCGCCCGCATCGGGCATTCGGAAACCTCGGCCGATATCTCCATGCAGCGGGGCGGGTCGGTCTGCGATGTCTGGGTCGTCGGCAAGGCGCCGCACACCGATGATACGCTGCTGTCCTCCAGCACCGGCAAGCGGCCCTCGCTTCCGCAGCTTGCGGCACTGCCGACCCGGGCGGCTGACAACCTGTTCTGGCTGGGGCGCTATTCCGACAGGGTCGAACACAAGATCCGCCTGCAACGGGCCTATCACCTGCGGCTTGCCGAAAACGGTCGCGATGATCTGCCGCTGGTGACCCACCTTGGCCAGTACCTGCAGACCCTCGGCGTCGATCCCGCGCAGCCGCTGCCGCCCGGCCTGATGGAGGATCTGGACGCGGCCATGGGCAGCGCGGGCCGCATTCGGGACCGCTTCTCCACCGACGGCTGGAACGCTCTCACGGATCTGCGGCGCACGGCCGGGCGTCTTGCTCCCCGCCTGAAACCGGGGGATGACGCGGCGCGCGCGCTGTCCGTTCTGCTGCGCAAGATCTCCGGCTTCTCGGGCCTCGTGCACGAGAACATGTACCACGCCACCGGCTGGCATTTCCTGGCCCTCGGGCGCGCGATCGAACGTGCCTGGGCCACCTCCAACCTGCTGCTGCATTTTGCCCGTCCCGACCGGCCCTGGGGGACTTACGAGATCGCGATAGAGGTGGGGGATGCGATCATGACCCACCGCATGCGCTTTTCGGCAGCCTTCACGCGCGAAACGGTGCTGGACCTGCTCCTGCTTGACGAAAACTACCCACGTTCCGTCCTCGCCCAGCTGGTGGAGATCCTGGGCCACCTCGATTTCCTGGAAAAGCTCACCCACGACCTGTCGGGAAAGCTGACGCCGATCCGGCGCGAGGTGCTGAAACTGCAGACGGAACTTGCGACCACCCAGGCCGAGGACATCCCGAACGAACGCCTGGCGGAGATCTCCGCCGCGACTGCCGGTTTCTCCGGTCTGCTGTCCGATACCTACCTGAGGTAAGCCATGCTCTACTCGGTTCGCCTGCGCATTCGTTACGACTATGATAGCCCGGCAGATGTGGGCCGTACGCTGCTCCGGGTCTCTCCGGCGGATATCGCGGGTGTGCAGGCGGTGCGGAACGCGCGCCTGTCATGCCGGCCCGTCCCGGCAGAGCAACTGACCCGCGTCGACTTTTTCGGAAATACCTGCACCGAGGTCGGCTACCGCGATCCGCAGCCCTCGACGGAGTTCCTGCTGGAGGCACAGGTGGAGCGTTTCGCGGCAGACCCCGGTCTTGATGTTTCTCCCAACGTTTCCGGGCTTGCGCGGGAAATCGGGCTCCGCCCTTCCGTCGCGGGCGATGCCCCGCAGACCTTTCTGCCCCCCTCTCCCCGGGTGCCGCGTCACGATGGCATCGCTGCCTGGGCTCGGGAGGTGACAGCAGGGGTCGAAACGGTATTTGCCAAGGCGATGGCAGTCACCTCGGCCCTGCATCGGGACATGACCTTCGATTCCACGGCCACGATGGTGGACACCCCGCTGGCCGAAGCCTTCGAGGGGCGCCGGGGCGTCTGCCAGGATTTCACGCATATCCAGATCTGCGCGCTGCGGGCGCTTGGGATTCCGGCGGGCTATGTCTCGGGCTTTCTGCGCACGCTGCCACCCGAAGGGCAACAGCGGCTGGAAGGGGCCGACGCGATGCATGCCTGGGTACGCGCCTGGTGCGGCAAGGACATGGGCTGGGTCGAATTCGACCCGACCAATGACATGCTCGCCGGTACCGATCACATCGTGATCGCGAAGGGGCGGGACTATTTCGACGTGGCGCCGGTCAAGGGCTCCATGCGGCTGGCGGGCGGTCAGCGCACCTCGCAGGGGGTGGACGTCGTCGCCGCCTGAGCCGGGTCATCGCAGTCACCCGGCTGGTTCAGGAAGAATTCAAGCACGTTGCGGGCCTCTTCCGAATACCAGTCGGCGCCACCGACAAGCCGGGCAACTTCGTTGCCATGAGGATCGACGATCAGCGTCACCGGCAGGCCGAAGACGGCACTGGCACGGGCCTGCGCGCTCTTGGGGTCGCGGTAGTGGGGCAGGGTCGTCGCATTCGCCTCTTCCAGGAACTGGGCGACCTTCTCTGGCGCATTGGGGCCGGACGCCAGGGTGACCACGGCGAAGTCGTCGGCGTTGCGACCGTGTTGCAGCGCGACCAGCGTCGGCATCTCCTCCCGGCAGGGCGCGCACCAGACGGCCCAGAAATTCAGGACAATCCACTTGCCTTCGTAGTCGGGCAGGCCGACCGGACTGCCGTCCGCATCGACCCATTCGATGGTGGTATCCAGGGGCTTGGGCGTATCCAGCACCTGAAGCTTGCGCATGTCACCGGTCAGGAGCTCATCTAGGCCTTCAGGGGCCGCCATGGCCGGCGCGGAGATTGCACCCAGCATGAACCCTGTATAAACGAGCGCGGATAGCAGCTTTTTCATCTTTCCTCCGAGGTGTCCCCGATGACCGACAGCCAAGCGAACCAGATGTGGGGCGGACGTTTCGCCGAAGGCCCCGATGCGATCATGGAGGCGATCAATGCCTCGATCGGGTTCGACAAGCGCCTTGCCCGACAGGACATCGAAGGCTCGCGCGCCCATGCGGCGATGCTGGCAGCACAGGGCATCATCACCGATAAAGATGCAGAGGCCATTCGGGAAGGCCTGCTCACCGTTTTGTCAGAGATCGAGTCCGGCAATTTCGAATTCTCCACCGCGCTGGAAGACATCCACATGAACGTGGAGGCGCGTCTGAAGGAAATCATCGGCGAACCCGCGGGACGCCTGCACACCGGCCGGTCCCGCAATGACCAGGTGGCGACCGATTTCCGGCTCTGGGTGCGCGACCAGGCCGATGCGGCCATCGGCGGCCTGAAGGCGCTGATCGGCAAGCTGCTGGCCCAGGCCGAGGAAGGCGCGGAATGGGTCATGCCCGGTTTCACCCACCTGCAGACGGCCCAGCCCGTGACCTGGGGCCATCACATGATGGCCTATGTCGAAATGTTCTCCCGCGATCTGGGGCGTTTCACCGACGCCCGCGCCCGGATGAACGAGTCGCCCCTGGGGGCCGCAGCGCTTGCCGGGACCTCCTTCCCGCTGAACCGCGACATGACGGCAAAGGCCCTGGGCTTCGACCGTCCGATGTCGAACTCTCTCGACGCGGTTTCTGATCGCGACTTCGCGCTGGAATTCCTCGGTGCTGCCTCGATCTGTGCCATGCACCTGTCTCGTTTTGCAGAAGAACTCGTGATCTGGTCCTCTGCCCAGTTCCGCTTCGTGGCGCTGTCGGACCGCTTCTCCACCGGTTCCTCGATCATGCCGCAGAAGAAGAACCCCGATGCGGCAGAGCTGATCCGCGCCAAGATCGGCCGGATCTTCGGGGCGAACGTGGCGCTGATGACCATCATGAAGGGCCTGCCGCTGGCCTATTCCAAGGACATGCAGGAAGACAAGGAGCAGGTCTTCGACGCCGCCGACAACCTGATGCTGGCGCTGGCCGCAATGACCGGCATGGTCGGCGACATGAAGGCCAACGTGCCGGCGCTGGAAGCCGCCGCTGGCGCCGGGTTCTCCACCGCGACGGATCTGGCCGACTGGCTGGTCCGCGTGCTGGGCATGCCCTTCCGCGATGCGCACCACGTCACCGGCTCCCTGGTTGCCAAGGCAGAGGCCAAGGGCTGCGATCTGCAGGACCTGTCGATGGCAGAGATGCACGAGGTCGAACCGCGCATCAATCAGGAAGTCTATTCGGTTCTGGGGGTGCACAACTCGGTCGCCTCCCGTATGTCTTACGGGGGCACGGCGCCCGCACAGGTACGCGAACAGGTGGCCGCATGGAAAGCACGTCTGGACTGAAACTAATGGCCGCCGCGGCCCTGCTGGCCGTGCTGGCAGGCTGCGGTGTCGATGGCTATCCCGTTGCCCCGGGGGCGACAGGGGCCACCGGCGATGAGGCCGGAGCCGCGACCCCGGCGTCCTCGGACACCGAGGTTTGACACGATGACGCCGCTCCGGATCCTGTACCTGTTACTTGCGATCTGGGGGGCGGTTCATCCGCTGGGGCTCATCTTTGCCTGGTTCGCGGAAAACGCCGTGACCCTGCCGGGGTTGATTGCCGCATGGCGCTCCGGCTGGGCCAGTGCTGCGCTCTTCTGGGATCTGGTCATCTCTGCGGTGGCGCTGACGGTCTGGGTTGTTGCCGACTGCCGGGCGCGTCGCGACCGGCTTGGTCTCATCGCCATTCCGGCCACCTTTTGCATCGGCGTCAGCTGCGGCTTGCCGCTCTACCTTTTCCTCCGCTCGCGCCCGTTGTAAGCGAGGGGTTCACCCGCCCTCCCGGCGGCCCCGCGACCCGACCAGACGGAGGTTCCATGGATCACTTTCTCTACCGTGACGGCGTGCTGCACGCCGAGGATGTCCCCGTGGCCGAGATCGCGGCCCAGGTCGGGACGCCGTGCTACATTTATTCCACCGCGACGCTGACCCGTCACTTCACGCTCTTCGACGAGGCGCTTGCGGGCATGGATCACCTGGTCTGCTACGCCATGAAGGCGGCGTCGAACCAGGCCATCCTGAAACTCATGGCGTCTCTGGGCGCGGGGATGGACGTCGTGTCGGGCGGGGAATACGCCCGCGCGGTCGCCGCAGGCGTGCCCGGGGAAAAGATCGTCTTCTCCGGCGTTGGCAAGACCGCGGAAGAGATGAAGGCCGCCCTGACGGGCGGGGTGCGCCAGTTCAACCTCGAATCCGAGCCGGAGATGGAGGTCCTGAACGAGGTCGCCCTGTCCCTCGGCCTGGTCGCCCCGGTGACCGTCCGCGTGAATCCGGACGTCGACGCCAAGACCCATGCCAAGATCGCGACCGGCAAGTCCGAGAACAAGTTCGGCATTCCGATCACCCGCGCGCGGGAGGTCTATGCCCGCATCGCGGAGCTGCCGGGGCTGAAGGCCGTCGGCATCGACGTCCACATCGGCTCCCAGCTGACCGACCTTGAACCCTACCGCCAGGCCTTCACCAAGGTGAAGGAACTGACCGAAGCGCTGCGGGCCGACGGCCACGACATCATCCGCCTCGACCTGGGCGGCGGGCTGGGCATTCCCTACGACCGTGGCAATTCGGCCCCGCCGCTGCCGCTGGAATACGGTGCGCTGGTGAAGGAAGTGCTGGGCGACACCGGCTGCGAGATCGAGATCGAACCGGGGCGCCTGATTGCGGGCAACGCGGGGATCCTGCTGTCGAAGGTGATCTACCTGAAACATGGCGAGGGCCGGGATTTCCTGATCCTCGACGGGGCGATGAACGACCTGATCCGCCCGGCCATGTACGATGCCCATCATGACATCGTGCCCGTGGTGGAGGCCGCGCCGGGCGTGGAACAGACGCCCTACGACATCGTGGGGCCGGTGTGCGAATCCGGCGATACCTTCGCAAAGGGGCGCAACCTGCCGCCGCTTGCATCGGGCGATCTGGTGGCCTTCCGTTCCGCCGGGGCCTACGGCGCCGTCATGGCCAGCGAATACAATACCCGCCCCCTCGTGCCCGAAGTTCTGGTGCATGGGCATCAATTCGCTGTCATCCGTGGCAGACCCTCCTATGAGGAAATCATTAACCGCGATACGCTACCCGAGTGGATGTAGCGCGACACCCGCGCTGCCCTGACGGGACGGAGCATGGCTGACCAGACGCGACTGACCGAAACCCTGCGCCGCATTCGCTGGCAACTCGCCCAGACCCGGGTGGGAATGCTGGCGGAACGATTGGCGCGTGCGTTCTGGCCGCTCTGGTCGCTTCTTCTGTGTTGTCTCGCGCTGGTGATGCTCGGCATCGTTTCGGCATTGCCGACAGAGATGGTTTGGGCGCTTGGGGCTCTTGTTGCTCTCGCCGCGCTTGCGCTTCTCGTGTTGGGGCTGCGGCGCTTTCGTATCCCCAGCCGCGAAGACGCTTTCCGCCGCCTCGATGCCTCTCTGGAGGGGCAGCCCCTGCAGGCGCTGCGGGATACGCAGGCCATCGGGGCGACGGATGCAGGCACCAGTGCGCTTTGGGCCGCGCACCAGTCCCGCATGGCGGCACGCGCCTCTGCCGCACGCAGGGTGCGACCCGATCTTCGCCTGTCCAGCCGTGATTCCTACGGTCTGCGCTATGTCGCGCTCACCCTGGCCTGCGTCGGTATCATCTTCGGGTCGCTCTGGCGGTTTGGGGATCTGGGGGAAATGGGCCCCGGGGGCGCACAAGCCGCCGTCGGCCCGTCGTGGGAGGGGTGGGTTGCGCCCCCCGCCTACACCGGCCTTCCGACGCTATACCTCGGCGATATTGCCGAAGGGACGCTGTCCGCGCCGCAAGGCTCGGTGGTCACGCTGCGCTTCTATGGGCCAGAGGGCCGCCTGGAACTGTCCGAATCGGTTTCGGGTCGGGTGGGGGACCTGCCTGCAGCCACCTCCGCTGCTCAGGAATTCAGCATTGCCCAAAGTGGCCGTTTGGCGGTCGAAGGCCCGGCAGGGCGCGAATGGCAAGTCGCCATGACACCGGACCAGGCGCCTTCGGCCTCTGTCGTCGGTCCGGCGGAGGCGGATGGCGAGGGCGTGCTGACAATGCCGTTTTCCGCCCATGACGACTACGGTGTGGCCGGCGGAGAAGCCGTGATCACGCTCGACCTGGATGCGGTCGACCGTCGCTATGGACTGGCGCTGCCGCCAGAAGCACGTGACCCGATCCGCATCGCGCTGCCCATGCCCCTGTCCGGCTCCCGTGCGGATTTCACCGAGGCGTTGGTGGAGGATTTTTCGGAACACCCCTGGGCCAACCTTCCGGTCAAGGTGTCCCTGACGGTGGAGGACGCCCTTGGGCAATCGGGGCGGAGCGACGGCTACGGCATGCTGCTGGACGCGCGGCGCTTCTTCGACCCGCTAGCTGCGACCCTCATCGAGATGCGGCGCGATCTCTTCTGGAACCGCGACAACGCGACCAGGGTCGCGCAGGTTCTGCGGGCCGTGCGCTGGCATGGCCAGGGGCTCTTTCCCTCCGAAGTGCTGGACATGCGGCTCGACCGGCTGATCCGGAAGATGGAAACCATCGTGCGCTATACCCCGATGAGCGACGCGCAGGTGGCCGACGTCACCCAGGCTCTCTGGGACATGGCGGTGGAGATCGAGGACGGAGACCTCGAGGATGCCCGCGCCCGGCTGGAACGCGCGCGGGCCAGGCTCGAAGAAGCAATGCGCAATGGCGCGTCTCCCGATGAAATCGCCCGCCTGATGCAGGAGTTGCGCGACGCGACACAGGACTACATGCGTCAGTTGGCCCAGCAGCAGCAACGCGAGCAATCCCAGCAGTCCGGCCAGCCGCCCATGGACATGGAAAACACGCTTCAGATGACGCAGGACGACATCCAGCGGATGATGGACAAGATCCAGGAGCTCATGGAAGAGGGCCGCATGGCGGAGGCTCAGCAGGCGCTGGAGGAGCTGCAGCAGCTGCTTGAAAACATGCAGATGAGCCAGAGCCAGAACGGCCAGGGACAGCAAAGCCCGGGGCAGCAGGCGATGGAGGGGCTGGGCGAAACCCTGCGCGATCAGCAGGAGCTGTCGGATGACGCCTTCCGGGATCTGCAGGATCAGTACAACTCCGATGGCAACTCTGGCGCACGGCAACAGCCCGGTCAGCAGGAAGGCCAGCAACAGGGGCAGCAACAGGGCGGGCAGGGCCAACAGGGGCAGCAGCCCGGGCAACAGGAAGGACAGCAGGGCGGTCAGGCCGGCAACGGGCAGGGCGGCCAGGGCGGGGAGCGGCAGGGAGCCCCCGATGCCGGAACCCTGGAGGACCGTCAGCGCGCCCTCCGCCAGGAGTTGGAGCGTCAGCGGGGCAACCTGCCCGGTGCCGGCACCGAAGCGGGCCGGACTGCACGCGAGGCGCTGGAAAACGCAGACCGTGCGATGCGCGGGGCAGAGGAGGCCCTGCGCGAGGGGGATCTGCCCGAAGCGATCGACCGCCAGTCCCAGGCAATGGACGCACTGAGAGAGGGCATGCGCAACCTTGGCGAAGCCATGGCGCAGCAGGACCGTGAAATGGCCGGCGGCCAGGGCGAGACGGAGGGCAACACGCCCGGTCAGCGCCGTGATCCGCTTGGCCGCGGGGAAGGCAGCAATGGCGCCCTCGGCAATGACCGGCAGATGCTCCAGGATCTGGAGGCACAGGACCGTGCCCGCGACCTGATGGATGAGATACGGCGCCGCTCCGGTGAAACGGCCCGGACCGAAGAAGAACGCGACTATCTGCGGCGGCTGCTGGACAGGTTCTAGGCTCCGTCAGGAGACTGAGGCGGCGAGACTTTCAGACTCGGGGTGACGACACCCTGTCCCGACCTGACGGATTGGCGGCGCGCCCTACGAAGCTCAGATCAGGCAAGGCGGCGCGCAGACGCCTCAGCTCGCCGTCTTTTCCTCGATCCAGGCGACCAGCACCCGCACCTTTTCATCCAGCCAGACACGGCCATCGTTCACTGCGGTGACATAGCCCTGCATCGCCGGCGCGGTTTGGGGGAAGGTGTCGGCGATCTTCGGCGCATTGGAGTAGACCAGCAGGCCGATGGCCGCGATGAAGACCGGCAAGGCGAAGCCGCGACGGAAATTCCGCCGCCGCTCCGGATCCAGCTCATCGAAATCCTCTTCATCTTCAACCCGTTGGTTGCGGCTGCGCAGGCTGGAATTGATTTCCTCGATGTCGGGCAGCAGGTCCCGGCGGGAGGTCGTCTGTTGTTCCTCTTCCGCTTCTGCATCCCCGCTTGGGGCAGGTTTGCCCCGCAGCCGCGCAACCCTTGCCTTCGCCTCGCGCTCCCGCTTGGTGGGCTCAGGCTCGGCCTCCGGCTCGCCCAGGCCCAGGTCCGGTTGGCTTTCCAGGCTGCCGCTTTCTTTGGCGCGCGCCTCGATCTCGTGCACGGCCTCTTCCCGCAGCACTTCCTTGATCGAAGGATCCAGTTCCCGCCGGCGCAGATTGGCAGCCCCGGGGGCTTCGCCCAGGTCCTCTTCTTCCGCTTCGGCAGTATCGTCTTCCGTGAACAGGTCCGCCCCGAACAGGCTTTCCTCTGACGGGATTTCCTCTGGCTGGCCTTCTTCTGATGGGCCTCCGTCGGAGGAAGGTGCCATCTGCGGATCTACCAGGGGCCGCCTTGGGCGGACACGTTCCTGGGGGTGGCTGTCCGGCGTGGACGCTGCGACAGCCGGTGTTTCAGCGCGCGGCGCGGGGCTGTCCGATGCAGGAACCTCTTGCGAGGGATGCGCCTGGAACCAGGTATCCCCGCAATTCGAACACTGCACGTCTCGTCCCGACAGCGGAATGACCGCGTCGGGCACTTCGTACTGAGCACCGCAATTCGGGCAGGTTAGACGCATCGGGCCCCATCTTCCGATCCGCCGGGTCCGGTGGCTCGGCGCCCGGCCTCAACTAGTTCCGCCACCATATGTGGTTCAGGAAACGCGGAAAAGTGCTATTTCGGCCGGGCGGCCCGATTGCAACGGCGGCAGCGATCCTGCAAAAGGAAACGGCATCCCCGGGGGCCGACGTGATAGAACTGGACAATCTCGCCTATTCCTATGGCGGCGGAGAGTTGCTGAGCGACATCTCCCTCAGGCTGACGCCCGGGTCCTTTCACTTCCTGACGGGCCCCTCCGGCGCGGGGAAGACCACCTTTCTGAAGCTTTGCTATGGCGCGCTTGTCCCGACAGCGGGCAGTGCCACGCTGTTCGGCAAGGACCTGCGGGAGATGTCGCGCGACGACATCGCCCAGGTGCGGCGCCGCATCGGCGTCGTGCACCAGGACTGCCAGTTCCTGGACCACCTGACCGTGACGGAGAACATCGCACTGCCGCTCATGGTGTCGGGCCACGACATCGCGGGGGAGGAGGCCAACCTGCAGGAGCTCATCGCCTGGTGCGGCCTTGCCCACCGGGCCAACGCCCGCCCGCCCGAACTTTCCGGCGGCGAACGGCAGCGCGCGGCCCTGGCCCGCGCCGTGATCATGAGCCCGGATGTCATTCTGGCGGATGAACCGACGGGCAACGTGGACTGGGAAATGTCCCAAAGGCTGCTGTCCCTGCTGGTGGAGCTGAACCGCATGGGCAAGACGGTGATGATCGCGACCCACGACCTCACTCTGATCCGTGCAGCCAAGACCCGTGTCCAGGCGCGGGTGCTGCGCATTGCCAAGCGACGGTTGCAGCTTGCGGGGGCAGACCTTTGAACCTGGGCCTTTCTCCCATGTCGCTGCTGAAGGGTGACAAGCAATCGGATCGCGTGGTCCCGCCCACGGGCTTCACCGCCCGGCTGACGCTCTTTGCGGCTGCAGCCATGGCCTTTCTTGCGGTCTTCGCCCTGGCGCTTTCCCTTGCGACGGGGCGCATGGCCTCGAACTGGTCGCAGGAGCTTGCCCGCAGTTCGACCCTGCGGATTTCCGCCCCGGCGGATCAGATCGCGGCGCAGACGGAACAGGCGCTGAAGGTGCTGCAGACGACCAAGGGCGTCGCCCGGGCGCGCGCCCTGACCGAGGAAGAACAGAAGTCCCTCCTGGAACCCTGGTTCGGACCCGACGTGCCGCTCGAATCCCTTCCCGTGCCGCAGCTGGTCGAGATCATCGAGGATGCCGATGGCTACGACCCGGCGGGCCTGCGCCTGCGCCTGTCGGCAGAGGTGCCCGGTGCGGTGCTCGACGATCACGGCCGATGGCGGCGTCCGCTCGTGCAGGCGGCAGAGCGGATCAGGGCGCTTGGCCTGCTGTCCCTTCTCCTGATCGGAGGCGTCATGGCGGCGATGATCACCCTTGCCGCGAACTCCGCGCTGGCGGCCAACGCGCAGGTCATCACCGTGCTCAGGCTCGTGGGGGCCAAGGATGATTTCATCGCGCGCGCCTTCGTCCGGCGCTTCACCTTCCGGGCCTTCTGGGGCGCAGTCATCGGGACCGTGCTGGGGCTTGCCGCGCTGATGGCGCTGCCGGATGCGGCGCCCGAAGGTGGCTTCCTGACCGGCCTTGGCCTGCGCGGCTGGGACTGGATCTGGCCCTTCTTCCTGCCGCCGCTTTCCGCCGTCGTATCCTTCTTTGCCACGCGCTCCGCCGCGCGGCGCATGCTGCAGAGGCTCGCATGAAACTGGTCTGGCAATACCTGCGTTCGCTGATCTTCATCACCCAGATGTACCTGGCCATGGCGATCTTCGGCATCTGCTTCCTGCCCTGGACCCTGCTGGACCGCCGCGGCGCCTACACGGGCGCGCGGGCCTACAGCCGCTACGTGCGCTGGTCCCTGCGCATCATCTGCGGTCTGCGGACCGAGGTGCGCGGACAGGTGCCCACCGAAGAGGTCCTGATCGCGTCCAAACATCAGAGCTTCCTCGACATCATCCTCATCGTGTCGGAGGTGCCGCGCCCGAAGTTCATCATGAAGGACAGCCTGCGCTATGCTCCCGTGCTCGGATTCTATGCCCTGCGCATCGGCTGCGTGCCGGTCAAGCGGGGCCGCAGGGCAGAGGCGATCCGGGACATGATGAACGCGGTGACCAGCGGCGATGCCCCGGCCGGGCAGCTGATCATCTATCCTCAGGGGACCCGCGTCGCGCCGGGGGCCAGGGCCGACTACAAGGTCGGTGTGGCGGCGATCTACGAACAGACCGGCCAGCGCTGCATTCCGGCCGCGACCAACGTGGGGCTGTTCTGGCCGCGGCAGGGCATCCTGCGCAAGCCCGGTCTGGGTGTTGTGGAATTCCTTCCCGCGATGCAGCCTCAAATTCCCCGCGATGTATTCCGTGCCGAACTGGCACGCGTGATCGAGGCGCGCTCGGACGCGCTCATGCTGGAAGGAGGGTTCGATCCCCATGCAGTACCTGGAGACGGTTGAGGATCTGGAACGGATCTATGGCACCCCAGTCGCGGCGGCGACGCGGAAGGTGGCACGGCGGATGACGCCGGATTATCGCAAGTGGATCATGACATCGCGCTTTTGCGTCGTCTCCACCGTCGGGCCAGAGGGCGCCGATGGCAGCCCGCGCGGTGACGACGGCCCCGTGGTGCGCGAACTGGACCCGGGCACGCTCGCCCTGCCGGACTGGCGTGGCAACAACCGCATCGACACCCTGCGCAATATCGTCCGCGATCCGCGGATGGCGCTGATGTTCATGGTCCCGGGTTCGACCAACGTGGTGCGGGTCAATGGGCGCGGGCGCGTTTCGGCGGACCCGGCTTTGCTTGCCTCCTTCGAACGGGATGGCAAGCAGCCCCGCACGGTCATCGTCGTCGAGATAGAAGAGATCTATTTCCAATGTGCCCGGGCGGTCATGCGCGCGGGGCTGTGGAAAGGAAAGGACGAAAGCGCGGAGCTGCCGAGTGCGGGGGAAATCCTGTCGAACATGACCAACGGCGAGGTCGGTGGCGCCGACTACGACAAGTCCTGGCCGGCCCGCGCGGCCCAGACGATGTGGTGATCACCACCGGCTGAGCGGCCCGCCGCCAGCCCTGGGCGGTGCGAGGGCGGATTTTCGCCTGTGCCGCCCGGGGCACTCATTATTTGCCCGCATGCCCGTAAGAAATCCCGGCCTCTTGCGTAACAGGATCATGACCCCATCTGCATGATACCCGTGAACGAGGCCTCCCCCATGCTCGATGCAAGTGACCCCGACGGCAGCCGCCTTCTGCGTTTCCTGTCCCTCTCCCCCGTAACCCGTCAAGGCGTTGGCAGTTTCGCCCGTGCCACCCGAATGCAGGCCATGACCGCCGGTCTGATCGCACCCAACGTGGCCCTGAGGCGCGCCGAACCGGTGCGCGGGCATTTCGCCATCGAGCCTGAGGAGTTCCGGACCGATATCGCGGGCAGCCAGCCCGGGCGCCCCCTCCATCTGGCGCTGCAGGTCGTTTCCGCCGCAGGACGCGCCATCGCCGATACCCGGGTCGATGTCTGCCACGCGGATGCCTCGGGACGGGGCGACGACTGGGAAGGGGCGTCTGCCCTGGGTGGGTTCCAGCTCAGCGATCATCGCGGCATCGTCAGCTTCCGCACGATCTATCCGGGGCGTGGCGACAGTGGCGTCTCCCGGATCCACTACAGGCTCTTTCCGGGCAACGCGACGATGGTCACCGGCATGATCCGGCTGCCGGAGGTGCTCACATCCTACCTGCAGCAAAGCGACATGGCCTATGGGGCCGGCGCCGCGCGTGGGCGTGTCAGACCCGCACCGGGGCAGGATGATGCCTTTGCCCGGGTCGAGGAAATGCCGGGCGGCTACTTCGCCAGCCTGGTGATCTGCGTCGACACGGACGGGCCCGACTGGCAATTCGCGAATGCGGTGCCGGAGGCGGACTTTCCCCCAGCAGCAGCCCCAGGCCCGGTCACTGACGCAAGGCAGACGCCTTCCGGGGGGCGAGGCGCGCAGCCATGAAGTGGTAGAAGCTGCCGGCTTCTTCGCCGGCGGCGATGTACTCGGCATTCAGCCGCGCCTTGTCGCGGAAGACCTGGGCGACGGCCGGTCGCATCGCGTCGTCGATGTCTCCGGCCCCGGCAAGGATATCCTCGGTATGGGCGACATAGGCGGCATCGACCTTGTGAGGAAACTCCGGATCCGACGTCAACGACCTCTGTGACAGGCGCAGCTGGTAGAACGCGCGCCCAAGTGGGGCGGAGCCGCCTAGGCGCGCCAGAAGCTCGGCCGCGTGGCGGACGTCCTGTGCCGGCAGGCGACAGAAGGGCCGCGCCAGGCGCCGCGCGAGCAGCGGCTGGTAGGACGCGCCGGTCTTGCCCAGCTGGGTCAGCGTCAGGACATCCGCATTCGGCGGCAGAAGCATGAGCTCCTCCCCCTCCTGGTCAAGGATCTTGGTGCGGGCAAAGGCTGCGCCCTGGCGGCGGGCCAGCGGCAGCAGGGCCGACAGGTAACCCGGTTCCCAGCTGTCATCGGCATCCAGGTAGGTGATGAAATGCCCCTGCGCGACAGCCAGCCCGCGGTTGCGCGCCTCGCCCGGGCCGCTGCGCACCGCGCCGACCGGCGCGGTCACGATCCGCTGTGGACCGGGCCGCAGCGTACGGCGGTATTCGTGCCCGTCGTCGGAGGCCACGACGATCTCCACCACATCGGGGGCCAGGCCACAGTTCAGGATGGACCCGATGGCCCGGTTCAGGGTCCGTTCCGCCCGGTAGGCGGGAATGATCACCGATACTTCCGGACGATCCATGCGCTTGCCTCCCTCTCGCTTGCGCCCCGGCAGGCCGGGACCTTCCAGAAAGTTTAGCGCAATTTACCAATGTTTAAAGGCGCGGAAGGTCGCGGTACGTGATACCGGGCGCGTGTTTTGCCGCCTGCCCACGAAAACGCCCGCCCCTTTCGGGGCGGGCGATCTCTTTCAGCAATCCTCGGGAAGGATCACATGTGGATCGGGCCGTCGCCGCAGGCCAGCGCGGCTTCACGCACGGCTTCCGAGAAGGTCGGGTGCGCGTGGCAGGTCAGCGCCAGGTCCTCGGCGGAGCCGCCGTATTCCATGGTCACGCAGACCTCGTGGATCAGGTCGCCGGCGGAGGGGCCGATGATCGAGCAGCCGAGGATCCGGTCGGTTTCCTTGTCCGCGATGATCTTCACGAAGCCTTCGGACTGCATCACGGCCTTGGCCCGCGCGTTGCCCATCCAGGAGAACTTGCCGACCTTGTAGGCGCGGCCTTCTTCCTTCAGCTGCTCTTCGGTCTTGCCGACAGAGGCGACCTCGGGGGTGGTGTAGATCACGCCGGGGATGACATCGTAGTTCACGTGGCCATGCTTGCCCGCGATGACTTCCGCCACGGCCATGCCTTCGTCCTCGGCCTTGTGGGCCAGCATGGGGCCCGCAACCGCGTCACCGATGGCGTAGACGCCTTTCACGCTGGTTGCCCAATGCGCGTCGGTCTTGACGACGCCGCGGTCGGTCATGTCGACGCCCAGTTCCTTCAGGCCCAGACCGTCGGTGAAGGCGCGGCGGCCGGTGGCGACCAGCACGCAATCGGCGTCCAGCACGTGCTCGCTGTCGTCCTTGCGCAGCTTGTAGGTCAGCTTGGCCTTGGTCTTGGTGGTCTCGGCGCCCTGAACGGCGGCGCCCAGGATGAAGGTCATGCCCTGCTTGGCCAGGATCTTCTGCAGGTTCTTCTGAACCTCGCCATCCATGCCGGGGGTGACCTTGTCGAGGAACTCGACCACGGTCACTTCGGACCCCAGGCGGGCATAGACCGAACCCAGTTCCAGGCCGATCACGCCGGCGCCGACGACGACCATCTTCTTGGGAACCTTGGGCAGGTCCAGCGCGCCGGTGCTGTCGACGATGATGCCCTTCTCGTTGTCCACCTCGAGGCCCGGCAGGGCAGAGGGGACGGAGCCGGAAGCGACGACGATGTTCTTGGTCTCGTAGACCTCGGCACCGACCTTGACCTTGCCGGCCTCGGGGATGGAGGCCCAGCCCTTGATCCAGTCGATCTTGTTCTTCTTGAACAGGAATTCGATCCCGCCGGTGTTGCTGTCGACGACGCCCTGCTTGAAGGCCTTCATCTCGTCCCAGTCAACGCTCGGGGATTTGCCCTTCAGGCCCATCTTGGCAAAGTTGTGCTCTGCTTCGTGCAGCTGGTGCGTGGCGTGCAGCAGCGCCTTGGAGGGGATGCAGCCCACGTTCAGGCAGGTCCCGCCCAGGGTTTCGCGCCCTTCGACACAGGCAGTTTTCAGACCGAGCTGGGCGCAGCGGATCGCGGACACGTAGCCGCCGGGGCCGGCACCGATGATGATGACGTCATATTGGGCCATGGGTATCTCCTTCTTTCGTGTGGCGCGTCCCGCGCCGGGAGTGCTTCGTTTCGGGCCGGGGAGGGGGCTCTGCCCCCGCCGCTTGCGCGGCCCCCCGGAGTATTTCGGGCCGTCGAATGATCTAAAAGAGCGCGGCGCAGATCATGATCACGGTGGCAAGCAGGCCAAGCGCCCAGAGGTAAGACCTCCAGGGCGCCCAGCCGAAGGCATAGGCCGGAACGTAAAGGACCCGCGCGGCCAGGTAGATCCAGGCGCAGGTCACCGTCACGGCGGAGGAGGCACCGCCCCAGGTCACCAACGCCACGGCGATGGTGAAGAGGATCAGCCCCTCGAAGTGATTGTTCATCGCGCGATGCAGCCGCCCGGTGCGGCGCGACATCAGCAGATAGGGATTGCCGCCCTCGACATCCTGCGGATCCCGCGCGCCCATGGTCAGTCGCGTGCCCAGTTCCAGGTTGGCGGGCACGGCCATCAGGGCGATCTGGATCACCTGCAGCAGGCCTGCAAGGCCGAGAATCTTCGCTTCGATGGGCAGGGCGGGGTTCATGTGGACCTCGGAATAAGGCGGCTCAGAAGAAGGCTGCGACGTACATGACAAGCGTGGCGAGGAACCCGCACATGTAGATCATCGACCGCCAGGGCGACCAGCCGAAGGCATAGGCGGGAATGTAGATGGCGCGCGCCACGGCGTAGATCCAGGCGCAGGTCGCGGTCACGCCGTTGCCACCGTCGGACAGCAGCGCGACGACCACGGCGCCGATGAAGAAGGGGAAGTTCTCCGTGTGGTTGGCCAGGGCGCGGCGCAGACGCATCGTATCCTTGGCCAGCGGCGGCAGCTCATCCCGGGGGGAGGCATTGGCCTCTGATCCGACATCACGGGTCAGCAGCGACTGGGACCAGCCGACGAGGACGACATGTTCCAGCGCGACCACGGCAAGGGCGATCAGTTCAGGATGCATTGCGGGTCTCCAGACGCGTTTGCGCCGCATGGAAACGGCTGCGTGTGACGATGATGTCGGTGGCGGCAACCACGGCAAGGGTGCCGATGATCAGCTGCCCGAGGTTGGACCAGATCAGCCCACCGGAAATCGCATAGAGGTAAAGGCCGAGGCAAAGCAGCAGAGCGGCCAGGCGGGTGATCCGCCCCGGCGCCTCGCGACAAAGCGCAAACAGCATGCCACCGCAAAGGGCCATCTGCAGCAGGAGCCGACCCATGTCGGCAAAGCTGGACCTGCCCGCACCGATCCGGGCGCCAGTCAGAACGAAGGCGGCCGCGCCGGTGGCGAGGATGAGCCAGAACGAGAGACGGGCGAGTTTCATCGGGGGCGGGTCCGGAATTCGCAAAAGGGAGGTGCGCGCCCGGCCGTGGCCGGGCGCGCGAACCGGGTCTTACAGATCCATCAGCAGGCGACGGGGATCTTCCAGCGCTTCCTTGACGCGCACGAGGAAGGTCACGGCGCCCTTGCCGTCGACGATGCGGTGATCGTAGGACAGCGCCAGGTACATCATCGGGCGGATCTTGATCTCGCCGTTGACGACCATCGGACGGTCCTGGATCTTGTGCATCCCGAGGATACCGGACTGCGGGGGGTTCAGGATCGGCGAGGACATCAGCGAGCCATAGACACCACCGTTGGAGATGGTGAAGGTGCCGCCCTGCATTTCCGCCATGCTGAGCTTGCCGTCACGGGCGCGCTTGCCCTTCTCGGAAATGGCTTTCTCGATCTCGGCGAAGGACATCTGGTCGACATCGCGGATGACGGGAACCACCAGGCCCTGCGGGGTGCCCGCGGCGATGCCCATGTGGACGTAGTTCTTGTAGACCACGTCGGTGCCGTCGATCTCGGCGTTGACGTCCGGCACTTCCTTCAGCGCGTGGACGCATGCCTTGGTGAAGAAGGACATGAAGCCCAGGCGGGCGCCGTGCTTCTTCTCGAACTCTTCCTTGTACTGCTTGCGCAGGGCCATGACCTCGGTCATGTCCACCTCGTTGTAGGTGGTCAGCATGGCCGCGGTGTTCTGGCTGTCCTTCAGGCGCTTGGCGATGGTCTGGCGCAGGCGGGTCATCTTGACGCGCTCTTCGCGGGCCGCGTCATCGGCCGGAACCGGTGCGCGCGGGGCAGCGGCGGGCGCCGCCGGGGCCGCCTTGGCAGCGGCCAGGGCCTTTGCCACGTCGTCCTTCATGATGCGACCGTCCTTGCCGGAGCCGGTCACGGCAGAGGCCGAAAGGCCCGCTTCGGCCATGGCCTTCTTGGCGGAGGGCGCATCCTCGACGTCCTTGCCGCCGGAGGATGCCGGTGCGGCAGCCGGAGCGGGGGCGGATGCGGCGGGGGCCGCGGCTGCGCCACCGGCACCGGTGGTCATCTCCGCCAGCTGGCCGCCGGCTTCGACGGTTTCGCCTTCGGCCGCGAGGATCTTGGTCAGGGTGCCGGCGGCAGGCGCGGGAACCTCGACCGACACCTTGTCGGTTTCCAGCTCGCAGAGCATCTCGTCGGCGGCGAAGCTTTCGCCTTCCTTCTTGAACCAGGTGGCTACGGTGGCCTCGGTCACGGATTCACCCAGGGTGGGGACCATGATCGGCATCGCTTCGCCACCGGCGGAGGCGGGCTCCTCGGCGGGCGCGTCGAGGTGACGGGGTGCGGGCTCTTCCGGGCCTGCATTGCCTTCTTCGGAAATCATGCCCAGCAGGGCGTCGACACCCACGGTTTCACCTTCCTTGGCGACGATGTCGGCCAGGACGCCGGCGGCGGGCGCGGGCACTTCCACGGTCACCTTGTCGGTTTCCAGCTCGCACAGCATCTCGTCGACGGCGACGGCATCGCCGGGCTTCTTGAACCAGGTTGCGACGGTGGCTTCGGTAACGGATTCCCCAAGGGTGGGGACACGGATCTCGGTGCTCATGGGTCCTTAGTTTCCTTCGATGGTCAGCGCTTCGTCGACAAGCGACTCCTGCTGGGCTTTATGCTGTTTGGCCAGACCGGTGGCCGGCGAGGCGGATGCGACGCGGCCCACGTAACGCGGGCGGCTGTGAGTGGCGCCGATACGGTTGAGGCACCATTCGATGTTGGGTTCGATGAAGGTCCAGGCGCCCTGGTTCTTCGGCTCTTCCTGGCACCACACCATCTCTGCGCCCTTGAAGCGTTCCAGTTCCTTGACCAGCGAAATCGCCGGGAAGGGATAGAACTGCTCGACACGCAGCAGGTAGACATCGTCGATGCCACGGGCGTCACGCTCTTCCAGCAGGTCGTAATAGACCTTGCCGGAGCACATGACGACGCGCTTGATCTTGTCGTCGGCAGCCAGCTGGGTGCTCGAATTGCCGCGTTCCGCATCGTCCCACAACACGCGGTGGAAGCTGGATCCGGTGACGAAGTCCTCGGTCTTGCTGACCGCCATCTTGTGGCGCAGCAGCGATTTCGGCGTGACCAGGACCAGCGGCTTGCGGAAGCTGCGGTGCAGCTGGCGGCGCAGGATGTGGAAGTAGTTCGCAGGGGTGGAGCAGTTGGCGACGATCCAGTTGTCCTGGCCGCACATCTGCAGGAAGCGTTCAAGGCGGGCGGAGGAGTGCTCCGGCCCCTGGCCTTCGTAGCCGTGGGGCAGCAGCATCACCAGGCCGGACATCCGCAGCCACTTCGATTCACCCGAAGAGATGAACTGGTCGAACATGATCTGCGCGCCGTTGGCGAAGTCGCCGAACTGGGCTTCCCAGGCGACCAGGGCATTCGGTTCGGCCAGAGAGTAGCCGTATTCGAAGCCCAGCACCGCGTATTCCGACAGCATCGAGTCGATGACTTCGTAGCGCGCCTGGCCCGGCTTGATGTTGTTCAGCGGGTAGTAACGCTCTTCCGTCTCCTGGTTGATGAAGGCCGAGTGCCGCTGGGAGAAGGTCCCGCGGGTACTGTCCTGGCCCGCCAGGCGGACCGGGTAGCCCTCCGTCAGCAACGAGCCGAAGGCCAGCGCTTCGCCGGTCGCCCAGTCGAAGCCTTCGCCGCTGTCGAACATCTTGGTCTTGGCATCCAGAAGCCGGCCGACGGTCTTGTGGATCGGGTAGCCTTCCGGGGCGGAGCACAGCGACTTGCCGATTTCTTCCATCAGCTCGGGGCTGATCGCGGTTTCGCCGCGCTGGTAGTCTTCCTTTTCCCGCTCCAGACCGGACCACTTGCCGTCCAGCCAGTCAGCCTTGTTGGGCTTGTATTCCTTGCCGGCCTCGAACTCCTCGTTCAGGTGGGCCTGGAAGGCGGCCTTCATGTCCTCGATCTCGCCCTCGGGGATCAGGCCGTCCTTGACCAGCCGATCGGTGTAGAGCGACAGGGTCGTGCGGTGACCCTTGATGTTCTTGTACATGATCGGGTTGGTGAACATCGGCTCGTCGCCTTCGTTGTGACCGAAGCGGCGATAGCAGAAGATGTCGATCACGACATCCTTGTGGAACTTCTGGCGATACTCGGTGGCCACCTTGGCGGCGTGCACCACGGCTTCCGGGTCATCCCCGTTGACGTGGAAGATCGGCGCCTCGACCATCAGGGCGATGTCGGTGGGGTAGGGGGAGCTGCGCGAGAAGTGCGGCGCGGTGGTGAAGCCGATCTGGTTGTTCACCACGATGTGGATCGTGCCGCCGGTGCGGTGACCGACCAGGCCCGACAGGCCAAAGCATTCGGCCACGACACCCTGACCGGCGAAGGCCGCATCACCGTGCAGCAGGATCGGGATCACGCTGATGCGCTCCGGATCGTTCAGCTGTGCCTGCTTGGCGCGGGCCTTGCCCAGGACGACCGGGTTCACGGCTTCCAGGTGCGAGGGGTTGGCGGTCAGCGACAGGTGGACGGTGTTGCCGTCGAACTCACGGTCGGAAGACGCGCCGAGGTGGTATTTCACGTCGCCGGAACCGTCGACATCCTCGGGCTTGAAGGAGCCGCCCTGGAATTCGTTGAAGATCGCGCGGTAGGGCTTGCCCATCACGTTGGCCAGCACCGACAGGCGGCCGCGGTGCGGCATGCCGACCACGACTTCCTTGGCACCCAGGTTGCCGCCCCGCTTGATGATCTGCTCCATCGCGGGGATCAGCGCCTCACCACCGTCCAGGCCGAAACGCTTGGTGCCCATGTACTTGACGTGCAGGAACTTCTCGAAGCCCTCGGCCTCGACCAGCTTGTTCAGGATGGCGCGGCGGCCTTCGCGGGTGAACTTGATTTCCTTGTCGAAACCTTCGATCCGCTCCTTCAGCCAGCCGGCCTGCTCCGGATCGGAGATGTGCATGTACTGCAGGGCGAAGGTGCCACAGTAGGTGCGCTTCACGATGTCGACGATCTGCCGCATCGAGGCGACCTGCAGGCCCAGGACATTGTCGATGAAGATCGGGCGGTCCATGTCGGCAGAGGTGAACCCGTAGGACGCCGGGTCCAGTTCCGGATGCGCCACGGCGTCCTTCATGCCAAGCGGATCCAGGTCTGCGGCCAGGTGGCCGCGGATCCGGTAGGCGCGGATCAGCATGATGGCGCGGATGCTGTCCAGCACGGCGCGCTTGATGGCGTCATCGGAAACCGCAACACCCTTCTCGGAGGCCTTTTCCTTGATCTTCTTGCCCGCGTCCTTGGCCTCGGCCGGGGCGGCCCACATGCCGTCCAGCGCCGTGGTCAGGTCGTCATTGGGGGTCGGCGGCCAGTCGGTGCGCTTCCAGGACGGGCCCTCGGCTTCCTTCTTCGCCTCGGTCTCGCTGTCGCCAAGGCTGGAGAAGAACTCGGCCCAGGCGGCATCCACGGCCGCCGGGTCGTTCGCCCAGCGTGCGTAGAGTTGTTCGAGATAGGCTGCGTTGTGCCCCTGCATGAAGCTGGAGGCGTGGAAGAGGTCGTTAGGGCTCTGATCGGTCATCTGGTCACCTGGGGACGAAACTGAAAAGCGTCGGTCTGCGACGAAACGGGGTGGGCGGCGGGGGTGCGGCCTGGCGGGGCGGCCGCAGGCGGGCTCTGGCAGTGGACTTTGGCCTTGCTGGAGGTCATGCGGTTGCGCCCCCCTTGGTGGGGACGGGGCCCCAGCGGTTCTCGCGCGGCTCGGTCGGGCGGGTCAGCCACCACAGGACGATGAGCGGAGAGAAGACACAGACGATCATGGCCAGAACCAGGACGATCTGCGCAAGGCTTCCGATGCCCGCGAAGACGTCTCCGGGGAAGCCCGGCTCGGAAAAGTTCAGCGCGCCCACGAAACCGGCGAAGCTGAGCGTGCCGATGATGGCGATGATCGGGTAGAGCAGGTGCAGTCCGCTGCGCCCGCTGTCGTGCATCCGGCGCCAGCCGGCCGCCAGCATCGGCAGGAACATCGCAAGGGAGAAAAGCCCCGAAAGCGGCCCGTCGGAGGAGGCGCTGAAGACGACGCCGTCGATGATCCCCAGGGCGATGGAGGCAAGGATGTTGAACAGGACGAAGAACCAGTATTCCGGGCGGCTCGCGCGGCCGGAGAAGGTCACGTACTTGCGCAGGCAGGTGCGGATAGCGTCGGAGAAGCTCATTTCATGAACTCCTCTCGCTGACACGGCTCCGGGACTGCTTGCTCGCGTGGCATGTCGGTTCTCTTATCCCCCTTTCGGGACGGGGGCTTCATACGGATGTGGACAGGGCCGTATCGTCGTTGTGCGATACGGCCCACGCCCGTGTCTGGCGTGGTGCGGGCCGGGCCCGCGGGGCCGATCAGCCCTTGATGGCCTTCAGCACGGCCTCACCGAGGCCTGCAGGGCTGTCCGCGACAACGATACCGGCCGATTTCATGGCTTCGATCTTGTCTTCCGCGCCACCCTTGCCACCGGCGACGATGGCACCGGCGTGGCCCATGCGGCGGCCCGGAGGGGCGGTACGGCCGGCGATGAAGCCAGCGGTCGGCTTCCAGCGGCCCTTCTTCTTCTCGTCCGCCAGGAACTGTGCGGCTTCCTCTTCGGCCGAGCCACCGATCTCACCGATCATGATGATCGACTCGGTTTCCGGATCCTTCAGGAACATTTCCAGCACTTCCAGGTGCTCGGTGCCCTTGATCGGGTCGCCGCCGATGCCAACCGCGGAGGACTGGCCAAGGCCCGCGTCCGAGGTCTGCTTCACGGCTTCGTAGGTCAGGGTGCCGGAACGGGACACGACGCCGACGGACCCACGCTTGTGGATGTGGCCGGGCATGATGCCGATCTTGCAGGCGCCGGGGGTGATGACGCCCGGGCAGTTCGGGCCGATCAGGCGGGACTGGCTGTTCTTCAGCGCGGCCTTCACCTTCATCATGTCCAGAACCGGGATGCCTTCGGTGATGCAGACGATCAGAGGGATCTCGGCATCGATGGCTTCCAGGATCGAGTCGGCCGCGAAGGGCGGCGGCACGTAGATGACGGAGGCATTCGCGCCGGTCTTCTCGACCGCTTCGGCCACGCCGTCGAAGACGGGCAGGTCGAGGTGCGTGGTGCCACCCTTGCCGGGGGTCACGCCGCCGACCATCTTGGTGCCGTAGGCGATCGCCTGTTCAGAGTGGAAGGTACCCTGAGAGCCGGTGAAGCCCTGGCAGATGACCTTGGTGTTTTCGTCAACGAGAACTGCCATGGTTTCAGCCCTTCACTGCTTTAACAATTTTTTCGGCGCCGTCGGACAGGTCGTCTGCCGCGATGACGTTCAGACCGGAGGTCGCGATGATCTCCTTGCCCTTCTCGACGTTGGTGCCTTCCAGGCGCACGACCAGCGGAACTTCCAGGCCGACTTCCTTCACGGCGGCGATGACGCCTTCCGCGATGATGTCGCAGCGCATGATGCCGCCGAAGATGTTCACCAGGATGCCCTTCACGTTCTTGTCGGACGTGATGATCTTGAAGGCCTCGGTCACTTTCTCCTTGGTGGCGCCGCCACCGACGTCGAGGAAGTTCGCGGGCTCGGCACCGTAGAGCTTGATGATGTCCATCGTTGCCATGGCCAGGCCTGCGCCGTTCACCATGCAGCCGATCTCGCCATCAAGCGCGATGTAGTTCAGGTCGTACTTGGAGGCCGCCAGTTCCTTGGCGTCTTCCTCGGTCTCGTCGCGCAGGGCGGCGATGTCCTGGTGGCGGTAGATGGCGTTGCCGTCGAAGCCGACCTTGGCGTCTAGCACCTTCAGGTTGCCGTCGGGCATGACGATCAGCGGGTTGATCTCCAGCTGTTCCATGTCCTTGTCCATGAAGGCACGGTACAGGTCACCCATCAGCTTCACGCACTGCTTCATCGCGGCGCCCTTCAGCCCGAGGGCGAAGGCGACCTTGCGGCCGTGGAACGGCGCATAGCCGGTGGCCGGATCGATGGAGAAGGACAGGATCTTCTCGGGGGTGGAGGCGGCAACGTCCTCGATGTCCATGCCACCCTCGGTGGAGCAGACGACGGAAACGGAAGAGGTGGCGCGGTCGACCAGCAGGGCCAGGTACAGCTCACGCTCGATGTCGGAACCGGCTTCGATGTAGATGCGGTTCACCTGCTTGCCTGCGGGACCGGTCTGGTGCGTGACCAGGGTCTTGCCCAGCATCTTCTTCGCTTCGGCCTCTGCCTCCTCGACAGACTTGGCCAGGCGGACACCGCCCTTTTCGCCGGCGCTTTCCTCGACGAACTTGCCCTTGCCGCGACCACCTGCGTGGATCTGCGCCTTCACGACCCACAGCGGGCCGTCCAGCTCGCCTGCAGCAGTCTTGGCTTCGTCAGCCTTCAGGACAGCGCGACCGTCGGAAACCGGCGCGCCATATTCGCGCAGGATCGCCTTTGCCTGGTATTCATGGATATTCATGAACCTCTTCCCTCGTTTGCTACGATTGCCATCGGTAGTGGCACAGTCTTACCTGTCGATGAACCAATTTTTGCGAGGGTGGGAGAATTTCTGCCTATTTTTTGCAGTTTGTGATCACGCCCGGAAAACGTGTGATCACAAACCGGAAAGCGCTGATCGCTGCAGCGCTTGCGGCACCCTCCGACAAGATTCGCGGTATCCGAATTGTACATTTCGCCGCACCCCCGTAGTTGACCCAGACGTAAGTCAGTATCCGAGTGGGTCAAATCCATGCATGTCATCAGCTTGTCCAGCATACCGCCACGCTTCTCGTTGCTGGACGCGCCGCTGCGAAGCCTCCTCGCACAGCGCCGCCGCGCAGAGGCGATCCGCCTCTACATCCCGCACCGCTACCGCCGTTTTCCGGACTGGGACGGAACCCTGCCCGAGGTGCCGCGCGGCGTGGAAATCTGTCGCGTCGACGAAGACCTGGGGCCCGCCACCAAGGTGCTCTACGCGGCAGAGGAACTGCGCGGTCAGGATATCGGCCTGCTCTTTTGCGATGATGACAGGATCTACCGCCGGGAATGGAGCGGCAGGCTGCTGCGGGCCTGGCGGGCGCATCCGGAGGCGACGATCTGCGCCGGGGGCTTCGACATGCATTTCCTGGAACTCCCGATGCCGGCAGAGGTACCGCAGCCACGCTATGGCTACCGCGACGAGGAGGAGTTCGATCGGGACGAACATCGTGGTCAGGTCCTGCGCAGGCTGGTCACGCCCTTCGGCTTGCGCCGGTTCGTCCGCCCCCTGCGCAATCGCTATTCCCGGTCCGGCCATTGCCATGTCGCCGAAGGCTATGGCGGCATCCTGATCCGGCCGGACTGGCTGCCCCCGGAAGCCTGGCAGATTCCCGATGGCCACTGGGCGGTCGATGATGTGTGGCTGTCGGGGCATCTGGCCCGCACGGGGCACACCCCCTGGCTGGAGGCCAGGGCCCTGCGGCTGGATGAAGGCGACGGAAGCGAGGTCGATCCCCTCTACCTCGCGCGGATCGGCGGGGCGGGGCGGCGGGACGCGAATATCGCCTGCGCGCAGTATTTCATGGACGTCTACGGCATCTGGACCTGACAGATCCCGGCAGACCCTCGCACCCTGGGGATGCGCAAAGAAAAACGGGCCGCGATGCGGCCCGTTTCCCGTTTCTCGAACTGGCGCGGATCAGGCCAGGGAGCCGTCGATGCCCTTGCAGGCTTCGACCAGGCCCTTGACGGCGTCCACGGACTTGTCAAAGCCTTCCTGCTCTTCCTTGTTCAGCTTGATCGGCACGATCTTCTCGATGCCGCCAGCGCCGATCACGGTCGGAACGCCCACGTACATGTCCTTCACGCCCAGGTCGCCGTCGCAGTAGGCGGCGCAGGGCAGGACGCGCTTCTGGTCCTTCAGGTAGGCTTCGGCCATTTCGATGGCGGAAGTCGCGGGCGCGTAGAAGGCGGAGCCGGTTTTCAGCAGGCCGACGATCTCTGCGCCACCGTCACGGGTGCGCTGCACGATCGCGTCCAGCTTCTCCTGGGTGGTCCAGCCCATTTCGATCAGGTCGGGCAGGGGGATACCGGCCACGGTGGAGTAGCGCACCGACGGCACCATGGTGTCGCCGTGGCCGCCCAGCACGAAGGCGGTGACGTCCTTCATGGAAACGTCGAATTCCACCGACAGGAAGTGGCGGAAGCGCGCGCTGTCCAGCACGCCTGCCATGCCGCAGACCTTGGAGGTCGGCAGGCCGGAGAACTTCTGCAGCGCCCAGACCATCGCGTCCAGCGGGTTGGTGATGCAGATGACGAAGGCGTCGGGTGCGAATTCGCCGATGCCTTCACCGACGGATTTCATGACCTTCAGGTTGATGCCCAGCAGGTCGTCGCGGGACATGCCCGGCTTGCGCGGGACACCGGCGGTCACGATGCAGACATCCGCGCCGGCGATGTCGGCGTAGGATTGGGTGCCCTTCAGCTTGGCGTCGAAGCCTTCCGAGGGGCCGGATTCCGCGATGTCGAGCGCCTTGCCCTCGGGGGTGCCTTCTGCGATGTCGAAAAGGACAACGTCACCCAGTTCTTTCAGGGCTGCGAGATGGGCGAGAGTGCCGCCGATCTGGCCCGCGCCGATGAGGGCAATCTTGGGTCTGGCCATTGTTTCTTTCTCCGGTCCGGTTGAAACGTCGAGGGATGGCGTAGGCCGTTTGCGGATGGGACGCAAGGGTGCAGCGGCGGATCAGGCCCGGAGGCGGCCGTTGAAAATTCACTGAAATTACATGAAATCAGGCAGTTGTGATGTTGCTCGCGGGTCTTCTTCGCCGCCCCTTCCGGGGCCGGAATGCCCTTTGCCTGCGCATGTTAGCGCGCACATGCTGCGCTGCCGCGATTCTTCTCGCGATGATGGGAGCGCTGCCATGGCCGGCGAGGTCAAGGTCCGGATTATCGCATGGTGAATGCGCCGGAGCAGCGTGAAGGCGATGTGGGATGGCTCCCGCCGGGGCGGGCGGAAGACGCCAGTGCAGCCCCGGGACACCACGGAGATCCCTGCAAGCCGGCGGGCTTCCGGATCGAGGCGCACCAGAAACCCGGCGCCGGTGGCAACCTAGCTGCCGCCTTCCCGCCGGTGGCGGGGGGCGGCGTGGCGCCCCTGGGGCGTGCCCCCTGCGTCAGGCGTCCTGATCATCCACCGGCAAGGCTTCCTTCAGGGTTTCGAAGGCCTGGCCGCTGGCGATCAGGCAGGTGATTCCCTGCGGGCTGGTCACGGTGATCGTCCAGGTGCCGCTTTCGTCGGAGGCAAAGACCTCCACCACGGCGTTGTTGGCGCCCAGCCCGATGGACCGGCGGGTCTCTCCGTAGCCGCTGGCAAGGCGGTCGACGACGACCTCCCTCGGGGCGCAGGTGCGTTGGGTCTGGGCTGTCGCGCCATGGGGCAGGGCACTCCAGACCGCGGCGGTCAGGCTTGCCGTCAGGGCGCTGCGCAGGATCTCGTTCCTAGTCATACTGGCCTTCCTTCCGTCCGGTGCTGCCGGTCTGTCCGGGGGACCCGGTCTGGTCCGGTTCGGCCCGGTTCGGCCCGGTCCGCCGGGCGTGGGGGTTGCAATCCGGACCGGCGTTGCTGCCGGTCCCGTGGCCTTCCCCATGCCTGCGCGCCCTGTTCCGGATCGTCGCGCCTTCAGCCTGCGCGCCGAGGCGCTGAAATTCGGTTAACGCGCCGCGCCTTTCCGTTATCCTGTGCCTGCGACTCCCCCGTCTTGCGGCCAAAACGGCCGCAGGACCTGCAAAACCGTTCGGCCCCCAAAGCCATTGGGCCCTAAAAAATTCCGCCACGCGCGGCGCCCTGTTGCGGCGACGCAGCGAAAAATCGCGGCAGGGTGAGGATTGGGCTTGAAATGATCGCTCAATCAATGCGATCCCTGCGCAAGAAAATTGCTCACCCGAGGTTGCCCCATGGATGCCACGCTGCGCCCCTACCGTTCGCTTCTCTATATTCCCGGGTCCAAGGACCGCGCGCTGGAGAAGGCGCGCACCCTGCCTGTCGACGCGATCCTCTTCGATCTCGAAGACGCGGTCATGCCCGAGGCAAAGGTGCCCGCCCGGGAAACCCTGACCGCCGCCCTGGCGGAGGGCGGCTATGGCCCCCGGGCCAAGATCGTGCGGATCAACGGGCTGGACACGGACTGGGGCCGGGGCGATGTCGCGGCGCTGGAAGGCGCCGACATCGACGCGATCCTGCTGCCCAAGGTGAACTCCGCCGCCGACATCGACCTGCTGGCGGGGCTCTGCGACGTGCCGATCTGGGCGATGATGGAAACACCGCTGGCGATCTTCAACGCGCTGGAAATCGCGGCCCATCCCCGCATGCAGGGCTTCGTCGCCGGCACCAATGACCTGGCGAAGGAGCTGAACTGCCGCACCCGCCCCGACCGCCTGCCGATGCAGATGGCGCTGCAGACCATGCTGCTGGCCGCCCGCGCCCATGGCCTGATCGCCGCCGATGGGGTCTACAACCAGTTCAAGGACGACGCCGGGCTGGAGGCCGAATGCGAGCAGGGCCGCGACCTCGGCTTTGACGGCAAGACCCTGATCCACCCGGCCCAGGTCGCCACCACCAACCGCGTCTTCGCCCCGTCGGAGGCAGAGGTCGACCTCGCCCGCCGCCAGATCGCCGCTTTCGAAGAGGTGTTGCAGACCGGCCAGGGCGTCGCCGTGGTCGACGGCAAGATCGTCGAGAACCTGCACGTCGACACCGCCCGCAAGACCCTTGCCAAAGCAGAGGCGATCGCGGCTGCGGCAGCCTAGACCATTGCATCGGTAGGGCAGGGCGCGCAGGGTCCCGGCATAGACTCCCGCGATCTCCCTGTCCGAAAGGTACCTCCCATGGCACTCATATTGCTCGGCCTGCTCCTCTTCACCTGGCCCCACGTCATGAAGGAATACACCCCCGCCCTGCGCGCGCGCCTGGGCGAGGGCAAGGCGAAACCCATTGTTGCCCTTGCCGCCCTCCTGGCCATCGTCCTGATGGTGCTGGGCTACCGATCCGCCGACTACACCTATGTCTATGCCCCGCCTGCCTGGGGCCAGCACCTCAACAACCTCCTGATGCTCTTCGCCGTGGCGATGTTCGGCGCGGCCAATTCGAAAAGCCACCTGAAGGGCTGGGTGCGCCATCCGATGTTCTCCGGCACTATCCTCTGGGGCATCTCCCACCTGCTGGTGCGGGGGGATGCGGCCTCCATCCTGCTCTTCGGCGGCATGATCGTCTGGGCCGTGGCGGGCTGGATCGTCTCCAACCGCAACCACCCCGATTACACGCCCTACAGCGGCGGCACGCTGAAAAGCGATCTGATCCTCGCGGTCATCACCGTGGTGGTCTACATCGTCATCGTCCTGATCCACGGCTGGGTCGGGCCCAATCCGCTCCCGATGTGAGGCACCATGAAGCTCTACCGATTCCTGACCGAAGACGACACCTCCGCCTTTTGCCACAAGGTCACCAAGGCCCTGAACGAAGGCTGGGCGCTGCACGGCTCCCCCACCTACGCCTTCGACGCGGCCAATGGCACCATGCGCTGCGGCCAGGCCGTGGTGAAGGAGGCGGAGGGTACCTACACCCCCGAAACCAAGTTGAGCGAGCATTGACATGAAAACCAACCCGGGCCGTTTCTTCGAGGATTACCGGCTGGGCGAAACCATCGCCCATGCCGTGCCCCGCACCGTTTCCGGGGGCGAGCGCGCGCTTTATCACGCGCTCTACCCCGCGCGCGGGGCACTCTATTCCTCCGATGAATTCGCCCGGGCCTGCGGTCTGCCGATGGCGCCGGTGGATGACCTCGCGGCCTTCCACCTGGTCTTCGGCAAGACCGTGCCGGACATCTCTCTCAACGCCGTGGCCAACCTTGGCTATGCCGAAGGCCGCTGGCTGGCGCCGGTCTACCCGGGGGATACGCTGACGGCGCGCTCCACCGTGATCGGGCTGAAGCAGAACTCCAACGGCAAGACCGGCGTGGTCTGGGTCCGCACCGAGGGGCTGAACCAGCACGGCACCGTGGTCCTCAGCTACGTGCGCTGGGTCATGGTGCGGAAGGGCAACCTGGATGCCCCCGCGCCCGAAACCCAGGTGCCGGATCTCTCCCCCGTCGTGGCCCCCACAGACCTCGTGGTGCCGCAGGGCCTCGACTTCACCGGCTACGACTTCACCCTCGCGGGCGAACCCCATGCCTGGGGCGACTACCAGGTGGGGGAAGTGATCGACCACGTCGACGGCTCCACCGTCGAGGAGGCGGAGCACATGCTGGCCACGCGCCTGTGGCAGAACACCGCCAAGGTCCACTTCGACGCCACCTTCCGCCCCGACGGCCAGCGGCTGATCTACGGCGGCCACGTGATTTCCATGGCCCGCGCGCTCTCCTTCAACGGGCTGGCCAATGCGCAGATGATCGTCGCGCTGAACGGCGGCGCCCATGCCAATCCCTGCTTCTCCGGCACCACGATCAAGGCCTGGTCCGAGGTGCTGGACCGCGCCGAAACCTCCGCCCCCGGTGTCGGCGCCCTGCGCCTGCGCCTGGTGGCGACCTCCGGTGGGGAGCCCTTCACCCTGAAGGACGAGGCGGGCAAGTACCTGCCGCACGTTATGCTGGATCTCGACTACTGGGCGCTGATCCCGCGCTGACCGCCGCTCCGCTCGCGCCCGCCCGCCAGCGGGCCGAGCCCGCCAAAGGACCCCGCCATGATCGGGTACATCACCTATGGCGCCGATGACCTCGATCGCGCGCTCGACTTCTACGCCTCCTTCCTGATCGACCTCGGCTATGTCTTCGAGGAAGGCCCGGAGGGGCTCGACTTCATCATGCCCCTGCGCGAGGGGGAGGGGCCGGTCCTTGCCGATTTCTACGTCAAGCATCCGCAGAACGGTGGCCCGGCCACGGCGGGGAATGGCACCATGGTGGCCTTCATGGCCCGCGATCAGGCCCAGGTCCGCAAACTTCACGCCGCCGCCCTCGCCGCAGGCGGCACCGACGCAGGCGCCCCGGGCTTCCGCCCCGCCTACAGCGCCAATTTCTACGTCGCCTATCTGCGCGATCCCCAGGGCAACAAGCTGGCGCTCTACGCCTATTCGCCCGAAGCCTAGCGGCCAGAGGGCAGGGGGCGCCAAGGCCGATCCCGCGGCCCCGAAACGGGGCGCTTCCACCGGTGGGGCAGGGCGCCCTATCCCCCGATATCCGGGCGCCAAATCCTCCTGCCCGGGGTGCCGCAAATCCGCCTGGCGACCGGCGACGGCGAAGAATCAACTGAAAAAACCAAGCAAATCAGTCGGATTTCAGCTTTGATCAAAATGTGATCACACGCTGGAATTCCGTGATCACATCGGCAAAAAGAAGTCGTTGGTTTTGTCAAATTCTCGGGACTGTTAGCGCCGCAGAGGATGACAAGCCCCCCGCGCGGGCTTAAACCCGTGCCCAAGGGAAATCCGGAAAGGACATGCCGATGGCTGATGTGAACCGGGGCAACCGCCCGCTCTCTCCATTCATGCTCGGGAAGCACTACAAGTTCCAGCTCAACTCCGTCACCTCGATCCTGACGCGGATCACCGGCAATGCGCTGGTCGTCTCCGCGCTGCTGGGTGCCTGGTGGCTGCTGGCCGCTGCAACGAGCCCGGACTACTTCGCCGTGGCGGACTTCGTCCTGACCTCCTTCATCGGCGATCTCATCATGACGCTCTCCGCGCTGGGCCTGTGGTACCACGCGCTGGCCGGCTGCCGCCACCTGCTGTGGGACAACGGCTACTGCCTTGATGTCGAAACCTCCGACAAGCTCGGCTGGGGCATCGTCATCGGATCCGTCGTCCTGACCCTTCTGACCATCATCATCGTCTGAGAGGAAAGCCAGCCATGCGTTATCTGACCGACCGCAAGCGCGCCGTGGGCATGGGCGCCTCCAAGACCGGGACCGAACACCACTGGTCCATGCAGGTCACTTCCATCGCCCTGATCCCGCTCGTCATCCTCTTCGTCTTCACCTTCGGCTGTGCCCTGGGCGGAACCTACGAGGAAGTCGTCGCCTACTATTCCCGTCCCTTCCCGGCCATCGTCGCCCTGCTGACCTTCTGGGTCGGCATGCTGCACTTCAAGAACGGCGCACAGATGGCGATCGAGGATTACATCCACGGCGTGAAGGGCCGTCTCACCATCATCGCCGTGACCTGCCTGGCCTACGCCATCGCAGCCACCGCCACCTACGCCCTGATCAAGCTCGCGCTCGCCGGTTCCGGCGTGTCGATCGAGATCGACGTCTAAGACCCGAGGTTCCCAATGGCTGCTTACGAATACGAAACGCACGAATATGACGTGGTCGTGGTCGGCGCCGGTGGCGCGGGTCTGCGCGCCACCCTCGGCATGGCCGAACAGGGCCTGCGTACCGCCTGCGTGACCAAGGTCTTCCCGACGCGCTCCCACACCGTCGCGGCACAGGGCGGCATCGCCGCCTCGCTGTCGAACATGGGCCCCGACAACTGGCAGTGGCACATGTACGACACCGTCAAGGGCTCCGACTGGCTGGGTGACACCGACGCCATGGAATACCTGGCGCGTTCGGCCCCCAAGGCCGTGTACGAGCTGGAACACTACGGCGTGCCCTTCTCCCGTACGGAAGAAGGCAAGATCTACCAGCGTCCCTTCGGTGGCCACACCACCGAATACGGTGAAGGCCCCGCCGTGCAGCGGACCTGTGCCGCCGCCGACCGGACCGGCCACGCCATCCTGCACACGCTCTACGGCCAGTCGCTGAAGAACAACGCAGAGTTCTACATCGAATACTTCGCCATCGACCTGCTGATGTCCGACGACGGTGTCTGCACCGGCGTCGTCTGCTGGAAGCTCGATGACGGCACCATGCACGTCTTCAACGCCAAGATGGTCGTCCTGGCCACCGGCGGTTACGGCCGTGCCTACTTCTCGGCCACCTCGGCCCACACCTGCACCGGCGACGGTGGCGGCATGGTGGCCCGCGCGGGCCTCGCGCTGCAGGACATGGAATTCGTCCAGTTCCACCCCACCGGTATCTACGGCTCCGGCTGCCTGATCACCGAAGGGGCGCGCGGCGAAGGCGGCTACCTGACCAACTCCGAAGGCGAACGGTTCATGGAGCGTTACGCGCCCCAGTACAAGGACCTCGCCCCCCGCGACTACGTCTCCCGCTCCATGACCATGGAGATCCGCGAAGGCCGCGGCGTCGGTGAACACGGCGACCACATCCACCTGAACCTGTCGCACCTTCCGGCAGAAGCCCTGGCGGAACGCCTGCCCGGCATCTCCGAAAGCGCGAAGATCTTCGCCGGCGTGGACGTGACCAAGGAACCGATCCCGGTTCTGCCGACCGTGCACTACAACATGGGTGGTATCCCCACCAACTACCACGGCGAGGTCCTGAACCCGACCGCCGAGAACCCGACCGCCGTCGTGCCGGGCCTGATGGCCGTGGGCGAAGCGGGCTGTGCCTCGGTGCACGGGGCCAACCGCCTCGGCTCCAACTCGCTGATCGACCTCGTGGTCTTCGGTCGCGCCGCGGCCCTGCGCGCAGGTGAAGTCGTCGACCGCGAATCCGCGATCCCCTCGACCAACCTGGCCGGTGTCGAAAAGGCGTTCGAACGCTTCGACTACTACCGCAACGCCAAGGGGAGCATCCCGACCGCGGAACTGCGGCTGGAAATGCAGCGCACCATGCAGGCCGACGCGGCCGTGTTCCGCGCCTCCGACACCCTGAAGGACGGTGTCGAGAAGATGACCGCCATCGCGGCCAAGCTGCCCGATGTCTCCGTCACCGACCGCTCGCTGGTCTGGAACTCGGACCTGATGGAAACCCTGGAACTGACCAACCTGATGCCGAACGCGATGGCCACCATCGTCGGCGCCGAGGCGCGTCACGAATCCCGCGGTGCCCACGCCCACGAGGACTACGCGGAACGCGACGACGAGAACTGGCGTGTCCACACCATTTCCCGCGTGGACGGCAACAAGGTCGACCTCACCTATCGTCCGATCATCCACGATCCGCTGACGACCGAAGACGAGGGCGGCATCTCGCTCAAGAAAATCGCGCCCAAGGCGCGGACGTTCTAAGGAGGACGCCACATGGTACAGCTTACTCTCCCCAAGAACTCCCGGATGGTCACGGGCAAGACCTGGCCCAAGCCGGAGGGCGCCACCAACGTCCGCAAGTTCAAGATCTACCGCTGGTCGCCCGATGACGACGAGAACCCCCGTGTCGACACCTACTTCCTCGACATGGACAAGTGCGGCCCGATGGTCCTGGACGCGCTGATCAAGATCAAGAACGAGATCGACCCGACCCTGACCTTCCGTCGCTCCTGCCGTGAAGGCATCTGCGGCTCCTGCGCGATGAACATCGACGGGCACAACACCCTGGCGTGTATCTTCGGCCTGGACGAGGTGAAGGGTGACGTCACCATCTACCCGCTGCCGCACATGCCGGTGGTGAAGGACCTGATCCCGGACCTGACGCACTTCTACGCGCAGCACGCCTCGATCATGCCCTGGCTGGAGACCAAGACGAACCGTCCGGCGAAAGAGTGGAAGCAGTCCATCGAGGACCGCAAGAAGCTCGACGGCCTGTACGAATGCGTCATGTGCGCGTCCTGCTCCACCTCCTGCCCCAGCTACTGGTGGAACGGCGATCGCTACCTCGGACCGGCAGCACTTCTGCACGCCTATCGCTGGCTGATCGACAGCCGGGATGAGGCCACGGGCGAACGTCTGGACAACCTCGAAGATCCGTTCAAGCTCTACCGCTGCCACACCATCATGAACTGCGCGAAGACCTGCCCCAAGGGTCTGAACCCGGCCAAGGCCATCGCGTCGATCAAGCAGATGATGGTCGAACGCACCGTCTGAGGCATCGCTTCAGCACTGAGTTGAAAAGCCCCGGTCGCAGGACCGGGGCTTTTTCGTGCCTGCCATGGGACGGGCCGCAGGACGGGCCGGGGCGCAGCTTCGGGGGCAGGGCGCTTGCGGGCCCCCAGCAAGAAAGCGGCAAAACAATCGCGCGACTTCGGGCCGATCCCCTTGCACTCGCCGCCCGGATCGGCAGTTTCCATGGCAAGCGCCGGATCCTGTCCGGCACCACCTCTGCGCAGGCCGCCCCCGGGGCCGCCTGACCGGAAAACCCGAAGGAGCCATCATGACCGATCATCCCGTCGATCCCGCCCTGCTGTCCCGCCTTGCCGATGTCGCGGTGCAGGTCGGGCTGAACCTGCAACCGGGGCAGGACCTGGTTCTGACCGCCCCGGCCGAAGCCCTGCCGCTGGTCCGCCAGATCGCCGCCAGCGCCTATCGCGCGGGTGCCGGCGTCGTCACCCCGCTGCTGTCGGATGACGAGGTCGCCCGCGCCCGCTTCCGCAATGCCCCCGACGCCAGCTTCGACCGCGCCGCCGACTGGCTCTATCGCGGCATGGCAGAGGCCTTCGACAAGGGCGCGGCCCGCATGGCAATCGCCGGCGCGGATCCCATGGCGCTTGCCGCAGAGGATCCCGAAAAGGTCTCCCGCGCGAACAAGGCCAATTCCCTGGCCTACAAGCCCGCGCTGGAAAAGGTCTCCACCTTCGCGATCAACTGGACCATCGCGGCCTATCCCACCACCGGCTGGGCCCGCCAGGTCTTCCCCGACCTGCCGGAGGCAGAGGCCGTGGCCAAGCTCGCCGATGCGATCTTCGCCGCCTCGCGGGTGATGAACGACGATCCGGTCGCCGCCTGGGCGGCCCATAACGCCGCGCTCAAGGCGCGCTCTTCCTGGCTGAACGAACAGCGTTTCGACGCGCTGCACTTCACCGGCCCGGGCACCGATCTGACCGTCGGCCTGGCGGATGGCCACGAATGGCATGGCGGCGCCTCCGAGGCGCAGAACGGCATCGTCTGCAATCCCAACATCCCCACGGAAGAGGTCTTCACCACCCCGCATGCGCAGCGCGTCAACGGCACCGTCCGCGCGACCAAGCCGCTGTCGCACAACGGCGCCCTGATCGAAGAGATCGAGATGCGCTTCGAAGATGGCCGCGCGGTCGAGGCGCGTTCCAGCAAGGGCGAAACCGTGCTGCAGAACATGCTGGACAGCGACGAGGGCGCCCGCCGCCTGGGCGAGGTCGCCCTGGTGCCCTACAGCTCCCCCATCTCCCAGACGGGGCTGCTGTTCTACAACACCCTCTTCGATGAAAACGCCGCCTGCCACATCGCCATGGGGCAGTGCTATTCCAAGTGCTTCCTGGACGGGGCGTCGCTCTCGGCCGACCAGATCGCGGCCCAGGGCGGCAACAGCTCCATGATCCACGTCGACTGGATGATCGGCGGGCCGGACACCGACATCGACGGCATCCGCGCCGATGGCACCCGGGTGCCGGTCTTCCGCAAGGGCGAATGGGCGCTCTGACCGCGTGACCGCTGCCGCAAGCAAAAGCCCCGGTCGATGGACCGGGGCTTTCGTGTTTTCAGATCGGCGTCAGCCTGGATCCGATATCAGATCCGACTTCAGGCCCAAAATCAGGCCCGAATTCAGGCGAATATCCCCTGGATCACCAGGAAGATCCCGGCCGACAGCAGGGCGGCGGCGGGCACGGTGATGACCCAGGCCGCGATGATGGTCATGAAATGCGACCGGCGCACCAGCTTGCGGCGACGGCGCTCTTCGGGGGCGATCTCCGGCAGGCCGGGGACCGCCTGCTTGGCCCGGCGCATGCGTCGCGCGGTATCCCACTCGCGGAAGAAGCCCACGCCGAAGATCCCGCCCACGGCGATATGGGTCGAACTCACCGGCAGGCCCAGCCAGCTGGCCACGATCACCGTGATCGCCGCCGACAGGGCGACGCAATAGGCCCGCATCGGGTTCAGCTTGGTGATCTGGTTGCCGACCATCCGGATCAGCTTCGGCCCGAACAGGAACAGCCCGAAGGAAATCCCCAGGGCGCCGATCACCATGACCCACAGCGGGATGCTCACCGCGTGGGTGAAATCGCCGGTGGCAGAGGCCTGCACGATGGCCGCCAGCGGCCCCACGGCATTGGCCACGTCGTTGGCGCCATGGGCAAAGCTCAGCAGGGCCGCCGACACGATCAGCGGGATGCCGAACAGCACCTTCAGCGACTTGTTGCGGTTTTCCAGCCCGCGCGACTGGCGCCGGACAACGGGGATCATGATCAGCCAGGTGCCCAGGGCCACCACCAGGCCGACAAGCAGGGCCGCGCCCAGCTCGATCGAGATGATCTTTTTCAGGCCCTTCACCGCCAGGTAGGCGGCAAAGGCACCGGCCATCACCCCCACCAGCACCGGAACCCAGCGGCGCGCCGCCGCGATCTTGTCCTCGCGGTAGATGATGTTGGCCTTGATGAACCACAGGAAGCCGGCCGCGATCAGCCCGCCCAGAAGCGGCGAAATCACCCAGCTGGCGGCGATTGCGCCCATCTTGCCCCAGCTCACGGCGCCAAAGCCCGCGGCGGCGATGCCTGCCCCCATCACCCCGCCGACGACGGAATGGGTGGTCGACACCGGCGCGCCGATCCAGGTGGCCAGGTTCACCCACAGGGCAGAGGCAAGCAGGGCCGCCATCATCGCGGCGATGAAGGCGGTCGAGGTGCCCAGGCTTTCCGGGGCGATGATCCCCTTGGCGATGGTCGACACCACGTCGCCCCCCGCCAGCAGTGCCCCCGCGCTTTCGAAGACGGCGGCGATGACGATCGCGGCCCCCATCGAAACCGCGCCCGCGCCCACGGCGGGGCCCATGTTGTTGGCCACGTCGTTGGCCCCGATGTTCAGCGCCATGTAGGCGCCGAAGGCCGCGGCGATCACCACGACAAAGGCATTGTCCGCATGGCCGAAGATCAGCGCCGCCAGCAGCGCGGCGAAAACGACGAAGACCAGGGCGATCCCCATGCCCATCAGCGGACGGCTGGCATATCCCGTGGCCTGCTCCAGGGTCGACAGGCGGCCCAGGTCACGGTCCAGGGTTTCCAGGTGGCTCGGGTCTAGATTGCTGTTCGTGGACATCCGCCCCTCCAGTTGCGTTTGCACGCACCTACCGGAAAAGCGCCCAATGAAACAAGTTTGTGACAGTGCCATTTGAGGAGGATCGTGCCTTTTAGGCCCTTTTTCCCGGCCGTCCCCCTCCCTGGGCCCCTCCGCCCCGTCTCACGCGCCCCCGGCCAGCCCTGCGCGTCCCTGCGTCGCGAACCCCATCTTAACCCCCGGCTGACAGTCTGCGGCTCACCTTCGCTGCGAAAGGCTGCGCATGACCCGGTGGCAGAAGCCCCTCCTGTTCCTTCTTTTCCTGTCCGTGCCCTGGGGGCAGGGGGCCTTCTGGGGGCAGGCGGCCTTCGCCTATACCCTGCTGCCCGAAGGCGGGGCGCGTCCTGCCCTTGCAGGCGCCGGTGCGCCACTGCTGCAGGTCTCCGCCAGCGGCCCGGCAGCCCCCAGCCTGTCCCCCTCCAGCCTGTCTCCCCCCAGCCTGTTCCGGGGCCGCGCCGCGGGCTCGCTCTTCGATCCGGTCCTGCCCAGGCCCTCTTCCTCCGCCCCTGCGGGCCTGCCGCCCTACGCCGGGCCCGGCGGCGCCACCGACAGGCTCCTGCATCTCATCGCCAGCGTGGAGGCCGATCCGGCCCGTGGCTACGACTCGGTGCAGTTCCAGGCGATGGTGCCCCCGCCCCGTGCCCCCACCGCGATGACCCTCTCCGAAATCCACGCCTGGATCGCCGCCACGCCGGGGCAGCAGCATGCGATCGGCCGCTACCAGATCGTGCCGGCGACCCTGCGCGCCCTGCAATCGCGGATGTCCCTGCCGGGCAACGCCCGCTTCGGCCCCGATCTGCAGGACCGCATGGCCCATGTCCTGCTCTCCGATGCCGGTTATGGCGCCTTCCTCGAAGGGGCGATCACCCGGACCGCCTTCATGAACAACCTCGCCCGCATCTGGGCGGGTCTGCCCAATGCCTCCGGCCGCTCGCATTACCACGGTCTCGCCGGCAATCGCGCCGCATTCTCCTGGGACAGGTTCCTGGCAGAGGTCGCCGCGATCTTCCCCGCCGCCACCGGCTGATCCCGCGAAAGCTGCAACGCAGCGTCACCTTTGCACCTGCAGCATAGCGCATCTTCGCAACTGCCAGACCTTCCGCATGCGTAACTGTGCCATAACCTCCGCAGGGAGGAGAGCCGCATCAGATGACGAAGAGGCACTCCGATGAAGAACGCACCGAGCTCCGCAGAGCTTCGCAAGGCCCAGGAAGCGCTGGACGCTCTGAACGTGGCCTATGAATACTTTACCCCGGCGCCCCGCCTGGTCTCCGCGACCCGCGAGGAAAACCGGGACTACGAGCCCTACACCGCCGCTGCCTGAGGCCCAGGCCCGCAGCAAGGTGCAGCGAAACGCGCGGCTCACCCTCGGGCCGCGCGTTTCTCGTTTCTGATCTAAGGGACTGTCCCGGCGACGCCCTGGGCGACCCCGCAACGCCCCCCGATCATGTGATCCCGCTCTTTTGATCCTTCCGGTGAATTCCTGACTTGTCAGGGGCTTGCACTTCCCGTCCTCCGGGTCCATTCCCCATACATGATCGTACTTGTACCCATCGCTTTCGTGATCTTTCTGGTCTGGATGTATTTCAAGGGCCCGTCGGAAACGCGCCTGTGCCGCTGGCGCATGGACCGGTCCCGCGATCGCAATGGCGAAACCTTCTATCACTGTCCGCTCTGCGGGGCGCAGCGCTACACCGCCGATGGCAAATCGCCACGGGTCTGCGCCCGCACGGAAGCGCCGCAACCTTGATCTACGGGCCAGTGGCGCGGCCCATATCCGCTGTGCTGCGCTTGCTGCCGGGCCAGGCCGCACCGGCTTCGGGGGCAGGGGCGACCCCCTCCAAACCCAAAAAACGAGCATGATCAGACTCTTGGGAATTTGCTCAAATTTACAGGGGTTTGCACCGACCTGCGGCGGTCAGAATTTTTTTGCCAAGCGCCGAAAAACCCTCTTGCACGAATCCTCTTTTGGCCCGATATGCCCGCTCAGACGCCAACGCACGCGCCTCTGTCGAAAGGGCAGCCTCTGGGTCGCTGGGCCGAAACCGGTCCCGAACCTAGGCGAAACCTCTAAGGTTATGTAGCGACGGTAACGTCTCCACTTGGAACAGACGCCCTAACCAGGCCCCGGTCTATTGGAGATGACCATGAACGCTTTCGTCGCCGATTTCTCGGCCCGCGCCTCCGTGCGCCCTCAAAACCGTGTTGAAGCCTTCATCCGCCAGAATGATTTCGAGCGCCCGACCCTGGTCCTCGACATTGCCCGCGTGGAAGCACAGTACAATGCGCTCTCCGCCGGCCTGGGCCGCGCCCGCATCCACTACGCTGTGAAGGCCAACCCCCAGCGTGAGATCATCGAGCGCCTCGTCGCCCTCGGCTCCGGCTTCGACGCCGCCTCCCGCGCGGAAATCGAACTGTGCCTGTCCCAGGGCGCGGAACCCTCCCACATTTCCTTCGGCAACACCGTGAAGAAGCCGCGCGACATCGCCTTTGCCTGGCATGCCGGTGTCACCCTCTTCGCCGCCGATGCGCCGGAAGAGCTGGAAAAGATTGCCGAAAACGCGCCCGGCGCCTCGGTCTACATCCGCCTGATCGTGGATGCCTCCGAAGCGGACTGGCCGCTGTCGCGCAAGTTCGGCATCGCCCGTGAAGGCGCCATCGGCCTGATGGACCGCGCCGTGGAACTGGGCCTGACCCCGGTCGGCATCTCCTTCCACGTCGGCTCCCAGACCCGCCGCGCCGAAATGTGGACCGCCACCCTGGACCAGGTTGCAGCCGTCTGGCACGCCGCCATCGAGGCCGGCCACGACCTGACCCTGCTCAACATCGGCGGTGGCTTCCCGGCCTTCTACGGCGAAGAGATCCAGGGCCCGACCCCCTATGCCGCCCGCGTCATGGAACTCATCACCGAACGTTTCGGCGACGTGGCCCATGTCATGGCGGAGCCGGGCCGCGGCCTGGTAGCCGAAGCCGGCGCCATCGCGGCAGAGGTCCTGCTGGTCTCCCGCAAGTCGGAAAACGACCTGCACCGCTGGGTCTACCTGGACATCGGCAAGTTCTCCGGCCTGGCAGAAACCATGGACGAGGCGATCCGTTACCAGTTCCTGACCGAGCGGGATCACGAAGGTCACGGCCCCTGCATCCTCGCAGGCCCCTCCTGCGACAGCGCCGACGTGCTCTACGAAAAGCGCCCGGTCGACCTGCCGCTGGGCCTGCGCTCCGGTGACAAGTTCATCATCCGCAACTGCGGCGCCTATACCTCGACCTATGCGTCGATCGGCTTCAACGGCTTCCCCCCGCTGGATGTGGTCGTCCTGCAGGACTGATCCCGCCGAACTTCATCTCCAATGATCCGAAAGGGGGCCGCGATGCGGCCCCCTTTTGCGTCTGTTGCCATCGCCCGTAGGGTGGATGAAATCCACCATGCCCCCCACCATGCCCCCCCACCAAGCCCCCACCGCGCGCCCCGTTAACCCGCGCCCTCCCGGCCATGCTGCACCGCCGCGATACCGACGCAATACCGACGTGATACCGACGTTGCGATTTCGCCCCCAAACCCCTGTTAACCAAGGCTCCGGCGGTGTGAGTCGCTGCACCGCAGTACCGACGTCGGGCACGGCGCCGTAGGGCGGGGTTAACCCCGCCCCGATCCCACCTCTCTCATTGTCCTTGCCTCCGCCCCCCGTTCTCGGTTTCCCTGCGGCGAAAGGAGACCGCCATGACCATGCCCCCCGATGCCGCCGCCCGCCGTGCCATCCCGCCTGTGATCTGCTACCCGACAGAGACCCTGCCGAAGCCCGACATGGCGCTCTATGCCGCCGCCCTGACCACGGCGCAAGTCACCTCCACCACCGTCGCCGCCCCGCGCGAAGCGGCGGTGTTCGAGGTCCCCGCAGGCTCCTTCTTCCGCATCCGCTCCGTCGACGGGCCGCAGGTGGGGGATCTCAACCTCTGGAATGCAAACGACATTTCGGAACGCTTCTACTCCGGCAAGACGCGCGCCCTGCATGGCACCCACGTCACGGCGGGGCAGCAGCTCTGGTCCTCCTTCCCCGCCTTCCGGCCCATGGCCACGATCGTGGAGGACAGCCTCGGCTGGTACGGCATGGATGAACACGGCGGCTCGGTGCATGACGTTATCGGCACCCGCTGCGATCCCTACACGCACAACCTGCTCTCGGGCGGGCAGTACCACCATTGCTGCCATTCCAACCTGACCCGGGCGCTGGCCCGGCACCTCGGCCTGACGGCGGCGGAGGCAGAGCCCCATGTCCATGACGTGCTCAACGTCTTCATGTGCACCGGCTTCACCCGCGACACCGGGCAATACTTCATGAAGGCCAGCCCGGTGCGGCCCGGCGACTACCTGACATTCTTCAGTGAAATCAATATTCTGGGGGCGCTTTCGGCCTGCCCGGGCGGCGATTGCTCGTCCGAGCACAGCTCGGATGCGGCCGCCTGCTACCCGCTGGAGATCGACGTGCTGACCCCGGCGGAGGGCGCGCTGTCGGGCTGGGTTTCCCCCGCCCGCTCCGGCTACGAAGGGGGCCACGGGCTCTGACGCCCGCGGCCCGTTTTCAGCAGTAACGCTCGATGGCAATCGTCTGGTGGTCGCCGTAACGGTCGCCCCAGGCGAAGCCCACCGGCAGGATCTCCGCGATCTCGGCCATCTCCTTTGCGCCCAGTTCGATCCGGGCGGCGTCCAGCCATTCGCTCAGGTGGGCCGCCGTGCGGGTGCCGGGGATCGGGATCACATGCTCGCCCTGCGCCATGACCCAGGCCAGCGCGGTGCCCGCCACGGTCCAGCCCTTGCCTTGGCAATACTCCCGGAACGCACCGACCATCTTGAGATTGTGGGAGAAATTCGGCTCCGAGAAACGCGGGTTGGTCAGGCGGAAGTCGCCCTCCTTCATCACGTCACGGCTCAGCGGCACCTCGCCGAACATGCCGCGTGCGACGGGGGAGAAGGCGACGAAGCTGACGCCCAGTTCCGCGCAGGCCTGGATCAGCCCCAGTTCCGGCAGCCGGGTCCAGAGCGAGTATTCGTTCTGCACCGCCGCCGGGGGCAGCACCGCATGGGCGCGGCGCAGCGTGTAGGGGGCGATCTCCGACAGTCCGTAGCTGCGGATCAGCCCCTCCTCGATCAGGCGGCCCATGGTTTCGGCCACCTCCTCGATCGGGGTCTCCTGGTTGTGCCGGTGGGCATAGAACAGGTCGACACTGTCCAGGCCCAGCCGTCCAAGGGACTGTTCCAGCTCGCTTTTCAGGTGGCCATAGCTGTTGTCGATCCGCCGGTTCGCGCCGCCGATGATCGAGGCCTTGGTGGCGATCCGGATGCCCTCGGGCTTGCGGTCCGCCAGGTAGCGACCGATCACCGTTTCGCTGACACCCATGCCGTAGATATTGGCGGTGTCCCAGAAGGTGATCCCCGATGCCACGGCCGCATCGAGGCAGGCAAAGGAGGTCTCTTCGTCCGTCGGCCCGAACATGCCGCCAAAGGACATGGCGCCAAAGGCCAGCTGCGGCACCATGATGCCGGTGCGGCCCAGTTCAACCTGTTTGAAAGTCATGCGAATGCGGCCTCCAGCGCGATTTCCACCATGTCGCCAAAGCTCTTCTCGCGGTCTTCCGAGGGCAGGGCCTCATGGGTGATCAGGTGGTCCGACACGGTCAGGATCGCCAGGGCGCGCACGCCGTAGCGGGCCGCCAGATTGTAAAGCTCTGCCGCCTCCATCTCGACGCCCAGGATGCCGTGGCGGGTCATCTGTTCGTTCAGGTCGGGGCGTTCGTCGTAGAAGACATCGGCGGAGTAGATGCCGCCCGCATGCACCGGGGTGCCCTTTGCCTCTGCAGCGTGGAAGGCCTTGTGAAGAAGGCCGAAATCGGCGCTGGCGGCGAAGTTGAATTCCTTGAAGATCCCCGTGGACGGGGTGGAGATCGAGGAGGCGGAAACGCCCAGGATCACGTCGCGGATCTTCACCTTTTCCTGCATCGCCCCGCAGGAACCGATGCGGATCAGGGTCTTGGCGCCGTAGTCGCGGATCAGCTCGTTTGCGTAGATCGACAGCGACGGCATGCCCATGCCGGACCCCTGGATCGTCACCGGGTTGCCTTTCCAGGTGCCGGTGAAGCCCAGCATGCCGCGGACCTCGTTCACCAGGACGGCGTCGTCCAGGAAGGTCTCAGCGGCCCAGCGGGCACGGTAGGGGTCGCCGGGCATCAGAACGGTTTCGGCGATCTGGCCGGGGGCGGCTCCGATATGGATGGTCATGAAAGGTCCTCGCGATGGGAAGGGCGCGGGATGCGCGTCGCGCGCCAGACTAAGCACCTGAGCGGCAGGGACAAGAGGGCAGGGCGGGGGCGGGGCTGGCCTGGGTGCGACCGGCCATGCGGACACCGCCCGTCCCCGTCAGGGCACCCAAAGCGTGCCGAACCCCAGGTTGCGTTCCGGCGCAGGCACCGTGGCCGCGACCTCCGGCGCCTCGCCGGTCGGGCCGTAAACCTCGTACCGGCGCTGCGGGGTATAGTTGCTTGGCCCGCAATCCAGCCGCTTCTGGTTCTCGGCATCGGGGACGATCCGGCAGGCAGAGGCGGGCTTCATCGGCCCCACCGGTGCGGCGGCGGAACTGCCGGCATGGGGAATGGCGCGGCTGTAGGTCAGGCTCACGCTGGGCACGGGGGCCTCCCCCCGCTGGTAGCGGGTGGCCAGGGCGGCTTCCAGCGCGCTGCCGGGCGGCAGGTAGCGCGTCATTCGCCCGGTGACGGAAATGGTGCCGATCCCCTGGGATTGCCGGGTCTGCGTGGAGGGATAGTGGAACAGGCTCAGCCTCCCGCCCAGCTCCAGCCCGGTGCCGAATTCGCGCGTCCAGGCCATGTAGCCATCCAGCCCGGCGCGGGGCACATAGGCATCGTCGGTGCCGAAGCGGTCGTCGGTGTAATCGGCGAAGGGCAGGTAGATGTTGCTGCCCAGGTTCAGACGGTAGTTCGTCAGGATCCCCTGCCGCGCGCGTTCGTATTCAACCCCGAAACTGGCCTGGCCCATCATGTCCGGCAGCCCGGCCTGCTTGCCGAAATCCAGGTAGGAGCTGAAGCCGAGCACCTCGCCCTTGCCCAGGTTGCGGCGCCAGGCGCGCCCGATGGTCATGCGCAGCATCTGGTCATCGTCATCGCCCGCCCCGGCAAAGGTCAGCTCGGTGAAGCGGGCGCCGTCGCGCGCCACCCGGTCGGGCCGGAACAGCGAAAAGCTCAGGTCCAGCCAGTCGTCGCTTGCCGCGATCCCGTAGGATCCGCTGGCGGCGTAGGAGCCGGTCAGCGGTCGCAACAGCGTGGTCTCGCTCCAGGCGGGGCGAGGGCTGGTCAGGGGGGCAAGGGCCGCAAGGGCGCAAAGGGTCAGCGCCGGGCGGCGCATCCTGCCGCGCCTCGGGGGGAGGAAAGGCCAGCGGGTCATGGGACCCAATGATCGCGCGGCCAGAGAGTTCCGTCGAGCCCCTCCCCCCGATCAGACCGGCTGATATTTGCCCGCTGATCCTGCCCGGCGGTGCGGGCCCGGGCCGTCTTCAGGCGGCCGCGTCGCCCGAGGTGGAGCCCGGATCCGCCAGTGTCACAACGTCCTTCATGATGACATTCAGGGCGAAATCCTTGGGGGTGTAGATCCGCGCGACGCCCATTTCCAGCAGCCGGGCGGCATCGGCATCGGGGATGATACCCCCCAGGATCAGCGGGATATGGCCCAGCCCCGTATCGCGCATCCGCTGCAGCACCTCCTCCACCAGAGGCATATGGCTGCCCGAGAGGATCGACAGGCCCAGCACGTGCACCTTCTCGTCGCGGGCGCGGGTCACGATCTCTTCCGGGGTCAGGCGGATGCCGGCGTAGTGGATCTCCATCCCGCAGTCGCGGGCGCGGCAGGCGATCTGCTCCGCCCCGTTGGAATGGCCGTCGAGGCCCGGCTTGCCGATCATGAAGGACAGGCGGCGGCCCAGCCGGGCAGAGACCGCATCGACCTCCTCCCGCAAGCCTTCCAGCCCCTGCGCCCGGTTGGAGATGCCGGTCGCGACGCCGGTCGGGCCGCGATACTGGCCATGCACCTCGCGCATCGTCTCGGCCCATTCCCCTGTGGTGACGCCCGCCTTGGCGGCGATGATCGAGGTCGGCATGATGTTGTCGCCCCGGCGGGCCGCTTCGCGCAGCCCATCGAGGGCCGCGCGAACCGCGTCGGCGTCGCGCGCCGCCCGCCACTGGCCGAGGCGCGTCACCTGGTCCGCCTCGACAGCCGGATCGACCGTCATGATGCCCCCGTCCTCGCCCAGCAGGGGCGAAGGTTCCGCCTCGGTCCAGCGGTTCACGCCGACGACCACGGTCTCCTCCCGCTCGATCCGGCCCACGCGCTCGGCATTGCTCTCCACCAGCCGGGCCTTCATGTAGTCGATCGACCCGATCGCGCCGCCCATGCCCTCCAGCACCTTCAGCTCCTCCCGCGCGCCCTGCTTCAGCGCCTCGACCTTGGCATCCACCGCCGGGTTGCCGTCGAACAGGTCACCATATTCCAGCAGGTCGGTTTCATAGGCCAGGATCTGCTGCATCCGCAGCGACCACTGCTGATCCCAGGGGCGGGGCAGGCCAAGCGCCTCGTTCCACGCCGGAAGCTGCACGGCGCGCGCGCGGGCCTTCTTGCTGAGCGTCACCGCCAGCACCTCGATCAGGATGCGGTAGACGTTGTTTTCCGGCTGCTGTTCGGTCAGGCCGAGCGAGTTCACCTGAACCCCATAGCGGAACCGCCGCATCTTCGGATCCTCGACACCGTAGCGGGTCTCGCAGATCTCGTCCCACAGGTCGACGAAGGCGCGCATCTTGCACATCTCGGTGACGAAACGGATGCCCGCATTGACGAAGAAGCTGATGCGGCCGACGACGGTGGGGAAATCCTCTGCCGGCACGCGGGGGCGCAGGGCATCCAGCACGGCGATGCCGGTGGCCAGCGCATAGGCCAGCTCCTGCTCCGGCGTCGCACCCGCCTCCTGCAGGTGATAGCTGCAGACGTTCATCGGGTTCCACTTGGGAACCTCGCGATAACAATACTCGGCCACATCCGCGATCATCCGCAGGCTGGGCTCCGGCGGGCAGATATAGGTCCCCCGGCTCAGGTATTCCTTGATCAGGTCGTTCTGCACGGTGCCCTGCAGCACCGCACGGTCCGCCCCCTGTTCTTCCGCCACCGCGATATAGAGCGACAGCAGCCAGGGCGCCGTGGCGTTGATCGTCATGGAGGTGTTCATCTCCGCCAGCGGGATCTGGTCGAAGAGGGTGCGCATGTCGCCCAGGTGGCAGACCGGCACGCCGACCTTGCCCACCTCGCCCCGCGCCAGCACGTGATCGCTGTCATATCCCGTCTGGGTCGGCAGGTCGAAGGCAACGGAGAGACCCGTTTGCCCTTTCTTAAGGTTGCTCCGGTACAAGGCGTTGGATGCCGCTGCGGTCGAATGGCCCGAATAGGTGCGGAACAGCCAGGGTCGATCCTTTTTCGTAGGTCCGTCCTGAACCGGTTTCGTCCTGACATGCGTCTGGTTGATTTGCGTCTGGTCGGTCATGATGGCCTCCCCCTGGCGGAACGGCCCCTTCGGGGCGGTGAATCGTGTCGGCAATTAAATTACGTTCATGCGTAAATATGCGAAACAATATGGCGGTGTCAATTCGCCGCGTCGCGGCGAAGTGATGGATTTTCCAGCTCTGCCAGACATCCGCCAGCTATCTGCAAAGTGACGCAACGGCGCCTTCCTCAGCTCCCCGCCCGAAAGCCCCGGCTATCTTCTTGGTACGACAGGCCCATTTTCCTGGGTGGCGCACGACGGCAATAATCTTGCGCGACAGAAAATTACCCAAAACATACTTCAGGCATTGAAAAGTTGCGCGCCGAAATGTATCTCTCCCTCCACACCCCGCGATTCTGCATCGCGGCACGTAGTCAAGGAGGAGGCCCCGTGATGGCTTTGGATACTGAGAACGGCATCGCACCTTACGACGCGCCGGAGAAGGACCTCTACGAGATCGGCGAGCTGCCGCCGCTGGGCCATGTCCCCAAGAAGATGTACGCTTGGGCAATCCGGCGCGAACGTCACGGCGAGCCCGAGCAGAGCTTCCAGCAGGAAGTCGTCGATACCTGGCAGATCGACAGCCACGAGGTGCTGGTCCTCGTCATGGCCGCAGGGGTGAACTACAACGGTGTCTGGGCCGGCCTCGGTCAGCCGATCTCGCCCTTCGACGGGCACAAGCAGCCCTATCACATTGCCGGATCGGACGCCTCGGGCATCGTCTGGGCCGTCGGCTCGGCGGTGAAGAACTGGAAGGTCGGGGATGAGGTCGTCATCCACTGCAACCAGGACGATGGCGACGACGAGGAATGCAACGGCGGCGACCCGATGTTCTCTCCCACCCAGCGGATCTGGGGCTACGAGACGCCGGATGGTTCCTTCTCGCAGTTCACCCGCGTCCAGGCGCAGCAGCTGATGCCGCGCCCGAAGCACCTGACCTGGGAAGAAAGCGCCTGCTACACCCTGACGCTTGCCACCGCCTACCGGATGCTCTTCGGCCATCACCCGCATGAACTGAAGCCGGGGCAGAACGTCCTGGTCTGGGGTGCGAGCGGGGGCTTGGGCTCTTACGCGATCCAGCTGGCCAACACGGCGGGCGCCAATGCCATCGGCGTCATCTCGGATGAAAGCAAGCGCCAGTTCGTGCTGGATCAGGGCGCCAAGGGCGTCATCAACCGCAAGGAATTCAAGTGCTGGGGCCAGCTGCCCAAGGTCAACACGCCCGAATACAACGACTGGGTGAAGGAAGCCCGGAAGTTCGGCAAGGCAATCTGGGACATCACCGGCAAGGGCGTGAACGTCGACATGGTCTTCGAACACCCGGGCGAGGCGACCTTCCCGGTCTCCACCCTGGTGGTCAAGAAGGGCGGGATGGTCGTGATCTGCGCCGGCACCTCCGGCTTCAACTGCACCTTCGACGTCCGTTACATGTGGATGCACCAGAAGCGCCTGCAAGGCTCTCACTTCGCCAACCTGAAGCAGGCGGCCTCGGCCAACCGGCTGATGCTGGAACGGCGCCTCGATCCCTGCATGTCAGAGGTCTTCCCCTGGGCGGACATTCCCCAGGCCCACACCAAGATGCTGCGGAACCAGCACAAGCCGGGCAATATGGCGGTCCTCGTCCAGTCCCCCCGGGTCGGTCTGCGCACGGTCGAGGACGTGCTGGAGGCAGGGCGGTCTTAACACCTTCTTAGTGTCCCGAACGGATACTGGCCGGCGAGTCCTTCGGGTGCGCCGGCCTTTTCGTGCCTGCCGCCCGAAGCCAAACCGGGAGTAACAGCATGCAAGGACAGGTCAGAGGAAACCCGACAGGCAACCCGCGAGAGGCGGAATACCTGTTGTCGAAGATGAATGCGGACCAGTGGATGATCGACGTGCTCGCGGATCTGCACGAAGCGGCCCGCGACAGGGAGCTCTACACCTCGGCGGAAAAGATCGCCCAGGTCAGCCGGACCCTGCAGAACGAGATCACGCGCAAGCGCATCGACCGCATGCGCTCGGCCTTCCAGACGTCCTACGATCAGGGCAAGATGCCCTCCCTGCGCAAGCACTGAGGCCCCGTAGGGTGGATGAAATCCACCATCCCTGCCGATCCTGCCCGCGCGGGATGGCGGCCCATAAAACCCGCCCACCAAACCGGGCCGTTACCAAACCGGGCGCCATGCGCTGACGTCCCTCCGCGCCCCGCCCCGCCGGCCGAAGGTGGGTTGCACCCACCCTACGAAGCCTCCCCGGAAATCTGCGCTGACGGCGCCTTCGACCGGCTGCCGCCTCTGGCGCTCTGTCGCGGCGCGGGATAGCCTTGCGCGCATGACCCAGACCCCCGCGCTTACCTTCTCCGACGACCAGGCCGAGGCCTGGGATCGCATTGCCGAGACCCTCAAGGGCGCGGGCATCGACCTCGTCAACGGCACCACCGAACCGCCGATGGAAGGACGCCAGCGCTCGCTGGCCGTCCTGGGCAAGGCCGGCTCGGGCAAGACCATGCTTCTGGCCCAGCTCTACAAGGCCTGCGAAGAGGCGGGCGTGTCGATCGTCTCGGGCGATTACGAACCCAAGCGTGACCGCGACGCCCGGACGCTGGCGATCCTCGCGCCCACCAACAAGGCGGCCTCCGTCCTGCGTCTGCGCGGCGTGCCTGCCACCACGATCCACCGCATCCTCTACAAGCCTGTCTACGATCCGGTCTACGAAAGCATCGCCGAATGGCTCGAAGGCCAGGGAGAGATGCCGGAGATCGAGGGTGCCACGCCCGAGGCCCTCGAACGGGCCAAGGCCAGCTACGAGATCAATAAATCGATCCCTGCGGCGCTTGCCGTCGCGGGGCTGCGTGGCTCCGACTTCATCACTGGCTGGAAGCGCCGCGACGATCCGCTCGACGTGGGTTTCATCGACGAGGCCTCGATGCTGGACGAACGCCAGTACGACGACCTGAGGGAGATCTTCCCGAACCTCATCCTCTTCGGCGATCCCGCGCAGCTGGCCCCCGTCGGCCAGTCCGGCAAGATGGTCTTCGAAAGCCTGCCCGAACCGGCGCTGCTGAACCTCGCCCGGATCCACCGGCAGGATGCGGACAACCCGATCCTCGACCTCGCCCATGCCCTGGCCGATCCCATGGTCGACTTCTACGCCTTCGAACGCATGGTGGAGGAAAAGGCCCGCCAGGATGAGCGCGTCGTCTTCGCCGGCCGGGTCGAGGCGGAGCTCATGGCACGCTCTCCCGTGCTGGTCTGGCGCAACGTGACCCGGATCCGTCTGATCAATGCCTTCCGCCAGGTTCACGGTGCGCCGGAGGATGCGCTCCTGCCCGGTGAACCGCTGATCTGCGATGGCCTGGAACTGCCGCTCAAGCACCGCAAGAAGCGCCTCGACCTCGAAGCGCGCGGCCTGATCAAGGGCGCACAGGTCATCTACCTCGGGCCGGGCAAGCGCGGCGGCTTCTCCCGCCTGCACGTGGTGGGGGCCGAGAACCCGCAGGTCTCCGCCGCCTCCATCGTCAAGATCGAGAAACCGGACGAGGAAGAACCCTTCATCCCCTATGCCGCCCGCATGGGCGCCACCTTCCTGCATGGCGCGGCGGTGACGATCCACAAGGCGCAGGGCTCGCAATGGCGCGACGTGCAGGTCTTCGCCCCGGATATCGAGATCGCCTCGCGCATGGGTCGGGTCGAGGCCGGGCAGCCGCTGTGGAAACGCCTCGCCTACGTGGCGATCACCCGAGCGGAGGAACGGCTTCTCTGGGTCACCCGCAACCGGCTGGCCAAACCGACGGAGCCGCTGGGCATCGAAGACCTGCGCATCACCGCCGCCCCCAAGCTGGAGCTGGAGGCCCAGGCAGAAAGCGATTTCCGATGAGCACGATCCTGATCACCGGCGCCAGTGCCGGCATCGGCGCTGCCACAGCGCGGCACTTCCTGGCGCGGGGCTGGACGGTGGGCCTGCTGGCCCGCAGCGCCGACAAGCTGGCAGAGCTGGCGGGCGATCACGATCGCGCCCACGTCCTGCCCGCCGACGTGACCGATGAAGCGCAGGTGAACGAGGCGGTGGCCCGTTTCGCCGCCCAGGCCGGGCGGCTCGATGTGCTCTTCAACAACGCCGGCATCTTCGGCACCCAGGCCTCCATAGACGAGATCGAGGTCGCCGAATGGCGCCGTATCGTCGAGGTGAACCTGACCGGCATGTTCCTCTGTGCCCGCGCAGCCTTCGCCCAGATGCGGCGGCAGTCGCCCATGGGCGGGCGGATCGTCAACAACGGCTCCATCTCGGCGCATGTCCCGCGCGAAGGCTCCATTTCCTACACCGCGACCAAACATGCGATCACCGGCATGACGAAGAGCCTCAGCCTCGACGGCCGCCCCTTCGACATCGCCTGCGGGCAGATCGACATCGGAAATGCCCGCACCGACCTGCTGGACGGCATCATCGCCCGCACCCCCGACAACCCGCCCCCAGTGATGGAGGTGGAGGAGGTCGCGAAGGCGGTTTTCCACATGGCGGAGCTGCCGCTTTCGGCCAACGTGCAGTTCATGACCCTGATGGCCACCAAGATGCCCTACATCGGCCGGGGCTAAGCCGCGCGCCCCCCCTGCGCGCGACCCCGTAAGGCGGGCTTCAGCCCGCCATCCCCCACCATCCTTCCCAACCCCGACAACCCCGTCACCCGGGATAGCGGAACCCCGTCAGATGCTCCGGCGGCTCCAGGCCATCCAGGTTCCGAGGATCGGCTTCCAGCGGGCCGACCACCGTCCGCACCGGGATCACCCCGGCCCAGATCGGCAGCGCGTAATCCTCCTCGTCGTCCTTCGGCCCGCCGGTGCGCACCTTGGCGCTGCCTTCCTTGATCTCCATCCCGAGGATCATCGTCGCCTTGCGCTCCTGCTCCGAATTGGGCCGCAACGCCGCCGCCCGCCCGGGCCAGAGCGTGTCGACGAAGGTGCAAAGCTTCTGCTCCTTGTCTTCCTCTGGCACCACGAAGGCCTCCCCGAACAGCATGACCGACCGTGAGTTGACGGAGTGGTGCATCCCCGACCGTGCCATGACGAACCCGTCGAGGATCGAGACGGTCATGCAGACCTCCACCCCGCGCTGTGCCTTCAGCGCCCGGCTGGCAGAGGATCCGTGCCAGTAGATGTGGTTGCCCTCGCGCCACTGCAGCGTCGGCGTGACATAGGGCTTGCCGTCGATCACGTATCCGACGGAGCACATCGGCTGCGCATCGAGGATCGCATAGGCCGTTTCGCGGTCGAAGAACCCGCGCGTATGGCTGCGCCGCAGCCGCGTGCGGTCGGTCTTCAGAAGCGGGGCGGAGGAGGGGGCGCCATCCATGGAACTGTCCTTTCATCTTGTCTGTCTCCTTCTCGCTGCCTATTGGCTTCCCTGAAATGACCAATGCTCCGAAAAAACATAAGGCCAATCTGGATGCCGCCCTGCTTGGTCTCTCGCTCGACCGGGCGGGGGCGGTGTCGCTCCACGCCCAGCTGACCGAAGCGCTGCGCGGGCTCATCCTCGACGGGCGGGCGACCTCGGGTACGCCGCTGCCCGCCTCCCGCGCGCTGGCGCAGGAGCTGGGGGTTTCCCGCGTCACCACGCTGACGGCCTATGATCAGCTGCTGGCAGAAGGCTATCTGGAGGCACGGCGGGGCGCTGGCACCTGGGTTGCGGCCGATCTGCCGCCGCGCCCGGAACAGGCCGCGCAGGTCCCCGGGGCGGAAACTGGCAGGCCCGAACCTGACAGGCCCGAACCTGCCGGGCCGCAGCCGGTGCCGGTCTTCCACCCAGGCCTCCCTGATCTCGCGGCCTTTCCCCATGCGAAATGGGCCCGCCACCTCGATGCCGCCTGGCGCCACCCCGATCCCGCCTTGCTGCAAATGCCCGATCCGCTGGGCTGGCCGCCGCTGCGCGCCGCCATCGCGGCCCACCTCTCCGCCTGGCGCGGGCTCTCTGCCGCGCCGGGGCAGATCATCATCACCTCCGGCTCGTCAGAGGCCTTCGACCTGCTCGCCCGGCTGCTGCCCAGGGCCAGCCCGGTCCATGTCGAGGCACCCTGCTACGGTCCCGTCCTCGACCGGCTGCGCGCCGCTGGACATACCCCCGTGCCCCTGCCGACCGATGCCGACGGGCTGGATACCGCCCGGCTGGGCCGTGCCGCTGCCGCGATCACCACGCCCTCGCGCAATTACCCGCAGGGCATGACCCTGCCGCTCGCCCGCCGCCTTGCGCTGCTGGATTGGGCCGCGCAGGGCGACCGGCTGGTGATCGAAGACGACTACGACAGCGAATTCCGCTTCGAAGGCACGCCGCTGCCCGCGCTCGCGGCGCTGGCGCCCGACCGCGTGGCCTATGTCGGCAGCTTCTCGAAACTTCTCACGCCCTCGCTGCGGCTGGGCTACATCGTGCTGCCCCCGGCACTGGTCACGCCCATGACCAGGCTGATCCGGCGCAGCACCCCGCAGGCGTCGCTGCTGCCGCAACCGGCACTGGCACGCTTCATGGAACGGGGGGATTTCTCCACCCACCTGCGCCGCATGCGCAGGCTCTACGGCCAGCGGCGACGCCACCTGATGGCTGCGCTGAACGCGGCGCTGCCCGGGGTCGTGATCCCGCGCGACATCGCTTCCGGCATGCATCTGGTCTGTGATCTGGGCCCTGGCACGCCCCCGGACCGGGAGGTCGCGGCCATGGCCCGTGCCGCAGGCCTCGGCCTGCGCGCCCTCTCGACCTACCCGGAGGCGCCCGCGACGCTCTCCGGCCTGGTCCTGGGTCATGCCGCCTTTGCGGAGGCTGCGCTGGACGCGGGCGTTGCCCGCCTCGCGTCCCTCCTGTCTCAGCGCGTGGGAACCGGCGCCTCGCCCCGGTAATCGTAGAAGCCGCGCCCGGTCTTGCGACCCAGCCAGCCGGCCTCGACATACTTGGTCAGCAGCGGGCAGGGGCGGTACTTGGTATCGGCCAGCCCGTCATGCAGCACGTTCATGATCGCAAGGCAGGTGTCCAGCCCGATGAAATCCGCCAGTTCCAGCGGCCCCATCGGATGGTTCGCGCCCAGCTTCATCGCCTCGTCGATCGACTTCACGTTCCCCACGCCTTCATACAGCGTATAGACCGCCTCGTTGATCATCGGCATCAGGATGCGGTTGACGATGAAGGCCGGGAAATCCTCGGCGCTCGACGCCGTCTTGCCCAGGCTCTCGACCACCTTCAGGCAGGCCTCGTAGGTCGGCTGGTCGGTGGCGATGCCGCGGATCAGCTCCACCAGCTGCATCACAGGCACGGGGTTCATGAAGTGGAACCCCATGAACTTCTCCGGCCGGTCGGTGCGGCTCGCCAGTCGCGTGATCGAGATGGAGGAGGTGTTGGAGGTCAGGATCGTCGTGGGCTTCAGGTGGGGCAGCAGGTCGGCGAAGATCGCCTCCTTCACATGCTCCTTCTCCGTCGCGGCCTCGATGATCAGGTCCGTGGGTCCAAGGTCCGACAGCACCATGGTGGTCGAGATCCGGCCGAGCGCGGCATCCTTCTCCGCCTCGGTGATCTTGCCCCGGCTGACCTGCCGGTCGAGGTTCTTGGTGATCGTGGCCATGCCGCGATCCAGCGAATCCTGGGCGATGTCGTTCAGCAGGACGTCATATCCCGAAAGGGCGAAGACATGGGCGATGCCGTTGCCCATCTGGCCTGCTCCGACCACACCAACCGATCTGATCTCCACCTTGTCCTCCTTCGTCGTCCGCGGTTCGCGCGCAATGTGGACTGCCACGGCGCAGCCCGCAAGCCCTACACCGTCGTCCGGCCTGCCCTTAGGCCTTTCGCAAGCTTTCGGAGCGAGACTGGCGGATGGGTGAGTTATGACTGGTGGGTGACATGACCTTCGATCAACGGGGCCGGTCGGGCCTTGACTATTTCCCGTGCCGCTACGGCCGGTGCAAGACGCTGTTCCGCGGGCCGAAACGGCGCACCGATGGCGCCTTCATCGCCTATCTCGGCGGGGCGGAAACCTACGGGCGCTTCATCGCCCATCCCTATCCCGCGATACTGGAGGAACGTCTGGGCCTTCCGGCGGTCAACCTGGGCTGGCCCAATGCCGGGGTGGATGCCTTCCTGGGCGATCCCGACCTGCTGCAGATCACCGGCCAGGCCCGGGCGGTGGTGATCCGCCTGCCCGGGGCGCAGAACATGTCGAACCGCTTCTACGCGGTCCACCCCCGGCGCAACGACCGGTTCCTGCAGGCCTCGTCGCTGCTGCAGACCGTCTACCGCGACGTCGACTTCACTGAATTCCACTTCACCCGCCACCTGCTGACGGCGCTGCGCGACCGCTCCGCCGAACGTTTCGCCATGCTGCGGGAGGAGTTGCAGCAGGCCTGGGTCGCCCGCATGGGCCAGTTGCTCGACCGGATCCCGGTGCCCGTGCTCCTGCTCTGGTTCGCCGCCCATCCGCCCTCCGGGGAAACGGAGGAAGAGGGCGCCGACCTCGACCGGGATCCGCTCTTCATCCGGCCGGAGATGGTGGAGGCGCTGCGCCCGCGGGTGAGCGACATCATCACCTGCGTGCCGGGCGCGGAGGTCCTGGCCGAAGGCACCCGCGGCATGATCTTCTCCGCCATGGACGCGCCTGCAGCTGCGGCCGAACTGCCCTCCGCCGCGCACGGAGAGGTCGCGGATGCGCTCCAGGGCCCGCTCAAGGCCCTGCTCGAACGCGGCTAGATGGCGCCCCGCCCCGCTCTTTCACTGCGCCGAAATACTCCGGGGGAGCCCCTCCCTCCTCTCAAAAGCAAAAGGGCCCGCGCGTTGCACGGGCCCTTCCGATATCCGTAGGGTGGATGCCAATCCACCGTTCCCGGCGTAGGGTGGGGCTTACCCCACCATCCCGATCAAAGCTTCCCGATCAGCTCCGGCACGGCCTCGAAGAGGTCCGCGACCAGGCCGTAGTCGGCCACCTGGAAGATCGGCGCTTCCTCGTCCTTGTTGATCGCCACGATCACCTTGGAATCCTTCATCCCCGCAAGGTGCTGGATCGCGCCGGAGATGCCGACGGCCACGTAGAGCTCCGGTGCCACGACCTTGCCGGTCTGGCCCACCTGCCAGTCGTTCGGCGCAAAGCCCGAATCGACCGCCGCGCGCGAGGCCCCCACGGCCGCACCCAGCTTGTCCGCCAGCTGCTCGATCAGCGCGAAGTCCTCTTCGGAGCCCACGCCGCGACCGCCCGAGACGACGATGCCGGCGGAGGTCAGCTCCGGCCGGTCCGAGGTCGCGACCTTGTCTTCGACCCAGCTCGACAGGGCCGGATCCTCGCCCGCCGCCACGTTGTCGACCGCAGCCGCGCCGCCGTCACCGGCCGCGTCGAAGGTCGAGGTGCGGAAGGTGATCACCTTCTTCGCATCCAGCGATTTCACCGTCTGGATGGCGTTGCCGGCGTAGATCGGACGCTCGAAGGTGTCCGCATCGACCACGGCGGTGACGTCGGACAGGATCATCACGTCCAGCAGGGCCGCGACGCGCGGCAGGATGTTCTTGGCATCCGTGGTGGCGGGGGCGACGATGTGGTCGTAATCGGCACCAAGGGCGGCCACCAGGGCAGAGACCGGCTCCGCCAGGCGGTGCCCGTAGAGCGCATCCTCGGCCACCAGCACCTTGGCAACGCCCGCGATCTTGGCGGCTTCGGCACCGGCATCGGCGGCCTTTTCGCCGACGCAGAGCACGGTCACGTCGCCCAGCTTGGTGGCGGCGGTGACGGCCTTGGCGGTGGCGTCGAGGCCGAGCGCCCCGTCGGTGATTTCGGCAAGCAGAAGTACGGCCATCAGACGATCCCCTTCTCTTTCAGTTTCGCCACCAGCTCATCCACGGAGCCGACCATTTCGCCTGCCTGGCGGGTGGCCGGTTCGGAGGTCTTGACGACCTGCAGCCGCGGCGCCGGGTCGACGCCGTAGTCCGCGGGGGTCTTTTCCTCCAGCGGTTTCTTCTTTGCCTTCATGATGTTGGGCAGGGAAGCGTAGCGCGGCTCGTTGAGGCGCAGGTCGGCGGTGACGACCGCGGGCAGCTTGACCGAGATGGTCTGCAGCCCGCCATCGACCTCACGCGTGACCTGTGCGGCATCGCCTTCGACGGCAACTTCGCCGGCGAAGGTGGCCTGGGACCAGCCGAGCAGGGCGGAGAGCATCTGGCCGGTGGCGTTCATGTCGTTGTCGATGGCCTGCTTGCCGGCGATGACCAGCTGGGGCTCTTCGGCCTCGACCACGCCTTTCAGCAGCTTGGCGACGGTCAGCGGTTCGATGTCGGTATGGACGTCATCGGCGGCGACGATCAGGATGGCCCGGTCGGCGCCCATGGCCAGCGCGGTGCGCAGGGTTTCCTGCGCCTGTTTCACGCCGATGGAGACGGCGACCACCTCGGTCGCGACGCCCTTTTCCTTCAGCCGGATCGCCTCTTCCACGGCGATCTCGTCGAAGGGGTTCATCGACATCTTTACGTTGGCAAGATCGACACCCGTGCCATCCGCCTTCACGCGGACTTTCACGTTGTAGTCGATGACCCGCTTTACGGGGACGAGGATTTTCATCTGGCTGCTCCTCAGTAGATCGCGCCGCCGATTTCGACGTCGCTTTCGGGGGACAGGACAACGGTTTCACCGGCGGCATTGGCCGCACCCATGATCAGGATTTCCGACTGGAAACCCGCGATGTTGCGGGGGGCAAAGTTGACGATGCAGACCAGCACCTTGCCCATCAGCTCTTCCTCGGAATAGCGGGTGATCTGGGCCGAGGACCATTTCACGCCGATCTCTCCGCCGAAGTCGACCGCCACCTTGTAGGAGGGGTTGCGGGCACGCGGGAAGGGCTTCACCTCGACGACCTTGCCGACCCGCAGGTCGAGGGCTTCGAAGTTGGAATAGTCTGCGATGGGTTTGGGGGGCGTCGGGGACATGGAGTTCCTTTCGTTCATTCGAGGGCGCGCTGGCGTCGGGCGTTTCAGCTCCGGGGACGGCTGGCAAGTCCGGCGGCGAGGCTGGCGGCAAGCACCACCAGAAGCAAGAGGTAATATGTGTGCAAATGACCGTGCTCCACCAGGGGCGCGATCAGGGCAGGGGCGGCGAACTGGCCGATGTTGATGCCGGTGGTCACGAAACCATAGGTCCGGCCCTGCAGATGCGGCGGCGTGGCGCGGGCCACCAGCAGGTCGCGCGCGGGCAGGATGAAGCCCATGGCGAAGCCGATCATCAGCATGCCTGCCGAATATCCGGGCAGTCCGCCCAGGCCCGACCAGGCCAGGCCCCAGCCCGCCATCGCCAGGATGATGCCGGCGGTGAAGGCCCGGGTTTCGGTCCAGCCCCGGCTGACCAGGGCGCCGCCGGCGATGATCCCCGCCGTGCCCACCAGCAGGTAGATCGACAGCACCGCGTTGAGCTCGGTCAGGCCATAGCCGAAGTGATCGGCCCCGGCCAGGACGGAGAAACTCTGCACACCGCCGGAGACCAGCGAAAACAGCGTGAAGACCAGCAGTTGCAGCAGGATCGCGGGGGTTGCGACTTCCTTCAGTCCGGCCTTGGGGCGGGCGGGGCCATCGCTGCCCTGCGGTGCATCCGCAGGCAGCAGGAACAGCGCCAGCAGGCCCGGCAGGCCCATCACCACGGCCACCAGCAGCGCCGCGCGCCAGCCATAGGCAAAGCCCACCGGCGCCAGCAGGGCAGGGGCCAGGGCAAAGCCGATGTTGCCCGAAAAGCTGTGGACGGAGAAGGCGAAGGCGCGGCGGCTCTTGTCGACGCAGCTGTTCAGCAGGCGGAAGTCGGCCGGATGGTAGACGGCATTGGCCAGGCCGCAGATGCCGAAGGCCAGGGCAAAGCTCCAGTAGCCGGGCGCCAGCGCCGCCCCCAGCAGGGAGGCCAGCGACAGGGCCAGTCCGGCCCGCAGGCAAAGCAGCCCGCCGAAACGGTCCACCGCGACGCCAGCGATGTACTGGGTGGCGGCGGTGATCAGGTTGAAGGCGGCCAGCACGGCGGCGATCACCGGCAGGGTGACGGAGAAATCCGCCCGCAGCAGCGGGAAGAGGGGGGGCAGGGCCAGCATGTAGAGATGGCTCAGCCCGTGGACATAGCCCACGGACCAGACCACCCGGGCCCCGCCGCCCCGGGGGGCGGTGTCGGCAAGGGTCAACGGAAGCGCCTCCCCTCCAGCGCCGCATCCACGGTGGAGATCAGCTCCGCCTCGGCACTGGCCAGCTTCTCGCGGAAGTCGGCGATGTCGCGGGCCTCGTCTTCCATGGCATTGCGGGCGCGGGTCAGCGCCTGCTCCATGGCTTCCGGGCCCGGCCCGCCAAAGGTGTCGCGGCGGCTGACGAAGGCGCGGGCATCCATGCAGCGCGACAGCGTCGCATCGTCCAGCGTCACCTTCAGCGCGCCGTTGCGGCTGGCATAGGCGTTGAAATCATCTGCCGTCACCTCGAAGGGGGGCAGTTCGCGGGCGATGCAGTCGCGCACGAACCCGGCCACCAGCCCGTGGGCCGTGCGCCAGTCGATGCGGTTCTTGCGCACCAGCGCGCCGGCCAGGTCGGTGACCGAGGCCCAGTAGGCATTGGCATGGGCTTCGGCCCGGTCGGCCTCGACCTTCAGCTCCGCCAGCAGCTCGGGCAGGATGTCCAGCCGCTGCTGCACCGCGGTCGCGATGCCGCGCAGCATGCGATCGGAATTGCGCCGCTCGATGATCGGGAAGCCGGTCGGCCCGCGCTCCGTCCCCATGACCATGGTCACCGTGGCCTGCGCCTGCGGCGAGAGGTTGCGCAGATCCTGCAGCCCGTCGGGGTTGCGCTTCTGCGGCATCATCGAAGAGGTGCCGATGAACCAGTCGGGCAGGGTGACCAGCCCGTGTTCCGTGGTGTTCCACATGAACAGGTCCTCTGCCATGCGCGACAGCGTGTAGCACAGGATGTTCAGCAGCGAGGCGAACTCGATTTCCAGGTCATGCGACAGCGCGGCATCGAGCGTGTTCGGCACCACCCCGTCGAAGCCCAGCATTTCCGCCACGCGGCGGCGGTCGATCGGGAACTCGGTCCCCGACATGATCCCGGCGCCCGCGGGGGAATAGTTGCAGCGGGAAATCATCGCGCCCAGCCGCGCCCCGTCGCGCGCCAGCGCATCGTGGAACATCATCGCCCAAAGGGCGAAGGTGATCGGCTGCGCGTGCTGGCCATGGGTATTGCCCGGCATCACGTGATCGACATGGCGTTCCGCGAAATCGACCAGCGCATGGCGCAGGGTCAGCAGGCGTTCGCGCATCTCCAGCAGGGTATGACGCGCGTACATCCTGAACGAGATTGCCGACAGGTCGCCCGAAGACCGCGCAAGCCCGATCGCACCGCCCACGGCCGATCCGTACTGCTGGGTCAGCCAGGCTTCGCCCGCGTGGTTGCCGCCACCGGCGCTGCGGCGGCACTCGCGCATGTCCGATGCCTGCATTTCCCGCAGGCCCGACAGGACCTCCAGCGCGGTCTCGGCGGGCAGGATGCCCCGCTCGCCCAGCATCAGCACATGGGCCAGGTCGTAGGAATGGATGAATTCCGCCGTGTCCTCGACGAAGGCCTCCTTGTAGGCCTCCATGTACTCGGGCGGCGCGGTGCGGCCGGTCTTGCCGGGCTCTTCGCTGGCGGAGATCACGTTGCCCCGCATCTGCTCATTCCGTTCCATGACCGATCAACGCGCTGTATTCGAGGAATTCTTCCAGGCCGTACTTGCCCTGCTCGCGGCCGTTGCCGGACTGCTTGAAGCCGCCGAAAGGCGCGGTGCGGTCCAGCACGGGATAGTTCAGAAGCACGCGCCCGGCCCGCAATTGCCGGCCCACGCGCCTTACCCGTTCAATATTGCTGCCCTGCACGTAAGCCGCAAGGCCGTAGACCGTATCATTGGCGATCCGGACCGCGTCTGCCTCATCCTCGTAAGGAATAAGCACGATCACCGGGCCAAAGATCTCTTCCTGGGCCAGGGTCATCTCCGGGGTGACATGGGCAAAGACGGTGGGCCGGACGTAGGCGCCGGTGTTCAGCCCCTCGGGCAGGCCCAGCCCGCCCGCGGCCAGGTGGCCCCCTTCGGAGATGCCGGTTTCGATATAGCCCTGGATGCGTTCCCATTGCTGCTGGCTGGCGACGGGGCCCAGGTTGACACCTTCCTCGCGCGGCGGGCCGACAACCAGGCTGTCGGCGACGCGGCCGGCGATTTCCGCGGCGGCGTCCATCTGGTCCTTCTGGACCAGCATCCGCGTCGGGGCAGAGCAGGCCTGACCGGAATTCATGAAGCAGGCGCGCACGCCCTTTTCCACGGCCACGTCCAGGTCGGCGTCATCCAGGATGATGTTGGCGGACTTGCCGCCCAGTTCCAGCCCGACACGCTTGACGGTGGTGGCGGCGGCCTGGGTCACGGCGATGCCCGCGCGGGTGGACCCGGTGAAGCTGATCATGTCGATGCCGGGATGTTTCGACATCGCGTCGCCCACGCCCGGCCCGTCGCCGTGCACCAGGTTGAACATGCCGGCCGGCACGCCAGCTTCGTCCATGATCTCCGCGATGATGGTCGCGTTGCCCGGCGCGATCTCCGAGGGTTTCAGGATCGTGGCGCAGCCGGCGCCCAGGGCCGGGGCCACCTTGATGACGATCTGGTTGATCGGCACGTTCCACGGCGTGATCAGCCCCGCCACGCCGATCGGCACCCGGGTGACCAGGGTGTCGCCCTGCATCCAGTCGAAGGGGAACTTCTCCATCTCTTCGCACAGGATCCGGATATGCGCGGCCCCGGCGGCGGCATGACCCTTGCGCGAATACCACAGCGGCACGCCGATCTCGTCGGTGATGACCTGCGCCAGGTCCTCTTCGCGCTTTTCCATCACGTCGGCGATGCGATGCAGCAGCGCGATCCGCTCTTCCAGAGGCGCAAGGCCGCGGTCGAAAGCGGCGCGGGCGGCCTTCACCGCACGATCCACGTCTTCCGCAGATCCCAGGGCAACGCGGCCGGTGACACTGCCGTCGGCGGGATTCAGAACGTCGACCACCCGGGCCGAAAGCGGCTCAACCCATTGGCCATCAATATAGAATCTCGTCTGATCCATGCGTCTTCCTTCCGTGTCGGGCCCGTGCCGGGCATATGGGGCTAGCCTAGGGATAGCCCGCCCCGGGCAGGGAGATTCTTCGAATTGCGGGGCGAGAAAGGTGGATTCCACCGCACGACCCGTCGTTTTCGTGAATTTCTGTCGCGCCCCCCGGCCCATGCTCATCCCATCAGCCCGGGCGCTGAACAAACGATGACAAGCCCGCCCAACACGGAGACCCAGAATGACCGATTTCGAGACTCCCCGCCTGTCCGCGCGTGACATGGCACGGATGCAGCAAACCATGAAACGCGGCGCCTCCCGCCGTGACGTCATGAAGATGCTCGTCGCCTCCGGTATGACCATTGCCGCCGCAGGGTATGCGGCCACCCGCGCCACCACCGCGTATGCTGCCACGCCGATCCGCGGTGGCGACCTGCGCGTTGCAGGCTCCTCCGCTTCCACGGCAGAGGGTCTCGACCCGGCCAAGTTCCGCAACGGGACCGACTATTCCCGCGGCTTCATGTTCTACAACGGCCTGACCTTCCTCGACGGCGCCCTGACGCCGCAGCCGGAACTGGCCACCGACTGGTCCACCTCCAACGGCACCGACTGGGTCTTCAACCTGCGCAAGGGCGTCACCTTCCACGACGGCACGCCCTTCACCTCCGCCGATGCGGTCTTCTCGATCCTGCGCCACAAGGATCCCGAAACGGCCTCCCGCGCGAAATCCTACGTCGCCTCGATCCAGGACGTGGTCGCCGACGGCGAATACGCCATCAAGATCACCCTGTCGGAACCCAACTACGACCTGCCGGTGATCCTCGGCACCTTCAACCTGCTGATCACCAAGGCCGACACCACCGACTTCAACAGCGGCATCGGCACCGGCCCCTACAAGCTGGAAGAGTTCGAACCCGGCGTCCGCTCCCTTGCCGTGCGCAACGACGACTACTGGAAGGACGGCAAGCAGCACGTCGACACCGTCGAATTCTTCGGCCTGACCGACGAAAGCTCCCGCCTGAACGCCCTGCGCGCCGGTGAATTCCACCTGACCACGGGCATCAACCCGCGCTCCACCCCGCTGATCCAGCGCGAGAAGAACATCGAGCTCTTCGTGACCAAGTCCGGTACCTTCTCGGACCTGATCATGCAGAAGACCGACAGCACCGTCGGCTCCGACGACTTCGCCCTGGGCATGAAGTACCTGCTGCAGCGTGAAACCATCCAGGGCTCGATCTACCGCGACTTCGCCTCCATCGCGAACGACCAGCCGATCGCCCCGACGATGAAGTACTACGACGACAGCATCGAGCAGCGCGAATATGATCCCGAAAAGGCCAAGTACCACCTGGAAAAGGCCGGTGTCATCGGCTCCACCGTGCCGCTGATCGCCTCCGCGGGCATCGCCAACACGCTGGACATCGCCCTGATCCTCCAGCAGGCCGCGAAAGAGATCAACGTCGACATCGACGTGCAGCGGGTCCCCGTTGACGGCTACTGGTCCAACGTCTGGATGAAGGTGCCCTTCGGCTTCGGCACGATCACCCAGCGTCCGACCGCCGACATGATCTTCTCCCTCTGCTACGCCTCCACCGGCGCCTACAACTCCTCCAAGTGGGAAAATGCCCAGTTCGACCAGATGCTGCTGCAGGCACGGGTCGAAACCGACGAGGAAAAACGTGCGGCGCTCTATTCGGACATGCAGCAGCTTGTCCGCGACGAAGCCGGCACCGGCATCCCGGTGTTCTTCTCGAACATCGACGCCCACTCCACCTCGCTCAAGGGTCTCGAACCCATCCCGACGGGGAACATGATGGGCTACGCCTTTGCCGAAAACGTATGGATCGAGGAATGATTCAACTCCTACTGAAACGACTTGTCCTGGGGGTCCTGACCCTCTGGCTCGTGGCGACGCTGGTCTTCTGGGTCAGCGGCGCCCTCCCCGGGGATGCGGCACAGACGCTCCTCGGGCAGGATGCGACGCCCGAAACTCTGGCTGCCCTGCGCAGCCAGATGGGCCTCGATCAGCCTGAAATCGTGCGCTACCTGAAGTGGCTGAAGGGCATCCTTCACGGTGACTTCGGCGTCTCGCTGGCCAATGGCATGCCGGTGAACGAGGTCATCGCCTCCCGCCTGCCGAACTCCCTGCTGCTGGCCGGGCTTTCCACCCTGGTGGCAATCCCCGTTTCGCTGCTCCTGGGCATCGTTTCCGCGATGAAGCCGAACTCGGTCTTCGACCGGCTGACGACCTTCCTGTCGATCCTTGCGCTGTCCACGCCGTCCTTCCTGATCGCCACGATCATCGTGCTGATCCTGTCGGTCTGGTCCGGCCTCTTCCCGGCGCTGTCCAACATCAACCGGGTGGATTCGATCGGTGGCCTCTTCCGTGTGATGACCCTGCCGGTGCTGGCCCTGTCGCTTTCGGTGATCGGCCAGATGGCCCGGATGACCCGCGCCATCCTGATCACCCAGCTGCAGGAACCCTACGTGGAAACCGCCATGCTGAAGGGGGCCTCGCGCCTGCGGGCCACGGTCTTCCACGCGCTGCCCAACGTGGCGGGCCCCATCGTCAACGCCTCGGCCCTGTCGCTGAACGCGCTGATCTCCGGTGTGGTCTTCGTCGAGGTGATCTTTGCCTACCCGGGCCTGACCAAGCTGATGGTCGACAGCGTCTCGACCCGCGATCTGCCGCTGATGCAGGCCTGTGCCGTCATCTTCTGCGCCGGGTTCCTGGTGCTCGTCCTGATCGCTGACATCATCGCCATTCTCGCCAACCCGAAGCTGAGGACCGAATGACCATGGAAACCACCTCCGCACCCGTCGTCCAGCGCCGTCGGCCGCGCCTGCCCAACTGGCCGGTCCTGTCGCTGGTGGGCGCGGTGATCTTCCTCTTCTGGGTCTTCATCGCCGTCTTCGGCGACTGGCTGACCCCCTACGACCCCGGCGAATTCGTCGACAGCTGGAACGTCCTGGGTCCGATGACCGGCGACTACTGGCTGGGCACCGACTACCTTGGCCGCGATGTCGTCTCCCGCATCATGACGGGGGCCAAGTACACCGTCGGCCTGCCCTTCGTGACCGCGGCGCTGGCGCTGTTCTTCGGCCTGATCCTGGGGGTCATGGCGACGCTGCTGTCCAAGCGGATCGACACGGCACTGTCCTGGCTGATGGATACGGTGAACTCCCTGCCGTCCACCATCTTCGCGCTGGTGGCCGTGGCGGGCTTCGGTACCTCCATCCCGGTGCTGATCATCGTGATCACCATCCTCTACATCCCCTCCGCCTACCGCAACGTGCGCTCCGCCGCGATCAACGTGTCGAAGATGGATTTCATCGACGCCGCCCGCGTCCGGGGGGAGGGCAACATGCACATCATCTTCCGGGAAATCCTGCCGAACATCATCCCCAACCTGATGACCCACTTCGGCATCATGTTCATCTACATCGCGCTGCTGCTGTCGGGCCTGTCGTTCCTGGGCCTGGGCATCCAGCCGCCCGAAGCGGACTGGGGTGCGCTGGTGTCGGAAAACATGGTGGGCCTCAGCTACGGCGCGCCCGCGATCTTCGCCCCGGCGATCTGCCTGCTTTCGCTGACGATCTCCATGACGCTGATGGTCGATGCCGTCTCCCACCAGAAGAAGGACCGCTGAGATGACCACCCAGACGAGTGAAAACTTCATCGAGGTAGAGAACCTGGTGATCGAGGCCGGTGGCCGCCGCATCGTCAACGACGTGTCCTTCTCCGCCAAGAAGGGCGAGGTGATCGCCCTGATCGGCGAAAGTGGCTCCGGCAAGTCCACGATCGCGCTGTCGCTGATGAACTACGCCCGCTCGGGCTGTGCCATCACCGGCGGATCCATCAAGATCGGCGGCCGCGACGTGCGGCAGCTGAAGGGCGCCGCCCTGAAGGATTTCCGCGGCAAGACGGTGTCCTACGTGGCCCAGTCCGCCGCCGCCGCCTTCAACCCGGTGAAGCGGATCAAGAACCAGATCGTCGAAGCCGCGACGCTGCACAACTCCATGTCGAAGGCCGATGCCTTCGCGCGGCAGAAGGAGCTGATGCACACCATGGCGCTGCCCGATGCGGACAACATCGGTGACCGCTACGTGCACCAGGTCTCTGGCGGGCAGCTGCAGCGCATGATGGCGGCCATGGCGATGATCAACACCCCCGAGGTGATGATCTTCGACGAACCCACCACCGCGCTGGACGTGACCACCCAGGTCGAGGTGCTGAAAGCCTTCAAGGACATGATCCGCGAACGCGGCGTGACGGCGATCTACGTCTCCCACGACCTGGGCGTCGTGGCGCAGGTGGCCGACCGCATACTCGTGCTGCGCGATGGCGAGGCGATGGAAAACGCCCCGGCCGAACAGCTGCTGAACCGGCCCCAGTCGGCCTTCACCAAGGAGCTGCTCCAGGCCTCCGAACCGCGCCTGCTCGATCTGCAGGACGGGCCGGAACATGGCTATGTCCTTGGCGCGCAAGGGGTTCTGGCGGGCTACGGCACGATCAAGGACGGGCAGCCGCAGTACCCGGTGCTGCACGACATCTCCTTCCGCATCAAGCAGGGGCAGACCCTGGGCCTGATCGGCGAGTCGGGCTCCGGCAAGTCGACGCTGGGCCGCGTGCTGGCGGGTCTGCTGCCCGCCGCGCAGGGCGTGGCAAAGCTCGACGGGCGCGATCTGGATCTTCAGGACGCCTCCAAGCGGCGCAAGCAGGACCGCCAGGACCTGCAGATCGTCTTCCAGATGGCCGATACCGCGCTCAACCCGCGCCAGTCCAACGCCGACATTCTCGGTCGCCCGCTGAAGTTCTACCACGGCATGACCGGAGAGGCGCGGCGCAAGCGCGTGCTGGAACTGCTGGACATGGTCCGCCTGCCGGCCTCGCTCGCCGACCGCTCCCCGCGCGAACTCTCGGGCGGGCAGAAGCAGCGGATCAACCTGGCCCGTGCGCTCGCCGCCAACCCCAAGGTGGTGATCTGCGACGAGGTGACCTCGGCCCTCGATACGGTGGTCGCCAACGCCGTCGTGGAACTTCTGGTCGAACTGCAGCGTGAACTGGGCCTGTCCTACCTCTTCATCTCCCACGACCTCGGCAAGGTCGAGGCGATGTGCAACGAGGTCATGGTCCTCTTCAAGGGACGGGAGGTCGAACGGGCCCCCCGCGACCGGCTGACCGCCGCGCCGGAACATCCCTACACGCAACAACTTGTCGCCGCCGTGCCGCAGCTTCGCCAGGGCTGGCTGGAAGAGGTCACCGCCGCTTCCGCCTCCGGCTCCCAGCTGTACCGCGCCGGCCAATGACTTGGCGGGCGGACCGCAAGGGCCCGCCTGCACCCCGCATATCCCCATGGAGAGCAAGATGAACACTCAAGTCAAACCGGCCCAGATGCGTACTCGGGATCCGCTGCTGACCGAGTTCAAGCTGAAACACCTCACGATGCGCAACCGCATCATTTCGACCAGCCACGCGGCCACGGCCGGCGGCGGCGGTTACCCGCGGGAACAATACCAGGCCTATCATGAAGAAAAGGCCAAGGGTGGCCTTGCCATGACCATGATCGGCGGCTCGTCGCAGGTTTCGCCCGACAGCAACTGGGGCGGCAACCAGATGGATGTCTCCCATGACGACGCCATCCCCTACCTGCAGCAGATGTCGGAACGCGTGCACAAGCACGGTGCCCACATCATGTGCCAGATCTCCCACCTGGGCCGCCGTGCCGATGCCACGGTCAGCCAGTGGTTGCCCGCAATGGGCCCCTCGCGGATGCGCGAAATGCGCCACCGCGCCATCGCGCACGAGATGGATGAACACGACATTCACCGCATCATCCGCGATTACACCAATGCCGCGCGGCGCCTGAAGGAAGGCGGCTTCGACGGTCTGGAAACGCTGGCGGGCGGTCACCTGATCGGCCAGTTCTTCTCTCCGCTGACCAACCACCGTACCGACAAGTGGGGCGGCTCGCTGAAGAACCGCATGCGTTTCGCGCTGGAACTGCACGACAGCATCCGCGCCGAAGTGGGCGACGATTTCGTCGTCGGCATGCGCTACGTGGTCGACGAAGGCGACAACATCGGCCTGTCGTTCGAGGAATGCGTCGAAATCGCCACCATCCTGCAGGATGAAACCTCGATCGACTTCTTCAACTGCATCTTCGGCAAGATGGACACCGGCAAGGCGCTGGTGGAACACAACATCCCGAACATGGCACAGCCCTCCGCGCCCTTCCTCAAGATCGTGGGCGAGTTCAAGAAGCACGTGAAGCTGCCGGTCTTCCACGCCGCGCGCATCGCCGATCTGGAAACCGCGCGCTACGCGATCTCCGAAGGGCTGCTGGACCTCGTCGGCATGACCCGCGCCCATATCGCCGACCCCTACATCGTCAAGAAGCTGGAACAGGGTGAAGCCGACCGGATCCGCCCCTGCATCGGCACCTCGCACTGCCTCTACCGTCTGGGCAACTGCATCCACAACGTCTCCACCAACCGCGAATTCAAGCTGCCGCACATCGTGCCGCCGGCGCAGGTGAAGAAGAAATGCGTCGTCGTGGGCGCAGGTCCCGCCGGGCTGGAAGCGGCCCGCGTGCTGGGTGAACGCGGCCACGAGGTCGTCCTGTTCGAAGCCGCGCCCAAGGTCGGTGGCCAGATCCTGCTGGCGCAGCTGGCCGGCTGGCGCCGCGACCTGATCGCCATCGTCGACTGGCGCGAGGCAGAGCTGGAGCACCTGGGCGTCACCGTCCGCACCAACACCTTCGCCGATGATGAAACCATCGCGGCCGAAAACCCCGACGTGGTCATCATGGCCACCGGCGGCCTGCCGGACACCAATGTGCCCGAGGGCGGCGAAGAGCTGGTGAAATCCACCTGGGACGCCCTGAACGAACCGCAGACCGTGGGCAAGCGCGTCCTCGTCGTCGATGGCACCGGCCGCCACCAGGGCCCCTCCACCGCGCTGACCCTGGCCGAACTCGGCCACGAGGTGACGCTGACCACCATGGACGAGTTCATGGCGCAGGAGATGGAATACCAGTCCCGCGTCACCTACCGGAAGAAGCTGGCGGAACTGCACGCAAAGGTCGACATCGACATGGAGATCATGAAGGTCGAACGCGCCGGCAACGGGCTGAAGGCCACCATGATGCACATGCTCACCGGCGAACGCTTCGAATACGAGGTGGACGACGTGATCGTCGATCACGGCTCCATCCCCTTCGATGAGCTCTACCAGGAAATGCGTGGCGGCACCGTCAACAACGGCGAAACCCACCTGGATCAGCTGCTGGCGCTGGAACCCCAGCCGCAGCAGCCCGAAGAGCAGGGCAAGGGCTACGTCATGTACAACATCGGCGATGCCGTGGCCTCCCGCTCGATCCACGCGTCGATCTACGATGCCTTCCGGCTCTGCCTCGTCATCTAATCTCGTGATCTAAGGATAGAAAAATGCTCACGAACTCCCTTGGTCGCACGGACCGCCTGAACTGGGTCCACCCCGTTTCCCAATGGGCCGGCAAGTCCGAAGAAGGCCCGCTGATCTTCGACAAGGCTGAAGGCCTCTGGCTGACCGACACCCACGGCAAGCAATACCTCGACGGTTTCGCGGGCCTGTGGTGCGTCAACGCAGGCTACGGTCAGAAGACCGTGGTCGAGGCCGCCATGGCGCAGATGGAAAAGCTGCCCTATGCCACCGGCTACTTCGACTTCGCCTCCGAAGCGGCGATCCGCATGGCCGAAAAGGTGGCCGAGCTGACGCCCGGTGACCTGAACCACGTCTACTTCTCCCTCGGTGGCTCCGACGCGGTCGACAGCGCCCTGCGCTTCATCGACTACTACTGGACGGCCAAGGGCCAGCCGGCGCGCAAGCACATCATCTCGCTGGAAAAGGGCTATCACGGCTCTTCCTCCACCGGGGCAGGGGTCACCGGCCTGGCGCCCTTCCACGCGGGCTTCTCGGTTCCCACCGCGACCCAGCACCACATCCCGGCTCCCGGTCCCTACCGGTCCGAGGATCCCTCCGACGCCGCCGTCATCGCGGCCTCCGTCCAGGCGCTGAAGGACCGGGTGCAGGCGCTCGGCGCGGGCACCGTCGCGGCCTTCTTCGCGGAACCCGTCCAGGGCTCCGGCGGGGTCATCGTGCAGCCGCACGGCTGGCTGAAGGCCATGCGTGAGGCCTGCGATGAACTCGACATCCTCTTCGTCGTGGACGAGGTCATCACCGGCTTCGGCCGCACCGGCAAGATGTTCGCCCAGGAACACGAAGGCGTTCAGGCCGACATCATGACCATGGCCAAGGGCCTGACCTCGGGCTACTCGCCCATGGGCGCCTGCGTGCTCTCCGACAAGGTCTTCGACGGCATCTCCGCAGGCAACGTCACCGTCGGCCACGGCTACACCTACTCCGGTCACCCGGTCTCCGCCGCTGTCGGTCTCGAAGTCATCCGCCTCTACCAGGAGGGCGGGATCCTGGCGAATGCCGAAGCACAGTCGCCCTACTTCATGGAAGCGCTGAAGCGTCTGTCGGATCACCCGCTGGTCGGTGACATCCGCGGCCTGGGCCTGCTGGCCGCCGTGGAAATCGTCACCGACAAGGACAAGAAGACCCCCTTCGCCGCAGACAGCGGCATCTCCCCCAAGCTCTTCAAGGAGATGCTCTCCAACGGCCTGATCGCGCGCTGCTTCAACGACGGCACGATCGGTCTTGCACCCGCCCTGACGATCTCTAGCAATGAGATTGACCTGATCGTCGATCGCATCGAAACCAGCCTTAACGCCATCAACGTCTGAGCCAAAGCCTGCTGAAGGACACTCAAATGAACCTCTCCGACTACAAGATCCTGACCTTCGACGTCTACGGAACGCTGATCGACTGGGAATCCGGCATGATCGCGGGCCTCGCGCCCCTGACCGCGCAGCTGAAAGAGCCCAAGACCCGCGACCAGATCCTCGAAGCGCACGCCTACCACGAAAGCACCCAGCAGCGCTGGACCCCGGCGATGCCCTACCGCCGCCTGCTGGCCACCGTCTACCGTCGCCTGGCGGAAGAATGGGACATCCCCGTCACCTGGGAAGAATGCCAGGTCTACGGCGACAGCGTGAAGAACTGGCCCGCCTTCGAAGATTCCGCAGGCGCGCTGCAGTACCTGCAGAAGTACTTCAAGCTCTGCGTGCTCTCCAACGTCGATGCACAATCGTTCAAATACTCGAATGACAAGCTGGGCGTGACCTTCGACCACGTGTATACCGCAGAGGACGTCGGCTCCTACAAGCCCTCCGACCGCAACTTCGACTACATGATCGAACACCTGGCCCGCGTCGGCATCGAGAAGAAGGACATTCTTCACACCGCCGAGTCCATGTTCCACGATCACCAGCCGGCCAACCGCCACGGCCTGACCTCGGCCTGGATCTACCGCCGCCACGACAAGGAAGGCTTCGGCGCCACGATGAACCCGGGCGAAATGCCCAAGTACGATTTCCGCTTCAATTCCATGGCGGACCTGGTGGCAGCCCACCAGAAATCCCTGCGTCAGGCATCCTGACGTCCCTGCGACCACTGTTGAAGAGTAGCCCCGCGTGTCATTGAAACTGGACAGGATCGACATCAACATCCTCAGCGAGTTGATGAAGAACGGCCGTATCTCGAACGTCCGCCTTTCCGAGCACGTGGGGCTCTCCGCCTCGCCGTGTCTCCAGCGCATCAAGCGGATGGAAGCGGCGGGCATCATCACCGGCTATGGTGCCTTCCTCGACCTGTCGAAGGTGTCCCAGACGGTGACGGTGTTCACGGAATTCACGCTCTCCGATCACCGCAGGGAGCTGTTTTCCCGGTTCGAACAGGAAATGGCGCGGATCGCCCAGGTGACGGAATGTCACCTGATCTCCGGCGGCTACGACTACCTGGTGAAGTTCACGGCCCGCGGGGTCGCGGATTACCAGGAAATCATCGACAGCCTGCTGGACCGCAACCTCGGGATTTCGCAGTACTTCAGCTACATCGTCATCAAGTCGCCGATCCAGAAGCACGCGCTTCCGCTCGAAGACCTGATGTGATCCGCCCTGGCGGTGCCTCGATGGGGCACCCCGGACGGGGATGTGAAAGGGGCCCGCCAGCCGGCGGGCCCCTTCGTCGTTTCAGGACCCCCGTTGCTCAGGGGCCTGTCATTCAGGGTCCCGGATCACTCTGCCGAAAGCGCCGCTGCGGCAGCTTCGGCCACCGGGGTGTCGATGGCACCATCCGGCGTCGACACGCCCACACCGCCCAGGAAGGCACCATCCAGGGTCAGCGGCATGCCGCCCGGCATCGGCGCCAGGTCCGGCACGCCGAGCAGGTTCTGCGCCCCGTCCTGGTTCAGCATGTTCATGAAATCGTCGGTCTTGGCGTTGAACATCGCCGCCGTCTTCGCCTTGTGAATGGCAGAGGCATCGCAGCTGGCATAGGCGCCCTGCTGGCGTTCGAAGAAGATGATCGCGCCATCCGCATTGGCCACGGCGACACAGCCCTTCACGCCGTTCTCCTCCATCGCGGCTTCGGCGGCGCTGACCACCTGTGCGACGTCCTGGTCCTCCAGCACCGGCTGGGTGGTCACGGCACCTGCCTGGGTGGCAAGGGCCTGGGTGGCAAGCGCCAGCGCGGCGGGCAGGGCAAGGCTGAGGGTCTTCATGGGGATACTCCTGTAGTCATGTCTCCGGTCACGCGGTGGGAGCGCTCCCGGATCCCTCAGGGTAGCCTCCCGCACCCTCGCGGCAAGCAAGTCCAGGTTCGTGGGCGGTTGCATGCCGAAGCAGCGCAAAACATGAAGCGTGATAATGGCCTAGGGCCTATTCGCACCAGAAGCTCGGTTTTCTGAAGCCGTCCACAACATAGGTGTCAGCGACAGGTTTCGCAGTAAGCGTATAGAGACAGCTGTTGCTATAGGGAATGTAACTTGTCGTGGTCGTCGAGACCGTCGCAACGCCTGAAGGCCCGTAGAATGTCGAAGAGGAGGGAGATGAAATCGGCATGATGCCGGTGTCCTCAATCCTCCATTGAAAGGCCTTTCTTCCATCTCCGAGCTCTACGACATGCGTTGGTGGTCCATAGTCGAGCATCGGTTCTTGGATTGGCTTGCCCACATAGCCCTCCATTATGGCGCTGGCACATCCGGAAAGGAACAGGATGCCAAGCAACGGTGCGGTGAAAGGGCGTAGTCTTTTGCAGTTCATTCTGAGCAATTCAAAGTCTTCCGTTCTGTACAATGCAGTCAGGAATCCTCTGGTATATTTCGATGGTAAAGCAAGGCGGGCGCGACTGCTCGCGACCTTAGTCGTAGCCACTTCCCAGCCGGACGCGCCCTTGCTAGGCTTTCCCGATCACCCTTCAGGAGGTTCCCATGGCAGGCGGCTGGGCGCGCGATGGCGCGGTGAGCGAACAGATCGAAGCCTCGATCAGTGATGAGCTGAAGCGCATGCAGGCCCGCAAGGGGCCGCAGGGCGAAAGCCTGACCCATTGCGCCGAATGCGAGGAACCCATCCCCGAAGCGCGCCGCAAGGCGATCCCCGGGGTGAAGCTCTGCATCGACTGCCAGGCCGAACGCGATGGCCGGACCGCGCAGCGTGGGGGCATCAACCGGCGCGGATCCAAGGACAGCCAGCTGAAATGATCCCCCGGCCCGGGACGGGGCCGGACATGACAGGACCCCCGGCATCTCTGCCGGGGGTCCGTTGCCTGCTGCTGCCTCGGGGGAACCTCAGTAGGTGCCGCGGGTGATGATCACGCCCGGGGTGATGGGGCGGATCTGGCCGGGCAGGCCGGTGTAGCCGTAGTTGGTGTAATGGCCGTTGTTGTATTCCCGGCGATGCCGCTGTGCCTCGGCCGCGGACTGGCGGTTGGCGCAGACCTGGTCGTAGTGGCCGGACTGGGCGTTGTAGCAGATGTCGTACCACCGGGCAGAAGCCTCCTGCGGGGCGGCGAAAGTGGTTGCGAAAGCTGCGGCACCGAGGGCGGCAAGAACGAGGTTTTTCATGTGTCACCTTTTGGGTTGGCACGGCTCACTTCCGTGCGGGGCTTTGGGAAAATTTCGTTGTATTCCGTTGTCTTGAGAAAGACTTGGCGCCTGGCAGGCGGCATTGCAAGCGCCGCGGGCGCCCCGGACGGAGTGTGACTGCCTTTGTCATCCAGGCCCCCCGGAATGGCCCCCGGATGGCCCGTTCGGGCGGGTTTCGCAGCCCTGTGGCGGGCCTGATTGCGGAGCAGGCGGGCGGACATGAAAAGGGCCCGCGCCGGGGGCGCGGGCCAGTTCGGGCAGCCTAGGGGGAAGCCACCCGATTGTCCCGGGAGCCGGGACAGGGAGTAGGGGGCGGCTCAGAGACCGCCGAGGTGGAACGCCTTGGTCTCCAGGTATTCCTCGATGCCTTCCTCGGCACCTTCGCGACCCAGGCCGCTGGCCTTCACGCCGCCGAAGGGCGCCTCGGCATGGCTCACCGCGCCGGTGTTCAGCCCGACCAGCCCGAATTCCAGCGCCTCGCCAAAGCGGAAGGCACGGGCCATGTCGCGGGTGTAGAAATAGGCCGCCAGGCCGAAGGGCGTGCCGTTGGCAATCTCCAGCGCCTCTTCCTCGGTCTCGAACTTGAAGATCGGGGCGACGGGGCCAAAGGTCTCTTCCTGGGCCAGGCGCATCTCGGTCGTGGCGCCGCGCAGGACGACCGGATCGGCGTACTGGTTGGTCAGGTTGCGCGGCTTCGTGGCCACCTCGGCCCCCTTGGAGACCGCATCCTCGACATGGGCGGTGATCTTCTCGATCGCGGCGGCGTTGATCATCGGGCCGATGTCCACGCCGTCCTCGGTGCCGGGGCCGACCTTCAGCGCATCGACCTTCGCGGCAAGGGCGGCCACGAAATCATCGTAGATCCCGGACTGCACCAGCATCCGGTTGGCACAGACACAGGTCTGCCCGCCGTTGCGGAACTTCGACACCATGGCGCCCTCGACGGCCGCATCCAGGTCGGCATCGTCGAAGACCACGAAGGGCGCGTTTCCGCCCAGCTCCAGGCTCATCCGCTTCAGCGTCGGCGCGCATTGCTCCGCCAGCAGGGCGCCCACCCGGGTCGAGCCGGTGAAGGACAGCTTGCGCACCACCGGAGAGGCGGTCAGCGTCGCACCGATCACCTCGGGCCGGCCGGTCAGCACGTTGATCAGGCCCGCGGGGATCCCCGCCCGCTCGGCCAGAACGCCAAGCGCCAGCGCCGAATAGGGGGTGAAATCCGACGGCTTGATCACCACGGCACAGCCCGCGGCCAGCGCCGGGGCCACCTTGCGGGTGATCATCGCATTGGGGAAGTTCCAGGGCGTGATGATCGCGCAGACGCCGACCGGCTCCTTCAGCGCCAGGATCTTCTTGCCCGCCACGGGGGAGGGGATGATCTTGCCGTTGATCCGCCGCGCCTCTTCCGCGAACCAGCGCAGGAAGCTGGCGCCATAGCCGATCTCGCCCACGGCCTCGGCCAGGGGCTTGCCCTGTTCCGCCGACAGGATCGCGCCCAGGTCCTGGGCGTTTTCCAGGATCAGCCGGTGCCATTCCAGCAGCACGTCGGCGCGATGCGCATGGGTGGTCTGCTTCCAGGCCTTCATCGCGGTCTCGGCGGCGGCAATCGCGGCCTCGGTCTCCTCGGCGGTGCAGTCGGGCATCTGGCCCAGGGCCAGGCCGGTGGCCGGGTCGATCACGTCCATGTCGGCCCGTTCGATCCAGGTGCCGTCGATCAGGGCGGCCTCGCGCAGCAGGCTGGGGTCTTTGAGCGTCAGGGTCATGCGAGCGCCTCCAGGATGGCGGTGGTGATTTCAGAGGTGGAGTGGCCGCCCGGGGTCACGCCGATGCCCTGGCCGGTGGCCTGCGCCACGGCGTCCAGAACGGCGGCGGCGGCGGCGGTCTCGCCCAGGTGTTCCAGCATCATCGCGCCGGACCAGATCGCGGCGATCGGGTTGGCAATGTCCTTGCCCGCGATGTCGGGGGCGGAGCCATGCACCGGCTCGAACATCGACGGGCCGGTGTCGCCGGGGGCGATATTGGCCGACGCGGCAAAGCCGAGCCCGCCCTGGATCGCCGCGCCCAGGTCCGTCAGGATGTCCCCGAAGAGGTTCGAGGCCACGACCACGTCCAGGTCCTGCGGCGCCATGACCATCTTGGCCGCCATCGCGTCCACATGCATCGGCGTCACGGTCACATCGGGGTATTCCTTGGCGATCTCGCGGGTCATCTCGTCCCAGAAGACCATGGAATACTTCTGCGCATTGGACTTGGTGACGGAGCACAGCTTGCCCCGCCGCGCCCGCGCCTGGTCGAAGGCGAAGCGCAGGATGCGTTCGACACCCGCGCGGGTGAAGATCGCGACCTCGGTCGCCACCTCGTTTTCGGTGCCCACGTGCACGCGGCCACCGGCGCCGGAATATTCGCCCTCGGTGTTCTCGCGGATGCACAGGATGTCAAAGCCTTCGGCGCGCAGCGGCCCGGTCACGCCGGGCAGCAGGCGGTGCGGCCGCATGTTGGCATACTGGACGAAGGCCTTGCGGATCGGCAGCAGCAGCCCGTGCAGGGAAACGCTGTCCGGCACCGTTTCGGGCCAGCCCACGGCGCCCAGGTAGATGGAATCGAAGCCGCGCAGGGTCTCGATCCCGTCCTCGGGCATCATCGTGCCGGTTTCCAGGTAGTATTCGCAGGACCAGGGGAAGGTCTCGGCCTCCAGCGCGAAATCGTGCTTCGCGGCGGCGGCGTTCAGCACCTGCATCGTCGCCTCGGTGACGTCGACGCCGATCCCGTCGCCGGGGATGAGGGCGATCTTGTGCGTGGTCATGGGGTGTCCTCTTTGGCTGTCACGGTCATGCTGTCACATGGCCGGGGGTGAAAGTCGCGGAATCCGGGGCAGGGGGCGGCAGAAGGCGCCTTTTTCGCACGGGCCACGGCAGATCCTGCTGCCGGGGCTGGGCGGCATTCGCCGCGCCGGTCCACCGGATCCGGCGCCGTTTCGGGCTCCGGTTCCTCCCCGGCCCGGGCCCCGTCTTTGCTGCGTCTTCCGACCTGCCTTTTGGGGGGCGTGCCGACCATCCCACCGATGCCATGGGACGACCATCCCGACGTCACGGGATCGCAGGCCGCAGGGCGCGCGGCGCGGCCCCTGCGGCACCCGGCGGCAGGCAACCGGACCCGGCGTGCGCTGCGTTAACGCACCCCGTTTTCGCCCTTTCTGCACCGCCGCGATACCGACGCAATACCGACGTGATACCGACGTTGCGATTTCGGCATCAAAGCGCTGTTAACCTAGGTTTTCCGCCATTTTCGCTGCACTGCAGTACCGACGTTGGAAACGCAGCCTTTACCTGTCGTTCATACGCACGCCCGGCAGCTCACTGATCACGGGCGTCCAGGAAGGCGCGCAGGCCGCGCGGATCGTCGGTATTGATCAGGTCCACGCCTTCATCCAGCAGGCGGGTCCACAGCCTGTCGCGGGCCGGGCCGCGCTTGTCCGGCGTGGCGTAGAACCGCAGCACGCGGTCCGCCGCATGGGCCATCAGGACCGCTTCGCGCAGCTGTTCCAGCTCCTCCGCAGGCATCTCTCCCTCCCCGTCCCAGTCGAACATCTTGCTCCATTTTTCGCTGGCCATGGGGGTCAGGGCTGGGGAAATAGTCTTTGAATCCTTGATGTTGGCGTCAATCGCCGCGCGGCGGGGGTTTTCGCGGGCAATGGTCAGCCGGTTCATGTTGCCTGTGATCACCGGCAGCAGGGCGCCGGGATGGGCCTCGTCTCCCTCCCACCAGGTCATCACGTCCTGGTACTCCGCCAGGACCTTGCTCAGCGCGGCATAGGTCGCGTCACCGTCGGACTTCAGGTCGATCAGCAGGATCACCGGCCGGTCATCCCCCTCATAAACATGGCCACCATTGGCGGCGATCCGCGCGCGCAGCGGGTCCAGGTACAGCGCCTGCAGGCTGCGCCCCGGCACCACGTCCTTGGCCGTGTGACCAACCAGAAGCGTGCCGTCCGGTTGCAGCCAGATATCCGCCTCGATGGAGGCAAACCCCATCTCCAACGCCGTGTCCAGCGGGTGCATCTGCCTGTAATCATTATGGGAATGGGCGTGACTGACCAATGCGACGGGGGCGGCCCCGGCGGTGGGAACGGTGGCGGCAAGCAGGCAAATGGCGGTGATCAGGCGGGGCAGGGTCAGCATGGGCAGGTCTTTCAATGGTGTCTTGCAATCGTGTGCATCCCTTATGGCGCGGCAATGTAACATCCCCGCGATCCTCTCCCCCAGCGGCGGAGCCGTGCTAAACTGTGCCGACAGACGGAGCGACTCTGCCCATGGCCTTCGATCCCTACCTTGCCGAGATCCGCTTCGGCACCGGCCTTTCCCCGCAGGTGGCGCCGGCCGCTTCGGCGGGTCAAATCCTGTCGCGCCTGACCGGGCCGGATCGGGCCGCGCAGGACTATCCCATTGAAACCTGGCCGGAATTCCAGAAACGTCTCGCCCAGGCTCCGGCCCTGAACAAGGCGCGCCGGCAGGCGAAGACAGAGGCAGAGAGGAAGCGCGCGAACGAGATCCAGAACAAGTTCAACGAACACGCCCGCAAGGCCCGCGCCGACTGGGTGACCCTGATGCTGGCGCGTCGCGCGCTGTCCGGGGACGGGTTCCGCGAACGTCTGACGGCCTTCTGGGCGGATCATTTCACGGTGCAGGGAAAGTTCGGCCTGCTGCGCCGCGGCGTCGCGCCCTTTACCGAGACATCGATCCGTCCCCATGTCGCAGGACGCTTCTCCGACATGCTGCAGGCCGTCGCCACCGCGCCCATGATGCTGCACTACCTCGATCAGGCGAACTCCATCGGCCCTGCCGCGAGGGAGATCAAGAGGCGCAACGACAAGGGCGGGATCAATGAGAATTTGGCCCGCGAAATCATGGAGTTGCATACGCTTGGCGTGGGTGGCCCCTATACGCAGGACGATGTGCGCCAGCTGGCGGAACTGCTCACGGGGCTGACTTTCACCTTCGAGGAGGGCTTTGCCTTCAACCCCGATTTTGCCGAACCGGGGGCGGAAACGGTGATGGGCAAGACTTATGGCGGGGCCCGTGTCGCCTCCCTCCGGGAGGTCTCGGAGGCGCTGCACGACCTCGCCCTGCACCCGGCCACGGCCCGGCATCTGTCGCGGAAGCTCGCGGTGCATTTCGTCTCAGACAGCCCGCCCGACGACCTGGTGGAGGCGATGGCCGCCCGCTACCTGGAAACCGAAAGCCACCTTGCAGAGGTCTATGCCGTCATGCTGGATCACCCGGCTTCCTGGGCCAACCCCCTGGGCGGAAACGTGAAACAGCCGGTGGATTTCATGGGGTCCGTTCTGCGTGCCCTGCAGGTGCCGGTCGAAAACCTTCCCCTCGGGGACGAAAGGGCCTTCCGCATCGGCATCTCCGCGCCGCTCGATCAGATGGGCCAACCCTGGGAGGCGCCGGTCGGCCCCGATGGCTGGACCGAGGCGGATCCGGACTGGATCACCGCACAGCGCTACGCGGCCCGCCTGCAATGGCTGACCTCCGCGCCGCTCCTCCTGCTGGAGGAACTCCCCGATCCGAGAGAGGTGCTCACCTCTGCGCTTGGCCCCCTCGCACCGCAGGCGCTGACCTTCGCGGTCTCTGCCGCCCAGACCCGTGCCGAAGGCCTCGCCGTGGCCTTCGCCGCCCCCGCGTTTCAGCGCATGTGACGGGAGAGCAGGATGACCAACACCTTGAACAGGCGCGCTTTCCTGGTTCGATCCGCGCTCATTGGCTGTTCCGCGGCGGCCAGCCCCCTGATCACCCCGATGAGCTTTGCCTCCGCCCCCTGGGACAATCGGCTTGTCGTGCTGATCCTGCGGGGGGCCATGGATGGGCTGGACGCGCTGCGCCCCGTGGGCGACCCGGATTTCGCTGCGTTGCGCCCCGATCGCCTCTCCGGTGGCGCGCCGCTTGACGGCTATCACGAACTGCATCCCGCGCTTTCCGCCCTCGCGCCGCTCTGGCAGGCGGGGGAGCTCGGCTTCGTCAACGCCGTTTCCACCCCCTACCGCGACAAGCGCAGCCATTTTGATGGGCAGGACATCCTGGAAGCAGGCACCGCCGGCGTCGGGCAGGCGCATGATGGCTGGCTGAACCGGATGCTGCAGGCCGTGCCCGGGATCCGTTCGGAAACGACCTATGCCATTGGCCGGTCCGACATGCTGCTGACCAGCGGGGATGCCCCGGTCTCCAACTGGTCGCCCGACAGCGCCCTGACCCTGTCGTCGCAAACCGAACGCCTGCTGGAGCTGGTCACGCACGAGGATCCGCTTTTCCGCGATGCCCTGGGGGAGGCTCTCTTGCTCTCCGGCCTGGTGGATGCCTCCACCATGGCCGACGGCGGTGCCGACATGGCCCAGATGATGCAGATGATGGGCGAAGACGGCATGGCGGGCGATATGGGGCCAGATTTGGCGGCCATGACCGAAGCTGACGCGCGCAAGGCCCGGCAGATGCTGTCGGATGCCGCCAAAAGTGCCCGCGGGGCAGGGGGATACGACGCACTGGCCCGCTTCGCCGCGCAAAAGCTGAAGGCGGAGGCGCGGATCGCCACCTTCTCGATCAACGGCTGGGATACCCACGCGGTGCAGCACCGCACCATGGTCCGCCCGTTGGAGGACCTCGCCTCGGTCATCCTCACCCTGCGGGAGGAACTGGGGTCGACATGGCAGAAGACAGGCGTCATCGCGATGACCGAATTCGGCCGCACCGCCCGGCTCAACGGCACCGGCGGCAGTGATCACGGCACCGCCGGGCTGATGCTCTACGCCGGGGGCGCGCTGCGGGGTGGCCAGGTGGCGGGGGCCTGGCCCGGCCTGTCCGAAGCCGCCCTTTATGCCCGGCGGGACCTGATGCCGACCTCGGACGTGCGGGCCCAGGCCGCAGGGGTGATGCAGGGGCTCTTCGGACTTGATCGCGCGGTTCTAGAAGGCAGCGTTTTCCCCGGGCTGGACATGTCGGGGGCCGCAGGGCTCGTCCTGTAGCGCGCCTTGCGGCAAGTGCTTGAATTCCGGGATGAAGCGCGGCTCGCCCCTTCCCATGGCCCGGGGTTTTCCCTAACCTCACCGGGTCGGACGGCCCCGGGACAGGGCCGACAGAGGGAGACGTAGCATGACCCAGGACCGCCCCATGGGCCCGCCGGTGAAGGACTGGCAGGCCCCGCCCGTGCCGCCGCGCGATCTGGTTCTGGAAGGTCCGCGCGTGCGCCTGGTGCCCTTGCGCGCCGATGCCCATGCCGCCTTCCTGCATCGTGCCTTCGATGATCAGGACTGGCTGTGGGATTACATGCCCGTGGGCCCCTTCCATTCCGCCCCGCAGTTTCACCGCTGGGTTCGCACCGCAGAGGAAGGCGCCGCCGTCTTCTTCGCCATCGAAGACCGCGCAAGCGGCTTTTGCGGCGTGGCCTCCTTCCTCAACATCGTGCCGGCCAACGGCTCCATCGAGGTGGGCAACATCACCTTCGCGCCCGCCCTGCAGGGCACGCCCGCGGCGACCGAGGCCATGGTCCTGATGATGAACTGGGCCTTTTCCGCCGGATACCGGCGCTACGAATGGAAATGCAACGCGCTGAACCTGCCGTCGCGCCGGGCGGCGCAGCGGCTGGGGTTCAGCTTCGAAGGGGTGTTCCGGCAGCACATGGTCGTGAAGGGACGCAACCGCGACACCGCCTGGTTCGCCATCACCGACGGCGACTGGCCCGCGTTGAAAGAGGCCTACGGCGTCTGGCTGAGCCCGTCGAACTTCGACGGGGAGGGCCAGCAGCGGGAGCGCCTTTCGGATCTCACGCGGCTGGTCCGGGTGGCCTCGGACCCGGAGGTCTGAGGCCGTTTTCGCTTACAGTTTGAAGTCGCTCTTCGCCCAGTCCCAGTAAAGGTCGCGGGCGCGCTTGGTCAGGGGGCCGACCTCGTAGGTCTTGTCCTCGAACTTCACGACCGGGGTGACCTTGGCAAAGTTGCCGGACAGGAAGATCTCGTCCGCGTTCTCGAAGTCTTCGTAGGTCAGGACGGCTTCGTGCACGGTCACGCCATCGGCCCGGAAGTTGGAGATGTGGCGCTTGCGGGTCAGGCCGGACAGGAAGGTGCCGTTGGCGATCGGGGTGAAGACCTCGCCATCCTTGACCATGAAGACGTTGGCCGTGGCGCTTTCGGCCACGTTGCCCGCGATATCGGTCACCAGCGCGTTGGAGAAGCCGCGCGCGCGGGTTTCGGCCAGCATGCGACCATTGTTGGGGTAAAGCGCCCCGGCCTTGGCATTGGTCACCGCGCAGTCCAGCGTCGGGCGGCGGAAGCGGGTCTTGCCCAGGGTGGCCGCGCTATCCGCGGGCGGGATCGGCAGGGCTTCCAGGGCCATGCAGAACCCGGTGCCGCCGCCGTAGCAGGGCTCCACGACAGAGGCCTCGCCGGTGATGCCCCAGTACATCGGGCGGATGTAGACGGCCTCGCCAGGCTGGAAACGCTTCAGGCCCTCCAGCACCATCTCGATCATCTCTTCGACCGTATGGGTCGGTTCGATCAGCATTGCCTTGGCAGAGCGGTTGACGCGTTCCAGGTGGGGCCGCAGGTCGGGCATCAGCCCATCCACCATGCGCGCGCCGTCGAATACGGTGGAACCGAGCCATGCACCGTGGTCACCGGCCTTCATCACGGCGATGTCGCCCTGGTGCCAGCTGCCTTCGAAATAGGTATGAGTCTCGACTGCCATTTCCGTCTCCTGCGTCTGTCGGCGCAGGGATAGACCTTTGCGCAGGGGGAGGAAAGGGGGGCGCCACGTGTTGTGCGCTGGCGCGCAAAACGTCCCCGGCCCAGTGGGCCGGGGATTTGGTTCTGAAAAGGACTTTGGGAAAAAGGAACAGGGGATCCGGAAATCGGGGGGGAACTCCAGCACCCCAAGCACAACCTGACGCTATTCAGATTCTGAAACAGTTCCGTGAACATGGGCCGGGCGCCGGAGGGGCGCGGGGCTGTCGGGCCGGGCGCTGCGTGGCTTTGCCCAACCAGCGGGCAATCCGCGCCGCAGAATGCCGGCTGCGCCCGTTCACAGCGGGATAGCATCCTCAAGGAGGGCCTTCCACGGCGCGGGTCATCCAGCCTCGTCCAGGTTCATCAATCGTGCGGGATCGTGGCCCGATCCGGCGCATGCGCGGCAGGCCCTGACGCCGGGTGTGACAGGGGGGGCCTGAATAGCCGGATATGACTGGCCGGACATGAAAAAGGGCACCCCAGGGTGCCCCTCTCGCATTTCGCTTGATCCGGGTTTGCCGGGTCTGCCCGATCTGCCGGTGTCAGGACCGGATCATGCCCACGATTTCGTAGGTGTCTTTCAGGATCGGCTCGGCAATCGCGCGGGCCTTTTCGGCACCGCGGCCGATGATGCGGTCGATCTCGTCGGGGGTCTGCATCAGGCGGGCCATCTCGGTGGAGATCGGCGCCAGCTTGTCGACCACCAGGTCCGCCAGAGCAGGCTTGAATTCGGAGAACTGCTTGCCGCCGAATTCGGACAGCACACCCGCCACGTCCATGCCGGCGAGCGCGGCATAGATCGTCACCAGGTTGCGGGCCTCGGCCCGGCCTTCCAGGCCCTCCGCTTCGGAGGGCAGGCCATCGGGATCGGTGCGGGCCTTGCGGATCTTGTTGGCCAGGGCATCCGCATCGTCGGTCAGGTTGATGCGCGCCATGTCCGAGGGATCGGACTTCGACATCTTCTTCGACCCGTCGCGCAGGCTCATGACGCGGGTGGCGGTGCCCTCGATGACCGGCTCGGTCAGCGGGAAGAATTCCTGCCCGTAGTCATGGTTGAACTTGGCCGCGATGTCGCGGGTCAGCTCCACGTGCTGTTTCTGGTCCTCGCCCACGGGAACATGGGTGGCGTGATAGATCAGGATGTCGGCGGCCATCAGCGCCGGGTAGGCGAAGAGGCCCAGCGAGGCGTTCTGGCTGTTCTTGCCCGCCTTGTCCTTCCACTGGGTCATCCGCTGCATCCAGCCCATGCGGGCGACGCAGTTGAAGATCCAGGCCAGCTGCGCGTGTTCGGGCACCTGGGACTGGTTGAACAGGATGGATTTTTCAGGATCGAGGCCCGATGCGATATATGCCGCGGCCAGTTCGCGGGTCTGGAAGCGCAGCTTTTCAGGATCCTGCCAGACGGTGATCGCATGCAGGTCGACCATGCAGTAGATGGTTTCGAAGCCTTCCTTCAGACCACGTTCCTGCCATTCCACGAACCGCCGCATGGCGCCAAGGTAGTTGCCCAGGGTCAGCCCGCCAGAGGGCTGAATCCCCGAGAAAACCCGGGATTGGAATTGCTTGGTGGTGGTCTCGCTTGCGTCGGACATCTCCGCACTCCTGTCAGCGGCGTCTGGTAATCGTGCCTGGGCTGGCTTACCCATGCCCCAAAGGGGCGTCAACCGCGCATGCGGTGCAGCCAACCGTCCCGGGGACCAGAGCAGAGGACCAACGCGCATGTACGACGACCACAGCCCGAACGAGAGCCCGGTGAACCCGGTTTCGCCGGTGATCGTTGTGATCTTCATCGTGATCGTCGCGATCGAGGGGATCTTTTCCCTGGGCAATGCAGGGCTGATCGGCGGGGCCCAGGCCGTAGGCTGGCGCACGGCGGCGCTACAGGATTACGCCTTCGCGCCCGCCTTCATGCAGTACCTGTTCAGCACCGGGGACACGTCGCTGCACCTGCTGCAGCGGTTCATCACCTATCCCTTCGTGAACGCCAGCTTCCAGTCCACGCTGATTTCCGGCGTGATGTTCCTGGCGCTCGGCAAGTTCGTGGGCGAAGCGATGAAACCCGCAGGGCTCGCGGCGCTCTTTGTCATCACGACGATCGGCGGCGCGCTGGTCTTCGGGCTTTTCGCACCATCGCGCGAATGGCTCTACGGTGCCTTTCCCCCGGCCTACGGCCTGATCGGCGCCTACAGCTACATGCTTTCCGTCTACATGCGCGCCGTCGGGCAGAACCAGCTGATGGCCTTCCGCCTGATCGGGTTCCTGATGGGGCTTCAACTGCTCTTCGGTCTGTTCTTCCAGACCGGGCACAGCTGGATCGCCGAACTGACGGGGTTCGTTCTGGGCTTCGCGCTGGCGCCGCTCCTGCTGCCGGGGGGCATGTCCCGGCTGAGAGAGAAGCTGCGCCACCGCTGATCAGAACATCTCGGCCGGCAGGATCGGGACGAAGCGGGAGAATTTCCGGTTCCGCTCCATCGGCCAGGGCTGCAGGTAGGTCCGGCGCGCCTCCGGGGGCTGCGCGGCCTCTTCCTCGGCCAGGGCCATCCAGTCGGCGGCGCGATGGATGTCGATACTGTCTTCGGCCCCGCGCAGCCAGCTGCGGGCCAGGCGTTCCCGGACCGCGCTGATCTGCTGCGCATCCTGGAACTGCAGCGAGGCCTCGGTGTCCCACCGCATCGACCGGCCGTTGAGGTTGGCAGAGCCGATGATGCCCAGGGTGTCATCCACCAGGGTCACCTTGGAATGAAGGTAGACCACCCCGGCGCCGTTCAGCGGCATCCGGGTGTGGCGCGGCGCGGGGCGCGGCTGGGCCGGGGCCAGCACGGCGAGCCGATCACCGAAGGCCTGCCTCAGATGCGTCAGGCAACGCAGCTGCAGCGCCTGTTCGTGCCGCGCATCGACCCCCTTCGCGCCTTCGAAGATGACCCGCTCCGGCTCCGTCGGAAGGATGAGAACGCAGTTCAGATCGGGCGCACGGCGTGCGGCGCGGGCAAGCGACCGGGCCAGGGGCATGTGGCGGAAGAACTGCGACTCGATGTAGATGAAGCGCTGCGCGCTGTCGAAGGCGGCCAGATGCGCATCCTCATGTTCGACCACGTCCGGGGTGGGGCCGATGGACAGGACACCGCGGCGCCCGCGCGACAGGGTGCGCAACAGGCGTGGACCCATGGCGCTATGCACCTTGCGGGGCAGGGGGCCGGAGGCGCTGACCGGGGTCGGTTCGGCCGCGAACCGCGCGGCGCCGCCGGCGATTGCACGGTCCCAGCATTCGGCGAAATGGCGGCGCATCTCCCCCGCGACGGGGCCGCGGACTTCGACGGAGACGTCATGCCAGGTATCCTCGGCCCGCCGGTCGTGATCCTCGTCATCCCAGCGGCGTTCGTCCACGTCGATCCCGCCGATGATCGCCCGCCTGCCGTCCGCCACGGCGAACTTCTGGTGCAGGGTTGCCGGGCGCAGCCTGATCCGTCCGTTCAGCGCCTGCAGCTGCAGCGCCGTCAGGCGATCCGGCGACCGTGTCTTCAGGGCTTCCAGGGCCTTGCGGATGCGGCTGTTGAAGACGGCCTTCCACAGCGGGGCGGAGCGCGCCTCGTGCTGGGCGACCAGCACCTCTGCGCCAAGGAACTCCGCACTGCCGTCTTCTTCGCCTTCTTCCTGCCGGGCGCGCGCCATCAGGCGGTGGCCAAAGCCGGTGCCGCTGTCCCAGGCGGCGCGATGCAGATCCGGCGTGAACAGCGGGTCGAAATCCGCGATCAGCAGGCGCAACTTCACCCCGCGTGCGGCAACGTGGGCCAGAAGATCCGCCCAGGTCTTCAGGCCCAGCTGCTCTGCCGCATCGCTGCGGCACCGGGTCTGCGGATCGAAGATCCGAAAGGACATGAGCAATTCATCCCGCGCCTCCAGGCAAAGGGTTTCCAGGGTGGGAAACATCTCTGCCGCGGTGACCAGCGGTCTCACACGCGGGGAAAGCTCGGTGTCCTTGGGCATGCCCATTTCGCCTCATCAGCGGTTGCAGGTGCCTATCCAACGCGCGGCGTGGCGATCCGGTTTCAGGCCCGGTTGCGTCGTTTCACCGCTCCCGTGAAGTCGTTGAGCTGGAATGCGCCGATCAGCGGGCCGATGACGAAGTAGAAGGCGCCGCCGCCGATGACGAGGATCGCCAGGGCGAGGTACCGGATGTAGTCGCTCCCCAGCCACTGGGCGAGGACAAGCTTCGCAGGCCAGAGGGCGGCGCCCATCATTAGGGAGGCCAGAAGGATCCGGGGGGCCCGGCGGCGGAACCTGTCGTCGAACCGCGCGACCTCTCCCATCGGGCGGGCGCCCAGCACCAGGTTGCCCAGCATGACCCAGCCCGCCACCGTGGTGGCCAGGGCGCAGGCGATCCAGCCCAGAACCGGCGCCAGTCCGATCGCGACCACGGCATTGGCGACCATGGCGATCAGGGCGTAGTTGAACGGGCGCCGGGTGTCCTCTCTCGCGAAGTAGAGCGGTTGCAGCACCTTCTGCAGGACAAAGGCCGGCAGGCCCAGGCCGTAGACGGCCACGGCCTGGGCAATGGCCAGGCTGTCCTCGGGCCGCGCCGCGCCACGTTCGAAGAGAACCGAAACGATCGGCAGCGGGATCACCACCAGCGCCACGGCACAGGGCAGGGTCAGCGCCAACGCCAGTTCGCCCGCCCGCGACAATGCCCTGCGGGACCCGTCGGCATCTTCGGCCTTCAGCCTGCGGGACAGGTCCGGCAGCAGGACGATCCCGATGGCGATGCCCACCACGCCCAGGGGCAGCTGGTAGAGCCGGTCGGCCGTGAACAGCCAGCCCACGGCGCGGTCGAAGTAGCTGGCGACCTGCTGACCCACCAGCAGGTTGACCTGCACCACGCCCCCGGCCAGGGCGGCGGGAATGGCGATGCGGATCAGGCGTTTGAGGTCCGGGGTCAGCCTTGGCCGGACCGCGCGGATGCGGAACCCGGCCCGGCTGGCCGCGATCCACAGCAGCGCCAGCTGCGCCACGCCCGCCACGGGAACGGCCCAGATCAGCGCATGTCCCATGTCCAGCCCGAGCGGCCCGGCCAGAAGGAGGGTGCCGACCAGCAGCACGTTCAGCAGCACCGGCGCGGCGGCCGCAGCGGCAAAGCGCCCGGCGGCGTTCAGCACCCCCGACAGCAGCGCCGCGAGAGAGATGAACAGGATGTAGGGAAAGGCGATCCGGCCGAAGGTCACGGCCAGCGGGAACTGCTCATCCCCGGCAAAGCCAGAGGCAAGCGCCAGGATCAGCCAGGGCATCGTCGCCTGCGCCAGCAGGGTCAGCACGATCAGCACGGCGGCAAGTCCGGCGAAGGCCTCGTTCATGAAACGCTCCGGCCCGTCGTCTGCCTCCAGCTTCTTGGAGAAGATCGGCACGAAGGCCATGTTGAACGCCCCTTCGGCAAAGAAGCGGCGGAACATGTTGGGCAGCCGGAAGGCCACCACGAAAGCTTCGTAGACGGGCCCGGTGCCGAGGGTGGCCAGCAGGATGATATCCCGCGCCAGCCCCAGCACCCGGCTCAGCATCGTCCACAGCCCGACGGTGAAGACACCGGCAACCAGGCGGATTGGCTTCAAGATCTGGCCCTTTCCTGGCCGGCGGCGATGGCTTCCCGCAGCTTGGCTTCAAGCGACTTCTGCTTGGCGTCGGAGAAGAGTTTCAGCCCGAACATGTCCTTCACGTAGAAGGTATCCACCACCTGTTCCCCATAGGTGGCGATCACCGCCGAAGAGATCTGCACGTTGGCGGTCGCCAGGGTTCGCGTCAGGTCATAGAGCAGGCCGGCGCGGTCCCGGGTGTCGATCTCGATGATCGTGTAGATCTCCGACCCCTCGTTGTCGAAGGCGACGGAGGTGTTCACCTTGAAGGCGCGCTCGCGCTTCTTGATCCGGTCGCGGTCGACCATGGCTTCGCGGGTCACCAGCTCCCCGCGCAGGATCTTGTGGATCATCTGCGTCAGGCGGGGCAGGCGGGTCGGTTCGTAGGGGCTGCCCTCGGCATCCTGCACCCAGAAGGCCGCGGTGGCATAGCCGTCGACCGTGGTATAGGTCCGGGCATCCACCACGTTCGCACCCACCAGGGCCAGCGATCCCGAAAGCCGGGCAAAGATGCCCGGGTGGTCGGCCATGGCAAACAGCGCCCGGGTCGCATCGCGATCCTCGTCCGCATGCAGGTCGATCCGGATCTCGTCCACCCCGAGGCCGCGCAGCATCTCTGCGAAGGCCGCCTGGGTCGAGGTATGCAGGCCCTGCCAGTAGGGCGGGTAATGCCGCGCGATTTCGCGGTCGATTTCTTCCTGGCTCCAGCCCTTCAGGCTTTCGACCAGCATGCGCTGCGCCTCCTGGCCCTGGTAGCTGCGGTTGAGCTCTTCCATGCCGGTTTCCAGCGCGCGCCGGGTTTGCCGGTAAAGGGTGCGCAACAGCTGCGCCTTCCAGTTGTTCCAGGTGCCGGGGCCCACGCCGCGGATGTCGCAGACCGTCAGCACCGTCAACAGGTCCAGCCGTTCGCGCGACCGCACGGCCTTCGCAAAGTCCCGCACCGTGCGGGGGTCGGCCAGGTCACGCTTCTGCGCCATGTCGGACATCAGCAGGTGGTAACGCACCAGCCATTCCACCGTGTCGCATTCTTCCTGGCTCAGCCCCAGGCGCGGTGCAACCTTGCGGGCGATCTTCGCGCCAAGGACCGCGTGATCCTCTTCCCGGCCCTTGCCGATGTCATGGCACAACAGGGCAACGTAAAGAACCCGGCGGTTGACCCCCTCGTTGAGGATGGTGGAGGCGACGGGAAGTTCCTCCGTCAGGTCGCCATGCTCGATCAGGGCCAGGTTGCTGATGCACTGGATGGTATGCTCGTCCACCGTGTAGTGGTGGTACATGTTGAACTGCATCATCGCCACGATCGGTTCGAACTCGGGGATGAAGGCGGCCAGCAGGCCCACCTCGTTCATCCGCCGCAGGGCGCGTTCGGGGTTGCCGTGCTTCAACAGGGTGCCGAGGAAGATCTTCGCCGCTTCCGGATCCTCCCGCATGCGATCGTCGATCTTGTCGAGGTTGGCATGCACCATCCGCATCGCATCGGGGTGCAGCAGCATGCCGGTGCGCAGCCCCTCGTCGAAGACCCGCAGCATGTTCAGCGGGTCCTTCAGGAAACCTTCTTCGTCCGGCACGGCCAGCCGGCCGTGGACCACGCTGTAGGGCGATCCGATCTTGGGCTTGCGGCGGAAGACCCGCTCCAGCATCGCGTCGGCCTTGACGTTCTCCGCCTCCATCTGGGTCAGGAAGATCCGCGTCAGCTCCCCCACGGCATTGGCTTCGCGGAAGTAGGCCTGCATGAAATGTTCGACCCCGCGGCGCCCGCCCCGGTCCTTGTACCCCATGCGCTCGGCCACTTGGACCTGCATGTCGAAGGTTAGCTGATCCTGCGGACGACCGGCCAGCAGGTGCAGGTGACAGCGCACCGCCCAGAGGAAATCCTCGGCCTTCTGGAAGGTCTTGTATTCCTCGGGCGTGAAGACGCCCAGGCGGACCAGGTCGGACACGGATTGCACGCCGTGGGCATATTTGCCGATCCAGTAGAGCGATTGCAGGTCGCGCAGCCCGCCCTTGCCCTCCTTCACGTTGGGTTCGACGACGTAACGCTGGCCGCCCTGCTTCTGGTGGCGGTTGTACCGCTCTTCCAGCTTGGCCTCGACGAACTCCTTCTCGGTCCCCTTGAAGAGGTCGGACCACAGCCGGTCGTTCAGCTCGTCGTCCAGCTTGGCATCGCCAAACAGGAAACGGTTCTCCATCAGCGCCGTGCGGATGGTGTAATCCTCTCCGCCCAGCTTGATGCACTCCCGGATGGTGCGGCTGGAATGGCCGACCTTCAGGTGCAGGTCCCACATCACGTAAAGCATCGCCTCGATCAGGGCTTCCAGCCCGTCAGAGATGCGAGTTTTCGTCAGGAACAGCAGGTCGACATCGGAGAAGGGGGCCATTTCGCCCCGGCCATAGCCGCCCACGGCGCAGATGGCGAAATCGCCGATCTTGTCGGCCTTGGCCTTCGGCAGGCTGGCGCGTGCATGGGCCAGCACCTCCCGGATGATGCAGTCCGTCAACCAGGTGTAGGCCCGGGTCGTCCGGCGCGCGGCGAAGGGCTCCTTGGCGAAGGCCTCGGCGATCGCTTCCGCGCCTTCGTTGCGGGCCTGGGTCAGCCGTGCCACGACGCGGGCCCGTGCCTTCGCCTCGTCGCTTTCCTCGGCGCGGATCGCGTCGAGATCGCGTTCCAGCGCGGCGGGGTCCAGAATGTCCTTCGCCGGACGAATGAGGTCGTCCGGCAGCGCGAGGGTCTTGTCCATGTGGTGTCCGTTCAGGATCCGTATACCCCGGGCCGGCCCCTGCCGGGCCGGGGATCTGTGGGTCGGGTGGTCAGAAACCGGTGCCCGAGAAGCTGCGCGGTGCGGCGTCGATGACCACGACCTTGTGGTCCTGGATGGTGGCGATCGCCAGGCCACGCTCGTTGGTGCCGTCGGGCAGCAGGCGGAAGACACCGCCGACACCCTGGAAGCCGGAGCCCTGGGTCAGGCCCGAAACCGACAGCGCGTCCGACCGGCCCTGCTGGACCAGCGCGCCGATGGCGGCGATGCCGTCGAAGGCCAGGCCGCCGATGGGATGCGGGGCGCCACCGTAGGCGGCGGTGTAGCGAGAGGTGAACTGCGCGGTCAGGCCCGGATCGGGCAGGGCGAACCAGCCACCCTGAACGCCCGGCAGGTCCAGCGTCTGCGGCGGGATATCCCAGCGGGTCAGGCCGATGTACTGGATCGTGTCGTTGCCCAGCCCGTTCTCCGGCAGCATCTGCGTATAGAGCGGCAGCGCGCCGGCCGTGTTCGCCGTCAGGAAGATCGCATCGGCATTGGCCGCCCCGTTGCCGGCCGCGGCCTTCACGGAGGGGATCGAATCCAGGACACCCTGCTGGGAGAACTCGTAGCCGACGCTGTCCACGACCGTGGCGCCATTGCGCAGTGCCGCCGTCTGCACGGCAGAGGCGCTGGCCTGGCCTTCCGGCGTCTGCCCCGACACGATGACCAGCCGGCTCTTGCCCTGGCGCACGGCATAGGCGGTCAAGCGGTCTGCGGTGTTCTGGAAGGTCGGCCCCAGGATGAACACGTTGCCGCCCGCGATTTCGGGGTTGTTGGAGAAGGCCAGAACGTTGACCCCGCGTGACGCGGCAACGCGACCGGCGGCATTTGCATTGGCCGCGTAGACCGGGCCCAGGATGATCTTCGCGCCGTCGCTGATCGCCTGGCTGGTGACCGAGGCGGTGACATCGGCATTGCCTTGGGTGTCGTAGACCCGCAGGTCGATCTGCACGCCGTTCAGCTGCGAGGCGGCAAGACGGGCGGCGTTTTCCAGGCTGGCGGCCAGGATGGCGTCCCCCGAGGTGCCCGATCCCTTGGGCACCAGCAGGGCGACCGGGACGGGTTTCGAGGTGTTGATGCTGGGTCCCGTGCCCCCCATCGAGATCGGCTGGCAGGCCGTGGCAAGGGCCAGGGCGGGCAGGCTGAGCACGAGAGCGCGGCGGCCCTTCGAGCGGCGGGGCTCCGGCTGGCTTCGACCGGTCAGCGCCTTGCGGGCGGCGCTCAAAAGAGCGAACATGGGGATCTCCTCGGGTCCAGCGGCCACGTGCGGCCCGGCGGGCGTTCTGCGGCAGGAAAGTGATACGCGGAAATAATAAACTGATCGTGCAGAGGGTCCAGAGATGAATGCCGAAAGAGCCAAACTGACGGCGGGGCTCTACCTCGTCGCCGTGCCCATCGGAACGGCCCGGGACATCACCCTGCGCGCCCTCGACATCCTGGCCTCGGCCGATGTGCTGGCGGCGGAGGACACCCGCTCGCTGCGCCGGCTGATGGATATCCACGGCATTCCCCTGGGCGACAGGCCCCTGCTCGCCTACCATGATCACAACGGCGGCAAGGTGCGCCCCCGGCTGCTGGCGGAGATCGAGGCCGGCAAGTCGGTGGCCTATGCGTCCGAGGCGGGCACGCCGCTGATCGCGGACCCGGGCTATGACCTGGCCCATTCCGCGCGGGACGAAGGGCTGTCGGTGACCTCCGCCCCCGGGGCCTGTGCCGTGATCACGGCGCTGACCCTCGGCGGGCTGCCCACGGACAGGTTTCTCTTCTCGGGCTTCCTGCCTTCGGCCCACGGGGCCCGTCGGAGCGCGCTGATGGATGTGCGCGACATCCGCGCGACGCTGGTCTTCTACGAATCCCCCAATCGCATTGCCGCGGCCCTTGCCGATGCGGCAGAGGTGCTGGGTGCCGATCGCCCCGCCGCGCTCTGCCGGGAGCTGACCAAGCGGTTCGAGGAAATCCGTCGGGGAACCCTGGCCGAACTCGCTGCCAGCTGCGAAACCGATCCCCCGCGCGGAGAGATCGTCCTCCTGATCGACCGCGGAGATTCAGACAATGTTAACGAAGGCGATCTAGAAACGACGCTGAGCGCGGCGCTTGAAAGGCTGTCGGTGCGCGACGCGGCGGATGAGGTCGCGGCCCGCTTCGATCTGCCCCGGCGCAAGGTCTACCAGATGGCGCTCGCGATGGCGAAACGCTGAGGGCTGGCAATGGCTGATGTTCTGGACTTCCATAATCCACGTGTGGAACGCGGGCGCACGGCCTATCTGGCGGGGCTTTCGGCTGAGGAGAGTGTCGCACGGCATTTCCAGGCGCAGGGTGCCCGGTTGGAAACCAGCCGCTGGCGCGGCGCGGGAGCGGAGATCGACCTGATTTTTCACGAAGGCGAGCGCCTCGTCTTCGTGGAGGTCAAGGCCGGCAAGACCTTCGATCAGGCGGCGCAGCGGGTGCGTTGGTCCCAGTTGAACCGCATCATGCGTGCGGCTGCGGCCTACGCGGGGCAGCATGCCGGGCCCTTCTGCGAAATCCGCATCGACGTGGCTCTGGTCGATGGTCAAGGGCAGGTTCGGATCCTCGAAAACGTGAGCATGGCGGCCTGAGGGGCCATTGCAGACCGGGCCGGGATAGGTCATCACCGTCGTGTGAGACCTAGCGGAGGCCCGACCGACCATGAAGATCGCGTTCCAGATGGACCCCATCGGTGCCGTCGACATCAATGCAGACAGCACCTTCCGGCTTGCCGAGGAAGCGCAGGCGCGCGGGCATGAGCTGTTCTATTACACGCCCGACAAGCTTTCCTTCCAGGAAGGGCGGATCATGGCGCGCGGCCAGTCTCTGAAGGTGCAGCGCGTTCAGGGCGATCATGCGATCCTCGGGGCGGAGGAAGAGGTCGATCTGGCGGATTTCGATGTCGTCTGGCTGCGACAGGATCCGCCCTTCGACATGTTCTACATCACGACCACCCACCTTCTGGAACGCATCCATCCGAAGACGCTGGTGGTGAATGACCCGTTCTGGGTCCGGAATTCGCCGGAAAAACTGCTGGTGCTCAACTTCCCGCAGCTGACCCCGCCCACCACCATCGCGCGGGATCTGAAGACAATCCGGGCCTTCAAGGAAGAGCATGGCGATGTCATCCTGAAACCGCTTTACGGCAACGGTGGCGCAGGCGTCTTCCGGCTCGATGCCAATGACCGCAACCTGTCCTCCCTGCACGAACTTTTCACCGGTTTCTCGAGGGAGCCGCTGATCGTCCAGAAATACCTGCCGGCCGTCACCAAGGGCGACAAGCGGGTGATCCTCGTCGACGGAGAGCCCGTGGGCGCGATCAACCGTGTTCCCGCCGCGGGCGAAACGCGCTCCAACATGCATGTGGGCGGGCGGCCGGAGAAGGTCGAGCTGACCGAGCGCGATCGCGAGATCTGCGCGACGATCGGTCCGATCCTGAAGGAAAAGGGCCAGGTCTTCGTCGGCATCGACGTGATAGGCGACTGGCTGACCGAGATCAACGTGACCTCCCCCACAGGCATCCAGGAATTGGAACGCTTCGACGGCGTGAACATTGCCGAGAAGATCTGGCAGGCGATCGAGGCAAAGCGCGCTTGATCGCCCGCCAAGCTTAGAAGGGCAGGCAGGACACCCGGTAGGCCAGCGCCTCTGCAAGGTGCGGCCGCCGTACGGCCTCCGATCCATCCAGGTCCGCGATGGTTCTCGCGACCCGCAGCACCCGGTGATAGCCACGGGCGGAGAGTGAGAACCGTTCCGCCGCCCGCATCATCAGCTCCCGCCCCTCGCGATCCGGGCTGGCGCAGGCCTCCAGCATTTCGCCGGAGAGATCGGCGTTCAGTTTCCCCGGGGTTCCGTCGAAACGCGCCTGCTGGCGCTGGCGCGCCGTGATGACACGGGCGCGCACCGTGGCCGAGCTCTCTCCGGGATCGCCGCGTTCCAGCTCCAGGAAAGGCACGGCGGGCACGTCCAGGCGGATGTCGAAACGGTCGATCAGCGGACCGGAGATCTTTCCCAGGTAGCTTTCCGAGCATTTCGGCGCCTTCGAACAGGCGCGTGCCGCATCCCCCAGGTAGCCGCAGCGGCAGGGATTGGCGGCCGCGGTCAGCAGGAACCGGCAGGGGTAGCGGACATGGGCGTTCGCCCGGGAAACCGTGACCTCTCCCGTTTCCATCGGCTGGCGCAGCGTATCCAGGACAGCCGGCGCGAATTCCGGCATCTCGTCGAGGAAAAGCACGCCGTTGTGTGCCAGGCTGATTTCGCCGGGCTGTGCGCCGCGCCCGCCGCCGACGATGGCCGCGGTGGAGGCCGTGTGGTGCGGTTCCATGAAGGGCGGGGAGCAACTGATCCCGCCGCCGTCCAGCAGGCCGGCCAGGGAATGCACGATGGAGGTTTCAAGCGCCTCACGCGGCGTCAAGTCGGGCAGGATCCCGGGCAATCGTTTGGCCAGCATGGATTTTCCCGCGCCTGGGACACCGATCATCAGCAGGTGGTGCCGCCCGGCGGCGGCGATTTCCAGGGCGCGCTTTGCCTTCTCCTGCCCGCGCACGTCGCGCAGGTCCGGTGGCGACAGGGCTCGGGTCACCCGGCCGGCCTCGGCCGGGGGCAGGGTGGACTGTCCGGTCAGATGCCGTACCAACTCCCCCAGGGTCGCGGCGCCGATCACCCGGGTGGCATCGCTCCAGGCGGCCTCGGCGGCGGAGGCCGCTGCACACAGAAGCCCACGCCCCTCTTCGGCGGCGGCCATGGCCGCAGGCAGCGTGCCGGCCACCGGCACCAGCTTGCCATCCAGGGACAATTCACCGAGGGCCGAATGCTCGGCCACCGCATCGGCGGGGACGACCTTCAGCGCAGCCAGGATGGCAAGCGCGATCGGAAGGTCGTAGTGGCTGCCCGCTTTCGGCATGTCCGCCGGAGACAGGTTGATCGTGATCCGCTGCGAGGGCAGGGCGATCCGCATCGTCGAAAGGGCCGCGCGCACCCGTTCCCGGGCTTCGGAAACGGTCTTGTCCGGCAACCCCACGACCGAGAAGCCGGGAACCCCCGGGGAGAGGGCGCATTGCACCTCCACCGGGGCGGCCTCTGCCCCGTGGAAGGCGACGGTATATGTCCTCAAGACCATGCAATCCCCCCGGATGTCCGAAAACATGGTTAAGGGGACAGCGGTTAGAAATTGGTTAACGCCTTTGATCGGTTAATGCGGTTGAAGGCGTTAACTTGCGGACTCCTGCGCGGTTAGCAGGGCGATGGCTTCGGGCCATGCCTCCGGGTCGTTGACCGTCTTGTCACGGCATGTCGGGTTGCAGAACCCGATGATCCGACCGTCGATTTCGGCCAGGTCCGTCACGGGGTTGCCGGAGTAGGGGCACAGGTCGTTGATCGCCTTGCCGCTGGTGACCGCGCGGGCCGGACGTGGCGAGGGGCCGGGCCAGGGGCCGCGGGGGTAGGGCTGCGCATAGGGTTCAGGGTCGAACACCTCGGTCAGGGCAAGGGCGCGCCAGCGGCGGAAGGAAGGGTGAGCCAGCATGGCAGATGCGAAGCCTGCCAACCGGTCCGATACCGGCAGGCCGTAGCCCGCGATGCGGGCGGCGACCGGGGCGTAGAACACATCGGCCATGGACCAGTCCCCAAAGATCCACGGACCCTTCGCCCCAGCTTGGCTTTCGGCATGGGCAAAGAGGTCGTCCAGCCGTTCCAGATCCCCTCGGACGGCATCGGTGACTGGGAAATCCCGATACTGGCCAAGCAGTTGCATCGGGCAGGCGCCGCGCAGGGCGGCAAACCCGGCGTGCATTTCCGACACCAGCCAATGTGCCGTGGCCCGCGCGGCGGGATCCTTGGGCCACAGGGGCGCTTCCGGGTGGCGTTCGGTCAGAACGGAGGCCATAGCCAGGGTTTCGCCAACCACATGGCCTTCGGGAGTGCGCATCACCGGCACCAGGCGGGCAGGGGAGAGGCCGGCCGCGGCCAGTTCGGCAGGCATGTCGCCACCGTAAAGGTTCACCATCCGGGTCTTGACCGGCAGGCCGAAACTCTCGAACATGAGCCAGCCGCGCAGCGACCAGCTGGAAAAGGTGCGCGCACCGATGAAAAGTTCGTAAGACATGCGTCCCTCCGCCATTGCAGGGTCAGGATACACGGATTTTGCATCACAAATAATGATATTTTGAGGGTAAAATCATCACGGATCGTGATTGATCAGCGGGACGACCGCCCCGCTTGGGGTGAACTCCACGCAAGAGACGGAGAGCGGCGAAATCTTGTGTCGCAGGGCCCGTGACGGCGCTTCTTGCTGATGTCGTGCGATCTGCCCCAGGATCACCGCGAAATGGCAGACCACGATCAGGTCCCCCCCTCCGGACAGCAGCCGGTCCAGCGCGGCAGAACAACGTGCCTCCATCGCGTTCCAGCTTTCGCCGCCCGGCGGGGCGACATCGCCCGGATCGCTCCAGTATTGCCGGGCCAGATCGGCGTCGCGCGCCTCGATCTGCGACGCGGTCAGCATCTCCCACTCCCCGAAGTGAATTTCCCGCAGCGCCGCTTCGTCCGGCAGGCGCCTGCGGCCGGGGGCTGCCAGCGCATCGGCCGTCGCGCGCGTCCGGCTGAGGTCGGAGGAGACGATGCGCGCCTCCTGCGGAAGGAAGGCGGACAGGGCCTCGATCCTGGCGGTGTCGGTCAGGTCCGCGGGCATGTCTGTCCAGCCGACCATGCACTTGGCGTGGGTCGGCCCGTGACGGACAAGATAGAGCCGGCTCATGGCAGCTGTCCCTTCAGCACGTTCGGCAGACCTGCCACCACCTGCACCACGCAGTCGGCCTGCGCGGCAAGCGCGATGTTAAGCCTGCCGTGAACCTCCCGGAAGCGGCGCGTCATCGCATCGGCGGGCACGATCCCCTGGCCCAGTTCGTTGGTCACCATGACCACCGGCCCCGGGCAGCGGGCCAGCGCGGAAAGCAGTGCCGCCCGCGCCGCCTCCAGGTCCGTCCCGGCCAGCATGTGATTGCTCAGCCACATGGTGGCGCAGTCGAAAAGGACGGGCTTGGTCCCCTGCAATGCAGGCGCCGGATCCAGTGGCGTTTCAAGGACTTGCCAGCCCTCGCCACGTCGCGCGGCATGGACGGCGATCTTCCGGTCCATCTCGCTGTCGCCGGCCTCCGCAGTGGCCAGGTAAAGCCGCTCCGGACCCATCTTGCAGACCAGCTGTTCCGCGAATTCCGACTTGCCGGAGGCGGCGCCGCCGATGACCAGGATGAGGCTGCCGGGCACTTTTTTGCTCCTCGCATGGAACCGGAAGGGGGTTCCGCGCGTATAATCTTCCAAAGAGGCGTGTCAACGACACCGGCGAACCCTCAGCCGGGCGCGGCGCCTGAAATGACAGGATCAGGTTAGGGGACGATATGGCGCAAGCAGAAATCTCGACAAGCTCGTTGTCGCGGGTCGCGATGAAAGCGGAACTTCTGGACGCGGAGACCGAGCTGGATCTTGCCTATGCCTGGCGAGACCGTCGGGACACCGCAGCGCTGCACCGTCTCGTGACCGCCTACATGCGTCTTGCCATCTCCATGGCCTCGAAATACCGCCGCTACGGCGCGCCGATGAACGACCTGATCCAGGAAGCCGGCCTGGGCCTGATGAAGGCCGCGGACAAGTTCGATCCTGATCGTGGCGTGCGTTTCTCCACCTATGCCGTCTGGTGGATCAAGGCCTCGATTCAGGACTACGTGATGCGCAACTGGTCCATGGTGCGCACCGGCTCCACCTCTTCCCAGAAGTCGCTGTTCTTCAACATGCGCCGCGTCCAGGCCCGGCTGGAGCGTGAGGCGATGTCGCGGGGCGAGACCCTCGACCGGCACCAGCTGCGCCAGCTGATCGCGACCGAGGTCGGCGTGCCCCTGCGCGATGTGGAAATGATGGAAGGGCGCCTCTCCGGATCCGACTTTTCCCTCAACGCGACGCAAAGCGCGGACGAGGAAGGGCGGGAATGGATCGACACGCTCGAAGATGAGGGCGCCCGTCCGGAGGAGCAGGTGGGAGAGGCCCACGACCTGCGCGCCCTGCGTCACTGGCTGGCCGGTGCCATGGCCCAGCTGAACGACCGTGAACGCCTGATCGTGTCGGAACGCAAGCTGCGCGATGACCCCCGCACGCTCGAAAGCCTGGGCCAGGAACTGGGCCTGTCCAAGGAACGCGTCCGGCAGCTGGAAGCGGCGGCCTTCTCCAAGATGCGCAAGGTCCTCGAAGGGCAGGGGCGGGAGGCCGAAGCCCTGCTGCACTGAGCCGCGGATCGCAAGGCTCAATCGCGGATGATGCAAAGGCGCCCACCGGGCGCCTTTTGTCCGCCCGGGCCAGGGGTGGCAGCCCGGGGGCGGAGCCGGGCCAGATGCGCCCGCCCTGCTTGTGCCTGCCGTTGGCTGGCTCTAGTCTCCCCCATGCTGCCGAAAGGGTGGTGGCGGAAGAGCAGGGACGGACATGCTGGCTGGCAAGCGCATTCTACTGATCATCGGTGGCGGCATCGCCGCCTTCAAGATCCCGCAGCTGATCCGCCTGCTGCGCGCCCAGGGGGCTGCGGTCACGCCCGTCCTCACCTCTGCCGGGGCAGAGTTCGTCACCCCCCTGACCATCGGCGCGCTGGCCGGTGAAAAGGTGCATGATGCCCTCTTCGACCTGACGACAGAGGCAGAGATGGGGCATATCGAACTGTCCCGATCCGCCGACCTGGTCGTCGTTGCGCCCGCCACCGCCGATCTGATGGCAAAGATGGCCACGGGGCTGGCCAATGATCTCGCCTCCACCCTGTTGCTGGCCACCGATACGCCGGTTCTCGTTGCGCCGGCGATGAATGTCCGGATGTGGGAACATGCCGCAACTCAACGCAATATCGCCAGGCTGAAGGCCGATGGCATCGCCTTTACCGGCCCCGATCACGGCGACATGGCCTGCGGTGAACACGGACCGGGCCGCATGTCGGAACCCGAAACGATCCTGGCGGCGATCCGGGCCCATTTCACGGCCGGGCCCCTGTCGGGAAAGCACATCCTGGTGACCTCCGGCCCGACCCATGAACCCATCGACCCGGTGCGCTACATCGCCAATCGGTCCTCCGGGGCGCAGGGCACCGCGATCGCCCGGGCGCTGGTGGCGCTTGGTGCGCAGGTGACCTTCGTGACCGGCCCGGCCGAGGTGCCGCCCCCCGAAGGAGCAGAGGTGGTGAAGGTCGAAACCGCGTCCCAGATGCGCGCAGCCGTCGAGGCCGCGCTGCCTGCGGATGCAGCCATCTTCGCCGCAGCGGTGGCAGACTGGCGCGTCGCCTCCGCCTCCGGATCGAAGATCAAGAAGCAGGCCGGTGCCTCTCTGCCGGTCCTCGAATTCGCGGAAAACCCGGACATCCTCGCCACCGTGTCGCAGATGGCCGAGGGGCGGCCCGGCCTCGTCGTGGGCTTCGCGGCGGAAACCGATGACGTCCTGGCCCATGCCACGGCAAAGCGCCTGCGAAAGGGCTGCGACTGGATCCTGGCCAATGATGTCAGCCCCGCCACGGGGATCATGGGGGGCAGCGAAAACGCCGTTGTCCTGATATCCGAAGACGGGGCGGAGGAATGGCCGCGCATGGGCAAGGATGCGGTGGCAGAGCGTCTGGCCGCGCGTGTCGCAGCCGCCCTTGCCTGATCGTTCGCGGCCCCGGGCTGCTATCGGGCCTGGCTGCAAGAAGGCCGGGCCGTACAAAGGAAAGTAAAGACATTGCAAGAACTTCTGATCCGCATCACCTGGGATGAGGGCGCCGACCAGAGCCTCGGCCTGCCGCGCTACGAAAGCGCGGGCGCCGCGGGGGCCGACCTGCGTGCCAACCTGCCCGACCGGGGTGAGCTGGAGCTGTCCCCCGGCGCGCGTGCCCTGATCCCGACGGGCCTGCGCCTCGCCATTCCGCCGGGGTACGAGGTGCAGATCCGCCCCCGCTCCGGCCTGGCGCTGAAGCACGGCATCACCCTGCCGAACAGCCCCGGCACCATCGACAGCGACTATCGCGGGCCTCTCGGGGTGATCGTTCTCAACACGGGCAGCGAACCCTTCATCATTTCCCACGGGGACCGCATCGCGCAGATGCTGGTCGCCCCGGTGATCCAGGCGCGGTTCGACCTGGTGGATGCGCTGGACGACACCGCGCGCGGCAGCGGCGGCTTCGGCTCCACCGGGCGGGGATGACAGGCATGGGCTGGATCCTCTTCCTGGCCCTGTTTCTGTGGTTTGCCGGCGGCCGCTTCGGCGTTTCCCGCGCGGGGCGGGCCGGCTTGCTGGCCGGGATCCTCGGGGTTGTCCTGTTGCTGCTCTTCGCACTGCCCGCGACACATCCGGTGCGCGGTTTTCTCGGGCCGCGCCCGGCCTGGCTCCTGCTGCTCGGCGCGGGGGCCATCGTCCTTCTGTATCGCCGGGGACTGCGCTGGATCGACAGCCGCGCCAGGCCTTCGGCGCCCGAACCCGCCCGGGCCGGTCTCTTCTCTGAGGCGGAGCTGGATCGCTACGCCCGCCACATCATCCTGCGCGAACTGGGCGGGCCGGGGCAGAAGAAGCTGAAGGAAGCCCGCGTGCTGGTGATCGGCGCGGGGGGGCTCGGCTCTCCGGCGCTGCTCTACCTGGCCTCGGCGGGCGTGGGGACCATCGGTGTGATCGACCCCGATACCGTCTCCACCTCCAACCTGCAGCGGCAGGTCATCCACCGGGATGCCGACATCGGCCTGCCCAAGGTCCAGTCGGCGCAGCGCGCGATCCGGGACCTGAACCCCCATGTCACCCTGCGCCCCTACGAACGCCCCTTCGCAGAGGGTATCGCGGCCGACCTGCTGGCCGATTACGACCTGATCCTCGACGGATCGGACAATTTCGAAACCCGCTACCTGTCCAACCGCGTCGCCGCCCACGCGGGCAAGCCGCTGATCTCCGGCGCGCTGTCGCAATGGGAAGGGCAGGTCGCCGTCTTCGACCCCGCGCGCGGCACCCCCTGCTACGAATGCATCTTCCCCGAAGCCCCGGCCCCCGGCCTTGCCCCCTCCTGCGCCGAAGCTGGCGTGCTCTCCCCCCTGCCGGGGGTGGTGGGCGCCATGATGGCGGTCGAGGCGGTGAAGCTGATCACCGGCGCCGGCGCCCCCCTGCGGGGCGAGATGCTGATCTACGACGCCCTCTGGGGCGAAACCCGCAAGATTGCGCTGAAACGGCGGCCCGACTGCCCCGTCTGCGGCGCCAGACATGAGGTAACACCATGACCAACCCGCTCCTCGCCCCGTGGAACACCCCCTTCAACCTGCCGCCCTTCGACCGCATCAGCGATGAGGATTTCGCCCCCGCGCTGGATGAGGCCCTGGCCGCGCATGAGGAAGAGATCGCCGATATCGCGGACAATGCCGACGCGCCCAGCTTCGACAACACGATCCTCGCGCTCGAAGCCTCGGGCGAGAAGTTGGAGAAGGTGCTGTCGCCCTTCTTCGCCCTCGCCGGTGCCGACAGCACGCCCGCGCGAGAGGCGCTGCAGAGGGAATTCTCCCCGAAACTCGCCGCCCATTTCGCCGATATCAACGCCAACCGGGATCTCTTCGCCCGCGTGGCGATGCTCTGGGAAACCCGCGATGACCTGGGGCTGGAAGCCGATCAGGCGCGGCTGCTCTACCTCGTGCATCGTGGCTTCATCCGCGCCGGTGCGGCGCTGACAGGCGAGAAGTCGAAGCGCATGAAGGCGATCATGGGGCGGCTTGCGGAACTCGGCACCCAGTTCACGCAGAACCTGCTGGCCGATGAGCGTGACTGGTCCATGGACCTGTCCGAAGCCGACCTTGCCCCGCTGCCGGGCTTTCTTGCCTCCGCCGCCCGTGGCGCGGGCGAAGAACGCGGCAAGCCCGGCCCCGTCGTGACCCTCTCGCGGTCGCTCATCACGCCCTTCCTGCAATTCTCCCCCGACCGAGCCCTGCGTCAGAAGGCCTTCACCGCCTGGGCCGCGCGCGGTGCCAATGGCGGCGCGACGGACAACCGCGAGATCGTGAAGGAAATCCTGGCCCTGCGCGAGGAACGCGCGCATCTGCTGGGCTACGACAACTTCGCCACCTTCAAGCTGGAACCGGAGATGGCCGGCACGCCGGCGCGCGTGCGCGATCTGCTGATGCAGGTCTGGACGCCTGCCCGCGCCGCCGCCTTGGCGGACCAGGCAGAGATGGAAAAGATGCTGACCGCCGATGGCGAGGCGCTGCCGTTCCAGCCCTGGGACTGGCGCTACTATGCGCAGAAACGCCGCAAGGCGCTGCATGACATCGACGAAACCGCGCTGAAACCCTACCTGCAGCTCGATCGGATGATCGAAGCGGCCTTTGCCTGCGCCAATCGCCTCTTCGGGCTGGAATTCAAGGAAATCACGCTGCCCGGCTATCACCCCGACTGCCGCCATTTCGAGGTGACCCGGAACGGCGAACATGTGGCGCTCTTCATCGGGGACTACTTCGCCCGCGCCTCCAAACGCTCCGGCGCCTGGTGCTCCGCCATCCAGTCCCAGGCCCGGCTGCCCCGCGAACAGGCGCCCATCGTGGTCAACGTCTGCAACTTCACCAAGCCCGCCAAGGGCGAACCGGCGCTGCTGTCTTACGACGACGCCCGCACTCTCTTCCACGAATTCGGCCATGCCCTGCACCAGATGCTGTCGGACGTGACCTATGAACGCGTCTCGGGCACCTCGGTCAGCCGCGATTTCGTCGAACTGCCGTCCCAGCTCTATGAACACTGGCTGGAAGTGCCCGAAGTGCTTCAGGAATTTGCCACTCACGTGGACACGGGCGAACCCATGCCGGCAGAGATGCTGGAAAAGGTGCTGGGGGCTGCCACCTTCGACATGGGCTTCGCCACGGTCGAATACGTGGCCTCCGCCCTCGTCGACCTGGAATTCCACGACGGCCCCGCACCCGCCGATCCCATGCAGAAACAGCAGGAGATCCTGGATGGCATCGGCATGCCCCATGCCATCGTCATGCGCCATGCGACGCCGCAGTTCGCCCATGTCTTCTCCGGCGACGGCTATTCCTCGGGCTACTACAGCTACATGTGGTCCGAAGTCATGGACGCCGACGCCTTCGACGCCTTCAAGGAAGCGGGCGGGGCCTTCGATGCGGAAACGGCCAGGTCGCTGGAAGAGAACATCCTGTCCAAGGGCGGCTCGGTCGAGGCGGATGAGCTCTATACCCGGTTCCGCGGCCGCATGCCCGGGCCGGACGCCCTGCTGAAGGGCCGCGGCCTGGCGGCGGAGTGACCCACGGCGCGCCCCTCCCGGAGCACTTCGGGAAAGATGGAAGGGGCGCGCCGCGCCCCTTACCGACCTGAACTGCGAAACGAAGAAGGCCGCCCGAAAGAGCGGCCTTCCTTCATTCCAGGCAGTCCCCCCAGGCAGTCTCCCCGTGACCTTTCCGGGGGCGGGGCAGGGGGGCTCGCGCCTCCTCCTTATCCGCCTGCGAACCGGCCTCGTTTCAACAGCGAAAGCGCGCGCCCATTTTTTGGCCGGAAATATCCCGGGGGTCCGGGGGCTGGCCCCCGGTTCGCGCCGCCTGGGTCAGCTCGACACCTGCTCCCGCAGGATCGCCCCGGTGAGGGAGATCATCAGGTAGACCCCCGACAGCACGAGGAAGACGAGGATCGTGTTCTCGAAGGCGCGCGGATAGCTGGGATCCTGCGGGGCCACGGGCCGGACGGAGGTCGTCAGGTAACGCACCTGACGGTTTGCCTCCAGCTCGGTCTGCTTCTCGTTCTGCAGGGCCGATTGCAGGAACAGGTCGGCGGTGGCCAGGTCCGCCTGGGCCATCTGGATCTGCGCCGTGTCGGAGGCGAGCGAGGCGCCACTGCCGCTGGCCTTGGTCATCTTCTCGTTCAGCCGGTCCAGCAGGGCCTGCAGGCGGTCGATATCGGCCTGCACGCCGTCCACCCGTGCCTGGTTGGGGCGGGCGTTGTCCTGCAGGGCGGCCAGCTGCAGCTCCTTTTCCTGCAACTGGATCTCGTAGGTCGAGATTTGCGTCCGCAGGGTCCCGATCACCGCCTCCGGGTCGACCAGCGTCCCTTCCTGAAGCGACACCAGCCGCTGCTGCGCCTCGCGCCGTTCCGCTTTTGCCTTCTCCAGGCTTTCGCGGGCGGATTTCATCGCGTCGTCCCGCTTGCGCAACGACAGCTCGTCCACGCGTTGTTCCGCGTAGTCGATCAGCTGGGTGGAGAAGATCTGCGCCGTCTGCGGATCGGAGGCCGCGACCTCCATCTTGATCACGCCCTCGGTCGGATCGTAGCCGATCTTCACGTATTTCTTGTAGAGCTTGTAGGCATCCTCGGTCGTCGGGTTCTCCGGCAGGCGCTGGATCGGGTCGATCTCGGGATTGGCGAAATGCTCGGCAAAGCCCCGGTCCTCGTCCAGCCGCACCATGGCATCCTTCGACTGCAGGTAGCTCTGCACCGCGATGGAATCCTGGTTGGTGGCGAACTGCGTGCCCGACAACAGCCCCCCAAGCGGCGAGCCGGAGGTGGCATCCGCCTGCAGGATCAGGAATTCGGACTTGGCCGCGTACATCGGGGTGGCGACGCGGTAGTAGTAAAAGCCCGCCAGAAGCGTCGGCAGGAAAACGAAGAAGGCCAGCCGCGTCATCAGCTGGATCGTCTTGCGCCGCCGCCTGCGGGCGATGTCGCGCTGGATCTCCATGATCTCGCGCTGGCGCCGTTCAGAGGGGCTGAAGCCGCCCGGCTGGCCCACCTCGGTCGAGGGCAGCTTGGCGCCGCCATCCGCCGGGACGGTCTGCGGCAGCTTCACGTCGCCCTCGCGCTGCGCGACTTCCTTGCTGCCGTGCTGCGGCACGACCTCCAGCATGTTGGCCCGCTTGAACGGGTCGACCCCGCGGGCCCGCAGCTGACGCACGGCGTCGAAGTCGGAACTCACGTTCAGGCCATGCTTCTGGGCCACGCGCCGCGCCATGCGCAGCTGGCGCCCGGTCAGGCCCTCCTTGCGGATGGAATCGAGCTCTTCGGGGGTGGCGGCGGGCGCGTCGCCCTGCGGCTGATGAGGGGAGGCGATGCCGGCCTGCGGTCCCCTTGCGGCGCCCTGGCTCTGACGTGGCGGCAGGCTGCGCGGGTGCAGCGGCTGGGGCTGCTGCCTCTGCGGTGCACCCGCCGCATCAGGGGCGGCGGGCCGGCGCGGTGGCGTCGTCGCCTGGGGTGCGGCCTGCTGGGGCGCTGCTTGCCGCGTGGTGCCTGCGGGCTCCGTCCCGTTGGCGGGGCGCCGGGTCGGATGTGCCTCGTCGATCCCGTCAGAGCGCAGCCGTTCCAGGGCCATCCGCCGGCGCTCCGCCAGGCTTTGCGGGCCCTCGTCGCGCACGGCATGCTGGCCCAGGTCCAGCGGCGCCTCGGCACGCGGGGCCGTGGCCCGGGGCGCGGCCTCGGGGATGTCCATCATCTCGATGTCGTCGGGGCCGAAATCGTCCTCCTCGCGGCCGAAGTCCTGTTCGGCGGCGGAGGGCGCCCGGCGGATGCGGAATTTCCTAGCCTTGGGTTTCGTAGTCATAGAGCTGTTTCGCTTCTTCCAAGGTGTCGAACATATGCAGCTTGCCGTCGCGCAGAACGGCGGCCTCCCGGGCGAATTTCTCCAGCGTCTTGGGCTGGTGAGAGACGATGATCACCGTCGTCGTCTCCAGCCGCTCGCGCAGGATATCGCCCGCCTTCCTGTTGAATTCCACGTCGGTGGAGTTGGGCATGCCCTCGTCGATCAGATACATGTCGAAGTCCAGCGCCAGCAGCAGCGCAAAGCTGAACCGCGCCCGCATGCCCGAAGAATAGGTCCCAAGCGGCTGGTCGAAGTATTCCCCCAGCCCGCAAAGCCAGCGGCAGAAGGCCTCGACATAGTCGGGATCCAGCCCGTAGAGGCGCGCGATGTAGCGCGAATTCTCCATGGCGGAGTGCTTCTTGATGACCCCGCCCATGAACCCCAGCGGGAAGGAGATGTTGCACAGGCGCCGGATCTCCCCCTCGTCGGGCTTCTCCAGGCCGGCCATCATGTTGATCAGGGTCGTCTTGCCGGTGCCGTTCGGCGCCAGGATGCCCAGCGACCGGCCAAGTTCCACCCGGAAGCTGACCTTTTCAAGGATCACCTTCCTGTGGCTGCCCGTCCAGAAGGACTTGCTGACGTTGACGAACTCGAGCATTCGCGCTCCGAATGGATCTACCCTGGCCTAGCCGACTTTGGTTGACGCGCCCTTTGCGGACGATGGTTCTATTATGTCGGCTCTGGAAACAACATGCCAAGTGATCCCGGCGAAAATGTGACCCGGAAAAGACAATCCGGCAGCCAAGCTGCCGGATTTCAAGGGGAACGTCGCCCCGCAAACTCTCGTGAAAGCGCCGTGTCGGTGGCCGTGTCGGTGACCCTGTCGGAGGCAGGGTCAGGCCGGGCAAGCCGGGGCCAGCCCGGCCTGCCACCGTGATCCGGGATCAGACGTTGACCTTCTGCACCCTGCAGACCGTTCCCACGACGATGGAAACGATGGCCGCGGCAAAGCTGAACAGCGCCCCCATCTTGGCGGCGTCCTGCACCGGTCCGGCATCGAAGGCGACCGAGGCGATGAACAGCGACACGGTAAAGCCGATGGCGGCGACGCAGCCGACGACCAGCAGGTCGATGGTGCGCATGCCCTCCGGCAGCCCCAGACGCAGCAGGTGCGCCCCGATGAAGCCGAAGATGAAGATCCCGATCGGCTTGCCCAGCAACAGCCCGCCCAGAACCAGCCAGGTCGGCTCCGACATGGCGCTGAACTCGACGCCCGCGTTCATCAGGCCGAAGAAGAACAGCACGATCTCCACCGGGTGCTTCAGCTTGTGCTCGATGGAGTTGAGCAGGTCCGACAGGTACTGTTCCGCCTCCGAGAAGATGCCGAAGGCGCGGTCCGCATGGGGGATCGTCGGCACGATCGGCAGCAGGCCAAGCGCGGGGTGGATGCCCGCGCGCATGAAGCCATACCAGCTGATGCAGGCGGCCAGCAGGTAGGGCCAGTAGCCCAGCTTTTCGCGCACCCAGGTGGAATTCGGGCGGTCCTGGTTGTGGCGGTCCAGGCGGCGGGGCAGGGCGTTGCACAGGGCAAAGACCGCAACGGCCGCGCCAAGCGACAGCAGCAGCCATTCCGGGGCCAGCTCCGCCGAGGGATAGAAGATCGCCAGGATGATCAGGCCCGCCGCGTCATCGGCGATGGCCAGCAGCAGCAGGAAGCGCACCGCGGGGTGCCCCGCGCCGAAGACCAGCCGCCCGACGAGGTAGGAAAACGCGATGTCGGTTGCCGCCGGGATGGCCCAGCCGTTCTTCACCGCGTCGAAGGTGTCCGACCCGAACAGCAACGCCAGCCCGAGGTAGACCGTGACCGGACCCAGCATGCCGCCCGCCGTGGCAAAGAGCGGCGTCGCCGCCTTCTTGCCGCGCAGCGATCCGTTTTTCAGGATCACCGCTTCCCAGACTTCCTTGGCCGCGATGGCAAAGAAGAAGGCCATCAGCATGTCGTTCACCAGGTAGTGCAGCGACAGTTCGCGGTAGGCGACCGACCCGTCCTCGGCCAGGTGAGCTTCGCCGATGGGCGCATGGTCCCAGATCACCGTATGTATGAAATGATGGTAGCTGTCCGCATCCAGGTTGGCCCATCCCAGCGCGATCAGCGCGCCGATGATGAGCAGCAGCGAATAGTTCGTGACGAAATTCCAGACACGATACATGAAGGCCCTCACCCGTTTCCCTGAGTTCTTTGAGCCGGGGTTAAGGGATTTACCCAGCGACAGCAACATCTCGGACGGTCTTGGCACGTGGAGTTGTCCCTTCTCCGGGTCCGCTGGTGGCATTCGGCGCGGCTTCGGGCCTGCCTGCACAACCGGGCAGCGCAGCCTGTCGCGTGACCTTGGTGGCCCCGGCCTGCGGCAGGATCAAGGAAAGGTTGCTGTCCGGAGGTTGGAAAGCGCTCCGGGCGCCGCAGGGGCGCCCGGGTTTTCCGTTTCGCATGCAGCGGCGCCCGTTCTCCCTGTCGGCGCGGCTGTGGCCTGCGTCAGGCGATGAGCCCCCAGGCCAGGCCCGCCAGGATCGCGCCGATCACGGCCAGGCCCAGGTAGGCGGCAAAGATGCGCGGCTTGACCAGCGCCCAGACCGCCACCGCCGCGGGGACGGAGCTGACGCCGCCGGCAATGACAAAGGACATCGCCGCGCCCGGCGCCATGCCCTGCGACAGCAGCCCGTCCAGCAGCGGCACCGCCGCGTAGCCGTTCAGATAGGCCGGGGCCCCCACCAGCGCGCCCAGAAGAACGGGGCGCAGGCCCTCTCCACCCAGCACGCCCGCGATCCAGCCGGCGGGCACGTAACGCAGCATGACCGCCTCCAGCAGGTAGGCCAGCAGCAGCCATTTGCCCAGGAACAGCAGGTTCTCCTGCACCGTGGTGCGGAATGTCCCGCGCCGCGGCGCCTCGCGCCAGAAGGCCCAGAGGGGCGCGCCCTGGAAGGGTTTCTTCACGCCGCAGCAGCCCCCGACCCGGGGCCGGCTGCGCAGCGGGTCCGCGAAGACGGGGGAGGATTTCAGCGCCATCACCACCGCACCCCCGAAGAGGCCCAGCCCGACGGCGGCCACCGTCTTGCCGATCGCGAAGTCGAGCCCGAGCGTCCCCATGGTGATCGAGAACATCGCCGGATCCATCAGCGGCGAGGCCAGCCAGAAGGCCATGACCGCGCTCAGCGGTGCGCCCACGGCCAGCAGGGCCGCGATGAAGGGGATCACCTGGCAGGAACAGAAGGGTGACAGCCCGCCCAGCAGCGCCGCCATCACGATCATCCGGCTCTCCCGCCCTTCGAAGGCCCGCGACAGAAGCGTCTCCGCTCCCGTGGCCTTCAGGTAGCCCACGGCCAGAACGGCGAAAAGGAGGAAGGGCAGGGTGCGCAGGAAGGCGGACAGCATCAGCTGCACCGCCTCCGGCAGGTAGGCCGTGTCCAGCAGGGCCACCGCCAGCAGGATCAGCGCAAGGGCGATCCAGGCGCCATCCAGGTGTGGCCGCAGGCTGCGGTAGCGGGTCAGGATCATCTCAGTCATCGCAGGGTCCCTCACATTGGCGTGCATCGGCACAGCAGTTTTCCAGAAGGAAGGCGGCCAGCGCCTCCAGGTCTTCGTAGGCCACCGCCGCGCACAGGATCGAACGGCCCTGCTTCTGCTGCGTGACCAGGCCCGCCTGGGCCAGGATCTTCAGGTGGTGGGTCAGGGTCGACCCGGTGATGCCCGACCGCTCCCCCAGCTCCCCCATGCGCAGCCCGTCGCGACCGGCCCGGACCAGCGTGCGCAGCACGATCAGGCGTTGCTCGCTGCCAAGGGCGGCGAAGGTGGAGGCAGCCCGGGCAAGCCCGAGATCGGTGGGATCTGATATTTTCATGATTCTCGAAATAACAGACCGGCGGCCGATCTCAAAGATAATTCGACAATCGTCGAAATGACGGAGCCTAATGACGGGGCCTAATGATGGGGTTCGAAGGAGGATGGGGTTTGAAACTTGCCCGCCCCGGCGCCAGATTGCGCCCATGGACCCGCTTCTCGACCAGATCCGCGCCTGCCGCCTGTGTGCATCGCGCTTTGCCGCGACCCGCACGGCACACCGGCCCGCGCCGGTGGTCTGGCTGGCGCCCTCTGCCCGGATCCTGGTGGCGGGGCAGGCGCCGGGCCTGCAGGCGCATGAGAAGCAGCGCCCCTTCGATGACCGTTCCGGCGACCGGCTGCGCGACTGGATGGGGGTGACGCGGGATGAATTCTACGACCTGTCGCAGCTGGCCTTCCTGCCCGCCGCCTTCTGCTTTCCGGGCTATGACGCCCGGGGATCCGACCTGCCGCCGCCGCCGCTCTGTGCCGCGACATGGCACGGCCAGGTCATGGCGGCGCTGCCGGATCTGCGCCTGCGGCTCCTCATCGGCGCCTATTCCCAGCGGTTTCACCTGGGCACCCGCGCCTCCCTGACCGCCACCGTGGCGGGCTGGCGCGACCATCTGCCGGGGACGATCCCCTTGCCTCATCCCTCCTGGCGCAATACGGCATGGCTGAAGCGCAATCCCTGGTTCGAGACCGACCTCCTGCCGGTCCTGCGCGCCGAAGTCCGAAAGGCCCTCTCATGACCGAACAGACCCCCCTCGACATGGCCCATGCTGCGATGGAAGCGGCCCCGGGCGACGATGCCGCCCGCCTGCGCTTTTACGAACGGCTGGCAGATTCCGAACTCTTCCTTCTGCTCGCGGGCGAAGCGCAGGGGGAAACCGCCGCGCCGGAGCTCTTCCCGGTGGAAGACGTCTCCTTCGTGCTGGTCTTCGACCGCGAGGAACGGCTGACCGCCTTCACCGGCCGCGCCTCGGCCTATGCCGCCCTCTCGGGCCGGGTGATCGCGGATCAGCTGAAAGGCCAGGGGGTCGGCCTGGCGGTCAACCTCGAAACCCCCTCCGCCATCCTGGTCCCGCCGGAGGCCGTGGACTGGCTCGCCGAAACCGTGGCCCATGCCCCGACCGAGGTGGAGGCGCAGATCGCCGCCTTCCACCCCCCGGTGGGCCTGCCGGAAATGCTCATCACCGCGCTGGATACCAAGCTCGCCACCGCCCGGGGGCTGGCCGATTGCGCCTTCCTGGCGGGGACCGAAGACGACAATGGCCGCAAATCCCACGTCCTGGCCTTCATCGACGCCCTGCCGGGGGCCGAAGGATCGCTGGCGAAAGCGGCGTCCGAGGCGCTGACCTTCTCCGGCATCGAAGCGGGAGAGATGGACGTGGCCTTCTTCCGGGCCTCCGACCTGCATTCTGCCGCCCTGGCCCGCGTCGGGCTGCGCTTCGACCTGCCCAAGGCCCCCGAAGCGCAAGAGCTGACCCGCGCAGCCCCTGGTTCCGACCCGGACAGCCCGCCGATCCTGCGCTGATTGCCCGAATGAGGGGGGAAGGGGGCCTTGCCCCCTCTCGGGCCTTCGGCCCAATTCACCCCCGCGGATATTTGACGCCAGAAAATGGGCAAGGCCGCGCGCCCTTCGTGGCCCCGATGCGTGACACCCCAGGCCGCGTTGCCCGGTTTTGGCAGGCGGCGTTCGGGCGCCGCAACCCGGCCCCTCCCGGGGCGGTGCCCTTGACGAACCGGGCCCGCCGCTCCACCTTCCGCCAGACCCGCGAAGGGCCCTTTCAAAGGACAGAAGATTGAGCAGAGCCGCCCCGCCGTTTTCCCGCTACGAATGGATGATCGCCTGGCGCTACATGCGCGCACGCCGGGCCGAGGGCGGGGTTTCCGTCATGACCTGGATCTCGCTGGTGGGGATCACCCTGGCGGTCTTCGCCCTGATCGCCACGCTGTCGGTCCGCGCAGGGTTCCGCGCCGAATTCGTCGACACCATCCTGGGCGCCAATGCCCATGTCACCGTCTTCAACAGCGCCGAAACCCAGGCCAACGGCACCCTGTCCCGGGCCATGACCGATTACGAGACCGAGGCGGCCGCGATCTCCGCCGTGCCCGGCGTGACCCGCGCAGCCCCCCTGATCAAGTCGCAGCTGATGGCCAATGCCAATGGCCAGAACGCGGGGGTCGAGGTCTTCGGCATCACCGCCGCCGACCTCGCCGCGATCCCCCGTATCGCTAACCCGCAGGATTCGCAGGGCGACATCGCCCGTTTCGACGAAGGCGTCGCCATCGGCTCCGGCGTGGCGCGGACGCTGAACGTCGTGGCGGGCGACAAGATCAAGCTGATCTCGCCCGACGGGGTGAAAACCGCCTTCGGCACCAGCCCCCGCGTGAAGACCTACGAGGTCACCTACATCTTCACCGCCGGGCGCTACGACATCGACAAGACCCGCCTCTACATGCCCTTCACCGAGGCGCAGAGCTTCTTCAACCGCGAAGGCACGGCGGATGAGATCGAGGTGATGGTCGAAGACCCCGACCACGTGGAGGATTACACCCTGCCGATCCTGATGGCGGCGGGCGACCGGGCGCTGATCTGGACCTGGCGCGATGCCTCGGGCGCCTTCCTGCGCGCGCTGACGGTGGAGGACAACGTGATGTTCGTCATCATGGCCATCCTCGTGCTCATCGCCTCGCTCAACATCACCTCGGGCCTGGTCATGCTGGTGAAGAACAAGGGCCGCGACATCGGCATCCTGCGCACCATGGGTCTGACCGAAGGGGCCGTGCTGCGCGTCTTCGTCATCTGCGGCGCCTTCACGGGCATCATCGGAACTGCGGCGGGCCTTGTTCTGGGCGTGCTCTTCTCGGTCTACATCGACCCGATCTTCTCCCTCGTGAACTACGTCTCCGGCGGCGGTGTCTGGGATCCGTCGATCCGTGGCATCTACAACCTGCCCGCCAAGCTGCAGCTGCACGACGTGCTTTCTTCCGTGGCCCTGTCGCTGATCCTGTCCTTCGGCGTCACCATCTTCCCCGCCCGCCGTGCGGCGCGGCTCAACCCGGTGGAGGCGCTGCGCTATGAGTGATCCCATCCTCTCCCTCCAGGGCCTGGTGAAGACCTACAACGCCGGCCAGCCGAACGAGATCACCGTCCTGCGGGAAGCCTCGCTGGTCGTGAACCCCGGCGAGGTCGTGGCCCTCGTCGCCCCCTCCGGTTCCGGCAAGTCGACGCTGCTGCATATCGCCGGGCTGCTCGACGTGCCCGACAGCGGTACCGTGGCAATCAGGGGCGAACAGGCGACGGGCCTCTCGGATCGCCGCCGCACCGCCATCCGGCGCGAGGAGGTGGGCTTCGTCTACCAGTTCCACCACCTGCTGCCCGAGTTCACCGCGGCCGAGAACATCGAACTGCCGCAACTGGCCGCCGGGCGCTCCCGCAAGGCAGCCGCGGCCCGCGCCGCCGACCTGCTGGACCGCGTCGGGCTGACCGACCGGGCCGATCACCGCCCCGCCGCGCTTTCGGGTGGGGAGCAGCAGCGGGTGGCCTTCTGCCGGGCGCTCGCCAATGCGCCTTCGCTCCTGCTGGCGGATGAACCCACCGGCAACCTCGACCCCGCGACATCGGACCGGGTCTTCGGCGCGCTGATGGCGCTGGTGAAGGAAACCGGCATGGGCGCGCTGATTGCCACCCACAACCTGGACCTCGCCGGGCGCATGGACCGCGTGCTGCACCTGGAAGAGGGCGCGCTGGTCTGATCCCCGCAGGCCCGGCGCATGCAAAAGGCCCGCCCCCGGACAGGGGCGGGCCTTCGTGATTGGGGCCGTCATGGGGGCCGTGATGGGGGGCGGCAAAAGGTGCCGCCCGCGCCAGCTCAGTTCAGCAGGGCGGAGACCAGGCCAACGGTGGCCGCGACAACGGCGGTATCGACGGCGATCTTCACGATCTGGTCGTCGTAGCGCACGTATTCATAGCCATTGCCCGGGGCCGGCAGGTGATAGCGGTCATAATCCTTCACCACCACGTAGCCGGACGGGATCTTCTGGCCCGGCACCGGTTGGGTCATCTTCTTGGCCTGACCCGGGGGGATGTTGCCACCACCCCAGCCGTTGCCATTGCCGTTGCCCGCATAGGCCGCGCCCGAAAGCGCGGTCAGGGCGGCGAGGGATGCAAAGACGATACGTTTCATGGCGAAACTCCTTTCGTTTGAAAGGAAAACGCACCGCCCGGCAAAAGGTTTCCCGCCGGTCAGCAAACCGCCCGGGACCGGCGGGTTCCGGCCCATCGGCGCCCCCGATGCAGTTGGGGGCGGCCTGAACCCGGCAGGTCAGGAGGGCGGCGGCGATCCCGGCGGGGGTGCCCCGTTCTGATCCGGCGGCGGCGATCCCTGCGGCGCCGGGGCAGGCGCCGGAGCCGGGGCAGGCGCCGGAGGGTAGAGCCACCACAGCGGTCGCCAGCCCCCGGGCGCGGGCGGCGGCGCGGGGGGCGGCGGTGCGGCATGGGAGCCGCCCGGAGGCGGCGGCGGGGCTGATTGCGCCTGCAGGGCGGGTGCCACCGCCAGCAGGCAAAGCGCGGCACTGGCCGCGAGGAGGGGGAGTTTCATCACGCAGGTCCTTCAGGGGATGCATACCCTGATTACGCAGCATGGGCGCGGACCCTACGCGGGGATTGGGAGACAATGCGCGAGGTGAGTGAGGGGCTGGTTTCTGCGGGATAGGGGGGATCAGATATGTTGCGTTTCGCCTGTCTTAGAGAAAGAGTAGCCGTCGCGAATTCCAAGCACCGAAATACTTTCAAAGACTTGCCGTTCCCGCTGTCCGTTTGCGCGCGTGTATTCGATTTCAAGTCGCAAATGGCTACCTTGCACGATCTGGCCCCCGAAGTCCTTGATCTCTATGCTACCGGAACCAATCGCGTTCATAGAGAAATGAGCTACACTCTCGTGTTCTGTTTCAAGTGAGAGGTTTGCCAAAGTGACCGGGCCACCAGCATTGTGTATCTGAAGGCGGCCAAGGCTAATGTGGGCTATCGAACTCAGTTTTGGCAAACCAGTCGCTTTAGGCGTGTCTAAGCTGAAGCTGAACAAGGGCTTGGATGCCTCATCGAGGCGAAATCGTTCGTCTTGTAGCTTTCTCTTCTCATGCTCGAGCGCGTCCCGCGTGACGTCAAGCATCGCCTTCTGCTGCTCCACCGAGGCACGCATCTCCTTCGCCTGCAGGTTCAAAGCATCTACGCTGTTCTGCAGCTCTTCCCCCTGCTGGAAAAATCCGAGCACGACCCAGAACAGCGCCAGAGGCCCAAAGGCACCAGCCAGAAAGTCTCCCAGCTCGTTCAGCTCCAGCGGGTGGAGCCTGATCATCCCGAAATAGGCCAGCACCGGAATGCCGCCAACCAGACAGATCAAATAGATCTTGGTCCAGCGCACCCCGGTCCGCGCCAGCCGATGAGGAGGGCGCTCCCCCTCACACATCCAGCTCTTCCACGAACCTCGCGTTTTCCTGGATGTACTGGAAGCGCAGCTCGGGCTTCTTGCCCATCAGGCGTTCCACCAGGTCGCCGGTCTCGCCGGGTTCGTCCTCGTCGATGGTCACCCGGATCAGCTTGCGCGACTTCGGGTCCATCGTGGTTTCCTTCAGGTCCTTCGCGTCCATCTCGCCCAGACCCTTGAAGCGGCTGACGTCGATCTTGCCGCGTCCGCCCAGGCCCTTTTCCAGCCACATGTCACGCTCCGCCTCGTCCTGGGCATAGACGTGGATCGCGCCCTGCGTCAGCCGGAACAGCGGCGGGCAGGCCAGGTAGAGGTGCCCGTGGTCGATCATCGGGCGCATCTGGGTGAAGAAGAAGGTCATCAGCAACGAGGCGATATGGGCGCCGTCGACATCCGCATCGGTCATGATGATGATCTTGTCATAGCGCAGGTCGTCGACGTTGAACTTGGTGCCCAGCCCGACGCCAAGCGCCTGGCACATGTCCGCGATCTCCTGGTTGGCGCCGATCTTGTTCGACGCCGCGCCCAGCACGTTCAGGATCTTGCCGCGCAGGGGCAGCAGGGCCTGGGTCTTCCGGTTGCGCGCCATCTTGGCCGAACCACCGGCCGAGTCACCCTCCACCAGGAACAGCTCCGTGCCCTCGCGGTTGGTGTTGGAACAGTCGGCCAGCTTGCCGGGCAGGCGCAGCCGCTTGGTGGCCGACTTCCGCTGGGTTTCCTTCTCCTGCTTGCGGCGCAGACGCTCTTCGGCGCGCAGCACGAGGAAATCCAGGATCGCGCCCGCCGACTTGCTGTCATTGGCCAGCCAGTTGTCGAAGTGGTCGCGCACGGCGTTTTCCACCAGCTTCTGCGCGGCGGTGGTGGCCAGCCGGTCCTTGGTCTGGCCCACGAACTCCGGCTCGCGGATGAAGCAGCTGACCAGCGCGCAGCCGCCGGTGACAAGGTCATCCCGGGTGATCTGCGCGGCCTTCTTGTTGTTGACCAGTTCGCCATAGGCGCGGATCCCCTTCAGGATCGCGGCCCAGAACCCGGCCTCGTGCGTGCCGCCCTCGGGCGTGGGGACGGTGTTACAGTAGCTCTGGATGAAGCCATCGCGCGACGGCGTCCAGTTGATCGCCCATTCCACGCGGCCCGGCTCTCCGAACCGTTCCTGGAAATCGACACGGCCACCGAAGGGGACCTCGGCATAGGTCGAAGACCCTTCCAGCGTCTCCTTCAGGTAATCCGACAGGCCCCCGGGGAAGTGGAAGGTCGCCTCGGTGGGCGTCACCCCGTCGTCGATGGCCGATTTCCACCGGATCTCCACGCCGGAGAAGAGGTAGGCCTTGGACCGGATCGACTTGAACAGCCGCGCGGGCTTGAACCGGTGGGAGCCGAAGATCTGCTCATCCGCGTGGAAGGTCGTCGTGGTGCCGCGCCGGTTGGGGGCGGCGCCGATCTCCTCCACCGGGCCCAGGGGGATGCCGCGGGAAAACCGCTGTTCCACCAGCTTCCGGTCGCGGGCCACCTGCACGACCATCGAGTCGGACAGGGCGTTGACGACAGAGGCGCCCACGCCGTGCAGACCGCCGGAGGTCTCGTAGGCCTTGCCGGAAAACTTGCCGCCCGCGTGCAGGGTGCACAGGATGACCTCCAGCGCGGATTTGCCGGGGAACTTGGGGTGCGGGTCGAAGGGCATGCCGCGCCCGTTGTCGCGGATGGTGACGGAGTAATCCGCCTGCAGCTCCACCTCGATGCGGTTGGCATGGCCCGCCACCGCCTCGTCCATGGAGTTGTCGAGGATTTCCGCCACCATGTGGTGCAGCGCGCGTTCGTCCGTGCCGCCGATGTACATGCCGGGGCGTTTGCGAACCGGCTCCAGCCCTTCCAGCACCTCGATGGAGGAGGCGTCATAGGTCTGCGGCTCTGCGCCCTTCAGTAGATCGTCCGACATGGATGTTCCCGACTGCTCTTGGTGGTTTTTGGTTCGCGACATTATGGCAGCGCGCAGCGCGGGGGGAAAGAGGGCGCGGCCATTGTGCAGCGACGCGGCATTCCCCCTGCGCCGCTGTCGATTGTCTGGTCTGCCAAAGGGCATAGATTGTCTGGAAAGGTGGTTGATCCACCAAGAAAATTTCACGGCCACTCTCGTCGGGCCATCCTTGCCGGTCCAGCGCCGTTGCAAGCACCGCCCGGGGCCGTTTGCACCAATTCGAAAGGTATCATCATGACTGCCGACACCCCGCTGAAACTGAAGATCGTCATCGGCTCCACCCGCCCCGGCCGCATCGGCCCCGACGTGGCCCGCTGGGTCGAGGGCGGCGCCCGCGACCATGGCGGCTTCGATGTCGAACTGGTCGACCTGGCCGACATCAACCTGCCGCTGCTGGATGAACCGAACCATCCGGCGATGAAGAAATACGAACACGACCATACCAAGACCTGGTCGGCCAAGATGGAAGAGGCCGACGCGGTGATCTTCGTCACCCCGGAATACGACTTCTTCGTGCCCGCCACCCTGGTGAACGCCCTGCAGGTCCTCAGCCAGGAATGGAAGTACAAGGTCGCCGGGGTCGTGTCCTACGGCGGCATCTCGGGCGGTCTGCGCTCCGCCCAGGAGCTGCGGACGCTGATTTCCAACCAGGGTGCCATGCCGCTGCCCAACGTGGTGCCGATTCCCATGGTCTTCCCGCTGCTGGAAAACGGCACGGTGAAGGCAAACGAGCCGATGAAGGATGGCCTGACGGGGCTGTTCGACGAACTGGTCAAATGGGGTGCCGCGCTGAAGCCGCTACATTCGGCCTGATCTGACCCTCCCGATACCCCGCGGCGCCCCGGCGCTTCGGGGCGCGGTTCGCCCGCCGGTCCTTCCCTCGGTACCGGCGGGCGTCGTCTTTTGCAGTACCTGGCCCAGGGGCCAGGCGCGCAGCCGGGCAACCATGCTGGGCCCGTACAGGGGGCCCGGCCCGGGCCCGCCCCCGCGGCAGGCTTGCCTGAACCCGTCCCCCGCCATATGGGAGGACGATGAACAACGCCCGATCCGATAGCATGTCCTGGGGCCGCCACCTGCGCGCGGTCCTGGTCCTCGGCCTGCCGCTGGCGGCCAGCCAGCTGGCGCAGATGTCGCTGTCGCTGGTCGATGCGGCCATGCTGGGCTGGTACGACCCCACGACGCTCGCGGCGGAAACCGTTGCCGCCTCGCTCTTCAACGTGCTCTTCCTGGCCGGCAGCGGCTTTGCGGCGGGGTTGTCCTCCCTCGTGGCCGCGGCAGAGGCGCAGGGCGATACCACCCAGGCCCGGCGGCTGACCCGCATGGCGCTGTGGATCTCCATGGCCGTGGGGGCGCTGGTCATGCCGGTGCTGCTTTCGACCGAACGGATCCTGCTGGCACTGGGCCAGCAGCCCGAAGTGGCCAGCCTCGCGGGCGACTACCTCGATATCTACGCCTGGGGCATCTTCCCGGCGCTGGCGACCATGGTGCTCAAGGGCTACCTGGCGGCGCTGGAACGAACCCGCATCGTCCTGGTGGTCATGCTGGTGGCGGTGGCGGTCAACGCCCTGGCCAACTACGCGCTGATCTTCGGCGCCTGGGGCCTGCCGGAGCTGGGCATTCGCGGCGCCGCCATCTCCTCCATCGTCATGCACCTGGCCACCGTGGCCTTCCTGGTGGCCTACGTGCAGCGGGTGCTGCCCGAACAGCAGCTGTTCCGGCGGATCTGGCGCGCCGATCCCGAAAGCCTGGCACGGGTCTTCCGTCTTGGCTGGCCCATCGGCCTGACCCTGGTGGCAGAGGTCGGGCTCTTCGCCGCCTCCTCCATCCTGATGGGGCTGATCGGGGAGATTCCCCTGGTCGCCCACGGCATTGCGCTGCAGATCACCTCGATGATCTTCATGGTGCACCTCGGGCTCAGCCAGGCGGCGACGATCCGGTCGGGCAATGCCATCGGGCGGGGGGCTGTCACCGACCTCAGCCGGGGGGCGCTGGTGGCCATGGCGCTGTCGCTGCTGACGGTCGTGCTGTCCTCCATCGCCTTCCTGGTGATCCCGGACCTGCTGATCGGCCTCTTCCTGGATCCGCAGGCCCCGGCGCGCGACGATATCCTGGCCGTCGGGCGCCTGCTGCTCTACGCGGCGGCGGTGTTCCAGCTGGCGGATGCGATGCAGGTCATGGCGCTTGGCCTGCTGCGCGGGCTGCAGGATACCCGCGGGCCCATGCTCTATGCCGCCGTCAGCTACTGGGGGGTGGGCGTGCCCTGCGCCGCGCTGCTGGCCTTCCCGCTGGGACTGGGGGGCGTGGGGATCTGGCTGGGGCTGGCCGTCGGCCTGACCCTCGCCGCCATCCTCATGATGAACCGCCTCTGGCGCAGGGCGATCCCCGCGGCCGAACAGCGGATCAACGCGGGCCTCGCCTGAAGAACCGCCTGAAGAGCCGCCTGAAGAGCATCCCGAACCACCCGTCGCCACCGGCGCCGCAGGTGGAGATCGGCCCCCATTTCCGGCGCCCGTGTCGGGAAGACGCGCCCAGACACCGGTCCCGCAGGTCCGGCAATGAAAAGGGGCGCCGCTGCCGCGACGCCCCCTCCTATGCTGCGGCACCCGCAGCCGGGGTCAGCCCTCGGTGCGGGACTTCATCAGCCGGTCGGCCCGCTTGCGCACCAGCACGCTGCGCAGGTCATGCATGGCCAGCAGCAGGGTGTCCGTGATCATCTCCAGCTCCTCGTCGCTGGCCTTCGACTGCGCCCATTGCGCCGTCATGTTCAGGTGGTCGACGGTGCGGAAGATGTCGTCCATTTCCCGCGCCGAAAGCACCTCCCGGCGTTCTTCCATCCAGGCCTTGATCGCGGCCAGGTCCTCCGGCTCCAGCGGGCGGTCGCCGTGGGGCTTCACCTCGCCGTTGCGGATGTTCACCACCGCGATCTGATCCATGGCGATGCGGCGCTGCCGGTCCTCGGTGCTGACACGGAAGACGAAGGCGCCGTTGTCGCGGACGCGGAAGTAGTAGGGGGGAAGTTCGGCGCTCATGGGGTCTCCGGGGTCAGCTCAGGCCCTTGCAGAAGGTCTGGATGCGGGTGCAGGCCTCCACCAGGTTGGCCTCCGACGTGGCGTAGGAGATGCGAAAGTTCGGGCTCAGCCCGAAGGCCGCGCCAAAGACGGCGGCAACGCCGTCTTCCTCCAGCAGGGCGGTGGCGAAGGCCTCGTCGCTGTCGATCAGCGTGCCACCCTTGCTGGTCTTGCCGATCAGCCCCGCGATGGAGGGATAGACGTAGAAGGCCCCGTCCGGCACCGGGCAGGTCACGCCCTCGATCGCGTTCAGCATCTCCACCACGATATCGCGGCGTTTCCTGAACAATTCGTTATTGGAGGCGATGAAATCCTGGGTGCCGTTCAGCGCCTCGACCGCCGCCCACTGGCTGATCGAACAGGGGTTCGAGGTGCTCTGGCTCTGGATCTTGCGCATCGCGCCGATCAGCTCCTTCGGGCCTGCCGCGTAGCCGATCCGCCAGCCGGTCATCGCATAGGCCTTGCTGACGCCGTTGACCGTCAGCGTCCGGTCGTAGAGCGCGGGCTCCACCTCGGCCACGGTGCAGAATTCGAACCCGTCGTAGACCAGGTGCTCGTACATGTCGTCGGACAGGATATGCACCTGCGGATGACGCAGCAGAACCTCCGTCAGCGCCTTCAGCTCGTCCCAGGTATAGCCCGCGCCGGTGGGGTTGGAGGGCGAGTTGAAAATCAGCCACTTGGTCTTCGGGGTGATCGCGGCCTCCAGCGCTTCCGCCGTGATCTTGAACCCGGTTTCCAGCGGGCCCTCGACCGTGACGGGCGTGCCGCCGGCCAGCAGCACCATGTCGGGGTAGCTGACCCAGTAGGGCGCGGGGATGATCACCTCGTCCCCGGGGTTCAGCGTCGCCATCAGCGCATTGTAGAGAACCTGCTTGCCGCCCGTTCCCACGGTCACCTGGGCCGGTTCGTAATCAAGGTTGTTGTCACGCTTCAGCTTGGCGCAGATCGCGGCCTTCAGCTCCGGCAGGCCATCCACGGCGGTGTACTTGGTCTTGCCCGCCGCGATCGCGGCCACGGCGGCGTCCTTGATGTTCTGGGGCGTGTCGAAATCCGGCTCACCCGCCGACAGGCCGATGACATCGCGGCCCTGGGCCTTCAGCTCCAGGGTCTTGTTGGTCATCATGATGGTCGGAGAGGGTTTCACGCGGGCCAGCGTGTCGGAAAGGAAGGCCATCTCGTCGGGACTCCGGTTTGTAATGTCGCGCCCACCGTCTTAGGCTTGGCCCGCGCGCGCCGCAAGTTTCATTGGCCGCAGGGCCGGAAGGAGAGAGCCATGACCGACGATTGGTATTCAGCAGAGACCGCGACCTTCGGGGATCGGATCGAAGCGGCCCGAACGGTGGCGAACATGACCCAGGGCCAGCTGGCGCGCCGGCTGGGCATCAAGCTGGGCACCCTCAAGTCCTGGGAAGAGGACCTCTCCGAACCGCGCGCGAACAAGCTGCAGATGCTGGCGGGGGTGCTGGGCGTCTCCCTCACCTGGCTGATCTCCGGAGAGGGCGACGGCGTCGCCGCGCCGGAGGACACGGCAGAGCTTGATCCCTCCGTCCTGACCGCCCTGCAGGAGATGCGGGAGATCCGCACCCAGATGACTGGCATGGTCGAGCGGCTGGCGGTATTGGAGAAGCGGCTGAAAACGTCCCTGAAGGATCTGGCACAATGAGCGACATCACCGCCCCCACCGAAACCTCCCCCCAGGGCGAAAACCGCGAGACCCGGCTCAAGCGCATGAAGATGCGCTCCATGCGCCGCGGCATCAAGGAAATGGACATCATCCTGATCCGCTTCTCGGACGAACTGGACGGGATGAGCGATGCGGAACTTGATCTCTACGATGCGGTCCTGGTGCAGAACGACCAGGATCTCTACCAGTGGGTCTCGGGTCAGAAACCGGCCCCCGCGAACCTCGCCCCGATGATCGACCGCATCGCCGGTCGCTGACCGCTGGCTGACCGCTAACTGATCGGCCGGGGCGCCGCCTGTTGCGGGCAGTCCCGGGTCCGCCAGGCAGGACAAGAAAAAAGGGCCAGAAAATGTGGGGCGCCGTGCCCCATCATTTTCTGGCCCTGAATATGTGCCGGGGGGGCGTAACAGCCCCCCGCCAACAGTGCCCCGTGGGGGGGCGGTCAGCGCCGCTTCAGCTCGGTCCGCAGGACCAGGGCATAGCCGCCCGCCACCAGCAGCATCAGCGCGTACCAGGTGATCGCATAGCTCAGGTGCGAATTGCGGAAGGCCACCACCGTCTTGCCGCCGCGCGGCCAGGCATTGGGGTCCTGGGCCTCGGCATCGACGAAGTAGGGGGCGGCATTGTCGAACCCTTTGGCCTCGCTGATCGACCCGATGTCGCGGCGATACCAGGTGCCGTTATCCGGGTCGTTTTCCTGCGCGAACAGCCAGCGGTGATCTTCGGAGATCCGCAGCAGGCCCACCACCGTGACCTCACCCGCCGGCTGGTCGTAGTCGTCGCTCTTGGCGCGTTCCTCGGGGACGACGCCGCGGTTCACCATCACGATGGTGCCGTCATCGCGGGCCAGCGGCGTCAGGATCCAGTAGCCGGGGCCGTAGTCCGACGGCGTGTAGATCTCCACCGTCTCGTCGTTCAGGTAGTGCCCGGTCAGGCTGACCCGGCGGTACTCGTCGCTTTCGGCGGTGATCCCGGGCCAGGCGTCGGGGCCGGGGGCGGGCACCGGATCGGCATGCACCCGGGCATCGACCCGTTCGATCAGGTCCAGCTTCCAGTGCAGCCGGTGCACCTGCCAGGTGCCCAGCCAGGCAAAGCCCGCGATGCCGATCACCGCAAGCAGCGTCGCGATCACCAGCCGCGGCCAGCGCAGGCCCGCGCGGGTGGGGGAGGGGGTTTCGGTGGGAGTGGGGGACGTCATGTCGGGCTCCGTCGTTGGGGCGTCGTGGCGCCGTTCGGGACCTCTGCAAAGCGAAGGGGCCGGGGAATTCTCCCCGGCCCCTCCAGTGTACTCTATGTCGGCCGGTCAGCCCTGCTGGGATTGCAGGTTCATCAGCTCGTCCATGTCGGGCATGGGCATCATGTTCTGGTTCATGTTGTGCATGACCCAGAGCGAGCCTGCCAGCACGATCACCAGGATGATGACCGAGAAGATCGTCGCGACCAGGGTCCAGCCCTGCTCGACCTTCTTGGAGACGTGCAGGAAGTAGACCAGGTGCACGATGATCTGCACCGCGCCCATGCCCATGATCAGTGCGATCAGGGTGGTGCGGCTCAGGCCCGTGTCGCCCATGACCAGCCCGAAGGGCAGGATGGTCAGGATGGCGGCCATGGCGAAGCCCATCATCAGGCTGCCGAAGGTGCCGTGGCTGCCGGCGTGGTTGTTGTTGTCGCTCATCAGACCAGCCTCACCAGATAGACGAAGGAGAAGACCCCGATCCAGATCAGGTCGAGGAAGTGCCAGAACATCGACAGGGTCGACATCCGGCGCATGTTGGCCCCGTTCAGACCGTGCATGCGCAGCTGCACGACCAGCGTGGTCAGCCAGATCAGGCCGCCGGTCACGTGCAGGCCGTGGGTGCCGACCAGGGCGAAGAACGCCGACAGGAAGGCGGACCGGTCAGGCCCTGCGCCGATGTGGATCAGGTGACGGAATTCGTAGATTTCCATCCCGATGAACACCAGGCCGAACAGCCCGGTGATGATCAGCCAGCGCGTCGTCTCGTCCAGCTTGCCCTTCTCGGCGGCGAGCATCGCCATCCCGAAGGTGATGGAGGAGATCAGCAGCGCCGCGGTTTCGATCGCGACGAAGCCGGGCTCGAACAGGTCGGCGGGGGAGGGGCCCCCGGCATAGGAATAGCCGAGGACCGCGTAGGTTGCGAAGAGGGATCCGAAGATGATGCAGTCGCTCATCAGGTAGATCCAGAACCCGATGTTGGTCGGGGTCTCGTGGTGGCCGTGATCGTGGCCGTGTGCGTCGGTCGCGCTCATGCCGCGGTTCCTTTCGCTTCGGTGGCCGCGATTTCATCCACGGGGATGTAGTAGTCGCGGTTGTAGTTGAAGGTGTGCGCGATCGCGCCGCCGATCAGCAGGATGAAGCTGACGATGGCAAGCCACCAGATGTACCAGATCATGGCAAAGCCGAAGATCATGGCGAAGAAGGACAGGACGATGCCGGAGGCAGTATCCTTGGGCATGTGGATCGGCGCATAGTCCGTCGACCACTTGAAGCCTTCCTGCTTCATCTTCCAGAACATGTCGCGACCGGTAACGTGGATCTCCTGCGGGAAGTTGTACTTCTGCGGGGGGGACTGGTTGGCCCACTCCAGCGTCCGTGCATTCCAGGGGTCACCACCGCAGGCCAGGGCCTTCCGGTTCCGGATCGACACGTAGAAGCACATGAAGGTGCTCAGGATGCCGAACAGGATGATGACGGCGCCGATGGCGGCAACGATGAAGTAGGGCTGCCATGCGGTGTTGTCGTAGTTGTTCATCCGGCGGGTGACACCCATCAGGCCAAGCGCATAGAGCGGCATGAAGGCGACGTAGAAGCCGACGAACCAACCCCAGAAGGCGCGCTTGCCCCAGCGGTCATCCAGCTTGAAGCCGAAGGCCTTGGGCCACCAGTAGGTCACGGCGGCATAGACCCCGAAGACCACGCCACCGATGATGACGTTGTGGAAGTGCGCGATCAGGAACAGCGTGTTGTGCAGCTGGAAGTCGACCGGCGGGATGGCCAGCATGACGCCCGTCATGCCACCGATGGTGAAGGTGATCAGCGCGCCGACGACCCAGTACATCGGCAGCTCCAGATGGACCTCGCCCTTGTACATGGTGAACAGCCAGTTGAAGATCTTCACGCCGGTCGGCACCGCGATGATCATCGTGGTGATGCCGAAGAACGTGTTCACGTCCGCGCCGGACCCCATGGTGAAGAAGTGGTGCAGCCACACGATGAAGGACAGGACCATGATGCAGGCGGTCGCGTAGACCATGGTCTTGTAGCCGAACAGCGGCTTGCGGGAGAAGGTTGCGACCACTTCGGAGAACACGCCGAAGATCGGCAGGATCAGGATGTACACTTCCGGGTGACCCCAGATCCAGATCAGGTTGATGTACATCATGGCGTTGCCGCCGAAGTCGTTGGTGAAGAAGTGGAAGCCGAAGTAGCGGTCCAGCGTCAGCAGCGCCAGGGTGGCGGTGAGGACGGGGAAGGCCGCGACGATCAGCACGTTGGTGCACAGCGCGGTCCAGGTGAAGACCGGCATGTCGAACAGCTTCATGCCCGGGGCGCGCATCTTCAGGATGGTCGCGATCAGGTTGATACCCGACAGCGTGGTCCCGACACCGGCGATCTGCAGCGACCACAGGTAGTAATCCATGCCCGGTCCGGTGCTGTAGGCGGCACCCGACAGCGGCGGGAAGGCCAGCCAGCCGACGCGTGCGAATTCACCGATGAACAGCGACATGTTGACCAGCAGCGCACCGGCCACCGTCATCCAGAACGAGAAGTTGTTCAGGAAGGGGAAGGCCACGTCGCGGGCACCGATCTGTGCCGGCATGACGTAGTTCATGATACCGGTCACGAAGGGCATCGCGACGAAGAAGATCATGATCACGCCGTGCGCGGTGAAGACCTGGTCGTAGTGGTGCGGTGGCAGGTAGCCCTCCGCGCCGCCCGCGGCCATGGCCTGCTGGGCCCGCATCATCAGCGCATCGGCAAAGCCGCGCACCATCATGATGAAGCCGAGCACCATGTACATGATGCCGATTTTCTTGTGGTCGATCGAGACGACCCAGTTCTTCCACAGCGGAACCCAGAGCTTGAACTTGGTCATCAGCGCCAGGACGATCAGACCGCCCAGGGCGACGCCCAGGAAGGTGCCGATCAGGATCGGTTCGTGGTAGGGGACCCATTGGAGGTTGAACCGGCCCGTAAGCCAGTTCCAGCTCTCCGCCGGTTGTACGTGTTCGGTAGCCATCAGTGATCGCCCTCGTTGGAATGTTCTTCACCCGCGTGGGTGTAGCCGGAGTAATCCTTCGCCTCGATGGGCGTCGAATTGCCGAAGCCGTCGACAGAGCGTTTGTTGTCGTAGTCGTAGGCATTGCCATCGGCGATGCCGGCAAGGCCGCCGCCGCCCATGTGATCATCCATCATCATGTCGGAGACGCAGACGGACCCCTCATCGACGCAGAGGCCGACGATACGGTCGAACAGGCCTGCCTCGACGGAGCCGTAGTAGCTCACCGGGGCGCCGATCGTGGGGGTTTCCAGGTCCAGGTAGCTGTCGGTATCCAGCGCGGTGCCTTCGGATTTCACCTTCTCGACCCATGCGTCAAAGTCGTCTTTGCCCATGGAGATCGTGTCGAAGGTCATCTTGGCGAAGCCGGGACCGGAGTAGTGGGCCGAACGACCTTCGTAGGTGTCGTCATGGTCCGAAATCAGGTGCAGCTTCGTTTCCATGCCGGCCATGGAGTAGACCATGCCGCCAAGCGCCGGGATCGACAGGGTGTTCATCACCGTGGCCGAGGTCAGCTTGAAGTTCACCGGGTGCCCGGTGGGGATCGCCAGTTCGTTGACTGTGGCGATGCCGTAGTCGGGGTAGATGAACAGCCATTTCCAGTCGAGCGAGACCGCTTCGACGTTGATCGGCTCACCGGCTTCCAGGTGATCGAGCGAGCGATAGGGGTCCAGGCGGTAGGTATAGACCGCCGTGAAGTAGCCAAGCGCGATGATGATCAGGATCGGCACGCCCCAGACGACGATTTCCAGCTTGGTGGAATGTTCGAAATGGGGATCGTAGTCCGATTTGTCCTTGCGGTCGGCGCGGTACTTCAGGGGGAAGTACACCGACATGAACAGGACCGGAATGATCACGATCAGCATCAGGACGGTGGAGATGATCAGGAGGTTACGCTCCTGGTCTGCCACCCAGCCGGAAGGGGCCAGGACGTGATACTGGCAACCGGAAAGCGCCAGAGCGCCCGCTGCGGCCAGCAGGAGTTTGATTGGTCGGAACAAGGTCTTGCCTCTTGTACTGCCCGCGGTCCGTCAATCGTGGGGAGAGGGCCGGGCGCGCGGGGCGGAGAGTTTGCCCGCCCGGGCTAGGCATTATACGGGCAGACAGCACCGAGACCGATTGTCGCATGCTGGCCGAAACCCGCGCAAAATAACGAAGTGTTGAAGTGGCGTCATGGCTGGGTTTACCCAAACTCGCATCTGGGATGCCAAATTCGGCAGTTGGCGGTGCATGTTGCATCTTCAGGTTGTGTCCTTTTCGAGCTTAACAGGGCGGTTGCGACTCACCTTTGCCCACCGGGTCGCGGTGCGCGGGCGGGGGCAGCCAGCCCGGGCCGGTCTGCTCGCGAGCTGCGGTGCCGTGTGGTTCTTCGGGGGCCGGTGACGGGTCCCGTTCGGTGCCGGACAGGGCAAAACCCCTGCTCTCTAAGGCGCGTCGCGGGCGCGGGCCGGGCGCCGGCGGGGGCAGGCCGATCCTGCGCGCCGGCCGGGACGTCCCGCCGGGGGCATCGGGATGGGCGTTGACCCCGGGTCAGCCGTCGAAGCCCTTGTTTTTTGACATGTCTGCGGTCTGCCATGGTGCGGGCCTCCGTCCTGGTCCCGGGCGCTGCGCTCCATACGTGTGTCATGAAACTGCCGCACGGCGGCGCGCGGGCAGGTCATTGGCCGTGATCCCGGCTGGTCCTGCGGTGGGGACGGCGCTCCCGCCCGGGGCGCTTTCGCCCCCGAACGGTGACTTGCTCACAAAACGGGCGCGGATTTCTGCCTCTGCTCCGTCCGGCTTCCGGCTGGTGCATCTACCCTCTGCGCCGGGGCCTTGAACTGGCCCAACTACTGACAGTTCGCCTTCCTCTGCCCCACCAGACCCGTCCGGCAAAACCCGTCCTGCCAGTTCGTTCCGGCTGGATCGCTCCGCTCCGGCTGGGCTGGTTGAACCTCACCCCGCCCGATCACCATGCGCACGGCATCAAGTCTCGCCCACCGGGGCCGGCCCCGGTGGCACCGTTCCGGGCGTCCGGATCAGTAGATATAGCGGATCTGGTCGCTCCAGTAGCGTTCGATGCGCCGCAGGGATCCGATGATGTCGTCCAGGGCCGAGAAGTCCAGCACGCCGCGCCCCTCCAGGCCCTCCGCATGGCGGGCGAAAAGCTCCGTCACCACGGTGCGGATGTCGCGGCCCTTCTGGGTCAGGCGCACGCGCACCGACCGCCGGTCGATCTCGCAGCGTTCATGGTGCATGTAGCCCATCTCGACCAGTTTCTTCAGGTTGTAGCTGACGTTGGAGCCCTGGTAGTAGCCCCGCGTCTTCAGCTCTCCCGCCGTCACCTCGTTGTCGCCGATGTTGAACAGCAAGAGCGCCTGGACCGCGTTGATCTCCAAAACGCCGACCCGTTCGAATTCGTCCTTGATCACGTCCAGCAGCAGCCTGTGCAGCCGCTCCACCAGGGCCAGCGCATCCAGGTAGCCCTCCATGAACTCCTTCGGCGCCACGCGCGGTCCGATCGCGTTCTGAATGCTCATCCAAGTCTCCGTCGCAAACTGCTCGGGGCGGAAACTGGGTGAAATTCCCGAAAATCCGGTTAATTCCAAATGGATAGACCGTGCGTGGTTAACGGAACCCTGCAGTCGCCCTCCGCCAGCGCGCGTGCCGCGCTGCGGCAACTGCCGGGGCACAGGCCGGGGGTGCAATGGAAAACCCCGCAGTTTCAGGGCCTTGTCGCCCCGCTATCCGCAGCATCCCATGGCCCTGGTCCCGGGCTCCGGCGTGATCTGGCCCAGCAGCATGTCCTGCAGCTCTCGGTAGAGTTTGCGGGTCATCGCCCGGCGGAAATCGCCAAATCCCTCGGCCACTTCGACAAAGGCGCCGGGGCCATGGCGCAGCTCGTCACGGTAGAACTGCACGACCCCCGCATCGGGCCCGGCGATCGCCAGCCCGTTCACGGTGACCCCAGCAAAGGGGAAGTTCGCATAGGCCAGGGCCGGGCCGAAGCCCTCGTTGTTGATCCCGTCGCCCGACACGTCGATCACCTGCCGGTCGCACTGCGGCGCCTGCCGCAGCAGGCCCGCCCCGTGGCCAAGCGCATAGCCCGTCGCGGTGGGAAAGCCCTCGTAGACCCGATGGGCGCTCCGGATCTTCGCCACCGCCGCGTCGATGCCCGCGCCACTGTCCAGCAGGACCCAGGGCAGGATCATCGCATGCTGATAACGCCCGCTCCATTCGTAGGCGGCCAGGGCCACCGGGCCGCGCCCCTGCAGGATCGCATCGCGCACCGCGCCATCGTCCAGCGCCGCCGCCAGACCGTCCCGCTGCAACCGGTACTCCTCCTCGTCGACCGAGGCGGAGACATCCACCGCCAGCAGCAGCGCCAGCCGGCAGGGCGCCGCCACCGCCCCCCCGGCCCAAAGGGCCAGGAGGCAGATGGCGGTGATCCTGCCGGCAAGCTTCCTCATGCCGGGCTTACCAGTGGCCGGTGTTCTCCATCGAGGCCCAGGGCTCGGCAGGCTCAAGCGCGCCCCCCTCCTGCAGCAGTTCGATGGAGATGTTGTCGGGGCTGCGCACGAAGGCCATGTGGCCGTCGCGCGGCGGGCGGTTGATGGTCACGCCCGCGTCCATCAGCTTCTGGCACAGCTCGTAGATGTTCTCGACCCGGTAGGCCAGGTGGCCGAAATGGCGGCTGTCGGAGGGCAGCCCCTCGTCACCGTCCCAGTTGTGGGTCAGCTCCACCGGGCATTCCTCCTGGCCCTCGGGGGCCATGAAGACCAGGGTGAACCGCCCGGCCTCGTTGTCGATCCGCTTGGTCTCCTTCAGGCCCAGAAGCTCGTAGAAGGCCATGGATTTCCCCAGGTCCTCGACCCGGACCATGGTGTGCAGATAGCGCAGTTTCATCGCGTATTCCTTTGCGTCCTTGCCGCACCCCCTGGGCGCCGCTTGGCCGAAAGGTAGCAGTCGACAGGCGTTTGTCGATCTCTAAGACCGGGGGGCAAGGGGGATGACCGCGCGGTCAGCCCACCCGTGCCCGCTCCCGCATCGCCTCAGAAGGCCGACCGGATGCTCAGCCCCAGCCCGGTGCGCCGCGTCTCGTAGAGGCCGATGTTGGAAGAGGTCCGGCTCGTCTCCAGCGTCATCACCGGGTTGAACCCGAAATAGTCGATCTCGCGGAAGGTGATGTCGAGGCTGGCGCTGATCTCCGCATCGCTGCGTCCGTCGTAACTGTAGGGCGACCGGTCGAAGCGGCGTTCGCGCGCTTCCAGGGTCAGGCTCGGATCCGCGCCCAGGGCCGCCTCCAGCCAGACCGCCCTGGGCGCGATCCGCGCGCCCAGGCGCAGGTCCCGGTAATCCGCCGCGTCATTGTCGGAGGCAGAGCGCGTGACCACCCCGTAAAGGCTCAGCTGTCCGCCCTGCCAGGCGTGATCCCAGGCCAGCGACAGCCCCTGCACATCGGCCTCAGGCGCGCCCTCGCCCCGGCGCATCTCCAGCGTGATCCCGGTGGTCAGCCGGTTGCGCGCATCCAGCCGGTGCGCCAGCCGCGCCTCGGCCCGCAGGAAGGCACCATAGGGATCGCCCGCGTACCAGTTCTGCCCGGTCCAGCCCGCCAGGATCAGCTCGTCCGCCGTCCGCCTGCCGCCGGACAGATCACCCAGCAGCACCCGCTGCCCGATCCCCGCCGACAGGGTGGAGCTCGCGAAATCCGCGCCCCGGGCGTCGGGGGCGGCGGCCCTCGCGGTTTCGGACAGGGTATAGCCGTGGTGGCTGGCGCGCAGCATCAGGTCGGTGGCGCGGCTGCCCGTCTCCGCCAGCCGGTACCGCATGTCCGCGCCAAAGCTCAGCTCCACGCCGGACAGGGCACGGGCATCGCCGCTCAGCACGAATTCCCAGGGCAGGCCGTCGATGGTGAAGGTGTCGCGGGTCGATCCGTTGTTCACGTTGTCGGTCGGCGTGATGCCGAAGCTCAGCACGGTGGACCAGGGATTGCGCAGGCGCAGGTAGCGGAAATCGCGGATCGCCCGGGCGCGCGTCGCCTCGCCGGGGGCCAGGTCTGCGGCGCGGCGCAGCCAGTACTGGCCCAGGGTCCGCTGGCCGGCGCTGGACAGGACCTGGGCGCGGACAAGGGCGGCGGCATAGCGTTCCTCGTCGCTTTCGGCGCGGGTCCAGGCCCGGCGGGCGGCATCCTGCGCGGCGGCGGTCCGTCCCATCGCGCGCTCCGCCTGCGCCAGCACCAGCAGCGCCTGCAGGTCGTCCGGGTCGCGTGCCAGCAGGGCACGGGCCAGGGTACGGGCCATGGCCATGTCGCCCCGGGCCAGCCTGTCGCGGGCCAGAAGGCGCATCTGGTCCGGGCTCAGCCCGGTGAGATCGGTCAGAGGCGCTGGTGTTGGTGTGGTCGGGGCGGCCAGGGTGGTTGGTGTGGTCCCACCTGCCGCACCCGTGGGCTCGCTTGCGAAAGCCAGTGCCGCCGGTCCGGCGCCCGCCTCCGCCCCGGTTTGGGCGAAGGCGGGTCCGTTCAGTCCCGGGATCGCGGCCGCGAGCAGGAGGCCCATCAAGATCCCGGTTCCCGGGCCGCGCAGGCATCGCGGCCCGACGTCCTCCGTCGCGCGCAGGCGGAAAAGGCGCGCGGCGGAGGAACATCTCATGATCCTCCCGGTCCGGTCTGTCTGGGGCCGGAGGAGGGGGGGCATCCCGTGTCCCGTCTCAGCGGTACAGGATGAAGCCGCCGGTCTCCTGTACCGTCAGCGTGTCGTCTCTGGGGTCGTCGCTGGTCATCACGATGATGCCGACGATCTCTGCCGCGGGGTCTTCGGACCCGTCGGCCCCATCCGACAGGATGGCGTAGTAGGTGCCGCTTTCGTAGGTGACCAGGGACCCGCTGTCGCTGTCGTAGTAGGTGCTCTGGACGCTGCCGCCCAGCTCCCCGTTCTCGTCCAGCACGCCGGGTTCGATGACGAAGCTCAGCACCGGCAGGGTGGTGGCCCCGCTGACCAGCGCATCGGCGATATCCGCCGTCACCTCGTCGCCATCCGAGTCAAAGACCTGCCGGTTGCTCAGGCTGCCGCGCACCGCCGATCCGTCCTCGAAATCCTCGAAGTCGATGCTGACGGTCATGTCGGCCTGGCTGTACTCGATCCCGTCGGTGCCGTTGAAGACGCGCAGGCCGGCGTATTGCCCGGTGTAGATCGCCTGGCCCGTGCTGGGCAGGGTGACCGCCCCGTTGCGCTGGTAGATGAACCCGCCGAAACCGTAGCCCATGTAGCCGCCCGACCGCGCGATGGCGAACTCCGTCTGGCCGCTGTCGGACACGCCGTAGATCGCCCGGTGTTCCAGCTGGCTGATCGCCGCGCCGGTCTGGTCATCGTAGTAGGTCAGCGCGCCCTCGTAGACGGCGTACCCGCCGAGGGAGGCGAAAGGCGTGGTCATCCGGCTGTATTCGCCGTCCCCGTCGAAGGCCAGGCCCTCCACGGTGAAAGTATCGGTGTCGCTGTCGTAGCTGACCCCGGTCACGTAGCCGCCGCCGTCGCTGTTGGTCTCCTCGCTGCGCGAGATCGCGGTATCCGCGCTCACCTCGTCGGAGGTGTCCTCGCTGCTGTCGTCGTCGTCGAACGGATTGGACGAACTCCCGCATGCGCCGACAGCCAAAGCCGCCAGCAGCAGGACGAACCGGGTCCCTGCCATGTCACTGCCTCACTCACGTTTTCAGGGCCTCTGGCGGGCCCCGTTGCGCGCAGACTTCCGACAGCGGGTCGCAAAGTCAACGATGCAAGGCACTTGGTGGACGATCTTCACGCACCTGCGGCGGAAATGCCCTACTGTATATAGAGGTTCCGCTCCCCCTCCGCACAAGATACCTTCGGCAGACACCGATCTAGTGGAAAGGATTCGCCCCATGCCGCTTTCTCCCGAACAGCAGGCCGAAATCGACGCGCTGCGAGCCGAGAGCCGCCCCACCCTGCGCGCCACCGTGCCCGGGATGGAGGCGCATCTCTACAAGGCCTATCCCGTGCTCGACCACGGTTTCGTCCGGGTGATCGACTACATGGGCGACGACAGCGCCATCACCCAGGCCGCCCGCGTGAGCTATGGCAAGGGCACCAAATCCGTGCAGAACGACGAGGGGCTGATCCGCTACCTGATGCGGCACTGGCACTCCACCCCCTTCGAGATGTGCGAGCTGAAGCTGCACGTGAAGCTGCCGGTCTTCGTCGCGCGCCAGTGGATCCGCCACCGCACCGCCAACGTGAACGAATACTCCGCCCGCTACTCGATCCTCGACCGGGAATTCTACATCCCCGCGCCCGAACACCTCGCCGCGCAGTCGGTGGTCAACAACCAGGGCCGCGGCGAGGCCCTGACCGGCGAGGAAGCCGCCCGCGTGCTGGAATACCTCAAGGCAGACAGCGCCCGTGCCTATGATCACTACGCAGAGATGATCTCGGACGACGGCCAGCAGGGCCTCGCCCGTGAACTGGCCCGCATGAACCTGCCGGCGAACATCTACACCCAGTGGTACTGGAAGGTGGACCTGCACAACCTGCTGCACTTCCTGCGCCTGCGCGCCGATGCCCATGCCCAGTACGAGATCCGCGTCTACGCCGAGGAGATCTGCAAGCTCGTCGCCGACTGGGTGCCCTTCGCCTACAAGGCCTTCGAGGATTACCGCATGGGCGCGGTGACGATGTCCTCGCAGATGATGGAGGCGCTCCGCCGGATGCTGAAGGGCGAGGAGGTGACCGAAGAGAATTGCGGCATGTCCAAGCGGGAATGGCGGGAGTTCCTGGCCTTCATCGAATAAGCGGGCCGATCTGGAATGGAACAGGGCGCGGCTTTTGCCGCGCCTTTTGTCTTTTGTGGGCGCAGGGATGGTGGATTGGCATCCACCCTACGGGGCGAAGAAGGCTGCGCGCCAAACCTCCGAGGTATTGCGACGTCGTAGGGTGGATGCAATCCACCGTTCGTGAAAGACCGCGTGGTGAGGTGACAGCGCCAATGAGATGGCCGGATCGCTTCGCGTAGACACCCCGGTGCAAAAAGAACCATTCGGATCTCAAGTTCGTGAAAGTGAACTTCGGTTGCGCAGGTGGGGCAGCATGGCCCATTTCATTCTGTTATGTACGTCTTTCCTCCTCTGAGATGTGGGGGGGGCATGGATGAGAATCTCATGACAATATTCTATAATGCGGAACGCCCTTTGGGCTGGACGTTTTGAGGATTTTGCAATGCACGCGCTCAAGCTTGCGGCATCGATATGTCTCAATCCACGGAATAAAAGCTGCGCCCGTTCTATATTTGGGGGTGGGGCTTGACTCGCGATTCAAGGTGGTGCGCTCTCTCCAATATTTGCTATGTTTCTTTATTGAGGTTAAGAGATGCATCGACGTCGATTTCTTCTGTCAGCGGCCTCGGTCGCTGCTGCCCCCGTGGCTTCTTTGGCTGATACTGAGACTTGTCAGCAAGTTTTTTTGCCGAATTTTGGGCTTGCGCCGATTTGTACCGTGGGTGTTCCTATTAGCAGGCTCCCCAGGCAGGAGTGCCAAAATTGGTGTTGGGCCGCTTGTTGTGAGGCTATTTTCAGTCTTGCAGGGTTCTATGTGCCGCAAACGGAATTTGTTTCGAAAATTCACGGACCGGTTCCCAGTTGTCGAACCGCCACCGGTCCGGAGATTGCTAGGGCAATTTCGGGAGCGTGGAGGGATGGGCAGACGGGGCGTCCTTTTGAAGCTCTTGCTCGCCCTGTAATGGATTTGTCGGAGAATATCCTGCCGCAGGTACCTCCACTTCAAACGGTTTGGAATGAACTTAATAAAGGTCGGTGTCTTATTGCAGGTTCGCTCGGGCATGCGGTCCTGATTACGGCGATGACCTATATTCGCACGCCTCAAGGTCCGATGCCGCAGGAGATCATTGTAAGAGATCCCTGGCCGGATAGTCCGAACCGCCGACAGATGACGCTTGCGGAGTTCAACAACACTTTCCTTTTGATGACGCTTCGGACGCAGAACTTGTAGCGGGCCGGTGTCTTCTGGCAAGTGGGTGCGCCTTGAAACTGGTCTGCTGCGACCGGTTGGGGGCGACGTGCCGTCAACCGTAGGGTGGGGTTCACCCCACCATCCCCACCACACCACCTTCCCACCACGCACCACCCCGTGCCCACCTCATAACCTCCGCACATTCCCCCGCGAAAACCGTCACAATACCCGGCAACACCCAGCAACACCCAACGCCCGCCCCGTTACCGCGAAGCTTTCCAATCCCTTACCAAAAACGCACCGACGTGATACCGACGCGATACCGACAAAATACCGACATTCAAAAAAGCTATAGCGGTCTCCGGGTGTGATCCAGGCGCCCCGCTCCGGCGTATCCCAAGAAACGACACCGGAGCCACCATGCAGACCCTCACCCTCTACCTCATCACGGCGGTGATCTTCCTCGGCCTCGATGCCGTCATGCTGAAGACCGTCATGCGCCCGCTTTTCGAAACCAGGCTGGGCGATCAGATCCTCGAAGATCCGCGCATGATCGCTGCGGCGCTCTTCTACATGGCCTATGTCGCGGGGCTTCTGTGGTTCGTGTCCCTGCCTGCGCTGGAGGCCGGGCGCCCCATGCAAGCCCTTGTAAACGGGGCGCTTATCGGCGCCATGGCCTATGGCACCTACGAGGTGACGAACTACGCCGTCCTGCGGGCCTGGTCGCCCGTCATGGTGGCGGTGGACATGACCTGGGGCACGGTTCTGACGGGGGTCTCGGCGGCCCTGGGGGTGTGGCTGGTGCGGCTGATCTTCCCGTCGGCCGGTGCCGCGCTTTAGGGTTTTGAGCCGGGCGCGGTCGCTGCTATCCTGCGCCCGATGCCGCCCAGGAAAGGATGTTCCGGATGAAATCCCTGCTGACCGCCACCCTGCTTGCCTGCGCCCTGCCGCTCGCCGCCGCCGCGCAAGGCCTTGTCGTCAACGACATTTATACCGGCCCCACCGTGTCGCGCACCGATGCGCCGCCGGTCTTTGCCTATCCGGTCACGGTGAACTACTGCCCCGAAGGCCTGATGCCCGTGCAGCTGGGCCTGCAGGTGTCCTGCGGCAAGCCGAACGTGCCCGCAACCGCGGCAGACTGGAACCGCTCCGTCACCGGCTACCGCTATGGCGCGCCGGGCTACTACGGCTCCAAGTCTCCCAACTACTGAGTTTCAAAGGGGTTTCCCGGGTAAACCCGGCAGGCGTTCCGGTGCCCGGGGCGCCCTTGGTCTGCGCGGTTCACGATTTCCTATCGTTTGAATGTCATGAATCTGTTACATTCCTTGGAAAAGGGAGCAGTTCATGCGCATCGCCGCTGCCGTTCTTCTGGCCGTCCTGGCGGGCCCCGCCGCCGCCTCCAGCCCCATAGCGGAGGTGCTCTGCGATGGCACCACGGCGCTTGAAAAGCGATTGAAGACGCAGATGAACCTGTCACGCGAAGCCATGGGGCTGCGCGGTCCCGATCAACTCATGGAAGTCTGGACAACACCGCGGGGGGAGTGGACGCTGGTCGTCTCCTACGCGACTGGGAAATCCTGCATCGTCGCCATGGGGGAGGATTGGCAGGCTGGGCTGGCTGCGCCGGATCCGATGTGACTACCGGACGGGAAGCCAGTGAACCCCATGTTTTCAAAAGAAAAAAGGGATTCACAAATCTTTAATGAATTTCGGACCTTGCTGGCCGGTCGGGACCGGTTGCGGGGTCAGAGCAATTTCAGGTCGCCGGCCATCTTGCGGCCATCACGTCCTTCGGTCAGCTCGTAGCCGACCTTCTGATTGTCGGCGAGACCGGTCAGGCCGGATCGCTCGACGGCTGAAATGTGAACGAAGACGTCCTTGCCGCCCTCCTCGGGTTCGATGAAACCATAACCCTTGGTCGTATTGAACCATTTTACGGTGCCTACAGGCATTCCGTCTCTCCTCTTGCCGTACCACCCCGCGTGGCGGGGACTTCCATCACGGCACTCAAGGCCCGGAAAAATCGGGACTTAACCACCTTGCGACATGGTCAGGATTGCATTCCCTTTGTAAAAAGCAAGCAAAACGAGGGTTGGCACGCGTTTCCGCCCCTTATTTGCAACAAGACGACGAAAGGGGCAGCGATGCAGCTCTATGGCCTGAAGAATTGCGACACCTGCCGGAAGGCGCTCAAGGCGCTGGAGGGGGCAGAACTGGTCGATGTGCGTAGCAATCCGCTGCCTGACGCGCTGCTGGACCGCGCGCTGGCGACCTTCGGGGATGACCTGGTGAATCGCCGCTCCACCACCTGGCGCGGCCTGGATGAGGCGGAACGCGCGCGCCCGGCCCGCGAGCTGCTGCGCGATCATCCCGCCTTGATGAAGCGGCCCCTTATCGTGGCGGGGGAGGATCTCTATCTGGGATGGACGGCCGATGTGCAAAAGGCGCTTGGCCACTGACTGCAGAAGGAGACAGGCGCCTTGCGTAACGCGGCACTGATACTGGGACTGATCGGCGGGCTTCTGGGGCTGGTCGTGGGCATGGCCAGCTATGGCTACACCGAGGCGATTGATGCCTACGGAGAGGTCGAGGGACTGTTCCGGCAGGTCCACAACGTCGAGGCGCTGCGCACGGCTGCGGTGCTGTCCCCGATCCTGGCGATTGCCGGGGCGGGCATGGCAAAGGTGCGGGCCCTCTGGGGTGGTGTGCTGCTTCTCGCGGGGGCGGCGGGGTTCTATTTCGGCTTTGGCATCAATGTCTTCACGCTGTTCCCCATCGCCTTCATCGGCATTGCGGCGATCATGGCGCTGGCGGCCGGGAAACCGGATGAGCCGAAGGCGCATTTCTGAACAGCACCCGGTCGAGTGACAGGGCCCCGGCCCCCTGGAAGGCCGGTATCAGCAAGGTGAGCACCCAGAAGGCGCGTTGATCCAGGATCAGCGCGTCGGGCGCGCGGTCGAACCATGCCCCCAGCGTGCCCGGATGGGACAGGCCCCCGTGACCGTAGAGATCGGTCAGGCTCTGCACCAGGATGAAGCCGATCATGCCAAGCGCCGCAGGCCGCGTGAGCAGGCCCAGCAGAAGCAGCAGGGGCAGCAGGAATTCCGCCAGCGTCCCCGCGGTGACCACCGCCCAGTGCAGCAGGCCGAGTTTCGAGATATCGTAGCCAGCTGCCTCCATCGCGCGGGGAAAGATCTGCGCATAGGCCCCGACGGAGGGCTGCACGATCCCCAGGGGGCCATCGCCGATCTTCGTCAGGGCAGAGGCCCAGAAGTAGCGCATCAGCACCGCGGCAAAGACGAAGCGCGCCAGCAGCGGCAGAAGGGGGGACAGGCGAGACAGCGGGGCGGTCGGGTCGGTCATCGGGGCAACTCCGTTCCTGTTATGGCGCCGGTTTTCATCAGCAATCCCAGTACCTCGGCCAGCGCTGCCGGCTGGATGCCGGAAGCCCGGGCCGCGGCCTCCGTCGGCGCGCCGGTCCGCAGCGCCTGGACAAAGGCCGCTCCGCCCGGCGGCAGCAGATGCAGGCGCGGGTCGAAATCGGGGCGGGTGACCAAGATGTCCTCTGCGCGGGCCTCCGGCGCGGGGCCGTCCCGGGTGGCGAGGCGCCAGATCTGGTACAGGGGCCAGGCGGATCGCAGGATCCGGACAGCCGGGGCGAGTGTCAGGCAAGAGGCCGCCAGCCTGTCCGAAGGTATCGCCGCCAGAAAGGCCGGGGGGACGGCCTCGGCATCAGCGGCGTGGTAGGCGGCCCTGAGCGCCAGGTCGAGCCGCGCCACGTCCGGCAGGTAGCCGAGGTGCGCAACCTGCGGAAAATCTTCTAGAAACTCGGGCAGGTCCTCTCCGTAGCGGAACATCACGGGCGAACGGGGGGCATGGGTGCGCAGAAAGGGCCTTGCGATTGCCTGCATCGCGTCCTCCCCGACAAGCGCGCGCAGCGTGGGGAAGCCATCCACCAGGGCGTCGCGCAGACCGACGGCAAGGTTGTTGCGATAAACGGCGAACCGGCGTTCTGCCGTGCCGCCCCTGCCATCGTTCAGGCTGGCGGGCGTGTGGCGGCCCGGATCTGTCAGCGCCGCGTGGAAATCGGACTGGCCGCAGTGGCGCAGGTGACCGGCGCGCGCGCTCATGCGGGCAGGCCCTGCAGCGCGCGGTCGGCTCTCCGGGCTTCGTCGCGCAGGGCGGGCCAGGGGGGAACGTCGTTGTCCCATTCGATCAGCACCGGGCGGGGACCTGCGCCATGCAGGACATCGTCCAGAAGCGCCCAGACCGGATCGGCGACCTCCCTGCCGTGGCTGTCGATCAGCAGGGGTCGCCCGGCATCATCCTCGTCCTCGTCGTGGCCGCCCAGGTGGATCTCTCCGACCCGGTCCAGTGGGAAGTCCCGGACGTAGGCGCGCGGATCAAGGTCGAGATTCACGCAGGAGACGAAGACATTGTTCACGTCCAGCAAAAGGCCGCATCCCGTGCGGCGGGCGACCTCCGCCAGGAAGTCGGTTTCCGACAGGGTGCTTTCCGAGAAGGCCAGGTAGGACGAGGGGTTTTCCAGCAGCATCGGCCGGGCCAGGGTCTCCTGCAGGGCGTCGATGTGGTCGCAGACGCGCGCCAGGGTTGCGGCGTTATAGGGCAGGGGCAGGAGGTCGTTCAGGAAGGCGCTGTCATGGCTGGACCAAGCCAGGTGTTCCGAAAAGCTCGCCGGTTGCAGCCAGTCGCAAAGGCGGCGCAGCCGGGCAAGGTGTTCCTGGTCCAGGGGACCTTCGCCGCCGAGGGACAGGCCTACGCCATGGACGGAGATCGGGAACCGTTCCGCCAGGTGACGCAGCATCGCCAGCGGCCTGCCGCCGTCCCCCATGTAATTTTCTGCGTGGATTTCCAGCCAGGTGACTGGCGCGGGATCGTTCAGGATGTCTGCGTAATGCTGCGGTTTGAAGCCCACGCCGGGGCCTGCGGGCAGCGCATTGCGCGCTTGATCGAACATGGGTCCTCTCCGTTTCCTGGTGGGGTGGCTGGGGCGGGGTTGTCCCGTCCCGCGTCGGGAAGGGGAACGGCGCGCCTCCGGGGCATGGCGCGCCGTTCCGGGCTTTCAGCCTTCCATCGGAAGGTCACGCTCCAGCGCTTCGAGGGAGCCCATGCGCGGGGTGCCGTCGGCCATCGCGGGCAGTTCGATCATCGCGCATTTGCCGGCATCGACCAGGGACCAGGCATTGCCCTGGTAGTCGACCTTCGAGGTGCCGGCACAGGTGGTGCCGGGGCCCGCCGCGCAGTCGTTTTCGCCGGCCATGGCGACGCCGAAGCACTTTTCCTGCGCCATGTCATCGGCCTGGACGGCGGAGGTTGCGGCAAGGGCGGTGGCGAAGGCGCCTGCGACGGCTGCGGTCTTGAGGATGGTGGACATGGGGTTTCCCTTTCTCGGGTGTGTGACTGAGGTCGTTTGACTGAGAGCGGCAGCCGTGACGGCCACCGTGCTCTGCCATTCGGGGGATCTGCCGCGGTCGTTACATCCTTCACGGACGAGTGATCGTGCTTCGGAAAAATGCGAGGGGGCTGTAACGTTTCGGCGGGAGGCACGAAGGGAGGAGGCAATGACGGAACGCAATCACCTGTGGGGCGACCTCCTGCGCCGGGCCAACCGGGGAGACACCGCAGCCTATGCGCAGTTCCTGACGGCGGTGGTCCCCGCTGTCAGGACGATTGCGCGCGGGCGGCTTTCTCGTGCCACGGCGGAGGAGGTGGAGGACGTCGTGCAGGAGGTGCTGCTGGCGCTGCATGCCAAGCGGCACACCTGGCGGGAGGAAGACCCGCTGACCCCCTGGCTTTATGCCATTGCGCGGTACAAATGTGCGGATGCCGCCCGGCGCCGTCGCGGGGCGGGTCAGGTGCAGATCGACGATCTGGCAGAGGTGCTGCCGGATGAACGCGCGGCTGAGCCCTCGGCGGCGCGGGACCTGGATCTGATGCTGGGGCGGATTGATCCCAGGGCGGCCGGCATTGTCCGCTCTGTCGGGGTCGAAGGGGAAACGGCCGGCGAAGTGGGCGCGCGCCTGGGCATGAGCGAGGGCGCGGTTCGCGTGGCCTATCACCGAGCCATGCAGCGGTTGCGGCAGCTGGCCGGTGCGCCGGGGGCCGCAGACGTATCGGGGCCGCAGGTCCGGGGGGCAAAGCCGCCAGGCGGGCCGGGCGGGCAGAACGGGGGGAAACAGGTACAGACAACGGATGGACGCGAAAGATGAAGACCGAAGACCTGATCGCCGCCCTGGCCACCGAACCTGCCCAGGTGCCACAACCTGCGCCAGAGGCGCGGGCGCTACCCTATGTGCTGAGTGGCCTGCTGGTGACCCTGCTGATCTACGGGCTGGTCTACGGGCCGCGCCCCGACCTGATGCAGGCCCTTTCGCAACCGCTGGTGGCGGCCAAGACGGTGCTGCCGCTGCTCTTGGCGGGGATGGCATCCGTTCTGGCGCTGCGGGCCGCCCGCCCCGGGCAGCGCCCCGGTGCCGCCCGCCGGTTGATCTGGCTGCTGCCAGCGGCCGCCGTGATCCTCTTTGCCGTGACATTCCGTGACACACCTGCGGAGCTGCGCGGCATGGCCATTCGCGGGCATTCGATCTGGGTGTGCCTGCCCTCCATCCCTCTGCTGTCCCTGCCGATGCTGGCGGGGTTCCTGATGGCGCTGCGACGGGGGGCCGCCGTCCATCCGGCGCGCGCCGGGGCGCTGGCGGGCTTCGCGGCGGCAGGGCTTGCCACCGTCGTCTATTCCACCTTCTGCATCGAGGATACGCCGCTCTTTTATGCCTTGTGGTATTCCATGGGGATCGGGATTGCGGCCGGCATCGGCGCTGTCGCCGGGCGCCTGTTGCTCCGCTGGTAGCGCCCCTGCGCTGAAAACAGAGTGAGCTGAAAACGAAAAGGGCGCCCGAAGGCGCCCTTTCCTCATTCCGCGGCCAGCTTGGCCGCCTGTGCCTTCAGATCCGGCGGCGTGGCTTCCTCGGCCAGCTGCGCGACGATCTCCTCCAGGGTCTGGACCTTGGTCTGCTTCTCGCCCAGGCGACGGGTGGAGACGGTGCGATCTTCCACTTCCTTCATGCCGCAAGCCAGGATGTAGGGCACCTTGCCGACGGAGTGTTCCCGGACCTTGTAGTTGATCTTCTCGTTCCTGAGGTCGGCCTCGGCCCGGACGCCGCGCGCACGCAGCGCCTCGACCACTTCGAGGCAGTAATCGTCGGCGTCGGACACGATGGCCGCCACGACCACCTGGCGCGGGGCCAGCCAGATCGGCAGCTTGCCTTCCGAGTTCTCGATCAGGATGCCGATGAAGCGTTCGAAGCTGCCCAGCACGGCGCGGTGCAGCATCACGGGGCGGTGCTTTTCACCGTCCTGGCCGATGTAGCTTGCCTCCAGCCGTTCCGGCAGGTTCGGATCCACCTGCAGGGTGCCGCACTGCCATTCCCGCCCGATGGCGTCGGTCAGCGTGAACTCCAGCTTCGGACCGTAGAAGGCACCTTCGCCCTCCTGGATCTCGAAGTCATAGCCCGCTGCCTTGCAGGCATTGCCAAGAGCCGCTTCGACACGGTCCCAGCTTTCCTCGCTGCCCACGCGCTTTTCGGGGCGGGTGGACAGTTTCACCGTCCACTCGTGGAAGCCCAGGTCGTCGTAGATCCTGGCGAGGAAGGAGATGAACTTCTTCGTTTCCGCCTCGATCTGGTCATCGGTGCAGAAGATGTGACCGTCATCCTGGGTGAAGCCCCGCACCCGCATGATCCCGTGCAGCGCCCCGGAAGGTTCGTAGCGCGCGCAGCTGCCGAATTCGGCGATGCGCAGCGGCAGGTCGCGGTAGGATTTCAGCCCGTTGTTGAAGATCTGCACGTGGCAGGGGCAGTTCATCGGCTTCAGCGCGTTGATCGTTTTCTCGCGTGCGTGATCCTCGTCCACTTCGACGATGAACATGTTTTCCTGGTAGTTCGCCCAGTGGCCCGAGGCCTCCCACAGCTTGCGGTTCACCACCTGCGGCGTGTTCACCTCGACATAGCCGTCGCGGCGCTGGTTGCGGCGCATGTAGTCCTGCAGCTCGGTGTAGATCGTCCAGCCGTTGGGATGCCAGAAGACCTGGCCGGGGGCCTCTTCCTGCATGTGGAACAGCGCCATTTCCCGGCCCAGCTTGCGGTGGTCGCGCTTGGCGGCCTCCTCCAGCATGGTCAGGTGCTTCTTCAGCTTCTCCTTGGAGGTGAAGGCCACGCCGTAGATCCGCTGCAGCATCGGGCGATCGCTGTCGCCGCGCCAGTAGGCACCGGCCACGGACATCAGCTTGAACGCATCCGCGGGCAGTTGCCCGGTGTGCTGCAGGTGCGGCCCGCGGCACAGGTCCTGCCAGTCGCCGTGCCAGTACATGCGGATCGGCTGACCCTCGGGGATCATGCCGACCAGCTCCACCTTGTAGGGTTCCTCGTTGTCCTCGTAGAACTTCACCGCATCTTCGCGCGACCACAGCTCCGTCTTCACCGGGTCGCGAAGATTGATGATTTCCTTCATCTTCTTCTCGATCTCGCCCAGGTCTTCCGGGGTGAAGGGCTCCTTGCGGTCGAAGTCGTAGTACCAGCCGTCCTTGATCACCGGGCCGATCGTGACCTTCACGTCGGGCCACAGCTCCTGCACGGCGCGGGCCATCACGTGGGCGAGGTCGTGGCGGACCAGTTCATTGGCCTGCTCTTCGTCCTTCATCGTGTGAATGGCGATGCTGGCGTCTTCGGTGATCGGCCACTGCAGATCCCAGTGCTGGCCATTAATCGTTGCGGAAATGGCCTTCTTGGCGAGAGAGTTGGAAATTCCCGCAGCCACGTCGGCCGCAGTGATTCCCGCGTCGTACTCGCGCGAATTGCCATCAGGGAAGGTGAGGGAGATCTGGGACATGTCTTGTCCTCCTCGTCGGTTTGGCGCCCACGGAACGCCCGATTGCGGGTTATGTGCGCGCGTCTTGTCGCGCGCGTCGGCACGGGGGTCAAGCCCGGATGCGCGGCCGGGGCCCCGTGTCGCGGGCAGGACACGCCCTTCGGGGTGAACCGAAGTCCCTGTTCGGGCGTTGGAAATTCGAGCCAAGCAAGCAAGGAGGCAAGCCATGGCAGATCAGGTGCACCACAGTCTTTTCGGAACCCTGACGGGGAGTGGCTCCGCACCGGATCCGACCGAGGCGCGCAACGGGATGCGGGAAATTCTGGCGCTGTCCTTCACCAAGATCAGCGATGGCCTCCTCGATCCGAAGCTTGTGCTGAGCTGGCTTCTCAACGCGCTCGGTGCGCCGGCGGTCTTCATCGCAGCGCTGGTACCGATCCGCGAAGCCGGGGCGCTGCTGCCGCAGATCCTGCTGGCGGGGAAGCTGAAGACCCTGAAGCATCGCAAGTGGATGTGGGTTGCGGGCTCCGCACTGCAAGGTGCGGCGGCGCTGATCATCGCCGTCGCGGGCCTGATGCTGCAGGGCTGGATCGCGGGGCTGGTCACCTGCCTGGCGCTTGCGGTGCTGGCGCTGTCGCGCGCGGCCTGCTCTGTCTCCTTCAAGGAGGTGCTGGGCAAGACCATCGCGCGCACCCGGCGCGGCACGATCACCGGCGCGGCGGGCACGGCGGCGTCCCTGGCCGTGGTGGCCTTCGCCCTGCTGCTGATGACCGGCGTCCTGCAAAGCGCGGGCGCGGTGAGCGCTGCCATCGCGCTCGCAGGGGTGCTCTGGCTGACGGCGGCCCTGCTCTTTTCGGCGTTGAACGAGTCGGAAAGCCCGGTGGAGAAATCCGCGCGCCCGGCCTTCCGGGCGATCCTCAGCCGTGATGCACAACTGCGCCGCTTCATCCTGGTGCGTGGCCTGCTCGTCTCCACCTCGCTGGCGCCGCCCTACCTTGTCCTGCTCAGCCAGAAGACGGGTGAGGGGGTCCTGGGACAGCTGGGCGCCATGCTGCTGGCCTCCGCGGCGGCGTCGTTCGTTTCCTCCTACATCTGGGGTCGCTTCTCGGACCGGTCGTCGCGCAAGGTCATGGTGGTAGCGGGCGTTGCGGGCGGCCTTTCCATGGCGCTGATGATCCTGCTCTCCGTCCTGGGCCTCGCGGGGGCGCTCTGGGCCGGTCCGGGTGTGCTTTTCCTGCTCATGGTGGCCTACCATGGCGTCCGGCAGTCCCGGTCGACCTACCTGGTGGACATGGCGCCCGATGACGATCGGGGCAGCTATGCCGCCGTTGCGAACACGGTGATCGGCACGATCCTGCTGCTGACCGGGCTTTTCGGCGGTGCGCTTTCGGCGGTCTCCGCCCTCTGGGCCCTTGCGGGGTTCGCCGTGATGGCGGTGGCGGGCGGTCTGCTTGCCCTCACGCTGAAGGAAGTGGAACGGGCCTGACCTTGCACCTGCCCCCGGCGCGCGCCTAAGGTCGGGCCGGGATGCGCCCCCGGGGCGCCAAACGGGACAAACAGGATCGCCATGACCGACGCGCAGCGCATCGACACGCCGCAGGGCCGCACCCTTGCCTACCACTTCACCGCAGGGAAGGCGGACGGGCGTCCGGGGATCGTTTTCCTGGGCGGTTTCGCCTCCGACATGCAGGGGACCAAGGCCGTTTTCCTGGAAGACTGGTGCCGCGCGCGCGGCCTGTCCTTCCTGCGCTTCGACTATTCCGGGCACGGTGAAAGCTCCGAAGCCTTCATCGACGGCTGCATCGGCGACTGGGCCGAAGATGCGGAGTTCGCGATCTCGGAGCTGACATTGGGGCCCCAGATCCTGGTGGGCTCCTCCATGGGGGGCTGGATTTCGCTGCTGATGACCCGGCGCCTGCAGGATCGCATTGCGGGACTGGTGACCATCGCCGCCGCACCGGATTTCACCGAAGACAGCATGTGGGCCGGGTTCACCGAGGCGCAGCGCCTGGCGCTGGACATGGTGCAGCAGGTCGCGCTGCCGTCGGAATACGGAGAGCCGCTGATCGTGACGAAGCGGCTGATCGAGGACGGCCGCAATCACCTGATCCTGCGGGACCCGGTACCGCTGCCCTTCCCGGTGCGTTTCCTGCATGGCACGGCCGATGCGGACGTGGAGATGTCGGTCGCCCTGCGGTTGCTGGAAAAGTCCCTGGGCGACGATATTCACCTGAAGTTCGTGAAGGGGGCGGATCACCGCTTTTCCACGCCGGAATGCCTCGACCTGATCGGGACGGCCATCGAAGAGGCGCTGGCGCGCGGCTGACCGCGCAGCGCAGGGGGCAGGTGCCGCGAGGCTTGCAATCGCGGTTGGATGTGCGACGCTTCTCTTAACGTCTCCCACTTCATTTTCCGGCCCCGCCGGTCACCCCGCATTTTCGATACGGCACTTTTGTGATGAATGAACCCCTGGTCCTTATTCCGGGCCTTGGCTGCGATGCGCGCCTGTTCGAGGCGCAGACCTGTCGCCTTGGCCTGGACCGCGTGGTCGTGCTGGCCCTGCCGGTCCTGACGGACCGGGTGGAGGACATGGCCGCCCGCCTGCTCACCCGCCTGCCACCCAAGTTTGCCCTTGCCGGTCACTGCCTCGGCGGTGCGGTCGCGCTGGAAATGCTGCGCCTTGCGCCCGAACGCGTGACACGACTGGCGATCATCTCCGCCTCCATCCTGGCCGAACCGCGGGAGGTTGCGGCCGCGCGGGATCTTCTGGTGGCCAAGGCCCGGGGCGGGCGCCTGGAAGACGCCCTGTCGGAGGCGCTGCCGGTGCGCGCCCTGGCACAGATCCCGGGCCGGCTGAACGTGCACCGCAGGTTTCTTTCGATGGGGGATCACCTGGGGCTGGAAAACTTCGTGAGCCAGCAACGCGCGATGCAGCGCCGTCCCGACAATCAGGCGACCCTGCGCCGGGCCCGTTTGCCGTCCCTGTTTCTCTTCGGTGAAGAGGACACCCTGGTGCCCGCCGGGCGCAATGCCCTTCTGGCAGAGCTCTTGCCGGGGGCCCGCATCACCGTCCTGTCGGAGGCGGGTCATCTTGCCCCGATGGAGCAGCCCGATGCGGTGACGGCGGCGATGGAACACTGGCTGTTCGGCCACGACCGCCAGCCGCTTTTCCGCCCGCAACAGGGACGGGCCTAGCCGGGTAGGGGCCTAACCAGCTGGGTCAGGCGCGGCGGGGGATCACCTGTTGGGCGATACCGGCGAAGAGCAGGTAGAGGCTGACGATCACCAGGGCCACCTCCGACCAGAGCGGCATGACGAAGTTCGCCAGCGTCGCATAGAGGGCCAGCAGGACCCAGATTCCGGCCATGGGCAGCGACAGCTTGCGCCAGCGGGCGGTGCGCACCGGGTGGATGAACTTCAGCGGCAGGAACATGGCGACGGTCAGGGCCGCGATCACGCCCACCATGATCGGCCAGGGCGGTTCGGTCGCGAAGAAGACCAGCACCACCATGTTCCAGCATCCCGGGAAGCCCGAGAAGCTGTTGTCGGCGGTCTTCATCCGGGTGTCGGCGAAGTAGACCGAGCTTGCAAAGGCGATCAGCAGGACGCCGAACCAGCCGGTCCAGCCCGGCAGCAGCCCGGACTGGTAAAGCGCGAAGGCCGGGATGAAGACATAGGTCAGGAAATCAATGATCAGGTCCAGCAGCACGCCGTCGATCTCTGCCGCGTGGGTCTTGACGTCGTAGCGTCGCGCCAGCGGGCCATCCAGCCCGTCCACGGCAAAGGCAACGACCAGCCAGAGGTACATGACCTCCCACCGGCTGTTGGCCGCGGCAATGATGGCAAGCATCGAGAAGACCGCGCCGGTGGCGGTCAGCAAGTGGACGGAAACGGCGCGCATTCTGATGGATGTCATGGGGTGACCCTAGTCACAAAACTGTTGCGCAGGCAAGGGATGGCGCAGCCTGGATCAGGCGGGCAGGCAGGCGCCTCAGCTGCGGGGATGCGCCTTTTGGTACACTTCCATCAGCCGCACGGTGTCCACGGCGGTATAGGCCTGGGTGGTGGACAGGCTGGCATGGCCCAGAAGTTCCTGGATCGCCCGAAGATCGCCACCGGCGTTCAGCAGGTGGGTCGCGAAGGAGTGGCGCATGGCATGCGGCGTGGCCGAGGCCGGCAACCCCATCTGCGCGCGGACCTGGGCCATGACCTTTCGGATCACCGTCCCCGAAAGAGGGCCGCCGCGAATGCCACGAAAGACCGGCCGGTCAGGCTCCATCGGCCAGGGGCAGAGGTCGATGTAGCGCTCGACCGCCTGCCGCGCGGGGACGATCAGGGGCACCATGCGTTCTTTCCCGCCCTTGCCCTTGATGCGCAGGCTCTGTCCCAGTGGCAGGTCGGCCCCGGTCAGGCCGAGCGCTTCGGAAATCCGCAAGCCGCAGCCGTAAAGCAGTGTCAGCACCGCCATGTCCCGGGCCGAAACCCATTGCCGGGCGTCCTGCTCACCCACCTGTTCGATCATCTGCGCCGCATCCGGCACCGACAGCGGGCGGGGCAGCTTGCGCTGATACCGGGGGGAACGGGCGGCAAGAACCGGGGTCGGGTCGAAGCCCTCTCTCTCGGCCAGCCAGCGGTAGAAGGATTTCACCGCCGAAAGCTTGCGGGCCAGGGACCGGGGGCCGCAGCCGCCCTGCCTGACATGGGCCATCCAGGCGCGCATGTCCGACAGGGTGATCCGGGTCAGCGGTGCCAGGCCCTGTGGCCCGCCCTGGTGGGCGGTCTGGAAGGCAAGGAATTCGGCAACATCGCCGCGATAGGCTTCGATCGTGTTGTCCGCGCGGTCCAGCAGGGCCGATTGCCCTTCCAGCCAGTCCGCCAGCGCATCCCGCGCGGCGGCAGAGATCAGCAGGCCCCCGGCGTCGCGGCTCATGACAACCAGCGGCGCATGGTCCGTTCGAAGACACCCGCGAAGAAGGCCAGCAAATCGGTGCCCTGCTGCGGGGTAAACTGATGCGGATCCTCCGACCCCATCAGCAGCATGCCCGGCAGACGCCCCGGCCCGAAGTCCAGCCGAAGGCAGGCTTCGGAATAGGTGAATTCCGCCTTTTCGCCGTAGAGTTCGGCCGGGCCCGCCTCGATCTGACGCAGGATGACCTGACGCGCGGGGGCGCTGCGGTGGCCATCCATGTAGGCGGCGATATAGCCGGGATCGACGACCCGCAGCACATCCCCCAGGCGGTTGATCGCGGGATCGCGGTTTTCCTGCGCGGTTTCCAGCACCAGGTGCATGGAATCGACCCCCAGAATGTCCGCGACTTCCCCGCCGAGATCTTTCAGGAAGGTTTCAAAATCGTCTCCGTCCATCATCGCGATGATCGCACGGTGGATCTGGTTGGTGCCGGCCAGGTTCTCGTAGGCGGCGGCGATGACGGACCGGTGGGTATCCTCCAGCCGGTCAAGGCGCGCTTCCAGCCGTTCCATGGCGATGCCGCGCAGATCGACGATATTGCCGCCCATGCTCTTTTCATTGGCCGCGACGAGGGCCTTCATCATGTCGGTATCGTCGAGAATGAAATCGGGCCGCTCCAGCACGTGTTCGCGCAGCTTGCGGTCCAGCTCCGGTTTGCCGGAAGTCGTGTTCATGCCTGCCTCGGGGTCTTGTCGTTTTCCCGGATGGTAGCAGACCGGCCGGGGGTTTTCGCGCCTTTTCTGGGAAGGCTGAGCGAAGTTGCGACGTTTCGGCACCGCTTTGCGTGTACCCGTCGCAAAAGGAAAGCGCACCCGCTTGCGGGCGGGTGCGCCAAAGCCTCTCTCGAAGGCTTACAGGATCTTGATGCCCGCATCCGCGATGTCGGACAGGAAGGCCGCCAGGCCCTTGTCGGTCAGCGGGTGCATGGCCAGCGCCTTGATCACGGCGGGCGGCGCGGTGATCACGTCGGCGCCGATGCGGGCGCTTTCGGCCACGTGGTTCGCCGTGCGGATCGAGGCCGCCAGGATCTCGGTCTCGAAGTTGTAGTTGTCGTAGACGGTGCGGATGTCCTCGATCAGCTGCATACCGTCCAGGTTGATGTCATCCAGCCGGCCGATGAAGGGGCTGATGAAGGTCGCGCCGGCCTTGGCGGCCAGCAGCGCCTGGTTGGCCGAGAAGCACAGCGTCACGTTGACCATCGCGCCTTCGTCCGACAGCACCTTGCAGGCCTTCAGGCCGTCCCAGGTCAGCGGCACCTTGACGGCGATGTTCTCGGCGATCTCGCGCAGCTTGCGGCCTTCGGCGATCATCTGGTCTGCTTCGGTGGCAACCACCTCGGCGGAGACGGGACCGGAAACCAGGTCACAGATCTCCTTGGTCACTTCCAGGATGTCACGGCCGGACTTCTTGATAAGCGACGGGTTGGTGGTGACGCCGTCCACCATGCCCAGCTCGTTCAGCTCGGCGATGGCGGGGACGTCGGCGGTGTCGACGAAAAACTTCATGAGTGCGTTCCCCCGGGGTTGCATTGTCTCGCCCCGCGTTTAGCCGATAGAGTGGTGTGCCGAAACCCCATACCGCCTGCGAGGGCCGCTTGGCCGATCCCGATCCACTCTTCTCCGGCTCCCTCTTCGACGAGACACCAGCCTACAGCTACGCCCCGGCGGACTATGCCGAGGGGGAGCTCGTGTCGGTGCTGACGACTCAGCCACTTGACCGACCGCTCGATTACCTCGCGCCTGCGGGCGGGGTGGCTGATGGCGCCTACGTGCTGGTGCCGCTCGGGCCGCGCTTGGTGCTGGGCGTGGTCTGGGGCAGGGGACGCGGCGGTTTCGACCTTAAGAAGGCGCGTGGCATCAACGCGATCCTGCCGGTGCCGCCGATGCGGGAGGAGATGCGCAGCTTCCTGCAGCGCGCGGGCGATTACACGCTCACCTCGATGCCTGCCATGCTGCGGCTGGCCACGCGGGCGCCGGGGCTGACCGACCCGCCCTCTATGCGGAAGGTGTACCGGATGGGCCAGGCGGAGCCCGATCGCATGACGGACGCCCGGACCCGTGTCCTGGCTGTGCTGGAGGAATTCGGCGGCCTGTCCTTCACCCTGAAGGAACTGTCGGATGCCGCCGGCGTGACCTCCTCCGTCATCAAGGGGCTGGTGAAGCAGGGCGCCGTGCTGGAGGAAAACACCCCCCGGGATCTGCCCTTCCCGACACTGGACCCGGATCTGCCTGGCAAGGAGTTGACCGAAGCACAGGAGAGCGCGGCGGAGCAGCTGCGCGCGGGCATCCGGTCGGGCAGCTACGGCACGACCCTGCTGCGCGGCATCACCGGTTCCGGCAAGACCGAGGTCTACCTGGAGGCCGTGGCCGCCGCCCTGGCAAAGGGGCGTCAGGCCATGGTGCTGTTGCCGGAAATCGCCCTCTCGGCAGAGTTCCTGACGCGGGTGGAGAAACGCTTCGGCGCGCGTCCGGCCGAATGGCACTCCGGCGTGACGATGACCGAACGGCGGCGCACCTGGAAAATGGTCGCCGAAGGGGGCGCGCAGCTGGTCGTGGGCGCGCGTTCGGCGCTTTTCCTGCCCTATCGCGACCTCGGCCTGATCGTCGTGGATGAAGAACACGACAGTTCCTACAAGCAGGAGGACGGGGTTCTTTACAACGCCCGCGACATGGCGGTGCTGCGGGCCTCTCTGGCCGGGGCCCAGGTCGTGCTGGCCTCTGCCACGCCCTCGCTGGAAACCTGGGTGAATGCCCAGGCGGGCAAGTACCGCCGGATCGACCTGAAATCCCGCTTCGGCAGCGCCGTTCTGCCGGAAATGCGCGCCATCGACATGCGCGCACAGGAGGTACCCTCGGGCCACTGGATCTCTCCCCGTCTGCAGACGGCGGTGCGGCAGCGGGTCGAGGCGGGGGAACAGGCGCTGCTGTTCCTCAACCGGCGCGGCTATGCCCCGGTGACGATTTGTCGGGCCTGCGGGCACCAGATCGAATGCCCGCAATGCGATGCCCGGATGGTAGAACACCGGTTCCTGAAACGATTGATGTGCCACCAGTGCGGCGAGTCGATCCCCACGCCGGAGAAATGCCCCAAGTGCGAGGCAGAGGGCACGCTTTCCGCCGTTGGCCCCGGTGTCGAGCGTCTGACCGAAGAGGCCGAGGCGCTTTTCCCCGAGGCACGCATCGCCACGCTGTCGTCGGATCTTTTCGGGTCTGCCCGGGCACTGAAACAGGCGGTGGAAACCATCGCTTCGGGCGGGGCGGACATCATCGTCGGCACGCAGTTGGTGGCGAAGGGGCACAACTTTCCTCTGCTGACGCTGGTGGGGGTGATCGACGCCGATCTTGGCCTGCACGGGTCCGACATGCGCGCGGCAGAGAAGACCTTCCAGCTGATGCGCCAGGTTGCAGGCCGGGCCGGGCGCGCCGACCGCCCAGGCGAGGCGCTGATGCAGACCTATCAGCCCGACCACCCGGTGATCCGCGCCATCCTGTCGGGGGACGAGGAGGAGTTCTGGGATGCCGAGGCCGAAAGCCGCTCCCTGGCCCACATGCCGCCTTTCGGGCGGATGGCGGGCATCATCCTGTCGTCGGAAAGCCCCGACGAGGCCTTCGCGGCCGGCACCGAACTGGCTCGGCATGACGGCCCGATCCGCCGCGCGGGGGCGGTCGTCTATGGCCCGGCGCCGGCGCCGATCGCGCGCATTCGCGGTTGGCACCGGGTGCGCATGCTGGTGAAGGCGCCCAAGGGCGTGGCGCTGCAAAGCGCGGTTTCAGACTGGGTCGCGGGGGTGCGCCTGCCGAAAAACCTGCGCCTTTCCATCGACATAGATCCGCAGAGCTTCTTCTGAAACCTCACGTCTCCGCGCGGGGCAGTCGACCCCCGGTGTCGCCCGGGCGGAATTGTGCATTCCTGCAGAGTCATTTTTCTATCCAAAGCATGCTTTCAGCATTAATTGGGCTGCATGAGCAAAACCATGCCCCTCTCCGATGCCGGGTCCTTGCCGTTCTGGCGGCGCCCCAAGGCCCTTCTGTTTCTCATGGCCGCGGCCATGCCGATCGCCTTTGCGACCTGGTCGGCCCTGCTGAACAACTTCGTCATCGAGGTGGCGCGCTTCGACGGCTCCGACATCGGCTGGCTTCACACGATCCGGGAAATCCCGGGTTTCCTGTCCATCGGGGTCATCCTGGTGCTGCTGATCGTGCGGGAGCAGACCCTTGCGCTGACATCGCTGATGCTGCTGGGGATATCCACCGCGCTCACCGCCTACTTCCCGACCCTTGGGGGGATCCTCGTGATCACCTTCCTCAGCTCCGTGGGCTTCCACTACTACGAGGCCGTCAACCAGTCGTTGCAACTGCAGTGGCTGACACGGGAAGAGGCGCCCAAGGTGCTGGGCAAGCTGCTTGCCGTGGGATCTTTCGCGACCCTGGTCAGCTACGGCCTGATCGTTTTGCTTTGGGATCCGCTGGGGCTGACCTACAACCTGGTCTACATGATCGCCGGGGCCACGACCCTTGCCATCGCGCTTTTCGCGCGCTTTGCCTACCCGCAGTACGAGGCGCCCCATCCGCAGCGAAAGACCTTCGTCCTTCGCCGTCGCTACTGGCTCTACTACACGATGCAGTTCTTTGCCGGTGCGCGGCGGCAGATCTTCGTGGTCTTTGCCGGCTTCATGATGGTCGAACGCTTCGGCTTCAACGTGCACGAGGTGACCTCGCTCTTCCTCGTGACCCTGCTGTCCAACATGTTCCTGGCGCCCCTGCTGGGCCGCGCGGTTTCGCGGTTCGGTGAACGCCCGGTGCTGCTGGCGGAATACGCGGGGCTGGTCTTCATCTTCGGCCTCTACGGGGGGATCTACTACTTTGGCTGGGGGCTCGTGCTGGCCTCGATCCTCTACGTGGTGGACAACATCTTCTTCGCGCTCGCACTGGCGCTGAAGACCTATTTCCAGAAGATCGCGGATCCGCGGGACATGGCGCCCACGGCGGCGGTGGCCTTTACCATCAATCACATCGCGGCGGTCTTCCTGCCGGCCTCCCTCGGCTACCTGTGGCTTTTCTCCCCGGCGGCGGTCTTCGTGCTGGCGGCGGCGCTCGCGGGGGTATCGTTCCTCTTCGCCCTGATGATCCCGCGCCACCCCGAACCGGGTCATGAGACCATCTTCGCGCGCGGGAAACTGCCTGCCGCCGCTGAATGAGCCCGCTTGACGCCCGCGCGGGCAGGCTCTAGGCCGCTGGCAACCCAAATCGCGAGGATCCCATGGCCACCTGGACCGCCCTGACCACCCTTGAAACCAAGGCCGATGCCGAGGCGCTCGGCGCGGCCATGGAAGGGCTGGTGCCCGAAGCCACCGGGATCGGCATCTTCGAGATGGAAGATGGCTCCGGCCTGTGGGAAGTCGGTGGCTATTTCGAGGAGCGGCCCGATGTCGCCGGCCTCGAACTCCTGGCGAAGATCCACAATGCGCGCCCCTTCGCGGTCTCCGAACTGCCGGAAACCGACTGGGTGGCCCATGTGAAGCGCGAACTCGCTCCGGTCGAGGCTGGGCGCTTCTTCGTCTACGGTTCCCATGATGCGGACAAGGTGCCGCAGGATGCCGCGACAGTGCCGCTGCTGATCGAGGCTGCAATGGCCTTCGGTACGGGGCACCACGGCACCACCCTCGGTTGCCTGCGGGCGCTGGACCGGCTGGACAACGAAGGCTTCTCGACCGACCGCACGGCCGATATCGGCTGTGGCACCGCGGTTCTGGCCATGGCTGCCGCCAAGATCTGGCCGGGCACGCCGATCGCCAGCGACATCGATCCCGTCGCCGTGGATGTGGCCATCGCCAACCTGAAGGCCAACGATATGGACGGCGAAGTCGTCTGCTGCGAAGCGGCCGGGTTCGGCAACCCGCTGTTGGCCGAAAAGGCCCCCTACGGCCTGGTCTTCGCCAACATCCTGATGGGGCCGCTCGTCGCCCTCGCTCCCGAGATCGCGGCGAATGTCGAAAGTGACGGCTACGCGATCCTGTCCGGTCTGCTGAACGAACAGGCCCCCGCCGTACAGGAAGCCTACGAGGCCGCCGGCTTCGCCCTGCATCACGCGGAACAGATCCGGGAATGGACGACCCTGACCCTGCGCAAGGTCTAATCCCTTTTCGGCCCCATTCCGGCCCGAATTGTCTTTTACCAAGCTTTGAAAGCAGGGGATGCGATCAAAGTGAGGGACCAATGACGCAGTCGATGCGGGAATTCGATGACCGTCTGCGCCGTATTGAACGGAAGCGGCAGGGGACCGGCCGCCTTGGTGGCATGAAGTTCGACGTGGATCGCAACGGACGCGTCCGTGGGCTGGCGCGCAAGCGTCGTGGCCTGGGGCCTGTCCTGCGCGCGGCCTGCTATCTCGTCCTGGCGCTTTACGGGATGAAGGTCCTGGCCTTCGCGGGTCTGGGCGCCGCCGAATACGACCTGCGCAGCGATACCCTCGCCTCCGGCTCCTCCTGGGAGCAGTTCGTCGCCCGGCTGATGGAGCCGGATGTCGTGACCGAGTTCGTCGCGGGCCACATCGGCCCCTTCCTGCAGTCCATCTGACCCCTTCCGCCGAAACACGCCAGTTCCGCCCCGGCACGCCGGTGATCCAGCGCGCCCATCAGGGCGCGTTTGCGCATTCAGGCGGGCAAATTCATGCGGGCAAAAAGAAAGCCGCCCCGGTTGCCCGGTGCGGCTCGCTTCCCCGAAAGCTGCGGCCGGATGGCCGCGGCTGCTGGGTGTATTAGATGCGGGAAACGTCGTCGATGTCGCCGCGGACCAGACCGATGTCGTTCAGTTCGCGGTCGGTCAGGCGGGACAGGGCCTTGCGGGTGACGCGGGCGTCGTTCCAGTTGGAGACGGCGGCGACGAGGTGGTTCACTGCGGAAGCGATCGGCAGTGCGAGGGAGCTGGAGGCAGCGGTACGTGCGTAGTGAGAGGTCATTGTCTTATCCTTTGACTTTCGGGGGATGGAGACGGCTGACGTCTCCGCGTTCGTATGTTCTGAGCCGCAGGTAGAATTCTTTTTCCGCCCAAACAATCGGCATTTTTGCATGGGCTGCATGCAATTTCTGCATGCCTGTCGGATTGTTAAGTTTCTGTTCGGAAATCCATAAATTTCTGTGGCCTTGGTGTCGTGTCGAGCCGCCGAAATGTCGGATTCGGTCGTTTCCGACGTCCATTTCGCGTCGTGACCGGGGGTGGAACGGCCCTTGGCGGATGTTCTCCTTTCGTGCTAGTTCTCTAAAAAGCCCCGATGAACCGGGGAAGAGAGCAGTGAAAGGGGCGACACGATGCGGATTCTGGGGATCGACCCGGGCTTGCAGAACCTCGGCTGGGGCGTGATTCGTGTCGACGGCAGCCGGATTTCGCACCTGGGCAACGGCGTGTGCCACGGCACGGGCAGTGCCCTGGCGCAGAGGCTGCTGGCCCTGCACGACGCGCTGACCGAGGTATTTGAACGTTTTCAGCCCGATGCGGCGGCGGTTGAACATGTCTTCGTCAACCGGGATGGCGCAGGGACGCTCAAACTGGGACAGGCGCGCGGCATCGCCATGCTGGTTCCGGCGCGCTTCGGGCTGGAGGTCGGGGAATATGCCCCGAACCAGATCAAGAAGACCGTGGTCGGTGTCGGCCATGCGGACAAGAAACAGGTGCAGCACATGGTCAAGATGCAGCTGCCCGGCGTGCAGTTCGCCGGGCCCGATGCGGCGGATGCCCTGGCGATCGCGATCTGCCACGCCCGGCACGCCGGGTCCACGCTGGCCAAGGTGCTGAGGGCGCAGGCATGATCGGCAAGCTTTCCGGACGGATCGACTACAAGGCCCTCGACCATGTGCTGATCGACGTGCGCGGCGTGGGCTATATCGTCTACTGCTCCGACCGCACGCTGGCGACCCTGCCCGGCCCGGGGGAGGCGGTGGCGCTTTATACCGACCTGCTGGTGCGCGAAGACATCCTGCAGCTCTTCGGGTTTCCGACCCTGGCGGAGAAGGAATGGCACCGGCTGCTGACCTCTGTGCAGGGGGTGGGCGCGAAGGCCTCCCTGGCGATCCTCGGGGCACTCGGGCCCGATGGGGTCGGCCGGGCGATTGCGCTTGGCGACTGGAACGCGGTGAAGGCGGCCAAGGGGGTCGGCCCCAAGATCGCGCAGCGCGTCGTGGCGGAGCTGAAGGACAAGGCCCCCTCCATCATGGCCATGGGGGGCGGCGCGGCCGAAGTGATCGAACCGGTCGAGCCCGCGCAACCTGCTGAAACAGCAACGAAACCCGCGCGCAAGGCGCCCGCGCCAAAGCCTGCGGCCAATGTGCAGGGCGACGCCCTTTCCGCCCTGTCCAACCTTGGCTACCAGCCGTCGGAGGCCGCGGGGGCCGTGGCGCAGGCGCTGAACGAACAGCCGGAGCTGGACATGGCCGGGCTGATCCGCGCGGCGCTGCGCCTTCTGGCCCCGAAGGAATGAGCCGGTCTTGCCCCGGTGCCCCCGCCACGGCTAGGAGGGGCCTATGAACGAACCCGATCCCACCCTGCGTCCCGATCCGCTGCCCGAGGATGCCGCCGCCGATACCCGGGCGTTGCGGCCCCAGCAGCTTGACGATTTCATCGGCCAGGCAGAGGCGCGGGCGAACCTGAAGGTCTTCATCCAGTCGGCCCGCCAGCGTGGCGAGGCGATGGACCACACGCTGTTTCATGGCCCGCCCGGCCTCGGCAAGACGACGCTGGCGCAGATCATGTCGCGGGAGCTGGGCGTGAACTTCCGCATGACCTCCGGCCCGGTGCTGGCCAAGGCGGGGGATCTGGCGGCGATCCTGACCAACCTGGAGGCGCGGGACGTCCTTTTTATCGACGAAATCCACAGGCTTAACCCGGCGGTGGAGGAGGTGCTCTATCCGGCGATGGAGGATTTCGAGCTCGACCTCGTGATCGGGGAGGGGCCGGCGGCGCGGACGGTGCGGATCGAACTGCAGCCGTTTACGCTGGTAGGCGCCACGACGCGGCTGGGATTGCTGACGACACCGCTGCGCGACCGCTTCGGCATCCCGACGCGGTTGCAGTTCTATACCATTGAGGAGCTTGACGAAATCGTCACCCGCAACGCACGCAAACTGGGTGCGCCGGCGGATCCCGAGGGGTCGCTGGAAATCGCGCGGCGGGCGCGGGGGACACCGCGGATCGCCGGGCGGTTGCTGCGGCGGGTCGTGGATTTTGCTGTGGTCGAGGGCGACGGGCGGATCACCCGGGCGCTGGCCGACCGGGCGCTGACGCGGCTGGGCGTGGACGAGCTGGGCCTGGATGGCGCCGACAGGCGATATTTGCGCATGATCGGAGAGGGTTACGGCGGCGGGCCGGTGGGGATCGAAACCCTGGCGGCGGCGTTGTCGGAAAGCCGGGATGCGCTGGAAGAGGTGATCGAGCCCTATCTTCTGCAGCAGGCGCTGGTGCAGCGGACGCCACGCGGGCGGATGCTGGCACAGCGGGCCTGGGGCCACCTGGGCCTTGCCGCGCCGAAGCGGGCGGGCGAACAGGGGCCGGATCTCTTCGGTCAGTGACCGGATCAGAACGTCAGAAAGGACAATCCATGCAAGGACTTGCCCCAGCCCCCGAGGTCGTCGAAAGCTTCTTCGCCGATGCCGACGACCAGTTCCGTTTCGCCCGCTGGTCGCGGCCCATCGTGCCGGTGATCTTCGGCGCGGCGGAGCAGAGCCTGCCGCCGTTGAAGGGCGCGATGGAGGTCGTGGTGCTGGCTGCGGGTCACAAGATGGCCGAGACGGATCCGGAGCTGGGCGCGAACCTCATGCTGTTCTTCCTGACCGACTGGGCGGAGCTGGGGGAGGTCGAGAACCTGGAGCGACTGGTGCCCGACCTGGAGGGGCTGCTGCCGAGGCTGCAGGCGCAAGATGCTGATCAGTATCGCTTTTTCAGGTTCGAAGCGGATGGTTCGATCAAGGCGGCCTTTGTTTTCTTGCGGATGCGGGGGGCGCTGGCGGAGATGCCGGCGGCGGATCTGGGGATGGAGCAGATGCTGAAATCCATGCTGCTTTGGGGGCCGGCGACCTTTGACGGGCGTTCGGCGCTGGCGCGGGCGGACGGGCAGGGCGAAGCCGTGCTGCGGCCCGACCTGGCATCGGTCCTGCGGGCCGCCTATGACCCTGTTCTGCCTGCATATTCCGAAGATCCCAGCCTTGCGCTGAGGCTTTCGGCACGGGCCGGGCAGCTGTTCAACTGAGCCCAGGGGCGCCGCGCCGGAACGTCGGTATTCACAACCCCCAATAGATTCGCGAAGTCGCTGAAAAGGCGCGATTAAAACGTCGGTATTACGTCGGTATCGCGACTGTATCGCGACGGTGTGAAATTCCGGCCCCAAGCAGGGCCAGAAGCGGGGCCCGGGTTCGGGCAACCCGAGGCGCCGGGCGGGCTGGACAAGCCGGGCCGGAGGGGCGAGCAAGGGGCAAAGGGAAAGGGCGCGACATGCACAGGTTCGATCTGCGGGTCTATTACGAGGACACCGACCTGGCGGGTATCGTCTACTACGCCAATTACATGAAGTTCATCGAGCGCGCCCGCAGCGAGTGGGTGCGCGACCTGGGCCTGGACCAGGCGGCGATGAAGGCGGAGACCGGGCAGGTCTTTGCGGTGCGCCGGGTCGAGGCGGATTACCTGAAGCCTGCGAAGTTCGACGACCAGCTGAGCGTCGTGACCACGGTGGAGCAGGTCCGCCCGGCGCGCATCATCCTGCGTCAGGAGGTGCTGCGTAAAAGCGGGGAGGAGGGCGAGGAAAGGCTATTCACTTCCCTTGTCACCCTGGTCGCGCTGGACGGGCAGGGGGCGCCGGTGCGGCTTCCGGCGGTTCTCCGCCAGTTGGCGGTGGAATAGGCAGCGCCGCACCACCGCCTCACGGCTCTGAAATGCCTTTGTCATTGGCCTTTGTCGGGGATCTGCGCTAGATTCGTCCCCAATTGCCGCACCAGACGGCCGCGCGACAAAGAGCAGACAGAATGGAAACCGCACCCCTCGCAATGGCGCAGGAGATTGATTTCTCCCTGCTTGGCCTTTTCGCCCAGGCGACCTTCACCGTGAAGATCGTGATGCTTCTGCTGATCCTGGCTTCGTTCTGGAGCTGGTCGATCATCATCCAGAAGATCATCGCCTACCGCGCCGCCCGGCGCGAGGCGAACCGGTTTGACCGGGCCTTCTGGTCCGGGGAGCCGCTGGACGAACTGTACGACGAAATCGGGCCGGAGCCGTCGGGCCGGAGCGAACGCATCTTTGCCGCCGGCATGACGGAATGGCGCCGCAGCTACCGCAGCGACGGCCAGATGATCGCCGGCGCCCAGGCGCGGATCGACCGCAGCATGGACGTGGCCATCGCCAAGGAGGCGGAGGCCCTGCAATCGGGCCTGCCGGTGCTGGCGACCGTGGGCTCGACCTCTCCCTTCGTGGGGCTGTTCGGCACGGTCTGGGGCATCATGCATGCCTTCGTGGGCATTGCCGCCACCCAGAACACCAACCTGGCCGTCGTGGCGCCGGGCATCGCCGAGGCGCTGCTGGCCACCGCGCTTGGCCTGCTGGCCGCCATCCCGGCGGTGATCTTCTACAACAAGCTCAGCACGGATGCGGATCGTCTGGTCGGGGGCTACGAGGCCTTCGCGGATGAGTTCGCGACGATCCTGGGCCGCCAGCTGGAGTCCTGAGCCATGGGCGCGGGCACCATCGGCAAGGGAGGCGGCGGCGGCCGCCGCAGGGGGCGCCGGCACGGTGGCCGGGCGCGCCCCATGGCAGAGATCAACGTGACCCCCTTCGTGGATGTCATGCTGGTGCTGCTGATCATTTTCATGGTGGCCGCGCCGCTGATGGTGGTGGGCGTTCCGGTGGAACTGCCCAAGACCCAGGCGACGGCGCTGCCGACGGAGGCGGAAGAGCCGCTGACGGTGACGCTGACCAGGGACGGCACGATCCTGTTGCAGACCACCGAGGTCGCGGCGGGGGAGCTGGTGGACAAGCTGCGCGCGGTCGCGGCGGAGCGGGCCTCCACCCGGATCTACCTGCGCGCGGACGGTGCCGTCAGCTATGACCAGGTGATGCAGGTCATGGGCGCGCTGAATGCGGGCGGGTTCACCGATATCGGCCTGGTGACGGACAGCCAGGATCCTGTCCGGGACGCCGGCTAGGCCAGACGCCATGAGCAGGGGCATGAATACGGGCCAGATCATCTCAGGGGCCGCGCATGTGGGGCTGATTGCCTGGCTCTTCCTGGGCGGTCTTTTCACGCCTGCGCCGCAGCCGGCGGAGGTGAGCCCCGTCACCATGGTGACGGAGGAGGAATTTGCGGCCCTTCAGGCGGCGTCGCAGCCGCCCGAGGCCGCGACCGAGGTGCCGCAGCCCGCCGCGCCGGAGGTGGCCCCCGAAGCCGCGCCCGAGGTTGCGCCGGAAGCGGCGCCCGCGCCCGCGCCTGAGCCGGAACCCGAGGCCGCGCCGGAACCGGAACCTGAGCCTGCGCCCGAACCCGCGCCGGCACCTGAACCCGCGCCAGAGCCTGCGCCCGAACCCGTTCGCCCGCAGCTACCCGAGCAGGTTCAGGGCCCGGATCGGCCCGACGTCGCCCCCAGCCCCGAGGCCGCCCCGCGCATCGCCCCGGAGCCGGTGGAGCGCTCTGCAGAGGACGTGGCCGAGGATATCGAGACCCGCCCCGAGGTCGCCCCGTCGGATGCCCCGGCAGAGGTGCAGGAGCCCGAGCAGGCGCCCGCCGCTCCGCCGCCCAGCACCACCGAGATCGTGACCGAGGCCGACCGGCCGTCGGGGGCGCCGACTTCGTCCAAGCGGCCGCAGATGCGCCCGGAACCGCCGCAGCAGACCGCGGCGGCAGAGCCCGAGCCTGCGCCTGAGCCCAAGCCTGAACCTGCGCCCGAGCCGAAACCTGAACCCAAGCCCGAACCGAAACCGGAACCGAAACCGGCCGACAACGATGCCAATATCGACCAGGCCCTGGCCGAGGCGCTTGGCGGGGGCGGGCAGAGTTCTGACGCGCCGGTGCGGCAGGGGCCGCCGCTGTCGGCGTCGGAGCGCGAGGGGCTGCGCGTGGCGGTTCAGCAGTGCTGGAATGTCGACATCGGGTCGGCGGCGGCGCAGGTTGTGGTGACGATTGCCTTCTCGTTGGATCGTGACGGACAGGTCCAGCAATCTACATTGCGACAGGTGAGCGCGCAGGGTGGCGATGCTTCGGCCCAGCGGGCGGCGTTCGATGCCGCGCGGCGGGCGGTACTGCGGTGCAGTGCGATGCAGGGCGGCTTCAAGCTGCCGGCGGAGAAGTACGACAGCTGGCGCGACATCGAAATGACATTCAACCCGGAGAAAATGCGGAACCTATGATGAGACCGAATGCACTCCTGACACCGCTTGCCCTGTGCCTGGGGCTGGCTGCGGCGCTGATCCCTGCGGGGCAGGCGGCGCAGGCCCAGTCGGGCCCCCTCCGGATCGAGATCACCGAGGGGGTGATCGAACCGATGCCGATCGCCATTCCGAACTTCGTCCCCGAGGGCGGCAATGCGGGCCAGCTGGCGGCGCAGATCAGCCGCGTGGTGGCCGAGGACCTGACCGGGACGGGGCTTTTCCGGGAGATCCCGCCCTCGGCCCATATCGGCAGCATCACCAGCTTCTCCAGCCCGGTGCAATATGCCGACTGGAAGGCGATCAACGCCCAGGCGCTGATCACCGGCGCGGTCAGCGTGCAGGGCGGGCAGGTGAACGTGAAGTTCCGCCTGCATGACGTCTTTGCCGGACAGGAGATGGGATCGGGCCTGCAGTTCACCGGCACCGAGGCGGGCTGGCGGCGGATGGCGCACAAGGTGGCCGATGCCGTCTACAGCCGGATCACCGGGGAGGGCGCCTATTTCGACAGCCGGGTGGTCTTCGTCGCGGAAAGCGGGCCGAAGGACGCGCGCCAGAAACGCCTGGCGATCATGGATTACGATGGCGCCAATACGCAGTACCTGACCGACAGCTCCTCCATCGTGCTGGCGCCGCGGTTCTCCCCCACGGGCGACCGGGTGCTTTACACCAGCTACGAGACCGGGCGACCGGAGATCTACGTGCTGGACGTGGCCAGCGTCGGCCGCCGGATCCTGCAGACCGGGCAGGGCGACATGGCCTTCAGCCCGCGCTTCAGCCCGGACGGCAATACCGTCATCTACTCCCTCACCAACGGGTCCAACACGGATATCTACCGCATGGACATCGCCACGGGGCAGAGCCGCAAGCTGACCGATGCGCCCTCGATCGAGACGGCGCCGAGCTTCAGCCCGGACGGGTCGCGCATCGTGTTCGAGAGCGACCGCAGCGGCACCCAGCAGCTCTACATCATGCCGGCCACGGGCGGCGAGGCGCAGCGGATCAGCTTTGGCGAAGGCCGCTACGGCACGCCGGTCTGGTCCCCGCGGGGCGACCTGATCGCCTTCACCAAGCAGTCCAAGGGCCGGTTCCACATCGGCGTGATGCGCACCGACGGATCGGGAGAGCGCCTGCTGACGGCGTCCTTCCTGGACGAGGGACCGAGCTGGTCGCCCAATGGCCGCGTCATCATGTTCGCCCGGGAAACCCAGGGGGAGCTTGGCAGTTCGTCGCTCTACTCCGTCGACATTACCGGGCGGAACCTGAAGGCGGTGAACACGCCCCAGGGCGCATCGGACCCCGCATGGGGCCCGCTTCAATAAGGCAGGCGGGGGTCCATCCGCACCGGTCCGGGCCCTGCCGGGGCCGCTTGCGGGACAGCCCCCGGAACGAATATAATTTGAGACAAATACGAGAGGCATGACATGAACCATCTGGCCAAAGCCGCCATCCTGTGCACCATCGCGAGCCTTGGGCTGGCAGGGTGCGGCAGCACCCGGGCGGACCGTTTCGACAACGTGACCGACCTGAACGCGGCAAACGGCGCCTATGGCGCCAACGGCGCGGCGTCCGATCCGGCCTCGCCCGCCTATTTCCAGCAGGCGGTGGGTGACCGCGTGCTGTTTGCCGTCGACCAGTCCACGCTGGGCGCCGAGGCGCAGGCCGTCCTGGACGGGCAGGCGCAGTGGCTGATGTCCAACCCGGGCTTCCAGGTGCGCATCGAGGGCCACGCGGACGAGCAGGGCACCCGGGAATACAACCTTGCCCTGGGCGCGCGCCGTGCGACCGCCGTGCGTGACTACCTGGTGTCCAAGGGCGTGGCGCCGAGCCGTCTGAGCACCATCAGCTACGGCAAGGAGCGCCCGATCGAGATCTGCTCTGCCGAGGCGTGCTATGCCAAGAACCGCCGCGCGGTGACCGTGTTGCAGGCGGGGGCAGGCCTGTAAGGCAGGCTGAAAATGACGCGACGGAGCCGCAGCTTCGTCGCGTATAATCCTGTACGGAGCTGTTCAGTTGCCGGGGTGGGCGGAGACTGGCAGTTTCGCAAGGAAGGTGACGGGCAGGACAGGGCCCGTTGACCGCGCAGCCGGAGACGGCGCGCAAAGGCGGCCCTCTGGGGAGGGGGAGGCCAGGACATGGGGCGATGGCCCTGACAGGGTGGCAGTCGGTCGCCCGGCCGGCCCTTTGGGGGGATCGGTGCAAGAGGATCGAAATGGGGACGAGTACGATGGCAATTCCCGGCGGGACGATGTCCCTTGGCCAATTCCGCAACCACCAGACCCGCAATGTGCAGGACCCGAGGGCCGGTGGCCTGCGCCGACGGCTGGCATCGCTGGGCCTTGCCTGTGCGCTGGCCTGCGTTGTGGCACCGCTGGCCGGGGGCGTTCACCCCGCCCTGGCGCAGGACCGGCAGGAAACGCTGGCCGACATCCGGCAGCAGCTGACCCTGCTGAATTCCGAGGTCCAGGGCCTGAAGCGGGAGCTTTCGACCACCGGGGCGCCGTCGCAGCTTTCGGGGGCGGGGACGCAGCTGGAACGCATCAACGCCATCGAGGAGGAGATGCGCCGGCTGACCAACAAGACCGAGGAGCTGGAACATCGGATCGACAGCGTGGTGGCCGATGGGACCAACCGCATCGGTGACCTGGAATTCCGCCTGGTGGAGCTGGAAGGTGGCGATCTGAGCCAGCTTGGCCAGACCTCTACCCTGGGCGGCGCAGAGCCGTCTTCTGTCACCGCATCTGCGGCCCCCGCTGCGGGCGTGGGCGGCATCGGTGGCGGCCCGACTGCGAGCAGCGGCGGCAACGAGATGCAGCTTGCGGTCAGCGAAAAGGCCGATTTCCAGGCCGCGCAGGAGAAGCTGGATGCCGGTGATTTCACCGCCGCGAAAAGCGCCTTCGAGACCTTCAAGAGCAATTATCCCGGCAGCCCGCTGGCCCCTGCGGCCGACCTGGGCCGGGGGCGCGCGCTGGAAGCGGCGGGCGATGTGAAGGGCGCGGCGCGTGCCTACCTCGACAGTTTCTCGGCCGAGCCCACGGGCGACAACGCGCCGGAATCGCTCTACCGGCTGGGCATGCAGTTGTCGCAGCTGGGTCAGAACACCGAGGCCTGCGTGACCCTGGGCGAGGTGGGCAACCGCTTCCCCGCCACCCCCTGGGCCGACCAGGCGCAGACAGCCCGTCAGAGCAAGGGATGTTCCTGACGGGGGGCTGACGGATGACCGAGGGCAGTTCCCTTCTGAAAGAGCTGGTGGCAGGGCATTTCCTGCCCGGCCCGCCCGAGGAGATCGGGCTTGCGGTGTCGGGCGGGGGGGATTCCATCGCCCTGATGCACCTGATGGCCGATATCGCCGCGGACAGCGCCTTGCGCCTGCGCGCGGTGACGGTGGACCACGGTCTGCGCCCGGAGGCGGCGGAGGAGGCGCGCCAGGTGGGCCTGGCCGCCGGGGCGCTTGGCATTCCCCATGACGTGCTGCGCTGGGAAGGCTGGGACGGGCAGGGCAACCTGCAGGACCAGGCTCGCCGCGCGCGCTATCGCCTGATGGGCGACTGGGCGAAGGCGCGGGGGATCCGCCAGGTGGCGCTTGGCCACACGGCGGACGACCAGGCGGAGACCTTCCTGATGCGGTTGTCGCGTTCGGCCGGGGTCGACGGGCTGTCGGGCATGGCCGCGCGCCGGCGCATCGGCCCGATCACCTTCGTGCGGCCGATGCTGGACATCCGGCGCAGCTGCCTGCGGGATCTGCTGCGCGCGCGCGGGGTGGACTGGGCCGAGGATCCGTCCAACGAGGACAGGCGCTATGACCGGGTCCGGGCGCGCCAGGCGCTGAGCGCGCTGGAGCCGCTGGGCCTGACGGTGGCGGCCGTGGCGGGCACGGCGAAGAACCTGGCCTCGGTCCGGGCGACCCTTGGGTGGTATGCCTTTTCCGAGGCGCAGAAGCTGGTCACCTTCCAGGCCGGTGACCTGGTGATGGCGCGCAGCGGCTACCGGGTGCTGCAGCCCGAGATCGCCCGCCGCCTGATGGCGCAGGCGCTGATCTGGGTCTCGGGGAGCGAGTATCCGCCGCGGGGCCGGGCCCTGTCGCTGGCGCTGGAAGCGGTGCGGACCGGCACCGGCATGACCCTGCATGGCTGCGCCATTACCGTCACCCCGAGGGAGGTCCGTGTCAGCCGGGAAGTTGCGGCGGTGGAAGGGGTTACATGCCCCCCGGACGGCACCTGGGATGGCCGCTGGCGACTGGTGCCCCCCTGGGAGAAGACCCTGGGCGAGGCCGGAACGGAGATCCGCGCCCTGGGCGAGGCGGGGCTGAAGGCCCTGCCGGAATGGCGCGCGGGCGGACTGCCTTACCGGTCCTTGTTGGGCTACCCTTCGGTCTGGACGGGTGATAAGCTGGTGGCTGCGCCTCATGCGGGTTACGCACAGGGGTGGCGGGCCGAGCTGGTCCGGGGAGAAGACAGTTTCCATGCGGCTCTGCTGACGCAGTGATGCGTCGCATTGAACCGGGGCGGATAGCGCTTATTTAAACCCGGACGCCCTTATGCTAGGCGCATGACGAGTAAGATCTAGGGGAGACCTTTCGTGGGCACCGCAAAAAACCTCGCCTTCTGGGCTGTGCTGCTGCTGCTGATCGTGGCGCTGTTCAACCTGTTCGGCGGTTCGAACTCGGCTCTGCAGAGCCAGTCCAGGCCCTATTCCACCTTCGTGCAGGAGGTTGACGACGGCTTCGTCACTTCGGTCACGCTGGACGGGGAAAAGGTCCTGTATCGCGGATCCGACGGCAAGGATTACGTGACCATCAAGCCGGCCGATGCCGAGATCACCAGCGAACTGATCGCGGACGGCATCCCGGTGACCGCCAAGAGCCAGGAAGAGAACGGCTTCCAGGCCTTCATCATTTCGCTGCTGCCGATCCTGCTGCTGATCGGCGTGTGGATCTATTTCATGAACCGCATGCAGGGCGGCGGGAAGGGCGGGGCCATGGGCTTCGGCAAGTCCCGCGCCAAGCTCTTGACGGAAAAGCAGGGCCGCGTGACCTTCGACGACGTCGCGGGCATCGACGAGGCCAAGGAAGAGCTGGAAGAGATCGTGGAATTCCTGCGCAACCCGCAGAAATTCTCCCGCCTGGGCGGCAAGATCCCGAAAGGCGCGCTGCTGGTGGGCCCCCCGGGCACCGGTAAGACGCTGCTGGCCCGCGCCATCGCAGGCGAGGCCGGCGTGCCCTTCTTCACCATCTCCGGCTCCGACTTCGTGGAAATGTTCGTGGGTGTGGGCGCAAGCCGTGTCCGTGACATGTTCGAACAGGCCAAGAAGAACGCGCCCTGCATCGTCTTCATCGACGAGATCGACGCCGTGGGCCGCCATCGTGGCGCAGGCTACGGCGGGGGCAACGACGAACGCGAACAGACGCTGAACCAGCTGCTGGTCGAGATGGACGGTTTCGAGGCCAACGAGGGTGTCATCATCGTCGCCGCCACCAACCGCCGCGACGTGCTGGACCCGGCGCTGCTGCGCCCCGGACGTTTCGACCGCCAGGTGACGGTGCCGAACCCCGACATCAAGGGCCGCGAGAAGATCCTGGGCGTGCATGCCCGGAAAACCCCGCTGGGCCCCGACGTCGACCTGCGCATCATCGCGCGCGGCACGCCGGGCTTCTCGGGCGCGGACCTGGCCAACCTGGTGAACGAGGCCGCGCTGATGGCCGCCCGTGTCGGCCGCCGCTTCGTGACCATGGTCGATTTCGAAAACGCCAAGGACAAGATCATGATGGGCGCGGAACGCCGCTCGATGGTCATGACCCCGGCGCAGAAGGAAATGACCGCCTACCACGAAGCCGGTCACGCCATTGTCGGCCTGACGCTGCCGAAGTGCGACCCGGTCTACAAGGCGACGATCATCCCCCGTGGCCAGGCGCTCGGCATGGTGATGTCGCTGCCGGAAATGGACCAGCTGAACTACTTCAAGGATGAGCTGGAAGAAAAGATCGCGATGACGATGGCCGGCAAGGCCGCCGAGATCAAGAAATGGGGCGAGGAGCATGTCTCCAACGGCCCGTCCGGCGACATCATGCAGGCGTCGAACCTTGCGCGCGCCATGGTGATGCGGTGGGGCATGTCCGACCGCGTCGGCAACATCGACTACCAGGAGGCCGCAGAGGCCTTCCGCGGGGGCGGTGCCGGGGGCTTCTCCATCTCGGCCCAGACCAAGGAAATGATCGAGTCCGAGGTCAAGCGCATCATCGACGAAGGCTACCAGGAAGCCCGCCGCATCCTGGAAGAGCGCGAAGAGGAATGGGAACGGCTGGCCCAGGGCCTGCTGGAGTATGAGACCCTGACCGGCGCGGAGATCGAGCGCGTCATCCGGGGCGAACCGCCCCACGCCGATGACAGCGAAGACGACAAGAGCGATACCTCCGGGTCCGCCCCCTCTGTCGCCTCGATCCCGAAGACCAAGCCCAAGCCCAAGGCGGGTGGCGGCATGGAGCCCGAACCCTCCGCCTGATCCGCGAGGGGAGAGATCTGAAAGGCCGGTGCGAAAGCGCCGGCCTTTTGCTTTTGGCGGGCGGCGGCCTCCGGCGGGAGTATTTGGGCCCGGTGAAAGAGCAGGGGCGCGCCGAAACGGAGACCGCGCGCTGATGGAGACCGGGCGCTGATGGAGAACGGCCAGGCGCCTTTGGGAAAGTCGGCCGCTTCGATGCGCCGACCTGGTCTTTGACTGGGCTGAAAATACTCCGGGGGGAGACGCGCGGCACGCGCGGCGGGGAGCAGCGCCCCCCTCCCTCGGCGTGACTTGCAGTTGGCCCGCAATCCGGGGAGGATCGCTTCGAGCTGCAAACGGAGAGTGCCATGCCCGCCCTGATCGCCACCGAGTACACCGCCCGCATCACCTGGCTCGGCACCGTTCCGGACCGGGAGGCGGGGTTGCCCTCTGTCCCGCGGGACCGGCTGGAGCTGGGGTTCGCCGGACCGGTGGGGGAGGATCACGGCGGGCTGACCCGGCCCAGCTGTTCGCGGGTTCTGGCCCAGTATCCCACGCGGGGCACGCAGATCCGCAACGTACGACAGCTGACCATCCTTTCGGCGGAGGATCTGGCGAAGATCGCCGCGGGCTGCGGGTTGGAGGCGTTGGATCCGGCGCTTCTGGGGGCGACCATGGTGATCGAGGGCATCCCCGATTTCAGCCATGTGCCGCCGTCGTCCCGGCTGCAGGGCACGGGCGGTGCCACGGTGACCGTGGACATGGAAAACCGCCCCTGCCTGTTGCCCGCGCGGGAGATCGAACAGGTCCTGCCGGGCCACGGCAAGCCCTTCAAGCGCGCGGCCCACGGGTTGCGCGGTGTCACCGCCTGGGTGGAGCGCGAAGGCGCGTTCGAGCTGGGCGAGGAGCTGCGCCTGCATATCCCGCATCAGCCGGTCTGGGCGCATCTGGACCGTGCCTATGCGGATGCGCGCGACTGATCCGCCCGGTGGCCTGCCCGGTGGTCCGCGGGGGCAGGGGGCGATTTGGCCATAAAAAACCGGCAGATGCGAGGGGCACCTGCCGGCAAGTCAGACTGAGTTCGGGGGAAAGTCGTCAGGCGAAGAGCGCCACGGCCAGCACCAGGGTGGCGGCGAAGCTCGGGAAGACGACGAGGGCAGCGGATCTCATGTTCTCTCTCCTTGGCAGCGGTGAGTAATCATCCGTATGGGGAAGTAACGCGCCGTATGGTTAATAAGTTCCGCAGTCTTTTTCACTTTCCCGGCCGGGGCGCCAGTATGGAATACCCGACCGAATGGAATGCCTGTCATGTCGCTTTTTCATGACGGGCGCCAGGTGTGTCCGGCCCGGGGCGCGGGCGGGCCTTGGCAGGAGCGGGGTTGACGCTAGGGTGCGGGGGCGCCGTCCGCGAAGGGATGGGCGCAGAAAAGGAGAGGTCCATGCCCCAGCCCAGTGACATCGAGATCGCGCGCGCCGCCCGCAAGCGCCCCATCGGAGAGATCGCCGCCCGGCTGGAGATCCCCGGCGAGGCCGTGCTGCCCTATGGCCGCGACAAGGCGAAGATCGACCGGGACTTCCTGTCGGGGCTGGGCGACCGGCCACGAGGCAAGCTGGTGCTGGTCACCGCCGTGACGCCGACGCCTGCGGGGGAGGGCAAGACGACCACCACCGTGGGCCTGGGCGACGGCCTGGCGCGGATCGGCGAGAAGGTCGCGATCTGCCTGCGGGAGGCCTCGCTTGGCCCGTGTTTCGGCATGAAGGGCGGTGCGGCGGGCGGCGGCCATGCCCAGGTGGTGCCAATGGAGGAGATGAACCTGCATTTCACCGGCGATTTCCACGCCATCACCAGCGCCCACAACCTGCTGGCGGCGATGATCGACAACCACATCCATTGGGGCAACGCGCTGGACATCGACGCGCGCCGGGTGGTCTGGCGCCGGGTGATGGACATGAACGACCGGGCGCTGCGCGATATCGTGGTGTCGCTGGGGGGCGTGGGCAACGGCTTCCCGCGCCAGAGCGGCTTCGACATCACCGTGGCGAGCGAGATCATGGCGATCCTCTGCCTTGCGACCGACCTGGGCGATCTGCAGGCGCGGCTGGGGCGGATCATCGTCGGCTACACCCGCGACAAGCGTGCGGTGACGGCGGCCGATCTGAAGGCCGATGGGGCCATGGTGGTCCTGCTGCGCGAGGCCCTGCAGCCGAACCTGGTGCAAACCCTTGAGAATACGCCCGCTTTCGTTCACGGCGGGCCCTTCGCCAATATCGCCCACGGCTGCAATTCCGTCATCGCGACGGAGACCGCGCTGCGGCTGGCCGATATCGTGGTGACCGAGGCAGGCTTCGGCGCCGACCTCGGCGCGGAGAAGTTCCTGGACATCAAGTGCCGCAAGGCCGGGCTGGCGCCCGATGCCGCCGTGCTGGTGGCGACGGTCCGGTCGCTGAAGATGTCGGGTGGCGTGGCCAAGGGGGATCTGGGTGCGGAGGACGTGGCGGCGGTCGAACGCGGCTGCGCCAACCTTGGTCGCCACCTGGAGAACCTGCGCGGCTACGGCCTGCCGGTGCTGGTCGCGGTCAACCGTTTCGACGGCGACACGAAGGCGGAACTGGCGGCGCTGCGCGCCTACGTGGAGGCGCAGGGCGCCGAGGTGTTCCTTTGCACCCACTGGGCAGAGGGCGGCGCGGGTACCGAGGCGCTGGCGCGGCGCGTGGCCGAGGTGGTGCGCGCGGGCGAGGCGGAGTTCCGGGTGCTCTACCCCGACGACATGGGCCTGATGGAGAAGATCGAGGCCGTGGCGACCCGCATCTACGGCGCCGAGGGCGTCGATGCCGATCCGAAGATCCGCGCCCAACTGGCGGAGTGGGAGGCGGCGGGGTTCGGCGACCTGCCGGTCTGCATGGCCAAGACCCAGTACAGTTTCAGCGCCGACCCCACGCTGCACGGCGCGCCCGAGGGCTTCCGCGTGCCGGTGCGCGAGGTGCGGCTGTCGGCGGGCGCGGGCTTCGTCGTGGCGATCTGCGGGGAGATCATGACCATGCCCGGCCTGCCGCGCCACCCGGCAGCCGAGGCAATCGGCCTGAACGTCGAGGGCGAGGTCGAGGGGCTGTTCTGAGGTAGGAAAGATCACCGGTTGGATCGGAGAAAGGCGCGGAATCTGAAAGTTTCGCGCCTTTCTGCGTGGTGATGCAGAGTCACTTTCTCAACTTTTGAGGGCGGGAGAGGTACTGGCAGGATCGCCGCAGCTTTGGCGCGGAATACCATGGAAAGCCAATTCACTTTCCTGCTTGTCGGGCCCGCGGGCACGTCGTCACGATTCTCTTTTTGAGTCCTGAGAGCAGGTTAGCCGCGATTTTCCGGTCGGGGTGCGGAAATGTCCGGAAAGGGGAATCCGGGATCAGCGGCGCGGCATCGGGATCGGGCGCGCTGCGGGCCCGGTGAGGATGGCCAGGGCGCCCGGCGCCATCAGCGAGGAAAGCACCGGATCACGCGTGCGCAAGCCGCCGGTATAGGTGCCGAAGGCGGGCAGGATCAGCCGCCTGGCATCCAGCAGGAAGCAGGGCCGGGACGGGCCGGACCGGGTGCCCGCCTTGGGGTGATAATGGCCCGAGACCTCTCCCACCGCGCCAGCTTCGGCGATGTGGCGGAAGGTGAGCGGGCCGAGCGCGAGCTCTGCCAAGTGGTCCCCGCCCAGGTCGACGGGACCCGGATCGTGGTTGCCCTCGATCCAGCACCAGCGCCGCCCGGCCTGGAGGCGGGCGATCCAGAGCCGGTCCTTCGCGGGCAGGGCCCGGGCGGCGGCATCATCGTCGAAACTGTCGCCGAGGCAGACCACGGTGGCGGGGTCGAGCTGTTCGACCTCCGCTTCGAGCCGGGCGAGGGTGTCCTGGGTCTCATAGGGGGGCAGGGCGGTGTAGGACCGGCGCGCGGCACGTTCGGCCTTGCCCAGGTGCAGGTCGGAGACGCAGAGCAGCCGTTCCGCGCCCCACCAGAGCGCGCCGGAGGGCAGGGCCAGCAGCGCGGCCCCCGCAAGGGTGAAGGCGTATCCGTTCATGCTGTGTTCTTGCCAAGGGGAGAGGGCGAAGGCAAGGGGGCGCTGCCCCCCGCCGCGCCTTTGGCGCGACTCCCCCCGGAGTATTTCGGGCGGGTTGAAGCATGGGAGGCGGTGCCGGACTGGCTGGCCTCGTTTTGCCGTGGAGGGCGTGCACGCTCTCAGATGAAAAGTAGGTCGCCCGAGGGGCTGGCCCCGGGTCTTCAACCCGCCGGAAATACTCCCGCCGGAGGCCATCGGCCGAGAGGCCGATACCCCTCTGGTCAGGCGAGGCCGGCTTCCTGCATCAGGCGTTCTGCTTCGGCCTCTTCCAGGCGGGCGCGGGCCTCTCCCTCCACCGGGACCTTGCCGACCTCTAGGAAGAGGGGCGCGGCCAGGGGCGTGACGCGGGGCAGGCGCAGGTGGTCGATGGCGGTGGTGCGGGCCAGCATTTCCTCGATCCGGCCGAAGTCGACGAGGCCGCGCATGGCTTCCTCGCGGGTGATCCGCATCAGCAGGTGGTCGGGGTCGTAGCGGTGCAGGGTGTCGTAGAGGATGTCGGAGGAGAAGGTCGCCTGGCGGCCCGATTTCTTCGCCTGGGGCGTGTTGCGGTTGATCAGGCCCGCGATGGTGGCCGAGGCGCGGAAGGTGCGTTTCATCACCGCGTTGCCCGCCAGCCAGCCGTCGAGCCCGTCGCGCAGGGCCGTGGCGTCGAAGAGGGGGGCGGGGTCGGTCACGTGTTCCAGCCCCCAGATCAGCGTGGCGTAGTCGGTGGCGACGAAGCCTAAGGGGGCGAGGCCCATCTCCTCCATCCGCTTGGTGAGCAGAAGGCCCAGGGTCTGCATGGCGTTGCGACCCGCGAAGCCGTAGGTGACGAGGTGTTGCCGCCCGTCGTGGGGGAAGCTTTCGCAGAGCAGCCGCCCGGGTTCGGGCAGGCGGGAGACTTCCCGTTGCAGGGCAAGCCAGTCTGCCGTGGCCGTGGGGAGTTCGGGCCATGTCTCCTGCTGAAACATGCGCAGGATGCGGTGGGAGAGCTGGGTGGAGGTGGCGAACTTGGTGCCGGAGAACACCGCCACCTTGGGTTTGCGCCCCGGATCGCGGGAGACCTCCACCGTCATTTCGCGCAGGGATTCATAGCGCACGATGCGGCCGCCGATGAGGAAGGTATCGCCGGGGGTGAGGGAGGCGGCGAAGGCTTCCTCGACCTCGCCCAGGGGTTTGCCGCCGCCGCGTTTCAGCCGGACCTTGAGGGTGTCGCTGTCCTGGATCGTGCCGATGTTCATGCGGATGATCTGGGTGGCGCGGGGGTCGCGCAGCGCCCAGGTGCCGTCGGGGCGTTGCTTCAGCCGCTGCCACTGGTCGTAGGCGCGGAGCGCGTAGCCCCCGGTGGCGACGAAATCGAGGCAGGCGTCGAAATCGGGGCGGGGGAGGGCGGCATAGGGGCCAGCGGTCGTCACCTCGGCATAGAGCGCGTCGGCGTCGATGGGGCCTGAGCAGGCGGCGATGAGGATCTGCTGGCAGAGCACGTCGCGGGGGCCCGGGCCGCGCGGGTCGCCGTCGAGGTCGTTGTCCTTCACCGCTTCCAGGGCTGCGACGCATTCCACCACCTCGAAGCGGTTGGCGGGCACCAGCAGGGCCTTGGAGGGCGCGTTGTAGCGGTGGTTGGCGCGGCCGATACGCTGTACCAGCCGTTTGACGTTCTTGGGCGCGCCGACCTGGATCACGAGGTCGACGTCGCCCCAGTCGATGCCCAGATCCAGCGAGCCGGTGCAGACCACGGCGCGCAGGCGTCCCTGCACCATGGCCTTTTCGACGCGTTCACGCTGCACCCGGTCGAGGGAGCCGTGGTGGATGCCGATGGGCAGGCCGTCGGTATTGGCCATCCAGAGGTTGTGGAAGAAGATTTCCGCCTGGGCGCGGGTGTTGTGGAAGATGAGCGTGATGCGGTGCTGGCGGATCTGGTCGAGCACCGCCGGAATCGCATAGGCGCCGCCGCCACCGGACCAGGGCGGCGGCGCGGAGGTTTCCAGCATGGAGATGTCCGGCGCGGGGCCGGGATCGGCCTGCAGGATGGCGCAGGGGTCGGGGTGGCGGGCGAGGAAGCGGGCCAGCGCGGGCGGGTCTTCGACGGTGGCCGAAAGCCCCACGCGGCGCAGGCCGGGGCAGAGGGTTTCGAGGCGGGCCAGCGCCAGCATGAGCTGATCGCCGCGCTTTGACTCGGCCAGGGCGTGGATTTCGTCGACCACGACGCGCTGCAGCCCGGCGAAGATGCGGGGGGCGTCTTCGTAGGAGGTCAGCAGGGCCAGGCTTTCGGGCGTGGTCAGCAGGATATGGGGCGGGTCGGCGCGCTGGCGGCGCTTGGTGGTGTAGGAGGTGTCGCCGGTGCGGTCCTCGATGCGGATGGGCAGGGCCATCTCTTCGACCGGGGTTTGCAGGTTGCGGCGGATGTCGGCGGCCAGTGCCTTCAGCGGCGAGATGTAGAGGGTGTGGAGGCCGTCATGCCCGCCGTCGGCCAGTTCCACGAGGGTCGGCAGGAAGCCCGCGAGGGTCTTGCCGCCGCCGGTGGGCGCGATGAGCAGGAGCGACGGGTCGTCCTTGCGCGCCAGCATGTCCTGCTGATGCGGGTGGATCTGCCAGCCCCGGGCAGAGAACCAGTCCTGGAAACGGGCGGGGAGGGTCATGGCACAGAGATAGGCGCGCAGGGGCGGCTTGGCGAGGGGTGACGGCGCGGGCAGGGCGGGGTAGCGAGGGGAAAACGGAGGATGGCATGAGAGCAGAGGATTTCCCGGACCGTGACCTGGCCTGCGCGCTGATCCCGCATGCGGTGGATCCGGCGGTTGCGGACGGGGCGCATGACGGCGCGCATCTGCTGCGGGTCTGGCGCAATGCGGCGCGGATCGCGGCGGTAGAGGGGGGCGAGCTGCGCATCCTGCAGGCCGCCGTGCTGCTGCATGATTGCGTCTGGGTCGACAAGCGGTCGCCCGACCGGCCGCGGGCGTCGCGGATGGCGGCGGAGAAGGCCGAGGGGCTGTTGGCGGAGCTGGGATGGGACGCGGAGGCGCGGGCGCGGGTCTGCCATGCCATTGCCGCGCACAGCTTTTCGGCAGGCATCGCGCCGGAGACCCTTGAGGCGCGGATCCTGCAGGATGCCGACCGGCTGGACGCCATCGGAATGATCGGCGTGGCGCGGTGTTTCTACGTGGCGGGCATGAGCGGCCGGGCCATTCACGACAGCGCCGATCCGGCGGCGAAGGATCGGCCGCTGGATGACGGGGCCTTCGCACTGGACCATTTCGAGGTGAAGCTTTTGCGGCTGGCCGAAGGGTTCACCACGGCGGAGGGGCAGAGGATGGCCGCCGCACGCCATGCGCGGCTGGCGGCCTTCCGGGAGGCCCTGCTGGAGGAAGTCGGCTGAGGCCGGTGCCTCCCCCGGCGCCCTGTCGGGGCCGTTCGGGGGGCTTCCCTGCTTTCCAGGCGATGGCCTTTCAGGCAACTGGAGTTCAGGCGTCTCCGGTCTTGTCCAGGCCGTCCTGATCCGGGTCGTCGGCGGTGCCGAGCTGTTCGCGCAGTTCCGCGATGGTGGGATCGAAACGGGTCTGGCCGCGTTCGGCCGCTTCGTCGGACCAGTTGGAAAAACGGTCGAGCAGGGGGATGAAGCGGTCCACCTCTTCGGAGTCCCAGCCCTTCAGGTAGTCGCCCAGGATCAGGAATTTCAGCGTACGCACCGCATCCACCGTGACCCGGCCCTTTTCGGTCAGTTCGACAATGGTGCGCCGCGCGTCCTGCTGGCTGACGCCGCGCAGCAGGTAGCCCTGTCCGATCAGGTCGGACACGAGGCGGGAGGCCCGGGAGGGGTCGATCGACAGGCGGCAGGCAATGGTGGAGACCATCGTCTCCCCCTCTTCCTGGCCGAATTCGTTGGAGGGGGCGCGGGTCGCCATGAGCACGTCAAGCTTGGGCAGGTCGATGTCCAGCTGCAGCCGGTCCAGGGCCATGCGGCCCAGTTCGCGGCGCCCGACGCGGCGGCGCCAGCGTTGCAGGATGGCGTCGATTGCCAGGGCGTGACGCGTCGTGCCCTCTGGAATTCCCGATTTGGCGAGGAGTGAAACGAGATCCTCTTCACGCGTACCGATGGGTCTACCCTCCGAATTTGTCCCAATAGCTGGCCCGGCAGATGGTCCCTTGCCGTGTCCAGTGCCGTGTGTCGGCTGGCCCTTCGGGCCTTATGTTCGTTGTCTTGTCATATGCGTGCTGTTGACATGTATATGCCATTTTCATATATGAGACGTAATCCAGTTTAGCAAGGCGGCGATCCCCCTGTCATTACACAGTCGGCGGAACGGGCTGCCCGACCGCACGAAAAGACGACAGATATGACAACGCAGACCAGCGGCGCCACGGCGGCGCCCGCCCGACCCGATGCCGATCTTGGCCTTCCCGATCCGAAACTGCGCCGGGTGACGATGATCACCGTGGCGCTGACGCTGTTCCTTGCCTCCACCGGGCAGAGCATCGTGTCGACCGCGCTGCCCGATATCGTCAGCGACCTGGGCGGGTTGAGCTATATCACCTGGGTGGTGACGGCCTATCTGCTGGCCTCGACCATCGGGGCGCCGATCGCGGGCAAGCTGGGGGACATGTACGGCCGCAAGATCGTGCTGCAGTTCGGCATCGGGATCTTCCTGGTGGGCGGCTGGATTTCGGGCGTGGCCTGGAACATGCCGGTGCTGGTGCTGGGGCGGATCGTGCAGGGTTTTGGCGGTGGGTCCCTGATCGTGGTGTCGATGGCCGTGGTGGCGGACCTTCTGCCGCCGCGCGAGAGGGCCAAGGCGCAGGGCATGCTGTCGGGCGTCTTCGGGGTGTCGACGGTGCTGGGGCCGCTGGTGGGCGGTTTCCTGGTGCAGACGGCGGGCTGGCACTGGATCTTCTTCGTCAACATCCCCTTCGGCGTGGCCGCCTTCGTGGTGCTGAGCCGGGTGCTGAAACGCCCGACGGAGCGTGTGAAGCACAAGATGGATTACCTCGGCGCGGTGACGCTGATGGCGCTGCTGTCGTCGGTGGTGATCGTGGCGAGCCTGGGCGGGTCGACCCTGCCCTGGGGATCGAGCCCGATGAACGTGCTTCTGGCGGTGGTTGCCGTCGCGTTGGTGGGCTTCATCTGGGCCGAGGCGCGGGCGGCGGAGCCGGTCCTGCCGCTGTCGCTGTTCCGGATCCGCAACTTCCTGGCGGCCAACGGGGTCAACTTGCTGATCGGCATGGCGATGTTCGGCACCATCAGCTTCATCCCGATGTTCCTGCAGGTGGTGAAGGGCGTGCCGCCGGCGGAGAGCGGGGTCTACATGATCGCGATGATGGCCGGGCTGATCGGCATGAGCATCACCGCGGGCCGGGTCATGACCTATACCGGGCGCTACAAGTTCCTGCCCAATATCTCCACCGTCATCCTGGTGCTGGCGCTGCTGATGATGTCGACCATCGGGCCGGAGACGCCGCTGTGGCAGATCACGCTGAACCTGTTCTGCGTGGGCCTTGGCATCGGGCCGACCATGGCCGTGGGCGTGGTGGCGATCCAGACCTCCGTCCCGCGTGAGCACCTGGGCGTGGGCACGGCGAGCGCCAACATGTTCCGCCTGACGGGCGGATCCGTCGGGACCTCTGTCTTCGGGGCGATCTTCAACCACGGGCTGGGCGTGCATGTGCAGCCGCTGCTGCCCCAGGTGGAACGGGTGCAGGACATCACCACGACGCTGGTCGCCGGGTTGGAACCGGCGGTGAAGGCCACGGTGGTCCAGGGCTTTGCCGATGCGCTGCAGCCGGTCTTCCTGGTGGGGGCCGTGGCGGCGGGCCTGGCCTGCATCGCCAGCCTGTGCCTGCAGGAAAAGCCGCTGGATGGCGGCCGCCCCACCCTGCGCAACTCGGAGCCGGAAGAGGGCACGGGCCTGGCCCCGGCGGAGTGACACGCCCTTTGCCGGGCCTTTCGGGGTTCCGGGGGTGCGTAGACAAGAAAACGGGCCTGCCCCCAGGGGCGGGCCCGTTTGCGTAGGGGGTTAGATCGGGGGGCGCGTCAGCGGGTGATCTGTTCGTCCCGGACGAACATGTTGGCCCAGGCGCGGTCGATCAGCTGCGGGGTCATCTGGTTCGGGATGCCTTCGAACTGGCAGATGGAGATCATCTGGTCGATCAGGAAGACCGGCTGGTAGTTGGCGAAATTGTTGCCGATTTCCGGGTACCTGTTCTTCAGCAGGTGGCGCAGGGCGGCTTCGGACAGGGGCATCTTCTTCTTCTTGGCGACGAGGGCGAAGATCTTCAGGAAGTTTTCCTGGGTCGGCCCGTCGATCTTGATCTTGAAGAAGATCCGCCGCAGGGCCGCCTGGTCGAAGATCTCGTTCGGGTGGAAGTTGGTGGAGAAGATGACGAGCGTGTCGAAGGGCACCTCGAACTTCTCGCCCGATTGCAGGGCGAGGATGTCCTTGTTTTCTTCCAGCGGGACGATCCAGCGGTTGACCAGCGACTGCGGCGGTTCCGCCTGCCGGCCGAGGTCGTCGACGATGAAGACCCCGCCTGCTGCCTTCAGCTGCAGCGAGGCCTGGTAGGTGCGCGCGACGGAGTTGTACTTCAGGTCGAGCATGTCGAGGGTCAGTTCGCCCCCGGTGATCACGGTGGGCCGTTCGCAGCGCACGTAGCGGGCATCGTAGCGGTCCGCGGACAGGCGCAGCTGGTTGGGATCCTGCGCCTGCTCCTCGGCCGAGGAATGGACGATGGGGTCGAAGACGGTGATCACCTGGCCCGAGTATTCCACCGCGCGGGGCACGTAGATCCGATCCCCGATCGCATCGCGGATCCCGTTGGAGATGGAGGATTTACCGTTGCCGGGCGGGCCGTACATCAGGATCGACCGGCCGGAGGTGATCGCGGGGCCGAGGTTGGAGATCAGGTCGGGCGGCAGGATCAGGTGGCCCATGGCCTGTTCCAGCCGGTCCCGGGTCAGGGCGATGTTGCGCACCGACTGGCGGGCGACCTGTTCGCGGTAGATCTCCAGCGGGACGGGCATGGCGCCGAAATATTCCGACTGCGCCAGCGCATCCAGCGCGCGTGCCCGGCCATTGTCCGTCAGCTGGTAGCCCATTTCGGCGGAGGCGGAGGCCGACATGTTGCCCGTCGCTTCCAGCAGCAGCTGTTCGCGGCACAGATCGACGAGTTCCTGGGTCACCGCCACGGGCAGGCAGACGGCCTGCGCCAGTTCCGTCACCTTGTCGATATTCTTGCGGTACATCGTCTTGATGACGATATCGCGCATCATGACAATGGACAGGCGCATGTCCTGCAGGGTGCGGGGCATCGGGGGCGGCGTGACGCCTTGCGTCTGCGGTTGCATGTTCATGGTCGCGGCTTCTCGTGTCTTTCGGGCATGTGTAGCCTGTTTCCGCAGTGTTTTCAGTCAGAAAAGCGGTGCATTGGAAAAAGGCTCTGCCTAGAGTGCAGCAAAAAACACGAGGGCAGAATGAATAAGGCAGAGACGCGCAGATTCTGGGGCATATTGGTCGCGGTTCTTCTGGTGGAGGCGGTGCTGATCATCGCCGGCCGCGGGGTGTTCCGGTTCGACTACCACGAGGGTGACACCCTGCATATGGTGGCGCTGATCCTGCGCAGCGCGGCAGGGCAGGTGGCGCACCTGGATTACTCCACTCCGATCGGCGAATGGGCCTTCAGGCCCTTCGCGCTGATGCTGCAGCTGTTGCGCGGCGGCGGGGACCATGCGGTGGCCGATCCCGAGGGGCTGGGCCATGCCCTGCGGTGGGGGCAGTGGGCGGTTTCGCTGCTGCTGGCGCCCGCGATCGGCTGGGTCTGCTGGAGCCGGTTCCGGTTCTGGCCCGCCGTGGCGCTGGCGGTGCTGACGCTGATGTTGCCGGTGGCGCTGCTGCCGGGGGGCACGGATACGCCCGGGGGCACCGACACCGCGCTGACCCTGTCGATGCATTACAACCGCTGGGCCTGGGCGCTGACGATCCCGGTGCTGGCGATCCTGCTGTTGCCGCCGGACCAGGGCCGGGCCGGGGACTGGGCCGATGCGACGATCCTGGGCCTGGCCATGGGCGTGCTGGTGATGGTGAAGGTGACCTACGTGGTGGCGCTTTTGCCGGGCGCCGTGGTGGGGCTGCTGATCTCCGGCCGGTCGCGGGTGCTGCTGCGGGGGGTGCTGCTGGGGCTGGTGCCGCTTGTCCTGGTGACGCTGGAACATGGGGTGGGCTACTGGCCGGCCTATGTGACGGACCTGCTGACGGTGATGTCGTCGACGCGGACGCACCCGGGGCTGCCGTTCTTCCTGACGATCTTTTCGCCCAGTTATACCCTGGGCACGCTGGCCGTCATCGGGGCGGTGATGCTGTTGCGGACGATCCCGGGGCGGCGCCAGATGCGGATCACGCTCATGCTGCTGGTGCCGGGGCTGATGTACATCACCTACCAGAACTCGGGCAATGATCCGCTGTGGCTGGCGCCGCTGGGGATCTGCCTGCTGGGGCTGCCGGGGCCGGTGGCGGATGCGGATCGCGAAAGGCTGCTGCGGACCCTGGGCGGGGTGATGCTTTTGCTGATCGGGCCGCTTCTGCTGAACCTGGTCTACAGCCCGCTGCGGCCGCTTCTGGCCAAGCCCGCGCCGTCGCTGGCCGCGCTGCCGGGGACGGAGGACCTGCGCGTTGCGGACCGGATGTGGCGGCGCAGCCAGACGCGGCAGTACCTGATCCCGGCGGAGGAGGAGAGCACGACGATCCAGCTGCCGAAGGAACAGCAGGAGGGCGGGGCCCTGCCGCCGTCGGAATTCGCGGGGGCGCCCTTGCCGCAATGTGCCCAGCAACGGGGCCTGTTGCGCTACCTGGCCACCAATGCCGAGCGGCTGAAGGCGGGGGGCCATATCACCGACGGGCAGCAGCCCTACGTGGCCGACCAGTTCGCGCTGGAATGGCTGTTCGCCGGTTGGGATCCGCTGCCGGGGGGGACGCCCTGGTACTACACCGGGCTGCCGGGCTACGAGGCGGCAAGTCACCTGCTTGTCCCGCTTTGTCCGGTCGACGTGGGCAAGCGCAAGATGATCCTGGATCAGATCGACCCCGCGACGCTGACCCTGGTGGAGGAAGACCCGCTTTACCGGCTCTACGAGATCCGGCGCTGATCGGAAGGCCCGCCGCGAGCGGGCCTTTTCATGCCGCCCCGGCGCCCTGTCCGGACCCGGGCCCGGCAGGGATCAGGCGATGGCCAGGAAAAGGTAGGCGGCCAGGGTCGCCCCGAGGGGGAAGCCCATGGGAAAGTCGCCGTCGCGCGTCCAGCTTTGCCATGTCGGGACCAGCCGGCGCAGGGCGGTGTGCCGGGCGATCCGATGGGTGGCGAAGCCCGCCAGCAGCAGGGCGCAGAAGAGCATGAGCACGAACATCGCGTCGGCGGGATCGACGAAGGGCGCCGCGGCGGCGATGAACTTGGCATCGCCCGCGCCCATGGCACCGATGCCATTGGCCAGCACCCCGAGCAGCAGCACCACGAAAAGGGTCAGCACCCGCCAGCCGTAGACGTCGAGCGGGTAGAGGAATGGCCCCAGCAGCACGAAGACCGCCGCCAGCAGGGTGACCGCCCGGTTGGAGATCCGCATCGCCGACAGATCGGTCCAGGCGACGTGGAAGCAGATCGGCCAGACGAAGGGCGCGAAGACCAGGGCCGTGTGCGCGGACAGGGCCACCTCCGGCTGCAGGAACGGGGGCATGCTCATCCGGTCAGACCCGCCAGATCAGGCGCCTTCGAGCGCGCGCAGGGAGCGCACGGCCTCTTCGAAGTGCTGGGGGTGGGTTTCGATGGCTTCGCGCAGCAGCGCCTTGCCGGTCTCGATATCGCCCTGCTTGACGGCGGCAAGGGCGAGGGTCTGCAACAGCTGGGCGCGTTCGATCTGGGTCATCTCCATCACGGGCAGCGTGTACTTGCGCTGTGCGCCCCGGGCGAGAACCATGTTGTTCTTGGCGGTGAAGAGGGTCGGATCCTGCTGGATCGCCTCTGCGAAGAGCTGTTCGGCATCGGCGAAATCGCCGCGCGTCAGCTTGGAGTACCCCCAGTTGTTCAGCACGCCCGCGGGCTTCGTCGTCAGGCCGGCGGCGATTTCGTAGAAGCTGTCGGCCTTCTTCCATTCGCGGTTGCTGTCGGCGACCATCGCTTCGAGCCGGTAGCGCTTGTAGGTTTCGAAGGTGGGCGGGATGGAATCCAGCGTCGCATCGGCGGTGGTCCAGTCGCCCGTGCGGATCAGCGCATCGGCGTAATCGACGCGGTCCTCGTTGGTGGCACGGGGATCGGCGGCGACCTCTGCCCAGACCTTGACGGCCTCATCCGCCCGCTTGGCGCGGATCAGCGACTTGCCCAGCCCGCGCTTGAGCTCCAGCTTTTCGGGGTTTTCCTTGGAGGTGCGGGTGAAATAGGCCACCGCCTCGTTCGGGTCGCCCACGGTCAGCATGACATCCGAAAGGTTGCTTTCCTCGATCACGTTGACCGTCTGGAAGGCGCGCTCCACCTCCTTGTCGGTCTGATCCGCGCAGGCGGAAAGCGCCGTGATGGCGGAGAACGACACGAGGAGCACGGCCCTGCGGGACCGCGTCACCGGCTGACGCTGGAGGAAGTGGCGCATCTTTGCGTCCTTTGCACTGCTCGTCCTAATCCTGGTCCGTGTCGCGGATCTCGTAGAAACCTTGCCCGCTGTGCACGACCTGGAACTCTTGTTCTTGGTCAGGATCATAGGGTCTTTCCCCCAGCATGGCGAGCGCCAAGCGCAGATTGTCCCGAATTGCGTCACTTTCGCCATTGTCGAGGGCATAGGCGCGCCGCAGGATCGCCACGGCTTCCTGGATCTCCCCCTTGCCGATCAGGACCAGGCCGAGGTTGTTCCAGATTTCAGGTGGCGTGTCAGGGGCTTCGGCCGCACGGCGCAGCTGTTCTTCGGCCTGGCCAAGACGGCCGAGCTGCAGGTTGGCGGTGCCGATGCCGGCGTAGATTTCGGGGGTCAGCCCGTGGTCCAGCGCGGCCCGGGTGTAGGCGTCGATCGCCAGTTCGTATTCGCCGGCGGCCAGCAGGCGTTCGCCCACCACCAGACCGTCCACGGCTTCGCCCTGCGGGTCGATGCCGGGCGCATAGGGCGAGGAAAGGTCGATCTGGTCACTGCCCGTGCCCACGCAGGCACACAGCAGCAGGGGCAGGGCAAGCAGGGAGAGCGGCCGGAAAGGGCGGCAGCAGGGCATGAAGGCTCCGGATCGGGGGGCGCCCGGGCGCAGTTACTGGCCGAGCTTCTCGATGTTCACGATGGAGGGGCCGACGAGGATGATCAAGAGCGGCGGCACCGTCAGGCCCATGGTGGCCAGCGTCATCTTGGTGGGCAGCTTGTTCGCCTTTTCCTCTGCCCGCATGACGCGCTTGTCGCGCATTTCGGCGGCGTAGACGCGCAGCGCCTCTGCGATGGAGGTACCGAAGGTGGCCGACTGGATCAGCACGGTCACGAAGGAGGAGATGTCGGAGACGCCGCAGCGTTCGGCCATGTCCTGAAAGACCGCCGCCTTGTCCTTGCCCGCCTTGATTTCCCAGCTGACCATTTCAAACTCATCGGCCAGGTGTTCGTAGGAGGCGCGCAGTTCCTTGGCCACCCGGATGATCGCCTGGTCGATGGACTGGCCCGCCTCGACGCAGACCAGAAGCATGTCCAGGCTGTCGGGGAAGCCTTCCTCGATCTGCTGCTTGCGTTCCTCCAGCCGCTTGTTGACCCAGTACTTGGGCAGGTAGTAGCCCGCCGCGCCGGGGCCGAGGATGTACATCAGCGTCTTCTGGGTGTCCGGGTCCGTCTGGGCGACGAAGAGCGTGAAGTAGATGGAGCCTGCCGCCAGCCCCAGCAGGCCAAGCGCGAATTGCGCGAAGTAGAAGTAGCGCACCGAGTCCTTGGAGCGGTAGCCCGCCTGCAGCAGCTTCAGCTTGATGGCCGAATATTCTTCCTCGTTCTGCGGTTCGAGGAAGTTGGAGTAGCGTTCCAGCCGCTCGTTCGCCTGCTTGGCGCGCAGGGCTTCGCGGTTGCCGCTGGCCTTGGCGCTGCTGCTGTCGTTGGAGGCCTTCAGCTTGTCCAGCGGATCATCCTTCTTGTTCAGGATGAAGGGCAGGGTCGCCAGGATCAGCACCAGCCCCAGGCCGCCGACGGCATAGAGCGGCCCTGCGGGGCCGAAGCTGTTGGTGAGGAACTGCATGATGGCTTGCATGTTCTTGCTCCTTGAAGGGGCCGGTCCGAAGGGGCGGGGCTGGTTGGATCAGACCTTGATGTTCACCATGCGCCGCATGATGAAGAGGTTCGCCGTCAGGAAGACGGCCACGATGATGCAGCAGGGGATGAAGTACTTGTGGTCGAGGACCGCGTCGTAATAGTGCGGATCGGCGACGAGCGTCAGGATCAGCGCGATGACGGGGAACCCCGAGAGGAACTTGCCCGACCACTGGGCCTCTGCGGTGATGGCCTTGACCCGGCGGAACAGCTTGAAACGGGCGCGGATCACCTGGGCCAGGCCCGCGAGGACCTCTGCCAGGTTACCACCCGACTGCTGCTGGATGGTGACGGCGACAGCGAGGAAGCGCAGATCCTGCAGGCCGATGCGGTCTGCCATGTCCTTCAGCGCCTCGCCCATGTCGCGGCCGTAGGAGGCTTCGTCCGCGACGATGCCGAACTCGGTCGCCAGCGGGTCCTGCACTTCCTTGGCGACGATGCCGATGGCGGAGGAGAAGGGGTGGCCGACGCGCAGGGAGCGCACCATCAGTTCGACGGCATCGGGAAGCTGTTCCTCGATCATGCCGATCCGCTTGGCGGCCTTCTTGTTCACCCACATGTAGACGGCGCCGATGCCCATGCCGATGGCGATCACCGCGCGCACGGGCACGGCGGTCTGGGTGCCGATGGACAGGCCGATGAAGGCCACGACCGAGAGGCCCACCATGATCATGATCAGCTGGTTCGGGGTGAAGGCGATGGCGGCCTTCTGCGCCTTTTCGGCCAGCAGGGAGTAGAGCGGGATTTCCCGCGAGGCCATGTGCAGTTCCATCTCCTTGCGGAGCTTTTCCAGCACTTCTTCGCGGTTGGAGCCCTTTTCGAGCATTTCCAGCCGGCGGTTGACCTTCTTGTTGAGGCTGATCGACTTGCCGAAGACCGTCAGGTAGAGGCCCTCGACCAGGCCGAAGACGGCCACGAAGATCAGAATGTAGACGATTGGATCCATTGCGATGGACATCATCGGGCTTACTCCCTTGCCGGTTCGAAGATCTGGGGCGGCAGATCGTAGCCCCACATCTTGAAGCGTTCCGAAAAGTGGCTGCGGACACCGGTCGCGGTGAAGTGGCCGATGATCTTGTTTTCCGGCGTCAGGCCGGTGCGCTGGTAGCGGAAGATCTCCTGCATGGAGATGACCTCGCCTTCCATGCCCGTGATCTCGGTGATGGAGGTCATGCGGCGGGACCCGTCCTGCAGGCGCGAGGCCTGCACGATGAGGTGGACAGCGCTGGAGATCTGGGCGCGGCTGGCCTTCAGCGGCATTTCGATGCCGGCCATGGCGATCATGTTTTCCAGACGCGAGATGCCGTCGCGGGCGGAGTTGGCGTGGATCGTGGTCATCGAGCCGTCGTGGCCGGTGTTCATGGCCTGCAGCATGTCGATGACTTCCTCGCCACGGGTTTCGCCGACGATGATGCGGTCGGGGCGCATCCGCAGGGCGTTCTTCAGGCAGTCGCGCGGCGTCACCGCGCCCTTGCCTTCGACGTTGGGCGGGCGGCTTTCCATGCGGCCGACGTGGGTCTGCTGCAGCTGGAGTTCGGCCGTATCCTCGATCGTCAGGATCCGTTCGGAGTTGTCGATGAAGGACGAGAGCGCGTTGAGCGTCGTGGTTTTGCCGGAGCCCGTACCGCCGGAGACGATGACGTTCAGGCGGCAGGCGACGGCGGCCTGAAGATAGGCGGCCATTTCCTCGGAAAAGGCGCCGAACTTCACCAGGTCGTCGATGCCCAGCTTGTCCTTCTTGAACTTACGGATGGAGACGAGCGAGCCGTCCACCGCGATCGGCGGCACCATGGCGTTGAAACGCGATCCGTCCTTGAGACGGGCGTCGACATAGGGGTTCGATTCATCGACACGCCGGCCCACGGCCGAGACGATCTTGTCGATGATGCGGAAGAGGTGCTTTTCGTCCTTGAAGGTGACATCCGACAGCTCCAGCTTGCCGGAGCGTTCGATGAAGATCTGGTGTGGGCCGTTGACCAGGATGTCCGAGATCGTGTCGTCCTTCAGCAGGCTCTCAAGCGGGCCGAGGCCCTTCACCTCGTCGTAGAGTTCCTGGGAGAGCAGAGCGCGTTCGTCGCGGTTGAGGACGATGCCCTTTTCCTGCAGCACCTCGGTGGAGATCGCGTTGATCTCCATCTTGAGGTCGTTTTCGGCGGCGGTTTCCAGCGCGGAGAGGTTCAGGTTGTCGAGCAGGGCGCGGTGCAGCTCCTGCTTGATTTCCAGCATCCGTTCCTTGCGCTTGCGGCTGCGGTCCGCCGCGACGGGTTCGGCCGCGGGGGCGTTCGGCTGCGGCTTGCGCATGACGCGGGGGGCATCCGCGCGGGAGGGAACGGGGGCCGGCGCCGGGGCGGCTGCGGGTTTCGGTACGGGGGCGGGCTTGGGCCGCGGCGCTGCGGGCGCGGATCCGGCCCCGGAAGCGTTCCGGGCCGGAGGGGTCGCAGCGTCTTTCTTGTACCGTGAAAACATGACTTATCCTTGGGTCTTACGCTTCTTCCGCCTCGGCGGCGTAGTCGAGTTCCAGCAGGGACTGGGCCATCTTCTGGATCTCCTTGCGGAGCGGGTTCTTGGGCGCGGCCGATCCCAGCGGCACCCCGTGATCCGCCCCCTGCGTGACCTGGCGGCCACCGTCGGGGAACTGCACCTCGATCGCGATATCCAGCGTTTCCGCCAGCCGCTTCACCCGCTGGCGACCGGACAGGTCCGTGCCCTTGGGCGCGCGGTTCAGCACATAGCGCAGCTTTTCAAAGGGCAGGTCCTCTGCCTGCAGGGCCCGCTTGAGACGTTGGGTGTTCTGGGCGGAGCGCATGTCCATCTCGATCAGGGCGAAGTAGACCTGAGCTTCGTTCAGAACAGTTTCCGTCCACTGAACGACCGTCTTCGGCATGTCGATGACGACGAAGTCGAAGTGCGAGCGGGCCATGTCGATGATGCGCTTGATGTCGTCGGCCGTCAGCAGGTCGAGCGGCAGCATCTCCGTCGGGGCGGTGAGGACGGAAAGCCGGTCCTCGAACCCCAGGAGGGCCTGCTTGAAGACATCGGCATCCATCGCCTCCGTATCCGACAGCAGTTCGTAGACGGCTTCGCGGCGCGGCAGGTCCAGGTAGGTGCCGATGGAGCCGTACTGCAGATCGAGATCGAGCACGCAGACCTTGGGCTTGGGCTTCTCCCCCTCGCGCTTGCGGGCGCGGCGGGAGGGTTTGGCGGTGGAGCCGGCGGAAAGTTCGTAGGCCAGGTTCACGGCGAGCGTCGTGGCCCCCGTGCCGCCGGCCAGGCCCTGGCAGACCAGAACGGCGCCGTTGCGGTCGCCCTTGCCGCCGCCCGTGCGGGCCACGATGTGGCCGTCGTGTTCGGGTTCGGGTTCCGGCTCGGGTTGCTGGACGCGGCTGATCGCGGCGGCCAGCTCGTTCTCGGGCAGGGGATAGGGGACAAACTCGTCCGCGCCCTTGCGCAGCAGTTGGTGCAGGGCCGCGGGGCTGACATCTTCGGCGATCAGGATCACCTTGATGCCCCGGGCGCGGGCCTGGGTGATGACCTCTCCCAGCAGGGCGAGGTTTTCCTCGTCCTCCGCGTCGATGGCCATGGCAATGAACTCGAGCGTCTCTGCCTCGGGCTGACTGAAGAACATCAGGGCTTCGGCGAAGCCCAGATCGCCCCACTTGTCACCCATGACGGCTTCCATGTCCTCGATCAGCAGCTCGAACCCGTCCGGCTCCCGCCGGATGGTGCATGCAACGATCGGGCTGGGATCAGCCTGTAGAGTCGCAGATGCGCTCATTGTTTCACTACCTCTCACTTCGCTGCGGCCCGGTAACCATACCCGCCTTGGAGCGGGCGCTTATGGGACTGGCGGCCCCGGGACGACTCATATCTTCCGCAGCGATCCATGGTCGAAACTGCGGGTCAAGTTGGGCGACAATACGGCCAAAAAACCGAATTGTTGCGGATTTAGCGCCGGGTTCTCCGGCGCGCCGGGTTGGGAAAACCGGCGGAAATCAGGGGGTTCCGGGGGGCTGACCGGGCAGCGGCACGTTCCGGGCGCATTCGCGCCGCACAAGGGTCCGAACATGGGGCCGAACATGGGTCCGATCCGCTGGCGGGCAGGCCCCCATTCAGGGGCGCCGGGGATCGCGCCGGTTCCGCCGCAGGCTCCACCGGTCCCTTGCCGCTGATGCGGCCCGGGTCCGGCGGTCCGCCGCATTATTCCGAGCCGCCCGAGTCGATGCCGGAAATGGCCCCGCCGGTCAGGGTCGAGCCGACCGCCGCGCTTTCCACGTAGTCGCGATAGACGATCTGCGCGTATTTGCCATCCAGCACGTTGGGGTGGCGGCTGACGAAGCCCGACACCTCTGTCACCGTGCGGCGGTTCTGGCGTTCCGGTCCCTGGGTGTAGATCAGCGGCTGGGTTTCCCCGAAGGAGGCGACGGCCTCCAGCCGGGAGCGGCTGATGCCCTGGGACACGAGGTAGCTGACGACGGCCTGGGCGCGCCGCAGGCCGAGGCTCTTGTTGTAGGCGTCGGAGCCGACGAGGTCGGTGTGGCCATAGACGCGGAAGCGCACTTCGGGGAACTGGCGGATCCAGGCGGCCTGCTTCGACAGGACCTGCATGGCGGCCGGTTCCAGCCGGGCGGAGTTGAAGGCGAAGTTCACCGTCGTGGGCACCTGCTGCGCGAAGCGGCCGTTGAGGTCGACGACGTAGTCGCGTTCGCCGGTCTGGACCATGGTGTTGGTCATCGTGGCATTGCCGAAGTCGGACCGGTCGACGATGGCGCCGGCCTCCTTCGTGAAGGTGGAATAGCCGTCGCTGGTGCAACCGGCGAGAAGCGCGGTGGCCAGCAGGACGGGCAGGGGGCGGAAGGGCCGGGACATCTGGGTACTCGATACGGACAGGACGCGGGAAAGACGGGGGGGGAGGGGCCTGGGCGTGAAGGTCATCGGGCCATCACTCCATCACGTAGCCGTAGGACCCGCTGAAGTCCTGTCGGGCCACTTCGCCGGCGGCGCCGGACAGGCTGGATCCCTTTTCGCTGGCGACTTTGCCGAACAGGAAAAGATCCTTTTCCGACGGGGGTTTGACCCGGTCGGTGGGCAGGGCCAGCGCCTCTCCCCGGGTGGGGGAGACGAGATGCGCGGTCACGATGATCACCAGTTCGGACTGGTTGCGCTGGTAGTCGGCGCTGCGGAAGAGCGCGCCCAGCACGGGGATGTCGCCCAGCCAGGGCAGCTGGCTGCTGCTGTCGGTAAAGTCGTCCTGCAGGAGGCCGGCGATGGCAAAGCTTTCGCCGTCACGCAGTTCCACGGTGGTGGAGGCCTCGCGGCGGGTGAAGGCATCGATGCTGAAGCCGTCGACCTCGTATCCGTTCGAACTGTCGATGGCGGAGACGGCGGCGGAAAGCTCCAGGTTGATCACGCCCTGGTCGACCACGCGGGGCACGAAGTCGAGCTCGACCCCGAAGGGTTTGTATTCGACCGTGATGCCGGAGTCGGAGGAGGAGACGGGCACGGGGTATTCGCCGCCGGCGAGGAACTTGGCTTCCTGGCCGGACAGCGCCGTCAGGTTGGGTTCCGCCAGGGTGCGCACGACGCCCTTGGATTCCAGCGCCTCGATCAGCATGCCGACCTCGACCGAGCCGACGTCGAAGCCGAAGAGCATGGCGCCCTGGTTGTCGTTGGAGGAGGGCAGCGTGCCGCCGAGCAGGTTGGTCTGGCCGGAGCTGTTGCTGCCGCTGCCCGTCCCGCCCGAAAGCCCCAGGCTGCCGCCGAAGGCGCTGCCGCTGACACCGAGGGAGGAGGACAGGGACTTGGAGACCGAGCGCTGCATTTCCGCGAAACGGACCTTCAACATGACCTGCTGGGTGCCGCCCACGGACATCAGGTTGGACACGCGATCGGGGGCGTAGCGTTCGGCCAGGTCCAGTGCGCGCTGCATCTTCGCGGCGGAGGAGACCACGCCGGAGAGCACGATGCCGTCATTGGCGGTGCGCACTTCGATCTTCTCTCCGGGCAGGATCTGCTGCAGCCGGGCCTTGAATTCGGTCACGTCGGCGGTGACGACGACGTCGACATTGGTGATCAGCTGGCCCGCTGCGTCGAGCAGGGTCAGCGTGGTGATGCCCGGGCTCTTGCCCAGCACGTAGATCGACCTGTCGGAGAGGGAGGAGATATCGGCAATCGCGGGGTTGGCGATGGAGAGCTCCGCGAAGGGCACGTCGCTTTCGACCACAACGGCCCGGTTCATCGCTACGTTGAGATCCGAATCGGCGCTCTGGTTCACCACGCGCAGCTGGTCTGCCATGGCGGGATCCGGCAGCTGGAAAGCCAGTGCCGTGGCGCCCAGCAGGGCGACCTTGAGTAAGCGAACGATTGTCATGTGACCTGCCTCTCGGATCACGGGCCGTCCGGGTCTGACGCCCGGTATTGCCGATCATCCTGCTTCAATTCCGCTTTTCATGCAAGAATCAATGATTTCCGTACCAAAGTGGATGTGGATAAACCGCAACAGGCGGGCAGCAGGTGATTTGGATTGCCCCCGGTCGCAGCCGCGCGGCAGGCAAGGGGCCGGGGCAGGGGCAGGGTTGGGGCCGGCGTGGGTGCGAAAAGGGGCGGCCCGAAGGCCGCCCCCTGCGCAACTCGCGCGAATTCGTGATGTTGCGTGGCCTCAGTTCGTGCAGGGAATCGGGATTTCGACCACTTCCGAGCCGCGGCGGTTGCGGATGGTGCAGACGCGATCTTCGGGTTCGGGTTCCGCCCGGGCGACGGGGGCAGGGGTATCTGCGACGGGGATGCCCAGAAGGCTGCGCTGATCGACCTCGATCGCCTCGGCCACGGTATCGTCGTAGTGCCCGACGAGGGAGAGCGACAGTTCCCCGGTCGACTGGGCCTGGGCCAGGGCGGCCACCTGCTGCGGGTTGACGGCAACGGTGACGGTGCGGGCGATGGTGGTTTCCGTGGTGTCGGAATTGGCGCTCTGGTCGATGGCGATCAGTTCGACGCCGCTTTCGATCAGCTTGGTGAAATCGCCCATCATGCCGTCGACGCGGCCGGTCCAGTAGACATCGACGCGGTCGCCCGGGCGCAGGAAGCCCGAAACGCCGGTGGCGACATCGACGGAGATTGCGAAGGCCCGCATGCCACGATCAAGACGGGAAGCGATGCCGGCCTCGACGCCCGGCTTGGTCACCTTGACTTCCATGATCGCCTCGCCCTTTTCCATGGCGCGGCGGACGTAGCGGGGGGCGGCATTGTCGTCGGGGAAGAGCGTGTCGGTGTCGGTAAAGACTCCTTCGGGCAGGGCGCCCTTGGGCCAGTTCACCGCCTTCACGTCATCGGTGTTGAGCCGTTCGCCGTAGGTCAGGGTGCGCGTGGCAACCAGGACCGGCGTCGTCTGCACCGAAGGGACGTTCTTTGCCCGCTCGGCCTGCAGGGCCGCGTTCCACTCTGCCTGGTTTTCGTTGAACAGGTAGACAGCCGTGCCCGCAAGGGCGAGGCCGACGAGCAGGACCAATCCGAAAACGAGCCGCATGGGGGTTACCTCTTGGTGTTGCCCGGCACGCCTGACGGCAGGCGGCGGGGTACTTCTGACGACGACTGCAGTCTCACCCGGGATTGTGACGAGATCAGGGAATTCCGGGGGAGTCTGGATGGTTTAAAGGGAGATTTCTGCTCCGGTCATCTGGGAGGTCGTCTGGTCGGTGATTGCCGTGCTGGCATTCTTCATCGCCATAGCGCTGAGGATGCAAAGCGCGATGACCATCGCGCAGAGCACAACCCAGTCCACCGTGACCGCGCCGCCCTCTCCCTTCAGGAAACGACGTATCGCAGGATGTGGGGATTTCCCGGGCATGCTGTCTCGCCTTCTGTTGAACTTGTAGCGGGATTGCACTGGGGGCCTTGTCCTACCCTGGGGTTCCATGGCCCGGCCGATGGGGATCGGCTGGCATGGCAAAAGGGCCGCGCCCCGGTTGGACGCGGCCCCATGCCAATTCCGTCGGAACGTCAGGCTGGATTATTGCAGGCTGGCGTCGGGGGTCTGGCCGGTCATCTCGGAGGCGATGTTGGACGCCATGCCGGTGGTGCCGTTGTTGATGGCGGTGTAAGCTGCGCCACCCAGGGCGACGACGGCTGCGGTCAGCACGACCCAGTCAACGGTCACGGCGCCGGATTCGTTCTTGCGGAAGTTCTTGAAGAAGTTGATCATTGTTTGTCCCTCCAAAGGATCACTAGGTTTCACGTGATCCGCTTCGATGTTTGGCGTGGCCCGTTGCTCTCTCTCTTGGGTCACCATCTCTGCGGCACGGGTTATTTATAGCTCTTGGATTCGGGCAGGATTTGGGCACCTTTGTAGCGAAAAAAGAGTTTGTTCATGATTGCCCGGGGGCATGGTTTATCCTGTTGGAAATAAAGGGATATAAAAAGTTCGCGGCCCGCGTTTTCCGCTTGGTGAGGGGGTTTTTGCCTGCTCGGGCGGCCCAATTCGGGCCCCCGGATGCGGCCTTTGGGGGGGTGAATCTGCCAATTCCCGGCGAAAAAGTATCGGGTATAACGATTGCCCGGCCGCAGGGGTGCGGTCGATTCCGCAGGTGGCGGGGCCAGCCTGTGCCTGCGGGGGCCCTTGCGCTGACGCTGCTGTCGCTTGCGGGCGCCCCGGCCCTCGCGGCGGATCCGCAGCCCTTCCCGGATTTCACCTTCAAGACGGTCCGCCCGCCAACCGCGGACACCCGGAAGCGCATCACGGTGCAGATCACCCCGCAGGACCAACAGGCGACGGGCGGCGGCACGGCAGCCCCCGTGACGCCGTCGGATCAGGTGGCAGGTCAGGTTGGAGCGCAGGGGACCTCTCCGGGGCGCTACGCGTGGTTCTGGGAGGCGATCTCTCCGCTGAAGGCGGACACGGGGCCGGGGCGGCTGGAGCCGGCACTGCGGGCGCTGTCCCAGGCGCCCGAGGGGCAGGAGGTTCCGGCCCCCCGCCTGGCCGACCTGATGGCGATCGCGCGGGAGGATATGGTGCCGCTGCTGATGTACAGCGCGGGCACCCAGGTCTCGCCCGCCCTGGCCCTTGCGGTCATCGCGGTGGAATCGGCCGGGCAGACAGCGGCGCAGAGCAAGGCAGGCGCCCAGGGCCTGATGCAGCTGATGCCCGCGACGGCGGCCCGCTACGGCGTCTCCGATCCCTTCGATGCGGATCAGAGCATCCGGGGCGGCATTGCCTTTCTCGATGACCTGATGGCGGCCTATGCCGGGGATCCGATCCTGGTGCTTGCGGGGTACAACGCCGGGGAAACCCAGCTGGAGCTGCACGACGGGGTGCCCGGTTTTGCCGAGACGCGGGACTACGTGCCCAAGGTCCTGGCGGCCTTCGCCGTGGCGCGGGGCCTGTGCATCACCCCGCCGGAGCTGATTTCCGACGGATGTGTCTTCCGCCTGCCGGACTGAGGCCAGGGGACCCCGGGCCGGAGGCGCCGCAGGACACATGCAAAAGGCCCGGAGCGCGCGCCCGGGCCTTTCTTCACCTGTTGGGGGCGGTGTCAGACGATGGTCGCCTCGGTCGCCGCGCGCAGCTCTTCCTCGGTCACGCCATCGGCCAGTTCGACGATCTTCAGACCGCCTTCGACCACTTCCAGCACGCCAAGGTTGGTGATGATCAGGTCGACCACGCCCGCGCCGGTCAGCGGCAGGGTGCATTCCTTCAGCACCTTGGACTGCCCGTGCTTGTTGGCATGGTCCATGACCACGATGACGCGGCCGACGCCCGCCACAAGGTCCATGGCGCCGCCCATGCCCTTGACCAGCTTGCCCGGGATCATCCAGTTCGCCAGGTCGCCCTTTTCGTCCACTTCCATGGCGCCCAGGATCGCCGCGGCGATCTTGCCGCCCCGGATCATGCCGAAGGAGGTGGCGCTGTCGAAATACGACGTGCGGGGCAGTTCGGTGATCGTCTGCTTGCCGGCGTTGATCAGGTCGGGATCCTCTTCACCCTCGTAGGGGAAGGGGCCCATGCCCAGCATGCCGTTTTCCGACTGCAGGGTGATGTCCTTGTCGCCCACGTAGTTCGCCACCAGCGTCGGGATCCCGATGCCGAGGTTCACGTACATGCCGTCTTCAAGCTCCTGCGCGGCGCGGGCCGCCATCTGATTACGATCCCAGGGCATCATGCCTCCTCCCGGCTGCGCGTGGTGACTTTCTCGATCCGCTTCTCGTGGTCGCCCTTGATGATGCGGTGCACGTAGATGCCGGGCAGGTGGATGGCGTCGGGGTCCAGTTCGCCGGGTTCGACGATCTCCTCGACCTCCATCACGCAGGTCTTGCCGCACATGGCGGCGGGCGGGTTGAAGTTGCGCGCGGTCTTGCGGAAGATCGCGTTGCCGGTGGTGTCCGCCTTCCAGGCCTTCACGATGGAAAGATCGGCGAAGATGCCTTCTTCCATGATGTAGGTTTCGCCCTTGAAGTCCTTGTGTTCCTTGCCCTCGGCGATCTGGGTGCCGACGCCGGTCTTGGTATAGAAACCGGGGATGCCGCAGCCGCCGGCGCGCATACGCTCGGCCAGGGTGCCCTGCGGGTTGAATTCCAGCTCCAGCTCTCCGCTCAGGTACTGGCGCATGAATTCCGCATTCTCCCCCACGTAGGAGGAGATCATCTTCTTCACCTGCTTGGTCTGCAGCAGGATCCCGATGCCGAAGTCGTCCACGCCCGCGTTGTTGGAGGCGAAGGTCAGATCCTTCGTGCCGGCCTGCTTGATCGCTTCCAGCAGCATCTCCGGAATACCGCAAAGGCCGAAGCCGCCCGCGGCAATCAACATGCCATCGAAGAGCAGCCCATCCAGCGCCTCCGCGGCCGAGCCATACACTTTCTTCATCGAAATCCTCCTCAGACCAGATGCCTCTGTCATGCCGCCGGGGAAGGGCCCTGTCAAACGGAAGGGGGGCTATACGGGTTTTCACTACCCCTGGCCTACCCCCGTAACTGGCCCCGTATTTGCCTCTTTGCCTGGCCAGTTGCGCGGCAAGGAGCGCGCGGCCGGCCGGGAACTGGAAACAGGAACCAGAGGCGGATACGGGGACAGGGACCAGAGGCAGCGCCTGAGGGCCGCCATGACCGGACCAGACCGGGTGATCAGATCACGCGCACGGGGGTGTTCACCGGGGTCATGCCGAAAAGCTCCTCGATCGCGGAGTTGTAGAGGCCGATGCAGCCGTCAGAGCTTTGCCGCCCGACCTTGCGGGTGTCGTAGTTGCCGTGGATCGCATAGGCGGGCCAGCTGAGGTACATGGCGTAGGCGCCCATGGGATTGTCGGGGCCGGGGGGGATGTATTCCCAGCCGAAACGTTCCTTCTGGCTGGCGGTCGGGGTCCAGTCCGGGCCTTCCTTCTTGCGCACGATGCGGGTGTAGCCGCGCCGGGTCAGTTCCTCCGTACGGGGAACGGAGGTGGGGAAGATCCGGTAGGTGCCGTCGGCCTTCCAGTAGTGCAGCGCGCGCGAGGAGATATCGCAGACGATGGCGACATCCGTCAGCTCATCGAAGTGGTCCTGCCAGCGCTGGCTGACGAAGCTGGAGGCATTGCGGCGCGTCGCGGGCAGAGGTTCGGCGGGGACATAGCCGTTCGCCGTCGGGGCCGAAACCTCCTGCGCATGGGCGGTGGCGGGGATCAGCGTCGCCGCCGCGCCAGTCGTCAGAAGGCGGCGCCGGGTCAGTCGAGGTGTCATGATTGGCTCCTTGCTGTGCAGATTGACTGCAACCTGCAGTGCCCGGGGCCATGGGGCCAATCACTTGCGGTTTACCGCAGGTGATCGGCCGCCATCTGAGCGGTGTGCCGCGCGCCCGGCGCGATCAGTCAGAGGTCTCTTCGTCAGAGGAGGCCTTGGCCGTGGTCTTCTTTGCGGCGGTCTGCTTTGCGGCGGGCTTTTTCGCGGTGGTCGTCTTCGCCGCGGTTTTCTTGGCCGGTGCCTTTTTCGCCGCTGCCTTCTTGGCGGAAGCCTTCTTCTTGGCGATCTTCTTGCCCGACTTGGCGGCGCGTTCGGCGATCAGTTCCACCGCGCGTTCCATCGTCAGGCTGTCGGGATCATCCGCATCGGCCAGGGTCGCGTTGATCTTTTCCCACTTCACGTAGGGGCCATAGCGCCCTTCCATCAGCTGCACGGGGCCGCCGACCTCGGGATGTTCGCCCAGCTCCTTCAGCACCTTGGCGGTGTTGCGCCCCTTGCGGGCCGCGACCTTCTCGGCCAGCAGCTGCACCGCGCGGTTCATGCCCACGGTCCAGACCTCGTCCAGGCTTTCCAGGTTGGCGTTGGTGCCGCCCCGGTCAGAGGTGCTTTCGGCGTGCTTCAGGTAGGGCCCGTAGCGCCCGATATTGGCCCAGACGTTCACCCCGTCCTCGGGATGCGGGCCGATGAGGCGCGGCAGGGACAGCAGCTTCACCGCCTCTTCCAGGGTCAGATCCTCGGGCGCCCATTCCTTCGGCACCGACTGGCGCGGCGGCTTCTTGTTGTCTTCCGTCACCTCGCCTCGCTGGCAGTAGGGGCCGAAGCGGCCCTTCATGACGTAGATCTTGTCGCCGTCGTCTTCGCCCAGCAGCTTGCCTTCGGGCGGGATCGCGCTGGCCTCTGCCTCGGGGTTGGGCGGGCCGAAGGGGCGGGTATAGCGGCATTCGGGATATTCGGAGCAGCCGATGAAGGCGCCGCCGGAGCGCGCGGTGCGCATCGACAGGCGACCCTTGCCGCAGTTGGGGCAAAGCCGCGGGTCCGAGCCGTCCTCGGTCGGGGGGAAGAGATGCGGTTCCAGCACCTCGTTGATCTTGTCGAGCACGTCGGTGATGCGCAGCTCGGAGGTTTCGGAGATGGCCGCCGAGAAGTCGCGCCAGAAACGCGCCAGCACGTCCTTGTAATCGCGATCCCCCGCCGAGACGTCATCGAGCTCTTCCTCGAGGTCGGCGGTGAAATCGTATTCGACGTATTTCTTGAAGTAGTTGGACAGGAAGGCGATCACCAGACGCCCCTTGTCTTCGGGAATCAGGCGGTTCTTGTCCTTCACCACGTAGCCGCGATCCTGGATCGTCGTCACGATGGAGGCATAGGTGGACGGGCGGCCGATGCCCAGTTCTTCCATGCGCTTGACCAGCGTGGCTTCGGTGTAGCGGGGCGGCGGCTGGGTGAAGTGCTGTTCGGGCGTGATGCCCTTCTTCTCGGCCGTTTCGCCCTGGTGGATCTGCGGCAGACGCTTGTCGTCGTCATCCACGACATCGTCGCGGCCCTCTTCGTAGACCCGCATGAAACCATCGAAAAGCACCACCTGGCCGGTGGCGCGCAGCACGACCTGGCGGTCTTCGGAGCCCACGTCCACGGTGGTCCGTTCCATCCGGGCGCCTTCCATCTGGCAGGCCAGCGTCCGCTTCCAGATCAGATCGTAGAGCTTGCGTTGATCGGGTTCCGACAGGCGCAGGCTTTCGGCATCCGCGGTCATGTCGGTGGGGCGGATACATTCGTGGGCTTCCTGGGCGTTCTTCGCCTTGTTCTTGTAAACCCTTGGGGACGCAGGGACGTATTCCTTGCCGAAGCGGTCGCCGATGGCGTCGCGGCAGGCGGTCACGGCCTCGGGCGCCATGTCGATGCCGTCGGTCCGCATGTAGGTGATGTGGCCGGCCTCGTAAAGGCGCTGCGCCGCGTTCATGGTCTGCCGGGCGCCCATGCCGAACTTCCGGCTGGCTTCCTGTTGCAGGGTCGAGGTCATGAAGGGCGGGGACGGGTTGCGGGAGGCAGGCTTGGCCTCCACCGACTGGACCGTCAGCGCGCGGGAGGTGATGGCCTGCACGGCCATTTCGGCCTGCGTCTGGTTCTCGATCGAGAACTTGTCGAGCTTGTCACCGGCCAGAACCGTCAGCCGGGCCTCGTATTCCTGGCCGCGCGGGGTCTGCAGGATCGCCTTCACCGACCAGTATTCACGGGCCTTGAAGGCCTCGATCTCCATCTCCCGCTCGACGATGAGGCGCAGGCAGACCGATTGCACGCGGCCGGCGGACTTGGCGCCGGGCAGCTTGCGCCACAGGACGGGGGAAAGGTTGAAGCCCACCAGGTAGTCCAGCGCGCGGCGGGCGAGGTAGGCATGCACCAGGTCTTCATCCACCTGGCGGGGGTTCTTCATCGCCTCGGTCACCGCGGACTTGGTGATGGCGTTGAAGACCACGCGGCTGACGGGCGTGTCCTTCTTCAGGGCCTTGCGGTTGCGCAGGGCCTCTTCCAGGTGCCAGGAAATCGCTTCGCCTTCGCGATCGGGGTCGGTCGCGAGGATCAGGGCGTTGTCGTCCTTCAGGGCGTCCGCGATGGCCTTCACATGCTTCTTGCTGTCGCTGGCCACCTCCCACTTCATGTCGAATTCATGCTCGGGATCGACCGAACCATCCTTCGGCGGCAGGTCGCGAACGTGCCCGTAGGAGGCGAGAACGGTGTAGTCGGAACCCAAATACTTGTTGATTGTCTTGGCCTTGGCCGGGGACTCGACAACGACGACGGGCATGTGGGTTCCTTTCGCTGGGCGGCTCGACTCGGAAATCGCGCCTTGGCGGCGGAACATGTGGGCTGCATGGGGGCAATGTCAATGGAGGCGTTCCAGACCTTGGCCAAACTCCAGCCGGGCGCGGGGCCCGTCTGTGCTGCATTGCGGCATCGGTGATCAGCGCGCGCGGCGGATCATGCCGCCCGGGCGGCGTTCGATCCGGCCGTCGAGTTCGAGGTCGGTCAACGCCGGGCTGACCTGCCGCGAGGGCGCCTTGAGATCGCGCAGCAGATCCTCTTCGGCGACGGGGTTGCCGCCGAGCCGGTCCAGGATCCGCCGGTGCAACCGCGCGGCGGTGCGCAGGGGATTGGGCGGCGGCGTGGGCGCGGGCGCCGGAGGCTCCGCCAGTTCGGTGATTTTCGGCGGGATTTCAGTGGGTTCCCCAAGGGCTTCGAGGATGTCGCGGGCGTTGCGGACCAGCGGCGCACCATCGCGCAGCAACATGTTGCACCCCGCCGAGCGCGGGTCGAGAGGATGGCCGGGCACCGCCAGGACGTCGCGCCCCTGGTCGAGCGCGTGGCGGGCGGTGATCAGCGTGCCGGACTTGGCTTCTGCCTCTACGATGACGACGGCGCGGGAGAGGCCGGAGACGAGCCTGTTGCGCAGCGGAAAGTGCCGGGCGAGGGGTGCAAGCCCCGGCGGCTGTTCCGACAGGAGCAGGCCTTCGGCGCGGATCTGATCATGCAAGCCTCTGTTTTCATTGGGGTAAGCAACATCCGCACCGCCCGGCATGACGGCAATCGTGCCATGGGGCAGGGCCGACTGATGGGCGGCCGCGTCAATTCCGCGCGCCAGGCCGGAGACCACGACACGCCCCGTGCGCCCCAGATCCGAAGCCAGGGTGCGCGCCATGCGCAGGCCGAGGGAGGAGGCCTCCCGCGAGCCGACGAGCGCGATGCAGGGGCGCGAAAGCAGGTCGGCCCGGCCCAGCAGCCAGAGCAGCGGCGGCGGATCGGGCAGATCCTTCAGGGCCGCGGGATAGTCGGGGTCGCGGGCCGTCACCAGCCGTGCGCCCGCAGCGTCGCCGCGTGCAAGTTCCTGTTCTGCAAGGTGTTTCGGGAAGGCTTCGTAGGATCGGACGCCGGAAGACCGGGCCAGTTCCGGCAGGGCGGCAAGGGCCGCGGCGGCGCTGCCGTGTTCATCCATGAGGCGCCAGAAGGTGCCGGGGCCGACGCGGCGAGAGCGCAAGAGACGAAGCCACGACAGACGCTCATCTTCCGTGGTGGGTGGGAGTGGGGGGTGAGTGGAAGACTTCTTGTCCACGACCATCGTGACTCCGCCTGCTTGCAGAATCGTGTTTAGCGGACGGCTGGTTAATTAAGCGTGAAGGGTGGAACGGTGGTCTGGTTAACGCTGCCTGCGAATTCAGCGTTCGGTACGTCGGTATCACGTCGGTATTTCATCGGTATTGCGACGGTGCGGCAGAGTTAACGGATCGGCCGTTGCAGGAACGGGAGATTCGCCGCGGCCCCCTACGGCGGCAGGGACCGGCCCGCAGCAGGGCGCTTTCCATTCGGGCGGGCAGGGTGCAGGTTGGCCCCGCCGGACCGACGGCAGGATAGAGCGGGAGCAGGGGATGACCGATCACGGGAGCGCATTTGCCGGGGAGACCTTTCCGGAGTTCATCATGGGGCTTCCGGCGCTGGACGTGCCTTTCGCCGAAGACGTGGTGCAGACCCGGGCGGTGCAGTCGCCCGAGGGGCTGGTGGTGTTCTTCACCTTCCTGAAGGACATGGAGCTTCCGCCCCATGCCCATGGCCCGCAGTGGGGCACTGTGGTGGCCGGGCAGATCACCTTTACCATCGGCGGGGAAACGCGGGTCTGCGGCCCGGGCGACACCTACGACATCGGCGAGGGCGTGATGCACGGCGCGCAGATCAAGGCGGGCACCCGGGTGATCGACGTCTTTGCCGAGGCGGACCGCTATGCGCTGAAGTCGAGCGTCTGAGGCGGGCGGATGAGGCCCGGCGTCTGAGTGAGGGCGCAAGGGTTGCAGTCCCCGCTGGCGGAGGGCAGGACGGGGCGACGGCCCCGGAACGGGGATCAGGCAGCATCGCGGAGGCCCCATGGCAGAGCGCAGTTTCATCCGACACGTCGTCTTCTTCAGCGCGAAGTCGCCCGAGGAGCGGCAGGCGGTGCTGGAGGGGCTTTCGATCCTGAAGCGGAACCCCCACGCCAGCCTGCTGGAGGTGGTGGAGAACCGCCGCGTCGACAGCTGGTCGGGGGAGGTGGATTTCGTCGTCTACGGAGAGTTCGAGAGCGCCGAGGCCCTGGCCGCCTACAAGGCGCATCCGCTCTACCAGCAGTCGATCGACCTGGTGAAGCCGCGCCGGGAGATGCGCATCGCCGCCGATTTCTGAAACGGCTGGAATAATGGGGCCAGCCTAGGGAATGGGGCCGGCCCAAGGAAGTCGGTGCAACGAAAAAGGCGCGTGCCGGGGGCGCGCGCCTTTGTTGTTTGAGGGGATGGCCAGAAACAGGTGACCTGAAACAGGTACCCCGGATCAGGTCGCCGAGCCGCCCACGGTCAGCCCGCCGATCAGCACGGTCGGCTGGCCCACGCCCACGGGCACCCACTGGCCCGCCTTGCCGCAGTTGCCCATGCCCGGATCCAGCGCCAGGTCATTGCCGAGCGCCTTGATCTGCTTCATCGCCGCCGGGCCGGAGCCGATCAGCGTGGCGCCCTTCACCGGCGCGACGCGCTGGCCGTTCTTCACCAGGTAGGCCTCGGTGCAGTTGAAGACGAACTGGCCGTTGGTGATGTCGACCTGGCCGCCGGAGAAGCCGACGGCGTGGATGCCGTCCTTCATCTCGCCCACGACCTCTTCGGGGGTGGCCTCACCGCCCAGCATGTAGGTGTTGGTCATGCGCGGCATCGGCGCGTGGGCATAGCTTTCGCGCCGCCCGTTGCCGGTGGGTTCGACCCCCATCAGGCGGGCGTTCTGGCGGTCCTGCATGTAGCCCACAAGGATGCCGTCCTCGATCAGGACGTTCTTGCCCGAGGGCGTGCCCTCGTCATCCACGGTGAGGGAGCCGCGCCGGTCGGGGATGGTGCCGTCATCCAGCACGGTCACCCCGCGCGCCGCGACCTGTTCGCCGATCCGGCCGGAGAAGGCCGAGGCGCCCTTGCGGTTGAAATCGCCTTCGAGGCCATGGCCCACGGCCTCGTGCAGCATGACGCCGCACCAGCCGGAGCCTAGGACAACGTCCATCTGGCCGGCGGGGGCGGGGATGGCTTCGAGGTTCACCAGCGCGATGCGCAGCGCCTCGCGGACCTTGGCCTGCCAGTCTTCCTTCGCGATCAGCCCGTCCAGGGCGATGCGGCCACCGCCGCCGGCGGTGCCTGTCTGGCGCTGGCCCTTGTCCTCCACGATGACGGAGACGTTGACGCGGGTCATCGGCCGGATGTCGGAGACCATGTGCCCTTCGGGACGCAGGATGAAGACCTCCTGGCAGGAGGCGGCGATGGTGGCGGAGACCTGGACGACGCGGGGGTCGAGGTCGCGGGCGAAGGCGTCGATCTCCCGCAGGGTGTCGACCTTCACCGGGAAGGAATGGCCCGCGATCGGGTCGAGGTCGGCGTAGAGGTGGCGGTTGGTGGCCCGCGGCGGGGGCGCCATGGTGCCCCCGCCATCGCCCACGGCCAGCCGCGCGGTGGACACGGCCCGTTTGAGCGCATGTTCGGAAATCTCGGTCGCATGGGCATAGCCCGCCACCTCTCCGCGCACGGCGCGCAGGCCGAAGCCTTCGGAGGCGTCATAGGCGGCGTTGCGGATGCGGCCATCGTCGAACTGCAGCATCTCGGACCGGCGACGCTCCAGGTAGAGCTCCCCGTCATCGGCGCCGGCCACGGCTTCGCGCAGGAGGGCGAGGGCGCGGTCTTCGTCCAGCAGGGTCTCGAACGGGCGGAAGGGGCTTTCCGGGGCGGTTGCGGTCATGAGCGGGCCTTTCAGCGAATGGGGCGGGACGGGCTGCGCCGGGGGCGGCAGGGCGCCGGGGCGTTGCACCTGCGACATGTTTTCTTGATCTGGATCAAAAAAGTGTCCCTTTGCCGCAGCTGCGATTATTGTCGTGAAGGCAAGAATATGATTTCTGGTTGAGACAAACAATGGGAGCGCCGTGGACATCGGGCGTTCCTGCCCGGTTGGGAGGCCGGGTGGGGAGGAGGCCGACGATCACGTGCGATTAGCCGCACTCGTGGAGGAACCGATGCGACTGATGAGAATTCTGCCGGGCCCGATGACGGGTCCTGGGACAGCCGGTCTTGCGACCGTCGCCGCCATCCTGGGTGCGGCCCTGCCTGCCACCGCGCAGGAGCTTGAGACGATCGGCAAGCCGCAGGCGGGGGGCACCGGCTTCCAGTTCGCGGCGACGGAGCTGGCGCGGGATCTGCAGTGGCTGGAAGGCATGCTGATGTGGATCATCGTGCCCATCGTGATCCTGGTGGTGGCGCTGCTGCTGACCGTGATCTTCCGGTTCAACCGCAAGTCCAACCCGACCCCGGCGACCTTCACCCACAACTCGCCGCTGGAAATCGTCTGGACCATCGTGCCGATCCTGATCCTGATGTTCATCGGCGCCTTCAGCCTGCCGACGCTGTTCAAGCAGCAGGTCATCCCCGAGGGCGACATTCACATCAAGGTGACCGGCTACCAGTGGTACTGGGGCTACGAATACGCCGATGCCGAGGGGCTGGAGTACGAGGGCTTCCTTCTGCCGCGGGAGGAGCTGGCCTCCTATGGCTACAACGACGACGAATACCTGCTGGCCACCGATACCGCCGTCATCGTGCCGGTGGGCAAGACCGTGGTCATGACCGTGACCGGCGCCGACGTGATCCACAGCTGGACCGTGCCCGCCTTCGGGGTGAAGCAGGACGCCGTGCCGGGCCGTTTCGCGCAGCTCTGGTTCAAGCCTGAAAAAGAAGGTATCTACTTCGGCCAGTGTTCGGAATTGTGCGGCAAGGATCACGCCTACATGCCCATCACGGTGAAGGTCGTCAGCCAGGAAACCTACGACGCCTGGATCGCCGCCAGCGAAGAGGCCGGCGGATTCGTTCCGCTGGGTGAGCTTTCGGCGGTCTGAGGCCGCGCGCCGGGGAGCGGGCCGGGGATATGTCCCCGGCGGCGCCTGAGGCGGGCCCGAGACAGGCCTGAACGGGCTAGGGACGCGCCCTCGGCAGGGTCCGAAAAGGGCCCGGGCTGACGGGCCGGATCATGGGCCAGATCATGGGCCGGATCACGGGCTGAAGCCGGTCTGCCGGAGGGCGGAAACGGCGAAGGGGCTGGACGCGGGCCGCAGGGCGCTGCAGAAGGCGCCGCGAGACAGCAAGGGACCGGGGCCGGGAGAGCCCCGCCCCGACGGGAGGATCAGGGAGGATGGGATCGCGCCCGCGCGAGCCCGCGACCAAGACACCTGACCCCCGCGGGGGCCCTGCGAAAGAAAGAGACGAATGACCGACGCCAGCATCAATACGCAAGTCAACGAGGGAGACGCACAGTTCGGCGATTACGTCGCGCTGCTGAAACCGCGCGTCATGTCCCTCGTCGTCTTCACCGCCCTTGTCGGGCTGGTGGCGGCCCCGGTGCCCGTGCACCCGATCGTCGCCTTCTGTGCGATCCTGTTCATCGCCGTGGGCGGCGGCGCCTCCGGCGCGCTGAACATGTGGTACGACAGCGATATCGACGCGGTGATGAAGCGCACCAAGGGGCGCCCGATCCCCTCTGGCCGGGTCGGCCGGGACGAGGCGCTGGCGCTGGGCCTGGCGCTGGCGGGCTTCAGCTGCGTCATGCTGGCGCTGGCGGCCAACATCTTCTCCGGCCTGTTCCTGGCCTTCACGATTTTCTTCTACGCCGTGGTCTACACCATGTGGCTGAAGCGTTCGACGCCGCAGAACATCGTCATCGGCGGCGCGGCGGGCGCCTTCCCCCCGATGATCGGCTGGGCCGTGGCCACCGGCGGCGTCAGCGTCGAATCGGTGCTGATGTTCCTGCTGGTCTTCATGTGGACGCCGCCGCACTTCTGGGCGCTGGCGCTGTTCATGCGCAACGACTACGACGACGCGGGCGTGCCGATGCTGACCGTGACACATGGTCGCCCGGCCACGCGCCGTCACATCCTGGTCTATACCGCCCTGCTGGCCGCCGTGGCCATCGGCACCGCCTTCACCTCCATCGGGGGGCCGATCTACCTGGCCGTGGCCGTGGTGCTGAACGTGTTGTTCTTCATCGGCGCGGTGCGCATCTGGCGCCGGGACGAGGTCATGTCGGAGGCCGACAACTTCAAGGTCGAACGCAGCTTCTTCAAGCTGTCGCTGATCTACACCTTCCTGCATTTCGCCGCGATCATGGCGGAAGCCCTGCTGAAGCCCTACGGGCTGGGAGGCTGGTAAGGCATGAGCCGCAGGCCCGCCCACAGTCCCGCATCCTCCGCGCCCGCATCCTCCGCGCAGGTGCCGTCGCAGGACGCGGCGCCCGCGCGCCGGTCGCTGGCGCATGAGCACGAGGTGCATCGGCGCAAGCGCGGGCTGAACATGGGGCTGGGCCTTGTGCTGGGCGCCTTCGTGGTGCTGGTCTTTGCCCTGACCTTTGCCAAGGTCACGCAGCAGAACATGCAGTTCCCCGAGGATCTGCCGGGCAGCGATGCCCCACCCGTGGCGACGGGGGGCTGAGATGGACCCGAAGACGAGAACCGTTCTGCAGACCTGCGGCGTGATCGTCACCATGGGCGCGCTGGCCTGGGCCGCGGTGCCCGCCTACAACTATTTCTGTGCCGTCACCGGCTTCGGCGGCGTGACGCAGGAGGCCGAGGCGGGATCGGACCTGATCCTGGACCGGACCATCAAGATCCGCTTCGATGCCTCCACCGACCGCGACATGCCCTGGCAGTTCAAGCCGGAACAGCGCGAGGTGGAGCTGCGCATCGGGGAGACCGGGCTGGCCTTCTACCGCGCGACCAATCCCACGGACCGCCCGATCGCCGGCCAGGCGAGCTACAACGTCGCCCCCTACGAGGCGGGCGGCTATTTCACCAAGATCGACTGCTTCTGCTTCACCGAACAGGTGCTTGCCCCCGGGGAGAGCGTCGACATGCCGGTGACCTTCTATGTCGATCCGGCCATCGTCGAGGACCGGGACGCGAAATACATTCACACGATCACGCTGGGGTATACCTTCTACGAGATCGACCTGCCCGAGGGCGACGCGGCGGAGGACCAGGCCGCGTTGCAGGTGCAGGACAACAGGGACGTGAACTGAGGACCCGGCCGGGTCCCGAAAGATGGCTGCGCCACGGAGGAGAGAGATGGCACACGCGAAGAACCACGACTACCACATCCTGCAACCCTCGGTGTATCCGTTCATCGCGGCGGCGGGGACCTTCGTGATGCTCTTCGGGGCGGTGAAATGGATGCACGGCGCGGGGCCCTGGCTGTTCCTGGCGGGCTTTCTGGCCATCATTTACTGCATGTTCGGCTGGTGGCGCGATACGGTGCTGGAAAACAAGGCCGGGGATCACACCCCGGTGGTGCGGATCGGCCTGCGCTACGGCTTCATCCTGTTCATCATGTCCGAGGTGATGTTCTTCGCCGCCTGGTTCTGGAGCTTCTTCAAGCATGCGCTCTATCCCATGGGGCCCGAAAGCCCGGCGGTCGACGGCGTCTGGCCGCCCGCGGGGATCGAGACCTTCGACCCCTGGCACCTGCCGCTGATCAACACGCTGATCCTGCTGTGCTCGGGTGCGGCGGCGACCTGGGCGCACCATGCGCTGGTGCATGAGAACAACCGCAAGGACCTGAAGGCGGGTCTGCTGATCGCCATTGCGCTGGGGGTGCTGTTCACCGCGTTCCAGGCCTATGAGTACAGCCACGCCGCCTTCGGCTTCGGCGGCAATATCTACGGCGCGAACTTCTTCATGGCGACGGGCTTCCACGGGATGCACGTGATCATCGGCACGATCTTCCTGGCGGTCTGCCTGATCCGGGCCAACGTGGGCGATTTCACCCCGGAAAACCACGTCGGCTTCGAGGCGGCGGCCTGGTACTGGCACTTCGTCGACGTGGTCTGGCTGTTCCTCTTTGCCTCGATCTACATCTGGGGCGGCTGAACGTCAGCCCCGGGGGGCATCGCCCGGATGGCGGGGCGCCTTGGGCCGTGTGGCGGTGGCGGGGTGAACCCCGCCCTACGGGGCACGGTGGATCGGGACGGATGGCGAGGGCGGCAGGCCTGGCACCACATCCGTCGGGCGGGGTTCACCCCGCCACGCGAGACGGACAGGCAAGCAGGGATCAGGCGCCACATCCGTAGGGCGGGGTTCACCCCGCCGTGCGGGACAGGACAGGCAAGACACCACTGGGCGCGGGGTTCCGCGCCCTTGTTCGTGCAAGGAGGCAAGGCATGCGGGGCAAGTTGATCGGGGCGCTGGTGATCGGCATCGCCGGGGTGGCGATCCTGCTGGCGCTGGGCAGCTGGCAGCTGCGCCGCCTGCACTGGAAGGAAGGCGTGCTGGCCCAGATCGAGACGCGCATCGCCGCCGCCCCGGTGGCCCTGCCGGAAAACCCCGATCCGACCCGCGACCGCTACCTGTCGGTGCGCCTGATGGGCCGCTTCACCGGCACGCCGGTGCGGGTGCAATCGGCGATGGAGGGGCAGGGTGCGGGCTATCGCATCGAACAGGCCTTCGTCACCGGCGCCCGGCGCGTCATCGTCGAACGCGGTTTCCTGCCCCAGCGGATCTACCGCGCCGATGCGCTGCCCGCCGCGCCCAAGGGCCTGGTGGAGATCACCGGCAACCTGGCCTGGCCCGAGGAGGTCGACAGTTTCACCCCCGCGCCCGACATGGCGCAGGGCCTGTTCTATGCCCGCGACCTGCCCGCGCTGGCCGCCGAACTGGGCACCGAACCCCTGCTGATCGTGCGGCGGCCCGATGGGTGGCAGGATCTGGCGCCGGATCTGGGGCAGGATGCCGGCACGGGCATGGGCGCGCGCACGGGGATGGGCACGGGGATGGGCACGGGGGATCCCGCGGCTGAACCGGCGAAGGAGGAAACGGGCCCCGCGACCGGTGCGCCCGCCGGGTCCGGTGAGGATGCCGCCCTGCTGCCGCTGCCCGTCAGCACCGCCGGAATCCCCAACGATCACCTGGAATATGCCATCACCTGGTTCTCAATGGCCGCGGTATGGCTGGTCATGTCCGCCTATCTGATTTATCGCATGCGGAAACAGGACGAAGGCGAGACGACGTGATCTACGTATCGACCCGGGGCACCGCCCCAGAGCTGAGCTTTGAAGAGGCCATGCTGACCGGCCTGGCCCGCGACGGCGGCCTTTACGTGCCGTCTGAGATTCCGACCCTGTCGGAAGAGGAAATTCGCGCGCTGCACGGCCTTTCCTACGAAGAGACGGCCTTCCGCATCATGTGGCCCTTCCTGGGTGGCACCTTCACCGAAGACGAGTTCCGCGGCTGCATCGCCCGCGCCTACGAGGGCTTCGGCCATGCCGCCCGCGCGCCGCTGGTGCAGCTGGAGCCGGGGCATTTCCTGCTGGAGCTGTTCCACGGCCCCACCCTGGCCTTCAAGGATTTCGCGATGCAGCTGATCGGTCAGCTGTTCCAGACGGCGCTGGCCAAGAACGGCCGCCGCATCACCATCGTCGGCGCGACCTCGGGCGATACCGGCAGCGCCGCGATCGAGGCCTTCCGGGGGCTCGACAACGTGGATGTCTTCATCCTCTACCCGCATGGCCGCGTGTCGGAAGTGCAGCGCCGCCAGATGACGACGCCCGCCGACAGCAACGTGCATGCGCTGGCCGTGGATGGCGATTTCGACGGCTGCCAGGCCCGCGTGAAGGACATGTTCAACGACTTCGCCTTCCGCGATGAAGTGGGGCTGGCGGGCGTGAACTCGATCAACTGGGCGCGGGTGCTGGCGCAGGTGGTCTATTACTTCACCTCCGCCGTCAGCCTGGGCGCGCCCGACCGCAAGGTCAGCTTCACCGTGCCCACGGGCAACTTCGGCGATATCTTCGCGGGCTACGTGGCCAAGAAGATGGGCCTGCCCATCGACAAGCTGGTGGTCGCGACCAACCAGAACGACATCCTGCACCGCTGCCTGAGCACGGGCGCCTATACGCCCGATGGCGTCGTGCCCTCGATCAGCCCGTCGATGGACATCCAGGTGTCCTCGAACTTCGAACGGGTGCTTTTCGATGCCCTGGGCCGGGATGGCGCCGCCGTCAGCCAGCTGATGGAGGAGCTGAAGGCCGGTGGTTTCAGCGTGCCGCAGGGCGCGCTGCAGGCGCTGCAGGAGCAGTTCGCCTCGGGCCGCTGTTCCGAGGAAGAGACCCTGGCGACGATCAGGGACATGAAGGCGCTGACCGGCGAGCTTCTGTGCCCGCACAGCGCCGTGGCGGTGAAGGTCGCGCGCGAGATGCGCGATCCGGCCACCCCGATGGTGAGCCTTGCCACCGCCCATCCGGCCAAGTTCCCCGACGCGGTGGAACAGGCCAGCCATATCCGACCGGGCCTGCCCGAGCGCATGGCCGATCTTTTCGAGCGCGACGAGCGCGTGACACGCATTGCGGATGACCTTGACGCCATCGAGGCGCTGATCCGCGAAAGGAGGGCGCATTGAGCGTCGAACTGACCACCCTCGGCAACGGCTTCCGGGTCGTTACCGAGAACATGCCGGGGCTGCAGTCGGCCTCTATCGGGATCTGGGTCAGCGCCGGGGGGCGGCATGAACGCCCCGAACAGAACGGCATCGCCCATTTCCTGGAACACATGGCCTTCAAGGGGACGACCAAGCGCAGCGCGCTGGACATCGCCGAGGTGATCGAGGACGTGGGCGGCTACATCAACGCCTATACCTCTCGCGAGGTGACGGCCTATTACGCCCGGGTCCTGCAGGCCGATGTGCCGCTGGCGATGGAGGTGATCGCCGACATCCTGCGCCGCTCCGTCTACGACCCGAAGGAGATCGAGCTGGAACGCGGCGTGATCCTGTCGGAGATCGGCCAGGCGCTGGACACCCCCGATGACGTGATCTTCGACTGGCTGCAGGAGCAGGCCTATCCGGAGCAGCCGCTGGGCCGCACCATCCTGGGCCCGGCCGAGCGCGTCCGCGCCTTCACCCGAGAGGACCTGTCGGGTTTCGTGTCTGAGCATTACGGACCGGGGCAGATGATCCTCTCCGCCGCCGGTGCCGTCGACCACGGTGAGATCGTGAAGGCGGCAGAGGCGCTCTTTGGCGACATGGTGGCCCGGGGGCAGCCCTCGCTGGTGCCCGCGCGCTTCGTCGGCGGAGAGATCCGCCGGGTGAAGGAGCTGGAGCAGGCCCATGTGACCTTCGGCTTCGAGGGGCCGGATTACCGGTCCGAGGATGCCTATGCGGCGCAGATCTATGCCGGGGCGCTTGGCGGGGGCATGTCTTCGCGCCTGTTCCAGGAACTGCGGGAGAAGCGGGGCCTGTGCTACACGGTCTTCAGCCAGGCGGGCGCCTATTCCGACAGCGGGATGATGACGATCTACGCCGGGACCTCTGCCGACAAGGTGGGGGATCTGACCGGGCTGATCCTGGACGAGATGGCGCGCGCGGCCGAGGGGCTGACCGTGGCGGAGACGGACAGGGCGCGGGCGCAGATGAAGGCCGGGCTGCTGATGGGGCTGGAAGGCGCCAGCAACCGGGCCGAACGGCTGGCGCGGATGATCGACATCTGGGGCCGGGTGCCGGCGCTGGAAGAGATGGTGGAGAAGATCGACGGTGTCACCGCCGCCGACCTGCGCCGCCACGCAGAGGACATGGCAGCCCGCGCGCCGATGGCGCTGGCGCTTTACGGACCCGTCGGGGGGGCGCCGGCCTTCGAAGGCCTGCAGGCGCGCCGCGCCGCCTGATGCTGAGGACCAGGCGGAAGGTCCGGATCGACACCGAGCGCATGATCCTGCGCCCGCCGGTTCACGCGGATTTCAACGCCTGGACCGCGCTCAGGGACGAGAGCCGCGGCTTTCTCGTCCCCTGGGAGCCGGCCTGGTCCGCCGATCACCTGACGCGCCGCAGTTTCACCAACCGGGTCTACTGGGTTCAGCGGTCGATCACCGGCGGCACCGCCCTGCCGCTGTTCCTGGAACGGCGGGAGGACGGCGCGCTGCTGGGGGCGATCACGCTGGACAACATCCGCCGGGGGCCGTCGCTGTCGGGCACGCTGGGCTACTGGATCGGCGAACGCTTCCAGCGGCGCGGCTACATGCGCGAGGCGATCCAGGGCGTGGTGCACCATGCCTTCCACCGCATGGACCTGAGCCGGATCGAGGCCGCCTGCCTGCCCGAGAACACCCCCTCGCGCCAGCTCTTGGAAAGCTGCGGCTTCAAGTACGAGGGCGTGGCGCAAAGCTACCTTCAGATCAACGGCCGCTGGCGGACCCATGTGCTTTACGCCTCCCTGCGGATGGACCGGCGCGGCAAGACCGAGGCCGGGTAGGCGGGGGCGGTCCGGGGTAGGGACGGTGCGGGGTTGGGACGGCGGGCTTTGCCCGCCCTACGGGGATGGTGAGACGGCTTTGTCTCCGGCCCGATGCTGGGGGCGACAATAAGGGGAAGAGGGGGGCTTTGCCCGCCCGAGGCCGGAGGCGTCAATGAGAAGAAGAGGGGGGCTTTGCCCCCCGCCTCCTTCGGAGACTCCCCCCAGGATATTTTTGGCCAAAAAATGGGAGGGGCGGGGCGCGCGGCGGCTTCGGTTTGGCGGGAATTTGGGCCGTTGGGTGGCAGATGGGGCAGGTCGGTGCGCTTCGGGAGGGTTTCACGCGGGCGTGAGGGCGGGGCGCGGGGGGACCCGTGATAGGCTGGGGCAGGAGGAACTGCCGATGATGCCTGTCAGACTGTCCCGCCGCCACGCTTCGCACCCGGGAGATGAGCCCCCTGTCTGCCGTTTCGGGCAGGCGTTTGCCCCGGGGGATGGCCGAGGGAATGGCCTGGGGGATGGCCGGTTGCCGGCGCGGCTGGTCGCGTGGGTGGTGCCGGCGGTATTGCCCCTGCTGCTTCCGGTCTTGCTTGCGACGCCCGCGCCGGTCGCGGCGCAGGTGCCGGTCAGCCATTGCATCGCCATTGCCCGGGACACGCCGGGGGTGGGCTATGTCCAGCTGGCCAGCTTCCGCGATCCGCTGCCCGATTACACCGTGCGGATCAGCTACCTGACCCATTCGGCCTTCCTGATCCAGTCGCCCGGCGGCGTGGGCGCCGTCACCGACTACCCCGGCTGGATCGGCAGCGCCGACTACATCCCCGACGTGGTCACCATGAACCACGCCCATTCCAGCCATTTCACCGCCTTCCCCGACCCGGAGATCCCCCATGTGCTGCGGGGCTGGTCTGAGACCTTCGGCATGCCCGCCGATCACGCGCTGGAGGTGGGGGACATGCTGATCCGCAATGTCTCCACCGACATCCGGTCGCGCGGCACGGTGGAGGAGAACGGCAATTCGATCTTCATCTTCGAGGTCGCGGGCCTGTGCATCGGCCACCTTGGCCACCTGCACCACGAACCCAACGACCAGCAATATGCCGCGATCGGCCGGATGGACGTGGTCATGGTGCCGGTGGACGGGGGCATGACGCTGGACCTGGAGAGCATGAGCCGGGTGGTGGAGCGGATGAAGAGCTCCGTCGTGCTGCCGATGCACTGGTTTTCCGGGGCGAGCCTGGAGCTGTTCCTGAACCGGGTGCAGGGCAGTTTCGCCATCGAGGTACGGGAGGAAAGCAGCCTGGAGCTGTCGCTGAGGGACCTGCCGGAGCGGCCCACGGTGGTGGTTCTGCGCCCCCGGCCGCTGAGCGATCCGGCGCAGTGACGGGGCGGGTCTTCGGACCCTCACGGGGGCCGTTTGGCGCCGGCGGTGCCTGACCGGGGCTGCGTTGATTGCGCTAACGCCCGTTTGATGGGCGTGTCCGGAAAAGTCCATCATGCGGACGGTCCGTTGTGAAATTTACCTCTGGGTAAGTAAGCTGCGACAATTGACGCGGGGGCGGGGTGCATGCAGCAGTACGGTCATGAATTTGAACCAGAATCCCTTCCGCCCCGCCGGGATGCCGCATCCCGATCTGGACGCCGTTCCCTATCCTGCCGATGATCCCGCCCGGGTCACGGCCCTGCTTGCACGCTGCCCGGCGGCGGCGCCGACACCGCTGGTTTCGGTGCCGGAACTGGCGCTGGCCGGTGGGGTGGGCAGCCTGTGGATCAAGGATGAACGGGCGCGCATGGGGCTGGGCAGCTTCAAGGCCCTGGGCGCGGCCCATGTGATTGCCCGCGATGCCGAGGCCGGCCTGGCCCGGGGGCGCACCTATGTGACCGCCAGCGCCGGAAACCACGGGTTGTCGGTGGCCGCAGGGGCGCGCGTCTTCGGGGCGCAGGCCCGTGTCTACATCGCCGAAACCGTGCCCGAGAGCTTTGCCGAACGGCTGCGGGCCGAGGGGGCGGAGGTCCGCCGGGAGGGGGCCGATTACGAGGCCAGCATGGAGGCCGCCGCCCGCGCCGCCGAGGCCGAGGGGCTGGATCTTCTGTCCGACAGCTCCTGGCCCGGCTACATGGAGCGGCCCCACGTGCTGATGGAAGGTTACCTGGCCCTCATGGCCGAGGTCGCGGCAGAGATCCCCGATGCGCCGACCCATGTCTTCGTGCAGGCCGGTGTCGGTGGCCTGGCCGGGGCCGTGGCGGCCTTCGTGCGCGCCCGCTGGGGTGCGGCGCCGGTGATCGCGGTGGTGGAGCCCGCCTTTGCCCCCGCGCTGCAGGGATCCATCGAGGCCGGCGCGCCGGTGGCGGCAGAAGGGCCTGTTTCGATCATGGGGCGCCTGGACTGCAAGGAACCCTCGCTGATCGCGCTGAAGGGGCTGGCCCGCGACGCGGATCTGTTCCTGACGGTGACCGAGGAAGAGGCCGAGGCCGCGGTGGCGCGGGCGGCGGCGGCGGGGTACGAGACCTCTGCTTCCGGGGCAGCCGGGCTGGCCGGGGTGCTGGCGCTGTCGCGGATGGGGCATGCACTGGCGCCCGGGGGCGGTGCGCGGGTGCTTTGCATCCTGTCGGAGGCCGCGTGATGCCCCGCAACCTGATGTTCCGAACTCCCAAACGCGGCTTTGCCGAGGATGAATTCCGCGACCGGGTCGCGCGGGCCCAGGCGGGGCTGGCACGGGCGGGGCTCTCGGCGCTGCTGATCAGCACCGAGGCGGAGCTGCGCTATTTCTCGGGCTTCCTGACCCGGTTCTGGGAAAGCCCGTCGCGGCCCTGGTTCCTGGTGGTGCCGCAGCAGGGGGACCCGGTGGCGGTGATCCCTTCCATCGGGGCGCATCTGATGGGGCAGGGCTGGATCCGCGACATCCGTACCTGGCGGGCGCCGCAGCCCGGGGATGACGGGGTGTCGCTGCTGCTGTCGACCCTGTGCGAGCTGGTTCCGGCCGGCGGGCGCATTGCCCTGCCGGAGGGCACGGGGACCTGGCTGCGCATGCCTTTGGAAGATTTCCGCCTGCTGGAACAGATGCTGACGGCCCAGGGCCGGGCGGTGACCGGCGACAGCGGCCTGGTGACCGGGCTGCGCATGGTCAAGTCCCTGGCGGAGATCGAAAAGATCCGCACGGCCTGCGCCATTGCCGGCTGGGCCTTCGACAGGGTGGGGGAAATCGCCCGCCCGGGGCTCGCGCTCGACGAGGTGTTCCGCCGGTTCCAGGGGCTGTGCCTGCAGGAGGGTGCCGACTGGGTACCCTACCTGGCCGGGGCCGCGGCGCCGGGTGGGTACGGCGACGTGATCTCCCCCGCGACGGAAAGACCGCTGGCGGCGGGGGACGTGCTGATGCTGGACACCGGCCTGATGTGGGACGGCTACTTCTGCGATTTCGACCGCAACTTCAGCCTCGGCCCGCCGGACCGGGCGGTGGCGGAGGGGCATGCGGCCCTGGTGGAGGCCTGTGCCGCAGCCCGCGACATCGCGCGCCCGGGCGCCCGGGTGAGCGATCTGTTCCACGCGATGGACAGGATCGTGACCGGCGGCAAGGGCGGGTCGGACACCGGGCGGCTGGGCCACGGGCTGGGCATGCAGCTGACGGAGGAACCCTCGCTCATCGCGGCGGAGGATCGGGTGCTGGAAGCGGGCATGGTCCTGACGCTGGAGCCGGGGATAGAGCTGTCGCCGGGGAAAATGCTGGTGCACGAGGAAAATCTGGTTATCGTCGGGGACGGCAGCGAATGGTTGACGACCCCTGCATCGCCGGAGATGACCGAAATATGAACGAGATCTTCCCGCATCGCCTGGACCCGGTCCATGCCCCCCAGTTCGGCCTTGTCGTTCTGAAAAGCGACGAGACGGTGGAGCGCGATTTCCGCGACCTGCTGCCGCGCGAGGTGGAGCTGATGGTGTCGCGGGTGCCTGCGGGGGATGATCTGACGCGCGCCAACCTGGCAGAGATCGCAAACCACCTGAGCCAGGCGACATCGCTCTTCCCGACGGGGGTGCCCTTTGCCGCCCTGGGCTATGCCTGCACCTCGGGCACGGCGGAACTGGGCGCGGACCGGGTGGAGGCGCTGGTCTCCGCCGCGGCGAAGACACGGGCCGTGACCAACCCGCTGAGCGCGCTTGTCGCTGCCTGCGCCGCGCTGGAGATACGCTCACTTGGCGTGCTGTCGCCTTACGAGCCCGAGGTCGCCGCCCGGCTGCTGGAGGCGCTGGAGGGGCAGGGCCTGTCGGTGGGGGTGCATGGCACCTTCTCCGTCCCGCGGGAGGCGATGGTGGTGCGCATCGACAGCGGGTCGATCCTGTTCGGCGCGGCAGAGCTGGCCCGGCAGGGCAAGGCGGATGCGATCTTCCTCAGCTGCACCAACCTGCGCACGCTGTCGCTGATCCCGCTGCTGGAAGAGGAACTGGGGATCCCGGTCCTGTCGTCCAACCAGGTCCTGGCCTGGCACATGATGCGGCTGGCGGGGATCGACGCGCCGGGGCCGGGGCAGCTGTTCAGCTGTGGTCTTCCGGTTGCGGTGCCTGGCTAGGCGCGCGGGTCAGCTCGGCGCGCAGCGCCTCTATCAGGTCCTCGGTCCGGCGGTCTTCCTCTATCGCGAGGCGACGGATGCGGAAGTGGACCCGGGCCATGTCCTGGTAATAGCTGGTATAGGCATAGTTGACGGCGGCCCCGGCGGCGGCGCCCAGCACCGGCACGGTCTGGGCCGCCAGCTTCTGCCCGAGGGAGGCCGCCAGGCGCGGCGCGACCGAGGATATCAGCCCGTGCAGCGTCGTCCCCGTCAGGGTCAGCCGGGTGGCCAGGAAGGCCGCATCGGCGCCGTCGTCCGACGACAGCGGCCCGGCGGAGGCAAAGACGCGGATCGAGTCGAACTGCACGTTGCGGGCCGAGGGATCGAAGCCTTCTTCCGCCGCGACGCCCTGGATCGTGCGCAGCAGCACGGTCGTCGTCACCGGCAGCTCCGCCAGGGCGGAGGGCAGCCCGCCCAGGCCGCCCGCTGCGCCCAGCCCGGCGGTGACGGCCCGGTTGAGCCAGCCCGGCTGATCCCGCACCAGCCCGCGCGATCCCTCTGCCGCCTTCATCGCCGTTTCCAGCGCGGTTTCCGTGGCCCGGTCCAGTCGGCCACGCACCCCTTCGGGCAGCCTGTCCAGCAGGCCTTCGGCCCGGGTGCCCAGCAGGGTCAGCACCTGCAGGCCCGGCCCGCCGGCGCGCCGGTGCAGGCGGGCGAGGGCGGTGATTTCATCGGCCAGGGCCGGGGGCAGGGGGGCGGTGTCGGTCTGGGTCATCTGGTCCTCCGTCAGGACAGAGATGGGGGCGGCGGGGGCGAAAGGAAAGGGTGTGGGCGTAGGGCGGGGGCGGATGATCCGGCGGGGTGATCGCGCCACGCCGCCCGTCTTTCGCAGCGTCATGTCTTTGCTCCGTCACGCCGGAGCGCTAGCTCATGTTCCCATGAGATATGGCACCGGGGCATTCCAGGCAGACAGGGACGGGCGCATCGCGCCTGACGCCGCCTTCGTGGCGCGGCTGGTGGCGGCGCAATTCCCCGAATGGCGGCACGAACCCGTCACCCCGGTCGAGCCGGGCGGCTGGACGAACCGCGCCTTCCGCCTGGGGGCGTCGAAGCTGGCGCGGCTGCCCACGGCCCATGGCTACAGCGAACTGCCGGCGCGGGAAAAGCTGTGGCTGCCGCTGCTGGCGCCGCAGCTGCCGGTAAAGATCCCCGATGCGATCGCCCTGGGCACCCGGGGGTTGGGCTATCCCTGGTCCTGGCTGATCACCGGCTGGATCGAGGGCACGGCCCTGCGCCCCGGCGCGGTCATGGAGATGCTGCCGGATCTCGTGCGTTTCGCGGTCGACCTGGCGGGTTTCCTGGCCGGGCTGCAGGCCGCGACTCCGCCCGAAGGCGTGGCGCTGCCGGTTCCGGGGGCGCTGAACTTTCACCGCGGGGGCGAGCTGTCGGTCTATGCCGCCGAGGTGGAGGAAGCGCTTGCGCGGCTTTCCGGCCGCATTGACCGAGCGGCGGGGGCGGCGCTCTTCGATCGCGCGCTCGGGTCCCGCCGGACGGCGGCGCCGGTTTTCGTGCATGGCGACCTGGCGCCGGACAACATGCTGCATCGTGACGGGCGGCTGGCGGCGGTGATCGACTGGGGCAACCTGTCCTTCGGCGATCCGGCCTGCGACCTGGTGATCGCCTGGACCGGCTTCGACGGCCCCGCGCGGCAGGCCTTCCGCGCAACACTGGAACGGGATGCGCGCCTGGATGCGGGGGCATGGGCCCGGGCCCGGGGCTGGGCCTTCTGGAAGGCGGCCAAGGTGCTGGCGGGGACCGATGGCAATCAGTCCACCGCCGGGCAGGCGGAGGCGCTGATCGCCACCCTGATCGCCGAAGACCGTGCAGAGCAGGGGGCGACCGGTCAGGGATAGACACGCCTGGGATAGACACGCCATGGATTGACCGACCGACGGAGGGTGCGGCGGTCGGCCCGGTTGCGTCAGCTGGGGGCGAAGGCTGCCAGGTCCGCGACGCGGCCGGTTTCCAGCGCCTCGCGCGCGGCGGCGATGCTCTCTGCCGGCCATGTCCACCAGGCCAGGCGCTTCAGCTCGGCGATCTCCGCCTCGGCAAAGCGCAGGCGCAGGACGCGGGCGGGGTTGCCGGTGACCACGGCGTAGTCCGGCACCCGGCCGCCTACCACCGCGCCCGCCCCCACGATCACCCCGTCCCCGATCCGCGCCCCCGGCAGCACCGTGGCGCCATGGCCCAGCCAGACGTCATTGCCGATCACCGTGTCGCGGCGGTCGGGCTGGTAGTCTTCGGGCACGGCGGCGCCGAAGACGGGGAAGGGATAGGTGGAAGGCCCGGTCATCGCGTGATTGGCCGAGGAGGTGAGAAAGCGCACCCCGTGGGCGATCTGGCAGAACCGCCCGATCACCAGCCTTTCGCGGCTGAAGGGGAAGAGGTAGGGCGCCAGCCGCCCGGCCCAGTCCGCCCCGTCGGCGGGCGGATCGAAGTCGGAGGCATAGGTGTAGTCGCCCACCTCGAACTGCGGATGGGTGATCAGCGGCCTGAGGTAGGCCGTGCCGGTGACGGCGCTGCCATCGGGCAGGCGGATGGGATGGGCGCAGCCCGGATCGGGAAGGGAGAAAGGCATGGAACCTCCTTCGAAACACGTGAGATTTTCAGGGTTTCAAAGGTGCTGGTCCATCGCGCCCTCCATCATCTGCGATCCGGTTTCGGCGCCCAGCCTAGCACGGCGCAGCCTGTCACGGAAGGCGGCGTCATTTCTGGCCGGGACGGTTGAGCGAGAAGAGCTCCCGCGTGGCGGCATAGTCGCGGTAGCCCAGGCGCGACAGCGTGGCGATGGCGGAGACGTCGAAGATGCCGTCCTTCAGCGCCGCGTCGTCGATATGCACGCCCACGACCTCGCCGATGACCATGACGTTGTTGTCGCCCGCCAGGGGCACGATCTGCGTCATCCGGCATTCCAGCGCGGCGGGGGCGGCGGCAACGCGGGGGCAGTCGATCTGCAGGCATTCGCCCTTTTCCAGGCCGGCCGTGGCGAATTCATCCTCCGTCGCGGGCAGGCTGGCGGAGGAGGCATTCATCGCATCGCGCAGGGCATAGCTGACGATGTTGCAGCAAAAGACCCCGGTTTCGCGGATCTGGCTGACGCTGTCCTTGCTGCCCTCGCGGTCGGGCTTGGTGCCGGTGGAGGCGAACATGACCTGCGGCGGGGTGTCGGCCACGGCGTTGAAGAAGGAATAGGGCGCCAGGTTGTCCCCCGTCGCGCCCCGGGTGGAGATCCAGCCGATCGGCCGGGGCGCGACGATGGCCTTGAAGGGATTGTGCGGCAGGGGGTGGCCGTCGGCGGGGGTGTAGAACATGGGTGCCTCCATAGGTTTGCCGATGACCTAATCCCGTGCTAGGCCCCTTTCCAACCAAAAACCGACCAGACGAGCAGCAGCCCCATGTTCACGCTGACCCCGGAAACCACGGATGACTGGTGGGAGGTCGAGGCGCTCTACGACCTCTGCTTCGCGCCGGGGCGTACCGCGCTGAGCTCCTACCGGTTGCGCGATGACGTAGCCCCCGTGCCCGGCCTGTGCCAGCTGGCGCGGGACCGCGAAGGCATCCTGGCGGGGGCCATCCGCTACTGGCCGATCCGCGTGGGCGATCAGCGTGCGCTGCTCCTGGGCCCCGTCGCCGTGCACCCGACGCACCAGGGCGAGGGGCTGGGCGGGCTGCTGATCAATGCCTCCCTGCATGCCGCGCGGGATGCAGGTTGGGAGCGGGTGATGCTGGTGGGCGATGCGCCCTATTACTCGCGCTTCGGCTTCTCGAAGCTGGAGGACGTGGTGATGCCGCCGCCCACCAACCCCGACCGGGTGCTGGGGTTGGAGCTGCAGGAAGGCGCCTGGGCGGGTGTGGCCGGAGAGGTCACCCGGTTTTCCTGACCCGGTTTCCAGACGTGGTTTCGTGAAATGGACGTCCTGACACGGCGCTGTGTGCCTGTGGGGTGTATCTGAGTGGGGGCCATTATGGAGCAGCCCCGGCCGGTTGTTTCGCACCGCGCGTTCTTCGCGATGGGTTTTCCGGCATGGGTTTTCCAGCGCGGGTTTTCCTGATCGGGTCCGCCGAGGTGCCGGGGGAATGTGATCTTTGATGACGGAGCGCCGGCGCATGGTCGCGCGGGATGTGCATCGTGCCGGGGGCTGCGAGGGCGGAGAGGCCGGGGGCGCTGCCCCCGGACCCCCGGGATATTTCTGGCCAAAAAATGGGAGGGGCGGGGCGCGCCGCGGCAGGCCGTGGTGCGGGCGGGGATGGAGGGATCCCCGGATGGCAGGCGTGAGTGCACATGGGAGAGGGGCAAGGGGGGCAGAGCCGTGGGCGAAGGGTCTTGCGCGGGGCCTTCGGCGTGGCAGGCGCCATGCGTCGGTGCCGGGCGGTGGTGGAATGGGGGGCAGGAAAGGCGAGCGGGGGCAGGGGCGGGGGAACCGGGCGCTCAAGGAGCCGGTGGGAGCGGGGAAGGGGCCGGAAGAAGGGGGCCGAAGAATGGGGCTGGAGCGTTGGCGTCGAGATTGGCGTGAGGAGGCGGCAGAGGGACGCGGCAGAGGGATGTGGCAGAGGGATGTGGCGTTTGATCTGGTCGCGAAACTTGGTGGACGATCCCGGTGGGGCGACGCGGGGAGGTCATGTGGGGAGGTAATGACAGCGGGAGGCAATGACGTGGTGCAGTAATGTCTTGCCGTAATGACGTGGAAACGCGGCGGTGGGAAAAGTGAACGCGCCCTGCCGGGGGACGGACAGGGCGCGGGGAAGGGGCTCCCTCCGGAACCGATGCAAGCAGCGCCGGCTTTCCCAGGGCCGACGCCCCTGTCCTAGCGCGAAGATGTTACCGGAACCTTTCCCGGACCGAACGGTAAGATGTTGGAACCTGTGACTTGCCTGCCTATGACTTGCCTGCCTATGACTTGCAGGCCTGTGACTTGCCGACCTTTGATTTGCCGAGCGATGCCTTGGCGGAGTGTATTCTGTCTGCAGATTCCCTGCCGCCTATGTCCCGTGGGCCTGTGCGCGGCGCGGCGCGGCCGCGTCCTGGGGGGCGGGGTCCTGTCGGACGGTCACCCGCCCCTCTCGCACCCCGTCGCACCCAGACGGGATCAGAGGCCTTCGAATTCGCAGATCGTGACGACGTCCATGCCCAGCTCTTCCAGCCGGCGGCGGCCGCCGAGTTCGGGCAGGTCGACGAGGAAGGCGCAGGAGACGATTTCGCCGCCCAGCCGTTCCACCAGCTTGATCCCGGCCTCTGCCGTGCCGCCGGTGGCCAGCAGGTCGTCGACCAGCAGGATGCGTTCGCCGGGATGGATGGCGTCGTCGTGGATCTCTACCTCTGCAGCGCCGTATTCCAGCTGGTAGCTTTCGCCGATGGTGGCGGCGGGCAGCTTGCCCTTCTTGCGCACGGGCACGAAGCCCAGGCCCAGCTGGTGGGCGATGGCGCCGCCGAGGATGAAGCCGCGCGCCTCCAGCCCCACGACCTTGTCGATCGGCACACCGGCGTAGGGGTGCAGCATCTGGTCGATGGCCAGGCGCAGGCCGCGCGGGTCACCGAAGAGCGTGGTGACATCGCGGAACAGGATCCCCTCGTGCGGGAAGTCGGGGATGGTGCGGATGTAGTCCTTGACGGTCTTCACCGGGGTCTCCTTCGGGCCTTCGGGGGCGCGGGCGCATGGTCTGCCCAAGGTCTGACAAGGGCATGGTGGCCGGGCAAGGAAAACCCCGGGACGGGCCGAGATGGCCGGGCGGGTGTGGCCGGGGGACCATGGGCATGCGCGAAGGTGCCGGCAAGAGGGGCGGTTTCGGGCGGAGAGGATGGGGGATTAGGGGGCGGTGATTAGGGGGGGGATATTGGTGGATTGGCATCCACCCTACGGCGTCATTGGGACGCGTAGGGTGGATGAAATCCACCGTCCGACCGCCCCCGTTCGCCACCGGCCTCAGGCCAGCGTGCGGCCCAGAAGGGCCTCGATCTTCGCGACCATGTCCGGATCGCGCTTGTCGGGCGCGGTCAGCATGGCGAAGTCGAGCGCGCGGTTGCACCCGGTGCTGCAATCGGTGAAGGGCGCCGCGGCCAGCGCGGCGGCGAGGGCTGCCACCGTGGCGCGGGCATGGGCGCCGTTGGCGGCCAGGACGCGGCGGATCTCGGTCACGTCGACCTCTCCGTGATGGGGGTGCCAGCTGTCGTAATCGGTGACCATGGCGAGCGAGGCATAGTGAAGTTCCGCCTCCCGGGCGAGCTTTGCCTCGGGCATGTTGGTCATGCCGATCACGTCGGCGCCCCAGCTTTCGCGGTACATCCGGCTTTCCGCCAGGGTGGAGAACTGCGGCCCCTCCATCGCCAGGTAGGTGCCGCCCTCGTGCACCGTCACGCCGGCCGTGCGCGCGGCCTTGCCCGCCATGGCGGCCAGATCGGCGCAGATCGGGTGGGCGACGGAGACATGGGCGACGAGGCCCGGGCCGAAGAAGCTCTTCTCCCGGGCGAAGGTGCGGTCGATGAACTGGTCCACCACGACGAAATCACCCGGCGCCATCTCCTCCCGGAAGGAGCCGACGGCGGAGACCGACAGGACATGGGTCACGCCCAGCTGTTTCAGCGCGGCGATATTGGCGCGGTAGGGGACGGAGGTCGGGGTTTCCACGTGGCCGCGCCCGTGGCGGGGCAGGAAGCAGACCTGCAGCCCCTGCAGCCGGCCCGTCAGCACCTCGTCCGAGGGCGCGCCCCAGGGCGTCTCCACGGCGACCCAGGCGCGGTCTTCCAGCCCCTCGATATCGTAGATCCCCGAGCCGCCGATCACTGCCAGTTTCACCATGTCATGCTCTCCGTTCGTGCCGCGCCTTCGGGGGCTGCCCCCCAAAGGACTGTCGGCGGATCATGGGCGGACTATGGGCGGACCCCCGGCCGGAGTTCAAGGGCCCTTCGCGGCCTGCCGTTCGTCGGCCAGCCGGGCCAGCTCCGCGTCGCATTCCGCGATCTGCTCCTGAAGGGCCAGGGGCTCTTTTGTCATCTTGTCGATATAGGCCGTCGCGGTGGAGCGGGCGTCGAAGACCTTGTCGCCGACATGGTATTTCACGCCGCCGATCAGGGGCTTCTTCTCCTGGATCTCGGGCAGGGGCGCGCCGGAGCCCGGCAGCTGGCCGAGCCTGGCTGCGGCCTCCGCCCTGCGCGCCTCGACCTCCCGGATCCTGCCGTCGATCTCTGCCAGCCTGTCGGCCTGGTCGAGCGCGGCCATGCGGCTGTCGAACTCTTCGCCGGTGATCTCCTCGCTGCGCTGGAAGATCACGAGGAAGCCCCCGGTGTAGGAGGCGCCGAAGCCATGGCCCAGGCCCCAGCCGTAGCCATGGGCATGGTTGGCTGTGGCGCTGCTGTACCAGTCGGCATGGGAGTAGGTTTCCGCCACCGATCCGCTGAGGGGGACGACGCCCTTGATCTCGGCCTGGATGCGGTTGGCTTCGCGGGTGAAGTCCAGCACGGCATCCTGCAGCCGTTCGAAGTTGGGGTTGAAGAAGTGGATGTCGTGGATCCCTTTCTTGAACTTGCGCGTCTCGCTGGCAATGTCCTTGCGTTCGAACCCGTACCAGAACCAGGCGTGATGGGTTTCTCTCCAGATCGGCATTGAAATCGTCCCCGTATTGAAATCGTCCCCGTATTGAAATCGTGCGCGTGTTGAAAATGCGGTCACTATACGGGGCAGAAGACAGCCCGCAGACGCGCCTGGCAATGCCGCCGACGGGCGGTGCCGTATGGCGTGGCGGAGTGTTGCATTTCCTCTGCAAAGCCTTCCCGCAAGGCCCCCGCGCTTGCCGCCTTGGGGCAAAACGGCTATCCGGGGCCAAATCCTACCTCCCCTCTCAACTGCCCCCTCTCAACTGCCCGGACAGGACCAGCCATGCGCAAAGCCATACTGGCGAGATTCGCCCAACGCATCACCTTGCCCGACCTGCGCCTCGCCCCGACGACGAGCGACGCCCTGTCGCCCGACCGCCTGCGGATCGAGCTCCTGTCGGGCCTCACCGTGGCCCTGGCGCTGGTGCCCGAAGCAGTGGCCTTTGCCTTCGTGGCCAACGTCAACCCGCTGGTGGGGCTTTACGCCGCCTTCATCATCGGCCTGGTGACCTCGCTCATCGGGGGACGGCCTGGCATGATTTCCGGCGCGACGGGGGCCATCGCGGTGGTCATCGTGGCCCTGGTGGTCACCCATGGGGTCGAGTACCTCTTTGCCGCCGTGGTCCTGATGGGGATCATCCAGATCTTCGTCGGCTTCATGAGATGGGGGAAATTCATCCGGCTGGTGCCGCACCCGGTGATGCTGGGCTTCGTCAACGGGCTGGCCATCGTGATCTTCCTGGCGCAGCTGACCCAGTTCAAGGTGCCCGGCACGGCCGAGGCCGGTGGCCACGGCACCTCGGGCGGGGAATGGCTGTCCGGCGGGCCGCTTCTGCTGATGCTGGGGCTGGTGGTGCTGACCATGGGCGTCATCCACTTCATCCCGCGCGTCACCAAGATCATCCCGGCGCCGCTGGCCGGCATCCTCGTGACCGCCGTGATCGTCATCGCCTTCGGCCTGGACGTGCCGCGCGTGGGGGACATGGCCTCCATCAAGGGCGGCCTGCCGGAATTCCACATCCCCATGGTGCCCTTCACCTGGGAAACCCTGAAGATCGTGCTGCCCTATTCGGTCATCATGGCCGCCGTGGGCCTGATCGAAAGCCTGCTGACCCTGAACCTGGTGGGTGAAATGACCGGCCAGAAGGGCGGCGCCAGCCAGGAATGCGTGGCCCAGGGCACCGCGAATGTCATCACCGGATTCTTCGGCGGCATGGGCGGCTGCGCCATGATCGGCCAGTCGATGATCAACGTGAAATCCGGCGGCCGCACGCGGATCGCCGGGATCTTTGCCGCGCTCTGCCTGCTGGGCTTCATCCTCTTTGCCTCGCCGCTGATCGAGCAGATCCCGCTGGCGGCGCTGGTGGGGGTGATGTTCATGGTCGTCATCGGCACCTTCGCCTGGAACAGCTTCAAGATCCTGACGCGCGTGCCCATGACCGATGCCGTGGTCATCGTCCTGGTGACCGTCGTCACCGTTATGACGGACCTGGCCACCGCCGTGGTCGCGGGCGTCATCGTGTCGGCCCTGGCCTATAGCTGGAACGCCGCCCGCCGCATCTCCGCCAGCACCGAGGAAACGGCAGAGGGCAAGGTCTACAAGATCACCGGGCCGCTCTTCTTCGGATCCACCGACGGCTTCGTCGAGCTCTTCAAGCCGGAGACCGATCCGGAGCTGGTGATCCTCGACTTCAACGACAGCCGCGTGGTGGACCAGTCCGCCCTGCAGGCGATCGAGACGGTGGCCGCCAAGTACGAGGCGGAGGGCAAGGCGATCCAGCTGCGCCACCTGAGCCGGGATTGCCATGAGCTGCTGAAGAAGGCGGGGCACCTGATGGTCGACAGCGACGACGACCCCGATTACGAGCTTGCCGTGGACTACGGCGTGCGCACGGGGATCCTGGGCGGGCACTGACCGCCCGGGTTGCCGCAGCCGCAACCGCCAGGAAAGAGGGCCGCCGGGAGAGATCCCGGCGGCCTTTTCGTTGCGCGGGTGGTGAAGGGGGAGGGGCTTTGCCCGCCCGTCGCCGGAGGGCGGCAATGTGAGAAGGAAGGGGGGCTTTGTCCGCCCGTCGGCGGAGGCGACAATGTGAAAAGGAAGGGGGGCTTTGCCCCCCGCCTCCGTGCCGGAGGCTCCCCCCAGGATATTTTTGGCCAAAAAATGGGAGGGGCGGGGCGCCCGTGACAGGCGTGAGGATGCCGTAGACGGGTGGGGGCGCTAGGGTGAACGGCCGGCGGTCAGACGCGGATGCCGTAGCGGCTGATCTTGTCGTTCAGGGTGCGTCGCGCGATGCCCAGGGCGCGGGCGGCGCGTTCGGTGTTGCCGCGGCAGCGTTCCAGCGCCAGGCGGATTTCGCGGGCCTCGAAGGCCGCGACGCGGTCGGGCAGGCTCTCGGCCTCCGTCGCGGGGGCGGCGGGGCTGGCGGGGGCCTCCGGCATGTCGAGGCCAAGGGCAAAGCGTTCGGCCAGGGCCTTCAGCTCCCGCACGTTGCCGGGCCAGGGACGGCGCAGCAGGGCCTGTTTCAGCGCATAGTCGGGCTGGGGCGCCTCGCGGCCGTAACGGGCGGCGGCCAGCCCCGCGTAATGGCTGAAGAGCAGCAGGATATCGTCGCCCAAGGCGCGCAGAGGCTCCACCGCGATCTCCGCCCCGGCGAGGCGGTAGAAGAGATCGGCGCGGAAGCTGCCGTCGAGGGTGAGCGGGCGCAGGTCGGTTTTCGACAGGGCCAGGATGCGCAGGTCCAGCGGGCGCAGCCGGTTTTCGCCCAGCCGTTCGACCTGGCGTTCCTGCAGCGCGCGCAGCAGCTTGGGCTGCAGGGCCTTGGGCATCGCCTCCACCTCGTCCAGCACCAGCGTGCCGCCCGAGGCGGCCTCCAGCTTGCCAGGCTTGTCGCCCGCGCCCGGAAAGGCGCCGGCGACATGGCCGAAGCATTCGATCTCGAACAGGGTTTCGGGCAGGGCGGCGCAGTTGATCGCCACGAAGGGGCCCTTCGCGCGGGCCGATCCCGCGTGCAGGGCGCGCGCCACCAGCTCCTTGCCGGTGCCGGTCTCCCCGGTGATCACCAGGTCGAGGTCGGTGGGCGCCAGCACCGCGATCCGCTCGCGCAGGGCGCGCATGGCGGCGGACTGGCCTAGCAGCCCGTGATCTTCGGCGCCACGGGTCAGGCTGTCCTGCAGGCGGGTGATTTCCGCCCGCTGCGCCCGGCCGCGCAGGGCACGTTCGACGACCGTCACCATGTGCATGCCGTCATAGGGCTTTTCCAGGAAATCCTCGGCGCCCGCACGCATCGCCCGCACCGCCTGCGGCAGGTCGCCATGGCCCGAGATCAGCACCACCGGGCAATCGGGATCACGGTCGAGGCAGGCGGCAAGCACCGCCTCGCCATCCATGCCGGGCATGCGCAGGTCGCTCACCACCAGGTCGGGCCGGTCGGGCGCGGCCAGCGCGGCGCTGCCCCCGGCAAAGCCCGCCGCACGGAAGCCCGCCGCCTCCAGCAGGTCCACCAGCGCCAGCCGGTGATCGGTGTCGTCCTCCACCACGTGGATCAGCGCGGTCATTCCGCAGCCTCCCGTCCTTCATCTCCTGCATCCGCCTTGCCCGCCAGCAGCGGCAGCACGACGGAGATCACCGCGCCCCCCTCCGGGCAGGAGCGGATGTCGAGCCGCCCGCCGAATTGCTGGACCACCTCGGAGGAGATCGCAAGCCCGAGGCCCAGCCCCTCTCCGCCCATCTTGGTCGACACGAAGGGTTCGGTGATGCGCGGCAGGACCTCCGGGTCGATGCCTGGCCCGTTGTCGCGCACGGTGATCCAGAGCTCTCCGCCCTGTTCGGCCAGCGACAGGGTGACCTCGCCATGGCCCGGCTCCACCGCCTCGATCGCATTGCCCAGCAGGTTCACCAGCACCTGTTCCAGCCGCACCTGGCCTGCCATGACGACCGGATCGAAGGCCGGTGCTTCGAAGCGGGGTTCGACGCCCGCGATATCGGCGCGCGGCTGCACCAGCTGCAGGGCCGAGCGGGCGACGGGCACCACCGCCACGGGATTCAGCGGCGCCACTTCGCGCCGGGAGAAGTTCTTCAGGTGCCTGGTCATCCGCTGCATCCGGCGGATCAGCCCGCGCGCCGATTGCAGGCGCTGCGCGGTCTGTTCGGGGGCGCGCGACAGGCTGAACTCGGCCGCCGTCAGCGTGGCCTCCATCGCCGCAAGCGGCTGGCTGACCTCATGCACGATGGCCGCCGACATCCGGCCAAGCGCGGCCATCTTCGCCGTCTGCACCAGGTTTTCCTGCGTCGCGCGCAGGTCGGCCTCTACCTCGCGCCGGCGCTCGATCTCCTGCGCCAGCTCGGCGGTGCGCTGCGTCACCTTGCGCTCCATCACCTCTGTCTGGCGCAGCCGGAGGGAGATCAGCCGGGCGCGGTGGCGGCGCATGTCGGCCAGGCCAAGACCCAGCAGCGCGGTCAGCAGCACCAGCACGAAGGTCAGCCCCGCCGCTGCCTGTGCCGGCCAGAGCGGCGCGGCGGCGATCAGGCGCCAGCCATGTTCGAAGGCGGTGGACCGCAGCACGGTGGCACGGCCCAGGCCCGGCACCTCCAGGGTGCTGCCGCCGGGGGGCAGCAGGGGATCGGCACTGCCCAGGGGCGTGTTGAAATAGAGCCGGGAGGCGCGCAGCCGGTCCAGCGCCGGATCGGCCAGCGGGTAGAGCGGGCGATAGCGCCAATCGGGCAGGGAGCTGAGGAAGACCACGCCGTCGCGGTCGGTCACCGCAACCCGCTGCGTGGTTTCGATCCAGGCGGCCTCCAGCGGGCGCATGTCGATCTTGACCACCATGACCCCGGTGGGCATGTCCGCATCCGTTCCGCCGATCGTCCCGCCAATCCGGGCGGAGATGAAATACCCCGGCTCCCCGGTGGTCACGCCGATGGCGTAGACGGCGCCGCTGCCGGTGGCCAGGGCATCGGTGTAATAGGGGCGGAAGCTGTAGTCATGACCGACATAGCTTTCGGCGTCCTGCCAGTTGGAGGAGGCGATGGTGACGCCATCGGCCCCCAGCAGGTAAAGCTGCCCGCTGTCGGAATGCCGGGTCACGGCCTGCAGGTAGCGGTTGGCGGCATCGACCACGGCGGGGTCGTCGGGGTGGCGCAGGGCCTCGGCGATGCGGGCATCCTCGCCCGCGACGCGCGGCAGGTAGCGGAAGCGGTCGACCTCTGTCTGAAGGGCGTGGCTGCTGACTTGCAGGGTCTGTTCCAGCCCCTGGCGCACCTGCAGCAGCATCCATTGCCAGCTGAGCGCGGCACAAAGCAGCGCGCAGAAGGAGACGACGGCCAGCCTCGTCCACCAGACGGAGCGCATGCGTCGCGTCAGGGCCTGCCGCCGGCGGGCGGTCAGCAGGGCGCTGCGGGGATCAGTCTGCGGGGCAGGGGGTGACATGGATCGGCGCCTCGGATGTGGCGCCCAGCAGGGTACATCCGGCCCCGCAGAGCGTCCATGCGGAAGGTGTCTCGCCGGAGGCAGCCAGCACCAGTTCGGGCACCGGCGGCAGGTCGGGGACCCAGATCCACCAGCCGTCCTCGAAATGGCCGCCGGGCCCCGGTTCCATCCCCGCGCCCGATCCCTTGACCGAGGCCCGGATGAGGTGGAGGCGACCGGCGTCGGTCACCTCCCATGTTTCGCGCCAGTCTTCCTTTTCCACCGAATGGGTCCATTCGAGGGTGAAGTGGTTCCCGCCCGCCAGGGCGAGGACCATGGCGCCTGCCAGGACGCAGCCGGTCACGAGGCCACCGGCTGCGTCCGGCGCAGCCACATCAGCAGGCCGAAGACCACCACCAGGGCAAAGCCGATTTCATCGGTGATCGGCAGGGAAGCCACCAGGGTGAAGGCCGCGACGACCGCGATCACCCGTTCCCAGATCGCCAGCGGGCGACCCAGCCAGCCGATGACGCAGGCACCCCAGAGCGCGATGGCCAGCAGGGCCTTCAGGATGACATAGGCGACAGCCGGCCAGTAGCCGATTTCGCCCGCCAGCGCGCCACCGTCCTGCAGCATCAGGGCGGGGGTATAGACCGCCATGAAGGGCACGACGAAGCCCGCGGCCGCGACCTTGATCGCCTCGAAGCTGATCTTCAGCCCGCTTTCCTTGGCGATCGGGGCGGCGGCGAAGCAGGCCAGCGCCACCGGCGGCGTCAGGTCCGCCAGGATGCCGAAGTAGAAGACGAACATGTGGCTGACGATCAGCGGCACGCCCAGGTCCAGCAGCGCCGGCCCCGCGATGGAGGAGGTGATGATGTAGTTGGGGATCGTCGGGATCCCCATGCCGAGGATGATGCAGGTGATCATCGTCAGGATGAGGGAAATGAAGAGGCTGCTCTGCCCCACGCTGACGATGAACTGGCCAAAGGTGTTGGCCGCCCCCGTCAGGGTCATCACGCCGATGATCACGCCCACCAGGGCGCAGGCGATGCCGACCGGCAGGGCGGTCTTGGCCCCGTCCGCCAGGCTGTCGCGACAGACGGCCAGCGTCTCCCGCCCGCCCTTGGTGATGGCCGAAACCAGCACCATGACGAAGATCACCAGCAGCAGCGCGTTGATGCCGAACTTGAAGAAGGCCGAGGCGCAAAGCCCGAGCGCGATCCAGAAGACCACCCGGATCACGTTGGAGGAAAAGCCCATGGCGATGGACATCCCCAGGATCAGCAGCCCCGTCAGCGCCAGCCCGATGGTGCCCGCAAACAGCGGCGTGTAGCCCGAAAACAGCAGCCAGACCAGCACGGCCAGGGGCAGGATCAGGTACCAGCCCTCCTTCAGCGCCTTGCGGGCGGAAGGCATCTCGTCCCCGCTCAGCCCGCGCAGGTCGCGCTTGCCGGCCTCCAGGTGGACCATCCAGAAGGCCCCGGCGAAGTAGAGGATGGCAGGCACCAGCGCGGCCTTCACGACCTCGATGTACTGCACGCCCAGGGTTTCGGCCATGATGAAGGCCACGGCGCCCATCACCGGCGGCATGATCTGCCCGCCCATGGAGGAGGTGGCCTCCACCCCGCCGGCAAAGGCGCTGCGGTAGCCGAAGCGCTTCATCAGCGGGATGGTGAACTGCCCCGTGGTGACGACGTTGGCCACGCCCGAGCCGGAGATCGTGCCCATCAGGCCGGAGGACAGGACCGAGACCTTGGCGGCCCCGCCCATGCGGTGGCCCACGACGCCAAGGGAGACATCGGTGAAGAGCTTGATCATCCCCGCCTTTTCCAGGAAGGACCCGAAGAGGATGAAGAGGAAGATATAGGTGGCCGACACATAGGTCGGGATGCCGTAGATGCCCTCGGTCCCATAGGCGATCTGCTCGACCACCTGTTCGAAGGCATAGCCCCGGGTCTGCATGGCGCCCGGCGCGTATTGCCCGAAGAAGGCATAGGCCAGGAAGACGCCGCAGATGATCGGCAGGGCGGGGCCCATCAGCATCCAGGCGGCGGCAAAGACGCAGGCCACGGCGAGGCAGCCGAAGACGAGGTCGGCGGTGTTGGGATCGCCCGCGCGGAACAGCAGCGGCGTGTATTCGATCCACTGGTAGGCGGCCACGGCGACGCCGGCGGCGGCCAGCAGCCAGCACAGGGTGCGGCCCAGCGGGCCGAAGCCGCGCCCGATGGCCAGCATCGGGAAGCCGAGCGCCATCAGGAAGCCCACGTGCACCGCGCGCATCACCTGGCTGGGCAGGTCGATGACATGGGCGGCAATGGCGATCTGGTAGGCCGAGAAGATCACGGCGAGCCAGAACAGGAAGCGCCCGATCAGCGAGACCGGGAAGCCATCGGCAAGCGGATCGTGATGATCGGCGGAATCGCCGGCGGCTGCGGCCGGCTGCGGTGCATTGGTCATGGATGTCCTCCCGTCGTGGCAACGGCCCGGGCAGGGCCCGGGCCGTCTCCGCGTGGACCTGATCTTACATCAGGCCCTGTTCCTTGTAGTACTTGATCGCGCCGGGATGCAGCGGGATCGGAGAGTTCTTGACGGCATTGGCGATGTCGATCGCACCCGCCGCGGCATGGGCCGCCTTCAGGTGGTCAAGGTTCTCGAACAGCAGCTTGGTCATCTGGTAGGCCAGCTCATCCGACACGTCGGTGGAAGTCACCAGGATGTTGGTGATCGCCAGCGTCGGGATGTCCGCGTCCTGGCCGGGGTAGGTGCCGGCGGGGATCACGCCTGCCGCATAGGGCGCGCCCAGGGTTTCCGCCACTTCCGGCGGTACGGAGACATAGGTCACGTCCTGGGTGGAGCTGAGGTCCTTCAGCGCGGCGGAGCCGAGCCCGGAGGATTGCAGCGTCGCATCCAGCTGGCGGTTCTTCATCAGCTCGACCGATTCCGCGAAAGGCAGGTATTCGACCTTGCCCAGGTCGTCATAGGACATGCCGAGCGCGCCCATGATCTTGCGGGCGTTGACCTCGGTCCCGGACTTGGCCGCCCCGACGGAGACGGACTTGCCTGCCAGGTCGGTCACGGTCACGGCGCCCGATGCGGCGGTGGCGGCGATCTGGATGTAGTTCGGGTAGATGGCGGCGATGGCGCGCAGCTTGTCCAGCGGTTTGGAGAAGCCGACGTCGGCGTTGCCCTCGAAGGCATCCTTGACCGAGTCACCCAGGGCGAAACCGATCTCGCCGCGGCCCTGCTGCAGCAGGTTCAGGTTCTCGACCGAGGCCTTGGTGGATTGCACCTGGGTCTTCGCGTCGGGGATGTCCTGGGCGTAGATGTCCGCCAGGGCCACGCCCAGCGGGTAATAGACCCCCGAGGTGCCGCCGGTCAGGACGTTGATGAATTCCGTGGCCATTGCGGCCGGGGCGGAAAAGGCGATGGTGCCGGCGACAAGCGCGCCGAGCCCGAAAGGCTTGAACATGGATTATCCTCCCAATCCAGCGCGCTCCTTACGCGCTGTGCGGGGTCAGCTTGGGGGAGGCCCGCGCCCGGTGCAAGCTTGCATAGTCATCTATATGTCAGAAAGATCGCGGGGATCTGCCCGGCGCGGGGCGGGTTTCTGCCAGCGGCGGCTGCCGGGGCGGTTCCGGCCTGGCCGCAAGGCCTGGTTTGATCTGGCCTGGGGCGGGATCAGGACGGGACAGCGACGGGGCAGGGGCAGCGACGGGGCAGGGGCGGGGCAGGAAGCGCGATCACCCTTCCGGCTGCAGGCTCTTGCGGGCCTGCATGTGGGCGCGGGCCGCGTTGACCGTCTCCACGGCGACCAGCCTGCCGTCGCGGTGGCGCGCGATTTCCAGCGTGGCATTGTCGGACAGGTCCGACAGGTCGCCGGCCGTGACCACCGCCGTGTCCCCGGGCCGCGCCAGGCCCGCGATCTGCAACCGCGCCGCCCCCTGGTTGGACCAGAACCAGGGCACGCCCTGGGGCGGCGGCGTCCTGCCCGCCAGGATCGCCGCCACCCGCCGCGCCTGTTCAGAGGCAGAGGCCACGGATTCCAGCCGTACCGGTCCGGGGGAAAAGGGCGTCGGCGCCTCGGCACAGTCGCCGATGGCGAAGATCGCCGGATCGCTGGTGGCATGGGTGCCGTCGGTGCGGATGCCATTGCCGATCTCCAGCCCCGCATCGCGGGCCAGTTCCACGTTGGGGACCACGCCCGCCGCCAGCAGCAGCAGATCGAAGTCATGGCTTTCGCCATCTGACAACTGCAGGCACTGTCGCGTGACCGCCTCTATCCGGGCCTCCAGCCGGATATCGGTCCCCCGGGCGGCATGGTAGCGGTGCACCCAGTCCGCCATTTGCGCACTGACCGAACGCCCCATCAGCCGCGGCGCGGCTTCGAACAGGGTCACCTGCAGGGGGCCACCCTGCAGGGCGGCGGCGGTTTCCAGCCCGATGAAGCCACCGCCGATGATGGCAAGACGCCCTCCGCAAGGGGGGCCGGAGGTCCTGCCAGCAATCTTGCCAGTGGTCTTGCCAGTGATCTTGCCAGTGATCTTGCCTGCGGCGGCGGCTCCGCCCTCCACCTTCCCGAGTGCTGCGATCAGGCGGCGGGTGTCGGCGGCATTGCGCAGGGCCAGCGGCTGCGCGTCCTGCAGCCCCGGGACCGGGGGCAGGCGGTTGCGCGCCCCGGTGGCCAGCACCAGCCGTTCATAGGGCAGGGTGGTGCCGTCGCTCAGCGCGACCTCCGCCCGGTCGCGCAGGATCCGCCGGGCCGTGATCCCCTGCCGCAGCGTGACCTGCTGCCGGGCATAGAGCGCCTCGCCCCGCAGGGGCAGCCAGCCCGCCGCGCCGCGGGATTTCAGCACCTCCTTGGACAGGGGCGGGCGCTGGTAGGGAAGCTCCGCCTCGTCGCCCAGCAGGGTGACGGGCCCCTCGTAGCCCTGCTGGCGCAGGCCAAAGGCGCAGTCCACCCCGGCCTGTCCGCTGCCGATGATGACCACCCCGCTCATCGCATCAGCCCCGGCAGGAACAGCGTGATGGAGGGGAAGCCGATCAGCAGAGCCATCACGAAGACCTCGCAGACCAGGAACCAGCCGACCCCGCGGAAGATCGTCCACATGCCGACCTCGTTGCCGACCACGGATTTCACCACGAAGACGTTCATCCCCATGGGCGGGGTGATCATGCCGATCTCGATGTACTTGACCACGATGATGCCGAACCAGATCAGGTCCAGGTCCAGCGCCTTCATCATCGGCAGGAAGACCGGCATGGTGATCAGCATGATCCCCAGCGGGTCCAGGAACATGCCCAGGATCAGGAAGATGATCGACAGGGCCAGCACCACCAGCAGCGGGTCCGCGGCCCAGCCGCCCACCATGTCCACCAGCATCGACGACACGCCGGTCAGTGACAGCAGGCGGGTGTACATCACCGCGCCCATGCCGACGAAGAAGATCTGCGCGGTGACCGCCATCGTCTCCTGCAGCGCGGCAAGGAAGCGCCGGGGCGTCATCCGCCGCTGCACCAGCGCGATGGCCAGGGCCAGCGCCGCGCCGACGGCGCCGGCCTCGGTCGGGGTGACGATGCCGCCGTAAAGCCCGCCGATGATGCCCAGGATCAGCAGCGCCAGCGGCCATGTCTCCCTGAGGGAGGACATCCGGTCCCGCTTCAGCGTCGCCAGGTCGGCCTCGTCCAGGCGGGGGGCCAGGGCGGGGTTCAGGCGGCAGCGGATCAGGATCATGATCACGTAGGCCCCGCCCGTCAGCAGCCCCGGGATGACCCCGGCGATCAGCAGCTGGGAGATGGAGACCTCGGCGAAGACCCCGTAGAGCACCAGCAGGATCGAGGGCGGGATCAGCGCCGACAGCGTCCCGGCAGAGGCAACGACGCCGGTCGCCAGGCCCTTGTCGTAGCCCACGCGCAGCATTTCGGGGATGGCCAGCCGCCCCATGGCGGCGGCGGAGGCGAGGGAGGATCCGCAGGCGGCGGCAAAGCCCGCGCTGGCCATGTTGGCCGCCACCGCCAGCCCCCCCGGCAGGGCCGAGAACCACAGGCGCGCGGCGCGGAACAGGGCGCTGGAAATGCCGGTCTGGTTGGCGATGGCCCCCATCAGCAGGAACATCGGGATCGCCGTCAGGTCCCAGCTGGCCGCGAAGGAAAACGGCGTCTCGCGCAGGATCGACAGGGCAATGGGCCAGTTGCGGACATAGGCCAGCCCGCAGACGGAGACGACGCCAAGGGCGACCCCGATGGGCGTGCGCAGGCCGATGAGCGTCAGCAGGATGGCCAGGGTGACCAGGCCGAAGATCAGGCTGTCCATGTCACTCCTCCTCCATCCGGGCCAGAGCCTCGGGGTCGGTCAGCCGGGTTGCCAGCCGCAGGACCAGCACCAGCACCATGGCCGCGCCCGCCACCGGCAGCAGCCAGCGGGTGGGCCAGATCGGCAGGTAGCCCCCGAAGATTTCCCAGACCTCCGACCGGCGGGTCTTCGACAGGGCGGAAAGCCAGGTCTGCCACACGAAGGCAGAGACGTAGAGGATCGACAGCAGGTCCACGAAGACCTCGGACAGGCGGCGCATGCGCGGTGACAGGGCCTCGACGAAGATATCGGCACTGACATGCTGGTTGCGCCGCGTGACCCAGGCCAGCGGCAGGAAGGCGGCGGCGATCATGTAGTAGCTGGCGGTGATTTCCCCCGTGCCGGGCAGGGGGTGGTGAAAGACGGTACGGGCTATGACGTCGACGGTGACATGGGTCATCATCAGCGCCCCCGCGAGCAGGGCGACGTAGAAAAGGACGTCCGCCACCCGCGACATGGTTCGGTTCAGGCGAAGCATTGCGCCTCCGGAAGGGTGCATATGGGAAAGGGAAGGGGGCCGGGGCACGCATCACGCGCGCGCCCCGGCCGGGCAGGCCGCGAACGGGTCAGAGGGAACCGGGAGAGACCCTCGAGAAGACTTCGTCCCACAGCCTGGCGGAGAACTTGTCGACATCGGTGCCGATCTCGGCCGAATAGCCGCGCCATTTCTCGACATTGGCAAGGTAGGTGTCGATCAGGGCGGCGGGATCCTCGACCCCCAGTTTGGCGCCGTTTTCCAGCAGGCGGGCCCGGTCGGCCTCGACGAAGCCGTCGACCATGGCCGTCAGATCCGCGCCCGCGGGCACCAGCTGCACGCCCATCTCGGCCTGCTGGTTCTCGAAGCTGGCCTGGTCACGCAGCACGTAGTTGCCGATGGTATGGCGCGCGGTGATCAGGGCAGAGGCCTTCAGCGTGGCCTCCTGTTCCCCTGCGCTCATGTCCAGGAAGGTGTCGCGGTTCATCAGCAGGCCCACGGCCGGGGCAGCCACGCCCAGGGGCAGGTCGGTGACATACTTGGCATATTCGCCGTAGCCATAGGTCTGCAGCCACTCGCGAGAGGCCATCAGGCAGTCCAGCCCCCCGCGTTGCAGCAGGCTGACCGCCTCGGTCAGGGTGACCGACATCGGCGTCGCCCCGCCCTTCGCGGCCATCTCGCCGTAGCCGCCGGTGGCGCGCACCCGCATGCCCTTCAAATCCGCCATGGTCCCGACGGGCCTGGTGCACATCAGCCGGTAGGAGGCAGAGGCGAAGCCGCCAAGCGGCAGCACGTTGTTGTCCCGCGCCTCCGCCAGGCACTCCGGACAGTCGAGGAAGATCGTCTCGGCCGCGGCACCGGCGACGGCCACCGGGTCATCGCCCGGCACCACGACGGAATACATCAGTGTGAGAGAGGGCATCGCTTCGGGCGTGTAGACGGGAATGGCCAGGCCCGCCTGCATCAGGTTGTCGCCGACGGCGGCCAGGGTGCCCCGGCCATCGGCCAGCTGCCCGCCCGCGATCAGCTCCCACTTGATCGCGCCGCCCGTCTCCTCCTCGATCTGGGCGAAGGCTTCGGGCAGGGTGTCGGTGTTCAGGTAGTCCGATGCGGGCGGCCAGGAACCGTAAATCGGTGACTGGGCAAGCGCGCTGCCCGCGCAAAGCGCGGCAATCGCCCCAAGGGCTAGGGTCGTCTTCATCTGGGTCTCCTCCCTATAGATGACCTTGACATGGTCCGGTCCGGACCGCCGCGCCCTCCTCCGACGCGGCTTGATCTGCGGGTGATCACGGCATCAGGCGGGCTCCACCTCCACCGGGATCGAATGGTAGCCGCGCAGCCAGTTGATATGCACCCGTTCCGGCGTGCCGGTCAGGTGAATGCGGCGCACCCGGGCGGCCAGCGCGGTCAGCACGCTTTCGGCTTCCAGCCGGGCGACCATCTGGCCGACGCAGCCGTGGATGCCGGTGCCGAAGGCCAGGTGGCCGACGGGGCGGCGGGTGATGTCGTAGCTGTCCGGGTCCGGCCAGCGGGCGGGGTCGCGGTTGGCGGCCGAAAGCCACATCATGACCTTCTCCTCCGGGCCAAGGTGGACCCCGGCCAGCTCCGTCGCGCCGGTGGTGGTGCGCCCGATGACCGGGCTGGGGGCGTTGAACCGCAACCCCTCTTCGAAGGCGGGGCGGGCCAGCGCCGGATCGGCGCGCAGCATGTCCCACTGCGTGGGTCGTTCGATCAGCGCCATCAGGGTCATGCCGATCCCGAAGACCGTCGTGTCGATCCCGGCAGAGATGAAGGCCCGCACCAGCATGCCCGCGTCTTCAAGGCTGATCTCGCCCGCGTGGGCTGCGGCATAGATCTCCGCGCCGAAGCTGCCGGGCAGGATGTTTTCCTCCCGCATCTGCTCGGTCACGTAGTCGAAGGTGCCGTTCTCCTCCACCACGCGGCGGGCTTCCTGGTAGAGCGCGTTGCGGGGACCCATGGCGTTGAAGTTGAGGGTCGAATAGGGCATCAGATGCTCCCGCCCCTCGGGGCGCAGCCCGGCGGCATCGGGCAGCACCTTGAACGGAAAGGCAAAGGCCAGGTCGGCCGCAAGGTCGAAACGGCGCCGTTCGACAAGGGCGTCGACCATCCTCTCGGCCTCCGCCTGGAACCCCGTGGCCAGCTTGCGCAGCGCGGCGGGGGACAGCACCCGGGCCAGCACCTTGCGGTTGGGCGTATGGACCGGCGGATCGGCCTCCAGGATGACCGAAGGCTTGCGCCAGGGCTCCTCCCGCACGACGTTGGTCAGCCCCGTCCCCATGGCCGAGGAAAACCGGCGCCAGTCCGAAAAGACCTCTCTCACCGTGGTATCCTGGCCCGTCGCCCAAAGCCTGTAGCGCGGCAGCCAGACCACCGGGCCCGCCTCCCGCAGGGCGCGGTCGAAGGCATCGGGGTTTTCGCGGCTCTCGTGGCTGAACGGGTCCAGGTCCAGCACGGGCCTGTTGTCGGTCAGTGTCATCTCCGGGTCTCCTCCTGTTTTTAGTTTATTATGCAACAAATTTAATTTGCAACTTATATCTGGCGGGTCGGGTGTTTTGTCGCCGGCCTCTTGTCGGACGGGCTGGTGCCCGCCCCTTGTTTTTCGGCGTCAGGTGCCGTTGCAGGCCCGGCTGGCGGCGGCCAGCCAGATCGCCACGGCTTCGGCCCCGGGGTCCACATGGCCCAGCACCCGGTCCCCGACGTAGCTGGACCGCCCGCGCCTCGGCGACATGTCCTTTGTCGCGGTGGCGCCGACCCGGGCGGCCTGGGCCGCGCGTTCCAGCGCCTGGCCGACCGTGGGCGCGCCCTCCATCGCCAGGACGGCGGGTTCCAGGGCGTCGACCATCGTGCGGTCCCCGGGGGCGGCGCCGCCAAGGGCGCGCAGGGCCTGCACCCCGGCGGCAAAGGCGCGGGCCAGCGCGGTTGCAGGGTCCGGGGCGGCCTGTTCCAGGGCATTGCCCGCCGCGGTCGCCAGGATCGCGTAGAGCGGGCCGGACGTCCCCCCGGTCGCCCGGCGTACGATCAGGCCCAGATGGCGCCAGTACCCGGCGCCCGAAAGGCCTGCCAGCTCCGCCTCCCGGGCGATGATCTCCGCCGCGCCTGAGGCAAGCGACCGGCCGATGTCGCCGTCCCCGGTGATCTGGTCCATCCGGGTCAGCTGCGGCTCTGCGGCGATGATCGTCCGGCAGCAGGCCAGCGTCACCTCCAGCATGGCCCCCGCGCCGGGGCCCTGCGGTGCGCCGGTCGGGCCGGACCCCGGGGCCGGGGCCGCGTCGTTCGTCGGGGCGGGCAGGGTGAAGGCGGCGGCGGGCGTGACCGCCCCGGTCCAGGCCGGGGCGCTGCCGGGGGTCAGCAGCGCCGCCTCCCGCTCCGGGTCCAGCGCCATCAGCGACAGCGACACCCCCGCCATGTCGATGGCCGTCAGGTAGGTGCCCGACAGGACCAGCGCCACCTCGATCCCCAGCGCCGCGCAAGCGTCCAGCGCATTGCCGGTCACGATCGAAAGCTCCATCGGGGGCGTGCTGCCCAGGTTGTTGACCAGCAGCGCGACCCGGGCGCCCGCTCCCAGGCCGCGATCCGCGGCGATCCGGCCGATCAGCTCATCCGCCAGGGCGCGCGCGGGCCGCAGGGGCCCCCGTTCCAGCCCGGCCTCCCCATGGATGCCCAGGCCCAGCTCGATCTCCGCAGGGCCCAGGTCGAAGTTGGGCGATCCCGCGGCGGGCACCGTGCAGGGCGACAGCGCCACCCCCATCGACCCCGTCGCGGCGATGGCCGCCTCCGCCGCCGCGCGCACCTCCGCCAGGCTCTTCCCGGCCTCCGCCGCCGCCCCGGCCACCTTGTGCACCAGGACCGTGCCCGCGATCCCGCGCCGCCCCGCCGTTTCCTCCGCCGTGCCGAGGGCGCAGTCGTCATCCACCACCACCAGCTCCGTCTCGATGCCCTCGCCCCGGGCGATCTCCGCCGCCAGGCCGAAGTTCAGCCGGTCCCCGGTGTAGTTCTTCACGATCAGAAGCACCCCGCCGGGCCCGGCCACGGCCCGGATCGCATCCAGAACCTGATCGGTGGAGGGGGAGGCAAAGACATCCCCCGCCACCGCCGCCGTCAGCATGCCCCGCCCGACGAATCCCGCATGGGCCGGCTCGTGCCCCGATCCCCCGCCGGAAACCAGCGCCACCTTGCCCGCAGCGGTCACCGCCTCCAGATCCGCGCGCAGCACGATGGTCTGCCCCGCGATCAGCCGCAGCCCCGGCTGGCTGCGCACATAGCCGGCAAGGGCCTCCGGCACGACATCCGCCACCTCGTTGATCAGTTTCTTCATGGTTTCCTCCCAATGCAGTTTGCAATTAAACTCGGATCCGCTACCCGTCCCGGAACCATCCGGCCGAACCCGCAAGGCCGACAGCAGCAGGAGCGCCGCCATGCCCGATGAGGGACCCGACGAAGGACTTGTCACCGAGGGGCAGCTGTCCGTTCACGCCGACACCTATGCGCCCTACTTCCTCTCCCTCATCAACAACCGCCTCTCCTGGGGGGCGTCACAGCTGTACCTGTCGCTCTTCGATCTTGGCCTGAACGAATGGCGGATCCTGTCGGCGCTGCGCAACGAACCCGGCATCCAGGCCCTCCGGGTGAGCGAGATGGTGGCGATGAACAAATCCGTCGTCAGCCGCTCCACCCGCCGCCTGGAAGAGCTGGGCCTTGTCGTGGCCCGGCTGGAACGCAGCAAGCGGCGGCTCTGGCTCACCTCCAGGGGCGCACAAATGCATGACGAGATCATCCAGATCGCCCTGCGCCGCGAAGCCGCCCTGCTGGACGGGATAGAGGGCGAGGAGCGTGAGGCCCTCTTTGCCCTGCTGCGCCGGATGACGGAAAACCTCTCCAAGGTCGAAGCCGTCGACCGCGAGCTGATGGGCCGCTGAACCCCGGGCGCAGGGCATTGGCGGCCGGGCATGGGGGCGCGCTGGCGGATCATGATCCCGCGTCCCGGTCAGTACTGCCGGTCCGGCATCTGCACCACCATGCCCTCCATCTCGGGCGTGACCGGTATCTGGCAACCCAGCCGGCTTTGCGCCGTCACCTCCGCCGCGGCGCTTTCCAGCATGTCGTCCTCGATCGGGGCGCGGGGTGGCAACAGGGGCGCATAGTCCTGCGCCAGGTAGACATGGCAGGTGGCACACATGGCCGAACCGCCGCATTCGCCGACGATCCCCTCCAGTCCGTTGCTCACGGCGGCCAGCATCAGGCTGGTGCCTGCGGGCACATCCACCGGATGCTCCTCCCCCTGCGCGGTTCTGAACACGATTCGGGTCATTTGGTCCTCCTCCTGTCTGCGTTTATATAGCAACTAGTTGCTAGTGCAACTATGGGGCTGCACCTGCGAAGAGGCTCCCGTGGATGCGGGACCCATCCCGCAACGGGCTTCAGGGCAAGGGGGGGCAGGGTGCAGGGATCAGGCAGCAGGGCAAAGGCAGGTCGGGAGCACGCAGAAGAACGGCGGCCCGCGCTGATCTTGCGCGGGCCAGACTGCGCGGGCCAGACTGCGCGGGCCAGACTGCGCGGGCCAGACTGCGCGGGCCAGACTGCGCGGGCCAGACTGCGCGGGCCAGACTGTGCGGGCCAGACGACCTGTATGGAGAGCCAGCCCCAAGACCGGCCCAAATACCCTGCCAACTGGCCCCGCGTCGCGACGACCCGGGGGCGGGCGTCAGGTGGCGCGCAGCACGGCGCCGGGGTTCAGGATGCCGTTGGGGTCGAACAGCTGCTTGATGCCCCGCATCATCTCCAGCTTCACAGGGTCGCCGTAGCGTTCCAGGTCTTCCACCTTCAGGCGGCCGACACCGTGTTCGGCGCTGAAGGATCCCTCGTGCGCCGCCACCAGGTCGTGGATCATGTCCATGATCGCCCGCTTGGCGCCCAGGTGATCCGCGCGGTCCTCGCCCCGGGGCGGGAAGACGTTGTAATGCAGGTTGCCATCGCCCAGGTGGCCAAAGCAGTTCAGCCGGTAGGGGCCCATCTGCGCCAGCTTGTCGATGCCTTCGCGGATGAAATCCGGCACCGCCGACAGCGGGACGGAGATGTCATGAGACGAAATCGCGCCGATCGCCCGGTTCGCCACGGGGATCGCCTCGCGCAGGTGCCACAGGGCATCGGCCTGGGCCTCCGACTGGGCGATCACCCCGTCGCTCACCAGCTCCGCCTCCATCGCCTCTTCCAGGATCGTGGCCATGACGGCCTCCGCATCGGCATCGCCGAACAGGCCCAGCTCCGTCAGGACCACCCAGTCGGGGGCGGGATCGAAGGGGCGGCGGATCTCCGGCAGCTTCTCTTCCAGGAAGGCGAAGCTCTGGCCGGAGATCAGCTCGAACCCGGTCACGCTTTCGCCCGCGTGGTTGCGCGCCAGCGCCAGCAGCTCCAGCGCGGCCGCGGGGGAGGGCACGACCAGCATCGCCACCGCCCGGCGGGTGGGGCGCGAAAACAGCTTCATCGCCGCGCCGGTGATCACGCCCAGCGTGCCCTCGGCGCCAATCATCAGGTCGCGCAGGTCATAGCCGGTGTTGTCCTTGCGCAGGCGGGTCAGGGTGTTCATCACCCGGCCGTCGGCCAGCACCACTTCCAGCCCCAGGCACAGCTCGCGCGTATTGCCGTAGCGCAGCACGTTCACGCCGCCTGCGTTGGTCGACAGGCTGCCGCCGATGCGGGCGGACCCCTGGGCGCCGAAGGTCAGCGGGAACAGGCGGTCGACGCCCTCGGCGGCACGCTGCAGCTCCTCCACCACGCAGCCGGCATCGGCGATGATGACATTCTCCGCCGGATCGACCCGCCTGATGCGCGTCATCCGTTCCAGCGACAGGATCAGCGGCGCGGGCCCTTCGGGCATCACCTGGCCCGCCACCAGGCCGGTGCCGCCGCCGTAGGGCACCACCGGCACCCGGGCGGCATTGGCCGCGGCCAGCACCGCCGAAACCTCCTCGGTCGATCCGGGGGCGACCACCAGCCCGGCCTGGCCGCGGTAGGCGCCGCGCATCTCGGTCACATAGGGGTCGGTATCCTGCCGGAAGGCCTTCTCGGGCAGGATCTCTCGCAGGCGCGCCGCAAGGGCGTCACCGGCTGCGGTCAGCTGGGGGGACATGGCATCACGTCGGTTGGTTTCGGAAGAAGTCGATGACGGACCGGCGCACGCTCTGCTCCCCGCGGGAGGCGGCATCCTCGATCGCATGGCGCAGCGCGCCCAGGTCGGTGCGCAGCAGCAGCGATTTCACCGGCCCGATGGAGGCAGGCCGCATCGACAGCGCCTTCAGGCCCATGGCCGCCAGGCAGACGGCCTCCAGCGGGCGCCCCGCATCCTCGCCGCAGAACGACAGCGGCGTGCCGGTCTCCTCGCAGCGTTCGACGATGCGTTGCAGGAAGGTCAGGAAGCTGACGTTCAGCGTGTCGTAGCGCTTGCGCACCCGTTCATTTTCCCGGTCGGCGGCGAAGAAGAACTGTTTCAGGTCGTTGCCGCCGATCGACAGGAACTCCACCTCCTCGAAGAAGGCCCGGGGGGCGAAGGCCAGGCTTGGGGTCTCCAGCATGGCGCCCACCTCGATCCTCTCGGGCAGGACATGGCCCAGGATCCGCTCCCGCTCCACCGTGCGGTCCAGCTCCGCCTTGGCGGCGCGGTACTCGTCATATTGCGCCACGAAGGGGAACATGATGGTCAGGGGCCGCCCGTTGGCCGCCCGGATCAGCGCCTGCAGCTGCATCCGCATGACGCCCGGCTTGTCCAGGCCCACGCGGATCGCCCGCCAGCCCAGCGCCGGGTTCGGCTCGTCGGCGGGCTTCATGTAGCTCAGCACCTTGTCGGACCCGATATCCAGCGTGCGGAAGACCACCCGCTTGCCCTGTGCGCTGTCCAGCACGTGGGAATAGATCGACGACAGCTCCGACCGGGTGGGCATCTTGTTGCGGATCAGGAACTGCAGCTCCGTCCGGAACAGGCCCACGCCCTCCGCCCCGGAATTCTCCAGGCTGGGCAGGTCGGCCATCAGGCCCGCGTTCATCGTCAGGCTCATCTGCGTGCCGCAGGCGGTGACCGTCGGCATGTCGCGGATGGAGGCATAGCGCTCCTGCGCCTTGGCCTGCATGGCGATCTTGTCGCGGAAGGCGGTGGTCACCGTGTCCTCTGGGCGCAGGTGGGCGATGCCCTGGTCGCCGTCGACCATGATGTGATCGCCGTTCAGCGCCTCGGTGGTGATGTCCTTGGCGTGGATCACCAGCGGGATCGCCAGCGCCCGGGCCACCACGGCGGCATGGCTGCCGACGCTGCCCTGTTCCAGGACGATGCCGCGCAGGTTGCGGCCGTAATCCAGCAGCTCGGCCGGGCCGATGTTCCGCGCCACCAGGATCGGATCCGCGGGCATGTCGGCGCCGGTCTGCGACCCCTGGCCGGTCAGGATGCGCAGCAGCCGGTTCGACAGGTCGTCAAGGTCATGCAGCCGCTCGCGCAGATACTGGTCGGTGGCCGTGGTCAGCCGCAGGCGGGCCTGGGTCTGCTCCTTTTCCACCGCCGCTTCGGCCGACAGGCCGCTGTCCACGTCGGCCAGCATGCGCCGCATCCAGCCCTTGGAATTGGCGAACATCCGGTAGGCCTCCAGCACCTCCCGGTGCTCGGCATCCGCGCCGGCCCCCTCCAGCATCTGGTCGACGGAAATGCGCAGCCGGTCCACCGCCTCGGTCAGGCGCTCGGTCTCCTTGGCCGGATCGTCTGCGATGGGGTTGGTGATCACCACCCTGGGTTCATGCAGCCAGACGTGCCCCTCGGCCGACCCCTCCTGGGCAGAGGTGCCCCGGAACAGCACCGGCTTGGTATGGCGCGCCGACAGCGCCGCGCTGTCACCGATGAAGGCGCCCAGCTCGGCCATCTCGGCCAGAACCATCGCCACCACTTCCAGCGCGTAGATCTCGTCCTCGTTGTACTTGCGGGCTTCCTTGGACTGCACCACCAGCACGCCCAGCGTTTCCCCCAGGCGCTGGATCGGCACGCCCGCGAAGGAGCTGTAGATCTCCTCCCCGGTCTCCGGCATGTAGCGGAACCCGATTTCCTGCGGTGCATTGGCCGAATTGACGATCTTTGCCGTGCGCGCCACCCGGCCCACCAGGCCCTCGCCCAGGCGCATGCGGGTGTGATGCACCGCCTCGGGGTTCAGGCCCTCGGTTGCACAAAGTTCAAGCGTCTCGGCGTCGCGGAACAGGTAGACCGAGCAGACCTCGGTGCGCATGGATCCCGCGATGAGCTTGGTGATACGGTCCAGTCGGGCCTGGCCGTGGCCATCCTCGGCCATGACCTCGCGCAGGCGGCCAAGCATCCTGCGGCTATCGGTCTGAAATTCTTCCGCCATCCCCTGGTTGGTCCCTTCCCTGCGGATCGGCCCGAATAGACCACAGGCGGGCCGGAACCTAAATACCCTTTAGGCCAGAAGGACGCCAAACCGCGCCAAGGGCGCGGGCTCCCGCGCATGAACCTGCCAGCACCAGGCCAGTCCCCTGTGGGCACTTTGCGATCACCGGGTGATGGCCCGGGGGCAGTTGGCAGGCAATGGGCGGGGCGATAGGCTGCGTGGCGGCAACGGGGGGCGGCGGGACGTGAAGGGGGGCGGAGGCGACATGAAAACCAGCCAGGACATGCGCGCGGCCCTCGGGCCGCTGATGACCCGGATGACCCTGCGCAAGCGTGAAACGCTTTTGCTGCAGGGCGATGTCAGCCGCCATATCTACCTGGTGGAAAGCGGCTGCCTGCGCCTTTGGCACAATGACGATGGCCGCGACATCACGGTGCAATTCTTCCTGCCGGGGAATTCGTCGCCTCGCTCGAAAGCTTCCTTGGCGGCAAGCCCAGCCTTTTCGGATTGGAAGCCGTGCTGCCCGGCACCGTGTCCCGGATGGATCGCGCCACCTTCGATGCCCGCCTCGCGCAGCCGGATGGGAGGGATGTGCAGGCCTCCCCAATTCAGGCCTCCCCGATTCAGTCCTCCTCAATCCAGGCCCTCCTCGTGCAGGCGCTTGTCGCGCGCATGGCCGATTACCAGGCGCTCTTCCTCAACCGCATCATGGACAGTCCCGAACGGCGCTACCGCCACCTTCTGGCCCACCAGCCGGAGCTCTTCGAACGCGTGCCCAAACACTACATCGCCTCCTTCCTCGGGGTGACGCCGGTCTCGCTCAGCCGGATCGCCAGGAAGGTGGCTGAAAGGGATGGCCGGGAAGGGTAGGGCGGCACTGCCGGCCCGGCTGGCGCGCGGGGTGGAAAAGCGGCGGACGGCGAAAAAGCCTACCTGCTCTTAACAAGGGATAAGGCGGGGGCGCGCGCCAGGCGGCAAATCGGGCGGGACACTGAAACAGGAGTGACCCCCATGCGCGTTCTCGTCGTCTACAACCATCCCTACGAAGGCAGCTACTGCGCGGCCATCCGCGACACCGTCCTTGCCTCCCTGGCAGAGGCCGGGCACCAGGCCGATCTGATCCACCTTGATCACGACGGGTTCGACCCCGTCATGCGTGCGCAGGACCTGCGCGCCTTCGTCACCGCCCCGCGGGATCGCAATGCGGCTGCCGCCATGCTCGACCCCCAGGCGCTCGATTACATCTCGCGGCTGGAACAGGCCGATCACCTGGTCTTCATCTTCCCCATCTGGTGGGAACTGATGCCGGCCCTGACCAAGGGCTTCATCGACAAGGTCGTCTTCCCGGGCTTCGTCTACGACAACACGTCCGGGCTGCGCGCCATGGCGCTGCGGCTGCCCCGGCTTTCGGGGGTGACGATGATCACCACCATGAACACGCCCCGGCTGATCTACCGGCTGCTTTTCGGCGATGCGATCCGGCGGGCGCTGCTTTTGGGCACCTTCTGGAAGATCGGCGTGCCCCGCCGCCGCTGGATCAACCTTGCCGGGGTGAAACCCGCCAGCGATGCGCGTCGCCGTGCCTGGCTGGACGGGATCGCGGCACAGATGCGCCGGCTGTCGTGACCAAGGCGCCCCCGGGTAGGCCTCTGTGCGCACGATGCGTTAACCATGGGCTCCGGAAATAATACGCACCGACGCTATACCGACGTGATACCGACGTCCTACCGACATGGCGATTTCGAGCTCATGGCCTTGTTAACCCGTGCGAATTCGCGATTCGCAGCAAAAAGGGCGGTGCCTGCGGCCCGCCCTTCAACATTTGCTTAACCTGCGGGGGCTGGGCCCCTCTCAGGCGGTCTTTTCCAGCTCGAAGGCGTCGTGCAGCGCCTGCACGGCCAGCTCCATGTACTTGCGGTCCACCAGGACGGAGATCTTGATCTCGGAGGTGGCTATGACCTTGATATTGATGCCTTCGTCGGACAGCACCTTGAACATCTTGGCGGCGACGCCGGACTGGCTGCGCATGCCGATGCCCACGGCGGAGACCTTGCAGACCTCGGTATCGACGGCCAGTTCGTCGAACATCAGATCGCCCGCGTCCTTGGCGTCGTTCAGGGCCTTCTCGGCGCGCTTCACCTGGTCGATCGGGCAGGAGAAGGTCATGTCCGTCACGCCCTCTTCGGAGACGTTCTGGATGATCATATCCACGTTCACCCCCGCATCCGAAAGCGGCCCGAAGATCGACGCGGCGATGCCCGGCTTGTCCTGGATGGTGACGAGGGTCATCTTCGCTTCTTCGCGGGAGGCGGCGATGCCATTGACAACGTTGGATTCCATGATGTCCTCCTCGGCACAGATCAGGGTGCCGGCTGTATCGGATTGTTCCTCGAAGCTCGAAAGAACGCGCAGTTTGACATTGTAACGCATCGCCAGTTCGACCGAGCGGGTCTGCAGGACCTTGGCGCCCAGAGAGGCCAGTTCGAGCATTTCCTCGAAGGCGATCTTGTCCAGCTTGCGGGCCTTGGGGCAGATGCGCGGGTCGGTGGTATAGACCCCGTCCACGTCGGTGTAGATGTCGCAACGCTCCGCATCGAAGGCGGCGGCAAAGGCCACGGCGGTCGTGTCCGACCCGCCCCGGCCCAGGGTGGTGATGCGGCCCTCGGGCGAGATGCCCTGGAAGCCCGCGACCACGGCCACCTTCATGCCCTCGGCGAACTTGGCGGTGATGTTCTCGCTCGGGATCTCTTCGATCCGGGCCTGGGAATGGGCGCTGTTGGTGATCAGCGGCACCTGCCAGCCCTGCCAGGACCGTGCGGGCACGTCCATCTCCTGCAGGGTCAGGGCCATAAGCCCGGCGGTCACGTTCTCCCCGCTCGACACCACGGCGTCATATTCCCGCGCGTCGTACATCGGAGAGGTCTCGTTGACCCAGCCCACGAGCTCGTTGGTCTTGCCGGACATGGCCGAGACGATGACGATCACGTCATAGCCCTTGGCAACTTCCACGCCCACGCGTTTCGCCGCGCGGCGGATCCGGTCCAGGTTGGCGACGGACGTGCCGCCGAATTTCATAACGAGAACAGGCATGCCGTCTCACCACCCCGTCTTTGGGACAAACTGCGCGGTGGTTTACGCATGGAAGGCGCAGGGCGCAAGGTGGATTGCGCCTTCCGCACCCGTTGATTTCGCAAGATCAGAAGGGGATCAATGTCCCGTCATAGCCTTCGAAACAGCCGGTCGTGGCGGCCGACAGTTCATCGAACCGCGCGATCAGCCCGGCGGCAGAGGTGGGCGCGTCGATATCCGCGCCCGCGCCGCCCATGTCGGTCCGGACCCAGCCGGGGTGATAGGCCCCGACGGAAATTCCTTCGGGTTTCAGGTCAGTTGCAAGGTTGCGGGCCAGGTTCACCGCACCCGCCTTGGAGGCGCGGTAGATGTAGGAGCCACCCGGCGCCCGTTCCTGGCTGCCCATGGCAGAGGCGATGATGGCGATCCTTGCGCCGTCTGCCGCGCGCAGCTGCGGCAGCAGGGCCTGCACTGTCAGGAAGGGGCCCGCGATGTTGACCTGCAACTGCCGCGCCCAGGTTTGCGCATCGTACCCGCTCTCCAGTGCCTGCCCCTTGTCGAGGTAGAGCCCGGCATTGCAGATCAGCAGGTCGACCGGATCGGCGACCTGCGCCGCCAGGGCCGCAGGGGCGCCCGGCTGTTCCAGGTCCAGCGACAGAAGGTCCCCGCCACCCCGGGTCGAGGTGCCGGTGACCCGGTCGCCCCGGGACTCGTACTGGCGTTTCAGTTCCGCGCCGATGCCGCGGCTCGCGCCGGTGATCAGGATGTGCATGGGGGCCTCCGTTGGTTGCCGGGACGCTACAGCCCCGCCGCCAAGAGGGCAACGTGGGGGCACCCCAGGGGCGCCGAAAGGGCGGTGCGGAGGCTCAGTTCGACTTGCGGCCGCGGGCGAAGGGCAGGGGCAGAACGGGCACGCCGTCTTCCAGCAGGGCACGGGCCTCTTCCGGCTTGGCCTCGCCGTAGATGGGGCGATTGGGCTTCTCGCCCTCGTGGATCGCGCGGGCCTCCCTGGCAAAGCCGCCGCCGACATAGGTGGCGTTTTCCTCCACCTTGCGGCGCAGATCCGCCAGGGCTTGCTCCGCCTCCGACCCGGGGGCGCTGAGCGCGCCCTTGCCGCCCTCCTCGGAGGCCTGGCCCTCGGCTGCGGGGGCCGCCCTGCGGGCCGGCTGCACCCGGGGGGCCATCAGCGCCTTTTCCACCTCGGTGCTACCGCAGACCGAACAGGCCACATGCCCGGCGGACAGCAGCTTGTCGAAGGCATCGGAGGACTGGAACCAGCTTTCGAAGCTGTGGCCTTCGGTGCATTTCAGGGTGAAGCGGATCATCGGTGGGGTCTCAGGGGAAGCCGAAGAGGTATCCTCTGAAAATAGTGTCATCGCAGGCGGATGCAAGATCCCGGCGGCAGGGGCGCCGCCGCCCCGCAGGCGGTCACTGGGACAGGTGACGCGGATCGAAGGTCTTCAGCAGCCGTGCAAGCTCCGGTTCGGCCACCTGTTTCGCGGCCTTCTTCCGGCTGAACCAGTCGCGCTTGCGCTGGCCTGCCTCGGGGTAGTTGGCTTTCAGCATGGTGACCCGCACCGGGTAGATCATGGCGACGCAGGGCACCTCCCGCCCGGAGTCGAGCACCTTGCGGTAGGAAAACACGCCGATGGGCACCTCGGAGGCCTGGCCGATCACACCGGCTTCCTCATAGGCTTCCTGCAGGGCGGCCTGCCCGGGGGTGCGGGTCTTCATCGGCCAGCCCTTAGGCAGGATCCAGCGCCGCGTCCCGCGAGAGGTGATCAGCAGGATCTTCGGTTTCCCCTTCACGACGCGGTAGCACAGCGCCGCGTACTGCGTCCGGACGGGCGCGCCGCCCACACCGGGAAGCTGGAAACGGGTCTGCATGTCTGCCGTCACGGAGTTGCCTGGTTGCTCTTGGTCCTGCCCGCGATGATCTTTCCGCGCGCGGAGATCACCTTGTTGTAAGGAAACTGTACAAAACTACCACGACAGCAGGGAAGCCCCTGTATACTTCCCCGGGCCGCGACCATGGTCGCAAGGGCCCTTTGCGGGCCTCGGGCGCGAAAAACGCCTCTCCGGCGGGCAGTGCGCGGGGGTAACGGCCCGTTAATACGGGCCGCCATCAAATATTTTCGGGCCGTTCCGGCGGGTGGGATCAGCGGTCGCTGACCTGCCAGCGCGGGTTGATCCAGGGCTCCACGTTTTCGCGGGCCAGGGGCGTCCGGCCCAGGATGTGGTCGGACGCCTTTTCGCCCACCAGGATCGACGGGCCGTTCAGGTTGCCGTTGGTGATCCGCGGGAAGATGGAACTGTCGGCAAGGCGCAGCCCCTCGACCCCGATCACCCGGCATTCCGGATCGACCACCGCCATCGGATCGCTCGCCGCGCCCATGCGGGCGGTGCCGCAGGGGTGGTAGGCGCTTTCGGCATGCTCGCGGATGTGCTGGTCCAGCTCTTCATCCGTCTGCATGTGGTCGCCCGGCAGGATCTCCTTGCCGCGATAGGGATCAAAGGCCTTCTGGCCGAAGATCTCCCGCGTGACGCGGATGCAGTGACGGAAATCTTCCCAGTCGGACTGCTCCGACATGTAGTTGAAGAAGATCCGCGGCGCCTCTTTCGGATCGCCCGACTTCAGCGTCACCGCCCCGCGGGAGGCAGAGCGCATCGGCCCCACGTGGGCCTGGAAACCATGCCCCTCGGCCGCAGCCTTGCCGTCGTAGCGTACGGCAATGGGCAGGAAGTGGAACTGGATATCGGGGTAGTCCACCCCGGCCTTCGACCGGATGAAGGCCGCGCTTTCGAACTGGTTCGAGGCGCCCAGACCCTTCTTGGTCAGCATCCACTGCGCCCCGGCAATCGCCTTCCCCCAAAGGTTCCAGTGCTTGTAGAGCGTGATCGGCTGCGTGCTGGCCTGCTGGATATACAGCTCCAGGTGATCCTGCAGGTTCTGGCCAACGCCGGGGCGATCGGCCACGACCTCGATCCCGTGTTCCTTCAGATGCGCGGCCGGGCCCACGCCCGACAGCATCAGGATCTTGGGCGAGTTGATCGAGGAGGCCGCGATGACGACCTCGCGCCGGGCATGCACGACCTCGATCTTGCCGTTCCGCTCGATCTCCACACCCGTGGCGCGACCGTTCTCGATCACCACCCGGCGGGCGAAACAGCGGATCATTTCAAGGTTCTCGCGCTTCAGCGCGGGCTTGAGGTAGGCATTGGCCGCCGACCAGCGGCGCCCCTGCCACACGGTCTGTTCCATCGGGCCGAAGCCCTCCTGCTTCTCGCCGTTGTAATCGGCGGTCGCCTCGAACCCGGCCTGCTGGCCGGCCTCGACGAAGGCGTGGAAGAGGGGGTTTTCCCGCGGGCCCCGGGTCACGTGCAGCGGGCCGTCCTGGCCGCGCCAGTCCGGATCACCGCCGTGGCCACCGTCGTGCCAGGTCTCGGCGCGCTTGAAGTAGGGCAGCACGTCGGCATAGGCCCAGCCCGCCGCGCCCTGTTCTTCCCAGTGGTCGTAGTCGCGGGCGTGGCCGCGCACGTAGACCATCCCGTTGATCGAGGAGGACCCGCCCACGACCTTGCCGCGCGGGGTGACCAGCTGGCGCCCGCCCAGGCCCGGCTCCGGCTCCGACATGAAGCCCCAGTCGTAGCGCTTCATGTTCATCGGGTAGGAAAGGGCGGCGGGCATCTGGATGAAGGGACCGGCGTCGGTCCCCCCGAATTCCAGCACCAGCACCCGGTGCTTGCCGTCTTCCGACAGCCGCGCGGCCATGACAGAGCCGGCCGAGCCGGAGCCGATGATGACGTAGTCAGCTTCCATCTGGTCGTCCTTTCAGTGGCTTAGAAGGCCGCAGCCACATCGCCCATGGCGACGTAGACCGATTTGACCTGGCTGTAGTGTTCGATCGCGGCCTTCGAATTCTCACGCCCGACGCCGGACATCTTCACGCCGCCGAAGGGCGCCTCGACGGGCGTCAGGTTGTATTCGTTGATCCAGCAGGTGCCGGCCTCAAGCTGCGCCACGACCCGGTGCGCGCGGGTGAAGTCGCGGGTGAAGAGCCCGGCAGCCAGGCCGAATTCGGTGGCATTGGCGCGGGCGATCACCTCGTCCTCCTCGCGGAAGGTCAGGATCGACATGACCGGGCCGAAGATCTCTTCGCGGGCGATGGTCATCTCGTCGGTGACATTGCGGAAGATCGTCGGTTCGATGAAGTAACCCGGGCCTTCGGGCGTGCCGCCGCCCAGCACCAGTTCCGCACCTTCCTGCTGGCCGATGCGGATGTAGTTCAGCACCTTCTGGCGCTGCACGTCGGTGATCATCGGGCCGATCTGGGTTTCGGGATCCAGCGGATCACCGGTGATGGCGCTGCGGGTCCGTTCCACCAGGCGTTCGATGAAATCCTCGACAATGTTCTCGTGCACGAAGACACGGGTCCCGTTGGAGCAGATCTGGCCGGTGGAGTAGAAGTTGCCGTTGATCGCGGCGGAAATCGCGTTTTCCAGGTCCGCGTCATCGAAGACGATCAGGGGCGACTTGCCGCCCAGTTCCATCGTCACGTGGCGCAGCCCCTCTGCCGCGGCGGCATAGACCTTCTTGCCGGTCGGCACCGACCCGGTGAGGGAGACCTTGGCGACGCGCGGATCGCTGACCATGCTGGCGGCGGCATCGCCGTAGCCGTTGACGACGTTGAACAGGCCGGCGGGCGCGCCGGCCTCGACGAAGATCTCTGCCAGCTTCAGCGCGCACAGGGGCGTCACCTCGGACGGTTTGAAAACCATGGCATTGCCGCAGGCCAGGGCGGGCGCCGCTTTCCAGCAGGCGATCTGGGTGGGGTAGTTCCAGGCGCCGATGCCCAGGCAGACGCCCAAGGGTTCGCGGATCGTGTAGACGAAATCGCCGCCCAGGGGCACGGTTTCGCCCGTCACGGTCGCGGCGAGGCCGGCGTAGTATTCCAGCGCTTCCGCGCCAGAGGTCGCGTCGGCCACCAGGGTTTCCTGGATCGGCTTACCGGTGTCGATGCTTTCCAGCTCCGACAGTTCCTCGTTGCGTTCCCGCAGGAGGTCGGCCGCGCGGCGCAGGATGCGGCCGCGCGCGACGGGGGCCATGGCGGCCCATTCCTTCTGCGCCTTCATGGCCGAGGCCAGGGCCGCGTCCACGATGGCGGGGGTGGCGGCATGCAGGGTGGCCACGGTTTCCCCAGTCGCGGCATAGACGCAGGGGATTTCGCGCCCGGTGGTATCGTCCACATAGGCGCCGTCGATGTAGTGGGAGCCCGCAGGCTGTACGTTTTTCATGGTCATTCTCCGCGGGGATAGCGCTGGTTTTCCTCCAGCACGTTCAGGTCCATGTGGTTGCGCATGTAGCGTTCGGAGGCTTTCTGCAGCGGCTCGAAGTCCCAGGGGAAATACTCGCCGTTGCGCAGCGCCTCGTAGACGATCAGCCGGCGCGCCTGGCTTTCGCGCACCTCTGCGTCGAAGGAGGGCAGGTCCCAGTAATCGTCTGCCATGGCAGCGAATTCCGCTTCGACCTCGGCCACCTCCGGGGTGCCCGCCAGGTTCGTCAGCTCGTTCGGGTCCTGCGCTAGGTTGAACAGCTGCGGCGCATCAAGCGCGCAGCGGATGTACTTCCAGTCGCCCTGGCGCAGGCCGACCAGGGGCGCGTAGCTGCCTTCGGCGGCGTATTCCATCCGCACCGGCGTGGTGCGGGGGGTGCCGTTCGACAGGCCCACCAGGCTTTCGCCATCGGTCCAGGGGGCGATTTCGGAAATGTCGATGCCGGCCAGGTCGGCCAGGGTCGGGTTCACGTCGATGGTCGACACCGGCGTTTCCACCAGCCCCGGCGCCATCTGCGGCGCGGCGATCATCAGCGGCACCCGGGCAGAGCCTTCGAAGAAGGTCATCTTGAACCACAGACCCTTGTTGCCCAGCATGTCGCCGTGATCCGACACCAGCATGACGATGGTCTCTTCCGTCTGGCGGGTGTTGTCGAGCGCCTCCAGGATCTCGCCGATCTTGTCGTCAAGGTAGGAGATATTGGCGAAGTACGCGCGGCGGGACCGCTTCACGTCTTCTTCGGTGATGTCGAAGTTGCGCCAGTCGTTGGCGTCGAAGATCCGCTTGGAGTGGTTGTCCAGCTCCTCGTAGGGGATCGGCGCGACCTCCGGCAGCAGGTGGTCGCAGTCTTCGTAAAGGTCCCAGTATTTCTTCCGTGCGACGTAGGGGTCATGCGGATGGGTGAAGCTGACGGTCATCATCCACGGCCGGTCATCCAGCCGGCGGCCCAGGTGCCGGACCTTGGCGGTGGCCTGGAAGGCGACCTCGTCGTCGTATTCCATCTGGTTGGATATCTCGGCCACGCCCGCTCCGGTGACGGAGCCCATGTTGTGATACCACCAGTCGATTCGCTCGCCCGGCTTGCGATAGTCCGGGGTCCAGCCGAAGTCGGCCGGGTAGATGTCGGTGGTCAGGCGCTTTTCGAAGCCATGCAGCTGGTCGGGCCCGACGAAGTGCATCTTGCCCGACAGGTAGGTCTGGTAACCCGCGCGGCGCAGATGGTGGGCATAGGTCGGGATGTCGCTGCCGAATTCGGCAGCGTTGTCATAGACCTTGGTACGGCGCGGCAGCTGGCCGGACATGTAGCTGGCCCGGCCCGGCGCGCAGAGGGGGGAGCCGGTGTAGGTGTTGGCAAAGCGGGTCGAGCGCGCGGCAAGCGCCTTCAGGTTGGGCGCATGGAGCCAGTCCGCGGGGCCGTCCGGGAAGAGGGTCCCGTTCAGCTGGTCGACCATGAGAATCAGGATGTTGGGGCGGCGCGCCCCGGTCTGTGCCGCGATGTCAGTCACGGGTTGTCCTTTCGAGCCAGAGGGTCAGGTAGTCGGCGATGGTCGCCTTGATCTCATCCCGCCCGGGGACCGAATCCTGCAGGGCGGAGCGGATGTAGAAGCCGTCGATCAGCGCAGCGATTCCCTGCGCGACCTCTACGGCGATGTCGGTGGGGAAAATTTTCCTTAGGTTATACAAAAGATTCGACTGCAGCCGGTGGGCGTAGACGTTCAGAAGGCGGCGCGTTTCCGGCGAGTGGAGGGAGCGGACGTAGAAGTTCAGCCAGGCGGCCACGACCTCTCTCTCGAACTGGTGGGATTCAAACGAGGAATCGGTGATGGCCAGGATGCGTTCCACCGGCGTCTGGGCGGTTTCAAGCTTGGTGCGGACCGTTTCGCCCCAAAGTTTCATGACGTGCCGCATGGTCGCGAGGAAGATTTTTTCCTTCGATCCGAAGTAGTGATGGGCGAGGGCAGAGGACATTCCGGCGCGCTTCGCGATCTGGCTGACGGTCACGTCAAGCGTGCCTGCTTGGCCGATTTCGGTGATGCAGGCTTCGATCAGCGCCTGTTTTCGCACCGGTTCCATCCCGACCTTTGGCATCTTGGTTGTCCTCGCGACTGAATGCTTTACATTTCGAACCAGTTGTTTTTTGATTAACTCATCAATCAACAAAAACCAACCCTCAGTCCAACGGAAGGAAACGACATGACCCGTTTCAAGATGATGATGACCAGCGCGGCAGCAGTTGCGCTCACCGCAGGCACCGCGATGGCCGATTGCGGTGACGTGAGCTTCTCCGACGTCGGCTGGACCGACATCACCACCACCACCTCCGCGGCGAAGCAGGTCCTCGAAGCGCTCGGCTACGATGTCGATGTGAAGGTCCTGTCGGTGCCGGTGACCTTCAAGTCGCTGGAAAGCGACGACGTGGACATCTTCCTGGGCAACTGGATGCCGGCACAGAACGGCGCCATCGGTCCCTACCTCGAGTCCGGTGAGATCGAGACCGTGGTGACCAACCTGGAAGGCACCAAGTACACCCTGGCCGTGCCGGCCTACACCTACGAGAAGGGCCTGCAGTCCTACGCGGACATCCACAAGTTCGCCGACAGCCTGGATGAGAAGATCTACGGCATCGAGCCGGGCAATGAGGGCAACGCCTACCTCGTCTCCCTGACCGAGGAGAACAAGTACGACCTGGAAGACTTCGACGTGGTCGAAAGCTCCGAACAGGGCATGCTCTCCATGGTGCGCCGCGCCTACGACAAGCAGGAAGACATCGTGTTCCTGGGCTGGGAGCCCCACCCCATGAACGCCAACTTCGAGCTGAAGTACCTGCCCGGCGGCGAAGATTTCTTCGGCGGTGAAGGCGTGGTCAACACCGTGACCCGCAAGGGTTACGCCGAAGAGTGCCCGAACGTCGGCACCTTCCTCACCAACCTCAAGTTCACCCTGCCCATGGAAAACGAGATCATGGGCAAGATCCTTAACGACGGCGAAGATGCCGATGACGCCACCATGGCCTGGATGAAGGAACATGGCGATCTTGTCATGTCCTGGCTGGACGGCGTCACCACCGCGGATGGCGCCGATGGCACCGAAGCGGTGAAGGCCGCCTTCGGTCTCTGATCCGCAGATGTTGGAGGCCCGGTCCCCGCGACCGGGCCTTTCATTTAGGACTATTGCCGAAACCGCCGCATTCCAAAACGGAGGTCCGCCTTGGATTGGCTGACAGATAACAAGATACCCGTAGGGGACTGGGCCAGCGATTTCTTCGACTGGCTGAGGGACAACTTCGAAGGCGTCGTCGACGTCCTGGCTGATGGTGCCGAGAACCTGATCGACGGGTTGCTCTGGGTGCTGCAGGAGCCGCCTGAACTGGTGGTCATCGCCGTCTTCGTGGCGCTGACCTGGCTGCTGCAACGCAGCTGGAAAACCTGCCTTTTCGTGGCGCTCGGGTTCCTGTTCATCCTGAACCAGGACTACTGGGAAGCGACGACCGAAAGCCTGACGCTGGTCATTTCCTCCTGTATCGTCTGCATGGCGATCGGGGTGCCGATCGGCATATGGGCCGCACACAGGCCCAAGCTATATGCGTTCCTGCAGCCGGTGCTGGACCTCATGCAGACGCTGCCGACCTTTGTCTACCTGATCCCGGCGATCGTCTTCTTCGGCATCGGCATGGTGCCCGGCCTGATCGCAACGGTGATCTTCGTGGTCCCGGCCCCGATCCGGCTGACCTACCTCGGCGTGTCGTCCACGCCGACCCCGCTGCTGGAAGCATCGGAGGCCTTCGGGGGCACCAAGTGGCAGACGCTCACCAAGGTCGAGCTGCCCTATGCCCTGCCGCAGATCATGGCGGGTCTGAACCAGACCATCATGCTGTCGCTTTCCATGGTCGTCGTTGCCGCGCTTGTCGGTGCGGACGGTCTGGGCGTGCCGGTTGTCAGGGCGCTGAACCAGGTGAACACCTCGCTCGGCTTCGAATCCGGCTTCGTGATCGTCGTCGTCGCCATCATCCTTGACCGGATGCTGAGGATCGGAGGCCGCAAATGAGCAAGCCAGCAGTAGAATTCAGGAACGTTTCCATTGTCTTCGGCGACAATCCGGACCAGGCGCTTCCGCTGATGGACGAGGGCCAGTCGCGGCCCGAGATTCAGCAGGCGACGGGGCAGGTCCTGGGGGTGCACGATTGCTCCCTCTCGGTCGACCAGGGCGAAATCCTCGTGCTCATGGGGCTCTCCGGCTCGGGCAAATCCACGCTTCTGCGCGCCGTGAACGGGCTGAACCCGGTCGTGCGTGGCGAAGTCCGCGTGCATGCCGGCGGGACGACGACCTCCCCCACGAATTGCTCCAAGGCGGATCTGCTGAAGTTGCGGCGCGAAAACGTCGCGATGGTCTTCCAGCAGTTCGGCCTGCTGCCCTGGCGCAACGTGCTGGACAACGTGGCGCTCGGCCTCGAACTGTCGGGCCTGTCCCGCAAGGAACGGGAAGAGCGCGCCCGCGCGCAGCTTGACCTTGTCGGCCTGACGGACTGGGCCGACAACAAGGTCGGAGAGCTTTCAGGCGGCATGCAGCAGCGCGTGGGCCTGGCCCGTGCCTTTGCCACCGAGGCGCCTATCCTGCTCATGGACGAACCGTTCAGCGCGCTTGATCCGCTGATCCGGAACCGCCTGCAGGATGAACTGCTTGAACTGCAGCAGAAGCTGAAGCGCACCATCATCTTCGTCAGCCACGATCTGGATGAGGCCTTCAAGCTGGGCAATCGCATCGCCATCATGGAAGGCGGGCGGATCGTCCAGTCCGGAACGCCGCAGGAGATCATCGCGAAGCCCGCGAATGACTACGTGGATGATTTCGTGACGCATATGAACCCGCTGAACGTGCTGCGTGCCTGCGACGTGATGTCGGCGCCTGAAGGGGCGGCCCCCGATGTCATGGTTCCCGAAGAAGCCCCGGTGGCGGAGATCATCGGCCTGCTGACCGGGCCTGCGTCGGTCATCGGCGTCCAGGATGCGAAGGGCGCGCTATGCGGGCGCATCGACAACCAGGACATCATCGCGGCGCTGCATGCCAAGACCACCGTCACGACGGACTGAAGCATCTGCGTCCGACGCGTCGCAACCGCCCGGCAGAGCAATCTGCCGGGCGTTTTGCATGCCTGGTCATCGTGCCGCGCCGGTTGCCGATCTCCGCAGCTGCAGGGGCGGCCGCGATTTTCGGCTCCAAACCGGCGCCCTTCGCTGGGCCCTTGCCGGGCGGGATGCGCCACACTCTGTCGAACGGTGACCATGCGGAAGGCAGGACTTGCGGAATGCGTCGGCTGCCCAACTGTAACTTTGGCGGTCAAGGGGCCGGGTTTGCAGGAAAAAACCCTACCTTCCGGCGAGTGATCTGTTTTACGGTGTAGGCAATCCACGACAACTCAACTAGAAATCGTCGGTGTGTCTTTCCTGGGGTGCCCATGCTCGGCCCGATACTTCGAATTTGCGGGGGTATCCTCGCGCTGACCCTGCTTCTGACCGGCGCCGCAAGCGCCCAGGACCCTTCCGAAAAGGTCGTGGTCGCATGGACCCCGATCCCGGGGATCTACGATCGCACTCCTGATGGTGAGATCACGGGCTACTTTGCAGAGCTCGCGCGGGTGGTGGCAGAGGAAGCCGGGCTGCAGCTGGAACTGAGGGAATATCCGTCTATCCCCGCCGTTATCGCGGCACAGGCACGGGGCGAGGCGACGATGCTCGCAGGGGTGGGTCTTCTTCCGGCGCTGCAGGCCTCCAACGTCTTTTCCATCCCGGTGACCGAGAGTTCCTCCTACCTCTACGTGCGGGCCGATTCTGTCGATAATTACCTGCTGGACCAGCTCAGCGGGGCGCGGATCGGGGTAATCGTGGGGTCGTTGGCCAGTGACCTGGGGGACCTGGCGGAAACCAATGAGAAGGTGACCTTCGCGACGGCCCCCGATGCCTTCGGCGCGCTGATGATGCGGGAGGTCGACGGGGTCGTCACGGCGCAACGCATTGCTTCGGACACCCTGCGTCGGGGCGGGGTGGATCACATGGTACGCGTCGCCGGTCCGCCATTGCGGCGCGATCTGCACTATGTGGCGCTGCATGAAAGCCGGGCGGAGCTGCTGCCGCGGATCAACCTGGCAATTCAGACGCTGGCGGCGACAAAGGTGCTTGAGGCCCTGCGCTCCGACTGGAGCATTGGCACGACCGATCCCGTGCCGGATGTCCTGACCGTCGGCGTGACGCATTTCCCGCCCTACCAGGTCGTGAAAGAGGACGGCACAGTAACCGGTTTCGGGGTGGAGACCCTGCGGACCCTGGCCGAGCGTGCCGGGCTGGATGTCCGCTTCAAGGTGATTTCCATCGACGACTGGGCCAGGGGACCTAGCAGCGGTGACTATGACATCCTTCCGCCGATCAGCATCAGCCCGGAACGTCGCGAGAGGATGGATTTCACCCTGCCGGTGCAGCAGACGCCGTTTTCGATCTTCCTGCGGTCGGGCCTCGACGAGGAAGTGCATGACCTGGACGATCTGACGGGCTGGCGCGTGGGCGTGGTCGAAGAAAACCTGGCACGAGAGGTGGCCGAGGCGCATGGCGGGCTTGAACTGGTGGTCTTTCAGACCGCCAAGGAAATGTGGAACGGCCTGACTGCCGGACGCGTCGACGCGGCGCTCTATCCGACGATGACCGCGCGTGGCCTGCTTGCGGATCTCAAGCTTTCGGAAGACGTGCAGGAGGTGACGCCGCCGTTCTACAACGCGGAACGGGCCGTCGCCCTGCGCCCGGGCCTGGCCATCGTCCGGGAACAGCTGAACGCGGTTGTCCCCGGATACCTCGGGTCCGAAGAATATCTCGCCCTGCGGGAGGAGTGGCTGGGCGAACCGGATTTCTGGACCCCGGCGCGTGTGCGCTATGCGCTTCTCGGGGTGGTCGTTCTTTCGATCGCCATCATTGCGGCCTTCCTGATCCAGAATATTCTTGCCCGCCGCAATGCAGAAAAACTGGCGGCGGAAACGCGCACGGTCAGCAACCGCCTGACCACGATCCTTGATGCTGCCTACAGTGGCGTGATCGGCCTGAACGCCGCCGGAGAGATCAGCGCAGCCAATCCCAGTGCGCGAAAAATGCTGGGCGTGGCCGAGGACGTCGCGACACCCTTCAACTGGCCCGCTTCCCTGACCTTCGTTGATCCGGAACGCCTGCAGGCGGTGCGTGACGACAGCACGCCCCTTGCACGCGCCCTGCGGGGTGAAGCCCTGCGTGGCGAGACGGCAGCGATGATCCGGACGGGCAGCAAGCTACCCTTCTACGCCCGGGTTTCCAGCTCCCCCCTCGACCGCGCCGCCAGCGAAGAGGTTTCGACCGTCTTCATCCTGGACGACATCACGGAGCAGGAGCGCAATCGCCAGCAGATGGAACGTTCCAGCCGGCTGGATGCCCTTGGTCAGCTGACTGGCGGGGTTGCGCATGATTTCAACAACATCCTTGCGACGATCGAATACGCCCTGCAGCTGGTAAAGCCCGACACGCCAACCGAGGCGGAGCCGTTCCTGAAGACGGCACAGACCTCTGTCCGTCGTGGGGCGGAGCTGACGAAGCGTCTGCTTGCCTTCGCCAAGCGCCAGCCGGGGATGGAATCCTCGGTCTCCACGGTGGAGGTCCTGAACGAGTTCAGGGAACTCGGTGGCACCGTGCTTGAGAAGAGCATCGACCTCCGGTTCGAGAACGAGGCGGAGGATGCCTTTGTCTTCTGTGAGCTGGGCCAGCTGGAAAACGCGCTTCTGAACCTCGTGCTGAACAGCCGTGACGCGATACAGGCCTCGGGCATGGGGAACCGGATCACCGTTTCCGTCCGCAGCCTGTCGGAGGTCGACCTGCATTCGAGCCTCTATAAAGGGGAGGGGGACGACAGCCAGCGCTACATCGAATTCTCGGTTTCCGACAACGGCCCGGGGATGACGGAGGAAGTGCGGCGCAGGGCGACCGATCCCTTCTTCACCACCAAGGGGCAGAATTCCGGGACCGGTCTTGGCCTATCGATGGTCTACGGTTTCATCGAGCAATCCAACGGAGAGATGCGAATCTATTCCGAGCTTGGCCATGGCACGACCGTCCGCCTGGTCCTGCCCCGGGGCACACCGGACAACCAGCGCGAGGCGCCGCTGAAGAAGGCGCCGATGGTATCCGGGAGCGGTCAGAAGATCCTCATCGCGGAAGATGAAGTCAGCCTGCTGACCATCGTGACCGAGGTCGTGAAGTCGCTGAACTACGATGTGGTCGCCGCCAATTCGGGCCGCGAGGCGCTTGACCTTGTCGAGGCAGGGGAAACCTTCGATCTGTTGCTGACCGATGTGGTGATGCCCGGTGGGATCGGCGGTTTCGAACTGGCCAAGGAAGTGCGCAAGCGCCGCCCCGACGTGCCGGTGATCTACATGACAGGCTATTCCGGCCTGCTGGAGGCGGACATGGGCGCGGTGCAGGCACCGATGTTGCAAAAGCCGTGTCCGCCGTCGGAACTGGCCGCCGCCCTGCGCAAGGCTCTTGGTGGCTGAGGGCGTTCAGAAGAACCCGTTCTTCAAGGGCAGGCTGGCCGCGCCGATGGCAGAGGTTTCGCCCTCTATCCCAGAGACCTGCAGGGTCGGGACCCGGCGGTGCACGCCGTGGCGCGGGACCTGCCAGAACTCGGTTCTTTCGATCAGGGCCTCCGCCAGCCTGCGCGGGATCTGACCGCCCAGTACGATGACCTGCGGGTCGACCGTCGCGCTCAGCACGTTCACGACCCGGCTGTGGTAGGGCGCGACGGTGTCCAGCCAATCCGATACCCCCGGCCAGTTCAGGTCAAAGCGCTGGTACAGCTCGTTGATCGTGCCAAGGTCGATGCCGTTCTCCCGCAGTCGCTGCAGCAGGTAGCGCAGCGCGGGGCGCTTGTCCGACTCCTCGGGCGTGAATATGCCCGAGAGCTCCCCTGCGTTGCCGAACCCGCCCCGCAGCAGGTTGCCACCGGTGATAATGCCGCCACCGAAGCCGTAGTTGAAGGAGAGGTAGGCGAAATCCTCCACCTCCCGGCCGATGCCCAGCATGCGTTCGCACAGGGCGCCGGTGTTGGCGCCGTTTTCCGTCCAGACGGGCAGGGCGAAGCGTTCCGCCAGATAGGGGCCCATCTGCAGTTCCGACCAGCCCGTAAGGGGTTCGGGCGCGTTGTAGCGTGTGCCATCGACCAGGAAGCCGGAAATGGCAAAGCCGATGCCGAAGACCTGCTCCGGCGTGAAGCCCGCGGCGGTGCGCATCTGCGTCAGCTCGGCCGCTATGATGTCGAGCGCGGGCGGCATCGCGATGCCGTCGATGTCCAGGGTGCGCGTGGTGACCGCGCCTGAGAAATCCATCAGCGCCAGCCCGGCCGTGTCCGTGTTGATGGATATCCCGTAGGTGCAAGCGTGACGTGGTGCCAGTTCGAGGCGGGGGCTGGGCTTTCCCTTGTAGACGGGCGGCTCAAGTTCTCCCAGTTGCAGCATGCCGCGATCGCGCAGCTGTTCGATCAGCCGGTGTATGCTCTGCTGTGTCAGATCCAGCTTGTGCGAAAGGGCGGAACGGGTCAGGCCGCGTGAATCCCAGACCTCTGCCAGAACCCTTCGCTCGTTGTCGGAAACGGGCAGGGGGTGCCCGGCATCACGATGAAAACGCTGGGGGATCAGGGCAACCGGGTCGTAGGGCGCGGGTGTCGTCATTCGGCGCACTCTATCCGAATGCGCCCCGGATGGAAGATACAGGCAGCCTGTAACATGATTGTCACGCGCAAAGTGTAACTAGTGCGCGGACACCCCGTTCCGCCTGATTCCGACACCCGAGAGGTTCCCATGAAGTTCACTCATTTCGCGGCTTCCGCCCTGGCGCTCTGCTCTGCCCTGCCGGCGGCACAGGCTGCCGATATCGAATTCTGGTACGGCAATGACGGCCGCCCCGCCGAGGCGATCGAAAATGCCTGCGCCGCCTTCAACGAAGGCCAGACCGAAAACCATGTCACCTGCGTCGGGCAGGGCGGCTACGAGATCGGCATGCAGAAAGCCATCGCCGCCTATCGTTCCGGTGAGCACCCGGTCCTGATCCAGTTCTTCGATGCCGGCACCCTGGACCTGATGCTGTCCGACGCCGTGGTTCCGGTGCAGGAAGTCATGCCGGAAGTCGACTGGTCCGATTACCTGGTCGGCGCACGATCCTACTACGAAACCTCCAAGGGGGAGCTTTACGCCCAGCCCTACAATGGCTCCACGCTGCTGTTTTACGCCAACATGGAAATGCTGGGTAAGGTCGGCGTGACCGAGGTGCCCCAGACCTGGGAGGCCGTCATCGACACCGCGCGGAAGCTCAAGGATGCGGGCATGGATTGCCCCTTCACCACCGATGCCCACCCCTGGCGCGTGCTGGAGCAGTTCTCGGCCCGTCATGGGCTGGCGATCGCATCCAATCACAATGGCTACGATGGCCTGGACGCCGAATATACCTTCAACAGCGGTCCGGTTGCCGACCACCTGAACAACCTCGCCGCCTGGCGTGAAGAGGGGCTGGTCAAGCTGAACGAGGACACCCGCGCAGGCAAGTACACCGACGCCTTCAACGCCGGCGAATGCGCGATGATGGAAGGATCGACCGGATCCTATGGTGCTGCCTTCGCCTCGCTCGGGGACAAGGTCGCCCTGTCCGAGGCGCCGATGTACGAAGGGTATGAGCGCCACAACACCTTCATCGGTGGTGCCTCCATCTACATCATGAAAGGCCATTCGGACGCAGAGATCGATGCCGCGCGCGCCTTCCTGAACTTCCTGCGCCAGGATGACCAGCAGATCGAGTTCACGCGCATGACCGGCTACATGCCTGTCACCCAGTCCGCGATGCAGACCCTGCTGGAAAGCGGCAAGGCCGAGGATCTGGAGTTCGCCACGGCCGAGCTTGGCGTCGCCTCTCTCAACGAGCCCGGGACCGAGGACAGCCGCGGCATTCGCCTGGGCTTCTACGTCCAGTTCCGCAGCATCTTCCAGGAAGAGACGCAGAAGGCCTTTGCCGGAAAACAGACCATGCAGGCCGCACTGGATAACGCCGCCGCGCGCGGCAATCAGCTGCTGCGCCGGTTCGAACAGACCTACCAGGGTGTCGAACTGCCTTGAGCGCAGAACGGTCGGGCGGCCTGCTCCTGGCCGCCCTAACCCGCCGCCTCCCGGATCCCCGGGGGCGGCACCCTTTCTGCGGTTCGCCTTCCCGAAAGTGCCTCCATGTCCAATTCCCAGTACAAGAGCCGGTGGCTGCCCCTCGCATTGTCGATGCCACAGCTCCTGGTGATATTCCTCTTCTTCTACGTGCCGGTCTACATGGCCTTCTTCTGGTCCCTGACGCTGGAGCGGCCCTTCGGCGGCGGGTCCGAATTCGTCGGCCTGCAGAACTACGCGCGGGTGCTGCAGGATCCGGAGTTCTGGATGGCCGCCGGGCGGACGCTGATCTTCATGATGACGGCCTCGATCCTGGCCGTCGTGCTGCCCATCTTCCTTGCCCTGGCGGCGGACCGGAAGGTGCGGCTGTCGGGGTTGGCGCGCAATGTCATGGTCTGGCCCAAGGGGATCGCCGGGGCCTCCATCGGGGTGGTGTTCCTTTTCATCTTCAACCCCTTCGTCGGCATCCTCGCACCGCTGAACAGCTGGTTTCCGGGCATCTGGAACCCGGGCCTCGACGGGTTCGACGCCTGGGTCATGCTGATCGTCGCCCATGCCTGGAACGGCATCCCCTTCAATTTCATCGTCCTGCTCGCAGGGCTGCAATCCGTCCCGCAGGAGCTGCACAAGGCCGCCGCCCTGGACGGGGCCAGCCCCTGGCGGCGGGTGCGCGACATCCAGCTGCCGCTGCTGGTGCCGCAGCTGTTCCTCTGCTTCGTCCTGGAACTGACCGAAAGCGTCACCTCCGCCTTCGGGCTGGTCGACGCGATGACGGGCGGCGGGCCGGGCGGGTCCACGACTCTGCTGGTCTACAAGATCTACAACGACGGCTTCCGCGGCTACGACCTCTCCGGGGCCTCGACCCAGACGACCCTGCTGATCGTCACCGTGCTGATCATGGCCGGGGTGCAGTTCTACTTCCTCGAACGCAAGATCAAGTACGAGCGCTGAACCATGATCGAAAACACCCGCTCCATCGACCGCGCGGCCAATATCATCCTGCTGACGGGACTGGCCTTTATCCTGTTCCCGCTGGTCATGACCCTGATCACCGCGACACAGAGCTACGAGGACTTCGTGCGTGACGGCATGTCGATCCTGCCGGGCCGGCACCTTTTCGACAACATCCGCCTGGTGGTGGAAACAACGCAGCTGCCCCGCCAGATCCTGAATTCCTTCATCGTGGCGCTGCTGACCGCCTCGATCAAATGCGTCATCGCCTTCGGCACGGCCTTCGCCATCGTCTACTTCCGCATCCGCTATGCCGGGCTTCTCTTCGCCATGGTGCTGGTCACGAACCTGCTGCCACTCGATCTGCGCTTCATCACCACCTACCAGGTCGCCTCCAACGTTATGATGCCGCTGAACGCCCTGCTGGAGGTTACGGGGCTGGCCCGCGTGATCGAGGCGCTGACGGGTCATCATCCGCACTATGAACTCAACCTGCTGAACACCTACTTCGGGCTGGTCGCCCCGACGCTGGCCAACGGCACCGGGACGTTTCTCTTCCGCCAGCATTTCCGCACCATGCCTGCCGACCTGTCCAAGGCCGCACGGATGGACGGGGCGGGGCCGGTGCGCTTCATGATCGACATCCTGATGCCGCTGTCGAAATCGACCTTCGCCGCGCTCTTCGTCGTGATGTTCCTGTCCGGCTGGACGGGTTACCTCTGGCCGCTGGTCGCGGCCTCCACCCCGGAAATGCAGACCGCCGTCGTCGGCCTGGCCCGGCTGTCCCCTGGTGATCCGGGCGTGGTGCCCAACTACCCCGCCATCATGGCCGGCGCGCTGATGGTCTGCATCATCCCGCTGGCGATCATCGCCCTGCTGCAGCGCCATATCGTGCGCGGCTTCACCCTGACCGAGAAGTGACCATGACCGCCAAGTCCATCGTCTTCGACGACGTGTCGAAATCCTACGGCAAGACCGATGTCATCCCCGGCCTCTCGGCCGAGATCCGGGCGGGCGAGTTCACCGTGATCCTCGGCCCCTCCGGCTGCGGCAAGTCCACCACGATGAACATGATCGCCGGGCTTGAGGCCGTGTCTTCGGGCCGCATCCTTATCGGCGGGCAGGAGGTTCAGAACCGGGAGCCCAAGGATCGCGGCTGTGCCATGGTGTTCCAGAACTACGCGCTCTACCCGCATATGACGGTGGGGCAGAACATCGGCTATGCGCTGAAGGTCGCCCGCGTGCCGCGCGCGACACGGGAGGCCCGTGTCGCGGAAGCCGCCCGGCTGGTGGAGTTGCAGGATTACCTCGACCGGCGACCGTCGGAACTGTCGGGCGGCCAGCGTCAGCGCGTTGCCATTGCCCGCGCGATCGTGCGCGAACCCGAAGTGCTTCTCTTTGACGAGCCGCTGTCGAACCTCGATGCGAAGCTGCGCCACGGGATGCGGATGGAACTGGCGGGCCTGCACCGCCGGATCGGCGCCACTTCCGTCTTCGTCACCCATGACCAGGTCGAAGCCATGACCCTGGCTGACCGGGTGATGATCCTGAACGCGGGCCGGATCGAGCAATTCGATACCCCGCAGGAAATCTACCACCGCCCCGCCTCCACCTTCGTGGCAGGTTTCATCGGATCACCGCCGATGAACCTGTTCGAGGTGTCCGCGCAGGGTGGCCTGCTGCTCCTGCCCGACGGATCGGCCATTGCCGAAACCCGGCGGCAGGGGCGCTTCACCCTGGGCATTCGGCCGGAGAAGATCGCCATCGGTCGCGGCCTGCCCGCCGAGGTCGTCTATCGCGAGGACCTCGGGTCGCACTCCTCCTTCGTGGCGCAGCTGCCCGGCGGGCCGCGCATCAACGTCGCGACCTCCCACGGGGCGGAACTCGTGGGCGGCAGCGACCTGTCCTTGGGTTTCCCGCCCGAACATATCCACCTTTTCGATCCCGAAACCGGCCTCCGGCTGGCCGAGTGATCCCTTCCCAAGACCAAGAAAGAGACCATCCATGGCCCCCAAACGTCCCGATCCCATTGCCGTCCTGACCGGCACCAAGTCCGGCGCTCCTCAACCCAACGGCATTTCCCTGCCCGGGGGGGGCGAAAAATTCTGGACCGACGGAACGGTGCAAAGCTGGCCCGGAAATACCTTCATCTGCCACGTGCCGCCGGCCTCCGCCGCCCATGCCGCGATCCGGGAGCTGCAGGAGCAGGTGAAGATGAGCCCCTTTGCACGCTTCTATACCTACCTCCCGCCGTCCTCCTTCCACATGACGATCTTCCAGGGTGTCTCCCCCTCGACCCGGGAAAACGACCTCTGGCCCAAGGGGGTGGAGGGGCGTCCCTCCCGCGATGCGCTGACCGCGCATATGCTGGCCCAGACCGAAGCCCTGCGTTTCGACCCGCCCAGGGCGCGCATGGTGGATCTGTATTGCGGCAACAGCCTGACCATGGCCGGCGCGGACGAGGCCGAGGAAGCGCGCCTGCGTGACATCCGTCGCCAGATCCTCGACGCCACGGGGCTGACCCTCCCGGGGTTCGAGGACTACGTGTTCCACGTCACGCTGTCCTACCTTGTCAGCTATGTCTCTCCGGCAACTGCCCGCGAAATCGTCGATTTTTCGGCCCAGCTGACGGAACGCTACCGTGATGCGGTCGGAACCGTTAACCTGGGCGCGGTCGAGTTCTGCAGCTTCGAGACCATGCACCATTTCGAACCCCTCAAAGCGCTGGTCTGAGCGCCGGAGATCCCATGCCAATTGAAGACACCATCATCACCGGCCTGATCGAGGCCGTGCGCGAAGTCGCGCGGGAGGAAATCCTGCCGCGTTTCCGCAACCTCTCGCCCGATCAGATCGCCACGAAGTCCGGGCCGCAGGACCTGGTGACCGAGGCCGACCAGGAGGCCGAGCGCCGCCTGACCTCCGTTGCCAACCGCCTGCTGCCCGAGGCCCTGGTCGTGGGAGAGGAAGCGGTGGAGGAGGATCCCACGATCCTCGACCGGCTTCGCGATGCGGAACTTGCGGTGATCATCGATCCCGTTGACGGGACCTGGAACTTCGCCAGCGGCCTGGCGACCTTCGGGGTGATCCTTGCCGTGGTGGAGAAGGGACAGACCGTGTTCGGCCTGCTCTACGATCCGGTGCTGGACGATTGGGTCATGGCCACGAAGGGAGGCGGAGCGTGGTTCTGTCGCCCCGATCAGGCGCCGCGGCGGCTGACCGGCGCGCCCCAACGGAGGCAGGACGAATTGCAGGCCCTGCTGCCGCTCTACGCCTATTCGTCCGGGCAACAGCTGGCGCTGACCGAACTGTCGCAGGACTTCGGCAGGACCTTTACCTTGCGCTGCTCCTGCCATGAATACCGGTTGATGGCCTTTGGCCATGCGGACGTCATGCTGTCGCCCATGGTCAAGCCCTGGGATCACGCGGCGGGGGTTCTGGTGGTCGAGGAATGCGGCGGGGCTGCCTGGGCCGGCGGAACACCGGGGTACGCGCCGGCGACGCCGGGCTTTCCGTTGATCGTATCCGCCAACCGGGAAAATCCCGTCGATGTCGAACGCTGGCAGCCTTTCGGCGGCTGACCCGTTAGTACAGGGCAGGCCAGGGGAGGGCGGGCTTGCGGGCCCGCCCCATCGTCATGCGCCGCGCGCCAGGGTTTCCATCAGCCGGCAATAGGCGACCTGGCCGGTGTGGAAGGCCTCGAGGCGGAAGAACTCGTTCGGGGCGTGGATGTTTTCGTCGCCGTGGCCGAAGCCGTACATCACGGCATGCACGCCCAGTTCGTTCAGCAGGGTGGTCATGACGGGGATCGACCCGCCGACTCGCGTGCGGAAGGGCGCGGTACCGTAGACTTCTTCCAGCACCTGCGCCGCGACGCCGGTGGCATTGTGGCCGGAAGGCACCTGGAAAGGGTCGGCCTGGCCGGGGTTTTGCACCACTTCGACGGTCACGCCGTCGGGGCAATGTTTCTCCACATGGGCGCGGATCGCCTCGAACACCGCGGCAGGCGACTGGTTGGCGACCAGGCGGCAGGTGATCTTGGCACTCGCCTCTGCCGGCAGCACCGTCTTTGTGCCCGCCCCCTGCCAGCCGCAGGTCAGCCCGTTCACCTCCAGCGTCGGGCGCGCCCACAGCCGTTCGCGTACGCTGTATCCCGGCTCGCCATGGGTCGCCGGGGCGCCGGTTTCAGCCAGGTACTCGGCCTCGTCGTAGGGCACGCGGGCGATGGCGGCGCGGGTGTCCCCGTCCAGCGGAAGCACGTCGTCGTAGAAGCCCTCGACGGTGATCGACCCGTCGGTGGCCTTCATCGTCGCCAGGATCTGCGCAAGGGCCATGCCGGGGTTGGCGACGCCACCGCCGTGCATGCCGGAGTGCAGATCGCCCTTCGCCCCCTTCACGTGGATTTCCAGGCTGACCAGCCCCTTCAGGGCCTCGACGATCTGGGGTTGGCCGGGCGCCCACTGCGACCCGTCGGCGGAAAAGATCATGTCGGCTTTCAGGCGCTCCGCCTCCGCCGCGACGAAGGGCGGCAGGTCGGGGGATCCGATCTCTTCCTGGCCCTCGAAGAAGAACTTCACGTTTACCGGAAGGCGTCCCTCCGTCTTCAGCATCGCCTCGGCCGCGAGGATCGGGATCAGCATGCCGCCCTTGTCGTCGGATGCGCCGCGGCCCCAGACCTTGCCGTCGCGGATCTCCGGCTCGAACGGCGGGCTGATCCACAGATCGAAGGGTTCCGCCGGTTGCACGTCGAAATGGCCGTAGACCAGGATCGTCGGCTTGTCCGGCCCCGCCCCCATCCATTCGGCGCAGACCACGGGATGGCCGTCCGTCGGCAGGATCTCCGCCCCGTCGACACCGGCGGCCGCCAGTCGCGCGGCAACCCATTCGGCTGCGCGCATCACGTCCGGGGCATGCTCCGGCACGGCAGAGACGGAGGGGATGCGGACAAGGTCCAGCAGCTCGTCGGTGAAACGAGCCTGGTTCTCTTCCAGGTAGGTCTTCCAGTCCAAGGCACTGACTTTCTTTGGGGATCACTCCCGGCGGAGAGTGCCTTGCGGTGTCTGTCCTGGCCATAGTCGGCTGGGCCGGTTCCGGTTCCGGCCTCGCTTCTGCCTGCTGCCTGCACAGAAGGCGGGCGTCTCAGGCGGCGCCTTGCGCGGCTTCGGGCAGAAGGTAGCGGTCGACCATGCGGGCGATCACCCGATCCACCACCGCTGGTCGCACGTGCACGTTATCCTCTCCGAAGGCGGAGAGGCCCATGGAAAGGACCATTTCGTAGCTGGGGAAATAGTCCACATCGTCCCTTTGCCGCGCGGCGTCCTCTGCCACGACGCGCAGCACGGACTTGGAGTAGCCATTGCACAGCACCGCGTCTCCTCCGGCGAAGGTAACCTGCAGCGGGACGGGGGACACGGTCAGGATCACCCTGCGACGCCCATTGTCGCAAAGCCGGTCGAGCAGCTGGTTCACCATCGTGGCGCTTTCCTGGACGCCGAGCTGGCGGAAGGCGAACCGTGCGGGTTCGGCGTTGATCAGGCGGCGGGTCGGCGCCTCGTTCAGGTAGAGCTCCGTCGCTCGGTCAAACCAGCATTCGACGAGGCCCAGGGTCACCACCACGACGCCCGCGGCGTCCAGCCCGTCGAGATAGAGCGACCTGATCTGGCCCCGCCTTTGCATCGCGCGGTCGCGGTGGACGGCGCGCGATCCGGTGGCGAGCAGGCAATCCATGACCTCTTCCTCCGCCACGGGGTAGAGGCTGGCGCCTGTTTCCGCCTCGTCGAGCATCGTCAGGCACTGCAGCATGGTCCCGGGATTGTACTGGTTCAGGATCCTGTTCGCCCGTCCCGGTGCCTCCTCCTGCGGCGCGGTGAAGCTGGCGGTGGGAACGGCCAGCCCGTGGGACAGCAGGGCATCTTCGACGTTGCGGGCAAAGCAGGAGCCGATGGTGAACACGCTGTCGCCCGGTCGCAGGGTGAAGCCGGGGCAGGTTTCGGGGATCAGCATTCCGTCGGCATGGCGGGCTGTGTCCCGGCCGGGAAAGCGGCGGTCGGGGTTTGCGAGGGTCTGGCGAAAGGCGGTCAAGCCATCGATTTCCTGCATGCGGGCCTCCTTCTGGAACACCCGGAGCGGCCGGGTTGGCGACGACCCGGGCACGATGGGGGAGGGAGGGTTAACATCCTGACAAGCCTGCTGCGGGTTAGCCCGGAAATGTGGCTTTGCGGGAGCAATGAGCGAATGCGTCGCATCGCGTCGTTGCTGCCGGGGATTCTCTGTGGCACAACCGTCCCAAGAGGATTCTGAACGAACGAGTCTAGTTATGTCCGACTATGCTGCCCGCCGCACGATGATGGTCGATGCGCAGGTCCGTCCCTCCGATGTGACCAAGTTCCCGATCATCGAGGCGATGCTCTCCGTTCCGCGAGAGCTTTTTGTCCCCCAGGAACGCCAGGAAGCGGCCTACCTGGGAGAAAACATCCCGCTGGGCGGCAACCGTGTCCTGCTGGAGCCGCGGACCTTTGCCAAGATGTTGGACGCGCTGGATATTCAGCCGGAAGAGCTGGTTCTCGACCTGGGCGCGGCACAGGGCTACTCCGCGGCGGTCATCGCCCGTATGGCCGAGGCCGTGATCGCGGTCGAGGAAGATGCGGAGCTCTCTGCGGACAGCCAGCAGGTTCTCAGCGACCTGGGCGCGGACAATGTCGTGCTGCATGAGGCAAAACTTGCCGATGGAGCGCCGGAACATGGCCCCTACGACGTGATTCTCATTGAAGGCGCCGTCGAACACCTTCCCGATGCCATTCTGGAGCAGCTGAAGGAGGGCGGCCGGATCGCCGTTCTCTTCGCAGAGGGCCATCTGGGTGTCGTACGTATCGGCTACAAGATCGACGGTAAGGTGAACTGGCGATTCGCCTTCAATGCCGGGGCCCCCGTGCTGCCCGGTTTCGAACGGCACGCGGCGTTCACGCTCTGACCCCCTCCGGTCGGTTGGCCGCCGCGACTTGAAAATGACAAGCCGGGGCGACCGGCGGAACGAGGAAGTATCGCAATGATGGAATTGGCGAAGTCGCTGACCCGCAAAACACGAGCAGGCGGGATCGGCAAAGTTGCGAAGTCGCTGCTGTCGAGCGCGGCCTGTGCCATGGCTCTTGCCGCGCTGCCCGGCGCTTCCAGCGCCGAAACGCTGGGCCAGGCCCTGGCGGACGCCTACAACAGCAGCGGCCTGCTGGAGCAGAACCGCGCGGTTCTCAAGGCCGCGGACGAAGATGCCGCCCAGGCGATTGCCGCCCTGCGTCCCGTCCTGTCGTGGTCCGCAAGCGCGGACCATGACTTCAGCGATACCTACAACACCTCCTCCAACAGCGCGTCGCTCGCGCTGTCGCTCACCTATACGCTGTTCGATTTCGGGGTCAGTGACCTGGACGTCGATCTTGCCAAGGAAACGGTCCTGCTGACCCGTCAGCAGCTGGTGGCCTACGAACAGCAGATCCTGCTGCGTGCCGTCACCGCCTACATGGAAGTGCGCCGTGCGCTGCAGACCGTCGACCTGCGCCAGGCCAACGTTCGCCTGCTGAGCCAGGAACTGCGCGCCGCGCAGGACCGGTTCGACGTGGGTGAGGTGACCCGCACCGATGTCTCGCAGGCAGAGGCCGCCCTGGCCGCGGCCCGCAGCAACCTGACCTCCGCCCAGGGCTCCCTGATCCAGGCAAACCTGGAATATGAGGCGGCTGTCGGTCACAAGCCGGGCGATCTGGCCCCGGCATCCAACCTCGGCACGATTCCGTCCAGCGTCAACGACGCGATCAATGTCGCGATCCAGACCCATCCCAGCATGGAAGTGGCCCGCCGGCAGGTGAACCTGACCGACATCTATGTCTCCCAGGCCGATGCGGCGATGAAGCCCTCGATCGACCTGTCCGCCAGCTATGCGCTCAGCCGTGACCTGGACGCCTCCAGCAATACCCGGGGCGGTTCTGTCGGGCTCAGCATGTCGGCGCCGATCTACAGCGGCGGTGCCGTTGCCTCCGGCCGTCGCCAGGCGCTGATCAACCGCGAAGCCCAGGTCGCGAACCTGCGCGTGGTGACCAGCGACGTGACGCTGGACGTGGGCAATGCCTTCTCCGCCATCCAGATCGCTCGGGCGGCGACGGTCTCCGGCAAGGAGCAGGTGCGTGCCGCAGAGGTTGCCTTCGACGGTGTCCGCGAAGAGGCCAACCTTGGTTCCCGCACCACGCTGGACGTGCTGACCCAGGAACAGGACCTTCTGGATGCGCGTGTCAGCTACCTCTCCGCTCAGGTGGACGAGGTCGAGGCGCGCTACACCCTGCTCTCCACCATGGGGCTGCTGACGGCCGAAAACCTTGGCCTGAACGTCGAAATCTATGATCCGGCGGCCTACTACAACATGGTGAAATCCGCGCCCGCCGGGATTTCCAAGCAGGGTCGGCAGCTCGACTCGGTGCTGCGCCGCATCGGCAAAGAGTAAAACCCCGCACATCCATTGTCGGATGTCCCTGCCCGGGATAGACTTGGGCAGGGACAAGAGAAGTGTGAGCAGATGACCGACCCGGTATCGAACATCCAGATCGAGGATGTTCTGGCATCCATTCGAAAGCTGGTGTCTGAAGAAGTGCGCGCGCAGACGCGCGCCGAAGACGACCGCGTGAACGCCGACCCGTCCGAGGACGTGCAGGGATCCGAGGATCTGGCTGCGCATGATGAGCCTGTGGCGGAAGAGCCCGTGGTCGAAAAGCTCGTCCTGGCGCCGCACCTTCGGGTCGCCGATGACGAGGTTTCCGACATCGCCGCCGATGATCCGGGGGATGAGCTGTTCGCCGCCCCCTTCGAGGCCGCGCCGGAGCAGACCTTTGCAGAAGAAGCAGAGGTTTATGATTTCCGGGCGCATACCTCTGAGTTTCAAGAGCCCGAAACCGAGCCCGCGGAAGAGGCGCCGTTCGTCACGGCGCAGGAGCCCGGCGATCTGTCCGATGACGCCTCCGACGATCTTGGGATCGACGCTGTCATCGCCGCGTTGAGCGACGACCTCTCCGAAGAACCGGCGACCCAGGCGCCTGCCGATTGGCAAGCCGTCGCACCCGAAGACGATCCCGAGCATTTCGGCGACTGGGGTGATGGCGCGGCCGAGGCGCTCGCCTCCGCCCAGTTCGCCGACGAGGCGCAGGCAGAGGCCGAGGCCGAAGAGGCTGGTCCGGACGAAACCGGTCTGGGTGAGGCTGCCTTGGATGAGGAGAGCCTGGACGGTGCCGAAATGGCTGCCGAAGGCCCAGAGGACGAAGATGCGCGCTTCGATGAGCTTGAGTCCGTGCTGAGCTCACTCGATTTCGATCCCGCGCCCGCACAGGAATTCGAGGTCGAAAGCTTCCGGGCCGAGGTCGAGGACGCTGAGGTGCTGGAGGAAAGCTCTGCCGCTGATACGTTCGAGCGTCTCTTCCGTCAGGATGCCGGCCGCACCCCCCTCTCCGACGTGGAGGAGGCTGCAGAGCCGAGTCCCGAACACGAAGATCCCGAAGAAGTGGCCGTCGATGCACAGGATGACATGGCCGCAGTCGAAGGGCAGGGTGACGACAGTATCGCTCAGCCGCTGGCGCAAGCCGCCGATCTGAGCCTGGAAGAGCCCGCGGCCGAGGCAAGCGGCGCCACGATGGACGAGGCGATGCTGCGGGAGCTCGTGTCCGAGATCATTCGTCAGGAGCTTCAGGGCGCCCTGGGGGAACGGATCACCCGCAATGTCCGAAAGCTGGTCCGCAGGGAGATCCAGCGCGCTCTGCAGAGCCAGGATTACATCTGAGCGGCGCCGGCATCAGCCGGTGCCGGCCTCGGCGGAGATTTCCCAGATACGATCAAGATCCATGTGGGTTTCCAGGTGCAGGGCGAGCGCATCCAGCGCGGCTTCGACGCCGCTATCGTAGGCCTGTGTCGCAGGTGCGCCGAGGTCAGACAGGAAGGCAGAGCGGAAGGCGTCATCGCCAAACAACCCGTGAAGGTAGCTCCCCCTGACGCGCCCCTCGGCCGTGGCGGCCCCCTCGGCCCTGCCGTCCAGTTGCAGCCATGCATTGCCGCAATCCGGGCCAGTCGTATGACCAAGGTGGATCTCGTACCCGGAAATCGTCGCGCCGCTGGCAGGGTGATAGCCCTGGACTAGCGCGAGCCGCTTTTCCGGTCTCATCTCGGTCGTGATGTCCAGCAGGCCCAGCCCCGGGACCTGTGTCGGGTGGCCCTCAAGTCCCTGTGGGTCAGACAGGCTCTGGCCTAGCATCTGGTACCCGCCACAAAGGCCCAGCACATGACCGCCGCGCCTTACATGGGCCAGCAGGTCGATATCCCAGCCCTGCGCCCGCAGGAATGCCAGATCGGCGATGGTGGATTTCGAACCGGGCAGCAGGATCAGCCGTGCCGAGGCGGGTAGGGGCGTTCCCGGCTGCACCAGCGTCAGGCGCACCCCGGGCTCCGCTGCAAGTGGGTCCAGGTCGTCGAAGTTCGCGATCCGGGGCAGAAGCGGTACGGCGATTTCGAGCGCTGCGTCGCCGCCTTGGGGCGGGCGGCGATCCAGATCCAGGACGTCTTCCGCAGGCAGGCGCCAGGCCTCGTCAAACCAGGGGATCACGCCTAGGCCGGGCCAGCCGGTCAATGCCTCGATGGCCTGGTAGCCCTCGGTGAAAAGGCCGGGATCGCCGCGGAACTTGTTGATGGCGAAGGCGCGGATGAGGGCCAGATCCTCGGCAGGCAGGATCCGGTGGGTGCCGGCCAGCTGCGCAATGACGCCGCCCCGGTCGATATCGCCGACCAGGATCACCGGCACGCGCGCGGCCTGGGCGAAGCCCATGTTGGCGATGTCGTTGCGCCTCAGGTTGATCTCTGCCGGGCTGCCGGCCCCTTCGATCAGGACCAGGTCCGCATCGCGCTGCACCTGGCGGTAGCTTTGCAGCACGCGGGACATCAGCTGGGCTTTCAGGGCGGGGTAGTCGCTTGCCGCCGTGCTGCCCGCCAGCTGGCCCTGGATGATCACCTGCGCGCCGCGCTCGCTTTCAGGCTTCAGCAGGACCGGGTTCATGTGAACTGAGGGCGACACGCCGCAGGCCCTGGCCTGCAGGGCCTGGGCGCGCCCGATCTCTCCGCCATCCGGGGTGACGGCGGCATTGTTCGACATGTTCTGGGGCTTGAAGGGCCTCACGGCCAGGCCGCGGCGGGCAAAGGCACGTGCAAGCCCTGCCACCAACATGGACTTGCCCACGTTGGATCCCGTCCCCTGGATCATGATCGCTCTGGTCATGCGGCGCCTTCTGCGGGTCGCGGACAACGAAAAACGCGCCCCTTTCGAGGCGCGTCTTTCAAGAGGGCTTCATCTTGTGTGGCTCAGGCAGCTTCTGCCTGCTCCGCTGCGTGACGACGCTCGCTCTCCTCGCGGGAGAGGGCGACGGAGGTGCGAACACCTTTGGAGACAAACTCCATCAGGCCACCGACAACGCGTTCGTTCGGGTCGATGCCTGCACAGGACAGAACTTCACGGCCATCGCGGGACCGTGCCCAGCGGGCGATCTGTTCCGGGCCGTTGCCGTATTTCTTGTCGTCGGCGATGGCGTCGTCGAGTGCCGCCAGTACGACAGCGGCGAAGAGTTTGCGTGCGCGGTTGCCCTGTTCGTTATTGAAGGCGGTGCCGTCAACGAAATCTTTCATGATCCGTCCTTGCTTATTGCTCTTGTGTTTCGGGCGTGCCGCCCCTTATGACCAAAACGAGGCGATTCGGATAGCGCAAACTCGCATCCCCGTTATGCGATTTGCGCATGCCTGTTTCGGTGCCCGGCGGGCGCCCCGGAGCCCGTGGCGAACGCTTGTCACGAGACCGAGGGCCATATATAGGCTGGCCCTGAATTGGATCAACCAGCGCAGGCTTTTCGAATGCCCAAGATCAACGGAAACGAAATTCGCCCCGGCTACGTGCTGGAGCATAACGGCGGTCTCTGGGCTGCCGTGAAGGTCGACCACGTCAAGCCCGGCAAGGGCGGCGCCTTTGCCCAGGTCGAGATGAAGAACCTTCGCAACGGCTCCAAGCTGAACGAACGTTTCCGCAGCGCCGACAAGGTCGAACGCGTCCGCCTGGAACAGAAGGACATGCAGTTCCTGTTCGAAAGCGACGGCATGCTGAGCTTCATGGACGTGGAAACCTTCGACCAGGTCGAAGTGCCCGCCGACCTGCTGGGCGACCGTCGCCCCTTCCTGCAGGATGGCATGACCATCGTCGTGGAATTCTATGAATCCGAGGCCCTGAACGCCACGGTGCCGCAGAAAGTGACCTGCAAGATCGTGGAGACCGAGCCTGTCGTGAAGGGCCAGACGGCCGCCAACTCCTTCAAGCCGGCCATCCTGGACAACGGCGTGAAGGTCATGGTGCCGCCCTTCGTCGGCCAGGACGAGGACATCATCGTCAACACCGAGACCATGGAATACGCCGAACGCGCCTGACCGGAGAGGCGCGGGCCGCAAGGCCTGCGGCCAGGGCCGACAGGACCCGGGGTGCACCCCAGATCATTGGGGGCGAGATCAGGGGGCCGCGCAATTGCGCGGCCCCTTTCGCATTGGTGGAGGTGGCCGCCCGACAGGGCGGGGGCCGCAGGCAGCGCCGCCCGGTGCCCTGCGCGCCGGGCGGTGTCAGGCCGGATGCCGCTGGGCCGGATTCGCCCGGCGGGCGCCTGGGGGAACTTGCCGGGACGCAGGGAAAGATCGCTGACCGGAAAAACGGGAATTTGACCCAGGAGTCAGTTGATCCGTATCCCCATGATCCTTTTGCATGGCTTCGCCCCCATGGGTTGCGACCCTGCGATAGGTTGCGGATTCCCTTCGCCAGCGTCCGTTACCGCCCGAAATGCGCGAATGGAACGTCGGTATCACGTCGGTATTTGATCGGTATTGCGACGGTGCGGATTCAGCTTGGGCGGCCTTGATTAATTTTTACGCAGAGAACTGTTGCGTATGGGCAACATCCATATCACCTGTCACCGCCGCCACAGGGCACCCCGAAAGCCTCCGGGGCGCCATCGGCAAAGGCGACAGGGGGCGATCTCGGGAGGCGATCCGGAGGGGCAGGGGTGCGGAAGGGTTCAGCCGGGTAGGGAATCCAGCAGCCCTTCGACGAGGCTGCGGTAGCCGTCCCCGAACAGGCGCAGATGCACAAGCGCGGGCCAGAGCTGATAGATCGGCCGCCGGGCATCCCAGCCGAGTTCCAGCGCGCCGTAGGCCTCGGCGAAGCCGGGGCCGGGCCGTCCGAAGAGATGCAGCATGGCGAGGTCGACCTCGGCATGGCCGATGCTGCAGGCGGGGTCGATCAGGTGCACGCCACCGTCCGGGCCAAAGAGCAGGTTCCCGGCCCAGAGATCGCCATGCAGCAGCGAGGCGCGGGGCGCGGCGGGCAGCAGGTCGGGCAGGCGGACCGCAAGCGCTTCGAGCCGGCGGGCCAGGCCGATGGGCAGCCCTTCGAGGCCCTGCAGCAGGCGCGCCCGGGCCCAGAATTCCGGCCAGTCTTCTGCCGCCGTGCGGGCGGAGGGGATCTGGACGGAGCCGAAGGCATATTCGGCAGACCAGCCCCAGGGGGCATCCCCGGCCACGGGCGCGGCATGCAGGGCGCGCACGACCTGGCCCAGCTGCGGCCAGGACCCGTCGCCGGGCCGGGTTTCGGGCAGGTGTTCGAGGATCAGCAGCAGGGGCTTTGCATGCAGCACGCGCGGCGTGGGCACCCCTGCGGCAGCCAGGGCGCGCAGCATCTCTGCCTCCACCAGGACGTGATCGCCGATCTTGGCGACGACCCGGCTGCCATCGGCCAGCGTCAGCTCCCTCAGTTCGGAGAGGTCCCCCCCCTGAAGGCTGCGCATCGCGGTGATGGGTTGGCCCACCACCGCCGAAAGCAGCGCTGCGAAGTCGGTCATGCGTCCCGGTCCGTCCCTGTCGTGCTGTCCAGAAGGGTGACGGTTGCCTCGCCCGCGGTGAGCGGCCCTTCCGCGCGGTCGAAGCGCAGGAAGGCGATGCCGCGTCCGGCGGACTGGGTGAAGAGCGTGCCGGCGGGCCTGTCCTCGGCCATCACCGGCGTGCCGACGGGCGCTTCGCCCGTGACGGCGACGGAGCGGAGGCCCTTGCGCAGCTCTGTCTTGTGTTTCATCCGCGCGGTGACTTCCTGCCCGACGTAGCAGCCCTTGCGGAAGTCGACCCCGTGAAGCCGTTCGAAGCCCGCTTCGAGGATATAGGTGTCGGGGGTCAGTTCGATCCCGGTTTCGGGGATGCAGTGCTGGGTGCGGATCGCGGCGAAGTCGGTGCCGTCATCGCCTGCGGTGTCACCGTAGAGCCGCCAGCCGAGCGCGGGGTGGCGCGGGTCGGCCACGGCGCCTTCGGGGGCGGGGCCGGTGCCACGGAAGACCGACAGGCCGCTGTCGGCGATCTGGACGTCGGCGCGCAGCTTGTACATCGACAGCCGTTGCAGAACGCCTGCCGCCAGCGGTTCGGCCACGTCCAGCAGCACGTCATCGCCATCGGCGATCAGCAGGAAGTCCGCCAGGTACTTGCCCTGGGGCGTCAGCAGGGCGGCGTAGACCGCGCCTTCGGACAGGCGGGAGACGTCGTTGGTGACGAGGTTTTGCAGGAAATCGCGGGTATCGGCGCCGGACAGGCGGAGCACGCGGCGTTGTGTTTCGGACATCGGGGACTCCCGGTTTTCGTTGCGGTCCCTTATAGCCCCGGGAAACGGCGACTGACAGGGTGAGACATGCGGGCTGCGATATCGGTGATCCTGACGACGCGAAATGCGGCGGAACGACTGCCCCGGCTGGTGCCGGTGCTGTTTCGCGGCGTGCAGGAGGGTGTCGTGCGGGAGCTGATCTTTGCCGATGCCGGATCCGGGGACGACACGCTGCAGATCGCAGAGGCGATCGGGGCGGAGGTCGCGGGCCCGGGCCGGGAGGCGGGGGCGGCGCTGGCGAAGGGCGAGTGGCTGCTGTTCCTGGACCAGGCGGATCAGCCCGGGGAGGACTGGGCCGAGGCGGCGGCGGCGCATTTGCCGTCGCGGGCGCCGGCGGTGTTTTCCGAAGGCGCGCTGGCGGATCTGGCGGCGAAGGCCGGGCGGCTGTCCCGGGGGCGGGCGGTGATGATCCGGGCGGCGGACTTCCGCGCCGGGCGGCAGGGCCGCCCGGTCGTGCTGCCGGTCAGGAACCGAAGAACCTGAGGATCCGGCGCAGCAGGCCCGTGTCGTCGGCGGCCTCTCCCGGCAGGCGTCCGCCGTTGCGGGCGCGGGCATCGGCCAGGGCGGCCTGGTCGGCGGTGCGGCCATCGGTTCGGAACTGCAGGTCATGGAGGTGGGCGTAGAGCCCGCCCCCCGCCAGCAGCTCTTCGTGGGTGCCATGGTCGACAGCCTGGCCGCGGTCCATCACGACGATCTGGTCGGCGCCGCGCACGGTGGACAGGCGGTGGGCGATGACCAGGGTGGTGCGGCCCTTGGCGAGGCGGTCCAGGGCGGCCTGCACCACCGCTTCGGACTTCGCATCCAGGGCCGAGGTCGCCTCGTCCAGCAGCAGGATCGGCGTGTCACGCAGCAGGGCGCGGGCGATGGCCACGCGCTGACGCTGACCGCCGGAGAGGGAGGAGCCGCGCGGGCCCACGCGGGTTTCGAGACCGGCAGGCAGCTTGTCCACGAAGTCGGAGACATGGGCGGCGTCCAGGACCTCCCGCAGGCGGGCGTCGGTGACATCGGTGCGGCCCAGCAGGATGTTTTCCCGCAGCGTTTCATCGAAGAGCGCCGAATCCTGCGACACGACCGAGAAGAGATCGCGCAGGTCTTCCAGCTTCATCCCCGACACCGGCACGCCGCCGATCTCTATCCGGCCGGAGGAGGGATCCACCAGCCGGGTGAGGATGTTGAACACGGTCGACTTGCCCGCGCCGGACGCCCCGACCAGCGCCGTGGTCTGGCCCGCCCTGGCGGTGAAGGTCAGCCCGTTCAGCACCTGCGTTTCGCCGTAGGACAGGTGCACATCCGCGATCTCGACCCCGGGCATGCCGAGGGGCGGCGCCACGGGATGGCTGGGCGAGACGAGCGTGGGTTCGGTCAGCATCAGTTCGCGGATCCGTTCCAGCGCCGCCGCTGCCACCTGCCAGGTGCCGGAGACGGAGCCCAGGCGCCGCAGCGGTTCGAAGGCAAAGCCGATGGCGGTGAAGAAGGACATGAATTCGCCCACCGTCTTCTCCCCCGCGATGATCTGCGAGCCGCCGAAGATCAGCACGCCCAGGAAGCCCACGCCTGCCATCATGTCGATCATGCCGGGGATCGCGGCGGTGCCCAGGGTCGCGCGGATCTCTGCCCGGATCTGTTCCCGGGTGAGCTGGCGGTACTGGTCCAGCTGGTAGTCTTCCAGCCGGTTGAGCTTGACCGGGACCATGCCGTGAAAGATCTCGTCCAGACGGGTCGCCAGCTTCGCGCCAAGGTCGCGCGCCTCGCGGGAGCGGGCGCGGACGAACTTCTGGATGATCATCGAGGGCGCCACGAGGATCGGCGCACCGACAAGCGCCACCAGCGTCCAGCGCCAGTCGACGGAGATCGCCACGCCCATCAGGATCACCAGCGACACCAGGTCCCGGCCCGCGCCGGTCAGGATCGCCGACCAGACACCGTTGACCGCAGCAACGTCCGCCTGCACCCGCTGGATCAGGAAGCCCGGCGGATGGGTCTGGTGAAACGTGCCGTCCTGGCGCATCAGGTTCGCCAGAAGATCCACCCGCAGGTCGGCCGCATTGCGCTGTGCCACCCGGGCCAGCAGCGCCTTCTGCCCGATGGAGGAGAGCGCGCGCAGGATGAAGATGCCCAGGATCGCAGCCCCGACCAGACCCATGGCCCCGGTGTTGCCCTGGATGAAGACGGTGTCGAACATCGGCTTCATCATCCAGCTGAGCGCGCCCAGCATGGAGCCTTCGAGCGACATCAGCAGCAGGGCCCCCAGCAGCAGCCAGGTGAATTTCTTCAGGTAGTTGGACCAGAGCCAGCTGGCCAGGATCCGGCCGGGCACATGTGCCTCGTCCTGGCTGGTTTCGGGCGCCGGTTTCGCGGCCCTCCGGGGTGTTTCGCCGGCCTGTGCCTTTTCGGGTGCCGTCGGGGTGCCGGTTTGGGAGCGCGTCCCGGACGCCGTTTTCTGGTCCGTCATCGTTTCCACCAGGGCAGGGCCTTGAAGTCCTTGTTCAGCGCGTCGGGATCGTACTCCGTCCGGATCCAGTCCTCGAACCCGATGGGGGAGGCGGCGTTGCGTTCGGCGTAGCGATCCAGGATGTAGTCGAGCACGCCTGTCTTGGATTTCCGGATGTGGATGTATTTCATCGACAGCATCTTGCGGGCCTCTTCCACCGGGCGGCCTTCGATCACCATGAGGTAGATGGCCGAGGCGAAGCCTGCCCGGTCGGCCCCGGACTTGCAATGCATGACGAAGGGGCGTTCGATGGTGCGGAAGGCGTCGATGACCTTCAGGATCGCCTCTGCCGGGACGGCACGGCGGGCGTTGAGGTTGCAATCGACCAGGGTCAGGCCCAGTTCGCGGCAGCTTTCCTTTTCGGTCAGGTAGTGCGCGGCCCCGGCGGCGCCGCGCAGGTTCAGCACATGGGTGATGCCCATGGCCTTCATCTGTTCGAACCGCTTGTGGGTCGGATGGTTGGACCGCCAGACGCCCGGCGCGATCTCGAACAGGTTGGTCCAGAAGGTGCGCAGGATCGCGTGATCGAACCACAGATTGTAGATATTTGCCCGCCGACGCAGTTCCGGGGTGGAAAGGTCGGTGTTGTAGTGGTTGCGCAGGCGGCGCTCCCACTTGCGGATCCTGTCGGCCAGAGCCATGCGGTGAACCCCTGTTTCATCCTGCCCGGGTCGTCCGGGGCGCGCCCCGGGATGATCCCCTGAAAATCCGCCCCCATGTAGGGGAGAGTGCCCAGCGAAGCAAGCGAACCATGGTCGCGGCGCGGATGGCCCGGGCGTGCGAAGCGGGAATGCGCGGGTGATATGGCGGCAGGGCGCGGGGTGGGGCGCCGAGTAGGGTGTGGGGGCCAGTCGTGGCGGGAAGCGTGCCGGAATGCACAGCGGGCCGCCGGGGCGGGCGCATTTGATGCCCACCGGCACGGAACGCGACGGATTGACCTTGCCGGGGCGGGAGCTAAAGCTGTGCGGGTTTCCGGCGGGTTCGCGACCCTGCCGGTGTTTCCCGTGTTGCGAAAGCCCGTGCTGCAAAAGCTCGTGCTGCAAAAGCCCGCACTGCAAAAGGATATCCCAGATGAGCCTCGCCCATGGCCGCCCCTACCTTGCGATTCCCGGCCCGTCGGTCATGCCCGATGCGGTCCTGCAGGCCATGCACCAGCCGGCGCCGAACATCTACGAGGGCGATATCGTCACCCTGGTCGAAGGCATCGTGCCGGATCTCAAGCGGGTGGCCAGGACCGAGGGCGAGGCCGCGATCTACATCTGCAACGGCCATGGCGCCTGGGAAGCGGCCCTGTCGAACCTGTTCCAGCCCGGTGACCGGGTGCTGATCCCCGCCACGGGGCGCTTTGCCCATGGCTGGGCCGACATGGCGGTGGGCCTGGGCATCGTGCCGCAGATCGTGGAATTCGGCACCGCCTCCACCATTGACGCGGCCCGCATCGAGGAGATCCTGGCGGCGGACAAGGCGCATGAGATCAAGGCGGTGATGTTCAGCCACGTGGATACCGCGACCTCCATCCGCAACGATCCGCGCCCCCTGCGGGCCGCGCTGGACGCGGCCGGGCACCCGGCGCTGCTGATGGCCGATTGCATCGCCTCGATGGCCTGTGACGAATTCCACATGGATGCCTGGGGTGTCGACGTGGCGATCACCGGCAGCCAGAAGGGCCTGATGGTGCCGCCGGGGCTGGCCTTTGTCTTCTTCAACGACCGGGCGAAGGAGTTGCGTGCGGCGAACCCGCGGGTGTCGCGCTACTGGGACTGGGTGCCCAGGACGGAGCCGGAGGCGGTCTACCAGTACTTCGGCGGCACCTCTCCGACGCATCACCTGTTCGGGCTGCGGGCCTCGCTGGATCTGCTGCATGGCGAGGGGATGGAGCACGTCTGGGCGCGGCACGCCACGCTGGCCCGGGTGATCTGGGCCGCCTGTGAAAGCTGGGCCGAGGCGGGGGTGCTGAAGATGAACGTGGCGGACCGGGGGCTGCGCAGCCACGCGGTGACCGCGCTGGGCGTGGGGTTGGGCAATGGCGAGAAGCTGCGCCGCTGGACGGCGGAGAACGCGGGGCTGACGCTGGGCCTTGGCCTGGGGATGTCCACGCCCGAGGATCCCAATGGCACCGGGTTCTTCCGGATCGGCCACATGGGGCACCTGAACGCGCATATGGTGCTGGGGGCGGTGTCGGTGATCGAGGCGGGGCTTCAGGCGCTGCAGATCCCGCATGGATCGGGCGCGCTGGAGGCGGCGGCGGCCGTGGTGGCCCAGCCCGAGGCGGTGGCCTTCTGACGATGTGCCGCCTGGCCCCGCCCTGGGGTCAGCCGCGGCGGCGGCGACGCAGGGCCTCGATCCCCATGTAGGTGGCATAGGCGCCCAGGATGACCGCGCCGAAGCCGAAGGCGGCCCAGAGCGCGATGAAGATCCATAGAAGGTTCACCAGCCCCATGACAAGGGCGGCGTTGGTGTAGTCGGGAACGGAGCGGGGGCCGCTGTCGCGGGTGGCGGAGCCATGCCGGAGATTGGACAGGCGGTTGGACACGTGATTGGTCACGGGGCGAGGGCCTTTCGTCATGCGCCTCCCTGCCCACAGAGCTACCGCGCCGGTCCGGAAAGTCCAGAGCGACGCGGCGAATGCCTGCCATGCAGCGGGATCAGGCCGCCGTCGTGACCTTCTGCAGGGCGCGGGGCAGGGCTTCTTCCAGGCGGGCCAGCTCTTCCGCCGTGCCGCAGGAAATGCGGATGCAGCGATCCTGGGGCGCCACGAAGGGCATGCGCACGAAGACGCCTTCCTCGGCCAGGGCCGCGACCAGCGCGCGCGCGCGGTCGCCATCGCCGCCGCAATCGGCGGTGACGAAATTGGTGGCGGAGGGCAGGGGCTCCAGCCCGTTGGCGCGCAGGATGCGGCCGATTTCCGCACGCGCGCCGGTCACGGCGCTGCGGGTCCTGTCCAGCCAGTCGGCGTCGGCCAGGGCGGCCAGCGCGCCGGCCTGCGCCGCACGGTTCATGCCGAAGTGGTTGCGCACCTTGTCGAAGGCGGTGATCAGCTCTGCCGCGCCAAGGGCATAGCCCACACGCGCCCCGGCCATGCCATAGGCCTTGGAGAAGGTGCGCATGCGGATCACGCGCGGATCTTCGACCGGCAGCGGCAGCAGCGCATCTTCGGGGGCGAATTCGCCATAGGCCTCGTCCAGCAGCAGAAGCGTGCCTTCGGGCAGGGCGTCCAGCGCCGCGGCGATTTCTGCCCCGGGCAGGTAGCTGCCCATGGGATTGTCGGGGTTGGCGAAGTAGACGATCTTTGCATCGACCTCGGCCGCGCGGGCCAGCAGGGCGGGCAGATCCTCGGCATCGTCGCGATAGGGTACGGCCTCGATCCGGCCGCCATAGCCCGCGACGTGATAGTTGAAGGTCGGATAGGCCCCGGCAGAGGTAACGACCACGTCGCCCGGGCCCACGGTCAGGCGCACCAGATCGCCCAGCAACCCGTCGATCCCGCCCCCGACGACGATATTGCCGGGCGCGCAGTTCCAATGCGCGGCCAGTGCTGCGCGCAGGTCGTGGCTGGCCGGATCGCCGTATTTCCAGATTTCCGCGAGGGTTTCCTGCATCGCCAGGATCGCGCGGGGGGAGGGGCCGAAGCTGTTCTCGTTCGCGCCCAGCCGGGCGGTGAAGGGGGCACCGCGGCGGCGCTCCAGCTCTTCCGGGCCGGTGAAGGGCACGGTGGAGGGCAGGGCGGCGGCAAGCGCGGTCAGGCGGGCATTCGTTGTCATGGCGGCGGCATTACTCCCGTATTGCACTGCGGCGCAAGCGAATTTGCACGCCATGGGCCATGCCCTGCCGGGGCGCCCGGGGCCTGCCGGGGAAGGGCGTGCCAGGGGCGGGTGGGCAGGCGGGCAAGCAGGCGGGCGGGCAGGGGCTCTGGGGCGGGGATCGGGGGGCAACTGGACGATGGCGGTCGCCTGGGCGCGGACCTTCTTCCCGGCCCCGAAGTCTGACGCTGAAGTCTGGCCCTGAGGTTTGGCCCTGAGGTCTGGTCGAGCAGGCTGGCCCTGCGTCCGGCTCTACGTCTGGCCCTTTGGTGCCGTGACGTTGCGTAGAAGCGGCGACTGGCGCCGGGGCGGCCCTCGACAGGGGCGCGGGGGCGCCGGATGATCCCTGCGAAGACAGGAGGGAGCGAAATGGCACAGACCCAGATGACCTTTGGCGGGGCAAGTCCCCGCGTGCAGGTGGATATTCGCGATCACGTGGCCCGGGTGACGCTGGTGCGGGCGGACAAGATGAACGCGGTCGATACCGCCATGGCAGAGGCGATCGTTGCCGCAGGCGAGGCGCTGGCGCCGCGCGAGGATGTCCGTGCGGTCGTCCTGGCGGGGGAGGGGCGGGGGTTCTGCGCCGGGCTGGACGTGGCCAGTTTCGCGGAATTCGCCGGCACCGATCCGGAGGCGCGGGTGATGCCCCGGACCCATGGCGATGCCAACCTCTACCAGCAGGTCTGCCTGGTCTGGCGCGATCTGCCGGTGCCGGTGATCGCAGCGCTGCACGGCGTGGCCTTCGGCGCGGGGTTCCAGCTGGCCATTGCCGCCGATATCCGCATCGCCCATCCCGCCACCCGCCTGGCGATCATGGAAGCAAAGTGGGGCCTGGTCCCCGACATGGGGGGCATGGTCCTGCTGCCGCAGCTGATCCGGTCGGACGTCCTGCGCCTGCTGACCTATACCGCAGAGCCGGTGGAAGCCCCCCAGGCGCGGGACTGGGGCCTGGTCACCCGGCTGGCGGAGGATCCCCATGCGGAGGCAGAGCGGCTGGCGGCGATGATCGCGGGCAAGAGCCCCTCCGCCACCCGCGCGGCCAAGCGCCTGATCGGGCTGGCCGAAAGCGGGGAGGCGGCGGATACGGTGCTTTACCATGAAAGCAAGGAGCAGGCGGCGCTGATCGGGGGGCGCGACCAGATGGAGGTCATCGCGGCCAACATGGCGGGGCGTGCACCCGTTTTCGGATAGGGGGCGGTTTCCGGATTGGGGCCCACTTTCGGTTGGGGGGGAGGGGGCGCTGCCCCCTCTGAAGCCTGCGTCTTCATTCACCCCCGGAGTATTTCGGGCGGGTTGAAGCCTGAAGGAGGGCGGGATCCGGGGGCGGTGCTGCGCCCGGAGAGGGTCCAAGCGCCTGATGCAAAAGGAGGGAGCCCTTTGGGGACCCCCTCCGCTGTTTTGTCCGGTGGCTTGCCGATCAGCCCGCCGCGCGTTCCTCGGGGCGGAAGCCGATGCTGTCGGAGACGGTGAAACGCCCGGCCTCGGCCTTGCGGATCTTGCCTTCGCGCAGCAGCTGGCCGAAGGCGCGCAGCCCGTCTTCGCGGGTGAACTCTTCGGGCGCGGTGGATTTCACCCGCGCCATCAGCTGCGGCCGGGAGAAGAGCGGCTGCCCTTCCATGAACGAGATGTAGGAGGCCGCGGCCTCCAGCAGTTCGCCGAGCGTGGTTGCGCCGACCTGGTCGGCGTAGTCGTCAAAGCCCTGGTCGGGTTCGCGGGTCGGTGCGGGATCGGGCAGCGGGTCGCGGCTGTGGCCGATGCGGTCGTGCCGGGCCAGGTCCGCGATGGACACGCGCCGGGGCCGGACCGGGGTGCGGGGCTGGCCGTCCTCGGTATCTATGCGCTGCTCCGCCACCAGCTTCAGCGGCGCGGGACGCTTGTCGGCGCTGGGGCGCGCGGGGCTGTCGCTGCGGTGGGCGATGGCGGGGCGGCGCGGGCGGACGACCTGGGCCAGATCCTCTCGGTAGGCGTCGGTGGTGTCCTCGCGCGGGGCGAAGTCGGAACCGGCGGCCTTTTCGGCCTTCTTGGCGGCCACGGCGGCGCGCAGGTGCGCCAGGGCCGAGCGGCGGCGGGTGTTGTCTTCCTGTTCGAACTGGTTGTCCGTCTCGCGCAGGATGCGATCCATCTGGGCGCCGTGATCGGCGGGGTGCAGCGTATCGCGCGCGGGCTCACGCTGGGGGCGGATCGGGCGCGTCCGCGTGGCTTCGGGCGCCTCTGCGAGGGGCGCTTCTTCGGCGGCTTCGGTACGCTCCGCTTCGGGGGCGGGGGCCTCCTCGGTATCGGCTTCGGCCTGCCAGGTGCCCCAGCTGTCGCCGAGCTCATCCTCTGCAGTGGCCTCCGCCGGGGCGTCCTGATCGGCCTCGGGACCCGCTGCCGAGGCCTGGCCCCGGGCGATATCGGCTTCCAGGTCCGCCAGTTCGCGCTGCAGCTCCGCCTCTGCCTCGGGGGAGAGCGTGCTGGCGGGCGCCTCGGTCGGGAGATCCCGGCGCTTGACCTTGATCACGCGGGCCATGATGCGGGGGGCGGGGGTGTCGTCCTCTCCCTCCGCGAAGAGGGAATCCTCGCCGGCGGGATCGAACCCGTCGTCGTCTTCTTCCGCCGCTTCGGGGGCGGCAAAGAGATCGGTATCGGCGGGCAGCGGTTCTTCGGCCGGATCTTCAAGCACCAGGGGCGCTTCGGAGTGGGGCGCTTCGGGGATGGGCGCGGCTTCGGTGGCGGCGGCGATGGCGGCGCGGCGGGCCACCACGTCGCGGATCCGCTGCAGTTTCAGCGCCACGTCGGTGACATCGGGGGTCGCCGGCTGCACCGCCAGTTCAACGGCGGCGGTCCGGGCGCGGGCGATCGCTTCCTCTGCCTCGGCAATGGAATCCCAGCCTTCGCCCTGCGGGGAAAGATCCTCTGCCGTGTCGTCGGAGAGGGGCGTATCGGCGGCTGCGGCGGCGTCATCCGTTGCCTCGGCGGCCAGGGGGGCCGCTTCGATTTCGGGCACTTCGACGTCAGCCGTGTCGATCACGGTTTCGGGCGTGTCTGCCGCAACGGGGGGCGCCTGCGCGGGCTCTTCTTCTGCAAGGGCGGCAGGTTCTGCGAAAACGGGATCTTCGGCCAGATGGCCTGCGCCGCCTGCGATGCGGGCGAGAAGGGGATCGTCGGCGTCGTCAGCCGCGACCGTATCCTCCGCTGCCGCAAGGGGCGCGGCCTCATGGGCGGAGACCTCGGCAACCTCTGCCGCAACCTCTGCCGCGTCGGGCAGGGGGCTTTCGGAGGTCTGCGCCATATCGGTTTCGGGCAGGTCGGCTTCGGGGGCTGCCATTGCGGGCGCAGATTCAGGCGCAGATTCAGGCACGGATTCGGGCACGGTTTCGGGCGCGGACAGGAGATCCGCTTCGGGCGCCTCGACCTCCGGCTCGACCGTTTCGGGCGTCTCTGCCTCTGCATCGGTGGGGGCGACTGCGATATCCTGCGCGGGCATGGCGATGTCGCCCGGCTCCCCAAGATCGTCATCCAAGGCGTCCGGGCCGGACATCTCCGGAAGAGGTGCCGGGTCACCTGCATCCACGATGCCCCCTGCCGCCGCGGTCCCGTCAGAGGGGGCGTCGGACGGCTGGGCCGCAGCAGGCCGGGCCGCTGCGGGTTCGGAAGCAAGAAGGGCCGCGCCGCCGGCGGCGGCCAGGGCGGCGGCGATCCGGGGGGCGCGCATCGGGCGCGCGGGCATGTCCTCGGGCGCCACGTCCTCGGCTTCCACCACGGCCTCGTCCGAGGCGGAGACAGCGTCGGGGGCCTCTGCCGGGGTGCTCTGCGCGACGGGCTGTTGCGGTTGAGCTTCGGTGCCGGCCGTGGCGGGCGCTTTGGCGGGGGCCTGTTGGGGCGCCTCTGCGCTCGTCCCTGTCGCGGCCTCGGGTCCCGCATCGGGGCGCAGGACGATGCTGCCGTCTTCGGTCCGGGCATTGACCCGGCGCGCGATCGAGCGTTCGGCCAGCCGGGCAAGCATGTCGGCATCGGGGGTCGGAGGTTCGGCGCCGAAATAGCGGTCTTCGGCGGCAAGGTCGCGGAAGTATTCCGCGATGGCCTTCATGGTGTCGAAAGCGTCGTCGAATCCTTCGAGAGTACAGGAGAAAGTCCCGTAGGAGACCGTCAGGATCTTGTTCGACTCAACCACTTTACTTCTCGCTCGTTCTGACGTTACCGACCATGGACCCCGAGAGGAGAACGGGCCGGACGGCGACCTGTTTCAGGGTATTTGATCTGCCATAAGAAGATCGAATCTAAGGTGCAGAAGGTTTCATTTTGTGACGATATTGTGGTTTCCATCGAATTCGAGCGAAATTTCATGGCTTTGAACCCGGTACTGGAGAGTGATCGGCCCGTTGCTCTGCTTGGAGGCGGAGAGATCGGGGAATCGGTCGCGGCCCGGATCATGGCGCTGTCGGGGCCTGTCGCGGCGGCGGATGGCGGGGCGGAATTCCTGTTGTCCCGGGGGCGGATGCCCGCGGCGGTGATCGGCGACATGGACAGCCTGGCCCCTGCCAGCATCGCGGCGCTGGACCCGGGCGTTCTGCACCGGGTGGCCGAACAGGAAAGCACCGATTTCGAGAAATGCCTGACCCGCATCGCAACGCCGCTGCTGCTGGGCACCGGGTTTCTGGGCGCGCGGATCGACCACATGCTGGCGGCACTGACGGTGCTGGCCCGCTTCCCCGACCGTCGCTGCCTGCTGGCGGGGGAGGAGGACGTGCTTTTCCTCTGCCCGCCCGAACTGCGGCTGACCCGCCCCCTGGGGGAGCGGCTCTCTCTCTACCCGCTGGCGCCGGTCACGGGCCGGTCCGAGGGGCTGGAATGGCCGATCGAGGGGCTGGCCTTTGCACCTGACGGGCGGATCGGCACGTCGAACCGGGTGTCTGGGCCGGTGACGCTCAGCTTCGACGCGCCCGGCATGGCGGTGATCCTGCCGGTCGAAGCGTTGGAAGCCGTGACGCAGGCCCTGCTGGACTGCCCGGCGCACTGGCCAGAAAAACGACCCTGAAACCGGCCCGCGCTGGGCTGACGGGGCTGGGCTGACAGGGGCTGGGCTGACAGAGGATCGTCCGTTCCGGACGATGCCTCCGGGGGGAGCCGCAGGCGGGGGGCAGCGCCCCCTCCCGCCCTCAGCAGTTGGGCACGTTGACCGCCAGCCCGCCCAACGAGGTTTCCTTGTAGTGCTCATGCATGTCGCGGCCTGTCTGGCGCATGGTCTCGATGCAGGCATCCAGCGGCACGAAGTGGCGCCCGTCGCCCCGCAGGGCGAGGCTGGCGGCCGAGACGGCCTTGATCGCGCCCAGCCCGTTCCGTTCGATGCAGGGCACCTGCACCAGGCCCGCGACCGGATCGCAGGTCATGCCGAGGTGATGTTCCAGGGCGATCTCCGCGGCGTTCTCGATCTGCTCCGGCGTTCCCCCCATGACGGCGGCCAGCCCCGCGGCGGCCATGGCGGCGGCCGATCCGACCTCTGCCTGGCAGCCCGCCTCGGCGCCGGAGATCGAGGCGTTGTATTTCACCAGCCCGCCGATGGCGGCGGCGGTCAGCATGAATTCGGTGATCTTCGAGGGCGTGGCGGTGGGCACATGGGTCAGCCAGTACTTCATCACCGCGGGCATCACCCCTGCCGCGCCGTTTGTGGGAGCCGTCACCACCTGGCCCCCGGCGGCGTTTTCCTCGTTCACGGCCATGGCGTAGCAGCTGATCCAGTCGTTCACCACGTGGGGCGGGGCAAGGTTGCGGCCCGCTTCCTCGATCAGCGCATCATGGATCGCCTTGGCGCGGCGGCGCACCGCAAGCCCGCCGGGCAGCAGCCCTTCGGAGGTCAGCCCCCGGTCGATGCAGTCGGACATGACCTTCCAGACCTGGCCCACGCCCTCGCTGATGTCGGGGCGGCCGCGGGCGGCCTCGTTGGCGGCCTTCATCTGGGCGATGGTCAGGCCGGAGTTGCGCGCCATCTCCAGCATCTCGGCGGCGGAGTGGAAGGGGTAGGGGATCGGCGCGCCCGGCGCCTTGTCCTCGCCCGAGGCGAGCTCCCCCTCGGTCAGGACGAAGCCGCCGCCGACGGAATAGTAGACCTCCGACGCGATGACGTCGCCCTGGGCGTCCAGCGCCATCAGGCGCATCCCGTTGGGGTGGCCGGGCAGGGGTTCATCGTAGTCGAAGATCAGGTCCCTGGACGGCGCGAAGGCCAGCGGCGGCAGGTCCGGGGGGGTGACCATGCCCGTCGCTTCGATCTGCGCCAGCGCGGTTTCGGCGGCCTGGGCATCGTAGCTGTCCGGCAGGAACCCGGCGAGGCCGAGGATCGTCGCCCGGTCGGTCGCATGGCCCTTGCCGGTGAAGGCGAGGGAGCCGTGCAGCGAGGCGCGCAGGCCCTTCGGTTCGAAGGGGCCGGTCCGCAGCAGGTCGAGGAACCGGCCCGCGGCCACCATCGGCCCCATGGTGTGCGAAGACGACGGGCCGACGCCGATCTTGAAGATCTCGAAGACGGAAAGGAACATGTTTCACCCCTGTTTGAGCCGGAGACTAACGCCTGTCGCCGTGGCAACAATGCCGAAAGCGACCGGCGCCGGGCCTTAGGCGGCGTGACGTATCATGGCGCGCGTCATGGGCATGCAGGACGCGTGCCGAACAACGCACCGGAGCGAAGGCGCAGGGGGCGAACGGGTTGGGGGCGGCGCCTTTCGACGCCGCCCCCGTGATCATGGCCTGCAGGCACGCCCCGTTGCGGGGCGCGCGGTTTCGGGCGCTGCCTCAGAAGGTCATGCCGAAGCTGACGCCACCGGCGGACAGGCCGTCTTCGTCGAAGCGCGTCTCGACCCGGGCGGACCAGCCCTGGGCGCCCGCGAACTCCGTCCCCAGGTTCAGGGTGGTCAGCGTGTCGCCCACGGCGCCGTCGACGCTGATCGTGCTGCCGTCGTAGCTCATGTCGGTGGCATCGCCGCCGACGTGGACCAGGCTGGCGCCGATGAAGGGCCGGGCGGAGATGCCCTTGCCCAGCTTGAAGCCGTAGGAGGCCTGCACGTCCAGGTAGCTGGCGGTCATGGTGCGGCCGCCGAAGCTGGCGCCGTCCAGGCTGGACAGGCTGTAGCCATCGCTGTCGTGGGCTTCGACCCCGGCGCGGGCGGCAAGGCCCAGGCCGCTGGACAGCGTCGTCTCGATCCCGGCGGCAAGGCCCAGGACGGTATCATCGGTGGACCCGTAGCTGAGCCCGCTGTCCACTGCGGAGAAGGTGGTCTCACCCTGGCCGGCATAGACCGCACCGGTCAGCTTGGCGGCGCCCAGGGCGGTGCCCATGCGCAGACCGGCGAGGAAACTGTCGCGGTGCGCGGCGTTCAGGCCGTCGTCGCCCTCGGACATGCCCCGGTTGGCGGAGACGAAGAGGCCGAAGCGATCGAAATCGCGCCCGATGGTCAGGGTGCCCTGGCTGGACGAGGCCGCGGCATCGATGCCGACCTCACCCCACCAGCCGCTGCCGAAGCCGGAGGCCACCTGGCGGCCCAGAAGCAGCCCGCCCCAGGCCTGAACCTCGTCCATGCCGCCGAGGAAGCCCGCGTCGGCCACGACCAGGGTGCCGTCGGAATAGATCGCGGCCTCTGCCGCCGACAGGTCGACGTCTTCCAGGTCGGACCCGAAGGTCAGCGTGCCCGCGCTGGCGCCTGCGCCCACGACCACGGTGTCGTCGCCATCGCCGAAGATGATGTCGCCCTGGATATCCAGCGAGTAGAGCACCAGCGTGTCGTCACCGTCGCCAAATTCGATCGCCGTGCCGCCGGTGCCGATGAGGGTGCCGTAGTTGGTGATCGTGGTATCGCCAGTGCTGTAGACTGTGTAAGCGGTATCGCCGCTGATCGTGCCGTAGTTGGTGATCTCCATATCGTAGTCGGAGCTGGCAAGGACCGCCGCGCCGGTACCGGTGTTGGTGACCGTGCCGGTGTTGGTGAGCGTCCCGCCATAGGTGAACGCGATCACGGCCGAGGTGGAGGCGGATTCGATCGTGCCGGTATTGGTGACGCTGGCATCGGTCCCCGTAAGATAGATCGTGGGGAAGCTGGAGGTGGAGGTGCTGCTGATCGTGCCGTTGTTCACGATGCTGGTGCCACTGCCGCCGGCTCGGATGGTGCTGGTGACGCCGCCCTCGATCAGGCCGTCATTGACCAGGGTCAGGCCGCTTTGGCCAGTGATGACGGAGGCCCCGGAGCCGGAGATGACGCCGGTCGCGCCATTGTAGATGTCAACTGTAGTGCCGCTGAGGGTGTACTGGGAGTTGCCGGAGATGGTCCCGTAGTTGGTCAGGGTCAGGGAGCCGCCCATGGAGATTACAGCAGAGCCGGAGTCCGCCGAGATCTCGCCGCCCTCTTCGTTGACCACGGTAACGTCACCGCTGGCATAGACGGCTGCGACGCTCGCTGAATTGGAGTGGATCGTGCCGCTGTTGGTGACATCCAGCGTGCCCCAGCTGTAGATCACGGAGCCATAGCCGGTGATCGTGCCGGTGTTGGTGACCGTGCCGCTGTCCATGGCAATGCCGACCGTATAGCTGGAGTAGGTGATCGTGCCCGCGTTCACGACCGTGGCGTTTTCCCCCATGTCGAGGAGCCCGCCGATGGCGCTGCCAGCGCCGGAGAGCGTGCCGGTCTCGGTCTGCACGAAGGTGCTGTCGTCCCCCAGCGAGAGGCCAAGGGCATAGGTCGTCGTCTCGCTGCTCATCGTGCCGGAGTTGGTGACGTAGGCATCGTCGCCCGCCTCGATGATATAGGTGCTATTGGCCGTGTTCGACATCGCGCCGGAGTTGTCCAGCGTCAGCCCGTCACCGGCGGTGAAGGCATTGCCGGTCGTCTCTGCGATGGTCCCGGAAACGGTCACGTCCAGGTTGTCGATTCCGGAAAAATCGACGCCGGATCCGCTGCCGTCGCAGGTTACCGTGTCTCCGTCCGAAGGGGTGGTGGTGTCGCATGCCTGGGCGTTTGCAACCGTGCCGAAGGCAAGTGTCGAAAGGGCGATAACAGAGGCGCCCGTCAGTAGATGTTTCATGTCGTCCCGATTTTTGTCCCGTGATTCAACACTTTGCTGAACCACGCGAACACGTACACAAGTGTATGGGGCCAAAATGTGACGCGTTTTCGATGCGAATTTGATGGGCCGGGGCGGGACCTTTCGCCGCATAGTTTATACGGCCATATAAAATAGGGGCTGCGCGTCTCCTGGCGCGTCAATCTGGGGTTGCGAAAAAAAATTTGAAAAATCTTGGAATTCGGCTTCCGCAGCCGTGGCCGGGTCATTCCGGGACATTCCGGGGCCGATGCGGGAGCCCATGCGCCGGGGCAGGCGGGGGGTGCGGGGCGGGGATTCGCCGCGCATTTCCCCACTCGCATCCGGGCCGCCTCTTTCCTATAAGCATTCCAGACAAAGGAGACCCGGAATGAGCTCAGAGCTGTCCCCGATCGACAAGGCCAAGTTCGTCGCTGCAAAGCGCGCGGTCGATTTCGTCGAGGACGGCATGCGTGTGGGTCTCGGCACCGGGTCGACCGCAGCCTGGATGGTGCGGTGCCTGGGCGAAAGGGTGCGCGACGAGGGGCTGCGGATCACCGGCGTGCCGACCTCTGCCCGCACTGCGGCCCTGGCGCGGGACATGGGCATCAAGGTCGTCCCCCTGGACGAGGCGCGCTGGCTGGACCTGACCATCGACGGCGCGGATGAGATCGACGGCGACCTGAACCTGATCAAGGGCGGCGGCGGGGCGCATCTGCAGGAGAAGATCGTCGCCACCGCCTCCGACCGCATGATCGTCATCGCCGATGCCGCCAAGGAGGTGGAGACGCTGGGCGCCTTCCCCCTGCCGATCGAGGTGATCCGCTTCGGCTGGCGCACGACCCAGGCCCTGGTGGAAGAGATGCTGGTGTCCATGGATGTGCTGGGCCGCGACGTGACCCTGCGGATGAGCGGCGACCGGCCCTTCCTCAGCGACGAGGGCAATCACATCCTGGACCTGCACCTCAACCGCATCGGCAATCCCCGCGAACTGGCCATGGTCCTGAACCAGATGCCGGGCGTGGTTGAAAACGGGCTATTCATCGATATTTGCGATACCGTGGTCATCGGCCACGGCACCGGCCGGGTGGAAACCCGGGACATCAACGACGGCACTGTCGAAGACAGCCAGATCGACTTCGTGGAAGAGGACAACCTGTTCAGGGACCTCTCCGACTGACACCCCTGCCGCCGCGAGCCGCTCCCCCGGCTCGCCATCCGGCCCGGGCTTCCTCCGCCTGACCGGACCTGCGCGCGGCGAAACCAAAGGACCCGGCCCATGGCTTCCGATACACCCTCTGCATTCGACTATGATCTCTTCGTCATCGGCGCCGGTTCCGGCGGCGTGCGTGCCGCCCGCGTTGCGGCGGGCGAGGCCGGCGCAAAGGTCGCCATCGCCGAGGAAAGCCGTTACGGCGGCACCTGCGTGATCCGTGGCTGCGTGCCCAAGAAGCTGATGGTCTTCGCCTCCGGCTATGGTCGCATGGCCGCAGAGGCCGCCGCCTACGGCTGGGACATTTCCGAGAAGGGCTTCGACTGGAACGTGTTCAAGCCCAAGCTGGAAGCGGAGCTGGACCGGCTGGAAGGCATCTACCAGCGCCTGCTGGACGGCTCCGGCGTCGAGAAGTTCAGCCAGCGTGCCAGCGTGGTGGATGCCCACACCGTGGAGCTGGCCGACGGCACCCGCAAGACCGCCAAGACGATCCTGATCGCCGTCGGCGGCCGCCCCGTGAAGCCGGAAATCCCCGGTGCGGAACTGGGCATCACCTCCAACGACATCTTCCACGTGGCCGAACTGCCCAAGCGCATCCTGATCGTCGGCGGCGGCTACATCGGCTGCGAATTCGCCGGCATCATGAACGGCCTCGGCTCCCACGTGACGCAGTACTACCGTGGCATGCAGATCCTGCGCGGCTTCGATGAAGAGGCCCGCGCGCTGATCGCGGACGAGATGAAGAAGGCGGGCATCGACCTGCAGACCGGCATCGACGTCGAGAAGCTGGAGAAGGAGGCGGACGGCATCCGCGTCTTCGACACCAACGGCGGCTCCGCCGTCTTCGACCAGGTGCTCTTCGCCACCGGCCGCGCGCCGAATACCGACGGGCTGGGCCTGGAAGGCGCGGGCGTGGCGCTGGGCAGGAAGGGCGAAGTGGTCGTGGACGATTTCTCCCAGACCGCCGTGCCCTCGATCTGGGCCATCGGCGACGTGACCGACCGGGTGCAGCTGACCCCGGTGGCGATCCGCGAGGGCATGGCCTTCGTCTCCACCGTGTTCAAGGGCGTGCCGATGAAGCCCGATCACGAGCTGATCCCGACCGCCATCTTCACCCAGCCCGAAATGGGCACCGTCGGCCTGTCCGAGGAAGAGGCGCGCGAGACCTGCAAGGAACCGCTGGAAATCTACACCACCTCCTTCAAGCCGATGCAGCAGAGCTTTGCCGGCACCGAGGCGCAGAAGATCCTGATGAAACTCGTGGTGGGCAAGACCTCCCGCAAGGTGCTGGGCTGCCACATTGTCGGCCCCTCTGCCGGGGAAATGATCCAGCTCGCCGGGATCGCTGTTAAGATGGGCGCGACGAAAGAGGACTTCGACCGCACCGTGGCCGTTCACCCGACCGCAGCGGAAGAGATCGTGACGATGCGAAACCCGACCCGGACCCTCGGCTGAGGGCCGGAAACGGATCGCGAAAACTTGAAAACGGCCCCCCGGCTGCACAGTTAGGGGGCACACTACGTTCTGACGGAAAGGGAGACGATGGCTGGACAGAATGGCGGTCCCTGGGGGGGAGGCGGCGGCAATGGCCGACCGACACCGCCCTCGGGAGGCAACGGCGGCGGTAACCGTGGCAACAACGGTGGCGGCGGCCGAGACGACAAGCCCGGCATCCCCGATATCGACGAACTGGTCCGCAAGGGCCAGGACCAGCTGCGCGTCCTGATGGGCGGCGGCGGTGGCCGACAGCCTTCGGGCGGCGGCATGGGCGGGGCAGGGGGACCTTCGGGCCCGCTGGTCAGCCGGTCCATGGTGCTGCTGGGCATCCTGGCGCTTTTCATCGCCTGGCTCTTCGCCTCCGTCTACACGGTGCGCCCGGAAGAGAAGTCGGTGGAACTGTTCCTCGGCAAGTATTCCTCCACCGGCGACCCCGGTCTGAACTTCGCCCCCTGGCCCCTGGTCACCCACGAGGTGATCGCCGTGACCCGTGAACGCACGGTGGACGTGGGCGTGGGCGGCCGTGGTTCCGACGCGGGCCTGATGCTGACCGGGGACGAGAACATCGTCGACATCGACTTCCAGGTGGTCTGGAACATCACCGACCCGGCGAAGTTCCTGTTCAACCTGCGCGATCCGCAGATGACGATCTCGGCCGTGTCCGAATCCGCCATGCGCGAGATCATCGCCCAGTCGCAGCTGGCGCCGATCCTGAACCGCGACCGGGGCGCCATCGCCGCCCGCCTTCAGGACCTGATCCAGTCGACGCTGGACAGCTACGACAGCGGCATGTCCGTGATCCGCGTCAACTTCGACAAGGCCGATCCGCCCTCAGAGGTGATCGACGCCTTCCGCGAAGTGCAGGCCGCCGAACAGAAGCGTGAACAGCTGACCAACCAGGCCGATGCCTACGCCAACCGCGTCACCGCAGAGGCCCGCGGCCAGGCCGCGCAGCTGCGGCAGGAGGCAGAAGGCTATCGCGCGCAGGTCGTCAACGATGCCGAGGGTGACGCCAGCCGCTTCACCGCCGTGCTGGGCGAATACCAGAAATCGCCCGAGGTCACGCGCCGGCGCCTCTACATCGAAACGATGGAAGACGTGCTGGGCGGCGTGAACAAGGTGGTCATCGACGGCCAGGACGGTTCGGGCGTGCTGCCCTACCTGCCGCTGGGCCAGCTGGCGCCGGGCGCCGGCTCCGCCGCTGCAACCACTGCCACGAAGTAAGGGAGAGAGATCATGAAAAAGACCCCGATCTTCATCGGCGTGGTGGTCGTGCTGGCCTTCATCGGCTTCTCCTCCCTCGTCATCGTGGACGAGCGCGAGAAGGTGCTGGTGCTGCAGTTCGGCCGTGTGGTGGACGTGAAGGAAGACCCCGGTCTGACCTTCAAGATCCCGGTGATCCAGGAAACCGTGCGCTACGACGACCGGATCCTGTCGCGCGACATCGACCCGCTCGAAGTCACGCCGCTGGATGACCGCCGCCTGGTGGTCGATGCCTTCGCCCGCTACCGCATCGCCGACGTGCGTCAGTTCCGCCAGGCCAACGGCACCGGTGGCATCGCCGCCGCCGAAAGCCGGCTCGACTCGATCCTGCGGTCGCAGACCCGCCAGGTCCTGGGTTCCGTCACCTCGGACGAGATCCTCTCGGCCGACCGTGTGGCCCTGATGAACCGCATCCGCGACAATGCCATCAATGAGGCACGCGGCCTGGGCATCGAGATCATCGACGTGCGCCTGAAGCGGACCGACCTGCCGTCGGAAAACCTCGACGCGACCTTCGCCCGGATGCGGGCGGAACGCGAACGCGAGGCCGCCGACCAGATCGCCCGCGGTAACGAACGCGCCCAGGAGATCCGCGCAGAGGCCGACCGCCAGCGCGTGGAAACCGTCTCCGCCGCGCAGCGCGACGCAGAGGTCATCCGTGGTGAGGCCGACGCCCAGGTCACGGCGATCTACGCCCAGGCCTATGGCGCCGATCCGGAGTTCTTCGACTTCTACCGCTCGCTCGATGCCTATCGCGCGGCGCTGAAGGGCGATACCTCCACCATGGTGCTTTCGCCTGACAGCGAGTTCTTCAGCTACCTGAAGTCCAACAACCCGGCGGGCGTGTCGCTCGACGCGATCGTGCCGACGGTGGAAAGCCCGCTCGACACGATGGACGACAGCGCGGATGCGGCCGATGGCGATCCGGATCCCGTCGCGCCCGCGGCGGACGGCGGAACGGAAACCGAAACGGTGCCCGCGACCGAGTGATCGCCATCGCGGCAGCCGCGGGCCAGCCGGCCCCGGCTGTCCGGAGCTTGCGAAGGGGCTGGCCTTGGGCCGGCCCCTTTTGCTTTGCGCCTCCATTGCGCTCTGGCCCAGCCCGGCGTTCCGCCTCCGGCGCGGGCAGGCGCCCGGTTCCGGGCAGCCCTCACCGATGACGTGATTTGTCATCCGGTGCCGAATGGCGGGGAATCCATGCGGCTCGGAATGGAAAAATTTACGAAAAATAAGGGATTTGACCGGAGGCTGACCCCGCGGGGCCTGTGGGCGCAGGGAATTCCCGCGCTCTCAACAGGCCCTCACACCCTCTTGACGCGGCGCGACGGGCTTTGTCTTGCGACCGGGTGCGCCTACATTGCAATACAAGTACGGACCTGCCCGTTCCGGGGCACCCAAAGGCATCTTCAGCAAGAAGAAGGAGAATCGGGAATGACCACACAGGCATTAGCCCTGCGACCCCTGGCAGAGCGTCCCGCCGAAGGCCACCGCGCCGCAGCCCGCCAGCCGCTGCGCGGCCTCTGGCTGGGGCTGATGGCGACGATGATGCTGATGGCCCAGACGATCACCGCCAGCGCGCTGCCCGACAGCTTCGCCGACCTGGCAGAGAAGATCAGCCCGGCCGTCGTCAACATCACCACCACCACCACCGTCACCGCGGATGCAGGGCCTTCGCCCATCGTCCCCGAAGGCTCCCCGTTCGAGGATTTCTTCCGCGAATTCCAGGACCGTCAGGGCAATGGCGGTGAACAGGCCCGCCCGCGCCGTTCGCAGGCGCTGGGTTCCGGCTTCGTGATCTCCGAAGACGGCTACATCGTCACCAACAACCACGTCATCGAGAACGCCGACGAGATCCAGATCGAATTCTTCGACGGCGACGTCCTGGATGCCGAACTGGTGGGCACCGATCCGAAGACCGACATCGCGCTGCTGAAGGTCGACACCGACCAGCCGCTGCCCTTCGTCAGCTTCGGTGACAGCGACACCGCCCGCGTCGGCGACTGGGTCGTGGCCATGGGCAACCCGCTGGGGCAGGGCTTCTCCGTCTCCGCCGGGATCGTTTCGGCCCGCAACCGCGCGCTGCAGGGCACCTATGACGACTTCATCCAGACCGACGCGGCGATCAACCGCGGCAACTCCGGTGGTCCGCTGTTCAACGTCGACGGCCAGGTCATCGGCGTGAACACCGCGATCCTGTCGCCCAACGGCGGCTCCATCGGCATCGGCTTCTCCATGTCCTCCAACGTCGTGAAACGCGTGGTGGCCCAGCTGCAGCAATACGGCGAAACCCGTCGCGGCTGGCTCGGCGTGCGCATCCAGGACGTGACCCCCGACATGGCCGAAGCCATGGGCCTGGCCGACGCCAAGGGCGCCATGGTCACCGACGTGCCCGAAGGCCCTGCCATGGACGCAGGCATGAAGGCCGGTGACGTGATCACCAGCTTCGACGGCACCGAGGTCGAGGATACCCGCGGTCTTGTCCGTCAGGTCGGCAATGCCGAGGTCGGCAAGACCGTCCGCGTGACCGTGCTGCGCGACGGCAAGAGCGAAGTGCTGAAGGTCACCCTCGGCCGCCGCGAAACCTCCGAAGGCACCATCCCGGCCGCACAGGTCCAGGAAGAGGCCAAGCCCGAGGTCCTGGACCTGATGGGCATGTCCCTGTCCGAACTGACGCCGGAACTGCGCGAACAGCTGGAGCTCGGCTCCGATGCCGCGGGCCTGGTCGTCACCGACGTGGACGAGATGGCCGATGCCTTCGAAAAGGGCGTGCGTGCCGGTGACGTGATCACCGATGCGGGCCAGCAGAAGATCTCCTCCGTGGCCGAACTGAAGGATCAGATCGCCGCCGCGAAGGACGCGGGTCGCAAGTCGATCCTGCTGCTGATCCGTCGTCAGGGCGATCCGCGCTTCGTCGCGCTGCCGCTGGCCGAAGACAACTGATTTTCCGACAACGGGATCAGATGAAAGGGGCGCCTTCGGGCGCCCCTTTTGCGTTGTAGGGGCGCGGCGGCGGCAGGGCAGGGGCAGCGCAAAGCGGGCGCGGCGCAACGGGCAGGGGCGGAGCGCGGGCCAGAGAGGGGCCAGAGAAGGACCAGCGTGGGGGCAGGCTGCAGGCCGGGAAACTGTCTGCTGTGCCGTGCAAACCGGGGCCGCAGGGCGACCCGGGGCAATCCGTGCTATGCTTGCGGGGAGAAGGGTGGCGAAAAGCGGCAAAAGGCCGGGGGGGGAAGATGGCTGACAACGTGGTTGAAAAGACGCCCGGCGGCGGGCCGGGAACGATCACCGGGGGCTGCCTCTGCGGCGCCGTGGAATACGAGATTGCGAATGATTTCGCCTTCATCCTGTTTTGCCACTGCGCCCAGTGCCGGCGGATTTCCGGTTCCACCCATGCCTCCAACCTCTTTGCGGAGGTGGGCAGCCTCGTCTGGCGCCGGGGTGGGGATCTGGTGGCGCGCTTCCGTCATCCCGACCGTGCCTTCACCAAGGCCTTCTGCCGGATCTGCGGATCGGGCCTGCCCTTCGTGACCCGTGACGGCAAGCGGGTGGTGGTGCCCGCCGGATCGCTCGACGCGGCGCCGAAGTTCGGCAAGGCGGCGGAGGTTTTCCTGTCGGAAAGGGTGCCCTGGGCGCCGCCCCGGATCGACTGCGACCCCTTCGATCATTTCCCCGACTACTTCGGTGACTGAAAGGTCGCTGGCGGCCGGGGCGTATCAGGGCCGTTTCAGGCGGTCAGGTTGGGCGGCGGGCCGTGACGCAGGGGCGGGGGCATGGCGTCACTGGTCGATTTCCAGCTCCGCCAGGCCCATCTGGCGCGCGGCGGCCAGCGACAGGATCCCGCTGTCCAGCCCCTGCGGCGCCTGGTAGGCGCGGATCGCGCGGCGGGTGCGGGTGGTCATCTCCCCGTTGATGGACCCCGAATAGAGCCCCCGGGCGGTCAGGGCGCGCTGGACGGAAGAGATGAAGGCCGGCGTCAGCTCCTCCTCGCAGGGGACGCGGAACCACAGCTCGCGCCGTTCCTGCACGATCTCCTGCCGGGTCTCGGTCTTGTAGATCGCGGGCTGGACGACGGTGCCGTCGGTATGCACCTCCGCCGGCTGCATCAGCACATGGCGCGTCACCGTTTCGATCACCGCCGGGGTGACTTCCTTGCCCCAGCAATCCATCGGGTCGCTGCCCGGCGGGGGACGGTCGTAGATGCGTGTGATCTCGGCGCCGCCAAGGGCGGGGAAATCGGGCAGACGCGGGGTGCAGCCCGCCGTCAGCAGCCCGGTGGCCAGAAGGAAGGGCAGCACGAAGGGCCGCGCCCCCGCAGGGCGCCGCCATGCCGGCCCGGGCGCGCGGCGGCCGTCCTGATCCCCCGGGCGGGTCGCCCCTGTCGGGACCTTTGTCGGGCCCTCTGTCGGGCGGCCGCGTTCCGGGCCCTTTCGCGTCATTCGCCGTCGGTTCCTGCTTCTGCCTCGTCCCGGCATCCTAATCGCAATCCCCGCCCCCCGGAAGCGCCTTTCCCGTCAAGGGTCTGCCCCTGTCGGACGCGGCCCGCACCCCCGGCGGTTCCCCGCCTTGCCGCCGCGCCCGCCGCGCGCGGGATGGGCAGCGGAATGAGCATCGGGACAGCAACTGCGCGCCCCGGGGCCCGCCGATGGTGCCGGGCGGCGCCCCTCTGGCCATCGCGGCGCAAAAGGGGCTGGAACGGGGGGGCAGGCAGCGATAGGACAAGCGGCAGGTTGCGGACAGCCCCCGCGCCCCGCGCGCCGCGCCGGGGCAGGCCCCGCGAAGGATCGACAGAGCAGGAACGAGGACAGCCATGGCGAAGATCACCTACATCGAACATGACGGCACCGAACATGTCGTCGACGTGAAGCCGGGCCTGACCGTGATGGAAGGCGCCCGCGACAACGGCATCCCCGGGATCGAAGCCGACTGCGGCGGCGCCTGCGCCTGCTCCACCTGCCATGTCTACATCGCCCCCGACTGGGTCGAAAAGCTGCCGGCGAAGGAAGACATGGAAGAAGACATGCTCGACTTCGCCTATGAACCCGATCCCGCGCGCTCCCGCCTGACCTGCCAGATCAAGGTCACCGAAGCGCTGGACGGCCTGGTCGTCCAGATGCCCGAGCGGCAGATCTGATGAGTGCGGGGCGCCTCCTGTTGCGGCGCCCCTGTCGGCGCCCCTGTCGCGCCTCCTGTCGCCTGCCTGGCCCGAGGGGCGTGCTGCAGGCCCTGCTGGCGGCGACGCTGGTCGCGGCGGCCGTGCCGGCCTGCGTGGCCCGGGCGGACACGGCCCTGATTGGGGGCCCTATCGGTCGCCAGATCACGGCCGCCCACTTCGCCGATCCCACCACCCGCTATCCGCATGGCGCCCTGGGCGACCACATCGAACATGGCGCCATGGTGCTGACCTTTGCCGATGGCAGCAGCGGCCGCGTCACCCTGGATACCGCCCTGGTGTTCGAGGATGAGGCCCCCCGCCTGGCCGACCTGGACGGCGATGGCGCGCCAGAGGTGATCGTGGTCGAAAGCCACCGGAACCGCGGCGCGCGCCTGGCGATCTGGGGGGCGGAGGGACGCATCGCCGCCACCCCCTTCATCGGCCGCCGTTTCCGCTGGCTGGCCCCCCTCGGCGCCGCCGACCTGGATGGCGATGGCCGGATCGAACTGGCCTATGTCGACCGACCCCACCTGGCACGGACGCTGCGGATCTTGCGCTACGATCCCGCGGCCCGCACCCTGGCAGAGGTCGCCAGCGCCCCGGGCGTGACCAATCACCAGATCGGCTGGCCCCATATCCCCGGCGGCATCCGTGACTGTGGCGCGGGCCCGGAAATGATCCTGGCAGATGCGGCCTGGTCGCAGGTCCTGTCAATGCAGCTGCAGCCGGACGGGCGGCTGACCCGGCGCAGCCTTGGGCCCTACGGCGGCCCGGGCAGCCTCGACGCCGCCCGCGACAGCTGCGACTAGGCGCTAACTGACGTTCTCACCGGCCTTCGGGCGCCGCGTTTTCCGGTCCCCGGTCCGTCTGTCCCCCGAAGTCTCTCCCACCGAAACCTGGTCTCGCGAAGTCTGGCCCCCATAAGCCTGGCGGCGAGGCATGATCTGGTCCTCGCTCAGGCCCTCCGGCAGGGTCTCCGGCTTGGGCCCGCCCAGGGTCCACAGGATGAACGGCAGGCTGGAAATCGGGTATTCCTCCTGCCGGCGGAAGGGCCAGAAGCGGCAGCTGGTCACGGCCCCGCCAGCGACCATCGCCAGCAGCAGCGGCAGCGCCAGCACCACCTGGTTGCGGAAGCTGTGGATGGCCAGGGTCAGGATCAGGCTCAGCGCGATGCCGGTGATCAGCGTTGCCATCCCGATCATGAAGATCGCCATGCTGCCGCGGCCGTTTTCCTCCATCCGGTAGGTCAGCTCCGGCTTCAGCTCGGCCAGGCGCTGCGCCAGGGTGGACAGCAGGGCAAGATAGGCCTGCTGATCGGCATCCCCGCTATGGATGCGCGCGGTGGTCGTGATCTCGATCCGGGCCACCTGGCTGCCGGTTTCCATGTCGAAGCGCATCTGCCGGCTGGACCCGCTGCGCATCTGCACCAGCCGCACCCGCCGCACGCTGTGCAGGATCAGCGAACCGCCCGGCCCGGTCAGCCGGGCCAGGTGCAATGACCAGCGTTGCCGCCGCCGCCGCGCGGCGGGACGGAAGGTAAAGGTCTGGTCCTTGTGAGGCGCGCCCGTCGCAGTCATGCGGCGGCACGGTAAGGCATTGCCCGAGTCGCGCAAGGAAGATCCGGTGCCGTCCGGTCTTGGGAAGGGTAAAATTATTGCGCTCAATGAAAACGGGCCTCTCGCCCTGTTTCTGCCGTATTTTGGACAAGTTTCGACGCAAAATGCCTGCCCCCTTGGGGCGAATTGGGCAGTTGTGCGTCGCAACAGATGGGGTTCACCCGGGTATGGACCGGATCCGGCCCGGGGCGTGTCCCGGAAGGTGACCTGCTTCCGCGCCCGCATCAAGAGGCCCTATCAAGAGCCTTCATCAGGGCGTGTGCCGGGGTGCGGGAACTGGCGCAACCTCCGGCGGACCCGCCTGCATCGCCCGGGCCCGCGCGCCGCCGGAAGGGGAGGCCGGGGCCTGGACGAAAGGCTGGACGAAAGACAGGCCGAAGGACCGGAGGGAGCGCCGGGGCAGGGCGGGGTGATGGCCCCGCCCGGCGGTCGGCTCAAGGTCAGGTCCCGGATCAAGCCGGGCCCGAGGAGAGGCCCGACATCAGGCCCGAAACCAGGCCAGGCTCAGCCCAGAACCCGCCAGCCGATATCGCGCCGCAGGAAGCCTTCGGGCCAGTCGATGGTGTCGGCCATCGCATAGGCCCGCGCGCGGGCTTCTTCCAGGGTTGCCCCGCGGGCCGTCAGGTTCAGGACCCGCCCGCCGGAGGCCATTACCTTGCCCCCCTCGGCCGTGGTGCCCGCGTGGAAGCAATAGGCTTCGGAGCTTTCGGGCAGATCATCCAGCCCGCCGATGACGGTGCCCTTCCTGTAGCTGCCGGGATAGCCTTCGGCGGCCATGACGACGGTCATCGCATGGTCGTCGGCCCAGTTCACCCTGGCCTCCGCCAGGCGGCCCTCGGCGGCGGCCTGCAGCAGGTCCAGCGCCTGGCCACCCAGGCGCATCATCAGGACCTGGCATTCCGGATCGCCGAAGCGGCAGTTGTATTCCACCAGTCGCGCCTGGCCGTCCTTGATCATGAACCCGGCGTAGAGGACGCCCTGGTAGGGGGTGCCGCGCTTCGCCATCTCTGCAAGCGTCGGGCGGATGATCTCGGCCATGGCGCGTTCGGCGATGGCATCGGTCAGCACGGGGGCAGGGGAATAGGCGCCCATGCCGCCGGTGTTGGGGCCGGTGTCGCCTTCGCCCACGCGCTTGTGGTCCTGGGCGGTGCCGATGGGCAGGGCGTCCTCGCCGTCGCAGAGGATGAAATAGGAGGCCTCTTCGCCCTCCATGAATTCCTCGATCACCACTTCGGCGCCGGCGCTGCCGAATTCGCCGCCGAACATGTCGTCGATGGCTTCCAGCGCCTCCCCCTCGGTCATGGCGACGATCACGCCCTTGCCGGCGGCCAGCCCGTCGGCCTTGACCACGATGGGCGCGCCCTGTTCACGGATGTAGGCCTTGGCGGCCAGCGCATCGTCGAAACGGGCATAGGCAGCCGTGGGCGCGCCCGCCGCGTCGCAGATCATCTTGGTGAAACCCTTGGAGGCCTCCAGCTGCGCCGCCGCTTTCGAAGGGCCGAAGACCAGCACGCCCGCCTCGCGCAGCCGGTCGGCCACGCCCGCGGCCAGGGGCGCCTCGGGGCCGACGATGACGAAGTCGATGGCGTTTTCCTGCACGAACTCGGTCACCGCCCCGCCGTCGAGGATGTCGAGGCTGGCGCATTCCGCGATCCGCGCGATCCCGGCATTGCCCGGCGCCACGATCAGCTTGTCGCATTTCGGGTTCTGCAGCACGGCCCAGGCCAGCGCATGTTCGCGGCCGCCGCCGCCAAGGATCAGGATGTTCATGTGGAGCCCCCAGAAAAGTGGCAGCAGGACTGCTGGCAGTTGCTTTCGCCGGGGTTTACCGGCCCCCCGGCGGCGGGGCAAGCGTCCTGCGGGCCGCATGGGGCCCGGGCGTCAAGTTCCCGGTTCGGGCGGCAGTCCCGGGGGCAGGTTCCGGTAAGCCAATTCCGGCAGGCCAATTCCCGCAGGCCAAGTGACGCAAGATGATCCGACCTGCGGCCATGGCAAGCCCCGCCACACCCCGGTCCCCCGCCGGCCCCCGTTCCGGGCGATGCCTTGCCGGTTTCGCATGAACCATACGGCAGCGACACGCCGGTGCCGCGAATTGGCACTCGACCTTTGCGCCCATCCGGTATCTCTCGGCTCCGGGGAGAGGACCGGCCCGCATCCGCGGCGCCGCACGTGACGGTTACAGACGATCGGAGACCCGACATGTCGCATCGCAATCCCGCGCCCTCCCGCCGGGCCTTCCTCGGCCAGGCCCTGGCCGGCGGCGCCTTCTTCCTGCTGCCCGAACTTGCCCCCTCGCTCGCCCGTGCCGGGGATCAGCCGCTGGCCCCGCACATGGGACCCGCCGAACCCTTTTCCTTCGACGGGCTCAAGCAGATGGCCCGCAGCCTGGCCGACGAAAGCTACACGCCCATGGCGATCCCCGACGCGGCCACCCTCGACCGCATCGACTACGACGCCCACAACCAGATCCGCTTCCGCAAGGAAACCGCCCTCTGGGCCGACCGCCCCGGCCTCTCCCCGGTGCAGTTCTTCTACCCGGGGCGCTACTTCAAGGAACCGGTGCACATCTACGCGCTGGACGGCGACATGGCGCGGGAGGTCCGCTTTTCCAACGACTTCTTCGACATCCCCGAAGACAGCCCGGCGCGCGGGCTGACCGCGACCGAGGGCTTCGCCGGCTTCTCGGTGCAGGATCCGGAGCAGAAGGCGGACTGGATGGCCTTCCTCGGCGCCTCCTACTGGCGCACCTCCGGCTACTCCGGGCAATTCGGCCTCTCCGCCCGGGGGCTGGCCCTCGACACGGCGATCGCCGACGGGCCGGAGGAGTTTCCCCGCTTCACCCGCTTCTGGATCGAACCGGAGCAGGACGGCACCTTCCTGGCCTATGCCCTGCTGGAAAGCCCCCGCGCGACCGGCGCCTACCGCATCGCCTCGATCCACCGCGAAGACGGGGTGATCCAGGACATCCAGGCCAAGGTCTTCCTGCGCGGCGACGTGGATCGCATGGGCATCGCCCCGCTGACCTCGATGTACTGGTACGGCAAGCATGATCGCGGCGTTTCCCCCGACTGGCGGCCGGAGGTGCATGATTCCGACGGGTTGGAGGTCCACATGGGCACCGGCGAACGTATCTGGCGGCCGCTGAACAACCCGCCGCGCGTCATGGCAAACACCTTCCAGACGACCTCTCCCAGCGGGTTCGGCCTGATGCAGCGCGAACGCGACTTCGATCAGTACCAGGATGACGGCGTTTTCTACGATCGCCGCGCCTCCGCCTGGATCGAACCGGGCGAAGACTGGGGGCAGGGCGCGGTCTCCCTCGTCGAACTGCCCACCGATGACGAGATCCACGACAATATCGTCGCCTTCTGGACCCCGGGCGCCCCGGCGGGCGCGGGGTCGGAATACGGGTTCACCTACCGGCTGTCCTGGGTGAAGGACACGCCCGTGGCCCCGGTCGCGGCGCGTTTCCTGGCCACCCGGATCGGCGCCGGGGGCGTACCGGGCCAGCCCCGGCCCAAGGGCGTGGTCAAGGTCGTCTGCGACCTGGAAGGGCGCGGCTTCGAAGGCGTGGCTTCCCGCGATCCGGGGCTCTCGGTCAAGGTCTCCGCCTCGCGCGGGAAGACGGGTGGGGCGGCGGTCTACCAGGTGGTGGGCGAAGACAGCTGGCGCGCGCTCTTCGATCTGGATTTCTCGGCCCTGGCCGAAGACGACGACACCCCGATCGACATCCGCCTGTATGTCGATCGTGACGGCACGGCGATGACGGAAACCCTGCTGCTGCAACTCTTCCCCTCGCAACTGCGCCGCCTGCTGCAATCGCGGGCCTGATCCGGCAGGCATCATGGCCGCGCCGGGGCTTTTGTCTCCCCGGCGCGAAGGCTAGACTGGCGCCAAAGAAGGGGCCGCCGCATGGACATGTTCGAAGACGACGCACCGGGTAACGGAACGGGCAATTCGCCCGAATTCACCGTGTCCGAAATCTCGGGCGCGGTGAAACGCGTGATCGAGGGGGAATTCGCCCATGTCCGCATTCGCGGCGAAATCGGCCGCGTGTCCTTTCCCCGCTCGGGCCATGTCTACCTGGACCTGAAGGATGACCGCTCCGTCATCTCCGGCGTGATCTGGAAAGGCGTCGCCTCGCGCCTCGACACCCGTCCAGAAGAGGGGCTGGAGGTCGTGGCAACCGGCCGGCTGACCACCTTCCCCGGCCAGTCCAAGTACCAGCTGGTGATCGAGGATCTGGCGCCGGCGGGCATGGGCGCGCTGATGGCGATGCTGGAAAAGCGCAAGCAGATGCTGGCGGCAGAGGGGCTCTTTGCTGCCGAACGCAAGAAGGCGCTGCCCTTCCTGCCCGAAGTGATCGGCGTCGTCACCTCGCCCTCGGGCGCGGTGATCCGCGACATCCTGCACCGCCTGCGGGACCGCTTCCCGCGCAAGGTGCTGATCTGGCCCGTCGCGGTGCAGGGCAAGAACTGCGCGCCCGAAGTTTCCCGCGCGATTGCCGGGTTCAACGCGCTGACGCCCGGCGGTGCCATGCCGCGTCCCGACTTGCTGATCGTGGCGCGGGGCGGCGGCTCTCTCGAAGATCTCTGGGGCTTCAACGAGGAAATCGTTGCGCGCGCCGCTGCCGCCTCCGACATCCCGCTGATCTCTGCCGTGGGGCATGAAACCGACACCACGCTGATCGACTTCGTCTCGGACAGGCGCGCGCCAACGCCCACGGCGGCGGCCGAACTGGCCGTGCCGGTCCGGGGGGAGCTGCTGGCCTGGGTGACCGAACAGGGCGCGCGGCTGACCCGGGCACAGACCCAGGCGGTGGAGACCCGTTCGCGCTGGCTGCGGGATCTTTCGCGTGCGCTGCCGCGTCCCGAAACCCTGACCGAACCGGCGTCCCAGCGGCTCGATTACCTCTCCGACCGGCTGCCTGCGGCCCTGCGCGGCCTGGCGCAAAGGCGCCGGGTGGAGCTTTCGGAAAAGGGCGGCCTGCGGCCCGCCCTGCTGCGGGGCCGCCTGGCAGAGGCGAAGCGCGGGCTGGATCAGTCCGCCGCGCGCCTGGCGCCTGCGCTGGATCGCGGCGTGGCGATCCGGGCGGAACGGCTGGCGGCCCGGGGGCGGCTGGATCCGGCGCGGCTGACGCGTCAGGCCGAACGCGCCCGCGCCGATCTCGATGGTATTCTGGCGCGGCTCGACCGCGCGGGCCAGGCGCAGGTGGCGACCCTTCGCACCCAGCTTTCGGCGCTGGATCGCATGCGCCAGACCCTGGGCTACGAAGCCACCCTGCAGCGGGGCTATGCCCTTGTGCGCGATGACACGGGCCGCCTGCTGCGCACCTCGGCAGAGGCCGCCGGGGCCGAGGGGCTGGAACTGCAATTCGCCGATGGCAGGCTGGCCGTGGGGCAGGGCAGCGCCGTTTCGGCGCCCGCGACACCCCCCGCATCCGCAGCCACCCCGAAGAAGCCTGCCAAACCCAAATCATCGGCCAAATCATCGGCCAGGACCTCGCCGGATGATGCCCCCGACCAGGGATCGCTCTTCTGATCGCGGCCTAGACGCCCACTTCCGGCCCGAGGCAGATCATCTCCTCGCCGCTGCTCTGCATTTCGTAGAGCACGGTGTCCGATCCCGGGCCGCGGAAATAGGCCGTCAGCCCGCCGGCGCCCTTCACGAAGCTCCAGCATTGGGTGCCGATCTCGCCCTCGTAGTCGAAGCAGATCTGGTCACCGGTTTCGTACCAGGCGCCCTCCTGGCACCTTCCGTCCAGGAAGGACCAGCGCACCCGGCGGCCCGGCAGGTATTCTTCCATCCCGTAGGGCTGCCCGTCGGCGCCATAGACGAAGGTATGCCCCTGCGTATAGGCATCGAACTCCGCCCCGCTCATCGCCCCGGCAATGCTGCCACCGGACCCGGATTGAGGAAGCGACTGCTGCGGCGCCCCCGGGGGCGCATCGGGCGCGGGCACGGCCTCCTGCGCGTGCAGGGGGCGGCCAGCGGACAGGCTAAGGCCAAGAGACAGCGCGGCGGTGAGGGAGAGGATGCGTTTCATGCCCCCACTGTGGCAGAGCAGGGGGCACAGGCAAATGTCAAAAACGCTCACGATCGGCGGAGCGCCGCGCGCCCCGAAAGCCCGGCCTACTGCTCCCCGCCCGGCCGGGCACCGTCGCGCGCGGCCCTGGCCCGGTCCAGCTGCAGCGCGCCCACCCGCGGGTCCATCACCCGCCGCCACCAGCGCGGAAACAGCGCCACCGTCGCCATCACCGGCAAGGAACGCGGCAGGATTGGCATCGCCTCCCGGTCCAGCTGCAGCCCCGGGTAGATCCGCCCGGGATGCAGGTGGTGATCCGAATGGCGCGGCGCGTTCAGCATCATCGCCTGGGTCGCCGCATGGGGTGCGTTCCACGAATGCGCGGGCCCCACCGGTTCCAGCTTGCCATTGGCCAGCTCTTCGCGCTCCAGCCCGTAATGCTGCACGTAGTCCGACAGCAGGATCTGCACCTGCGCCAGCAGGCAGATCCCCAGGAAGATGGCCAGCCCCGCCGCCCCGCCGAACCCCCAGGCCAGCCCGAGGCAGATCGCGGCGGTGCCGACATGGCCGATGTAGGGATGCCGCCACCAGGCCCGTCCGGCCCGGCGCAGGTCATAGCTCTCGATCCGGAACCCCTCGATGAAACTGCCCCGCCAGGCGCGCCGCAGGTAGCGCCAGAAACCTTCGCCCAGCATGGCGCTGTTGGGGTCATAGGGCGAGGCGACCCAGACGTGATGCACCTTGGGATGGGCGCTGGCGTGATGACCGAACAGCATCGTCGCGTAGATCATCCGCCCCAGCCGCCGCAACCCGCGCTTGGGCCTGTGGATCAGCTCATGGGCATTGGGGTGCGACACCTGCCCGAAATAGACCCCGTAGGCCAGCGCCCCCGGCAGAACCTCGTCCCAGGTCTGCGCGCCCCCGGGACCGCCGAGAAACCGCAGCGCCACGAGCACCAGCCACAGGTGCAGCACCCCAAGCGCTACCTGAAGGCCGATGCCCCCGGAAAAATCCGCCTCCGGATCGCCGTTCTGCCAGTTCTTCGGCAGCAGGGCATCCAGAAGCGCGGTGAAGACGGTCAGATAGAACAGGGCGACCCAGCCCCAGACCCCGCCCGCCATCGCCGCCAGAAACAGCAGCGGCACAGGCACGAGGGTGGCAATCATGAATGCGGTCATCTGGTGTCTCATACGGTTTCTGTCATGCCCGGCGCGGCTAGGGCAGGGCTCGGGTTTGCCCCTTCCGGTGGGGCGTGCCCCAGTCTAGCGGGCTTTGCGGTGGCATTGCGGCACAAACCCAACGCTTTGCGGGCAACCGATCTTTGCGTGCCACCGGGCCGCCCCGGCGGGCCCTTGGCATCGGGCAGGGCATCAGGCGGGATATCTGACTGGGCATCAGGCGGGCGCAAGTGAAGGGATGAAGCGGCTCCGGCCCCTTCCATCGCGGCCGCTTTGGCATTACCTCGGTCCCAACGCAGGACCGGAGGCCCCATGGCGCTGTTTTCGAAACTGAAGGATCGTCTGTTCAAATCCTCGTCCCGGCTCGAAGCCGGGCTCGACGCGATCGTGGAAGAAGGCGCCGTCGCGCCCGATGCCGCGACCCCGGAGGAGAGCACACCGGACACCGCGCCCCAGCCCGAGCCGGCCCCCGCACCCGTGCCGGAACCCGCACTCGCGCCAGAGCCGGAGATTCCCGCCGCGACGCCTCAGGAAGACCCCGCGCCGCAGCCCGACATCGTGCCGGAACCGGAACCTGCTCCGGTACCGACGCCCGAACCGGCCCCCGATCTGCCCGCCCCGGGACCGGAGGAAGTGCCCGCCGCCGCCCCAGACCTCGCCGGGGCGGCGAAGTCGGGTGGCCTCGTCTCCCGCCTGTTCGGGCGCGGCGACACGGCGCCCCGCCGGGTGCTGGATGACGAGATGCTCGAAAGCCTCGAAGAACTGCTGATCACTTCCGACATGGGCGTCGACACCGCGCTGCGCGTCGCCGCCAACATGGCCGAGGGGCGGATGGGCCAGAAGCTCTCGACGACGGAAATCAAGCGCCTGCTGGCGGCAGAGGTCACCCGGATCATGGAACCCGTGGCGCGCCCGCTGCCGCTCTACCCCAGGAAACCGCAGGTAGTGCTGGTGGTGGGCGTCAACGGCTCTGGCAAGACCACGACCATCGGCAAGCTGGCCTCGCAATTCCGGGCCGCGGGCAAGTCGGTGGTCATCGCCGCCGGCGACACCTTCCGCGCGGCGGCGGTGGAACAGCTGGAGGTCTGGGGCAAGCGCGCCGGTGTGCCGGTGCTGAAGGCCGAAACCGGCTCCGACCCGGCCTCGCTGGCCTTCGACGCCATGACCAGGGCAGAGGCAGAGGGCGCGGACTTGCTGATGATCGACACTGCCGGGCGTCTGCAGAACCGCCAGGACCTGATGGAGGAACTGGCCAAGATTGTCCGTGTCATCCGCAAGAAGGACCCCTCGGCGCCGCACAACACCCTGCTGGTGCTGGATGCCACCACGGGCCAGAACGCGCTGTCCCAGGTCGAGACCTTCCAGAAGCTCGCCGATGTCTCGGGCCTGGTGATGACCAAGCTCGACGGCACGGCGCGCGGCGGGGTTCTGGTGGCGCTGGCGGACAAGTTCGGCCTGCCGATCCACGCCATCGGCGTCGGCGAACAGATCGACGACCTGGCCCCCTTCGACCCCGAAGATTTCGCCCGCGCCCTGACGGGTCTCGACTGACGGGCCTCGCAGCAGGGGCGCGGGGGGAAGGGGGGCTTTGCCCGCCCGACGCCAAAGGCGCCAATGACAGGGAAGGGGGCTTTGCGGCCCCCTTTTGCGGAGCGTCCGCCGCCCAAGCGTATTTTCATCAAGAAGAAGCGAAAACGGGCGCCTCGGGTCGGCCTCCGCCCGAAGCATCGCGTGGCCCGTCCGTCCCCCGCACCCCGGCCGATCCACCGGGGCGCCGTCCCTCTTCCCCCATTCGACGGCTAAAAAATACTCCCGCCGGAGGCATCCCGTAGGGCGGGTTTCAACCCGCCATCCTCTCACCATCCGCCCACACCGCACGCACCATTAACCCGGCCCGATTTCGCGATGCTGCACCGCCGCGATACCGACGCAATACCGACGTGATACCGACGCTGCGAATTCGCCCCGAAACCCCTGTTAACCAAGGCCCGCGCAGCCTGAGTCGCCGCACTGCAGTACCGACGTTCGAAACGATGCCGTAGGGCGGGGTTAACCCCGCCGCCCTCCCGCCGCCCTCCCGGCTGCCTCTCCCAGCTGCCGCCCCGCCACCCCGGCCACGCACCTCGATCCCCCTGCCGCCTGCCTGCCCGCTGTCCCGGGGTCTCCCTTGCACATCGGGGCCGGATGGGCGACAGCGGGGGGCCGCAACCACACAGGTCCGCCATGCCAAGCGCTTCTTTCCCCGAGGATTTTCGCAGATGAGCGGCTGGATCACCTCGATCGAGGGGACGGAGGCGGGCCATCAGGCCGCGTTGATCCTGGCCCTGACGGCGGCCTTCCTGCATGCGCTCTTCGGCTCGCTCCAGAAGGGGCGGCTCGATCCCTGGACCTCGCGCGGGGTGATGGATGTCTTCATGGTGCTCATCGCGCTGCCCATCGTCCTCTTCGTGGTGCCTCTCCCCCGAGGGGGCCTGCAATGGGCGCTGGTGCTGGGCGCGGTGCCGATCCACATGATCTACAAGATCGGCATGGCCATGGCCTACACCCGGGGGGCCTATACCGTCGTCTACCCGGTGGTGCGGGGCACGGGCCCTGTCTTCACCGTGCTGGGCGCCTGGGTGATCTTCGGGGAGGTTTTCCATCCCGCCCAATGGCTTGGCATCGCGATCCTCGTGTCGGGCATCTTCGGGTTGGCGCTCTACAACCTGCGCCACATCACCGTGGCGCGGGACACGCTGGTTTCCGCGCTGGCCTATGCCGTGGGCACCGGCGCGCTGGTCGCCGCCTATACCACCTACGATGCCTATGCCATCCGCGCGCTGCCCGATCCCTTCACCTTCCTCGCCTGGTTCTTCCTGATCACGAACCTGGACTTCCCCCTTGTCCTGGCCCTCCGCTGGCGCCATCTCTCCCTACGACCCACCCGCCGCGACTGGTGGCGGGGCGGCGCCCTTGGCGCGATCGTGGCCTACGGCTCCTTCGGCTCCGTCATGCTGGCCACCCGCCTCGACAAGGTGGGGGAGGCGGCGGTGCTGAGGGAAACCTCGACCGTCTTCGCAGCCCTCATCGGCTGGCTCGTGCTCAGGGAAACCGTCGGACCCCGACGTATCGCCCTGATGGCATTGATCGCCGTGGGCGCCGTGGTAGTAGAACTGGGTGGATGAAACAGGAGAGCCCCGTGGCCGAGAAGACCCCTCAGAAGAGCGCTGAGACCAAGAAGATTTCCCCCGCCCTCAAGCTGGGGCTGGAACTGGGGCCGGTGGTGCTCTTCTTCGCCGCCTACCTGATCGTGAAGGATCGCACCTTCCTGATCGCGGGGCGCGAGTACGAGGGCTTCATCCTCGTGACCGCGGGCTTCATCCCCTTGATACTGCTGTCGACTTTCGCGCTCTGGCGGCTGACGGGCAAGCTGTCGAAAATGCAGGTCATCACCGCCGTGCTGATCGTGATCTTCGGCGGGCTTTCCGTCTGGCTGAACGATGACCGCTTCTTCAAGATGAAGCCGACGATGATCTACCTGCTCTTCGGCGGGGCGCTTGGCCTGGGCCTGCTGCGCGGTGAAAGCTGGCTGCAGCTGGTGATGGAGGACGCCGTGCCGCTGAAGCCCGAGGGCTGGATGATCCTGACCCGGCGCCTCTGCGGGTTCTTCCTGGCCCTCGCCGTGCTGAACGAGGTGATCTGGCGTACCCAGAGCACCGAAACCTGGGTCTATTTCAAGACCTTCGGGCTTTCGGCGGCGGTGTTCCTGTTCTTCATCACCCAGGGCAAGGTCTTTGCCGAACATGGGATCGAGGAAGACGAACAGCAGGGCTGAGCGGTTTCCCCCGCTCCGGTTGAGATCTGCAACATTGTCACCTTGCTGTGATTTCCGGGGCGTAGGGCTCCGGCATCATCAAGCTCAGGAAGACACATGCACTTCTCCTCTCCCCGCCTGCGGGGCGCGGCCGCCTGCGCCGCGCTCGCCCTTTTCCCCTTTGCCGCCCTCTCCCCCTTTGCCGCACTGGCCCAGGATGCGCCGGCGCTTCTGACGGATCCCTACCTGCAACTGCCCACGGCGGATGCCGTCCACGTTGTCTGGCTGACCGAATTCGAAGGCACCGCGCATGAGGTCGTGCTGGCAGACGGCACGCGCGTGGCCGCCCAAACCACCAAGCTGTCGCGCATGGCCGAAGACCAGACCAGCCATGTCGGCACCCAGGACGGTGACGGCACGCTCTACAAGGGCTACACGCCCCGCGACATCTGGCGGCACGAGGCCGTGGTGTCCGGCCTGACGGCGGGCCAGCGCAGGGGATACCACGTGGTCTCCACCGATGCGGATGGCACGCAGGTCGAAAGCGGGGATTACACGCTGGCGCCGCTGCCGGCGGATGGGCAGCCCCTGCGCATCCTGCTGACCTCCGATCACCAGCTGAAGCCGATGACCCCGGCCAACATGCAGTATATCGAAGAGAAATTCGGCACCCTCGATGCCGTCTTCTATGCCGGTGACCTGCAGAACGTGCCCGATCAGGCGTCGGGCTGGTTCGACGACAACCGGGGCATGGCCTTCTTCCCGGGTCTGCAGGGGCGGGCCGACATGGTGCTGGAACGTGAACGGACCGAGGGGGCGATCACGACCTCCACCTCGACCCATTACCACGGAGGCCACATCATCCAGAACGCGCCGCTCTTCCCGATCATCGGCAACCATGAGGTGATGGGACGGTTCAACACCCAGGAACGGATTTCCTGGCAGTTCGGCGATCCCGTCCCGCGTGAGGTGGCAGAGGCGCTCTACGAGGCCAATGCAGACCTCTACAATCCCACCGGCGATCCGCAGGTCCGTGCCGAATGGATCCTTAACAACTCGTTCAACACGATCAGCTATGAAGAGCTCTTCACCCTGCCGGACGACAGCCCGGGCGGTGAAACCTACTATGCAACCCGTTTCGGAGATATCTTCCTCATCGGTCTCTACGGCACCCGGATCTGGCGCAGCCCCTCGATGGCGGGCGGGACGCGCGGCAAGTACCGGGAGGCGGATCAGTACCTCGACCGGCCCGACGAATGGGGATGGGGGGAATTCATCTTCGAGGACATGGAGAAAGGATCGAGCCAGTACGAATGGCTGAAGTCGGTTCTGGCCAGTGACGCGTTCAAGACGGCGCCGATCAAGATCGCGATGATGCACAACCCCTCGCACGGGCTGGGTGACAACTCGATCCCGGTCTATGCCGACCCGGTGCAGATCCTCGACCGGGACGAGGACGGAAAGCTGACGGGCGTGCGCTATGAATACCCGCTGGCGGATGACGAATACATCCGCGATGTCGAACCGTTGCTGGAAAAGGCGGGGGTGCAGCTGATGCACAATGGCCATTCCCACCTCTGGAACCGTTTCGTGACCCCGGCGGGCATGAACGTGATGGAAACCTCCAACGTCGGCAACAGCTACGGCTGCTACGTCGAAGGCGGCAAGGAACGGGACAACGGCCCCAGCGATCCGCGCTTTGACGCGGCGAACTATCCGCTGGTCGGTGATCCCTTCGGCCTTGATGCGGTGGCGCCCACCGTCTTTGCGCCCCAGACCCTGGAAGACGGCACGCCGATGCCCTGCATCGGGTCCAACACCCTCTCGGCCTTCTCGATCCTCGAAACCGGGGCGGAGGGGGCGGTGATCACCTCCTACGTCTTCGACTCGTCCAAGCCGGAAGGCGAGGTGAAGGTCTTCGATCGCTTCACGCTGAAGTGAGACCGTCAGTAACATTTATCTACCCAGGGTAGATGGATCTGCCGCCAGGCGATGGAAACGTGCGAAAAACCGGGATCAGCCATGCGTCATTCGCATGGCTGATCTGCGTTTCGGTTCGGACGCAACGGCCGCTCTGGCGGTCGGTGTACTTTTGTACTCAATTGATCCCGTTCCAGCGGGCGGGCGCCGTCCCCCGCAAGGTCGAGGAGGAAGCTTTGACAAATTCCAAGCGTATTTCCAACGAAACACTACGCGCACGTACCATGAGCGCCGAAGATGCGGCGGCCCTGATCTCTCCCGGTGACACCATCGGGATGAGCGGCTTCACCGGGTCCGGCTATCCCAAGGCGGTGCCCCAGGCGCTGGCCTCCCGGATCGAGGGCAAGCACCAGGAGGGCACGCCCTTCAAGGTGAAGATCTGGACCGGTGCCTCCACCGGGCCGGAGCTTGACGGGGCGCTGGCCCGCGCCGACGGCATCGAATTCCGGCTGCCCTACAACTCCGATCCCATCGCACGCCAGAAGATCAACAATGGCGAGATGAACTACTTCGACATGCACCTCAGCCAGGTGGCGCCCATGGCCTGGGAAGGCTTCCTGGGCAAGATGGATGTCGCCGTGGTCGAAATCTCGGGCATCACGCCGGATGGCGACCTGATCCCCTCCTCCTCGGTCGGCAACAACAAGACCTGGCTGGAACTGGCGGACAAGGTTATCCTGGAGGTCAACTCCTGGCAGTCGGAGCACCTGAACGGGATGCACGACATCTACTACGGCACGGCCCTGCCGCCGAACCGGGTGCCGATCCCGCTGGTCAAATCCGATGATCGCATCGGCCAGCACCACTTCCGGATCGACCCGAAAAAGGTCGTGGCCGTGGTCGAAACCGACGCCCCGGACCGCAACGCGCCCTTCTCCCCGCCCGATCAGACCTCTCTGACCATCGCCTCGCACATCATCGAATTCCTCGAATGGGAACAAAGGCGCGCGGGCCTGCCGCAGTCGCTGCTGCCGATCCAGTCGGGCGTGGGCAATGTGCCGAACGCCGTCATGGCTGGCCTGATCGAGGCCCCGTTCGAAAACATGACCGCCTTCACCGAGGTGATCCAGGACGGCATGCTCGACATGATCGAGGCAGGCACCCTGCGCATGGCCTCCGCCACGGCCTTCTCGCTCAGCCCTGAAAAGGCCGAATATTTCAACGCCAACGCCAAGTTCTTCAAGGACAAGCTGCTGCTGCGTCCGCAGGACATTTCGAACAACCCCGAACTGGTGCGCCGCCTGGGCTGCATCGCCATGAACGGGCTGATCGAGGCCGACATCTACGGCGCCGTGAACTCCACCCACATCATGGGCTCGCGGATTCAGAACGGCATCGGCGGCTCGGGCGACTTCGCGCGCAACGGCTACTGCTCGATCTTCGTGACCCCCTCGACCGCGAAGGGTGGGGCCATCTCCGCCATCGTGCCGCAGGTGGCCCATGTCGACCACATCAGCCAGGACGTGCAGGTGATCGTCACCGAACAGGGCCTTGCCGACCTGCGCGGCCTTGCCCCGCGCCAGCGGGCCGAGCTGATCATCGAGCAATGTGCCCACCCGGACTACCGACCGATGCTGCGCGACTATTACGAACGCGCCCGCAAGGACAGCTACGGCAAGCACGCGCCGACCCTGCTGAAGGAGGCGCTCTCCTGGCACCAGCGCTTCGTCGAAACCGGCACGATGAAGCTCTGATCCCATCGGGAAAGAAAAAAGCGCGCGACCCTGAGGTCGCGCGCCAGACTGAGAAACCCACCGGGAAGGTGGTTATGCCGCTCCTTTAGCGCCAGCCGAGTTCGGGCGCCACGTATTTCAGAATATTTTCGATCACGTGGGTGTTGTAATCGACGCCAAGGGAGTTCGGCACGGTCAGCAGCAGGGTATCGGCCTCGGCAATCGCCTCGTCCTTGGCCAGCTGTTTGACCAGTTTTTCCGGCTCATCCGCATAGCTGCGGCCAAAGATCGACCGTTGCTGCTCGATGTAGCCGACGCTGTCATCTTCCTTGCCGCCCTGTCCGAAATACATCCGGTCCATGTCATTGGTCAGCGCAAAGATCGACCGGCTGACCGACACCCGCGGGGTCCGCTTGTGACCGGCGGCCTTCCAGGCCTCGCGGTAGGCGCGGATCTGCTGCGCCTGCTGGACGTGGAACGGCTCGCCCGTCTCGTCGTCCTTCAGGGTGGAGCTTTGCAGGTTCATGCCCAGCATGGCGGCCCATTCGGCAGTTTTGGTGCTGCCCGACCCCCACCAGATGCGATCCTTCAGCCCTTCGGAGTGGGGCTCCAGCCGCAGCTTGCCCGGCGGGTTGGGGAACATCGGGCGCGGGTTCGGTTCGGCAAAACCCTGGCCTTCGAGCATCTGCAGCAAGACCTGCGCGTGGCGCCGGCCCATGTCCGCATCCGTCTCGTCCTCGCCGGGCTGGTAGCCGAAGTAGCGCCAGCCCTCGATCACCTGCTCCGGCGATCCACGGGAAATGCCCAGCTGCAGGCGACCTTCGGAAATCAGGTCGGCCGCGCTGGCATCCTCGGCCATGTAGAGCGGGTTTTCATAGCGCATGTCGATCACGCCGGTGCCGATCTCGATCTTCGAGGTCTTGGCGCCGACGGCGGCCAGCAGGGGGAAGGGGCTGGCATGCTGGCGGGCGAAGTGGTGCACGCGGAAATAGGCGCCGTCGGCGCCCAGATCCTCTGCCGCGACGGACAGGTCGATGGCTTGCAGCAGTGCGTCGGATGCGGTTCGCGTAGCCGAACCGCGTTGCGGCGACCAATGTCCAAAGGACAGGAATCCGATTGATTTCATGTCATGTCTCCTGCGGATCGGGCAGCCCGGCAGGGGCCGAGCCCGCCCGTCCTGTTGAGGCACAGCTAGTCATTCTGCCCCCGTCCGGGCAAGCACCTGGCCTGTTTGCCTTAGCGCAGCCGTTGTGCGCGGGGTCTCACTTCTGGCCGAACAGGACCTTCTGTTCCTCTTCGGACCGGGTGCCGCCACGCCTGTCCGCCGCCAGGGCTTTCCCCCGCTGCACCGCCTCGCGCGCGCCCACAAGCTCCAGCCAGCGGGCGAAATGCGGCTTGTCGCTGATGTCCTGCTGCTGGCCTTCCCAAAGGCAGGCCCAGGGCCAGATCGCCATGTCGGCGATGGAGTAGAAATCGCCCGCGACGTATTCATTTTCGCTCAGCTGCTTGTCCAGGACCCGGTGCAGCCGGTTCACCTCGTTGCGGTAGCGGTCCTGCGCATAGGGCAGGTCGTGGCCCATCTGGGGGGCGTATTTCAGGAAGTGGTGCGCCTGTCCGGCCATCGGGCCCAGCCCGCCCATCTGCCACATCAGCCACTGGTCGACCGCGATCCGGTCCCGCTGCGTGGGGCCGCAGAACTGCCCGGTCTTGCGTGCCAGGTACTGCAGGATCGCCCCGCTCTCGAAGATGGAGATCGGCGCGCCGTCCGGCCCCTCGGGATCGATGATCGCGGGCATCCGGTTGTTGGGGGAAATCTTCAGGAACTCCGGCGCGAACTGGTCGCCGGCGCCGATGTTCACCAGGTTCACGTTGTAGGGCAGGCCCATTTCCTCCAGCGCGATGGAGATTTTCCAGCCGTTGGGGGTGGGCCAGTAGTAAAGCTCGATGGGAGCGGTCATGTCATGTCCTCCTCGGGTCCCGGGTCAGTCGGGCCTCGTCGGCGGTCATGATGACGCATTGGCGCCCCATGGCAAGGCCGGCAGCCAGCCCGGGGCCACGGCGGGGGGAGTTGGCGCGATCCGGCGGGTCACCTCTGCGTGAAGCGCAGCCCCGCGCGGCCCGGTCAGCGCATGGTAGAACGGGAAGGTCCCCTCGCGCAGGTAGCTCGACCAGTGGCAGACGCGCTGCGACCTGCCCTCGATGGCAAAGCCCATGTCGGCCAGGGCCGCGATCTGCCGCACATCGTCCAGCCGCAGTTGCGGCAGCCCGGGGTGGCCCTGCTGCCCCAGCACCGGATCGCCCCGCCGGCCGGACCCGACGAAGGCGCCCAGGCCGAGGTCGAAAAGCCGGTTCTCCCCGCTGGTGACATGCAGCAGCCGCGCGGCGCGGCCGGCGGGGCTTGCCAGCGCTGCATCCAGGTGGCTCCGATGGTCGGCGGCTGCCAGCAGGATCACCCGGCCGGGGGCGGGGGCCTCCAGCTCCGCCAGCATGGTCAGCAGCACCCGCGCGCCCAGGGAATGGCCGATGGCGTGGATCTCCCGCTCCGGTGCCAGGGCCTGCACCGCTTCGATCACCCGCGCCAGGCAGCGCCCGGCCCGGCGGGCGGCCTCATAGGCCTCCCAGATGGATCCGCGCGCGGGCCAGCCGAAGGCGATGCCAAGCCGGTCGTCCCGGCCGATGCCCATGCCCCGGGGCCAACTGACGGCCCTGCGGCAGGGGTGGCTTTCATGATCCGAAAGAATGTGCCGGTGGGGGCAATGCACCGGATCACCCGGCAGGAAGCGGTAGCCATGGACCATCACGATGACCGGCCCCTTTCCGGGGCGGCGCAGCGCCCGGGCCAGAGCCGCCTCCGCCGGCGTCTCGCTGCCATGCACGACCGGGCCGCGCCCGCTCGCGTCTATCCTGATCAAGGCCATCGCCGCAGCCCTCTGCTCACCTCGCAACAGGGCTATCAGAAAGGTGCAAAGACCCGGTGAAGACGGTGTGACGGCGGCGTAACGCAATGCCGCTTGACCCAGGGCGCGCCGGGGCGTAATCGGGCGAAGTGGCGCTTTGTATACCGGATTGCGGGCCACGTTAAACATTCCGCTAAAGAGGTCGAGGTAAGGAGACCCCTTTCGCTTGACCGCGTCAGGGGTTTTTTCATGGCCGCGCGGCCCCCGCGGCCGGAGGTGAGATGATGACGAACGACTACAAACCGCGCACCAAGCTTGTCCACGGCGGCACCCGCCGCTCGCAGTACAACGAAGTCTCCGAAGCGATCTTCATGACCCAGGGCTTCGTCTACGACAATGCCGAGCAGGCAGAGGCACGCTTCAAGGAAAGCGGCCCGGACGAATTCATCTATGCCCGCTACGGCAACCCGACCGTCGCCATGTTCGAGGACCGCATCGCGCAGCTGGAAGGGGCCGAAGCGGCCTTTGCCACCGCCTCTGGCATGGCCGCCGTCAACAACGCGCTGGTCAGCCAGGTCAAGGCCGGTGACCACGTCGTCGCCGCCCGCGCACTCTTCGGCTCCTGCCTCTTCATCCTCAACAACGTGCTCGGCCGCTTCGGGGTCGAGGTGACGCTGGTCGACGGCACCGATCTGGAACAGTGGAAGGCGGCGATCCGCCCCGACACGAAACTGGTCTTCTTCGAAACCACCTCCAACCCGACGCTGGAAGTGGTCGACATCAAGGCCGTGGCCGAACTGGCCCATGCGGTCGGGGCGCTGGTGGTCTGCGACAACGTCTTCGCCACCCCGGTCTATTCCAAGGCCATCGAATTGGGCGCCGACGTGGTGGTCTATTCCGCGACCAAGCATATCGACGGCCAGGGCCGGGCACTCGGCGGTGTCGTCCTCGGCTCGCAGGAGTTCATCAAGGGCGATTTCTTCAACTACTCCAAGCATACCGGGGCCTCGATCTCTCCGTTCAACGCCTGGCTGATGCTGAAGGGCCTGGAAACGATGGACCTCCGCGTCCGCGCCCAGACCGAGGCGTCGGAAAAGATTGCCGAGGCGCTCTACCAGCACCCCAAGCTGGCGCGCATGATCTACCCGGGCCACCCCAGTCACGCGCAGTATGACCTGGTGCAGCGCCAGACCGGCAAGGGCGGTACCGTCATCGCCATCGACCTGGAAGGCGGGCAGGAGGCGGCCTTCCGCTTCCTCAACGCGGTGAATGTCGGGGTGATCTCCAACAACCTGGGCGACGCCAAGTCGATCCTGACCCACCCGGCGACCACCACCCACTCCTCCCTGACCGAGGAAGCCCGCCAGGGCCTGGGCATCACCCGGGGCCTCGTGCGGATTTCCGTCGGGCTTGAGGATCCGGAAGATCTGATCACCGACTGGCTGGCCGCGCTGGACCAGGCGTAAGCGATCCTCGCAGGGGCTGATACCTGCGGGAACGGCGCTCCGGCCTGACGGGGCGCCGTTTTTCGCATCCGAAAAGATTTAATGATCCGTTATCATTATCACTGCGTAAACGTCGTGCGATTGGAAATCCGTGCTATAGGCGCCTATGTTACGCGGGCGTCCGACTGCGGGCGATGTTAAAGGGGGGCGGTGCATGAATATCCACCCGAACGATCTGAAACCAGAGGCGGACGACGTCCGCGATGCCCTCGCGCTGCTGCGCGACTGGGCCGCCAAGGCCACGGATGCAGAGATCAACGCGCTTGATCCCGCCGTCGCCCAGCTGCTGCCGGGGCAGGGGGGCTACCCTCTGCTGTCGCGCGACTACCCGGCCGACTTCGCCGTCGATGCCGCCTATCGTGCCACGCTGCCCGACCTGCAGAACGGCCCGGCCTCGCTGATCCGTGGCGCCCGTGCCCAGATCCAGCACGTGGGCATTTCCAACTTCCGCCTGCCGATCCGCTTCCGCACCCGTGCGGGGGGCGAGCAGATGCTCGAAAGCTCCGTCACCGGCACCGTCAGCCTGGAGGCCGACAAGAAGGGCATCAACATGTCGCGCATCATGCGCAGCTTCTACGGCCATGCCGAGAAGCGCTTCTCCTTCGAGGTGATCGAGGCCGCGCTGGATGACTACAAGTCCGACCTCGAAAGCCTGGATGCCCGCATCATGATGCGCTTCTCCTACCCGGTGAAGCGCGACAGCCTGCGCTCCGGCCTCTCGGGTTACCAGTATTACGACATCGCGCTGGAAGTGGTGGACGAGGAGGGGCAGCGCACCCGCATCATCCACCTCGACTACGTCTATTCCTCGACCTGCCCCTGTTCGCTGGAACTGTCGGAACATGCCCGCCGTGAACGCGGCCAGCTGGCCACGCCGCATTCGCAGCGCTCGGTCGCCCGCATTTCCGCCCAGGTGCAGCCGGGCGCCTGCCTGTGGTTCGAAGACCTGATCGACATGGCCCGCACCGCCGTGCCGACAGAGACGCAGGTCATGGTGAAACGCGAGGATGAACAGGCCTTTGCAGAGCTGAACGCGGCCAACCCGATCTTCGTCGAAGACGCCGCGCGCCTCTTCTGCGAAGAGCTGCAGGCGGATGCCCGCATCGGTGACTTCCGCGTCGCGGCCTCCCACCAGGAAAGCCTGCATTCCCATGATGCGGTCTCCGTCCTGACGGAGGGCGACACCTTCCGCGCAGCCAGCCTGGACCCGCGTTTCTTCGCCACGCTGCACCACGCCGGATGATCCCGAACCCCTCCGTGTACGGAGGGGTTTTCTGCACCGCAGCGCCCAATCCTTGGGCGGATTGACGCGGGAAGCAGCAGGCTGTGGCTCGCCCCGAGATTTCGGCTTACACTCCCCTCAGGGCTTGCTAGTCTCGCCCCAAACGAAGGGAGAAGGACATCAACGCCGAGGTTCAGGACCTGCGCCCGACCGAAGGGCCCCTGACACCGCGCCAGCCGCGGTCCGTCGGCGTTTTGCGTCTTTCCGCCCGTCCCGGCGCCCGCATCGGCCGGCTGCACCAGTCCGGTTCGCTCAAGGCGCTTTTCCCGGCCTCACGCCAGCAGACGCTGAACGCGGTCTTCCTCAACACCTCCGGCGGCGTCACCGGCGGCGACCGGTTCTCGATCGAGGCCGAGGCGGAGGAGGGGGCGCAGCTCATGCTGACCTCCCAGGCCGCCGAACGGCTCTACAAGGCCCAGCCCGATGAAACCGGCCGGATGGAAATCTCCCTGCGCGTCGGCGCGGGCGGGCGGCTCGACTGGCTGCCGCAGGAAACCATCCTCTTCGACGGCGCCCGGGTGGCCCGTGACTTCTCCGTCGATCTGGCCCCCGATGCCCGTTTCCTCGCCGTGGAACCGCTGCTCTCGGGGCGGCTGGCTATGGGTGAATACGTCACCTCCGGCATGGTCTCCGACCGCTGGCGCCTGCGCCGCGACGGGCGGCTGGTCTTTGCCGACAACTTCCGCCTTTCCGGCGATATCGAGGCGCAGCTTGCGGAGCCTGCGGTCACCGGCGGCAACCGCGCCCTGGCCGCGATCCTCTATGCCGCGCCGGGGGCCGAGGCCCTGCTGGCCCCCCTGCGTGCCGCGCTCGGGCCCCTCGGCGGTGCAAGTCTCGTCGCGGAAGACCTTCTCTTTGCCCGGATCGTCGCCGAAGATGGCTACATGCTTCGGCAGCGACTCATCCCGGCCATCACCCGGCTTTCGGGCCAGGACATTCCCAAGACTTGGACGCTTTAAGACATGCAGCTGACCCCCCGCGAAAAAGACAAACTCCTGGTGGCCCTTGCGGCGGAAGTGGCGCGCAAGCGCCTTGCCCGCGGCGTGAAGCTGAACCACCCGGAAGCCATCGCGCTGATCACCGATGCCGTGGTGGAAGGGGCCCGCGACGGCCGCTCCGTGGCCGAGATGATGGAGGCCGGCGCCCAGGTCATCACCCGCGCCCAATGCATGGAAGGCATCCCGGAGATGATCCACGAAGTGCAGGTCGAAGCAACATTTCCGGATGGCACCAAACTGGTGACCGTCCACAACCCGATCCGCTGAGCCGTCCCCGCCGGGACCGTCGAAGCGAACCTGAACGAAGGAGTGCAAGCACATGAGCTTTCTCGACAAACTCCTGGCCCTTCTGGGGCCCAAGGCACAACCGCAGCCGATCCCGGTGCGCGTGGACAAACCCCGGCCCGCGCCGTGGGAACGCCGCTGATGATCCCCGGGGAACTCTTTCCGGCAGACGGATCCCTGACCCTCAACGAAGGGGCAGAGGCGATCACCCTGATGGTGGCCAACACCGGTGACCGTCCCGTGCAGGTCGGCAGCCATTACCATTTCGCCGAAGCGAACGAGGCGCTCGATTTCGACCGCGCCGCGGCCATGGGCCTGCGGCTCGACATCGCGGCGGGCACGGCGGTGCGCTTCGAACCGGGCCAGCGGCGCGAAGTGCAGCTGATCCCGATCGGCGGCGAACGCAAGATCTACGGCTTCAACCAGAAGGTCATGGGCGCGCTCTGACGGGCCCTCTTCGTGGCGGGCGGCAGGCCGCCCGGTGCATCAAAGGCGGCGGGGCCCTGCCTCGCCGGATCATGGCGGGCGGGGTGCCGCGGGGCGGCGCCTGTCCGCAGCTCCAGGAAACAGGACGCAGAGAAGGGACTGACCCATGATGAATGCGACCGAACTGATGATCCGCCAGGCCAGCTTCGTACAGGGCATGGTCGTTGGCACCGCCCGTATCGCCGAATGGCAGATGCGTTTCGGGCAGGCCATGCTGAAGGCGATGCTGGATGACCCCTTGCCGGATGTGTCGCCGCATCCGGCCCCCGCAGCCAAGCCTGCCGCCAAACCGGCAGCGAAGGCAGCCCCGAAACCCGCCGCGAAAGCGGCCCCCAAGCCAGCAGCCAAGCCCGCCGCGAAAGCCGCGCCGAAACCTGCGGCCAAGGCAGAGGCGCCCAAGCCCGCTGCGACCCCGGCCGCCGCCCCCAAACCTGCCGCGCCCAAGCCCGCCGCCAAACCGGCAGGAGCCGCTGCACCGGCTACCGCCAAGGCGGAAGCCAAGCCCGAAACGAAGCCTGCAACCAAGGCAGAGGCCGCGCCCGCGTCCAAGCCGGCGGCCAAGCCCGCCACGCGCAAGCCCGCGACGACGCGCAAGACCACCGCGCGCAAGGCGCCGACGCGCCGCGCCGCGCCCAAGCCTGCCGCAAAACCGGCCGCCAGCGCCACCGCCAAGGCCGAAGCGCCCAAGCCCGCCGCCAAGGCGGAACCGGCGGCAGCCCCCGCGCCCCAGCCTGCAGCAGCCAAGCCCGCAGCAGCCAAGCCTGCCGAGGCAAAGGCCGCAGAAGCCAAGCCCGCTGAAACAAAGCCCGCTGAATCAAAGGCAGAGGCCAAGCGCCCGCGCCAGCCCTCCACGCCGCCGGCCATGCCCGACCGCAAGGACGACTGAGCGTCGGGGCCCGCCCCCAACGCTCGACTTCACTTCCAGGAGCCACGAATGCCCACCCAGATCTCCCGTGCCGACTATGCCGCGATGTTCGGCCCCACGACCGGCGACCGTCTCCGCCTTGCCGACACGGACCTGATCATCGAGGTCGAGCGTGACCTGACCGCCGAACGGGCCGCCCTGGGCAGCTCGGCCAATGGCCCGCGTTACGGCGAAGAGGTGAAGTTCGGCGGCGGCAAGGTGATCCGTGACGGCATGGGTCAGGCCCAGACGACGCGCGCGGAAGGGGCCGTCGACACCGTCATCACCAATGCGCTGATCGTCGACTGGACGGGTGTCTACAAGGCCGACGTCGGCCTGAAGGACGGCCGCATCGCCAAGATCGGCAAGGCGGGCAACCCCGATACCCAGCCCGGCGTCGATATCATCGTCGGCCCCGGGACCGAGGCCATCGCGGGCGAGGGCCGCATCCTGACCGCAGGTGGCATCGACAGCCACATCCACTTCATCTGCCCGCAGCAGATCGAAGATGCGCTGCATTCCGGCCTGACCACCATGATCGGCGGCGGCACCGGCCCGGCCCATGGCACGCTGGCCACCACCGTCACCCCCGGCCCCTGGCACATGGCCCGCATGCTGCAGGCCGCGGATGCCTTCCCGATGAACCTGGCCTTCGCAGGCAAGGGCAACGCCTCCCTGCCCGCCGCGCTGGAAGAGCAGGTGCGCGGCGGCGCCTCCTGCCTCAAGCTGCACGAGGACTGGGGCACCACCCCCGGCGCGATCGACTGCTGCCTCTCGGTGGCCGATGCCATGGACGTGCAGGTGATGATCCACACCGACACGCTGAACGAGTCGGGCTTCGTCGAAAACACGGTGAAGGCCATGAAGGGCCGCACCATCCACGCCTTCCACACCGAAGGCGCGGGCGGCGGCCACGCCCCCGACATCATCAAGATCTGCGGCGAGGCGCATGTGCTGCCTTCCTCCACCAACCCCACGCGCCCCTTCACGCGCAACACGGTGGATGAACACCTCGACATGCTGATGGTCTGCCACCACCTGGACAAGGCCATCCCCGAAGACGTCGCCTTCGCCGAAAGCCGCATCCGGCGCGAAACCATCGCCGCCGAAGACATTCTGCACGACATGGGTGCGTTTTCGATCATCGCCTCCGACAGCCAGGCCATGGGCCGGGTGGGAGAGGTGCTGATCCGCACCTGGCAGACCGCCGACAAGATGAAGAAGCAGCGCGGCCAGCTGGCCGAGGAAACCGGTGACAACGACAACTTCCGCGTCCGCCGCTACATCGCCAAGTACACCATCAACCCGGCCATCGCGCATGGGCTGTCGCATCAGGTCGGCTCCATCGAGGAAGGCAAGCGCGCCGACCTCGTGCTCTGGAACCCCGCCTTCTTCGGCGTGAAACCGGAAATGGTCCTGATCGGCGGCACCATCGTCGCGGCGCAGATGGGCGACCCGAACGCCTCCATCCCCACGCCGCAGCCGGTCTATTCCCGCCCGATGTTCGGCGCCTTCGGCAAGGCCGTGGAAAATTCCGCCGTGACCTTCGTCTCCGCCGCCGCCCAGGCCGAAGGGATCCGCAACACCCTGGGGCTGGGCAAGGAAACCATCGCGGTCCTCAACACCCGCAACATCGGCAAGAAGGACCTGAAGCTCAACGATGCCATGCCCCATGTCGAGGTGAACCCCGAAACCTACGAGGTCCGCGCCGACGGGAAGCTTTTGACCTGCGAACCGGCAGAGGTCCTGCCCATGGCGCAGCGCTACTTCCTCTTCTGATGCGCCCTCTCCTCGCTTTCCTGCTGCTGGCGCCGGTCTCGGCGCTGGCCCGTTGCCCCACCTCCGACGACATCTCCAACGGGATCGTCTACGCCAATACGCTCAAGGGCAGCGAAAGCATCAACGTGGCCTATGGCACCACCTCCTACCTCGCCTCCTACTACGAGCTCGGGGACTACGGGCTGACCAAGCAGTTCCTGATGCTGAAGGGGGTCTACCCCCTCTCCCTCACGGCGATCACCAGCGACCCGCTGCTGACCGTCTCCTATCACTACGCCGTGCCGCAGTCGGCCTTCCCCGAACCCGCCCCCGGCGTGAACTGGCAGGTCGACGCGGTGCTCGCGCGTGGCGACGACACCGTGGAGGAGGTGCAGACCTACACCTTCGGAGAGGACGAGGACCGCACCATAGGGGGCTGCGACTACGTCGTGCTGCCCTACGACATCTCGACCGAGAGCGGGACCTTCGGCACCCAGAGGCTGGAGATGCTCTACATCCCCGTCCTTGGCGTGGCCTTTCCCGACGTCCGGCGTACCCTTGCGCCGGAAGACGAGTCGGATTTCACCGAAAAGATGACAACATACCCCGACCTTCTGGCGGAATGGGGCAACTGAGGGGCGATCCTTGAAAAGTCTTGTGATCCCGAAAACAACCGCGCCGCGGCCCGGGCCTTGTTTCAAAGGTACTTTGGCCCTGACGGCACCGCTGCGTCGCAGCAATCCCGTGATCGGAGCTATGCGCCTGGCGCAAATGGGGTCTGCGCGAGCCTTAAAAACAAGGCTTTCTGCGTTGCGGCATGCGCATGGCAGTCCTTCCGGATTGAAATTGGTAAGGGCGCAGGAACTGACTTATTGTCGGTGTCAAGCAAAGCACATCACCGAACATAACGAGGTCTCCCATGGCTACCGTTTCCAGCCACATTCCCGCTTCCACCGGCTTCTCCGGCAAACTGTCCGCGATCGCCGACAGCTTCGTAAATGCAATGGCCGCCTACATGGAACGCCGCACCCGCTCCGACCAGATCGCGGCGCTGAACGCCAAGTCGGATGCCGAACTCTCCAAGCTGGGCATCACCCGCGACGAGATCCCGGCCTACGTCTTCCGCGACCTCTTCTACGTCTGATTGCCCTCCCTCCGGCCGGCGCCGCATCCGCGTACCGGCCCGGACGGGCAGCTGTCGGGGAATGTTTCCCAGTGAAGGAGGCGCGTCATGTCTGATCGCGCCCCGGTTATGAGAGCTCTGACAGCCCTGAGATCCGCCGAAACGGACGCATCCCGTTTCGCCGACTGGGTCACGCTCGACTACGAAGAGCGTTTCCTGCGCCGCAAGGGGCTGGTGACCGATGGCGGGGAACGTGTCCTCGCCGATCTGGCCCAGACCCTGTCGCTCGATGACGGCGATGCCCTGCAGCTGGAAGATGGCCGGCTGGTGGGTATCCGTGCCGCTGCCGAACCGCTTATCCGCATCACCGGCCCCGATCTGCCGCGGCTCGCCTGGCATATCGGCAACCGGCACACGCCCTGCCAGATCACGGCAGAGGCGCTGCTGATCCGCGACGACCGTGTGATCGCCGAAATGCTGCGCCACCTCGGCGCCGATTTCGCCTCCGTCTCCGCGCCCTTCCTGCCCGAAGGCGGCGCCTACGGCCATGGCCGCACCCATTCCCACGAACACGGCGCCACGCTGCACGACGGGGCGGGGCATGGTCACTCGCATGACCATTCCCACGACCATCACGGGCATGATCACCACCATCATCATGATCACGGGCACCACGATCACGAGCATGATCATGGGCACGTGCACGATCACGGGCACCTGCACCACCATTCCTCCCACGATGACGCCGATGCGCTGGTCGAAGACGAGGCGGCGCGCCATGCGCTGACCCACCGGCGGGGGCATGATCACGGGCACACCCATCACCATTCCTCCCACGATGATTTCGGCGCCCTGACCGAAGGCGTGGATGACGAAGGCCAGCCCCGGCAGAAGGGCCACGGCCCCTTCGGTGACGATGACCGCGACCACTGAGGCCCGCGTGACACCCTCTGAAACTGGCCCCGAAACTGGCCCCGAAACCGGCCTCGAAACCGGCCCCGACGCCCCGCGCGACCCGGCGATGATCCTGCATCGCTGGCTCTCGCCCTCCTATCCGGTGGGTGCCTTCGCCTATTCCCACGGGATAGAGGCCGCCGTGGCCGAGGGGCAGGTGACCGACACGCCCTCTGCCGTGCGCTGGATCACCGGCGTGATGGAGCATGGGGCAGGGCGCAATGATGCCATCCTGCTGGCCGCCGCATGGCGGGCCCCCGACGCCCCGGCCGTGGCGGAGCTTGCGGAGCTGGCCTCCGCGCTCGCCCCCTCCTCGGGCCGCCGGCTGGAGACAGAGGCACAGGGCGCCGCCTTCGCGCGCACGACGGCGGCGGTGCAGGGCATCGACCTGGCCCCCGCGCCCTATCCGGTGGCGCTTGGCCGGGCGGCGCGGCTCCTGTCGCTGCCCCTCGACATGACGCTCCGGCTCTTCCTGCTGGCCTTCGCCTCCAACCTGACCTCCGCCGCGATCCGGCTGGTGCCGCTGGGTCAGACCGACGGCCAGCGCCTGCTTTCAGCGCTCGAACCCCGGCTGGAGGCGCTGGCGGTGCAGGCGGCACCGGGTGACCTCGACGCGCTGGGGTCTTCTGCTGTAATGTCCGACATTGCGGCGATGCGGCAGGAAGTCCTGACGACCCGCCTGTTCCGCTCCTGACGACCGCGCCCCGGAAGTTGACACCCCGGAAGATCATTCGCGGGAAGACCAAGAAAGAGGTGACCCCATGACCAGCTCCCCCCACGGCCCGCTCCGGATCGGCCTCGGCGGCCCGGTCGGCGCCGGAAAGACCTCGCTCACGGCGTCCCTGTGCCGGGCTCTGCGCGATCACCTCTCCATCGCCGTGGTCACCAATGACATCTACACCCAGGAAGATGCCGAGGCGCTGGTGCGCATGCAGGCGCTGACCTCCGACCGCATCCGCGGCGTGGAAACCGGCGGCTGCCCCCATACCGCGATCCGCGAGGATGCCTCGATCAACCTCGCCGCCATCGACGATCTGACGAAGGCCTTCCCCGATCTCGACGCCGTCTTCATCGAATCGGGCGGCGACAACCTCTCGGCCACCTTCTCCCCCGAACTGGCGGATGTGACGATCTACGTGATCGACGTCGCCGGGGGGGAGGAGATCCCCCGCAAGGGTGGCCCCGCCGTCACCCGCTCCGACATCCTTGTGATCAACAAGACCGACCTCGCGCCCTACGTCGGCGCCGACCTGTCGGTGATGGAACGCGATGCGAAGGCGCAGCGCGGCGCGCGGCCCTTCGTCTTCACCAACCTCAAGACCGGTGAAGGCCTGCCCCGCATCCTCGACCTGCTGGCCGAGATCGGCGGCCTGGCCGTGCCCGCCTGATGCGCAACTGGGATCTGCCCCGGGGGCAAAGCCTGACGCTGATCGACTTCCGCCCCGTGGGCTATGTCGTCGGCATGCTGGTCACGGTTCTGGCGGTCACCATGCTGGTGCCCATGGCGGTGGACCTTGCCGATGGCAACGGGCACTGGCCGGTCTTCTTCGAAAGCTTCCTGGTCAGCTTCACCATCGGCGGGCTGACCTGCCTGGCCTGCCAGAACGGCGCCCGCGAAGGGCTGACCCTGCAGCAGACCTTCATCCTGACGACCGGGCTCTGGGCCATGCTGCCGCTCTTTGGCGCGCTGCCCTTCATGCTGGGCGCGACCGAAGCCTCCTTCACCGACGCCTATTTCGAGGCGATGTCGGGCATGACCACCACCGGATCGACGGTCTTCACCAACCTGCAGGACCTGCCGCGCGGGCTGAACCTATGGCGCGGGATCCTGCAATGGCTGGGCGGTATCGGCATCATCGTCGTGGCCATGGTCTTCCTGCCCGAACTGCGCGTCGGCGGCATGCAGGTCTTCCGCTCCGAAGCCTTCGAGACGATGGGGAAGATCCTGCCCAAGGCCTCCGCCATCGCGGGGCAGATCTCGGTCATCTACGTCGGGCTGACGGTGGCCTGCATGATCACCTACCTGCTGCTGGGGATGGATCCCTACAACGCGACGGTCCATGCGCTGACCACGCTCTCCACCGGGGGCTTTTCCACCTCGGATGCCAGCTTCGGCGCCTTCCAGGGGCCGATGGAATACGCCGCCTCCTTCTACATGATCGCCGCCGCGCTGCCCTTCGTGCGCTACGTGCAGATGCTCAACGGCAACCGCATCGCGCTGTTCCGCGACAGCCAGGTGCGCGGCTTCATCTATACGATCCTGACGCTGGTGCTGGTCTCCTCCGGGGTGCTCCTGTCGATCTTCCCCCACCACTGGGAACAGGCCTTCCGCGAAAGCCTCTTCAACATCGTCTCGATCATCTCGGGCACCGGCTATGCCTCGGTCGATTACATGCAGTGGGGGCCGTTCCTGATCACGCTGTTCTTCTTCATCGGCCTGATCGGCGGCTGCGCCGGCTCCACGGCCTGCTCGGTGAAAATCTTCCGCTACCAGATCCTGATCGCCTCCATCAAGGCGCAGATCCGCCGCATCCACTCCCCCCACGGGGTGTTCTCCCTGCGCTACGACGGCAAGCGCCTGGACGAGGACGTGCTGGCCTCCGTCATGTCCTTCTTCGTCTTCTTCACCGTCTCCGTTGGGGTCTTCTCGGTGGCGCTGGCGCTGACCGGGCTCGACTTCATCACCTCGCTCTCGGGGGCGGCCACGGCGCTGGCCAACATCGGCCCGGGACTGGGGCCCATCATCGGGCCGGCGGGCAACTTCGGCCCGCTCAACGACACCGCGAAATGGGTGCTGATCATCGGCATGCTTTGCGGGCGGCTGGAGCTGATGGTGGTCTACGCCATGCTCACCCTGCGCTTCTGGCGCGGGTAGGGCGGGGTTCACCCCGCCTCGGGCGGCCGACGGCGGCCAAAGGCGGGATGGCTCCCGCCCTACGGGTGTTGCGCTTGCGTTCGCCGACGGCGGGGTGAACCCCGCCCTACGGGTGTTGTGCTTCCGTCCGCCAAAGGCGGGGTGAACCCCGCCCTACGAGCCTCGCGCCCCGGCCGCCGAAGGGGGGATGGGGCGGCGCAGGGGAAAACCGCGGCGACAAGTAAAACTTGCCCGAATCCGCCACCTGCGCCATAGTTCCCCCATAGCGGCAACGGCGCCGCTCTCCTCCCGACGATTGGGATCCCTGGCAGGGTTGCTTCCCCGGCGCGCCTCACGCGCCCGGCAGCGACCTTTTTCGCGTTTCGATCGGAGTGAGCAGATGAAAAGCTTCCCCATGTTCCTGAAGATGTCCGGCCGCCGCGTGGTGATCTGCGGTGGCGGGGCCGAAGCCGCCCGCAAGGCCCGCCTTGTCCTGAAGACAGAGGCAGAGATCCTGCTGGTCGCCCCCGAGCTCGATCCAGAACTGGCGGGCCTCGTGGCGTCGGGGCGCGCGCTGCATCAGCCCGCCGCCAGCGCCGGCACCTTCGACAACTGTGTCCTGGCCTTCATCGCCACCGGCGACGAGGACGAGGAACTGATGCTGGCCCGCCACGCCCGCGCCGCCGGCGCCGTGGTCAACGTGGTCGACCGGCCCGAACACTGCGACGCCTGGACCCCCTCCATCGTCGACCGCGACCCGGTCGTCGTGGCCATCGGCACCGAAGGCACCGCGCCCGTCCTTGGCCGCTCCATCAAGACGGAGATCGAGGTGATGCTGCATCCCCGCCTGGGCAGCTTCGCCGCCCTCGCGGGCCGCCTGCGCGATGCCGTGGCCGAAAGGATCGCCCCCGATGCGCGCCGCCGCTTCTGGGAATGGGTCTATACCGGCCCCGCCTTCGCGAAACACCGTGCGGGCGATGAACATGCCGCCGCCGACATGCTGAAAACTGCCATCGCCGCAGGGCAGGCGCCCGCAGGTGGCGGTCGCATCGCGCTGGTCGGCGCAGGCCCCGGCGCCCGCGACTTGCTGACCCTCCGCGCCGTCCGCCACCTGCAGGAGGCCGACGTGATCTTCTACGACCGCCTCGTTGATCCCGACATCCTCGAACTGGCCCGCCGCGACGCCGATCGCGTTTTCGTCGGCAAGGAGGTCGGCGCCTGCGCCTGGCCACAGGATCGCATCGACGCCGTCATCGTGGCCGAGGCGAAGAAGGGCCGCCGCGTGGTGCGGCTCAAGTCCGGCGACCCTTCGGTCTTCGGTCGCGCGACAGAGGAAATCGACGCCGCCCGGGCCGAAGGCATCCCGGTTGAAATCGTGCCGGGCGTCACCGCCGCCTCCGCCGCGGCCGCCGCGCTGACCCGTCCGCTGACCGAACGCGGGCAAAGCGATGCCTGCGTCTTCGTCACCGGCACCTGCCGCCCCGGCGATCCGGCGCCCGACTGGACCGGCCTCGCCCGGCCCGGCACCACGCTCTGCATCTACATGGGCGTCGCCCGCGCGGGCGAAATCGCCTCGGGCCTGATCGCGGCGGGCGTGCCGCCCCGGGCCCGGGTGGAGATCGTCTCCAACGCCTCCACGCCCCGCGAACGCCGGGCCGAGGCGGAGCTGGCCACCCTGGCGGAGACCATCGCGCAGGAGGGCATCGCCAACCCCGCCATCCTCATGGTCCGCCACGACAAGAGCCTCGCGCAGGTCGGGCCAGAGTTGGGGGCAGAGTTGGGGGTAGAGATCGGTATCGCGCCGGTCGCGTTCACCGCACGGAAACGCACGGCATGAAAAAGCGCCCCGAAAGGGGCGCTTTTGCCTTGTTCTCAATCTGGCCTGTTTCTCGATCTGGCCTGTCAGGCGCAGGGTTGCTGCCGGGCAGGGGCCGGCCGGGATTGCATCCGGCCCCGGTGAGATCCGGGTGCTACTCCCAGCACTCCACCAGCACCGTGACCTCTTCGGCCATGCGGGTCAGGGCCTCGGGGGTCATCTCCGGCGCGCCGGTGGCGCCGGTGGGGGACAGGCCGTTGGCGCTCATCATGTCCGCCAGGGTCAGCGCGGGCACGGCAAAGCTGACGCCCTCGGGCAGGCGGCGCTCGCCCGCGTCGGGATCCGCCGCCAGACCGATCAGCGCACCGCTGCGGTCGAAGACCGGGCCGCCCGCGTCGCCTGCCAGCGTCTTCATGTCCAGCCGGGTCACGTCGTCCTGGCCGTCCAGGCCGCGCACGTCGGCAAGGCTGCCCCAGGTCACGCTGGGCGCCCCCAGCAGGCCTTCGTAGCTGAACCCTGCGACCGCGACTTCCGACCCGATGCGCGGGCTGGCCATGGCCAGACGGGCCACCGACATGGGCACCGTGGCGACCGAGGGGGTCAGCAGGGCCAGGCCGCTGGCCGGATCGCTGGCCGTGACCGTCGCCTCCACGCCGTCCTGCGCGCCGTTGCCGATGGTCACCCGACCGCAGCTTTCCACGGCGGAGGCCAGCGTCAGCACGGCCCCCCGGTCACTGACATAGACGCCGGAGCGGCCCCGGACGGGCTTGCGCACCTCCAGGCCGGAAATCAGGTCCACGCTCTGGCCCTGGGCCGCGCCCGCGTCATGCGGCAGGACACCGGCCACGCGGGTAAAGCTCGCCTGCATGGCTTCCAGCAGCCGCGTGCGCCGCTCCTCGTCGCCGGCGGGCCAGGTCAGGATGAAGCCCTTGATCTGCCCGTCCTGCAGGCTGGCCTCGGCATGGCTGACGACGCGGGAACTGCGGCCCTCGATCTCGAAGCTGGCGCTGCCACGCTGGCGCGGGCCATCCTCGGGGATGATCGCCAGGGTCTGCAGGATGTCGTAGAGGCCGTAAAGCGTGTCCTGGTCGCCCGCCTGGCTGATCAGGATCACCTGCGCGTCCAGCTCGCCGGTGGCGGCGTAGAAGGCGAAGGGCGCCTGGTAGCGGTCGAAGGCCACGGCGCCAAGCGGCATGTCCATGCGGATGCCCGCGCTGGTATCGGTCTTGGAGGCCAGGCCCAGCCCGTCCAGCACGGCATTGTACTGTCCCAGCAGGGCAGCGCGCTGCGCCGTGGTCAGGATGCCCGTCACGTCATAGCCGTTGGCCTGCTGCCAGCTGGCCATGGAATTGCGGGTGCCGCGGCCAAAGGCGCCGTCGATGGCGCCGTTGTAAAAGCCCGCCCACTGCAGCGCGATCTGCAGCTGGTCCCGTTCCGCCCGGTTCAGCAGGGATTCGCTGCGCCGTGCCTCCGCCGGGGTCTCGTCCGGCAGGCCCGCGCCCAGGGCCGCCGCCAGGCCGCTCTCGGCCTCATCCGCCGCAGTTTGCCCCGCGGCATCATCCTGTGCCAGGTCGTCGCCCTGCGCGCCCTCGGGCGCCGGGGTGGCGCCGGCGGCCGGATAGACCTGCTCGGCGAACCAGTTGGGATAGGCGATGTAGCTGTCCGGCGGGATCCGCCCCTCGGATCGCAGCACCCGCAGAACCTCGCCCGCATCGGCACGCGAATAGGGTCCAAGCGCGATGGCGTAGTACCCGTTGCCAAGGGAGAAGCCGTTCACGTCGGACAGGTAGCCCTGGTAATAGCTGATCGACTCCTGCATCTGCGGCTGGCTCGGCTGGGATTCGATCTGCACGTAGACCTGCCCCGAGGTCTGCCCCGAGGTCTGGGCGCTGACGGGCAGGGGCGGCGCGGCAAGCAGAAGAACAAGCGCAAGCAGCGGCGCGAACAGGAAACGGGACATGTAATGGCCTCTCGGGAAAGGGTCTCAGGCCCCTTCTACCGCCTGCGGCCCCCCCGTCCGCAAGGGGTTTGAGGGCGGCGCCCGTGCCAGCAGGCCAAACTGTTGCCCCCGGACAAGTGAACCGGCCGTTCCGGCACGCCCGGGCCGACACCCGCGCAACCCGCAGTTGCTTGCGCCCCGTCCGGCACCGCCCCTCCCGAACCCGACCCCGAACCCGGGCCCCGGCGCCGCGCGGGCAGGGCGCGGTGGTGACACACCATTGACCCTGCGGGTCGCCGCCCGTAATCAGTCCCCTGACCTGCGCGTGCCGCTCCGGGCGCGCCATTGCCGTTGCCGCGAAAGGGATGGACATGTCCGCGACCCGCATCGAGAAACCCCGCTCCTTCCAGGAGATCATCCTGCGCCTGCAGACCTACTGGACGTCCAAGGGCTGCGCCATGATGCAGCCCTACGACATGGAAGTGGGGGCGGGCACCTTCCACCCGGCCACCACCCTGCGCTCCCTCGGGTCCAAGCCCTGGGCCGCCGCCTACGTGCAGCCCTCGCGCCGCCCGACGGATGGCCGCTACGGCGAAAACCCCAACCGCCTGCAGCACTACTACCAGTACCAGGTGCTGATCAAACCCAGCCCGCCGAACCTGCAGGACCTCTACCTCGGCTCCCTCGAAGCCATCGGCATCGACATGGAGCTGCACGACATCCGCTTCGTCGAGGACGACTGGGAATCCCCCACGCTCGGCGCCTGGGGCCTGGGCTGGGAAGTCTGGTGCGACGGCATGGAAGTGTCGCAGTTCACCTACTTCCAGCAGGTTGGCGGCCACGACTGCCACCCCGTCTCGGGCGAACTGACCTACGGGCTGGAACGGCTCGCCATGTACGTGCTGGGCATCGACCACGTGATGGACATGCCCTTCAACGATCCGCAGGCCCCGATCGCGCTGACCTACGGCGATGTCTTCCGTCAGACCGAGCAGGAATACTCCCGCTGGAACTTCGACGTCGCCAATACCGAAATGCTGCTGAAGCACTTCGAAGAGGCAGAGGCCGAATGCGAGGCGATCCTGAGCCAGGCGCATGACGATCCCAAGACCGGCAAGCGCATCGTCATGGCCCACCCGGCCTATGACCAGTGCATCAAGGCGTCCCACCTCTTCAACCTGCTGGATGCGCGCGGCGTGATCTCCGTCACCGAACGCCAGGCCTACATCGGTCGTGTCCGGGCGCTGGCCAAGCAATGCGCCGATGCCTTCGTGCAGACCGAAGCGGGCGGCTGGACGGCCGACAGCGCCGAAACGGCGGCCTGACGCGGATGCTGGCGCGCGTCCTGATCGTGGGGCTTCTGCTCACCGCCGTGGTGGCGGGCGGGGCCATCTACTATCTTCAGGAATATGCCTATTACGACCGGGTAGAGGGGGCGAGCGTCTCCCTCACCACCACGGCGGGCATGGAAACCTCCTTCCCCGCCACGGGGATAGAGGCGATCGACGCCGACAGTTCGCCCATCCGCTACCGGGCCTGCTTCTTCAACGCCGCAGCCACCCCCGACATGTCCGCCTACGAACCCTATCCGGATGCCGAACCGCTGGAAGGGCCGCGCTGGTTCCGTTGCTATGACGCGGATGAAATCGGGGCAGAGCTTGAAAGCGGCCGGGCGCAGGCCTTCCTGTCGGTGAAGAACATCCGCTACGGCATCGACCGCGTGGTCGCCATCGACCGCGACGGGCGCGGCTGGGTCTGGCACCAGATCAACGCCTGCGGGGCAGAGGTCTTCGACGGTCACCCCGCCCCCGAAGGCTGCCCACCCCCGCCCGAAGGCATCGCCCGCCAGTAAGCGCTGGCCCCTGGGCACGGGCCGGAAACCTCGGGCCACCAATTCACCCACCAGAACGCACCAGAACACCGGGCGGCGATATCCCCCGGTCCGCAGCCTGCCGCCCCGCCGTCCGACCCGGCCAAGGGGCAGGGCGCCCTTTGTGGTGCAAGAGGTGCCGGGCAGGGCACGCAGCGCCGCACCGGGACCACCGGCAAAAGAAGATCACTGGCAAAAGAAGACCACCGCCAAAAGAAAGACGGCGGACCTTTCCGGGTCCGCCGTCTCTCGTTTCTGTCGGGGGCGTTCTGCCCCAGATCTCGGGTTTGCCCGGTGTGGCTCAGCCCTCGTTGGCGTCGGTCACCCGCATGGCCAGCACCGCCAGCACGAAGTAGCACAGGGTGCAGGCCATCGCGATCACCTGGAAGCTTTCGCGCAGGGCGACCAGCGTTTCCTCGGTGGGGGTCAGCCAGGCCAGGCGCACCGCCATGGCGATCATGGTGAACAGCATCACCGCCGCCCCGCCCAGAAGCCACTTGGCCAGCCGCGCCGTATGTTCTGCCGAAGGATCGTCTTCCTCCTCGGCTTCTTCCTGCGCGGCGGCTTCCTTGGCCTCCCGGCGTTCCTCGAAGGCTTCCAGCGCCTCTTCGCGTTCGGCCTGCTGGGCCTCCCGCTTGGGCCAGTTCTTCTGCGCGCCCATCACCCAGGCCAGCGCCGGATAAAGCGCGAAGGCCAGCAGGTATTCCGGCAGGAAGACCACGTAGAAGCTGATCAGGCCGCTGGTATGGCTCGCGATGGCAAAGGCCAGGGCGATGCCCCAGGTCAGCAGGGCTGCCGGGTTCACGTTATGGCCGTGGTAGCGCGACCAGTAGCGGGTCATCCCCAGCTTCGGCATCAGGTAGTGCTCCGCCAGGACGATGGCGCCCACCGGCGACAGCAGCATGGCGCCATAGACCGTCAGCGGCATGACCGAACGTGCCACGAAGGGGAAGCAGGCGCCGACGGCGATGATCACGCCGACGATGGCCGTCACCTTGCCGCGCGACATCGACGGCATCAGCGTGCTCGCCGCCAGACCCGCCCGGTAGAGACAGGCGTTCGCCGTGGTCCAGCCGGCGCAGATCACCACGATCACGCCCACGTAGCCCAGGGTGGCGAAGGCCACGTCGGCACTGTCCAGCCCGGCCAGCGGCACACCCACCAGCAGCGCGGCACCCGCACCCATCAGCCCGGCCGCGATCCAGCCCACGTAGTGGCCAAGGAACATCCCCACGCCGGAGAAGAGCCCGTAGGCCTTCTTCCGTGCGAAGCGGAAGATCGCCATGTCGATCAGGCCGAGGTGCACCATGGCGCCATTGGCCCAGGCAAAGGCCGCGACCTCCCAGACGGAAATGCCTGGATCGCCCGCAGGCGTCACCCCGGTCCAGATCGTCCGGTCCGCCGCGTCCAGGAACCCGGCCCAGCCGCCAAAGCCCGTGGACCCGGTCGCCCCGATCGCCAGCACCGGCAGCGCCACCGCCGCCCCGCAGATGAAGCAGGCCAGCATCCAGGGCGCGCAGATCGTCGCGAAATTCGCCATCATCTCGAACCCGTTGGCGGCCACCACGACCACCACGGCCGCCAGCACCAGCGTCACCAGCACGAAGCTGGCCGAGGTCGGATACCATTCCAGCTGCACCGGGATGCCAAGCGCGAAGCGCAGCGCATAGGCCGAGACGGTGATCATCGCCGCCGCAAGCGAGCCGTAGAACAGCAGGATCGCCAGGTTGTAGATCTTGCTGAAGTAGGGCCCGGCGATCTGTTCGAGGTAGGCAAACAGCGACCGCCGCGTTTCCACCGCGATCGGCGCGGTGACAAGGGTCCAGCTCAGCACGGCCATCAGATTGCCCATCAGAAGGCCCAGCAGAACTTCCCGGGTGCCGACACCCATGGTCACGAAGGTCACGCCGATGATGAATTCGGTGGCCGCGATATGTTCGCCGCCGAACAGCCCCGCGAAATAGCGCCAGCCGCGCACGTGGCGGGCAGCCGGTGGAATGGCATTGCGCAGATGTCGGGGGGAAGGGGAGGGGGAGGGAGACTTTATGTTCCGGCTGCCGAAGCCGGGTTCACTGGCAAGGGTCATGAAACCTGTTATGTTGTTTCCGTTAACGCCGCAGCGCAGAGATGCGGCAGGAACCCAACCCGCCATCGGCGGAAAGGTTCCGAAATAAATTTACCTAACGTCATCTCTCTTGCCAACCACCCCCTCCGCACCATCGGGCGCGCGGTCCGGATCGGAACGGATCGGATCGGCGCCCATGCCGCTGCCTGCCGCATCGCCCGTGTCTCGCCCCCCGTGCCCGAGCTGCCCCTGCAGGCTCCTCCCGGGCGCTTCGGGCCCTTCCCCCTCTGGACGCCCCCGTCCCCCTTCGCTATTCCCTCCCGGCAACCTGCGCGTCTGCCAGTGGGCTGGCGCGCCAAGCACCGGATGGACCCGACATGCCCGATCTCCTGATCGAACTCTTTTCCGAGGAAATTCCCGCACGGATGCAGGCCCGTGCCGCGGAAGACCTGAAAAAGCGCATGACCGATGCGCTGGTAGAGGCAGGTCTGACCTACGCAGGCGCCGGCGCCTTCCACACGCCGCGCCGCCTGACGCTGACCATCCACGACCTGCTTGCCGAAAGCCCTACCCTGAAGGAAGAGCGCAAGGGCCCCCGGGTCGATGCGCCCGAAAAGGCGATCGAAGGCTTCCTGCGCGGCGCCGGGCTCACCCGCGACCAGCTGGAAGAACGGGAAGAGAAGAAGGGCCGCGTCTTCTACGCCGTGATCGAAAAGCCGGGCCGCCCGGCGGCCGATATCGTGGCCGAAGAGCTCGAAAAGATCATCCGCAACTTCCCCTGGCCCAAGTCCATGCGCTGGGGCGCGGGCTCCCTGCGCTGGGTGCGCCCGCTGCATTCCATCCTCTGCATCCTGACGACAGAGGAAGGCGCCTCCGTGGTGCCCCTCGACATCGACGGCATCCAGGCCTCCGACACCACCGAAGGCCACCGCTTCATGGCGCCCGGCCAGGTGAAGGTGCGCAGCTTCGAAGACTACCAGGCACAGCTGAAATCCCGCTTCGTCCTGCTCGATGCGGCCGAACGCGCCGATGCCATCTGGCACGAGGCCACCAACCAGGCCTTCGCCCTGGGCCTTGAAGTGGTTGAGGATCGCGGCCTGCTGGCCGAGGTCGCAGGCCTCGTCGAATGGCCCGTCGTGCTGATGGGCGAGATCGGCGCAGATTTCCTGCACCTCCCGCCCGAGGTCCTGCAGACCTCGATGAAGGAGCACCAGAAGTTCTTCTCGGTGAAGAACCCGAAGACGGGCCGCATCGAACGTTTCGTCACTGTGGCCAACCGCGAAACCGCCGACAACGGCGCGACCATCCTCGCGGGGAACCAGAAGGTGCTCTCGGCCCGGCTGTCGGATGCCAAGTTCTTCTGGGAAAACGACCTGCGCATCGCGCAGAAGGAAAAGATGCAGCCCTGGCGCGACCAGCTGGCCCATGTGACTTTCCACGCCAAGCTGGGCAGCCAGGCGGAACGGATCGACCGTATCGCCTCGCTGGCCGAAACCATCGCGCCCGCGCTGGGCGCCGATGCCGCCCTGGCGGCAGAAGCCGCCCGCATCGCCAAGGCCGACCTGTCGTCGGAAATGGTCTACGAATTCCCCGAACTTCAGGGCCTGATGGGCCGCTACTACGCCGAAGCCGCCGGGTTCGCCCCCGAAGTGGCGGCAGCCTGCCAGGATCACTACTCGCCGCTCGGCCCGACCGATGACGTGCCGACGGCACCGGTCTCCGCCACCGTGGCCCTCTCGGACAAGCTGGACACGCTGACGGGTTTCTGGGCCATCGACGAAAAGCCCACCGGCTCCAAGGACCCCTTCGCGCTGCGCCGCGCGGCACTGGGCGTGATCCGCATCCTGCTGACCCATGGCACCACCCTGCCGCTGACCCCGGTCTTCACCGCCTGCCACGGCCTCTCGGCCGAGGTCGCGGCCGACCTGCTGTCCTTCTTCCACGACCGGCTGAAGGTGCACCTGCGCGACGAAGGCATCCGGCATGACGTCATCGACGCCTGCCTCGCCATGCCCGGCAACGACGATCTCGTCTCGCTGGTGGCCCGCGCCCGCGCCCTGCAGGCTGTGCTGGCGACCGAAGACGGCACCAACCTCGTCCAGGGCTTCAAGCGCGCCAACAACATCCTCACCCAGGCGGAGGAAAAGGACGGCGTGGCCTATGAATTCGGCGCCGATCCCAAGTTCGCCGAGGCGCCCGAGGAAACCGCGCTCTTCGACGCGCTGGAAGCGGCCAGGCCGAAGCTCGACACCGCCACCGCGGCCGAAGATTTCGCGACCGCCATGGAAGTGCTGGCAGCCCTGCGCGCGCCCATCGACGCCTTCTTCGAGGCGGTCCAGGTCAACACCGACAACGATGTCGTCCGCCGCAACCGGCTGAACCTGCTCTCGACCATCCGCACGACGGTGCTCAAGGTCGCGGACCTCACGCAGATCGACGGCTGATCGCCATGGTCGCACGCCTGCCGCGCGCGATGCCTCCGGCGGGAGTATTTTTCGCGGGTTGAAGAGAGGAGGGCGGTCCCGGCAGGGCGCCCTCCTTTTGCATGGAGAGCGTGCAGCCGCGAAGCCCGAAAGCAGGCCGCCCTTCCGGGGACCGCCCCCCATCTTCAACCCGCCGGAAATACTCCGGGGGAGGCGCCGGCACGGCGACGGGGGCAGCGCCCCCAACCCCCATCCCCCCAATTCCACCCCGGAAATCCCCTTGCCCCGAATCCCCCCGCCGCTATGCTGCCCGGACCATATCGGGGGGGGCTGCGGTGCAAGACGACAATCCGCATATCACGCGCATCACGGAAACCGCGCCCGTGGCGACCCAGACCCATGGCGGCCGGGCCAAGTGCCTGCAGCGCCTCGTGCGCCTGCAACTGCCCGTACCCCAGACCGTCGCGCTCTCCTTCAAGGCCGTGAACGACATCGCCGAAGGGCGCCTGCCCTCGATGTCCGACCTGCTCAGCCCCTTCGGCGACAATCCCCTGCTCTGCGTCCGTCCCTCGTCCGAGGACCCGGACTGGGGCGGTCCCTCCGCCGTGCTCAACATCGGCATGAACGACGCCACCCGCGCCCGCCTGGCCGAGCAGATCGGCGAAGAGGCCGCCTGTGCCCTCTACCGCAGCTTCGTGCGCACCTACTCGGTGCATGTCGAACGCCTCGATCCCGACATGTTCGAGGATCTGCCCGCCTCCGGCCCCCAGGCCCTGACGGAAATGCTCCGCGCCTATCGCGAGGAGACGGAGGAGGAGTTTCCCCAGGACGCCGGGGTGCAACTGGCGGCGGTGCTGAAATCCATGGCCCGCGCCTGGCGCGGCACCACCGCGCGGCTGCTGCGCCAGGCCAAGGGCGCGCCCGCCGATGCCGGGCTGGGCCTGGTGGTGCAGGAAATGGCGCTCGGCCTCGGGCGGTCCGGCGAATGCGGCTCGGGGGTGATGCAACTCGTCTCCTCCACCACCGGCCTGCCACGGATCACCGGCCGCTACCTCTCCCAGTCGCAGCACCGCGAGGCGCTGCGCGAAGGCTCCTCCGCCCTCTACCTCGCCCGCGACGACCGCGGCCCCTCGCTGCAGGAACTGGCGCCCGAGGCCTATGACCGGCTGGTGGAATACTGCGAACTCATGCGCTTCCGCCTGCGGGAGGAGATGCAGACCGAATTCACCATCGAGAACGGCAATGTCCATGTCCTCGATGCCCTGCGCGTCTCCCGCTCCTCCCGCGCGGCCGTCCGCATCGCCGTGGCCCTGGCCGAAGACGGCGTGATCCCCCGGGACGAGGCGCTCTGCCGGGTCGACAGCCGCGCGCTCAACGAAATGCTGCACCAGCAGGTCGATCCCAAGGCGGAACGCGACGTGCTGGGCTCCGGCATCGCCGCCTCCCCGGGGGCGGCCACAGGCAAGCTCGTCTTCTCCGCCGCCGCCGCCCAGGCCGCCAAGGCGCGGGGCGAGGCGACGATCCTGGTGCGCCGCGAAACCGGGCCCGAGGACATCCGCGGCATGCATGCCGCCGCCGCCGTGATGACCGAACGCGGCGGGATCACCTCCCACGCCGCCGTCATCGGCCGCGGCCTGGGCCTGCCCTGCGTCGTCTCCTGCTCGGGCCTCGCCTTCGACATGAAGGCCGAACGGCTGAAGACCTCCGACGGCCGCACCCTGCGCGCGGGCGACGTGGTGACGGTGGACGGCACCAACGGCACCATCCTGGCCGGAGAGGCGCCGCTGATCGAGAGCGCCCGCGACGATGCCTTCCAGGCGATGATGACCTGGGCGCATGAATATTGCGACATCGGCATCCGCGCCAATGCCGACACCCCCGCCGATGCGGAGGTCGCCCGCCGCTTCGACGCCGAAGGCATCGGCCTCTGCCGCACCGAACACATGTTCTTCGATCCCGGTCGCCTGACGGTGATGCGCGAAATGATCTTCGCCGACGCCCCCGCCGACCGCCGCACCGCGCTCGACCGGCTGCTGCCCATGCAGCGCGCCGACTTCATCGAGCTCTTCCGCATCATGCAGGGCAAGCCGGTCTGCATCCGCCTCTTCGACCCGCCGCTGCACGAATTCCTGCCCTCTGACCGGGCAGGCCTGCGCGAACTGGCCGAAGCGCTCTCCCTGCCGCTGTCCGATGTCACCCGCCGGGTGGAATCGCTCAGCGAATACAACCCCATGCTCGGCATGCGCGGGGTGCGCCTCGGCATCACCATCCCCGAAATCTACGAGATGCAGGCCCGCGCCATCTTCGAGGCGACGATAGAGGCTTCCCGCGAAGGCGCCCCCGTGGTGCCCGAGATCATGATCCCCCTCGTTTCCGCCAAGCGCGAGGTCGAAATGGTCCGCACCCGCATCGACGCCGTGGCGGCGGCGGTGCGCAACGAGACCGGCAAGACCTTCACCTACCGGCTCGGCGTCATGGTCGAAACGCCCCGCGCCGCGCTCAAGGCGGGCGAGATCGCGCCCCACGCCGCCTTCCTCTCCTTCGGCACCAACGACCTGACGCAGATGACCTACGGCCTGTCGCGCGACGACGCCGGGAAGTTCATGTCCGACTATGTCAAGCAGGGAGTGTTCCGGGAGGATCCTTTCCACACCCTGGACACCGAAGGCGTGGGCGAACTGCTCATGATCGGGGCAGAACGGGGGCGTGCTGCCCGCCCGGACCTCATCCTGTCGATCTGTGGTGAACACGGCGGTAACGCCGAATCAATTGCCTTCTGTCGCGACGCCGGCTTCGACTACGTGTCCTGTTCGCCGTTTCGTGTGCCGGTTGCACGGCTGGCTGCGGCACAATTGCGCATCCGGCCGACCCTGCCGGCACGGGCCTTCAAAACCTCCTGATTACAGGGGGTTGTCATGACCGGGCGACATGGCTCGCACGCAAGGTCACGGTAAGGTTTTCGGGTTCAATTCGCTACGGACTGGACGGTTCCTCAGCTTTTCGTTACGGAACCGGCCTTGCGGCGCCTGCGGGCGTGCCACAAAAGGTATACCCGATGCGCATTGCGACCTCTCTGACCCTTGCTGCCGTTGCAGTTCTCCTGGCCTTCGGGGCCGGTACCTCCGCGCGGGCAAACCCCATGGCGGACGCGATGGAGGCAGAGGCACAGGGGCTGAAGTCGGTTCCCGGGGGGCGTCTTGCCGCCTTCCTCAAGCGTCCGGCAAAACCGGTGGCGGCAGGTGTGGAATATTCCCGCGAATGGCTGGCCAAACAGCCGGCGGGCGCCGGGGGCGACCAGTTCCAGTGCCTGGCCGAAGCGCTCTACTTCGAAGCACGCGGGGAAAGCGTGAAGGGTCAGTTCGCCGTGGCAGAGGTGATCCTGAACCGCGTCGACAGCCCCAGCTTCCCGGGCACCGTCTGCGGCGTGGTGCACCAGGGCACCGGGCGCAAGTTCGCCTGCCAGTTCACCTATACCTGCGATGGCCGGACCGAGGCGATCCACGAACCCTCCGCCTATGCGCGCGTGGCCAAGATCGCGGCGATCATGCTCAAGGATGACGCGCCGCGTCCCCTGACCGATGGCGCCACCTTCTACCACACCCTCCACGTCTCGCCGAAATGGTCGCGCAAGTTCGACCGCACGGCGACCATCGGCGTGCACCAGTTCTACCGCATGCCGACCCGCCTGACGCAGAACTGATCCCGCCTGCGGCCGCCTGGCCGCAGCCTCGGAAGATCCAGCGCGAAGCCCGTCCCCGACGCCAGCCCTTTCCGCCTGCGATCCCGGCGCCCGGCTCACGGCTCGCCAAACAGCCCCGCATCCGGCCCTTCCGCGCAGGACTTTCGCAAGGGGGCACCTGCCACGCACGGTCCCCCGTGCCCCGGCGCCTCCCACGCGCTGCTCCCTGTCTTCAACCCGCCCCAAATACTCACTTGCCCCGTCCGCCACGGGCGCAGGGGCCAGCCGGGCAGGGGCTCTGCCCCCGTCTCCGTACCGGAGCCTCCCCCGGAGTATTTCCGGCGGGTTGAAACCACAGGGGCCGCGCGCGCTGATCGAACGGGTGCCGCATGGGTCGACCGATGCGCCGCTTTCCGCGGGGCGTTGCTTTGCCTTTCCCTGCAGTCTCTGACATGAAGGCGACACGATTACCCCGGGGGCCCCATGTCCGATCAGATCACCCAGGCATTCGGCCATCCGCTGGCCCGTTCCGTCGCCCTGTCCGGCGACACGCCTGCCGACCGCATTTCCCTGCGCGACTACCTCACGGAGGTGGAAATCGGCGCATTCCAGCAGGAACGCGGCCGCGTGCAGCGCCTGCGCTTCAACATCGTGGTCGAGGTGCGGCACGACGACGACCCGGTCGAAGATGACGTCGACCGCATCCTCTCCTACGACACGATCACCGAGGCGATCGCGGCGGAGCTGGCGGCCGAACGGCTGAACCTGCTGGAAACCCTGGCCGAGCGCGTGTCCCTGCGCATCCTGGCCGAACCGCTGGCGCTGAAGGTCTTCACCCGGATCGAGAAGCTGGATCGCGGCCCCGGCGCGCTCGGGGTGGAGATCGTCCGCGCCAAGGGCGAAGACGGTGCCGCCGCCCGCCCGCTGCGCGATCCGGCCTCCGCCACGCCGCATCCGCTGGTGGTCTTCCTGTCCGAACCCGCCACGCGCTCCGACCTGCTGCCGGCCTGGCTGGACCAGCTCGAAGGGACCGGGCGCCCGGTGATCCTCACCTGCGGTCCGGGCCTCTGGGAACGTCCCGTCACCGCCCTGCCACAGACCCAGCGGCGGATCGACCTGCTGGCCATCGAACAGGCCGCCTGGGTGCTGGCCGCCCGCGACCGCCGCTGCGTCGTCGTCAACACCCGGACCGAGCTCGACTGGGCGATGAAGCACGGCCAGGTCTCCCTCTGGGCGCCGTCGAAGATCGTGCTGGATGCCGTGGGCGACCGGCCCGATGCCGTGGGCGACGGCACCGGTCTGGCGCTGTGGTTTGCCGAACAGATGTCGGCCTCCGACCTGCTGCTCCTCGGCGCGCCCGCGCCCGCCGCCACGGGTGTCCTGCGCATCACCGCCTGCGACATCACCCATCCGCTGCCGCTGCCCCCACTGCCGGAGTGATCCGATGACCCTCTACTACCGTCCCGTGCCGCAATCCGGCCCCCGCCCCGAAGGCGCCCTGCCGCTGGCCGGCGGCCCGCTCTGGTTCGATCGGGTGGAGGTGCTGGAACGCGGCACACCCCCCCGCTACGCCCCGGCCGCCGACCTGCCGGAGGACTGGCAGCGCCGCCTCTGCCGCCCCCGGCCCGCGCTGGCGGGGCTGCCGATGGACCGGCCCACGGTCATGGGCATCCTCAACACCACCCCCGACAGCTTCTCCGACGGGGGCCGCCACGATGCGCCCGAAGCGGCGCTCGCCCATGCCCGCGCCATGGCCGAGGCCGGCGCCGACATGATCGACGTGGGCGGCGAATCCACCCGCCCCGGCGCCGCCGATGTGCCCGTGCCCGAAGAGATCGACCGCACTGCCCCGGTGATCCGCGCCATGGCCGCCCTCGGCCTGCCGATCTCCATCGACACCCGCAAGGCGCCGGTGGGCCGCGCCGCGGCCGAAGCGGGCGCAGGGCTGATCAACGATGTCTCGGGTTTTGCCCATGACCCGGCGCTGGCCGATGTCGCCGCCACTTTCGGCCTGCCGGTCTGCGTCATGCACATGCGCAAGGCCCCCGCCGACATGCACCTCGATCCGCACTACGACGACGTGCTGCTGGACGTCTACGACGAGCTGGAGGCGCGCATCGCCGCGGTCGAGGCGGCTGGTATCCCGCGCGCCCGCATCCTAGCCGATCCCGGCATCGGCTTTGCCAAGACCGCGCAGCACAACGTCGAACTGCTCAACCGGCTGTCGCTCTTCCACGGCCACGGCTGCCCTATCCTGCTGGGTGTCTCGCGCAAGCGTTTCATCGGATCCATCGGCGGCGCGGCAGAGGCCCGGGACCGCGCGCCCGGCTCCATCGCCGTGGCCCTGGCGGGCATCGCCCAGGGGGTGCAGATGGTCCGCGTCCACGACGTGGCCGAAACCGTGCAGGCGATCCGCCTCTGGCAGGCGGTGGTGCAGGGGCAGGCGTAAGGGCTGGCGCGGGCTATGGCTTGGGGGATGGCGGGATAAATCCCGCCCTACTTGTACTCCGCCTGGGCATGCTCCTTCAGCACGTAATTCGTCATCTTCGGGCTGTAAGGATCCGCCTGGAAGTTGGTCCCGAAGAGCGCGCGCGGCACCTTCAGATCCATCTGGCCAATCTGGGTGAAGTAGATCGAGATGAAGGCCCCATCGACATAGCGGATGAAGCAGTCCTTGCCGGCGGCCAGGCCGTTCTTCCTGGTGTTCCTGATCGTATCCATGACGATGAACTTCATGCCGGGCGCGATCGCGGGGCTCCTCTGGGTCATTCATGATCTCCTGGTTAAATCACTTGGTTCAATTACCGGGTTCAATATTCGGGGAAGCCCCGGATGAATGCGGGGCTTTCGCAGGAAACTGCGCGGTGAAGTCATTGGGGCCGTGCAAAGGGGCCGTAGAATGGCTGGATGATGGCCGCCGTGGCCCCTCATGACAAGACGCCGTGGCAAGACGCCGTGACAAGACCTGGCCCGCGCGCTCTCGCCACCCGAACCCGAATCCCGGTCCGCCGCCCCCGGCGCGCCGCGCTCCTCCCATTTTCTGGCCCCAAATATCCATCCGCCCCGCCCACCACGGGTGCATCGCCCGGGGCAGCTCGCCCCCCTATCAACCTTGCCCTTTCAGCGTGCCCGCACAGACCGCCCCGATCCGCCTGCCCGAAACACGAAAAAGGGCCCCGAAGGACCCTGCGCATGACGCGATACTGGTGAAACTGCCCCCATTTCCTGACATGCAGGCATGGTAAAACCGGCACTCGGGCGGGACTTCCCGAGTGCCGGTAACCGAGGTGTTGCGGGCCCGAAAGCTCTGCTCCACTCTTTTTGCCACGACCAGATTGGGGATGTTGGCCGTTCAGGGGCAATCGTCGACGATGTTTCAACCCTATCCCGAGTCGCGCCAGGGCAAAATGCGTATCATTGCCTAGGTAGATTTGCCTATGGTCTCCGGGGGGCCGCGAATGGCAGATAGGGGGGCCGGCCCGCCTGATCGAACCGGTTCGCGGCCCTGGCCGCGACTGGCCGAAGAACATGCTACCCCGGGGGTCGACGTGAAGAAGTCATTGGGATTGCCGCTCTTTCTGGGGCTTGCCGGGCTACAGCTCGTGGCGGTGCTGGCCATCGTCTTTTCCTCCTACGTGACCTCGGAAAAGGTGCTGATCTTCCATGCGCGCGCCCTGCTGCGCAATGTCGGGCTCAACTCGATGGAACATTCGCGCGGTTTCCTGAAGCCGGCGCATGACTCGGCCGAACTGGCGGTGCGGCTGGCGCAGAACCGCATCGTTGCCTCCGACGATCCGCAGGTCCTGGAACAGCTTCTGTTCCAGCAGCTGCAACTGGCGACCCAGGCCTCGGGCATGTACCTGGGCCGCGAAGACGGCAGTTTCGTCTTCGTCATGCGCGATCACGCCGCCTCCCGGGAATGGAACGAGGATGGCTCCACCGGGTCAGAGCTGTTCCGGACCAAGTTCATCACCCGCGATGCGGAGGGGCGGCATACGGTGCTGATCTGGCGGGATGCGGATTTCAACATCGTCCGGCAGGAGGAAGACCCGGGCGACACCTACGATCCGCGGCAGCGGCCCTGGTACCGGGGCGCGGCGGCGGCGGGGGAAACGATCTGGGCCGATCCCTACATCTTCTTCTCCTCCCGCCAGCCGGGCATCACCCTGGCCGCGCCGGTCCTGTCTCCGCAGGGGCAGGTCGCCGGGGTCATCGGTGTGGATATCGAGATATCGGAGATTTCCAACTTCCTCTCCCGTCTGCAGATCGGCCGGACGGGGCGGGCGCTGATCATCAACCGCAACGGCGATGTCATCGCCGGGCAAAACCCCGAACTGCTCAAGACCACGGCCGGTGATGGCTCCCTGCGCTTCACCCGCATCGACGAATACGGCGATCCCATCGCCCGCGCGGCCTTTGCCGGGCTCTTCGCGCCGGGCCAGCCGGAAGTCACGACCGAACATGCCTCCACGCTGTCCCACGACGGGCGCCGCTACGTCGCCCTGGCCATGCCCATCCTCTCCGAACAGCTGCCCTGGACAATCGGCGTCTACGCCCCCGAAGACGACTTCATCGCCGAGATCAAGCAAAACCGCAGCATCAACATCTGGATCGCGGTTGCCGTGGCCCTCGGCACCGGGCTGATCGGCCTCGTCCTCGCCCGCGCCATCTACCGCCCCGTCCGCGCGCTTGCCGTGCGCTCCGCCCTCATCTCCCAGGGGGAGGTCGACCCCGACGCCCCCGCGCCCCGCACCTACAGGGAGCTCGAGGCCGCCAATACCGCCCTGACGCAGCAGATCGCCGCCCGCCGCGCCGCCGAATACGAATACGGCCGCACCTTCGAGATGTCCTCGCGCGGCATGGCCCAGCTCGACCCGGTCTCGGGCCGCTTCCTGCGCGTCAACACCCGCCTGTGCGACATCATCGGCCTGCCGGCGGACCTGCTCACCCAACGCAGCCTGCGCGAACTGGTCCTGCCGGCCGACCGCACCGCGGTGCAGCTCCTGGGCCGCGAACAGATCGCCGATTTCTCCACCGACCGCGACCTGCGCATCCGCCGTGCCGATGGCGCCATCGCCTGGGTCCGGCTCAATGCCATCATGATCCGCGATGCCGCAGGCCGCCCGCTGCACTCCGTCCTCACCGTCGAAGACGTCACCGAGGCGCACGACAAGGAAACGGAGATCGACGCCCTCAACCGCGAAATGTCCGCGCTGGCCCGCGACAACACCATGGGGCAGCTCGCCTCGGGCCTGGCCCATGAACTCAACCAGCCGCTCGCCGCCATCGCCCAGAACGCCGGCACCGCCCTCTACATGCTGCAAAGCTCCGGCGCCGACGGCGACCTGATCGAAACCCTGCAGGAGGTGGAGGAACAGGCCCTGCGCGCGGGGGAGATCATCAACGCCCTGCGCGGCCTCGTCCACAAGGACGAAAGCAAGATCACCCCCTTCGACCTCTGCGAGCTGATCGAGAAGGTCCAGCGCCTCGTCCTGCACGAAGCGGAAGAGGCCGGCGTCAGCCTGCGCACCGACTGCCCCGCCGATACCTGGCTGCTGGGCAACCGCGTGCAGATCGCCCAGGTCCTCGTCAACCTCATGCGCAACGCGATCGAGGCGCTGACCCAGGTGCGCTCCAACAACCGCGTCATCGTAGTCTCCGCCATCCGGCTGCAGGGAGACTGGCTGGTGACCGTGGCCGACAACGGCCCGGGGGTCGACAGCTCCATCTCGCTCTTCACCCAGTTCCAGACGACCAAGCCCGATGGCCTTGGCCTCGGCCTCTCGATCTGTCAGAGCATCGTGCGCGCCAATGGCGGCAAGCTCTGGTATGAACCGGGGCCCGAAGGCGGCGCGCGCTTCCTGATGCTGCTGCCCTCGGCAGAGGCCCCGCCGGGCAGCCCGGCGGCGGGCGGCGGGCCGGTGCCGCAATGGGCCGGCCGGGCGTTTAAACCGAACGGAGAGGGCGGGCAATGAACGAAGACCAGGCCAGTTTTACCGTCTTCCTGGTGGATGACGACCCGGATGTGCGCCGCGCTCTGTCGCGGGCCATTTCCATCCGCGGGCTGCCCGTGCGCACCTTCGAAACCGCCGAAAGCTTCCTGGAAGCCTACGAACCGGGGGAGCTCGGCTGCCTGATCCTCGATTACGGCCTGCCCGGCATGTCGGGCCTGGACCTGCAGGACCACGTGCTGCGCGAACGCATGCCGGTGCCGATCATCTTCATCACCGGCCATGGCGGCGTGACCGAAGCGGTGCAGGCGATCCGGGGCGGGGCCATCGACTTCCTGGAAAAACCCTTCCGCCAGGGCACGCTGATCGAACGGATCAAGGATGCCCATGCGGCGGCGCTGGCCATGGTTGCCGCCCAGGCGCATGAGGCAGAGCTGGTCGAACGCTTCGGTCGCCTCACCCGGCGGGAGGCGGAGATCGTCGAACACATGCTGCGCCACCCGGCAGAGATCTCCTCCAAGGACATCGGGCGCCACCTCGACATCAGCCCGCGCACCGTGGATCACCACCGCGCGCGTATCCTCGAAAAGCTCGATGTCGCCTCGGTGATAGAGATGTTCGGCCTGGTGGCCGAACTGCCCGACGGGCTGCGCGCCGGTATCGTCAACCTCGCCGAACGCTGACGCCCGATCATAGGGCGGGGCATAAGGCGGGGCAGGGCAGGCTCCCGGCGCCTCCGGCCGCGCATGATCCATCCGTTCCGGCGCGCTCTTTTGCGCAAATTTCGCACCGATGCGTTACCGACGCGATACCGACGTAATACCGACGTTTTTTTCGGGGCGTCCCAAGGGCTTGGAAAAACAACTCAAGGCACGTATCGGCGCGCCTTGTGATCAAAAAATCGTGGCTTTTCGCAGGGCTGACTGCGGCCCGATTGGCCGATCTGATCAAAAGAAAAGGCCCCGCCAAAGCGGGGCCTTCCGTCCATCTGGAACCTGCGGCGGTCTTGGGGGCGCCGCGGCCTCCTCCCGGATCAGTTCTTGGTCTTGTCGACCATCTTGCCGGCAGTGATCCAGGGCATCATGGCGCGCAGCTTCTCGCCGGTCTGCTCGATCAGGTGCTCGTCGTTCAGGCGGCGGGTGCCCTTGAAGAACGGCTGGCCGACGGCGTTTTCCTGCATGAAGTCACGCACGAACTTGCCGGTCTGGATGTCGGTCAGGACTTCCTTCATCGCCTTCTTGGTCTGCTCGTAGGGCAGGACGCGCGGGCCGGAGACGTACTCGCCGTATTCCGCGGTGTTGGAGATGGAGTAGTTCATGTTCGCGATGCCGCCTTCGTAGATCAGGTCGACGATCAGCTTCACTTCGTGCAGGCATTCGAAGTAGGCCATTTCCGGCGCGTAACCGGCTTCGACCAGGGTTTCGAAACCGGCGCGGATCAGCTCGACCAGGCCGCCGCAAAGCACTGCCTGCTCACCGAAAAGATCGGTTTCGCATTCTTCGCGGAAGGTGGTTTCGATGATGCCCGAACGGCCGCCACCGATGGCGGAGCAGTAGGACAGGCCGATTTCCAGGGCCTTGCCGGAGGCGTCGTTTTCAACCGCGACCAGGCAGGGCACGCCGCCGCCCTTGGTGTATTCGCCGCGCACGGTGTGGCCGGGGCCCTTGGGGGCCATCATGATGACGTCGACGCCCTTGGGGGCTTCGATCAGGCCGAAGTGCACGTTCAGGCCGTGGGCAAAGGCGATGGCCGCGCCGGGCTTGAGGTTGTCCTTGACGTACTTGTTGTAGGTCTCTGCCTGAAGTTCGTCGGGCATGGTGAACATGATGACGTCGCACCAGGCGGCCGCTTCGGCGATGCCCATGACGGTCAGGCCCTCGGCTTCGGCCTTCTTGGCAGAGGCGGAGCCTTCGCGCAGGGCGACGGCCAGGTTCTTGGCGCCCGAGTCGCGCAGGTTCAGCGCGTGGGCATGGCCCTGGGAACCGTAGCCCAGGATGGCCACTTTCTTGTCTTTGATCAGATTGATGTCGCAATCGCGGTCGTAGTAAACGCGCATATCGGAGTCTCCTTCCAGCCGGGCCATTGTTTCGGCCCTGTTATGCCTGCAACATACGCCCGGCGTGACGGGGTTTGCGTTGCAAAAACCTCGATCATTTGCGATTATCTGAGAAATCTATTCGTCAGTTTGTGATGGTTGCAAATTTCATGCTGGATGACACGGATCGGCGCATTCTGCGCCAGTATCAGGCCGACCCCGCCGCCTCCACCGCCCAGATCGCCGACCGCGCGGGCCTCACCTCCGCCACCTGCTGGCGGCGGATCGAGAGGATGCAAGCCTCTGGAATCATTCGCGGAGTCCGCGCCGTGATCGACTGGCATGCGCTCGGATACGAGGTCGAAGTCTCGCTTCGGATCACCCTGGACAAGAGCCAGCCGCGTGCCTTCGAAGAGTTCGCGGCCCAGGCGCGGCTGATTCCGGAAGTCCTTGAAATCCAGACATTTCTTGGTCAGGTCGATGCGCGCCTCGGGGTTATAGCCCGTGATCTGACCCATTATCGTGAGCTTTACCGCGAAAAGATCCTGACCCTCCCCCACATCACCGACATCGACGCCCTGATGCACGTCGCCCGCGTCAAGTATGACGAATCTGTACCGCTATGATTTCGCTGGATAATATAGATCGCGCCCTGCTGCGTGCCCTGGCCGAGGACGCCAGTCAGAGCGCGGGCGCCCTTGGTCGGCGCCTCGGTCTGTCCCAGCCGGCCACATGGCGCCGCATTCGCCGCCTGCAGGACGAAGGCGTCCTCGCCGCCCGCCGCCTCGACCTTGATCTCGCCCGGCTGGGCTTCGGCGTGACCGTCTTCCTTGGCATCAAGCTGGCGACTAAGGGGCGGGCATCATTGGATGATTTCGAACGCGCCGTCTCCGCTATCCCGGAAGTGCAGACGATCGAACACATCCTTGGCGTCTATGATTACCGCCTGCGGGTCAGTGCGCGGGACATTCCCGACTTCGAACGTGTGCTGCGACGTCGCATCATGACGCTGCCCGGCGTGGGCAGCGTCGATGCCAATGTCATGCTCTCCGAAGAGCGCCTTCCCGGTCCCCTGGGATAGCTCAGCCCCGCGCGCCCAGGCCCATCTGCATCAGGACCTTGCGCACGGGCGCGGCGGAGTAGAGCGCGTTCAGCCCTGCGGCCCGCAAGTCCCTGAGAGGCTGGGAAGAAATCTGGCTCGCGCGGTTCAGCGCGTCGATGCCTGCGGCGCGGATCTGGACCTCTCGGTGGCGGGCGTGGTGGTAGTCTTCCATCATGCGCGCATCACCCAGCCGGTCCGGCGCGGCCAGGGCAAGGTCCCGCAGCGCCCGCAGGTCGCCAAGCGACATGTTCAGCCCCTGAGCGCCGATGGGCGGCACCACGTGGGCGGCCTCTGCCATCAGGGCAAGCCTTTCGCCCGACATGCGTTCGGCAACCTGGGTGATGATGGGCCAGACGGACCGCCGTGTCCGCAGGGTCAACGGGCCCAGGATGCCACAGCTTCGGCGCAGCATTTCCGCTTCGAAATCAGCGACTTCCATCTCCGCCAGTTCCTTCACGCGCGGCCCGTCTTCCATCCAGACCACGGCAGAGCAGGGCGTGCCGTCGAGGTCCGGAAGCGGGACCAGGGTGAAGGGGCCGCCGGAGCGGTGGATTTCGGTCGAGATATTCTCGTGCGGGACAGGGTGCGAAACCGAGAAGGCCAGGGCCTTCTGCCCGTAGCGCCGGGTGGTGACGCCGATCCCGGCGGCTTGACGCATGGGCGAATTGCGCCCGTCCGCCGCAAGGACCAGCCGTGCCCGCACGCGGGTGCCGTCCGTCAGGCCAACCATGGCCTCCGCTTCCCGGGTGAACAGGGACTTGGTGCCCGTGCCGGGACGGAATTCAACCGTATCAAGCTCTTGCAGCCGGGCGACCATTTCCCGCCGCAGCAGCCAGTTGGGAAGGTTCCAGCCAAAGGGACGGTCCGAAATCTCGGTCGAGTCGAAGTCGCGGACGACGCGGGCTTCCGGCTCCGGTCCGCCGGCGTCGACAATCCGCATGATCCGCAGAGGCGCCGCGAAGGGGGAGAGCTTCTGCCACAGGCCCGCTTCTTCCAGCAGGGACTGGGCGGGCTGCAGGAAGGCCGTGGTACGCAGGTCGGCGCCCTCGGCCCCGCCGTCGGTCACGGGCGGCGCCGGATCGAGGCAGAGCACGCGGAACCCGTCGGAGCCGAAGACCGCGGCCGCGCTCAGGCCCGCGACGCCCCCGCCGGAGATGACGATATCGTAGCGCTCTTCCATGGTCCGGCCTCCTTCGCCGAAATGCACCTGACCGGCGGGGATCACCCCCGGGAGATCAGGATCAGGATCGCGAACATCACCGGCACGCAGGCCAGGGCGGTCATGCTCAGGGCCACGAGGCCCCAGGTCTTGATCGCCAGCACCAGAAGGGTGAAGACGATGACCAGGGCGTAGCCGATGTTGCCGCGGAAATCCCGCTCAAGATCACGCAGGATCCAGCCGAGCAGGGGGATGAGATGGTAGGCGCGTCGGGGCGCCGGGGCGGTCGTGTCCGTCATGTGGTGTCCTCGCATTACCTCTGGGGCACAGATGGGGGCAAAACCCGCCTCAGGCAAAGCGACATGCGGTCGCTCACAGAAGTTTACCCAGGAATGCGCTCAGGTCGTCGGTGTGGAAGTGCACATGCTCTGCCTCGACGGGGGCGGGGGCGACATGGACACAGGCAAGGCCCATGGCATGCGGTTGCGCCAGGTTGCGGGGGTCATCCTCGAACATGGCACTTCTGGTCGGGTCCAGCCCGTCAGCCCCGAAGACCACGTCATAGGCGGCGCGATCCGGCTTGGGGTGAAAATCCGCGTTTTCAATGCCATAGATGGCGTCAAAGAGGCCGTCCAGGCCGCGCGCCTCCAGCACCTTCTCGGCGTAGGGGGCGGAGCCGTTGGTGAAGACGATCTTCCGGCCGGGCAAGGCGGCGATGTTGGCCGCCAGGGCCGGGTCGCGTTCCAGGTGGGTCATGTCGATGTCGTGGACATGGGTCAGGTAGGGGCCGGGGTCCACATCGTGCAGTCGCATGAGACCCGCAAGCGTGGTGCCGTGATCGCGCCAGTACTCGGAGCGCAGGTGATCGGCTTCCTCCGCCTCGACCTGAAGGGCCTCCATCACCCAGGCGGTCATGCGCTTTTCGATCTGGTCGAAAAGGCGCGCCTCCGGCGGATAGAGCGTGTTGTCGAGGTCGAAGACCCAGGTGGTGACGTGTTCGAAAGAGGCCTTTGGCATGGGCGCGAAGCTAGTCCTGTCGCGCCCCGAGTACAAGCGCCGCAGGGGGGTGCTCTTGCAACCCCGGCCTCGCATTGCCTAATGTGACCGGATCACGAAAGGAACTCGCAGACATGGCCAGCAAACCCCCGCAGGGCGACGCATATTCGCTGATCCTTGAGGCAATCGACGTGGGCGTCTACAGGCCCGGCGACCGCCTCGTGGAAAGCGAACTCGCTGAACGCTTCGGCGTGTCCCGGACCCCGATCCGCGAGGCATTGCAACGGCTTGAGACACAGAGCCTGCTGACCCGCGATGGCCGGTCCCTGATCGTGGCCTCGCTGGATCACAACCAGCTGGCGGAGCTTTACGTCGTGCGGGCGGAGCTGGAAGGTCTGGCCGCAGGGCTGGCCGCGCGCCATGCCACCGCGGAAGAGGTGCGCGTGCTGCAGGACATGGTCGCCCACGACAAGCAGCTGCTCGGGGATCCGGCGGCCCTGGCGCGGGCGAACAAGCGTTTCCACCACCAGATCCACCTTGCGTCGCACAACCGTTTCCTGGTGCAGCAGCTGGACCTGGTGCATCGGTCGATGGCGCTTCTGGCCACGACCTCCCTTGCGGCGGAAGGCCGGGGGGAGCTGGCGCTGGCGGAGCATGAGGCCATCGTTCGCGCAATCGCCGCGCGGGATGAGCAACTGGCCACGTCGGCCCTGCGCGAGCATATTTCCAAGGCCTTCGTCACCCGGCTGAAGCTGGACGCGGAGCGGAACGAGGATCGGGTCTAACCCGCCTCCGGCCGGCTCTGCTCTGTCGTATCTTCGGACAGGGAATGCCCGTGCTGGGTCTTGTCCCAGTAGAACGGGTTGACCACCAGTTCCCACAGGGCCTTGTAGATGGCGAGCACGCCGAGCGGATAATAGAGGTGCATCGTCGGCACCCAGGGCCAAAGGTGGCGATGATCGGCCCGGCGCGTCGCGATCAGGCCGAGCGCGATATTCTGCAGCTCCGCCAGGAAGAAAAGGACGGCGCAGGTGGTCAGAAGGCCACCGGGGACAAGATGCAGCAGCGGGTGCGGCAGTCCGATCAGCATGAGCCAGAAGCTCCAGAGCAGCGGGGCGAGGATGAACTGGGAGATCGCTGTCAGGAAATGGGCGTGGAACCCGAGGCTGCGCCATGGCCCCAGTTGCCGATGCAGGCGCCGGGGCTGACGCAGGTGAACCAGATAGGTGACCAGATACCCTTTCAGCCAGCGCGAACGTTGTTTGACCCAGGGCAGGGCGACGCAGTTCGCTTCTTCACGCGTGGTGGTGTCCAGAAGCTCAGTCCGGAAGCCATGCCGGGCGATCCGCATGCCCAGGTCCGCGTCTTCGGTCACGTTATGGGCGTCCCATCCGCCAAGAATTTCGAGCACGTTCCGGCGGATGAAGAGCGTGGTGCCCCCAAGTGGAATAGGAAAGCCGAGCGCGGCCATGCCGGGCAGGACGAGGCGGAACCAGGTGCAATATTCCACGGTAAAACAGCGCGATAGCCAGTTCTGGCGTGGATTGTAGTAATCCAGCGCCCCCTGCAGACAGGCAAGGCGCGGCGAGGCGGCATCAAAGCGGTGCGCGACCTTCATCAGTTGATCTGGGTCCGGCGCGTCCTCTGCATCGTAGATCCCGATGATCTCTCCCCGGCAGAAGTCGAGCGCATAGTTCATCGCGCGCGGCTTGGTCTGGGGGGCGCCGGAGGGCACGATCACCACGCGGAACCAGGCGGGCAGCGGTTGTTGCGTGACGGCATCCCTGGTGATCTCGTCCGTTTCTTCCAGGACCAGGACGATTTCCAGCTTGTCACGCGGATATTCCAGCTTTTCCAGCCGCTTGAGTAGTGTCGAGGCGATCCGGCGTTCGCGGAACAGCGGCACCAGGACCGAGATGGCAGGCAGGTCGGATGCTGGTGGGGGGCGTGCGCCAGTGCGAAGGCCGGCGCGCAGGCCTCTACGGGGGCGGGTCAGGAGGAACATCGTCGCGGCCGCGCCCTTCAGCACCATCGCGATGGCCAGGGTCACGACACCCCAGCCTGTTAGTACGGCGAGGGCCCAGGCTGGCTGCAACAGGATCAACGTGCAGAGGGCGGCAAGGATCAGCGCGGTCGCACGCAGCCGCCCCAGCGTGGCAGACCAGGTGCGGCAGCTTTCGGAAGCGGGAACACGGGCCGCCATTCTGCGTGTCAGCGCATCCCGGTTGGAAGCGGCAACCGCCATCTGGACCTCTTCCCTCGTGGCAACGACGGGGCGCAGGCCAAGCCGCATTTCCGTCCTCAGGCGATAGGCCAGCTTGCTGACGACTTCCATGTAATGTTCCGGCAGGGCCGTGGCGCAGATCAGCAGCCCGTCATGGTAGCGCCATGGGATGATCTGGTGGTGCAGGCAGAACTGCGGATCGACGAGCGCCTGAAGGGCAGGATCCGGCGGGGACTTGGAAAGGTCCACGCGCTCCAGCCCATAGGTCTGCGCCATGAGGTCCAGCATGTGGCCTTCGTCCAGGGCATCGCTGGCGCATTCCGCCCGCAAGCCGCTGACCGCGCAGGATCGCGGGGCATCCAGGGGCAGGAAGGCCGCCGACATCTCTGCGAAACCACCCGGCTTGCCGGGCAGGTGTTCCGCCTGGGCGTCCGGGCCAAACCCTTCAGAACCCGGTCCGCCGCGGGACATCGAGCTCTGCGCGATCAGATTTCGCAGGTTCGATGACATCTGTGCGGAACCCCTGAAAACAACGCCAATCTGTTTCGCAGCACAAAGTTAATGGGCTGTTAATTACCTTTCGGGGCGGAAAGAATTTGGGGGGAAGTGGCAAAAGCAAAGAGCCGCCACGGCGTTGTGCGCGTGGCGGCTCTGGTTTTGAGTGGGTCCTGAGAGGGCGTTGCCGGCTTAGGCGACCTTTTCCATCGAGGCGACGAAGCGCTCGAACAGGTAGAAGCTGTCCTGCGGGCCCGGGCTGGCCTCCGGGTGATACTGGACCGAGAAGACCGGGCGATCGGTCATGCGGATGCCGCAGTTCGAACCGTCGAAGAGGCTGACATGGGTCTCCTTCACGCCTTCCGGCAGGGACTGGCTGTCGACGGCAAAACCGTGGTTCATCGAGGTGATCTCGACCTTGCCGGTTTCGAGGTCCTTCACCGGGTGGTTCGCGCCGTGGTGGCCGTGGTTCATCTTCACCGTGGTCGCGCCAAGGGCCAGGGCCAGCATCTGGTGGCCGAGGCAGATGCCGAATACTGGCATGTCGGAGCGTTTCAGCACGTCCTGAATCATCGGCACGGCATAGGCGCCGGTGGCGGCGGGGTCGCCAGGGCCGTTCGACAGGAAAAGGCCGTCGGGATTATGCGCCAGCACTTCGTCCGCGGTGGCGGTGGCGGGCAGGACGGTGACGTCGCAGCCTGCGGAAGCCAGGCAGCGCAGGATGTTGCGCTTGGCGCCATAGTCGACGGCCACGACCTTGTGACGGGCGTTTTCCTGCTTGGGGAAGCCGTCGGGCCAGGCCCATCTCATCTCGTCCCAGCGGTAGGACTGGGCGCAGGTCACGTCCTTGGCCAGGTCGAGACCGACCAGGCCCTTGAAACCACGCGCGCGCGCGACCAGGGCTTCGACGTCGAAGTTGCCTTCGGGATCGTGGGCCAGGGCGGCATGGGGGGCGCCGCGGGCCCGGATGGCCCGGGTCAGGCGACGGGTGTCGATACCGCCGATGGCGATGCGGCCGCGGGCGGCCAGCCAGTCGCCCAGTTCGCCGGCGGAACGCCAGTTGGAAGGTTCGGTCGGATCCCACTTCACCACCATGCCGGCGGCGACGGGATCTGCGGTTTCGTCATCTTCGGGGTTCACGCCGACGTTGCCGACATGGGGGAAAGTGAAGGTGACGATCTGTCCGGCGTAGGAAGGATCGGTCATGATCTCCTGGTAGCCGGTCATGGCGGTGTTGAAGCACAATTCCGCTTCGGTCACGCCGGTCGCGCCGAAGCCGCGCCCGTAGAAGATCGTCCCATCGGCAAGCGCGAGGCAGGCGGTCGGTTTCGGTCCTTGGGAAAGGGGCATGGGTCGACTCTTCAGCTGGGGACAAATTGGCGCATAGCTAGGGGTGGCGGAGGGCAAGGTCAAGTGCCTGTACCGCTGCAAAGCGGGGCAGCGGGCAAGGTTTTCGCCATGATTTGCGGCGCGCCGGGGAGCACGGTGACGTGACGGATCGTGGCAAGCGGGAAACCTTGTCGCTGGCAGGCGGTTTCTATATGGTGGGCATCTGCAATCAACGCGAGGGTAGTAGCGAGATGCAATTGAGGGAACGGGTCAACACCGCCCTGAAACAGGCGATGAAGGACCGGGCCGGGGACAGGCTCTGTACCCTTCGACTGATCAACGCCGCGATCAAGGACCGGGACATCGCCCTGCGTGGCGAAGGCAGCGACGAGGGCGTGGGCGAGGACGAAGTTCTCGCGATCCTCGGCAAGATGGTCAAGCAGCGTCAGGAAAGTGCCCGCGTCTACGAAGAAGGCGGCCGCATCGACCTGGCACAGCAGGAGCTGGACGAGATCGGCGTGATCGAGGAATTCCTGCCGCGCCAGCTGTCGGATGACGAGGTGGACACCGCCGTGGACGAGGCCGTAAGTGCCACGGGCGCGAACTCCATCCGCGACATGGGCAAGATCATGGGTCATCTGAAATCCCGCTATACCGGGCAGATGGACTTCGGCTCCGTCGGGGCAAAGGTCAAGGCGCGCCTGGCGTCCTGATCGCCCATTCCGTTCGCGCAATTCAAAGGGCCCCCTGTCTTGCCGGCAGGGGGCCCTTTGCATGTACTGGCTGTCTTGGCTTACTGGCTGACCTCGCGCTGCCGCATCGGCATGCGGTCGATGGTGGAGAACAGCGTTTCCACGGTCATCGGGCTGTCGCTTTCAAGCTTCACGCCGCCGTCCTTGCCAACAAGGAAAACCATGAAGCCCTCGGCCCCGAGTTCGCGTCGCAGGCGGCCTGCCGCGGCCGGATCGGTGTCGGTCAGCACGACGATGTCGCGATCCTCCAGCCCGGTTGCGGCATCTTCGAAGAGCGCGCGTTGCCGCAGCAGGGCCGGGTCGCTGTCGGAGGGGGCAAAGACAAGTACCGGGCGTTTCTGCCAGCGCATGTCGGACAGATCGGCGCGATCCGCCGAAAGCGGCTCAAACGGCATCGCGCCTTCGCTGGCCAGGGCCGGCGCGGCGGCAAGCAGGGGAAGCAGGAGGGAAGTGATCAGTCGGCGAGGCATGTCTGTCTCCTTTGGCTAGAGTCAGGGGAGGTACGAGCCGGGGCCGTGACCGGATCACTCGGGCGGATCACTCGGGCTCGGGCGCGGATGCGGCCCGGGCCTCGTTCAGGGCATCCTGAAGATCGGGGAAAAGCAGAAGCCGTTCCTCTTCCGACAGGAAGGCGCCGATCTCCACCTCTCGGCCATTGCCGGAGAGGGTGATGTAGTTGGGCACCGGGCCGCCGGTGACATGGCAGGAAACGCGGGCCCAGTAGGGGTTGCAGCTCCAGTCGCGGTGCAGGCCCCGGGGGCCGAGCCGGAGCAGGTGGCATTCCTCGGGCGTGATGCGAAGCCGTTCGGTGATGGCCCCGTCCGCGTAGGAGCGCCGCAGCCCCCACCACAAGCCCCAGAGCGCAAGCATGGCGAAGGCCAGGAGGCCCCAAAGGGCGGAGGTTCCCAGGAAGGCCGATATGGGAATGGTGACCAGCAGGAAGAACAGGCCGATCACGACCGCAAAGCCCTTCGGGGGCAGGGAGCGGTGCGGCGACAGCACCAGCTCCGTCTCTGATGTCCAGCGGTAGGGCATATGGGCTCCACGAAGAAGGGGCGCCGGTCGGGCGCCCCTTCGATCTCTTGCGCCAGCGGCTCAGTGCGCGTGGCCCTTGTCCCAGTCCTCCTGCTTCGGCAGCTGCTCGAACGTGTGTTCGGGCGGCGGCGAGGGCAGGGTCCATTCCAGGGTGTCGGCGTATTCGTTCCAGTAGTTCGCCTTGGTCACCTTTGCCCCGCGGAAGAGCGAGTAGAAGACGATGCCGAAGAAGAACAGGAACGACGCGAAGGAGATGAAGGCCCCGATCGAGGACCAGAAGTTCCACAGGGCGAAACCTTCGGGGTAATCGATGTAGCGGCGCGGCATCCCCTGACGGCCCAGGAAGTGCTGCGGGAAGAAGGTCAGGTTGGCCCCGATGAACATCATCCAGAAGTGCAGCTTCCCGGCCCATTCCGGGTACTGCCGCCCGGTCATCTTCCCGAAGTAAAAGTAGATCCCCGCGAAGATGGCAAAGACGGCGCCGAGTGACATCACGTAGTGGAAGTGCGCGACCACGTAGTAGGTATCGTGGAAGGCCCGGTCGACGGGCGCCTGCGACAAGACGAGGCCGGTCACGCCGCCCACGGTGAACAGGAACAGGAAGCCGAAGGCCCAGAGCATCGGTGTCTTGAACTCCACCGAGCCCTGCCACATCGTCGCGATCCAGCTGAAGACCTTCACGCCCGTGGGCACCGCGATGACCATCGTGGCCAGCATGAAGTAGCTTTGCTGGGTCAGGCTGAGGCCCACGGTGTACATGTGGTGCGCCCAGACGACGAAGCCCAGAACGCCGATCATGATGATCGCCAGGACCATCGGCAGATAGCCGAAGATGGGCTTGCGCGCGAAGGTCGAAATCACGTGGCTGATGATGCCGAAGCCGGGCAGCACGATGATGTAGACCTCGGGGTGACCGAAGAACCACAGGATGTGCTGGTAAAGCACCGGATCCCCGCCGCCTGACGGCTGGAAGAACGTGGTGCCGAAGTTGCGGTCGGTCAGCAGCATGGTGATGGCGCCTGCAAGGACGGGCAGGGACAGCAGGATCAGCCATGCGGTGACGAAAACCGACCAGGCAAACAGCGGCACCTTGAACAGGGTCATGCCCGGCGTGCGCATGTTCAGGAAGGTGGTGATTATGTTGATCGCCCCCAGGATCGACGAGGCGCCGGACACGTGGACCGCGAAGATCGCCAGGTCCATCGAGTATCCGCCTTCGTTCGTCGACAACGGCGGGTAGAGCACCCATCCCACGCCGGACCCCAGCTGGTCATTGCCGCCTGGCGCCAGAAGCGAGGCAACGCCAAGGCAGACGCCCGCGACATACATCCAGAAGCTGAGGTTGTTCAGCCGCGGGAAGGCCATGTCGGGCGCGCCGATCTGCAGTGGCATGAAGTAATTGCCGAAACCGCCGAACAGGGCCGGGATGACGACGAAGAACATCATCAGCACCCCATGATAGGTGATCATCACGTTCCAGAGGTGGCCGTTGGGCGTGCATTCCGCGGACGACGGGAAGAACCGTGCCCCCTCCAGGCACATGAACTGCACGCCGGGATGCATCAGCTCCATCCGCATGTAGACGGTGAAAAGCACCGAAATCAGACCAGTCACCGCAGCGACGACTAGGTACAGGATCCCGATGTCCTTGTGGTTGGTGGACATGAACCAGCGTGTGAAGAACCCTCGGGTATCCTCATGCCCGTGGTCCTGTAGTGCTGCGTCGGCCATATCTTGCCTCCTCATAGACTGGTCGGAAGCCACGCGGTACAGGACACGTGGCGCGCATATGTCCTGTTTTTATAAGCCGCCCGGGGTTCCGACAATGCCCGTGTTTGATTTGGATCAAGATTTTGTGTCGCACCCTTGATCGCGGGAGGTCCGTCCCGCCCCGGGTGACGCGTGGCGCCGGTACGAAAAGGCCCGCCATTGGCGGGCCTCGTCAGGTCATGAAACGCTCTGCTGAAGCGCTTTGGCAGGGCGGGTCACTCGGCCGCGTCGGAGAAGGTCGCCAGGTAGGCGGCGACATCTGCCTGATCCGATTTCATCTTGAAGGTCATCTTGGACCGCGCGCTGCCGTCCAGCATGTCCTTCAGGAAGGCGTTCGGGTCGGTCATGTAGGTCTGGATGTTGTCGACATCCCAGACCAGGCCGGCTTCACCGGCCGCCACGATCGAGTCGCCATAGCGGAAGCCTTCGAAGGTGCCCGCCGTACGGCCGATCACGCCGTAGAGGTTCGGGCCGGTCTTGCCGCCCTTCACGAAGACCTCATCGGCAGAGGCGATGGAGTGGCAGGCCTTGCACTTCCTGAACTCCTTTTCTCCCACTGCCGGGTCGCCGGCATCGGCGAGGGCTGGGGTGGCCAGGGCAAGAATAGTTGCTGCCGAGGTTAGAAACCGGGTCATTTGCTGTCCTCCGAACCGGGGTTGCTGCGTTCCCTTCCACCTCCATAGGGCAAGCGGCGGCCCAGCCACAGGGGAAAACCCTCTGACGGATTGTCGCAGAACGGTTTTTCCGCGGTCTGACATTCGGGTGACATGAAAACCTGCAGTCCGGCAAAACCTGCAGTCGCACCCCGCCCGCCGTGGCAGGATCAGCCCCGAGGTGGGAAGGCTGCGTCGAAACTGGCCATCAGGGCGCTGTCGAGGTCTTCCATGGTCACGGGCAGACCAAGGTCGACCAGGCTGGTGACGCCGAAGTCGCTGATCCCGCAGGGGACGATTCCCGAGAAGTGTTCCAGATCGGGTTCGACGTTGATGGAAATGCCGTGGAAGCTGACCCATTTCCTGACGCGGATGCCGATCGCGGCGATCTTGTCTTCCCTCGTTCGGCCGTCCGCGAGCAATGGTTTGTCGGGACGGGACACCCAGACGCCGACGCGGCCGTCGCGGATCTCTCCGCTGATGCCGAAATCCTGGAGGGTCGCGATGACCCACCCCTCTAGTGCGGCGACGAACTGTCGGATGTCCCGCCCGCGCCGGTTGAGGTCGAGCAGGACGTAGACCACGCGCTGTCCAGGGCCATGGTAGGTATACTGACCGCCACGGCGGGCGTCGTAGACCGGGAAGCGCTCCGGATCGACGAGATCCTCCCGCCGCGCAGACGTGCCGGCGGTGTAGAGCGGCGGGTGTTCCAGCAGCCAGATCGCTTCGGGTGCGCGCCCCTCGGCAATCGCGGCAACGCGTTCCTCCATCCAGGCGAGGGCATCTTCGTAGTCGACTAGCCCCGGGGAAATGATCCACTCGGGCGACTCGATCGAGTTTTCGGAAGAAACGGGGGCTGGACCGGACAAAAGCACTTCTCCGTTACGTGCTGGCAGGGTTAGCATGGAATCATTTGTTGAAGTCCATTTACGATCATCGGGGAGATTGATCCATGTACTCGAAGGCTCTGCGCAGCACAGTTGCGGCGGCATTACTCGTATCCGCGCCCGTTTCCACCATGGCGAACGATCTTGGCGCGGCCATTGTCGGCGGCATTATCGGCGGCGCGATCATGAATGGTGCGGCAAAGCCCAAGCCCCGTTACACCGGTCCCAGCTCCTCCACCCGCGCCTACAATCGGGAGACCCAGACAGCGTTGAACTACTTCGGGTTCAACGCGGGCACGCCGGATGGGGTGATGGGGTCGCGGTCGCGTACGGCCATCATGCAGTATCAGGCCTATATGCAGTATCCGGCCACGGGGAACCTGCTGCAGTATGAGCGTGACTACCTTGTCGGGACCTACAATCGCGCCGTGATCGGTGGTCCGGATGTCACCCGTGCGCTGAACAGGTCCAATGATGGCATGCGCGGGCTGCTGATCGCCTTCCGCGACGGTGGCGGTGGTTCGGGCCACGGCGGCATGGGCTATGCAGGCCTGCCGATCGAAGTTTCGGACGCGGTCGACGAAATCGCGGAAAGCGCGGAACCCTCTGCCGAACAGCTGCTGCAGCGGGCCGGGTTCATCCAGACGACCGACCTCAACGGCGACGGCCAGAACGACTACATCCTCGATACCTCGGTCACGGGATCGACCTTCTGGTGTGGCGCATCTCAGTGCACGACCATGCTCTTCGTGTCGTCTTATGACGGTTACCAGCGGCGGCAGTTCCAGTACCTCCTCAACCCGCAGCGCAGCAACACGGTGCAGGTCAGCTACTTTGCCTGCGATCACACCGGTTGTCGCATGAACGACCCGTTGGCTGCCCCCGCAGCTGCCGCAGCACCCGCACCTGCGGCACCGCAGCCGGCCGCGCCGCAATATGCGGCGGCCCCGGCACCTTCGGCCCTGCCCAGCTTCAACCTGCCGGTCCCACAGCCCGCGGCACCGTCCCTGGCGAGCTATTGCGAAAAGGTCAGCCTGCTGACCAGTTCCAACGGGGGATACGTGACGCTGGCGACGATGACCGATCCCCAGGTCGCCCTGGGGGAGCAGTTCTGTTTTGCCCGGACCTATTCGAAGGCGGAAGGGGAGCAGCTGATGCAGCGCGTTCCCGGTCTGACCCCGGCGGTCGCTGCGCAGCAATGCGCAGGTTTCGAACCCGTTCTGGCGCCCTATATCCAGAGCCTTGGAACCACGCCCGCGGCACAGGTCATGGCCAATGTCGCGCAGTACGTGGCCGTTTCCGGGATGACGGCGGATCAGCTCGCCTCTACCGCCAAGATCTGCATGTTCTCGGGCTATCATGACGACAACATGCCGGTGGCGCTTGGATCTGCGCTCCTGATGGCGGGGCTGGGGCAGAAACCCTATGCAGAACTGGTCGCCCATCACCTTAAGGAAGGGTTCGGGGTTACCGCGAATCCGATGGCGGCGAGCGAATGGTACCGCGTCGCGATCGAGGCACGAGAGGCCGGCGCACCGCCGGTCTTCGGAAGCGCCATGGCAAACCGCGTGGAGCTGTTGCGCGCGGCGGCTCTCGGTGCCCCCAACCCGGCGCAAAGCCTCGGGGGGGCGACCTCTGTCCCGACTGCTTTGCCGAGCTTCACGATTTCGGAGTAGGTGCCTGAGCGCACCAACGCCGGCCAGGGCCGCCTACAGGGGCGGCCCTGACCGTTATGGCGCAGCACGTCGGGCTTTGGGGCGGCATGGATCGGCCGCCATGAATTTTGTCGCCTTTTCCAAGGGTTGATGGGGTGCCGCCCGCGGGCGCGAGAAAATTGGTCGGGTAGGATGATTTTGCTCTTCACATCATCCGCGCGCCTCGTTATACGCCCGCTACCTACCTGATCACGTGCGGTCGTGGCGGAATTGGTAGACGCGCAGCGTTGAGGTCGCTGTGGGGTAACACCCGTGGAAGTTCGAGTCTTCTCGACCGCACCAGATTTCCGAACATCAATGTCGTCTGATGCTCGTCCCCTTGCGGGGAGCGAGCTTTCTCGCGTTCGGCGATCACCGCCGATCTCCCCCCGTTCATTTGAACGGCTCGCGCGCGCGGGTTTTGACGCGCATGCTTCCCGACATGGTTTTGGCCTGGCCGAAAGGGAGCAAGCAGCATGTCCGGAACAGCCTTCTTCACGGATGAAAGAACCTTCTGGCACAGCGGAGGGATGCAATCGCTGTTCCTGCCGGTCGGAGACTGGGTGCAACCCCCGAGTGGCGCAGGGCATGCGGAGTCGCCTGATTCCAAGCGGCGCCTGCTGTCACTGGTCCAGGTCTCCGGGCTGGCAGCGAAGCTTGATTTTCGCAGCGCCGAACCTGCGACCGAAGAAGAACTGCAACTGGTGCATCCCCAGAGCTATCTGACGAAATTCAAGGAGATGAGCGATGGGGGCGGCGGAGAGATCGGTGAATCCGCACCCTTCGGCAAGGGCAGTTACGAGATTGCCAAACTGTCTGCCGGGCTGACCCGCAACGCGATGGAAGCCGTGCTGACGGGGCAGGCGGACAATGCCTTTTCGCTCTCCCGTCCGCCGGGCCACCACTGCCTTCCCGATTTTCCCATGGGGTTCTGTCTGCTGGCGAATATCCCGGTTGCCATCCGGGCGATGCGGGAAAAGCACGGGCTGGGGCGTGTGGCCGTGGTGGATTGGGACGTGCATCACGGCAACGGGACGCAGACGATCTTCTACGAGGATCCGGACACGCTGACGATCTCGCTTCACCAGGAATTCTGCTACCCGATCGGCTACAGCGGGGCCGAAGATCGCGGGGCAGGGCCCGGGCTCGGCGCGAACATCAACATCCCGATGCAGCCCGGCGGGGGGGAGGATGGCTATTTCCACGCCTTCGACAGGATCGTCATTCCCGCATTGCGCGCTTTCAAGCCGGACCTCATCGTTGTGGCTTCGGGTCTTGATGCCAATGTCGTGGACCCTTTGGCGCGGATGCAGCTCTACAGTGAAAGCTACCGGGAACTGACCCGGCGCCTGATGGAAGAGGCGGCGGCGCTCTGCGATGGCCGGCTGCTGGTCGTTCACGAAGGCGGCTATTCCGAGACTTACGTTCCCTTCTGCGGGCTCGCGGTCCTTGAAACCCTGTCCGGGCACCGGACCGAGGTGGTCGATCCCATGGTGGAGTGGTCCCGGGCCTGGCAACCGGAGCCCCGTTTCCGGGCGTTCCAGCGCGGTCTTATCGATGAACTTGCCGAAAGCTTCGGCATGCCGGCGTCCTGAGCGTGGCGCCTCTGCGGATCGGGCGCTGCGGACTTGCCGAACTTGGTCATCGGGCGCCTAGTGAGGGCTGGACGTCTTGGCGGAGGGCGCGATATGAGGCAGCGGACGGAACAGCCGCATGACCTGCAGGAGGGCCTGATTGCCCGCCTCCATCCCCGGGGGTGGCGGATAGACGAGGTGCCGGACCCGATTCTGCTCAGCCCGGGAAGTTGGTCGCTTCCTCCATCGCGCCGGGCCGATTTTCCGGGGCTGTGCCCTGCCGGGCGGTCCGATGCAGGCGATCTGGGGGCGCTGCTTCTCGATCTCTACGATCTGGCGGGGCAGACGGAGATCGGACAGTTCGAGCTGGCGGCGCTGACCCGGCTGCAGGCCTATGTGTCTTTCGACAGCGCCTGGATCGGCGGCGCTCTGGTGGCATCAGACGGGCCGATCACGCACAACAGCTTTCTCTATCGTCAGCCGCTTTCCTTCTTCACGCAGTGGAAAGACGTCCGGCATTGCGATCCCCTGTCGGACCCGGGGTGTCATGAACATGGGCGCGCGATGGTGACATCGGCCAGTGACCCCGCGATTGCTGCCGAATTTCGTGCCTGGGCCGCGCGATTCGGCCTGGCCTCCCTGCTGCGGATCAGTGCCTGCGACCGGCAGTTCGGGCTGACCACCTTTCTGTCCATCTACCGTGAGGATCCCGACCGGCCCTTCACCTCGCGGGAGGCGCGGCGGATGGAACTGGCGATACCGCATCTGACTGCTGCGCAGGAATTGAACCGGTCGCGCCAGATCCGGCAGGGGGGGCATCCTGTCAGCGGGCGCGCGATTTGCGATGCCTACGGCTACGTGCACCAGGCCGACGAGGGCTTCGAGGCGGTCGTTCCCGGCGGCACCGCCGTAGACGGACAGGTCCTGCCAACGATCTTTCGGCAAGGTCTGGACGCGGACGGGCCGCACGAGATCGACCTTCCCGGGCACAGGGTGCGCTGCGCGCCGTTGTCCGGGCTCTGGTTGCTGGAGGCCCGTCGAAAGTCCCCGCTGGAGAGCCTCAGCCCGAGGGAACGTGGCGTGGCAGCGCTCTATGGGGCGGGCCTGTCCTACAAGGACGTCGCACGGCGCATGGATCTGTCCCCGACCACCGTGCGCCACTACCTGCGTGAGGCCTATCGAAAGCTTGGCGTCCGCGACAAGGCGGAACTCGCCGGTCTGCTGTCCCAGGGGGCGGCGGGGACTATGCTTCTGCGATGAGCGTTGTGGCCTGTCCGGACGGGGCGGGCGGCAAATGCATGCCGGAAATGCGGATTTGGCAGATGCGGGGACTTGCGTGCGGCGGTGCAGCAAGGGAAAAGGGAGCGATCCCATGGCCGCAAAGCCTAGTGGAAACCATCCGAAATCACCGCTGGCCCCGCGCCGCCGACCGGACTACCGACCCTGACAGGCCGACCGGGAGGCGACGTACTGGTCCGCGCCCGCTGCGGGAGACCCTGCAATGATCCAACAGGAATACTCGGCTCATCCGAAGCTGGTGACGTTAGCGCTCGCACTGGGTGGCTTCGCCATCGGTGTCGCGGAATTCGCCACCATGTCCATCCTGCCCTATTTCTCGGAAGAGTTCGGCGTGTCGGAGGCCATGGCCGGCCGGGCCATTTCCGCATATGCGATCGGCGTCTGCGTCGGTGCGCCGCTGATCGCTCTCGGGGCTGCCCGGGCCTCTCGTCGTGCGCTGCTGGTGCTGCTGATGACGATCTACGCCATCGGCAACGGCCTGACGGCAATCGCGCCCAACTGGGACCTGTTCGTCGCATCCCGGTTCATCGCCGGTCTGCCTCATGGTGCCTTCTTCGGCGTCGCGGGCCTCATGGCCGCGTCTCTCGTGCCGCCGGAAAGGCGGGCCAGGGCCGTCGCCTCCGTTCTGACAGGTTTGACGGTGGCCAATGTCGTGGGCGTGCCCTTCGCGAACCTCTTCGGCTCGCAACTCGGCTGGCGGTGGACCTTTGCCTTTGTCGTGCCGCTTGCCGCCGCCTGTGCCTTCTTCGTGCAGATCCTTGCGCCCCGGATCGCTGCGACGGCGGATGCAAGCCCGATGCGCGAACTGGCGACGCTGCGCAGCCGCCAGATCTGGCTCACCCTTGCGGTGGGTGCGATCGGTACCGGTGGGATGTTCTGCATCTACACCTACCTGGCGTCTGTCGTCATAGAATACGCGGGTGAGCCGGAGACGGTCGTGCCCCTGCTGCTGATGATCTTCGGGATCGGGATGACCTGCGGGCAATTCATTTTCGGCTGGCTTGCCGACAAGTCCCAGATGGGCGCGGCCGCGACGGCCTTGTCCATTGCCGTGGCCATGATGATCCTGTTCTGGGCCGTGGCCGGAAATGTCTGGCTGATCGCGCCCGTTCTCCTGGTGCTCGGGGCGACCGGTGCGCTGAGCTCTGTCTTGCAGGCGCGCCTGATGACCCTTGCGGGCGATGCGCCGACCCTGCCTGCGGCACTCAACCACTCGGCCTTCAATCTTGCCAACGCCATTGGCCCCTGGCTGGGCGGCATGGCGCTGGCCGCCGGGGCGGGCTGGCCCTCGGTTGGACTGGTGGGCGCAGGGCTGGCATTCGCGGGGCTGGTCGTCCTGGCGGTGACCGCTTTTGACGCGCAGCCGCGCCGGACGAGCATGGCTGCGGGCTGACCTCGGCCTTGCATTCTGCCGGTCTTTGGGGATGGTTCGGGATCGAACCATCCCCTTTTCGTTTCCGGACCGTCGCCATGACCACTTCGCCCGAAATTCCCGCAACGCCGTCCGACATCCTGACGCCGATCCTCGATGTCGAACGGATCGAAGAGGATTTCTACCGAGGGATCGCGACCCCTGGTGGGCGCGGGCGCAGTTTCGGCGGGCAGGTGATTGCCCAGGCCCTGATGGCGGCCAACCGCACGGTCGAGCCTGATCGGGCCAACCACTCACTGCACGCTTACTTCCTGCGGCCCGGCAGGGCGGTGGAGCCGGTGCTCTACCAGGTGGAGCGGGACATGGACGGGCGCAGCTTTTCCAACCGACGCGTGGTGGCGATCCAGAACGGCAAGCCGATCCTGAACCTCGCCGCGTCTTTCCAGGTGCCCGCGCAGGGTCTGGACCTGCAGGAGGCGTTTCCGGACGGTGTGCCGGATCCGGAAGACCTGCCGAACGAGTTGCAGATCGCGGAGGCTAATCCCGGAGCCGTGTCGGAAGAGGTCCTGGCGTACCTGCGCCTGAACCGGCCGATCGAGGTCCGTCCCGTCGGCCTGACGCCTCCCTTCGACATGACGCCGCGCCCCGAAACGCAATATCGCTGGGTCCGCAGTTGCTATCCGCTGGGGGATGATCCCGTCCTGCATCGCGCAGCGCTTGCCTATACCTCCGACCTCGGGCCGATCCACTGTGCGCTGACGGCGCATGGGCGCACCTGGCTGGAGGAAGGGGCGCGGGTTGCCTCTCTCGACCATGCGCTCTGGATCCATGGCGATTTCCGCATGGATGACTGGCTTTTGTACAAGCTTGTCAGCCCATGGACCGGCAGCGCCCGCGGACTTGCCTTCGGGCAGATCTACACACGGGATCGCCGGCTGGTCGCCTCGGTCGCGCAGGAAGGGATGATGCGGTTCCCGGACGCGGGCACCTGAGCCGGCGCCCGCTGCAACTCAGCCGCCCAGGGGCAGGCGGCGTACGAGGTGGAACCGACCGTCGGCATCTTCGCCACAAAGACCAAGGGAGTTGATCACGAAGGGCGCAGGCAGGATCGGCGTGACCAGCGGCTTCAGCGCGTCCTCGATCCGGGGGGCGTCAATCGCGGACAGCTTGCCCGAAAGCGTCAGGTGGAAGCGGAATTCCTCCATCACGTAGGGGTAGCCCCATTGCTGCAGCAGAGCATCCTGACGCGGGCTCAGCCCGGCCTTTCGGCGCCGGTCCAGTTCACTTTGCGGTGCGGGCGCGCGGAAGGCATCGAGCCCCTGAACGCATTCCGAGGCGAGGGCGGTCAGCGCCGCCAGCTGAGACTTGTCGGCTGCGGGCGTCAGGGCCAGGAAGCTGCCGATGCGGGTCAGCTTGAGGCCGTCCAGCGTGACAGGTTCCAGACGTGAGGCCAGAAGCTCCGCTGCGCGTTCCAGGCCCCGGGCATCGTGATCGGCGGCCAGTCGGAAGGGTGGCTTGATCGTGCCGTGGAAGCCGTACTTGCGTGGTGTCGCGGTGATTTCCGACAGGGGGCGGGGCAGATCCGGCAGTTCCGGATGCGGCCTTTCCGTGCCGGCCTGGACGTCCCATCCCAGCCAGTGCGCCCCGAAATCGGCCAGCGGGCCGGGCTCGGGAATGTAGTAAATGGCGTATCGGCTGAATTCCGTCATAAGGTCCTCCGCGGTCGTGCCGCTCCTCTTACAGCAAGGCGGATGACGAGGGAATGACGATGGCTGCGGATGCCGCGCCGCTGACTTGGCACGTTAAGGCTGACGGCGCAATTTCGGCGGGTGCTCTTGCAGCCGATCCGGACGATCACTAAGACTCTGTTAGGGTTCGATCACTAGGGATCGAAAAGACCACAGAAGTGAGCATCAGGGCAGGGCGCGAAGATGAAAGATCCGGTTGAATTTTACATGAACAACCTCGTGCCGATGGTGGTCGAACAGACCAGCCGCGGCGAACGGGCATACGACATCTTCTCGCGCCTGCTGAAGGAACGGATCATCTTCCTGTCCGGGCCGGTGCATGACGGGATGTCCTCCCTCATCGTGGCGCAGCTGCTGCACCTTGAGGCGGAGAACCCGTCCAAGGAAATCTCCATGTACATCAACAGCCCGGGCGGCGTCGTGACCTCCGGCCTGTCGATCTACGACACGATGCAATACATCAAGCCGAAGGTTTCCACCCTGGTGGTGGGGCAGGCGGCCTCCATGGGCTCGCTGCTGCTGGCCGGTGGCGAAGCTGGCATGCGCTTTGCTCTGCCCAACTCCGAGGTGATGGTGCACCAGCCCTCCGGTGGCTACCAGGGCCAGGCGACGGATATCCTGATCCATGCCCGCCACACCGAGAAGCTGAAGGAACGCCTGAACCGGATCTACGTGAAGCACACCGGTCAGAGCTACGAGAACGTCGTCGACGCGCTGGAGCGCGACAATTTCATGAGCGCGCAGGAGGCCAAGGACTGGGGCCTGATCGACGAGATCGTCGAGAGCCGCGCTGGCAAGGATGAGACTGCCGAGTAAATCGGCCTCGGCCCCGATCCGTGATCGGGACGGGGCCTGCGTTCAACTTGAGTGTTGTCGCCCCGCGGGTGCTGGCCTAGGCTGGTACAACATGAGGGGGCAAGACTGGTGAACGCATCAGGGCCCGGACGGGCGAAAGGTAAATAACATGGCCACGAATTCCGGCGGAGACAGCAAGAATACGCTCTACTGCAGCTTCTGCGGCAAGAGCCAACACGAAGTGCGCAAGCTGATCGCAGGCCCGACCGTGTTCATCTGTGATGAGTGTGTCGAGCTCTGCATGGACATCATCCGCGAAGAGACGAAGTCCACCGGGCTGAAATCTTCCGAAGGTGTGCCCACTCCGAAAGAGATCTGCGGCGTTCTGGACGACTACGTGATCGGCCAGGCAACGGCCAAGCGCGTGCTGTCCGTCGCCGTGCACAACCACTACAAGCGCCTGAACCATTCGGCCAAGGGCGGCGATATCGAACTGGCGAAGTCCAACATCCTGCTGATCGGTCCGACCGGCTGCGGCAAGACCCTGCTGGCTCAGACGCTGGCCCGGATCCTCGATGTGCCCTTCACCATGGCCGATGCGACCACGCTGACCGAAGCTGGTTACGTGGGCGAGGACGTGGAAAACATCATCCTCAAGCTGCTTCAGGCATCTGAATACAACGTCGAGAAGGCGCAGCGCGGCATCGTCTACATTGACGAGGTCGACAAGATCACCCGCAAGTCCGAGAACCCCTCGATCACCCGCGACGTGTCGGGCGAGGGCGTGCAGCAGGCCCTGCTGAAGCTGATGGAAGGCACCGTCGCCTCCGTTCCGCCGCAGGGCGGCCGGAAGCATCCGCAGCAGGAATTCCTGCAGGTGGACACGACGAACATCCTGTTCATCTGCGGTGGCGCCTTCGCCGGTCTTGACCGGATCATCGCGGCACGCGGCAAGGGCTCTGCCATGGGCTTCGGCGCCGATGTGCGTGACAATGACGAACGCGGCGTGGGCGAGATCTTCCAGGATCTTGAGCCGGAAGACCTGCTGAAGTTCGGCCTGATCCCGGAATTCGTCGGTCGTCTGCCGGTTCTGGCGACGCTGGAAGACCTCGACAATGATGCGCTGGTCACCATCCTGACGGAGCCGAAGAACGCCCTGGTCAAGCAGTACCAGCGCCTGTTCGAGCTTGAAGACGTGCAGCTGACCTTCACCGACGACGCGCTGACCGCCATCGCCAAGCGCGCGATCGAGCGGAAGACCGGCGCCCGTGGTCTGCGCTCCATCCTGGAAGACATCCTGCTCGACACGATGTTCGATCTGCCGGGCATGGACAACGTCACCGAGGTGGTCGTGAACGAAGAGGCGGTGTCCTCTGACGCAGCGCCCCTGATGATCTATGCGGAAGCCAGCAAGGAAGAAGCCAACGCGAGTTGAACTTCCCTGATCCGAAGTCGAGCGGCCGGCCCTTTTGGGCCGGCCGTTTGCATTTTGGCGCAGCCGGCAGACCCGGATCCGCATCGCTGCGCGCGTTGAAACGTTGCGCGGTCCCGGTTTGCGGCGCAGAGATACGATGACCCAACTTGGCGACGGAGTATCAGATGACGATCAGGCGTATTTCATCCGGCGGTCCCTACGAGGCGAAGGTCGGCTATTGCCGGGCCACCGTGGGGGGCGGATTTGTCCATGTCTCCGGAACCGTGGGGGAGGGCGCCACCGTCGAAGAGCAATGTCGTTCCGCACTGGTGGTTATCGGCAAGGCCCTGGAAGAGGCCGGCGCAGGCTTCGCGGATGTGATGCGCGTGCACTACTACCTGCCGGACGCCTCCGAATTCGAGGCCTGCATGCCGATCCTCGCGGAAACCTTCGGCGCCAATCCCCCGGCCGCGACCATGCTGGAATGCGGGCTGATCGACCGGAAATTCCGGATCGAGATCGAAGTGACGGCCTTGCTGCCGGGCTAGATCAGGGGTGCGGACAATTCTAGGCGAGGCGCCGCGCCTCTGGCGCTCGGCGGACTGGACCTTTTGCCTGAACCACGGCATACACATGGATGACTCAGACCGGAGGCTTTGATGAGCATTCTGAACTCGCTTCTGCGCGCCGCCACCTGGTGGAACGGTTCCACGCTGAACTTCCAGATCTATACCCGACGCAAGGGGCAGAAGGTGGGCGAGGACGACCAGGGCAATGCTTTCTATCAAACGGCTGACGGCAAGCGCCGCTGGGTGATCTTCAACGGCGAAGCCGAGGCAAGCCGTATCGATCCGAACTGGCATGGCTGGCTGCATCACACCTACGATGAAACGCCGGACAAGAAGCCGCTGCAGCACAAGCCGTGGGAAAAGCCCCATCATGAAAACCTGACCGGCACCGCACAGGCCTATGCACCCGCTGGGTCCATTCGCCGGGCCGAAGCCGCCCCGCGCCAGGACTACGAGGCCTGGAGCCCCGAGTGATCGGCCACACGCCGAACGCGTCAGGACACCCCGGCGCCTGAGCCGGGGCGATACGGGCCCTGCGCGGCCTGCCCGGGCTGTCGCGGGCTCCAGAATGGAAAGGCCCGCCTAGAATGACGGAAAACAGGACAGAGATTGCCGCCGGTTTCCTGGTGCTGCTGGTTGCAGCCGGTTTCCTGGCCTATGGCGCACGTATCGTCGATTTCGGTGGCACTGGTGGCGGCAGCTACGACCTTAGCGCCTCGTTCCGCTCTGCCGAAGGGATCAGCGTCGGTACGGATGTGCGCCTTGCCGGGGTTCGCGTCGGCACCGTGACGAATGTCGCGCTGGACCCTGCAACCTTTCGGGCCAAGGCGGAGTTTACCCTGAAGCAGGGGATCGAAATCCCCGACGACAGCCAGGTGGCGATTTCGTCCGAAGGGCTTCTGGGCGGCAACTTCGTCGAGATCCTTCCGGGCGGGTCCGCCTTCAACTACGATGCGGGAGACGAGATCCTGGATACCCAAGGGGCTGTAAGCCTGATCTCTCTGCTGCTGAAGTTCGTCTCGGGCGACGGGGAGCAATAATGCGCCTTACCACTTTGAATACCCTGGCCGCGGTCCTGATCGCGACCACCACCTCGGCCGTTGCGCAGGAGAACGTCGCCTCTGGTGCGGGCGCGCTGCTGCGTGGCCTCGACAAGATCAATGCAGAAACCCAGGATCTGGATCTGCCGATCGGTGCGACTGGCCAGGTCGGCTCCCTCACGGTGACGCTGGAAGATTGCCGGTACCCGATCGACAACCCGTCTGGCGATGCCTACGCCTTCCTGACGATCCGCGACACGCGGGCCGACGGCGATGCGGGGCCGATTTTCTCTGGCTGGATGATCGCCTCTTCTCCGGCGCTGAATGCGCTGGACCATTTCCGCTACGATATCTGGGTGTTGCGCTGCGACCTGCCCGAGGGTGTAGCGCCGACCACGGAAGCCCCGGCAGAGCCGCAGGCGGATGTACCGCTGGACCCGGATCGGCCGGTCGACTGATCCGTTCAGCCCGTCTTCTGACGGGCGTCGTGACGGGCAAGCAAACCCTCTACGTCCTGCGGGCCGGGCGCCATGAAATCGGCGCCCTGACGCAGCGCTGATGCCAGGCGAGAATGGTAGTCCGCCCGGGTGATCTCTACCGCGCCGAGCGATGCCAGGTGGGTGGTGATGAACTGCGTATCGAAAAGACTGAAACCTGCCAGGTTCAGCCGGTCGATGAGCCAGGCGAGCGCAATTTTCGAGGCATCGTCCCGTCGCGAGAACATGCTTTCGCCGAAGTAGGCCGCCCCCAGGCTGACGCCGTAGACGCCGCCTATCAGCTCTCCGTCGAGGGAGAGCACCTCCAGCGAGTGGGCGTTGCCCCGATCATGAAGCTCAAGATACAGCGCCGCGATTTCGTCGTTGATCCATGTCTCGGGCCGGTCGGCGCAGCCTTCGAGCACGCCGATGAAATCCTCGTTGACGCTGACACGGTAGTCCATCCGCCGCAGCGTGCGTCGCAGAGACCGGGAGATGTGAAAGTGATCCAGGGGGAAGATGCCGCGTCGGCGTGGATCGACCCAGAATAGTTCTGGATCATCGCGGCTTTCTGCCATGGGAAAAATACCGGACATGTAGGCCTGCAAGAGCAGTTCTGCCGATATGCCTTCCTCCGCATCTTTCATGCACCGAGGCTCCGGTAGGGCAGAAGGGGGGGCGGGGCCACCTGGGCGGCCCCGCGCAAAGCCTGAATGGCCTTATGGGAGATCACGAATGGAAGGTGCGCTCCAGCCATGCTTCCAGCCAGTGAATGTTGTAGTCGCCGGTGAGGATCTCTTCCTCCCCCAGCAGCATCTCGAACAGTGGAACGGTGTTCTCGACCCCGTCGACGATCAACTCCCCCAGGGCGCGATCAAGGCGTGCCAGGGCTTCGCGCCGGTCACGGCCATGTACGATCAGCTTGCCGATGAGGCTGTCGTAATAGGGCGGGATCTTGTAGCCGTCATAGAGAGCGCTATCCATCCGCACGCCCAGCCCGCCGGGGGCGTGGTAGGCGGTGATGGTGCCGGGACGCGGTGCAAAGCCGGGAACCGTCTCTGCGTTGATCCGCACTTCGATGGCATGCCCGTTGATCTGCAGATCGTCCTGGGAGAAGGACAGTGGCAGGCCTTCGGCCACGCGGATCTGTTCCCGCACGAGATCGACGCCGAAGATCGCTTCGGTCACCGGGTGTTCCACCTGCAGGCGCGTGTTCATCTCGATGAAGTAGAATTCGCCCTTTTCGTAGAGGAATTCGATGGTGCCGGCGCCGGCATAGTTGATGGCCGCGACGGCGTCCGCGCAAACCTTGCCGATTCGGGCACGCTCTTCTTCGGTGATGCAGGGGCCCGGGGCCTCTTCCAGCACCTTCTGGTGACGCCGCTGGAGAGAGCAGTCACGCTCGCCCAGGTGCACGGCGTTGCCCTTGCCGTCGCCGAAGACCTGGATCTCGATGTGGCGAGGCGTGGTCAGGTATTTCTCGATGTAGACTTCATCGTTGCCGAAGGCGGCCTTTGCTTCCGACCGGGCGGTCTGGAAGGCGCGCTCCATCTCTGCTGCGGTGTGGGCGACCTGCATGCCGCGCCCGCCGCCGCCGGCGGTGGCCTTGATGATGACGGGGTAGCCCATCTCATCGCCCAGCTTCTTCGCCGCGTCGAGGGTCGGCACGCCACCATCGGAGCCGGGAACGCAGGGCACGCCCAGCTTCTTCATGGTGTCCTTGGCGGTGATCTTGTCGCCCATCACCCGGATGTGCTCTGCCCGGGGGCCGATGAAGGTGATGCCGTGGTCTTCGACGATCTGAACGAAGCCTGCGTTTTCCGACAGGAAGCCGTAGCCCGGGTGGATCGCCTGGGCGCCGGTCACTTCGCAGGCCGCGATGATGGCCGGGATCGACAGGTAGCTGTCGGTGGAAGAGGGCGGGCCGATGCAGACGCTTTCGTCGGCCATGCGCACGTGCATCGCGTCGGCGTCGGCGGTCGAGTGCACGGCGACGGACTTGATGCCCATCTCCTGCGCCGCGCGGATCACGCGAAGGGCGATTTCACCCCGGTTCGCGATGAGAATCTTGTCGAACATCTGTGCCTCACTCGATGATCATGAGCGGGGCACCGTATTCGACGGCGGCCTTGTCCTCGACCAGGATGCGCTTGACGGTGCCGGAGCGCGGCGCGGGGATGTGGTTCATGGTCTTCATCGCCTCGACGATGAGGAGCGTGTCGCCTTCGGACACCTGGTCGCCGACCTTCACGAAGGACGGTGCACCGGGTTCGGGCTGCATGTAGATGGTGCCGACCATGGGGGAGGTCACGGCGCCCGGATGATCTGCGGGATCTTCGGAAGCGGCGGGGGCCGCGGCAGGCGCGGCTGCGGCCGGGGCGGCCACGGGGGCTGCCGGCGCGGCAGGGGCCGCGTAGGTCACGGGCGCAGGCGCCACTTCCACTTTACGGCTCACGCGGACGTTCAGCTGGTCATCCTGGCTGTACTCGCGCTTCACTTCCAGTTCGGTGAGGTCATTCTCACGCAGCAGTTCTGCCAGCGCCTTGATGAAGGCCACGTCTGCATCATGCGTCTTTTCGGTCATTGCACCCTCGGTCGGATCTGCCGGCCCCGGTCCTCCGGAAGCCCATATTGCACTCTCTATAGAGAAAGGGAGGGGGAGAGGAAAGCCGTGGAAATCACCCTGTGCTAACGCTAGCGGTCACGGCTACGTCAAAAGCCGCCCCGGAAGGGGCGGCTTCGATCGCATGCCCGGGCATGCGGATTTGGTAAACCTGTCAGGAGGCACCCAGCATGACCGGTTCGTCGGCGCCGACTTCTTCGGCGGCCTCGGGGTCAAACTCGGCCATGGCTTCCAGCTGTGCCTTGGTGTAGCCGTCGGCGTTCAGCATGTCCTCGTCGGCAGAGGCGGTCGACAGATCGGCCAGCGGCAGGGCGACGTCATGTTCGCCAAGGCCCAGGAAGCCACCGATGCCGACAACGGCCATCTCTTCACCGTTCACCAGCACCACGCTGTCGACTTCGCCGATGACTTCGCCGTCGTCAGCGGCAACGTCATAGCCCACCAGCGCGCCTGCGGTCATGGTGGAAGGGGTCATGCCGTCCACCGTGTCCTCGACGTTTTCGGCCACGTCGGAGGCGGTGTCGGAGACGAACTCGCCGGTGCTTTCAGCAGCGTCTGCGACCTCGTCTGTCAGGTTCTGACCGTCGTTGTCCAGGTCGATACCTGCATCCACGTCGGCATTCGCCGTTGCTTCGCTGTTGCCGTCGGTGATGACGACCTGGCTGTCTGCTTCGGTGTCGGCGGTCTGCGCCAGAACGGGGGTGGCGGTGGCAAGTGCGATGGCTGCAACGCCGGTCATGAGGGTCTTGATATTGGTCATGTCGGATCTCCTTTTCCGTCATTCCGTTTCCTGCCGACACAACCGGGTGCCCCTGCCGGGGGTTCCTGAAAAAATGTTTGGAACCAAAGCGCTGGAACGTGAAACGGCCCCGCAGGTCACCCCGGGGGCCGTTGAAAAACGGGCGCTCGCAGCGGTTTAGGCGCGGTTCATCCGGTTCTCGATCAGCTCATCCACCACGGAAGGATCCGCAAGGGTGGAGGTGTCGCCGAGCGCGCCGTAGTCGTTTTCCGCGATCTTGCGCAGGATCCGGCGCATGATCTTGCCCGAACGGGTCTTGGGAAGGCCCGGTGCCCACTGGATCAGGTCGGGTTTCGCGATCGGGCCGATCTCGTTCCTGACCCAGGCTTCCAGTTCCTTGCGCAGTTCGTCCGACGGCGTCTGGTCGTTCATCAGGGTGACATAGGCGTAGATGCCCTGGCCCTTGACCGCGTGCGGGTAGCCCACGACGGCGGCCTCGGCCACCTTGGCATGGGCGACGAGGGCCGACTCGACCTCCGCCGTGCCCATGCGGTGACCGGAGACGTTGATGACGTCATCGACGCGGCCGGTGATCCAGTAGTAGCCGTCGGCATCGCGGCGGCAGCCGTCGCCTGCGAAGTAGTAGCCCTTGTAGTCGGAGAAATAGGTCTTCTCGAACCGCTCGTGATCGCCCCAGACGGTGCGCATCTGGCCGGGCCAGCTGTCGGCGATGGCCAGGACGCCTTCGCAGGCGGTGTCCTCGATGATGGTGCCCGCGGTCGGGTCGAGCACGACGGGCTGCACGCCGAAGAAGGGCGTGGTGGCCGAGCCGGGCTTGGTGGGCGTGGCGCCGGGCAGGGGGGTGATCATGTGGCCGCCGGTTTCCGTCTGCCACCAGGTGTCGACGATGGGCAGCTTCCCCTTGCCGATCTTGTCGTTGTACCAGTTCCAGGCCTCGGGGTTGATCGGTTCGCCCACGGTGCCCAGCACCTTGAGGTCCGAAAGGTCGATGCCCTCGACGAACTGGTCACCCTGGCCCATCAGCGCGCGGATGGCGGTGGGGGCGGTGTAGAACTGGTTGACCTTGTGCTTCTCGCAGACCTGCCAGAAACGGGAGGCATCGGGCCAGGTCGGCACGCCTTCGAACATCAGCGTGGTGCCGCCGTTGGCGAGCGGGCCGTAGACGATGTAGGTGTGCCCGGTCACCCAGCCCACGTCAGCGGAGCACCAGTAGATGTCGCCATCGTGGTAGTCGAAGGTGATCTGCTGGGTCATCGCGGCATAGAGCAGGTAGCCGGCGGAGCTGTGCACCACGCCCTTGGGCTTCCCGGTGGAGCCGGAGGTATAGAGGATGAAGAGCGGATCTTCGGCATTCATCGGGCGGATCGGGCAATCGGGGGCGACCTGCTCCATCATCGCCTTCACGTCGACGTCGCGGTCCTGGATCCAGGTGGTCTGGTCGCCGGTATGCTTCACCACGAGGCAGCGCACCTTGTCGGAGCAGTGCAGCAGGGCGGCGTCGGTGTTGGATTTCAGCGGCGTTCGCCTGCCGCCCCGGGGCGCGCTGTCGGCGGTCACGACGACCTTGGCCTGGCAATCGTTGATCCGGTTGGCGAGCGCATCGGGCGAGAAGCCCGCGAAGACGACGGAATGGATCGCGCCGATGCGGGCGCAGGCGAGCATGGTCACCGCGGCTTCGGGGATCATCGGCAGGTAGATCACCACCCGGTCGCCGCGCATCACGCCCTGGGCCAGCAGGACGTTGGCCATGCGGCAGACCTTCTCGTGCAGCTCCCGGTAGGTGATGTGCTGCGCGGGGTCCTCCGGGTTATCGGGTTCGAAGATGATTGCGGTCTGGTTGGCCCGCGCGGGCAGGTGCCGGTCGATGCAGTTGTGGGCAACGTTGATCACGCCGTCCTCGAACCACTTGATCTTCACCTTGCCGAGGGTGAAATCGGTGTCCTTCACCCGGGTGAAGGGTTCGATCCAGTCCAGCCTTTCGCGCGCTTCGGCGCCCCAGAAGGCATCGGGATCCTCCACCGATGCCTTGTATTTCGCCGCGTATCCCTTGGCGTCCACATGGGCACCAGCGATGAAATCGGCGGAAGGGGGATAGGTCGTCTCGGTCATCACGTGCTCCTCATCGCGTGATAGTTTCACGGACAGTTCTAGGACTTCCGCCGGGGAAGCTGCAAGCGATGCCCGGCGGAGAGTGGCTCAGAAGCGAGTCAGATCGCGAGATATTCCGCGCGCAGCTCCTCGTTCCCCAGCACCTCGGCGGCCGAGCCGTCGAAGACGATGGAGCCGGTGTCGAGGATGACGGAGCGGTCCGCGAGTTCCAGCGCGCGCACGGCGTTCTGTTCGACGATGACGGTTGTGATGCCCTGTTCCTTGATGATGCGGAGGGTCTTTTCGATCTCGTCGACGATGACGGGAGCCAGCCCTTCGTAGGGTTCGTCGAGCAGCAGCACCTTGATGTCGCGGGCCAGCGCCCGGGCGATGGCCAGCATCTGCTGTTCGCCGCCCGATAGGGTCACGCCCTCCTGCTTCCGCCGCTCGCCGAGGCGGGGGAAGAGATCGTAGAGCCGCTCCGCCGACCAGCCGATGGGCGGGGCGATCTGGGCGAGCTGGATGTTTTCCTCCACCGTCAGGCCGGGGATGATCGAGCGGTCTTCAGGCACCAGCCCGATGCCCGCCTGGGCGGCCTGGTAGCTGGTCATCTTGTGCAGCGGCTGGTGATCCAGCCAGATTTCCCCGTGGGTGACCTGGGGCGCGTTCATCCGCGCGATGGAGCGCAGGGTAGAGGTCTTGCCTGCGCCATTGCGGCCCAGCAGGGCCAGGATCTCCCCTTCGTGGACGTTGAAGGAGATGTTCTGCACGATGTAGCTCTCGCCGTAGTAGCTCTCCATGTTCCAGACGGAGAGGAAGGCGGGGGCGGTTTCGGCCAGGTTGTGGCCCTTGGAGAAGTCGGGTTTGACGTTCATGGGAAGACCTCCTTACGCCGCTGCGCTTTCGCCAAGGTAGGCTTCGCGCACCTTGGGATTGCCCTTGATGTTTTCCGGCACGTCCTCGACCAGGGGGGTGCCCTGGGCCAGCACGGTGATCCGGTCGGCGAGGCTGAAGACGACGTGCATGTCGTGTTCGATGATGGCGATGGTGATGTCGCGTTCGGCCTTGATCTGCTTCAGCAGGTCGATGGTGTTGTTGGTGTCTGCCCGCGCCATGCCTGCGGTGGGTTCATCCAGCAGCAGCAGGCGCGGTTCCTGCGCCAGGCACATGCCGATTTCCAGCCGCCGCTTGTCGCCCCGCGACATGGAGGCGGTGTGCATGTGGCGCTTGTCGATCATGTTCATGTCTTCCAGCATCGCCTCGGCCTTTTCACGGATGTCCTTCTGGCTTTCGACGGAGCTGAGCGCGTTCAGCTTGAAGATCCCGTCGCGCTTGGCGAAGCAGGGGATCATCATGTTCTCCATCACCGTGAGGTCGCCGAAGATCTCCGGCGTCTGGAAGACGCGGGAAATGCCCATCTGGTTGATCTCATAGGGCGTGCGGCCCAGCACCGACTGGCCGTCGAACATGACCGACCCGGTGTCGGGGATCAGCTTGCCCACCAGGCAGTTCAGCAGGGTCGACTTTCCCGCGCCGTTGGGGCCGATGATGGCGTGGACGGTGTTCTCCTGCACGGAGAGGTTCACGTCACCCAGGGCCTGGAGGCCGCCGAAGCGCTTGCCGACATTCTTGACTTCAAGGATACCCATCGTCGCCTCCTTACTCGGCCGGGGTGGATTGCGTGGCGGTCTTCTCCGAGGGTTTGCGTCGGAGCAATCGGCCGATCCTCTGCCCGCCTTCGACAAGGCCGCCGGGCAGGAAGGTGACGACCAGCATGAACAGCAGGCCGAGCGTCAGGTGCCAGCCGGAGCCGACGAAGTGTTCCGCCACCCAGACGATCGCGTTTTCGATCCCGTCGGGCAGGGCGTGGAACCAGGAGTGCAGGACCTGTTCGTTGATCTTGGAGAAAATGTTCTCGAAGTACTTGATGAAGCCCGCACCCAGCACCGGGCCGATCAGGGTGCCCGCGCCGCCGAGGATCGTCATCAGGACGACCTCGCCCGAGGCGGTCCATTGCATCCGCTCTGCACCTGCCAGTGGGTCCATCGAGGCCATCAGGCCACCGGCAAGCCCGGCATACATGCCGGAAATCACAAAGGCGGCAAGGGTGTAGGGCTTGGTGTTCAGGCCGGTGTAGTTCATCCGCTGCTGGTTCGACTTCACCGCGCGCAGCATCATCCCGAAGGGCGAGCGGAAGATGCGGATGGCGATGTAGAAGGCAACCAGGAGGACAATGGCGCACATGTAGTAGCCGTTGTTGAACTGGAAGGACCAGCCGCCGAGGTTGAGGACTTCGGTTCCGCGCATTTCCAGGCCGAAGACGTTGGTCACGGGGATGCCGCCGGTGGCCGTCGCGCTGGCCCCCAGGATACGGGGATCTTCGAGCGTCAGTTGGAGCCCGGTTTCGCCGTTGGTGATGGGCGTCAGCACCGAGTAGGCAAGGCGGAAGGACATTTCCGCAAAGGCCAGCGTCAGGATCGAGAAGTAGATCCCGGTGCGTCGCAGGCTGACGTAGCCGATCAGCAGCGCAAAGAGGCCCGAGACGATGACCGAAAGGATGATCGCCGGGATGATGTTCATCGACAGCAGCTTGAACATCCAGACGGCGGAGTAGGAGCCCACGCCCAGGAAGGCCGCGTGGCCGAAGGAGAGGTATCCGGTCAGGCCGAAGAGGATGTTGAAGCCGATGGCGAAGATCCCGAAGATCACGAAGCGCTGCATCAGGTCCGGGTAGCCCGCGTTGAACTGCGCCATCGCGCTGTCGGCGGGGAAGGGGTTGAGGATGAAGGGCGCGAAGACGACCAGCGCTCCCACGATCAGCAGAAGGGTGAAGTCCTTTTTGTTCAGTCCCAGCATGGGCTTAGTCCTCCATCACGCCCTTGCGGCCCATGAGGCCACGGGGACGGGTCAGCAGAATGATGATGGCGGCGACGTAGATGATGATCTGGTCGATGCCGGGGATGATGGATTTGATCTCGTTCATCGAGGCAAAGCTTTCGAGGATGCCGAGCAGGAAGCCCGCGGCGACCGCGCCGGGCAGGGAGCCCATGCCGCCAACCACGACGACGACGAAGCTGAGGACGAGAAAATCCATGCCCATGTGATAGTTGGGCGAATTGATTGGGGCGTACATCACGCCTGCTAGGCCCGCGACGGCGGCGGCCAGGCCGAACATGATGGTGAAGCGCTTGTCGATGTTGATGCCCAGCAGGCCGACGGTTTCGCGATCCGCCATGCCGGCGCGGACGACCATGCCAAAGGTGGTGAACTGCAGGAAGGCGAAGACACCGCCGATGATCACCGCCGCGAAGGCGAAGTAGATCATGCGCCAGTAGGGATAAATCACTGTATTCGCGTCGAAACCCAGCAGCAGGCCGAAGTCGAAGGAGCCACGGAAGGCATCCGGGGCGGGGGTCTGGATGGGATTGGCGCCGTAGTAGTGCTTGATCAGTTCCTGCAGCACGATGGCCAGGCCGAAGGTCACCAGGATCTGGTCGGCATGGGGGCGGCGGTAGAAATGTTTGATCAGCCCGCGTTCCATGATGAAGCCGATGGCGATCATGATCGGGATCGAGAACAGGATCGCCAGCGGTACGGACCAGTCGATGATGGCATGACCGAACTCCGGACCGAACCAGCTTTCGACATAGGGCGTCTTTACTTTCAAGGGGTTGCCCAGGAAGTCCGTGCGCGTGGGATCCACGGTTTCGAACGACAGGTTCAGCAACTTGTTGAGGGTCACGGCACAGAAGGCGCCGATCATGAACAGCGCGCCATGGGCGAAGTTCACCACGCCGAGCGTGCCGAAGATCAGGGTCAGGCCAAGGGCGATCAGTGCATAGGCACTGCCCTTGTCCAACCCGTTGAGGATTTGAAGGATGATAGCGTCCATGGCCCTACCTTTGCTCTGTCGGGGGCTCTGCCAGGGGCCGGCAACGGGCCGGAACCCCTGCGGGAGAGGGGGAGGGCCGCACCGGAAAGGCGCGGCCCGGATGACAGGAACTGGGGCGGAAACGGGGCCGAAATGGCACGTCGGTCCAACGTCGGTATTACGTCGGTATAGCGTCGGTGCGTATTATCCGGCGCGGGTCGCCGCCCGAACTGTCCGGTCAGGCGCCGGGGTTGCAGGACCCGAGCGCGCCACCGGCGAACATCGGGTGATCCGGCTCGTAGGTGACCTGGCCCACGGGGGTGACCTCGACCACTTCGAGAAGGTCGAACTCCGACGTCGGGTTCTCTTTCCCGCGCACCACGAGCACATCCTTGAAGCACTGGTGGTCTTCTGCGCGGTAGAGCGTCGGACCATTGCCCATGCCGTCGAATTCGAACCCTTCGAGGGCCTCTGCCACGGCGCAGGGGTTGAAGGATCCGGCACGTTGCACTGCATCCGCGTAGAGCAGGGTCTGCACGTAGCAGGTGTGCGCGGCCTGGGACGGCGGGAAGCCGTACTTGGTGCCGAAGCTCTTGACGAAGGCCTTGGATCCTTCGTCCTGCAGGGACCAGTGCCAGTTGGTGGAGCCGAGGATGCCCTTGATGTTCTCACCCGCGCCACGTGCCATCAGGCGCGAGAAGAGCGGGACGACGATTTCGAACTTCTTGCCGTTGACCATCTTGTCGCGCAGGCCGAACTGCACGGCGTTGGTCAGCGAGTTGACCATGTTGCCGCCGTAGTGGTTCAGGATCAGCACATCGGCGTCGGTCTGCAGGACCGGCGTGATGTAGGAGCTGAAGTCGGTGGCCGACAGCGGCGTCTTGACGGTGTTGACGGTTTCCCAGCCAAGCGCTTCGGTCGCGGCCTTGATCGACTCTTCCTGGGTCCAGCCCCAGGTGTAGTCGGCGGTCAGGTGATAGGCCTTGCGGTCGGTGCCGTACTGCTTGGCCAGCACCGGCGCCAGCGCGGCGCCCGACATGTAGGCGTTGAAGAAGTGGCGGAAGCCGTTCGCCTTCTTGTCCTTGCCGGTGGTGTCGTTGGAGTGGGTGAGGCCCGCCATGAAGATGACGCCCGCTTCCTGGCAGAGGCCCTGCACGGCCACCGCGACGCCCGAAGAGGAGCCGCCGGTGATCATCACCGCGCCGTCCTTTTCGATCATCGACTTGGCCGAGGCCCGCGCCGCGTCCGACTTGGTCTGGGTGTCGCCGGTCACGTATTCGACCTTCTTGCCCAGGATGCCGGAGCCTTCGAGGGCCTTGGAGCTGAAGGTGGTGAGCATGCCGCCGTCACCTTCGCCGTTCAGATGCTCCACCGCGAGCATGTAGGCCCGCAGTTCGTCGGCCCCTTCATCGGCGTAGGGGCCGGACTGGGGGACGTTGAAGCCAAGGGTGACGGTGCCGCCCATGGGTTCGTTGGTAAAAGCGCTTGCGCCGCTGGTGAAGATGGTCGGCAGGGCTAGTCCGGCGCCGCCCACGGCACCGGTTTTCAGCAGCCCGCGACGGGTCAGTCTGTTCGTCATGGATAACCTCCCTAGGATTGTGCAGCCGGACCTCCTCCGCCCGGCCACTTCAACGTGTTCCAGCGCAGCACGCTGGGACGACGATGCAAAGATATCATGGCAGACAGTTGGAAAACCTAGCAACAAGTCACTTTGATTGCTTGATTTTTTTGTAAATTGATCGACTATGCAGATGCGGTATCAGTAAATTAATTTTTTTGCGCCGCAGAAATTCGTTGAAAGTGCAGGGAAATTCGATGCCTGACAGAGCAAGAACCGCAAGTCTTACGGGTACCCGTATTCGCGAAAGGCGGAATCTGCTGGGGATGCGGCAGGCGGAACTGGCCCGGCGGGCGGGGATTTCGGCCTCCTACCTCAACCTGATCGAGCACAATCGGCGCAGAATCGGCGGGAAATTGCTGCTGTCTCTGGCGGAGGCGCTGGGCGTCGAACCCTCGGCCCTGTCGGAGGGGGCGGAGGCGGCCCTGCTGGCGCAGTTGCGGCAGGCGGCGGCGGACCGGCCCGAGGCGGGCGCCGACCTGGAGCGGATCGAGGAATTCGTGGGGCGCTTTCCCGGCTGGGCGCGGCTGGTGGCCGTGCAGGGGCAGCGGCTGGGCGCGCTGCAGCAGGCGGTGGAAGCGCTGACCGACCGCCTGACCCATGATCCGCATCTTGCGGCCTCGTTGCACGAGGTGCTGTCGACGGTGACCGCGATCCATGCCTCGGCCGAGATCCTGGTGGGGGAAACGGCGCTGGAGCCGGAGTGGCGAGAGCGGTTCCACCGGAATATCCACGAGGACAGCGCACGCCTGGCAGAAGGCGCGCGGCGTCTGGTGGAGGAACTGGACGAGGGCGAGACGAGCGAGGCGGCGATTGCCTCTCCGCAGGATGAGGTGGAGGGGTTTCTGTCGGATCACGGGTTCCACTTCCCGGAGCTGGAAGGCGGGGCGGGGCCCGGTGCGCTGGAAACGCTGCTGGAGGCGGCGCGTGACAGGCTGGGATCGGGGGCGGGGCGGCTGATGGCGCATCGGGCGCTGGAACGCTACGCCCGGGATGCGGAGATGCTGCCGGTAGATGTGGTCGCGGCGGCGCTGCCTGCCGAGGGCCCGCTGGATCCGGTGGCGCTGGCGGCGCGGTTCGGGGTGGATCCGGGGCGGATGATGCGGCGGCTGGCGACCCTGCCGGTGGCGGTGCTGGCGGAGAAGGGGCGGGCGCCTCTGGGGCTGGTGGCCTGCGATGCCTCGGGCACGCTGACCTTCCGCAAGCCGCTGGATCACTTCCCGCTGCCGCGGTTCGGCGCGGCCTGTCCGCTTTGGCCGCTGTTCCAGGCGCTGAGCCGCCCGATGATGCCCATGGCCAGCGTGATCCGGCTGGCGGGGCGGTCGGAAGGCGTGTTCCTGACCCATGCCATCGCCCAGCCCGCCGGGCCGCAGGTGGCCAACCGAGATCCCACGTTCGAGGCGCATATGCTGATCCAGCCCGGCACGGCGACGGGCCCGGAAAGCAGCCTGCCGCGCGTGGGCGTGACCTGCCGGATCTGCCCCAAGGCCGATTGCCGGGGCCGGCGGGAGCCGTCGATCATGGCCGAATCCGGTGCCTGAGCCCGCGTTTCGGGCGCGGCCGTTCTCCTGCGGGCTTGACGCCCGGCGGGGCAGGCGCATTGTGGCGCGGTTTCCCGGAGGATCCGATGCCCGACCTGCTGCTGTTCATTCCCGCCTGTTTCGCCCTGAACCTGGCCTTCGGCCCCAACAACCTGATGGCCCTGGGCAATGGCGCCACGCGCGGCACGCTCTTCGCGCTGCGGGCAGGTGTCGGGCGGATCCTGGCCTTCGTGCCGATGATCGCGCTGGCCGGGCTGGGGCTGGGCCTGCTGCTGCAGACCTCGGCGCTGCTCTTCACGGCGGTGAAGCTGGTGGGGGCGGCCTATCTGATCTGGCTCGGCCTGCGCCTGCTGCTGTCGGGCAGGGGCGAGAGCGCGATTGCCGCGGCGCCGGACCTGGGCACGGCCTTCCGGCGGGAGGCGCTGGTCGCCCTGGGCAATCCCAAGGCGATCCTGATCTTCGCGGCCTTCTTTCCGCAATTCGTCGTGCCCGCCCATTATGGCGAAAGCTACCTGACCCTTGGTGCGATCTTCCTGGCGCTGGAGCTTTGCGCGATTGCCGTCTACGCCCTGGTGGGACGGCTGGCCGCGCGCCATGCAGGGCGGCATCTGCACCTGTTCAACCGGGTGTCGGGCGCGGGGATGATCGGCTTTGGCCTGCTGCTTCTGCTGAGCCGCCGCGCCAGCGCGTGATCCCGGCCCGGGGGGCGCCCTCCACCGGTTGGCCCGTTCGGTGCACCCCGGCCCGGCCCGCCGCGTCACGCGGTGGTTGCGAAGCCGGTGCACATGATGCTTTCATCGAAGGCGGAAAGGCTGCTAGAACCTTCCGGCATTGCTCTGCAGGGAGGGGAGGACCGAATGGGCAAGTCCGTACTCGTCATAGAAGACGAGCCGAACATCATCGAAGCCATCACCTTCATCCTGTCGCGGGATGGCTGGCGCGTGGCCAGCCATTCCAACGGGGTGGACGCGGTGGAGGCCGTGGCGGCGCGCAATCCCGACCTGGTGATCCTGGACGTGATGCTGCCGGGGCGGTCGGGCTACGACATCCTGCGCGACCTGCGGGCCAGTGACGTCACCGGAAACCTGCCGGTGCTGATGCTGACCGCGCGGGGCCAGACCAAGGACCGCGCCCTGGCGGAGGAGATCGGGGCGAGCCTGTTCATGTCCAAGCCCTTTTCCAACGCCGAGGTGTTGGAGGCTGTCAACGCGCTGGTCGGCGCATGAGCCCGCCGCAGACCCGCCCGGTCTTTCTGGAACGCCAGGGCTACCGGCAGCGCCGCCTGATCGATGCGACCCGGCTGCTGCCGGTGCTGGGGGTGATCCTGCTGGCCGTGCCGCTGCTCTGGCCGGAACGGGGGGAGGGTGACGCCGGGCAGGGCATGGCGACCTCGCATGCGATGATCTACATCTTCGCCACCTGGGCCGGGCTGGCGCTGGCCTCATTCCTGCTGGTGCGCAGGGTTTCGGTCAAGGAGATCGAGGCGGCGGATGCCACGCGCCCGGCGGCGGTGGACGAACCCATCACCTTTGTCGAACCGCGCAGGGTGCAGGCGCTGCCCTTGCCGGGGCAGGGCGCGCAGGCCGCACGAGAGGCGGAGGATGAAGACGGCGGCCCCGGCGGAGCGGGCGCGCGGTGATGGCCTCTCTCAACATGCTGGTGGGGGTCTGCATCGCCTATGGTGCGGCGCTGTTCCTTGTGGCCTTCGGGGCGGAGCGGGCCGCGAAGCGGGGGCGAACGGGCTGGCTGCGCTCGCCCGCGGTCTACACGCTGTCGCTGTCGATCTACTGCACCGCCTGGACCTTTTACGGGGCCGTCGGATACGCCGCGCGGTCGGGCCTGGAATACCTGACGATCTACATCGGGCCCTCGCTGGTGATGATCGGCTGGTTCTGGGCGCTTCGGAAGATCGTGCGCATCGGGCGGAGCCAGCGGATCACCTCGGTCGCCGACCTGATCTCCTCCCGCTTCGGGAAGTCGAACGGGCTGGCGGTGGCGGTGACGCTGATCGCCGTGGTGGGCACGACGCCCTATATCGCCCTGCAGCTGCAGTCGGTGACGCAGAGCTTTGCCGTCTTCGCGGAGGCGGATCCCACCGCGCGGCTGGGGGCGGGCAGCGAGACGACGGCGCTTTGGGTCGCGGCGGGACTGGCGTTCTTCACCGTGCTTTTCGGGACGCGCAACCTGGATGCCAACGAACGCCACCACGGCGTCGTCATGGCCATCGCGGTGGAGGCGGTGGTGAAGCTCTGCGCATTGCTGGCGGTGGGGATCTACGTGGTCTGGGGGCTGGGCGGCGGCGTGGGAGAGACGCTGGCGCGGATTGACGCCTCGGCCCGGCTGGGCCGGTGGGAGATGGCCGATGGCCGCTGGTCAGGTCTGATCTTCCTGGCTGCCGCCGCTTTCATCACCCTGCCGCGGATGTTTCAGGTGCTGGTGGTGGAGAACGAGACGGAGACGCACCTGCGCACCGCCTCCTGGGCCTTCCCCCTCTACGTCATGCTGATGAGCCTTTTCGTCATGCCGATCGCGGTGGCGGGGCTGGCGATGCTGCCGGCCGGGTCGAACCCGGACATGTTCGTGCTGACCCTGCCGCTGCAGGGCGGCCAGACCGGGCTGGCGACGCTGTCCTTCATCGGCGGCTTCAGTTCTGCCACCTCGATGGTGATCGTGGCGGCCATTGCCCTGTCGACCATGGTGTCGAACCATATCGTCATGCCGATCTGGCTGAAGCTGGAGCCGGGCAAGGGGGCAATGGTGTCGGGCGACGTGCGCCACGTGGTCATCCTGGCGCGGCGGTTGTCCATCGTGGGCGTGCTGTTCCTGGGTTACCTCTACTACCGGATTTCCGGGGGCGGGGCGGCGCTGGCCTCCATCGGGCTGATCTCCTTCTCCGGCGTGGCGCAGTTCCTGCCGCCGTTGCTGGGGGGCATCTTCTGGCGCGGGGGCGCGCGGAACGGGGCGCTGGCGGGGCTGGGCGCGGGGTTCGTGATCTGGCTCTGGTGCCTGTTCCTGCCCTCCTTCGGGGAGGGGGTGATCCTGCCCGCGCAGGTGATGCAGCAGGGACCCTGGGGGATCAGCTGGCTGCGGCCCTACGCGCTCTTCGGGATCGAGGGGCTGGATCCGCTGGTGCATGGCGTGCTGTGGTCGATGCTGATCAACGCAGGGCTCTTCGTCGTGGTATCGCTCTTCTCCTTCCCCTCGCCGATGGAGCGGCTGCAGGGGGCGCAGTTCGTGAACATCTTCCAGCATTCGGCCAGTCCGAAGGGCTGGGAAGGTGGTGCGGCGCAGTCAGAGGACCTGATGGTCATGGCGCAGCGCCTGCTGGGCGCGCGGGAGGCGCAGAAGCTGTTCCAGAGGGAGGCCGCGCGGCAGGGCGTGCAGGGCTATCTGCCCGAACCCACGGGCGAGTTCCTGCAGGTGCTGGAGCGCGAGCTGTCGGGCTCTGTCGGCGCGGCCACGGCCCATGCCATGGTGGGGCAGATCGTCGGCCGCGCGGCGGTTTCGGTCGAGGATCTGATGGCGGTGGCGGATGAGACCGCGCAGATCATGGAATATTCCAGCCAGCTGGAGGCCAAGTCGGCCGAGCTGACCCGCACCGCCCGCCAGCTGCGGCTGGCGAACGAAAAGCTGACCCAGCTTTCGGTGCAGAAGGATGCCTTCCTGAGCCAGATCAGCCACGAATTGCGCACGCCCATGACCTCCATCCGGGCGTTTTCGGAGATCCTGCGCGATGCGCCGGACCTGACCGGCCCGCAGAAGGGGAAATATGCCCAGATCATCCATGACGAGGCGCTGCGGCTGACCCGGTTGCTGGATGACCTGCTGGATCTGTCGGTGCTGGAGAATGGGCAGGTGAGCCTGAACCTGGCCCGGGTCCGCCTGCGCGACGTGATCGACCAGGCGGTGGATGCCACGGGGGCGGAGGCCTCTGACCTGCTGCTGCGGCGCGCGCCCGCGCAGGAGGAGGTCTGGCTGGAGACGGACGGGGACCGCCTTTCGCAGGTCTTCATCAACCTGATCGCCAATGCGCGGAAGTACTGCGATGCGGCGCAGCCGAGCCTGCGGATCGCCGTGCGCCGGGCCGAGGGGCAGCTGATGGTGGATTTCATCGACAACGGGTCGGGCATCGAAACGGACCAGCAGGCGCTGATCTTCGAGAAATTCGCCCGCATCGGAGAGCAGAAGGCCGGCGGGGCAGGGCTGGGCCTGGCGATCTGCCGCGAAATCATGGCGCGACTTGGGGGGACGGTGTCCTACCTGCCGGGCCAGAGAGGCGCCGCGTTTCGGGTTGTTTTGCCCGCCGCGGATGTGCTTGCCGCACAGTGAGCGGCCATCGTTAAATGCAATGGTAACCATCTGACGCCTAGAACCGTGTGAGATACCCGCGAATGGCGGTGGCGGAAGCATGGCAACCAGTCAATTGAACCCCGTCCTGCGCCGCAAGGCGACAGTGGCGAAAGAGACCTACCAGGCCCGGGCCATGTCGCCCGAGAAGGCGTTGCGGCTGGCGCTTGCCAAGAGTGCTGACGAAATGCTGGACATGTCCCTGGTGGTCCTGTCGTGCCGGTATGACTTCATGTCGGCCGAGGCGTTGGAGGAAGAGCTTTCGGATGAGGCCCTGCTGGTCCTGCTGGATGGCGCGGGGCGGCTGCCCGGCGCGATGATGCTGGATCTCATGGCGACCTCTGCCTTGGTGGAGCAGAGCACGATGGGTCGGGTGTCGCCGCTGGAGCCGGACTCCCGGGCCACCACGGCGACCGACGCGGCCCTTGTCGGCCCGATGATCGACGATGTCTTCCTGCGGATCGCGATGATGCTGGAGGGGGAGCGGAATGCCTCCTGGATGACGGGGTTCAGCTTCGGCGTCCGGATAGAGAGCGTCCGGTTGCTGACGCTGGCGCTGGAAACCCCGGATTTCCATGTCTTCCGGCTGCATGTCGAATTCGGCAACACGCGGCAGGGCCAGATGCTGCTGGCGCTGCCCGATCGCAGCAATGTCCAGATCGAGGAGGACGTCGAGGGCGCGTCCGGAGGCGGGGCCACGGTGGGGGAGGCGGTGATGTCCGCGCCGGCCACGATCGATGCGGTCCTGCGACGGATGACCATGCCCTTTGCCAAGGTCAGCGCGCTGAAGGTCGGGGACGTGGTGCCGATCCCCCGGGAAGCGCTGAGCCAGACACGCCTGGAGACGCGGGGCGAGGCAGGCCGCACCCTGTGCCTGGGCAAGGTTCGGCTGGGGCAGATGAACGGCTTTCGCGCCGTGCGCCTGACCATGGAGGAACTGGCCGAGGCGAGGGAGGCGGCGGAACGTCCCGGAAACGGGGGCGGTGCCCTTGCGGGCTTGCCCATGGCCGCCGATGACGGACCGGGATTCGATCATGTCGAAGAGGCGGAAGAGCCGAGCTTTGCCATGTCGGAGGATCTGCCGGATCTCTCGGACCTGCCGGAGTTGGGAGACCTGCCTGACATGTCCGCGATGGAGGACGAGGGGGCGGGAGGCGAGGATGAGGCATTCCCCGCCATGGGCGATCTTCCGGATCTGTCCGATCTGCCCGAACTGGATGGTGACGGTGATTTCCCGGCCATGTCCATGGCGGATCTGCCCGACCTGCCCGATCTGGAGGAATGATCGCAGGCGATGCCCCGGTGTCCTGCGGCCCGGGGCATGCGCGATCTGGTGGCTCAGCCCTCGGAAAGCTGCTGCAGCCGGGGGCGCAGGCCGGACAGGTCGTAGCCGGCCTTTGCAGTTGTTTCCAGGATCTCGGCAACAGTCAGGTCGCCGCTGCTGGCCTTGGCCAGGGACCAGACGACGGAACAACGGGTGCCCGAAGCGCAGTAGGCCAGGACGGGCCCGTCGGCCGTGGCCAGATCCATCTGCCTGGCGACGTTGTCGGGGGTCATCGTGTCATGGGTCAGCGGCAGGACGACGAAGTCGATCCCGGCGGCTTCCGCGGCCCGCGCCATGGCGGCGGCCTGCAGGTGCGGCGGGTTCTCGGCATCCGGACGGTTGCAGATCACGCGGACAAACCCGGCATCACGGATGGCCGGAAGGTCGGCCGGATCGATCTGCGGGGAGACGGCATAGAGCGGGGTGATGGGGCGAATGTTCATGCGAATTTGATAGAGCGGCAGGCCCCCGCCTGTCCAGTGATCCCGGCATCCGGGGGCACAGGGAAAACGGGCATTGGGAGGATAGCGACCTGTTGCCGCGAGAGGCGTCAAATACCTTGGTCGCCTCGCCGGGCTTCCGCTATAGTTGACGTGGGCCCGCTTGGGAGGAGCGTCGGCCCGGTACGGAGCCGGAAAGCCAGACGTCTATGCTGCAATGCAGCGGCTTTCCCCAACTCGGGAGGATCAAGGATGCAGCCGATTTCGTCGGAAGAACTGGAGCGCAAGATGGCTCATGTGTCGAGCATGATTGCCGGGACGCGCCCGGGGAACCGTCACCGTCACCTGCCGCAACTGCATGAACTCGTGGGCGACTTCGCACGCAAGGGGGTCGGCGTGCCGGCGACCCTGCGCCAGCTTCAGGAAGACCTGACGAACGAGGCGATCGAAAGCCGCTTCGACAACATGCCGATCTGACGGCCGGCCTTGCGGGCTTCGGCCCGGACCGGCGCAATCCGCATTCGGGCGGGTTGCGCCACCAGAGGCCCCTGATGCCGCAATGCGGCGGGCCCGGGCGGCGCAGACAGGCTGCCATCCCTCGAATCGGACTTGTTGTGACTATGCTGGCTGCGCGTGGGCGGGCGGCGCTGTCAGGGCAGGCTCAGGGCAGGATCGGCAGGTCTCAGCCCAGCCAGATGCCGAAAATTACCGCCATCAATCCGACCACCGACAGGGCGAGGCCGCCCATGTTCAGCGGCATGGCGCGCTGGATGACCTGCCGGAGGGCGGCATCGTCAAGGTTCGCGGCCTTGCCGCGGGCGACCTTCACGATCGAGGTGACCAGCATCACCAGCCCGATCACCGAAACGGCGGCGCCTGCCCAGATCACGATATCCATTCCGTCTCTCCTCGCGGTTTGTCGCATCGCGGGTAAACGAGCCGCAGTCCCGTTGCAAGCATGCAGCCGCCCAGCCCCGCGAATGGGCTTGCGGCAGGGGGGCGCGACGGCTAGCAAGTGAACCTGCCCAAAGGCCGTCAGGAGGCGAAAGAGATGATGGAAGACGAAGAGAGCAAGGCGGACGCCAACTACCGCGTCACTGCCGGCGAACTGCGCCAGTTCGTGGAGCGGTACGAACGGCTGGAAGCCGAGAAGAAGGACATCGCGGACCAGCAGAAGGAAGTCATGGCGGAGGCCAAGGGCCGGGGCTACGACACCAAGGTCCTGCGCAAGGTCATCGCACTGCGCAAGCGCGAGCCCGATGATATCGCCGAAGAAGAGGCGGTTCTGGAAATGTACAAGGAAGCGCTCGGCATGCACTGATGCCGGGTGCCGAGGGGGCCGGGAAAAGCCCGGTCCGACCTCGGACACCACCGGCCCGGCCTGTCGGCAAGCATGCCGCGGATCAGGGCAGGATGAGGGTGACGCCGGGAATGCGTTCGATGTCGTAGACGTCTTCCTCGTAGAGTTCCGTCAGCATGTCGATCATCAACGCGTCCCAGTCGGTGCCCGAAAGCTCCTCCTCCAGCGCGTCTTCTATCGCGAACTTGTCGAGGAAGGCCACGGCGGCGCGGCGGCGCTGGCTTTCGGTCATGCCGGGATGGGCCGCCAGGAAATCATGCAGGCGCTTGATCCCTTCCGGTTTCATGATGCCGCCCAGAAGATCGAATTCCCCTTCCATGACATGCCCTTCCGGCAGGCCTGCGAGACGTCGCAGCACCTCTCCCCAGACCAGCGGGGCGTCTTCGTTGCACCAGACGGTCAGCTTCAGCTCCGGCAGGGTTTCCCGGATGCGGTGGATCATCTCCGACCAGCGCAGCGTGATCGGATCGGCCCCGAAGAGGAACTGATCGAAGCTTTCCTGCGGCGACAGGGCAAAGACATCCGGCAGGAAGGTCGCGGGGTTGCGGATCGCCAGGAACAGCTCCAGCTCGTCCCCGGCAAAGAATTCGCGCAGGTCGGCCAGCTTTGTCTCCGCATGGGCGTAGAGCTTGCCCTGATGCAGGGCCAGCTTGGGGACGCAGAAGAAATTGTCGTTGGACAGGACGAGCCTGTCCGGGGTGTCGTGGTCCAGGATCTGGCGCAGGAAGGCATCTCGGGCCCCGGGTTCGGGGGCGTGAAGGGACAGCTGGCGCAGCGCATCGCGCAGTTCGCGTCGGTAGCGGGACGGGCCCGGGATCGCGATCCCCTGTTCGTGCAGGGCGTCCCGGCTCTTCAGCAGGCACTTGATCAGCTGGTCTTCGTCCGTCGCGTGAACGCCCGCATGGAGAACGATCTTCATGGTTTCACCCCCGCTTGGCCATCCGGGTCTATACACCCGAGTATCTGGACAGGCAAAGCGGTTTCGGGCAACCAGTCTTCATGCCGCACAGTCAGCCTAGTTCCCCCGCAGTTTCCTCCGACCGCCGCTTTCGCCTGCGGTTCTCCCCGTGGTCCGCTGGGGCGGTTCTCATCGCGCTTGTGGTGCTGTTCCCGATCCTGTCGGTCATCTGGACGGCCCTCTGGCCGGAGCAGAACATCTGGCCCCACCTGGTCGCGACGACCCTACCGCGCTACCTGGGCAATTCGCTGATCCTGATGGCGGCGGTCGGCGCGCTGACGGGGGCCGTGGGCACCGGCGCGGCCTGGCTGGTGACCCGTTACCGCTTCCCGGCGCATCGCTGGCTCGAATACCTGCTGCTGTTGCCCATGGCGATCCCGGCCTATGTCGGCGCCTACGCCCTGGTCGATTTCCTGGAATACGCGGGCCCGGTGCAAAGCGGGATGCGCCAGTTGTTCGGCTGGTCCTCCGCCCGGGACTACTGGTTCCCTGAGGTCCGCTCCATCGGGGCGGCGATCATCGTCCTCTCCGCCTCGCTATACCCCTATGTCTACCTGCTGTCCCGTGCCGCCTTCCGGGAACAGTCGGGCGGCGCGGAAGAGGTCGCCATGTCCCTGGGACGCGGGCCCCTGCGGCGGTTCCTGACCGTCGGTCTGCCGCTGGCGCGCCCCGCCATTGCGGCCTCCGTCGCCATCGTGATGATGGAAACGGTCAACGATTTCGGCACGGTGGATTATTTCGCGGTGCAGACGCTGACCACGGGCATCTTCTCCGTCTGGCTGCAAAGCTACAATGCCGGGGGGGCTGCGCAGATCGCCTGTGTCATCCTGGGCCTCGTGGTGTTCCTCGTCCTGCTGGAGAAATCCTCTCGGAGGCGCCTTCGCTATTACAACCTGTCCAGCCGGCACCGACCGATCGTGCCGGTGCAATTGCGCGGGGCCGGTGCCTGGCTGGCGACGCTGGCCTGTACGCTGCCATTCGCCATGGGTTTCATCCTGCCGGGGGCGGTGATCGCGTCCCACGCGCTGAACGAGGCGGCGGCCTGGTCCGACCCCGGGTTGCTGAAGGCGCTGCGGCACACGCTGACGGTCTGCGGCCTGGCGGCGCTGGTCACCGTGGGGGCGGCGGTCTTCCTGGTCTATGGTGTCCGCCTGTCGGGTGCGGCACTGCCGCGCCTACTGATGCCGGTCACCACGATCGGCTACGCCGCGCCCGGGGCGGTTCTGGCCGTGGGCATCCTGATCCCGCTGGCGGGGCTGGATCACCGCGTCGCCGACGCGATCTTCCTTGCGACCGGACGCGACCCGGGGCTGCTGCTGACCGGGACGGGGTTTGCTCTGGTGCTGGCCTATTCGGTCCGGTTCTTCGCCATCGCCCAGGGGGCGGCTGACAGTGCCATGGGGCGGATACCGCCGTCGCTGCCCATGGCGGCCCGGTCCCTGGGGCGCAACAGGGCATCGGTGCTGCGGGAAATCCACTTCCCGCTGATCCGCGGTTCGCTTGCCTCCGCGTTGCTGATGGTCTTCGTGGACAGCGTGAAGGAGCTTCCGGCGACGCTTCTCCTGCGCCCTTTCAACTATGACACCCTGGCCACCCGGGTCTACGAGAAGGCGAGCCTGGAGCAGTTGGGCGAAGCGGCCCCGGCGGCCCTGGTGGTGATCTTCGTGGGCCTTTGCGCGGTGGCGCTGCTGGCCCGTGCGAACCGCTGAGACCGTTGCGGAACCGTTCCAATCCTCTTGAACGCGGGCGAGGTTCCAAGTAAACGGCCAGCACTGCCCCTATAGCTCAGCTGGTAGAGCAACTGATTTGTAATCAGTGGGTCCGCGGTTCGAGTCCGTGTGGGGGCACCACTTCTCAGGTCAACGTGTTGATACGCCTCGCAAATTCTGCGAAGGAGCCCCGTGGTAGGACATGGCGTATGAAGTTTCGGTCCGGGATCCATTCAACAAACGCGGTAACTTCTACTTCGAACGGCGTGTGCCGCGCGATCTGAATAAGTACCACTCACCCTGCAAGCGCTGCTGCTCGCGGCGCACAAAGTCAGCGTCAGTGGCACGCAAAATTACTGTCATTGGATCGTGATAGATGACAGACGTGACAACGTCTGTAGAGGCGGCTGGTGCCCGCCCGTATTTGCCAGAACTGATCCCTGTTCGGTCAACCTCTGGGGCAACTGTCTGCGCCGACTTTCCCAATACGGAACAGGACAGCCCGGTGAAGCGGCTCTCTGACCGGATTGAAGGACCATCGCAGCTCAACTCTTCCCGGTGCCTTGATTGTGGTCCTGCCTTGAAATATCCAATTCTCAGCTACGCCTGATGCAGCGAACCACCTAACCGGAACTTGGCGGGTTTTGCGCATGGCTTCTGCTACGACTGCTATCGGCTCTCTCTACATGTCGGAACGGGATCGGCTTCAGCGGTTTGCCCAACGTCTGACGGGTAATCAGGCGACCTCGGAGGAGCTGGTGCATGATGCTTTTGTCCGGCTCATGACATCGCAGGGGCAGGGGCAGACGCGGATCCGGCATTCCCAGGCCTATCTCACCCGTATTCTGCGCAATCTGGCCCTGAACCATCTGCGCCACATCCGCATGGGGATAGAGGTGTCGGTCGAAGACAGCGTGATCGAAGCACTGGCCGCGGCTGACCCGGGCGCCGACGATAGGTTGATCGCCCGGCAAACCCTTCAGCAGGTTCTACAGGCCATCCTTGAACTGCCCCCACGGCGGAGGGAGATCTTCGTGCTGCATCGCTTCGAGGATCTGACCTATGATCAGATCGCCGACCGCCTGGGCATTTCCCGAAACACTGTCATGGTCCAGATCGTCAATGCCTTGGCGGACCTGAGGCGTACGCTATGAACCTCAGCCTCAAGAACCCGCCGCGCGAGCAGGACGGAGACAGGGTGCTGCGCGCGGCGCTGGAGTGGTTGGTTCGGCTCCGCGATGAGCGCGCCGGGCCGGATCTGCAGGATGCCTTCGACGCATGGATCGCGGCCTCCCCCGGCCATGCGGCCGCGTGGGAGGAGGCGCTTTTGTTGTGGGACAGTTTCGAACCCGCTCGGGCCGAACTTCAGGCCATGCGACGCCGTGATCGGATGGTGTCGCGGCGCGGTTTCGTGGCCGGTCTTGGCGGCTTGGGCGTGCTCGCGGCCGGAGGCTGGCAATTCCTGCGGCCCGGCACCGCCATACGCACGGCGACGGGAGAGGTCCGGCGCCTTCGCCTGGCAGATGGGAGCAGGCTCACCTTGGGCGCGCGCTCGACCCTGGAAGCGGACGCCGACGGGCGCCGTGCCGCCCTGCGCAGGGGGAGCGCCTTCTTCGACGTCGAGAAACAAGGCGCTGCAGAGGGCCCGCTTCGGATCGAGGTTCGGGGCGCGGTCCTGCGCTGCAGTGACTGCGCGTTCGAGGTCGCGCTCTGGCCTGATCGCACGACGCTTGCGGTGGCGCGGGATCAGGTCATACTTCAGGTGAAATCAGCCCCCAATAGCACGGAGCTGCACTCGGGGTGGCTTGCCTCTTTCACGTCGGACGGGTTGGGGCGCCCGGAACGGGTCAACCCGCAGGACATCGGGGCCTGGCGTGATGGGCGGCTGGTGTTTGAAAACGCCCCGCTGTCAGAGGTCTTTGCCCAGTTGGAACGCTATCGCGGCGGGCATATCCTCTGCCTGGAGAAATCCATTGCCAGCATTCCTGTCACTGCGGTCTTCGACGCGGGCAAGCCTGATGCGGCGCTGCGGGTCGTGACCTCCGGCCTGGGGCTGGATCTGGTCGAGATGCCGGCCGGCATCGCCATCGTCCGCAGTTAGGGCAGGTGCAAAGATTTTTCCGTGTCCCGCTTAATGCCCCTGCCTGTCCCGGGTGTCTAGAAAGCAAGGGCCGGACGATACCTCGGCCCGAGACATCCACACTCGGATATCCGGACAGGAACAACACTTCACATGACCTTGCACCCCTTTGACATTCATCGCCCCAGAAGGCGGGCGTCCATGCTGGCGATCTGCGCCGCCCTGGCCTGCGGCACGACCTTCACCGATTTTCTGAACCCGGCGCTTGCCCTCGCCGAGGATGCGGAGGCGCTCAGCTTCGACATCCCCGCACAGCCCCTGAGTTCTGCCCTCGTGGCCTTCTCTGCGGCCAGCCAGCTGCAGGTCTTTGCGGACCAGCGCCTGTTGGAGGATCAAACGAGTGCCGCGCTGTCCGGCACCATGTCGCCCCGGCAGGCGTTGAGCATTCTGCTCGCGCCAAGCGGGCTGAGCTTCCGGGTTTCGACCTCGGGGGCCTATACGATCCTGACGGCCGGCGCCGCAGCGGAGGTCGAAGACGGATCGATACCGCTGCCGGCCATCAATGTGACCATTCCCGTACGCAGCACCGATGGGCCCGGGTTCCAGGGGGCTTCGGACCACATCTATGACGCTCCGGCAAGCATCAGCATGGTCGCCCGCGAGACCATGACCTCTTCGGAAGTCCGACACGCCAACGACCTGATCGACGACGTTGCCGGCGCCTACACGGCGGACAATCCCCAGGATCCCGGGTTGAACATCAACCTGCGCGGCCTGCAGGACCAGACCCGCGTGACCACCTCGATCGACGGGGTCCGGCAGAACTTCCAGCTGTCCAGCCACGGCTCCACCGGCATGGTCTACCTCGACCCCGCGATGTTCCGGTCCGCCGAAGTTGAAAAGACCGTCTCCTCCGGGCGTGGCGGGGCGGGGTCGCTGGCGGGGCAGGTGAACTTCCGCACCGTCGGTGCGGATGACCTGATCGACGAGGGAGAGACGCAGGGCGCGCAGGTCGTCATGTCGACTGGCACCAACGCCTACGACTTCGCCGGATCCGCCTTCTGGGCAAAGCGCCTGTCGGACCAGATCGCCGTGACCGCCGGCATCAGCCGCCGCAAGCTGGGCGACTACGATATCGGCCACAACGGAGAGATCCAGAACTACAACGGCATGATCGACGAACCGGCCGACTACACCAGTTCCGAAACGCTTTCCGGCCTGGCCAAGATCGAGCTGACCCCCGATGAGGATCAGAAGCTGACCCTCAGCTGGCTGGGCTTCAGCGGCGAATACGGCACCGGCACGGGCGAGTACGTCGATACTGACGACACCACGAACAACACATTGCGCGCGGCCTATGAATATGACCCCGAATCCCCACTGGTGGATCTGAAGGCGGACATCTGGGCCAACCGCACCCATATCGACCAGTATCGTCCGGCCCGAACCTCTTACGATGCCTTCGACGTGGACTACGAGATGCTGAGCTATGGCGTCTCGGCGGACAACACCAGCCTGCTGGACCTGCGCGGTCATGCCCTGACGCTGAACTACGGGTTCGAGGCCTTCCAGGACAATACCACCACGGATTCGGTCGGAGAGACATCCACCGACGACCCGCAGGGCTCCTGGTTCGCCGGATCGATGCCCGAGGGGACGCGGAACGTCTACAGCATCTTTTCCTCTGCCGATCTGGAGCTGAGCAGCAAGCTGACCCTCAGTGCGGGCCTGCGTCGCGACGCCTATGACCTCGACGCGACGGCGATGATCTATGACGACAGCACCAGCGCCTACTACGACGAGGCAATCAAGAGCTCCGGCTCGGCCTGGCTGCCCTCGCTCAGGCTGACGTTCGAACCGACGGAGGAAATCGACACGTGGTTCTCCTATACCGAGGGTTATCGTCCGCCAGCGCTGATGGAGAGCGGCATGGGGGGCAGCCATATCGGCTCCTCGGGGCAGTTCTACCTGCCCAATCCGGACCTGCTGCCGGAAACATCCCGTACATATGAGATCGGTGCGAACTTCAGCCGTGACAATGCCTTTGTCGAAGGAGACAGCCTGCGCCTGAAAGCCTCGGCCTATCACCGCGAGGTCGATAACTACATTTCGCTCTGGTATGACAATGACTCCGGGGCCTACTTCAACAACAACTCTTCCGGCACAAGTACCTTCGACGGTTTTGAACTGGAGGCGAACTACGACAGCGGCCGGTTCTTCCTCGGCGGCACCTATTCCTATGTCGATGCCAATATTGATACGACCTATTCGTATCTCTACACCTATCCAGTCGCGATCCTCGGGTCAGTATGGATCGAAACCGAAGGTGGAATGTTCGTCTACGTGCCGCCCAAGCATAAGGCGACGCTGGAAGGTGGCATGCGCTTCATGGATGAGCGGCTGGTCCTTGGGGCAAGGGTAACCTACGCCTCGGATTCCATCTACGGCGGCACGGCGGGCTACCAGTCGGATGTCCAGGGCTTCACCGTCTACGACCTCTTCGGCAGCTATGCCATCAACGACAGCACGCAGGTCAGCTTTGCCGTGGATAACGTCACGGACCTGGCCTATGCGGATGTGCTGGGCAACGCCAATTACGGGGCGCCGGGCCGGACGATCTCCATCTCTCTCGACAAGCGGTTCTGAATGCGACCAGGCGCGAGATGATCGCGCCTGGATACCCTTGCAGGGCGGGCTTTTGTCGCGGCCTCCTCGGGAGGAGGCGCGGTTTGCCGCGCGCGGGTCGCTGGACTACCTGGCGAGTGTTTCCAGCACCTTCTCCATTCCCAGCGAAAGCAGCTGATGTTCGGCTGCGACGACGCGGACGGCGGCTCCGTTCGCGGATGCGAAGGCCTGTTCCTCCGGCCGCCAGGTCGGCATCCACCATGGCTTGTCGGCGGCGGCAGCGCGGGCGGCAAGATGGGCGATATCGGCGCGGTCGGCATCGCCAAAGGCATAGGTGGCGCGGCCACGTGTCAGGGCCAGGTCGAAGGGGCCCACGAAGATGCCATCGACCAGCGGGCTGGCGAGAATGGCATCGACGTCAGCGAAGGCTTCGGCGGTCTCAATCATCGGCAGGCACAGAACTTCTCGGTTCTGACGGGCGAAGTAGTCCTTGTCCGGGGCGCGGAACCGGGCCGAGCGTCCGGCGGCATAGCTGCGCGTGCCAAGGGGAGGGAACTTGCAGGTCTGCAGCGCGGCCTCCGTCTGGGCAAAGGTCCCGGCGTGAGGAATGATGACGGCGTCAACGCCAAGGTCCGCGGCGCGCTGGACCCATACCGGTTCGGGGGCTTCGATCTTGGCGCAGACCGAAATGCCCAGGGCGCGGGCGGCCACGATCAGGGCCTCGCGCCGGTCGGGGGAGAAGCCGTTGTGCTCGATGTCCAGCACCACGCGGCGGAAGCCTGCGGTCGCGGCCATCTCCAGCAGGTCGAGGTTCGGGGTGCTCATCCAGAAGGCGAAATCGGTCAGCATCAGGAGGCCATCACGTGGTGAGAGTTGGAGGGAAGGGTGCCGCGCACCTGCGCCAGGTAGGAAAAGTCGAGATCGGCGAAGGTCACGCCGGGGATTGCCGAGGCGCGGGCGATGACCTGACCCCAGGGGTCGATCACCATGGAATTGCCGTAGCAGGCGCGTTCGCCCGCCGGTTCGGGGTGCTGGCCTATCTGGCCGGGCGCGATGACGTAGCTTTGCGTCTCGATTGCTCGGGCGCGCAGCAGCACCTCCCAGTGGTCCTTGCCGGTTTCCATGTTGAAGGCCGCAGGTAGCACGATGACGTCGCAGCCCTGCTTCATGTGCGCCAGGAACAGTTCGGCGAAGCGCAGGTCATAGCAGATGGCGCAACCGATCCGATGGTGGCCCAGGGGATAGCTGACCACGCTGTTGCCGCGGGTGATCGTGTCGGATTCCCGGAAGACATGGCCCGAGGGCGTTTCGACATCGAAAAGGTGGATCTTGCGGTAGCGTGCGATCTCGGTGCCGTCCGGTCCGAAGACCACGCTGGTGTTGAAGACCTGATCGCCGCAGGCCTCGTGCATCGAGCCTGCATGGAAGGTCACGCCGTAGTCTTTCGCCAGCGCCTGAAGGGCGCGATAGGCCTCGCCTTCGGGAAAGGTCTCTGCGGCGGCCCATTGCTCCGCCCGCGAGCCGCCCAGGAAGGTGGCATATTCCGGCGCGATGACGAGATCGACGCCACCCTTCTGGATATGGGCACGGAACAGGTCCCGGATCCGGGCAATATTGGCGGGTTTGTCGTCCCGCGCGTTCAGTTGAAGCATGGCGATCCGCATTGGAATCCCTCTCTGTATCGGGCTGGAAAGCCCTGTTTTGCAGTCCCCTGGATCGCACCGCCTTCTCAGCCAGATTGCCCTGCTTTCCTGTAGGGCTCTGAAAATGAGGCGAAATTTTTCGTTTGACCTTCGGGTTGATTCCCATATTGTATTATGAAGAACCAAAAAACAATACGAAGACACCAGAACAGACATCCTGACAGGGAGCCCGACATGACAATTGCAAACAGACTGATGCCGACGCTTTGCGCGGCCCTGACCGTGCTTGGCGCGGGCCACGCGGCAGCCGAGACGCTGAAGGTGCAGCTTTCCTCCGACATCCGAAGTTCGCGTCCCGGCGTGAACCGCGACGCGCTGTCGGACATGGTGGCGATGAACGTGGGTGAGGGCCTCGTGGCCTTCGGTGAACGCGGCAATATCGTTCCGATGCTTGCGGAAAGCTGGACCCTCTCCGACGACGGGACCGCCTATACCTTCAGGCTGCGGCCGGGGCGGCTGTTCCATGACGGAACGCCGGTCACCGCCGAGGCGGTCAAGGCCAGCTGGGAGGCCTTGCTGGCGGCGCCAGAATTCAACTGCGCCGGCTTCTTCGACGGGAGCCGTGGCGCGGCCATCACCTCGATCACGGCGCCGTCGCCCGACACCGTCGTCATCACCCTGGACAAGCCGGAGGCGATGTTCCTCAAGTATGGTGCCCAGTCCCAGTGCGGCGGCATGGCCATCATGGCCGCTTCCAGCTTCGCGGCGGATGGGACCTGGGATCACCCGGTCGGCACCGGCCCCTTCGCGTTCGGCGACTGGAAGCGGGGGCAATCGCTGGAGCTGACGCGGTTCGCGGACTATCAGCCTCTGGACGGCGAAATTGACGGTTTTGCAGGCCACAAGGCGGCGCTGGTCGACGCGGTGGACCTGGTGGTCACACCGGACCGCGCCACTGCCGTCGCGGCGCTGCGAAGCGGTGACCTGGACGTCGTGCCCTACCTGTCCACCTCGGAAGTTGCAGAGCTGAAGGATGATCCCGCATTTACGGTCAAGTCCGCACCCCATGGCGGCATGATCACCCTGTTGCTGCAAACGGCGGACCCGGTGCTGTCCTCGCCCGAGATGCGGTTGGCGATCACCAAGGCGCTGGACATTCCCCAACTGGTTGACGTGGCCACCAACGGGCTGGGCACGGCCAATGCCTCGCTGGTGCCGGTGGGGTCCTACTATTACGACGATGTGCAGGCGAAGAACGTGGGTTATGCGCCCGGCGAGGTGCCCGCCCTGCTGAAGGCCGCAGGTTACGACGGACAGGAGATCCTGATCCAGACCAACCGCCGCAACCCGATCAATGAGAACGTCGCCGTCCTGGCCCAGGCCATGCTGCAGATGGTCGGCATCAATGCGAAGATCGAGGTGTTGGAATGGGCAACCCAGCTGGACAAGTTCCGCAGCGGGGCCTTCCAGATGTCCGCCTTCAACTATTCCAACCGGGCCGATCCCGTGCTGGCCTACAGTGCCGTCGTAGGCTCGAAGGAAGATCGCGGCAGCGCCATCTGGGATGACCCGCAGGCAATCGCCCTGGTGGCAGAGGTGATGCAGACGCCTGACGGCGAGGAACGCCAGGCGCTCTTCGATCAGCTGCATGAGCTCTACCTTGAACAGATGCCCTTCATCATGCTGGCCAACAACCTCAACGTTTCGGTCAGCGCCTCCTACGTGCAGGGCTATGCCACCTGGAACGGCTTCGCGCGCCTCTGGGGCGTGAGCGTCGAGAAGTAAGCCTGCAGTGACGGATCCCCGGGGACCAAGATGACCAGATTTGTACTGTCGCGACTTCTGTCAGCGATACCGACCCTCTTCCTCGTATCGTTGGCGGTGTTCACGCTGATCCGGCTGATCCCCGGGGATCCCGTCAGCCTGATGCTGGGCGACAATGTCGATGAAGCCGCCTATGCGGCGATGAGCAGCCACCTGGGGCTGGACCGGCCGATCTCGGTCCAGTTCCTGCTCTGGCTGCAGGGGGTGTTCCAGGGCGACCTGGGACGCTCCATCACCACGGGGCAATCGGTGCTGCCGCTGGTGCTGCAACGCTTTGCCGTGACCGCCCAACTGGTGCTGGTGGCGGTGGCGCTGGCCACCGTGCTGGCGGTGCCGCTGGGGATGCTGGCCGCCTGGCGCCAGAATTCGGCCTTTGACCTGGGCGTTGTCGTGGGCGCCACCGCGCTGATGTCCATCCCGACGTTCTGGATGGGGCTGATGCTGCTCCTGTTCTTCGGGCTGAAGCTGAGCTGGCTGCCGGTGATCGGCTATGTCTCCCCGGTCGATGATTTCTGGTCCGGGGCCGTCTACCTGGTGATGCCGGTCGCGGCGCTGGTCCTGCATGAGGGGGGCATCCTTGTCAGGATGGCGCGCGCGTCGACCCTGGATGTGCTGCGGCTGGACTACGTGACCCATGCCCGTGCCAAGGGCCTGACCGAGGGCCAGGTGCTGCGCCGCCATGTCTTCCGCAATGCCTTCGGGCCGACATGGACCCTGCTGGGCCTGATCCTGGGCAACCTGCTGGGCGGTGTTGCCGTGGTCGAGACGGTCTTCACCATCCCCGGCCTCGGCCGCCTGATCGTCGAGTCGATCTATGGCCGCGATTACCCGGTGCTGCAGGGCTGCCTGCTCTTCGTCGCCGTCACCTACGTGGTCGTCAACCTGATCGTCGACCTCTGTTATCCGCTCTTCGATCCGAGGGTTAAGACCGCATGAGCCTGGGCCGCACCAACAAGTACCTCGGCGGTCTGCTGATCGCCTTCTTCCTTCTCGCCGCCCTGCTGGGCTGGCTCTGGACGCCGCATGACCCGCTGGGGCTGGACCTTCGCGCGCGGCTTCAGGCGCCCGGCGCGGCGCATTTTCTGGGCACCGACGAATTCGGTCGCGATGTCCTGTCGCGCCTCCTGGCCGCCGCGCGGACCAGCGTGTCGATCTCGCTGATGACGGTGACCATGGCGGTGGCCTTCGGCGTCGTCCTGGGGGCGGTCTCGGGCTATGCCCGTGGTTGGGTTGACCGGGTGGTGATGCTCTTCACCGATACGCTGCTGGCCTTCCCCTCGATCCTGCTGGCGCTGGCGCTGCTGTCGATCACCGGGGCCAACATCTGGGGCGTCGTGCTGGCGCTTGGGCTGGCCTACATGCCCAGTGTCACGCGGGTGGTGCGCGGCGCGGTCCTGTCGCTGCGCGAGCTGGAGTTCATCGAGGCCTCGCGCCTGATGGGCCATCCCGCCAGCTACACTCTCAGGGCCCATGTGATCCCCAACTGCCTGGCGCCGGTGATCGTCATCGCCACGTCGATGTTCGGCTCGGTCCTGCTGACGGAAAGCGCGCTGTCCTTCCTGGGCCTCGGCGTGCCGCCGCCCGCGCCCACATGGGGCAACATGCTGGCAGGCGCGCGCCCCTACATGGCGCAGGCCCCCTGGCTGGGGATCTTCCCAGGCCTGTGCATCGCCCTCACCCTGCTGGGGATCAACCTTTTCGGCGATTACGTCCGTGACCGCTTCGACCCGCGCATGAGGGGCCTCAAATGACCGATCACACCGCATTGCTGCGCGTCGAGGCGCTGGACCTGGGCATCGCCGGCCGACCCGAGGCGCGCATCGTCAAGGGCGCCAGTTTCGAGATCCGCCCGGGCGAGATGCTGGGGCTGGTGGGCGAATCCGGCTCGGGCAAGACCATGCTGGGCCGCGCCATCATCGGGCTGCAGCCCGGCGCCATTGTTCGTCACGGCGGGGCAATTCTGTTCCGCGGCAAGGAGCTGGAAGAGATGTCACCGCGTGACCTGCGCCGGTTGCGTGGGGCAGAGGTTTCGGTGGTGTTCCAGGAACCCATGACCTCGCTCAACCCCTCGATGACCATCGGGCGCCAGCTGGAAGAGCCTTTGCGCACCCATACCAGGCTGGGCCGGGCCGAGCGGCGCGCGCGGATCCTCGCGATGATGGAACGGGTCGGCATCCCGGCTCCGGCCGAGCGGCTGAACGACTTCCCGCATGAGTTCTCGGGCGGGATGCGGCAGCGGATCATGCTGGCCTCGGCCATGCTGCTGAAGCCGGCGCTGCTGATCGCGGATGAGCCGACGACGGCACTGGATGCGCTGGTTCAGCGTGAGGTGCTGGAGCTGATGGTCGAGCTGACGCGAGAGAACGGCACGGCGCTGATCCTGATCAGCCACGACCTGCCCATGGTCGCGCGCTACTGCGAACGGGTGATGGTGATGCGCCAGGGCGAGCTGGTCGAACAGGGCGCGACCAGCGACATCCTTGCGAACCCCGCCCATGACTATACCCGTAAGCTTCTGGCGGCGATGCCCGAGCGCGGCCCCGTCCGCAGTTTCGACGACGAGGTCCCGCTGGTCGAACTGCGTGAACTTGCGGTGGACTACGTGGCGCGGGCCGGACTTCTGGGGCGCGCCAGCCGCAAGCGGGCGCTGAAGGGGGCCAGCCTGACCGTCCGCCGGGGCGAGGTGGTGGCCGTGGTCGGCGCCTCGGGCTCCGGCAAGACGACGCTGGGCCGCGCCCTGGCGCAGCTGATCCCCGCGACAGGGGGCGAGATCCTGTTTCGTGGCCAGCCGGTGCAGCGTGGCGGGGCGGGCTGGATGGATTTCCGCCTGAACTGCCAGATGATCTTCCAGGATCCCTACGGCTCGCTCGATCCGCGTTTCACCATCCGGCGCATCCTGGCCGAGGCGCTTTGGCACCGGCAGGACATTACTGCTGCCGACAAGTCCGACCGCATCCTGCGCATCCTGCGCGAGGTCGGGTTGGACGAGGTACATCTGGATCGCCTGCCGCATGAGATGTCGGGCGGTCAGCGCCAGCGGGTGGCCATCGCCCGTGCCGTGATCTCGGAACCCGATTTCGTCATCGCGGATGAGGCTGTCTCGGCGCTGGATGTCACGGTGCGCGCGCAGGTTCTGGACCTTCTGGCCGACCTGCAGGCGCGGCACGGCTTCTCCTGCCTCTTCATCAGCCACGACCTTGGCGTGGTGGAGCAGCTGGCGGATCGCGTTGTGGTCATGCGCGACGGCGAAATCGTCGAGCAGGGGCCGCGCAACCGCATCTTCGACGCGCCCGAAAGCGACTACACCCGCGCACTTCTGTCGGCGATCCCGACCCTGAAACGCACTGCCACGGGCGTCGAACTCAGCTGGCGTTTCGCCGCGGCGGAGGACCGGGCATGACGGTGCAGGACGGTCTGATCCGCCGCCGCCCCGAAGCCCATGGCACCGATCCCGCTCTCCTGCTGGACCTGCTGGATCGGATAGAGGCCGAGGCGCTGGAGGTGCACAGTCTGCTGGTCTGGCATGACGGCGCGCTGATCTGCGAGGCCTATTGGGAGCCCTTCGGCCCGCAGCGTCCGCACATGATGCACTCGGTGACGAAAAGCGTCACCTCCATGGCCGTGGGGCTGGCCTGGGACGACGGGCTGCTGGATCTGGACGACCCGGTGATCAGCTTCTTCCCGGAGTTTCGCTCCGGTGCGGCGGAGGGCATCGAGGCGATGCGCCTGCGGCACCTGCTGACCATGACCAGCGGCCATGGCCGGGGCATTTCGGGCGGCGCCTGGCGCAAGCTGACCACCAGTTGGGCGGAGGATTTCCTGCGCCAGCCGCTGGATCATCTGCCGGGCGAAGTCTTCGTCTACGACAGCGCCTGCAGCTACATGCTCTCCGCCATCGTGCAGCGGGTGACCGGCAAGACCTGCCACGACCTGTTGAGGGGCAGGGTCTTCGACCCTCTGGGAATCTCCGGGGACCTCCGCTGGGATCTCAGCCCGGAGGGCGTGAACAGCGGCGGCAACGGTTTGTGGTGTCGGTCCGAGGACCTGCTCCGCCTGGGCATTCTGCACCTGCAGGGTGGGCGCTGGCAGGGGCAGCAGCTGCTGTCAGAGGCCTGGGTGCGTGCCGCGACCGGGATGCAGCTGCGCGACGTTTCCCTGGGCGTGCTGACGGGGGAGGCTTACCTGGGGCCGGATGAAACCCATGAGGGCACGGGGGCCGAGCGGCGTGAGGGCTACGGGTATCAATGGTGGCGCGGGCCGAACGACAGCTACTCCGCCAGCGGGCTCTTTGGCCAGCTGTGCCTGGTCTTCGAGAAGGAGCGCGCGGTGGTCGCCGTCACCGCCGGCATGGACGACGAGGATCGCCGCCTGAAGGAGCTGCTTCAGCAGGAACTGCGCCCGGCCCTTGGGCAATGGCGTGGTGCGGCGCTGGTCCCGCGCCTGGGCGAGCTAGAAGTCGAACCGCCGCCGCCGCCGGGGCAGGCCCCGGCTTCCTGGCAGGGGCGCTATGTGATGGCGGGCAATGATCAGGGCGTGCGCGCGGTCTCCCTTTCGGAGGCCCCTCATGGCGGGCTGCTGTTCGAGTTGGAGGACGCGCGGGGGCACCACTCGGTTCTGGCGGGGCAGGGGCAGCGGATTGAAGCAATGACGACGATGACCGGTGCGCGGCTGCACCATTCCTATGAGGCCGAGGGCGAGGGCTTTCGCGTCACCGCCTGGGCTGCCTGGACCAGGGCGGACAGCGAAGGCTGGACACGCCTGGTCCTGGATTGGATCTTTGTCGAGACCGCCTTCCGGGATCGGCTGTCCTGCTGGTTGAAGGACGGCAGGCTACGGGTGGAGCGAGAGGTGAATGTCAATTCCTCGGTCCGTCGCCTGCCGGACCTGGTCGGGCAACGGCTGGACGTGGTGCAGGCCCTTGATCCGGGCGGAGTAAGCTGATGACCGAGAAACGACTGGACCGCATGACCCAGGCCGAAATGGCGGAAGTTCTGCCCGACAATCCTGTCATCCTGCTGCCTCTGGGATCGCAGGAAGGGCAGGGGCCACGCTGCCCGATGGGAGACTACCGTCTTGCCGATCGCCTTGCCGAACTGGTGGCGCAGGAGACCGGAGCACTGGTTGCGCCCGTCCTGCCCTTTGGCCATGCGGATTTCTTCCGGGACTACCCGGGGGGCATCCAACTGCGGGCAGAGACTTTTACCGCGCTGCTCACCGACATGGTGACGAGCCTGCTGGAGCATGGGCTGACCCGGCTTCTCATCCTGAACGGGCATACGTCAAATGCGCCGCTGATCGCCCAGGTCTGCCGAACCCTGCGGCGTGACACCGGTGCCGTGGTGGCCTCGGTCGACCTGTGGCCATCCGTGCCTACGGGGTTGATGACCGATCTCCTGGGCGCTGAACCGGTGCGGGGGCATGGCGCCGAACCCGTGACCTCGGTCGCAATGCATCTGCTGCCGGGCGAGGTGCGGGACCTGCCCGAGGGGCCACGCGGCGCCCGGGGAACGCTTCTGGGGCTGCCCCTGCGCGGTGTCTCCGGCGCCGACTTTCACGGGCTGCGGGTGAACCTGCCGGCACAGGCCACCGAAATCGCATCGGATGGGCGCCTTGGGGGCAGCGCAGCCGATGCCTCGGCCGAGAAGGGGGCAAGGATCACCACCGATCTGGTGACGCGCCTTTCGATGCTAGTCAGGCACATGCAGGGCCAGAAACCGCCCCACGCCATCTTCGACAGGAAGGATCCCGCATGAGCCGCTATCGCATTGACCCGATGCCGCCCGCAGCCGATCCCGCCCTCCTGGCGGCGCTGGAGAGGATCGAGACGGCGACCCTTGGCCATGTACGACTGACCGGAATGGTCGACCGGCGGGTGGCCGCGCTGGATCAAAGGCAGCCGTCGCGCGCAGGCGTGGCCGTCACTCTGGCTCTGCCGGCGATGTGTTCGACCCTGATGCACCATGCGGTCGGCCAGCTGCGGCCGGGAGACATGCTGGTGGTGGACCGATTGGGCGACGACCGTTTCGCCTGTCTTGGCGGCGCCGTGGCGCGGGCGGCGCGGCTGGCGGGGGCTGCGGGGGTGATCATCGACGGCCCCGTGACCGACGCGGCCGAGATCCTGGACGAGGGCCTGCCGGTCTGGTGCCGGGGGGTGAGCTCGCTCACGACAAGGCGGCTGGAACTGGGCGGTACGTTCAACCGTCCCGTGGCCTGCGGCGGCGTGCCGGTGCTGCCGGGTGACATCGTGCTGGCTGATGCCTCGGGCGTGGTGGTTCTGCCGCCGGACGAGGCACCCGAAGAGGCCCGGGCGGGACTTGCCCGCGAGGGCCGTGTCGCCCACACCATGTCCCGCCTCGCGGCGGGCGAGAAACTGGGTGACATCACCGGGGTAAACGCCCGGATTGCCGCACTGACAGACCCGAAGGACAAATCCGAATGACCCAGCCCCTGGTCCCCATGCCTGCCTCGATCGACGGTGTTCTGTCGGTCGCCGCCCCGCGCGCGCCCATGATCCCACTGGTGCTGGACAGTCCGCACAGCGGGCTGGAGTTGCCCGCCGATTTCCGCCCTGCAGTGAGTGCGGAGATGGTGAGGATTTCGGCGGACACCCATGTCGATGACCTGTTCTCCTCTGCTCCGGGGTACGGCGCGCCACTGCTGGCGGCGCGGTTTCCGCGCAGTTTCCTGGACCCGAACCGCTCCCTGTCGGACATGGACCCGCAGCTGATCGCGGGGGACTGGCCGCATCCGGTGCGCGACAGCAACACCGCCCGGCGCGGCATGGGGCTGATCTGGCGGAAGGCCTGGGGGGACCAGCCGATGTATGACGCGCCACTCAGCCCGGCGGAGGCGGAGGCGCGGATACGCCGGTACTGGCTGCCCTACCACGCCGCTCTGCGTCAGCTTCTGGACGGGGCCTTCGCACAGTATCGCAAGGTCTGGCACCTGAATTGCCATTCGATGACCGACGGCGGGCATGCGATGTCCTCGGACGGGCCGGACGCTCGCCGGGCCGACATCTGCATCGGCGACATGCACGGCACTTCGGCTGGGGCCGATTTCACCGCCCTGCTGCGTGAGCAGTTGCAGGCCGAAGGCTTCAGCGTCGCGATGAACAAACCCTTCCGCGGCGCAGAGCTGACCGAGGCCTACTCCAACCCCGCCATCCATCGCCATTCCGTGCAGTTCGAGATCAACCGCAGGCTCTACATGGACGAGGGCACCCGGGCGCGCAGTACCGACTACCCGGCGTTCAGGGCCGCAATGGACCGGCTGGTGGCCCGGGTGGCAGACCACGTGCAGCAGGAGGTGGCGTGATGGCGCGGATGAACTTCTATCGCCTGCCGGCCAGCGCCATGTTCGCGGCGCGCTGCGATCCGCGCTTTCACTATTGCACCTACATGCCCCGGGACTATGAGGCCGACGACACCCGCAGCTATCCCCTGGCCGTTCTGATCCACCACAGCCTGCGCGATGCCCAGGCCCTGCGGGACCAGTTCATCGACTTCGCCGAGGCGCATCAATGCGCGCTGCTGGCGCCGCTCTTTCCCTGCGGGATCAACGGCGAAGATGATTTCAACAATTACAAGCTGATGCGGCACGGGGGCATTGCCTATGACGAGGTGCTTCTGGGCATGATCGAGGAGGTCGCGGGCCTCTTCCGGCTGCAGGCCGACCGGGTGCTGATGCACGGGTTTTCCGGCGGTGGCCAGTTCGCCATGCGGTTCCTGATGCGCCATCCCGACCGGCTGCGGGCGATCTCGATCGCGGCGCCGGGCACGGTCACGCTGCCGGGCGATCCGCGCGGCTGGTGGGTCGGCACCGGCGACATGGAGGAGGTTCTGGGCGCCCCCCTGCGCCCCGAGCTGATCCGCGACCTGCCGATCCAGCTTCTGATCGGGGCCGAGGATACCTCGCCCGAGGGCGTCACGATCCGGCCAGGATCCGATTTCTGGTGCGACGGGGCCAATGATGCCGGGCCGACGCGGGTCGCGCGCCTGGATGCGTTGGAGACGGCGCTGAGGGGGCTGGGCGCCCGGCCTGAACGATGCGACGTGCCGGGGGTGGCACATCTGGGCACCGGCATTCAGCCGGCGGCGAAGGCGTTCTTCGCCAGGGTGCTGGGCGGCTAGTCCAGCTTGGCAGGCTCGCCGGGCGTACGGCTCAGATGGCGTTCAAGGATCCGCGCGGCGGCTTCCCTGTCGCCATCTTCCACCGCGTCCAGGATCGCGAGGTGATCGCGCGCAGCCTTGCGGATCCGCGCGTCGCTCAGTTCGGTGAATTCGGCCACCTCGGTCATGCGGCGCAGGCTGTTCTGACGTTCGATTGCCTCGCTCAGGAAGCGGTTGCGCGCCCAGGACACCACGGTGGCGTGAAAGTTCGCATTCGCCTCGAACCAGTCCCCGCCCGCGATCTGCGCGACCGGCGTTTCCATCAGCCGCTGTTGCTGCGCCCGCAGTTCCTGCAGTTGCGCCCTATCTGCGACGAAGCCCGGATCCCGCATCGCGCCGCATTCGATAATCACGCGGAAACCGTAACTGGCGTTGATGGCCTCGGGGTTGTCCAGCGTTTCGGCAAAACGCCAGCCATGCCCGGTCCTTCGCTCGGCCAGTCCGGCATTGGCAAAGCGCATCAGCACGCGGCGTATCATGCCGCGTGTCGTCCCGAAGAACTCTGCCAGTTCGGCCTCGGAAACCTCTGTCCGGATCTCGCCCGTGGCCCGAGCGGTCATCACGCGGGTGTAGAGCGTTTCGGTTTCGGACTTCGGAAGGATTGCCTCGATGTCCTCGTCCTGTTCGGGCAAGCCGCAGTAGCGAAACCCGACATTGGGAACCTTGGAGAAGATGCCACGCTGGGCCAGAACTGTCAGGACACGGCGCACCGGTGTGCGGGAGGTCCCGAGCGCTGCGGCAAGTGGCACCTCGGAGACGTGTTCTCCCTCTTGCCAATGCCCCTCCTGCGCCATGGTCAGCACCCGGTGCGCGATTTCGGCCTGAAGATTGCTCAGGTCAAGATCTGCGGTGTCGGTGCTGGTCACGGGTCTATTCCTCGTTGGCAATGACTGCTCTCGCGCAGAGACAGGACAGGGCGCTCAGATCGGTATAGAGGAAGGCTCGGAGGTTGAGAACCTCGGTCGCTTGAGAGCCTGCTGTGCTTTGCGCCTCTCCGCAAGGCCATGGGATCAGGGCCCGCATCCCAAACTTGGTTCCGTGCTGTTCCGCCTGTCTGCCCTTAGCTTGGGACATGCCAAGCGCGGAGACTGCATCGGATGCAAGGCCGTCAAATGGATTTTCTCGTGCCCTTGCACTTCGGGAAGCGGGAGCACCCCCAGAACTGCTGACCCGTCCGCTTGTTGGTCCTTTGGGACATGGGCGCGCCGCAGCGGGGGCAGGCCACAGGGTTGGCCTTCCGTTCCGTGGATTTCTGCCGCAGGTGCTGGACGTGCGCGCGTCTGGTTTCCCTTCCGGCTTTCAGGGCCCGGTTCCGGAGTTGCGACAGGAAACCGCGTACCTTCTCTTCGGAAAACTGAACGGTTCGTTGCACCAGGATGTAATGCGCCAGCGTTCGACGGCCCCAGAATACACTGGGCGGCATTGCAGCTGAAAGGGCCTGTCGCTTTGTGGCATGGCCATGGCCCGGTCGTGGGGCATTTCGTGACCGATCCTGCCCCGGTAGCAGGCCAGATCGCCACGACGTAACCCCTTTGGGTAGCTTTTTGCGGTTCTGACCAGATCGAAAGCGCAGGACCCGCGCGCGCGCCGCGCCGATGGGTTTACTCCGTCAGGTCGCAAAACCGGCTTCCTGTCCTCGAAATGGACAATGGACTTCACGTGAATTGCTGGTCGCTTCCCCGGAAAAGTAAGTTGATTTCGAGGTTTACACCTCAGTCCGCAGGTTCGGCCGAGGCTGCTCAGCCGAGCGAAACAGAAACCAACAGGAGTGATTGAAATGAAACTTTTCCTTATCGTGGCATCTGCTGCAGTCCTGACCGCAGGCGCCGCCTCGGCGCAGGTCGTCCTGGGAACGGGGACCTGGTCGGGCTCGGAGAGCGGTGCGATCGTCGCGGGCAACTCGGGCGCGGGTACCTTCGGTGGCCTGGCAGGGGCAAGCAACTCCAGCTCCATGGAACTGGCCAGCGCCGGCGCGGCGGAAGGCTACACGGTTCTCGGCCCGGGCGGTGCGATTTCCGGGTCCACCACCTCGACCATCGCGGTCGGCGGAGTTGAGAACACCTCGACCGCCGGTTCCTTCGGCTGGGGCGCGGCAGGTGCATCCGGTGGTTACACCGCCGGCAATGGCAGCAGCAGCGGCGCCTTCGGCGGCCTTGGCATCATGTTCTAGGGCCTGATGCCAGAGCCTGGCCTCGTCCCGACGGGCCAGGCTGGCCGGAGCAGCTATCCGAACGTACTGCTCCGGCCTCAACCCAGACCTCTGCGTTCGGGGAGGAGAAACAATGTTCAACGCAATCCAGAAAGTGCCCGTCAAATTGCTGGCAAACGCCGGCGCCCTCTGTGTCTCGGCCATGCTGGCCACGACCGCCGCCGGTCAGAGCGCCAACAGCGGCGCCAGCTCCAGCTCGGCCAGTTCGGCCCAGGTGTCGACCACCTCAAACGCCTCGGCGGGAGGCGGCCATTCCAACGCCCAGATCTACCTGGACCAGAGTACGCCGGGTGAGATCACCACGAACCACAGGTATGGCGGCAGCTACACCGTGCGCTCGGCGCCCGCCGTTCAGCCGCCGTCGATGGGGTCCGGGCATCCGTGTTCGCTGTCGGCGAGCGTGGGCATCTCGCTGATCGGTGGCGCTGCGGCCGGGGGGAACTCCCGCGTGGACGAAGCCTGCCTGCTGGCGCAGATGGGGCAGGGCAGTGCGGCCCTGATCATGATCGCCCGCCGCGATGCGGAGGCCTGCCTGGCCCTGCGGCAGGTGGGCACCATCCCGCCCGACAGCGTCTGTTCCGCGAACGAGCGGCGACAGGCCATCCAGGTGCAGCGTGCGTCCTTTGCGGCAACGGCGCCGCGTACTGCCCCCACTCGGGCGACGCGTCCGCTCTCGAGCTACGTGACTTGCTCTCGTCGTGAAGACGGCGCGATCCTCGCGCGAAAGCTGCGGGGCACCCCGTTCAGCGATGAGCAGGTGGCCAGCTACTGTCGCTCGCAGATGCAGTGATAGCCCCCTCATCGCTGCATCGGTCCTGCCCCGGTAGTCCCGGCCGGGGCAGGGCACTTCAATCCGCAATCGCGCCGGTTTCATCCCCGGCGCGATTTCATTTGCGCCGGTTCCACTTGGGCGGGTTTCACGTTGTCCGACTTCACGTGGGCAGGGGGACTGGATCCGGGCAGGCGGTCGCGGCGGGCAATGTCCGCGCATAGTGATCGCGCAGGGCGCGGGTCAGGCTGCGGAAGTAGCCTGCGAAGGTGGGAACCGCCATGAGGTGGCGCGGGATGGCCAGGACCATGGCCTGGGATGTCAGGCCGGTATCGTAGAAGGCCACCGTTTCGTGCACCCGTTCCGGCAGGTTGCTCCGCAGTGTCATCGAGATGTGGCAGGTGGCCAGGCCTGCCGCCACGATCTCGACCGCGCCCAGGTGCAGGTCGCTCATGTAGTAGGGGGAGGCGGCGGACAACTTGGTCCTGTACCAGGTCGCGCTGGTGTCGGCCCATTCGTGGGGGGCATGCACCACGACGCGGTTCTGCAGCGGAAGGGGCAGGTTGGCGGGCCGGGAGTCTCCGCACAGGATATCGCGGACAAGCGCGGGATCGACCGACCTGGGCACGGCCCAGAGGATGCGATCCGTGTAGATCTCCTCCGACAGGAGGGAGTGGGTCTGTTTCATCCCCTCGGTCATGGCCAGCAGGCCGACCCGCGCCTTGCGGATCGCGATATATTCCAGCAAGGCCGCGCTGGACGGCGCCAGGCTGACCGTGAACTCCGAAAAGGCGGGCATCGCATGGGCTTCCGACGCCGCAATGCCAAGGGCGCGCCCGGCGTGGGAAGGGATGGTGGCAAAGCTCATCTTGTAGCGATTTTGCCCGAAGAGTTCGCTGTGCCGGTTCCGCCCGTCGTCAAGCTCGGTCAGGACGCAGCTGGCGGTGCGCGCCCACAGCTCTCCGGCGCCGGTCAGGACGCCGGGGCGCCCATGGTCGCGGTTCACCAGCTCGGTGCCGAGGGCACCTTCCAGCTTTGCAAGCTGCGCAGAGATCGTGGGTTGGGTGAGGCCGAGGAGTTTCGCGGCCTTGCGGATGGATCCGGCGCTGGCGATGCCGTTGAGCACCTCCAGCTGGCGTATTGTTATGGGCTTCGAGCAGGTCATCTCACAGCTCCGATACAGGTTAAACAACCACCGGACCCCGCTCCCGACCATCGAAGTCCGACGTATACTAGGTAATTCGCCAATCTAATCATGAAGTTCGGCCGTCAGACCAGACCGATTTCCGGTCAGCTGTCCGGCGGCTGTGCCTGCTGCGCGGCAGCATTTCACGCCGCAACACGGCATCCGGCCCGGGGCAGGGCGGTCGCCTTGCCCCGGGCCGGGCGCCTCAGGCGTTGGGGGCGGAGTGCGCGCCGCTGTCGGTCGATCCGTCCCCGGCACTCTCCCGCAGGAAACGGATCGCGGCTTCGGTCCTGTTGGTGACGCCAAGCTTTCCCATGATCCGGTGGATATGGAGCTTTACCGTATGTGCTGAGACAGACAGGTCGCGCGCAATGACCTTGTTCGGTCTTCCGGCGGCGACAAGGCGCAGCACTTCCTGCTCCCGCGGGGTGAGGCTGGTGATTGCATCATCCGTTGTTCGATCCCGCCCGTTGCCGGGCATGGCGGCCTCCGGGTCGTCGGATGGATCGGCAGGTGATGCATGGGGTGGGGCCAGGGGTGGGGCCAGGGCGAAAGCGCAGGACGGCAGGTAGTGTTCTCCGCAGTTCAGCAAACGCAGTAGCTGGATCCAGGCCGTGAGGTTGAGGTTCATCGGCAGGATGCTGATGCCGAATGTCACCAGGTTCGGGCATTCGTGCTGGGCCAGCAGCGCCGCCCCCTGATCGGTGCGCACCGCAAGGGCCAGGCGGATTGCACGCATCTCTCCCCTGCGTTGTCGGAGGAAGGCGAAAAGGTCGTCCGCCTGTCGCTCATCCACCACCAGAAGCCGCGTGGGCGGCGTGCCCCGGGGGCGGTTGTCCAGGGTGACCAGCGCCCAGGACAGGAGGTCGGGACATCGCGTGGCGCGAATGGCGTCGAACTCCGTTTCGATCGTGCGCAGCACGATGTCGGAGAACAGCGTGCCCGACCCTATGAAGGTGAAAAGGCTGCTGTCAGGTGTTGTCGTATTGTCTTCTTCATTTGCAGGCCCAAGCTCCGCTCCCCCCGGTTCTCGCATGGGTACCCCCCTTTCTGGCTTAGGTGGGTGGCCTGTCCTGGTGCCCGGTGCAGAAGCGGGCTGCCACCCTTCCTTAGGCCCCCGAAGCTATCAGAAATCGACGAGGCGTTAATCTATTCAGGGGAAAGGGTTTCCCTATCACCCGTACGTGCAGGGGCAGTATCGGGGGTGAGAATGAAGCGCTTGCCCCCCCCGGGGGCACCACCCTGTGCCCCCGGCGATCTGCTGTCAGTGGGTCCTGGAACCTGCATGCGCGGCCAGCCAGTCGATGCACTGCCGGCAGGCTTCGGCATCAATCCAGTGGCCCAACCCGGACAGCTCCGAATAACGCGCCTGCGGCATCCGCGCAGCCATGGTCCGGGCAGAGCCGGGCGGGATGCAGGGATCCTTGTCGCCATGCAGGAAAAGGGCGGGCACCTTCAGGTCCGCCAGGGCTGCCTGCCAGGGCGGGGTCGTCGTGATGGCCAGCGCCTGTCGCAGGTAGCCGCCGTCGTCCTCTGCGCGATCGGCAAGAGCCCGGGCGATCTGGCGGTTCTCCTCGCTGTGGCGGGGCAGCAGCCCCAGCGAGAAATGCGCGTTGCTGTCCCGGATCGCCTCCTCTGCCGCGGGGCCGGAGGGGAAGGGCAGGAAGAAGAGCTCCATCAGGTGACGGGAGCGCTCCGTCGCCATCACGGTCGCCAGCCCGCCGGTGCTGGAAAGGGAGGCCAGGCAACGTACCCTGTCCGGCGCGCGGATGCTGATGAGCTGGGCGATCATGCCGCCCATGGAAAAGCCGGCGCAGGCGAAGGTCTCCAGACCCAGGTGGTCTGCCAGCGCCAGCACGTCATCGGCCATGTCGGTCAGCCGGTAGGGGGCAAGCGCGGGGGCGCTGCCGGACCAGGAAAAGCCTTCGGGAACAGCGGGATAAGAAGTGCCGTACCGCGCCGACAGCCCGCTGTCGCGGTTGTCGAGGCGGATCACGCGGAAGTCCTGCGAGAGGCGTTCGATCAGCATGTTCGGCCACTCGATCAGCTGCATGCCGAGGCCGGCGATCAGAAAGATCGCCGGTGCCGACATGGGGCCGTCCTGCCGATAGCAGATCCGGCCCCCGTTCAGATCCGCGAACCGATCCTGCGTCGAAGGGCTGCTCAAAGACCCAGGTCCGCCTTGACTGCCGGCAGGGCCGCGCTGCCGTCCATGGCAGATACGCCATCCAGCCAGCCGTCCAGCGCCTCGGGATGCGCCGCGATCAACTTGCGCGCGGCCTCTTTCCCGCTCAGGCCGTCATCCAGGATGTAGCCCATGCCCTCGCTCTCCATGTCGACATCGAAGGTCAGCTGGGTCAGCAACTTTCCGACCTCGGGACATTCGCTGACATAGCCCTGCCGGGCCTGGGTCGAGACGGTGGCGCCGCCAAAGTTCGGGCCATAATAGGCATCCCCGCCTTCCAGGTATTTGAGGTCGAAGTTGGTATTCATCGGATGCGGCGCCCAGGCCAGGAAGACGATCCAGTTCTCGCGCCGGACCTCGCGGGCGACCTGCGACAGCATCCCCTGTTCGGAACTTTCCACGACATCCCAGTCGCCCAACCCGAACTCTCCTTTGTTGACGATATCCAGCATGATCTCGTTCGACCCGGGCTCGATCCCGTAGAGCTTGCCGTCGAATTCGTCCTCATGGGCGGCCAGGTCCGCGAAGGAATGCACGCCGGCCTCGTAGACGTAGGAAGGAACGGCCCAGGTGAATTTCGCACCTTCCAGGTTGGTGTGGATCGTCTCGATCGCCCCGCTTTCCCGGTAGGCGTCGAAATATGTCTCCATCGCGGGATCCCAGTATCCCATGAAAACGTCCAGGTCGCCGCGCTGCATCGCCTCGTAGATCACCGGGATGCCCAGGACGTCCGTCTTCGTCTCATGCCCCATGCCTTCAAGCAGCACCTGCGTGACTGCGGTGGTCAGGGCCAGGTCGGTCCAGCCCGGCTCCGCCAGCCGGACCAGGGAACATTCGTCGGCCTGGGCGGGCAGGGCAGCGGTCAGGGCAAGAATGCCGGCGGAGCAGAGAAGCTGTTTCATGTCGTTCGTGATCCTTTTGGATTATAGATTGACCGAATGGTTTATCAACTTAAGCCTCGAATAGATTGATCGTTGAGTCAATCTAAATTAGGAGGAGCCCAGCAAGGGCGCGCGAAGGGGAGAGCCAGGGTGGGTCGAAGAGATATCTCCAAGCTCCGGCGGGCGGAGTATGCGGCTGCGGCCTACCGCGCGTTGATGCGACACGGCAACGAGGGGACCTCCCTGGCCCGCGTGGCAGAGGAAGCCGGGGCGTCCAAGGCCAATGTCCTGCATTATTTCAAGAGCAAGGAAGCACTGCTGGCAGCCGCGCTGCGCCACGCCAATGCAGAGCTCCTGCAGGAAGCGGTGCTGCTGCTGGGGGAGGCGCAGACGCCGCTGGAACGTATCTATGCTGTCGTAGAAACGAACCTGTCCCCGACCTCCTTCCGGCCGGAGGTGGCCCATGCCTGGATCGCGCTTTGCGCCGGGGTGCCCCATGTCCCCGCCTACCAGCGGATCCAGACGGTGATCTATGCGCGCATGCGCTCCAATCTCATCGGCCCGCTTCGCAGCCTGCTGCCCGAAGACGACGCCGCACTGATGTCAGACCTGATGACCACGGCGATCGACGGGATCTGGCTGCGGTGCGGGCTCAGCCTTGCGGGGGTCACCCAGCAGGAAGCGCGCGCGCAGCTTGAAGCGGTGCTGGACGCCCGCCTGCCGGACAGTGAGGCCCGGCGCGCGGCCCGTGTGCGCATGGCAGAGGTCGCCCGGATCCTGATCAAGGCCCGCCGGTCCTGACGGTCAATCCTGGCGGCCCGGAATAGCGGCCCGCAATGAGGGCCCGAACAGTCTGCCCAGCTTTCCACCTGTGCTGAAAGGCGTTTTCGGCGCTGCTGCGCGGCGGTCATCGCGCCGCGGCGCGCGCCGCAAGCCTTGCATAGGCCTGACGCATGGCCGTGACGAAGGTGACAACCGGGGTGCGTTCCGGTCGGGCTGCCAACTGCGTCACCGTCAGTTCCAGCGAAAGTTTGACCGACAGCGGCAGGATCCGCATCCCGGTGTCGGTGATCGACGCGGCCGATATCTGGTCCACCACGGTGCAGGCCCCCGCGCCCTGGGCGAGGCTGACCGCGAAGGGAATGCTGAGCGCGGTCAGACGCTGCCGGGGCAGGATGCCGCGCCGTGCCAGTTCCTCTGCCACGAGGGATCCCAGGGGGGCATGGGCGTTGTGGTTGACGAAATCCGCATCGTGCAGCCAGGCGAGGTCAAAGACCTCTTCGTCGGCGCGGGGGTGGTCGGGGGGCAGGACCGCGACCAGGGGCATCTGGCCGATCGACCATTGCTTCAGCTCCGGGCGTCCGCCCCAGGCGCCGCCAACCGCCAGGTCGATGGATCCTTCGCGCAGCGCGGGCAACTGCTGGCTCTGACGGCCTGCATCCACGACGATCTCCAGGTCGGGAAACTGCCGGTAGAGGGTTCCGACGGCCTCTGCCATCACCGCCCCTGACAGCGCGGCGGTGCCCATGATCCGCAGGGCTTCCTGCTGGCCGCGCCGGATCGAGTCGACCGATTGTTCCACCTGGCTGAGCCTTTCGAACAGACCGCCGCTTTCGGCATAGAGGCGCTGTGCCTCCCAGGTGGGTTCCAGCCGTCCCGATACATTGCGGAACAGCACGATCCCCAGCTCGTCCTCGAAGATCTGCAGGTGCCGGCTGACCGTGGGTTGCGACAGGCGCATGCGACGGGCGGCCGCGCTGACGCTGTCGGTTTCGAAAACGGTACGAAAGACCTGAAGCCTGTGCAGGTTGATGCCGTCCATCTCGTCTCCGCTCTGCCTCTTTCTTCATCAAACGCCGAAGCGGGCCCCGGGGCTGCCCCTGCCGAAACCGCGTGTTTTTGACAGGCGGTTGGGCCAGCTGGCCGCGATTTCCCCTGCATGTTCAGTGCAAGCCATAGCTCCTGCGTATGGGGTTTGCAAAATTTATCGTATTGCCTATGGGCGGTCAGTTGCCTTGTTTCCCCCCAAAGGAGACATTGATGCCGATCTTACCCTTCCTCTTTCTCTTCGCGACGCTGCTCTCGGGCTCGGCCATCGCCTATTTCGTCGGTGGCGCGACCATCGTCGGCTTCTTCACCCAGGACCAGGCGCGCTACCTCGCGGCATTGCCGCAGCGGGCCATGAGCCAGCTCGATGTCTTCGCCTTCCTGGCCATGCCGCTGTTCATCCTCACGGGCGAGCTGATGAACCGGGGCGGGGTGACCCAGGCACTGATACGCTTTTCCCTGTCCATGCTGGGCCGCTTCAAGGGCGGCATGGCCCATGTGAACATCATGACCTCGGTCTTCTTTGCCGGGATCTCCGGCTCGGCCACCGCCGATGCGGCGGCCCTGGGTAATACCCTGGTCCCGGAGATGGAGCGCCAGGGCTATTCCCGTGACTACGCGGCGGCGATCACGGCGGCCTCGTCGATCATCGGGCCGATCATTCCGCCCTCGATCATCCTGATCTTCTACGGTGCGCTGCTGAATACCTCGGTGGTCGCGCTTTTCGCGGCGGGCGTGGTGCCGGGGCTGCTGCTGGCGGCGGTGCTGATGGTGGTCAATGCCTACATGGCGCATCGCCACGGCCATCCCGGCGGCAAGGGGGCCGAGATCCCTGCCTTCTGGCCCTCCCTGCTGCAGGCGCTGCCCGCGCTGTCGCTGCCGGTGATCATCCTGTCGGGGATCCTCTTCGGCTTCATGACCCCCGCAGAAGCAGCGGGCGTCGCCTCCATCGCGGCGCTTGCGGTGGGGATGTTCTACGGCAAGCTGACCCTGCGCGACGTGCATGAGGCGCTGACCCGCACGGTGATCCTCTCGGGCGCGGTCTTCATCATCCTCGTGGCCGTGGCGACCTTCGGCTACCTCACCTCGGTCGAGCAGCTGCCGCGCAAGCTGGCGGAACTGATCGGGGAAATCGGCCTGAACGCCACCGGCTACATGATCGTGCTGAACCTGATCTTCCTGGTCGCCGGCATGGTGATGGACGTGAAGGCGGCCGTTGCCCTGCTGGGGCCGCTGCTGATCCCGCCGGCCATCGCCCTGGGCGTCGACCCGGTGCACATGGGCATCCTGATCGGCTTCAACCTCACCGTCGGGCTGCTGACGCCCCCGCTTGGTGGTGTCCTGCTGATCCTCTCGACCGTGGTCGATATCGGCTACTGGCGCCTGGTGCGCGCGACGCTGCCCTTCCTTGTGGTCGAACTGATCCTGCTGGGCGTGCTGATCTACGTCCCCGCGATCTCCCTGACCCTGCCGAGATACCTCGGCCTCATCAACTGACCCACCCAACAGGAGAAAACAGATGAAAAAGACCCTTCTTGCCGCCACCGTCAGCCTTGCGGCGCTGACCGGGACCGCAGCGATGGCCATGGATGACGTCGTTGTCGCCTTCGCCGGGACCGAAGACCTGAAGAACGACGCGGAATACGTCTTCATCCACGCCTTCGCCGAAAGCCTGGAGGCCCACGGCGTCACCGTCACCGTGCACCCCTCCAACACCATGGGCAAGGAAAGCGACCGTTTCGACCAGACCTCCCAGGGGCTGATCGCCGTGAACGTCGGCAACGGCGGCTCCCTGATGAAGGCCTCCAAGTGGGCTTCGACCCTCTTCCTGCCCTTCCTGACCTCCGACGAAGCCTCCTTCGACCGCATGGTCGAGGAAAGCGGCGCGCTTGACCGGATCAACGAAGAAGCCTCCCGCCTGGGCATCCGGGTCGCGGGCTTTGCCATGCGCGGCGGCACCCTGGGCCTGTTCAACACCGAAAAACCGGTGACCACCCTGGCGGACGTGGCCGACATGCGCCTGCGCGCCCAGAACGGCGACCAGGTGACCTTCATGGCTGCATGGGGCGCCAAGCCCACCGTCGTCAGCTGGGCAGAGACCCCCAACGCCCTGCAGACCGGTGTGGCGGTTGGCCACTTCAACCCGCCCTCCACCGTCGTGGCGGCCGGCCAGGTGGAACTGCTGGACTACTTCACGCCGCTGAACGCGGGCCCCGTGCCCAAGGTCATCATGCTGTCGGATGACTGGTACGCCTTCCTGACCGAGGAAGAGCAGGGCTGGGTCGACGAAGCCATCGCGCACGGTGTCTCCGTCAACCGCGAATGGGCCCTCGAACAGGCACCCTACTTCGAGCAGACCATCCAGGACGGCGGGATCGAGATCACGCCGCTGGAAGAAGGCGAACGTCAGAAGTTCGTCGATGCCTCCCGCTCGGTCTGGAACCAGATCGTACCGCAGGAAGACGTCGATTTCATCTCGCAGTTCGTCGAGTGATCGAACCGGGGGCGCGGCACGGGCCGCGCCCCTCCTTCCCGTTCCCCTTCAGCGGAGCCTGACATGAAATCCCTTGCAAACTTCCTGGATGCCCTCAGCTACGGCATCGACCGGGTGCTGCGCCTGATTGCCCTTGTCGGCCTGGTGCTGATGGTCGGCTTCATCGCGCTGCAGGTCGTGGCGCGCTACGGGTTCGCCGCGCCCCCCGCCTGGACGGAAGAGGCCGCGCGCTACGCGATGGTCTGGGTCGGTCTGCTGGGGGCGGCGATCTCCTTCCGCACCGGGTTCGACCCGCGCCTGGTGAAACTGCCCGCGACCTTCCCCCGCCCGGTGCTGGCCCTGGCGGCGGTGCTGCGCGGTGCGGCTGTCGTGGCCTTTCTCGGGCCGATCCTCTTCTATTGCTTCTACGGGCCCGGCATGAACCCGGCCCGCTCCTTCCTGGCACGCAATCTCTACACCTCGGCAGAGACCTTCGACATGCCGACGATCTTCGTCGCCGTGACCGTGCCAATCTTCATCATCGCCATCTTCGTGCATGGGCTGGCGCATTGCGCGCGCGGCCTGGCCGGACCGGTGGCAGAGACGACCGAAAGACCTTCCCATGCCCCTGATCACGCCTGAGGACCTGCGCGCCGATACGGACTTCATCGACCGACTGACCGCGCTGCGCCAGGACATCCACCGCCATCCCGAAACCGCGTTCGAGGAATTTCGCACCTCCGATCTGGTTGCCGCGCGGCTGACCGAACTGGGCCTGGAAATCCATCGCGGCCTGGGTGGCACCGGCGTCGTGGGGACGCTGAAAGGCAAGCGACCGGGGCAGCGGGTCATCGCCCTGCGGGCCGACATGGACGCGCTGCATATCGAAGAACAGACCGGGCTTTCCTATGCTTCCGAAGTGCCGGGCAAGATGCATGCCTGTGGCCATGACGGGCACACCACCATGCTTCTGGGCGCGGTGGAGAAGCTGGCCGCCGATCCCGATTTCGCAGGGACCGTGCATTTCATCTTCCAGCCCGCCGAAGAGGGGCTGGGCGGCGCGCGTGTCATGATTCAGGACGGGCTTTTCGATCTCTTCCCCTGCGATGCTGTCTACGGGGTGCACAATGCGCCCAAGGAACCCTTGGGCTGGGTCGGCACTCGCCCGGGGCCCTTCATGTCGGCGGGCGATACCTGGGAAGTGATCTTCGAAGGGACCGGCGGGCACGGGGCCATGCCGCACATGGCCACCGATCCGACCATCCCCGCGGGGCAGTTCATCGCTTCGTTGGCCCAGATCATTTCCCGCAAGGTTCCGGCGACGGATCCGGCGGTCATCTCCGTCGGGCATATTGATGCGGGGGCCTATGACAGCCCCAACATCATCCCGTCGCGGGTGGTCGTTCGCGGCACCGCACGGTCCTACCGGCCCGAGGTGCGCGACACGCTGGAGCAGTGCATCGGCAGCTTCGCCGAAAGCTGCGCGATGCCGCATGGCGTTTCTGCCCGGCTGATCTACACGCGGCGCTATCCGCCCCTGGTGAATACGGCCGAGGAAGTGGAGCGCGCGACAGCCGCCGCCTCCGCCGCGGTGGGGGAAGGCATGGTCAACCCCAAGGCGCCGCTGGCCGGCGGGTCCGAAGACTTCTCCTTCATGCTGGAAAAGGTGCCCGGCGCCTATGTCATGATCGGCAACGGCGATGGTCCTGACGCGGCCTTCGTTCACACGCCGACCTACGATTTCAATGATGCGCTGATCCCGATCGGGGTTGCCTACTGGCTCAATCTGGTGGCCACCGAACTGGGTCAGTGACCGCAGCGGATCCCTGAAAGAAGGCCTCTCCCGATCCCCGGGGGAGGCCTTTTGTCGTCGCAGCGTTCAGATACCTGCGGGTCCTCTGCGCGGGGCGGCCCGCTCCGCCAGATGCGTGATGCCGACCATGACGATCCCCGCACAGGCCAGCCCGGCGCCCACGACGCCGGTGATCCCCCAGCCGTGACCGGAGGACAGCATCAGCCCCGCACAGAGCGCGCCGATCGCATTGGCGGCGTTGAAGGAGGCGTGGTTGAGGGCAGAGGCCATGCCCTGCGCATCCCCCGCAACAGCCATCAGACGCATGTGCAGCGGGGTCGAGATGCTGGTGCTCGGCCCCAGCAGGAAAACGGCCAGGATCATCAGCTGCCAGTGGCCGAAGACCAGCGCGTAGAAGAGCGCGACCACGGCCAGGAAGGCGTAGATGAGGAAGGTCGTGCCCAGCGGAGACCACTCCGCCAGCCGCCCGACCACCAGGTTGCCCAGGATCCCGCCGATGCCGAAGGCCGACAGCGCCAGCGGAATGGCCCATTCCGGCGCCCCTTCGATATCCAGGATCGCGGCACTGAAGTAGGTGTAGACGGAAAAGACGCCGCCAAACCCGATGGCCCCGGTCAGCAGAACCAGCAGCACATCGCGGTTGATCAGCGCCCCCAGCTCCTTCAGCGGGTGCTGCCGGGGGCGGCGTGGCGCTTCGGGCGCCCAGCGGAAGATCATCGCGCAGGCCAGCCCGGCCAGCGCCGCGACCACCACGAACATGCAGCGCCAGCCGAAGAGCTGCCCCGCCGCCCCCGCGACGGGCACGCCGATCACGTTGGCGACGGTCAGCCCCATCAGCACCCGCGTCACGCCCACGGCCTTGCGCCCCGCAGGCCAGAAGTCCGCCGCATAGAGCGCGGCAATCCCAAGATAGGCGCCATGGGGCAGGCCGGATATGAACCGCAGCGCCGACATGCTCGTCATCGTCGGGGCAAAGGCGTTGGCCAGGTTGCCCAGCCCGATCGCCGCCACCAGCAGGATCAGCAGCCGCTTGCGCGGCACCTGGGCGCCCAGGATCGAACACAGGGGCGCGCCCACAACGACCCCCAGGGCATAGGCGCTGATCGCTTCGCCCGCCCTGGGTTCGCTGACCCCGAGGTCGGCGGCGAAATAGGGCAACAGGCCCATGGCTGCGAACTCCGACACGCCCAGGGCAAAGGCACCGAGGGCGAGGGAGAGTGTCGTCAGCATCAGCTGACGCGCGTTACTCGTCATGTGGGAAGCTCCGGAGGGAGGGGGATCGCCCGGTGGCGATCCCCGCCTGGCAGTTCAGTCCGCGTAGGCGATTTCGACCATGCCGTGCCCATCCAGGCGCGGCAGCGTGAAGGAGATCCGGTCGCCCGTGGCCTCGAAGTCGATGGTGCGCCCCTCGGGGACCATCGTCACGGAGGAGACGGCGCCGCGCGGCGTCAGGGTGATCTCGATGTCCGACAGGGGGGTAATGTCCTGGATCGGCTGGATCTCGTTGCCCATCAGGTTCCCCCGCAGGGCCGGCGTGGCGTAAAGCAGGTGCATCACGTCGCGCGCCTGATCCGGCTGCGCCCGCAGCGTCACCCGGCCGGCCCGCGGCAGGCTCGTCGCCACCATCGGCGCGCGGCCAAGGGCATGTGCGATGACCTTCTCCGCGATCTCCAGCATCCGAACGGCGCCGGTCTTGTGATAGGCGGTGAAGATCGGATGGGCGACCTGGATGAAACTGCCCTTCTCGACGATGCCGGCAAAGCCCGTGGGATCCAGCCGGCAGGGCGCGTGGATATGCCCGGAGAAGTGATCGCGTCGCCGGTCCATGTAGGGATCGTGGATGTCGGCCAGGCTGGTCCCATCCGTCAGCTTCAGCTGTTCCGACGGCAGGTACATGAAATGCGGCTCGTCGATCCCGTCGGCCTGCAGCGCGGCCACCGGCTTCAGGTAGTCACCGCCCGTCATGGCAGAGGTGCCTTCCCAGGTCGCGCCGATGTCGAAGACGGGACCCGCCTCGTGATCGATCCCCGATGACCCGGTGAGCAGAACGCGACCACCTGCATCGGCGAAGGCCTCGATCCTGGCCTTCAGGGCGGCATCGACGGGCACGCTGTCGGGCAGGATCAGCAGGGCATATCGGGTGAAATCGCTTTCAGTATCGACCACGTCGAACAAGAAACCGCCTTCCAGCAGCACGCGGGAGGCACCCTCGTCGGCGGTCTGGTTGCGTTCCGGGGCGCCGGACAGGTTCGTCCCGGTCACCGCTTCGCGGGACAGCAGGGCGATGTCGGCCCGGTTCACCGTCTTCTCGATCCAGGGTTCGCAGGCTTCGACATGGGCGTAGGCCGCGCTGATGACGTTCATCGTCGATCCGTCTATCCGCCCGGTCGGGTGCAGGTGATCCCCGATGGAGCACAGCGCGCCCTGTGCCAGCATGGCCCCGCATTCGTATCGCAGCGCCTCGGGCCGCTTGTAGCCACCGATCTCCCCCCAGGTGAAATGGAACTTGCCGGTCATGCCCAGGAAGGGAATGCCCAGGGTGTCGACGTAGCGCGCGGACAGCGGGAAGTGGTCATAGCCCCAGCCCGCGGTCGGCAGGCTCTCCAGCTCCAGGTGGGTGAAGTAGGAGGAAACCTTCTCCCGGTCGCCGCGCCGGATGTGGCCGGAGTTGAAGAAGATCGGCATCTCCGGATCGTACTTGTGAACGGCCTCGTTCACCGCCTCGTAAAGGCGGGGCACAAGCAGGGCCGCGTGCTGTTCGACGTGTTCGGGGTTGGTCCAGTCCAGGCCTCGCGCGGTCATCGCGGCCTTGGCCGCCTCGGACACCGAAGGTGGGTTGAAGCAGATGTCGATGAAGATGCCGTCGCCATCGGGGTAGCGGCGCATGACCTCTTCGACCTGCTGGCCCAGGTAGTCGATGTAGCCCGACGCGAAGTCGAGGAAGAGCCAGCCGGTCGGGTCGTTGGGCGACCGGTGATGCTTGTCGTCCAGGCCGACAGTCAGCCATTCGGGATGGGTGCGTGCGGCGTAGTCGTCCCAGGCGGCGGACAGGTAGATCGGCGCCTTGATGTCGACCGAATGCAGCGCATCGATCTGGGCGCGCAGCAGGTCGAAGTCCAGCCCGGGGTGCATCTGGCCGACCTCGGTCGGATGATAGCTCAGCCCGTGGTGGCACTTGGAAAAGACGGTCACGCTGTTCACGTGGGCCTGCTTGAAGGCCTGTGCGAAGGCTTCGGCATCGAAGTTCTGTCCGATACCCTCGATCAGGCCGGAGGTATGGAAATCAAGGTGGATCTGGCGGGAACGCATGGGGGTCTTTCTTGAAACGGTATTACTTGCCGAAACGGATGGTCTGGCCATCGGCGTCGAACAGGAAGAAGGCGGTCGGATCGACCGAAAGGGACAGGGCGTCGCCATGACGCGCGGTGACCTGGCGGGGGGCCTGGATCGACAGGTAGCCGTCCTGGCTTTCCCCCTCGATCGCGCGCAGCGGGCCCGCATCCGCGAAAAGGACGGTCTCGCGGCCCAGGCTTTCGACGATGGCCACCTTCGCGGGAATGCAGAGGGAGGCAGAGGCCGGGCCGTCGCCGACGTAGATCGCTTCGGGGCGCAGGCCCAGGCGCAGCTCCGCACCCGTAGCCGGCAGCGGCGCGCCCGGCTCCAGGTCCAGGGTGACCGGGCTGTCCTGGCCGGGCAGGGACAGGGTGACCTGTCCGGGGGCCGTCGCGGTGACGGTGCCGGTGATGAAGTTCATGCGCGGCGCGCCCAGGAACCCCGCGACGAAGATGTTCGCAGGCCGGTTGTAGAGCTCCAGCGGCGCGCCCATCTGTTCGATCCGGCCGGCATTCAGCACGACGATGCGGTCGGCCATGGTCATGGCCTCCGTCTGGTCGTGGGTGACATAGACCATCGTGGCCTTCAGCTCCGCATGCAGGCGACCCAGTTCGATCCGCATCTGCGTGCGCAGCGCGGCGTCGAGGTTGGACAGCGGTTCGTCGAACAGGAACAGCTCCGGGGCGCGGGTGATCGCGCGGCCGATGGCGACCCGCTGCTTCTGGCCGCCGGACAGGGCCTTGGGCTTCTTGTCCAGGTGTTCGGTGATCCGCAGGATGCGGGCGGCTTCCTCTACCGCGGCGCGGACTTCCGCCTTGGGCTTCCCGGCGGTCTTCAGGGCGAAGCCCATGTTTTCCGCCACCGTCATATGCGGGTAGAGCGCGTAGTTCTGGAACACCATGGCGACCCCCCGCTGGGAGGGTTCGACATGAGTGATGTCGCGCCCGTTCAGCAGGATTTCCCCTTCGGAGACCTCCTCCAGCCCGGCGATGGAGCGCAGGAGGGTCGACTTGCCGCAGCCGGAAGGCCCGACCATGACGACGAATTCCCCGGGCTCCGCTTCGAAGCTGACGCCGTGAATGGCCTGGTAGTCATTGTAACGCTTGATGATGTTTCTGAGCTGAAGGCTGGGCATGATCACTTTCCGAGGCCGGTCAGCGAGCGCACGAAGTGGCGCTGCGCGAAGATGAAGACGATGACGAGGGGCAGCGTTGCGATGGCAAGACCTGCCATCAGGGCGGGCCAGTCGGCCGAATACTGCCCGGTAAGGCCGTAGATCCCGACGGGCAGGGTCCGCACCTCCGGATCGGTCAGCAGCAGCAGCGCCAGCAGGAATTCGTTCCAGTTGAACACCGCCTGGAAGATCGCGGCCGAAGCCACGGCCGGGCCCGACAGGGGCAGCACGATCTTCATGAAGATGCGAAACCGCGAACAGCCGTCCAGCCGCGCCGCCTCTTCCAGCTCCCGCGGGAATTCCAGGAAGAAGGCGTAGAACAGCATCGTCGTGAAGGGGATCCCGTAGGCCGCGTTCGGCAGCACGATCGCGAAGCGCGAATTCAGCAGCCCGGCGGAGGAGATCATCTGGTAGAGCGGCACCAGCACCGATTGCACCGGCACGGCGAAGCCCGCGATCACCAGCAGGTAGAGCGCCTTCATGTACCAGCTCTCGGACCGGGCCAGCACGAAGGCCCCGAGGCCCGAGATGATCACGATGGCAAGCACCGACAGCGTCGTCACCAGGGTGGAGTTCCACAGGAAACGGCCGATGCCCACGCCCCAGGCGCGTTCGAAGGCGGCGAAGTCGAAGCTCGACGGCAGGCCGAGCGGTTTCATGAAGATCTCCGCCTGGGACTTGAAGGCGGCAATCAGCATGATGAAGATCGGGATCAGCACGAAGAGCGACCAGATGGTCATGACCAGGTGCAGCCCGATGCGGACGATATTGAAACGGGAAGCGGTCATTGGGTCAGCTCCGGCGCGACAGGCGCATCTGCAGCCAGCCGAAGATCATGGCGATGACCAGCAGCACGACGGAAATCGCGTTGGCATAGCCCATGTTCCCCAGGGTGAAGGCCTGCAGGTAGGTGTAGGTGCCCAGCACCTGGGTGGCATTGGCGGGGCCGCCGCCGGTGGTGACGAAGACCAGGTCGAAGACCTTCAGCGCCCCGATGAGCGAAATCAGCGCGCCCACGATCAGCACGTTGCGGATGCCGGGCAGGGTGATGTGCCAGAAGGCATGCGCCCCCTTCGATCCGTCCAGCGCGGCAGCTTCGTAAAGGTTCTGGGGAATGGCCTGCATGCCGGCCAGGATCAGCACCATCTGGAAGCCGACATTCTGCCAGGCGGCAATCAGGATCAGGATCCACATGGAGATATGGGGGTCGCCCATCCAGCCCAGCTTGGGCGTGGGCAGGCCCATGCCCTTCACCACGGCGTTCAGCGGGCCGAAGTTCGGATCCAGGATCAGCAGCCACATGAAGGAAATGGCGATCGCGGAGACCACGACGGGCAGGAAGATGATCGTCCGGTAGACGGTGTTGCCGCGCTTGACGCCCCGGTCGAGGATCGCGGCAAAGATCGCGCCCAGGCCGACCTGCGTGACGATGGAGCCCACGACGATGAAGGCATTGTTCTTCAGGGCAATCCAGAAGACGGGATCGTTCGCGGCGCGCAGGTAGTTGTCGAGGCCCACGAAGGTCCAGTTGGTCGATGTGATCGAGAACTGGAAGAAGGAGCCGAAGAAGGCCACCACGGCGGGGCCGTGGATGAACACCACGATCAGGAGGAGCATGGGCAGCAGCATGGCGATATTCGCCGTGCGGTCGCTTTTCGCTCTGGAAGGGCTTTTGGCGGGCATCGGGGATCTTGTTCCTGGGAAGGAGCGCTCACCGCCAAAGCAGGGCGGTGAGCGCGGGGCAGGGCTTACTTGGAAGCCTGAACTTCGAGGGCGGCCGCGCGCACCATGTCCACGGCTTCTTTCGGGGTCTTGGTGTGGTTCAGCACTTCGACGGTGGCATTCAGGTAGGCTTCGGCCACGGCACTGGGCAGCAGGACGTCAAGCACGTTCACCCCGGCAGAGAAGGTCGCGACGTCGTCGGCGATCCAGCGGAACTGGTCGGACAGGCCTTCGACCTCGTCCAGCTTTTCGGGGTTGGACGACATCAGCCCGGTCAGCTCGGTGAAGCGGGCGGAGTTTTCGGCGTCGACCAGGAAGGACAGCCATTCGACGGCTTCCTTGGGGTGCGCGGTCTTGGCGCTCACCTGGTAGCCTTCGGGCACCAGGAAGTTGGCATTGGGGTCGCCCTTGCCGTCGGTCACGGCGGGGAAGCGGAACATGGCGTAGTTCTCGAACCCGGCATTGGCCTGGTTCGTGGTGCACCAGGAGCCGCAGTATTCCATCGGCGACGCCTGGCTGGAGAACATCATGTCCGCGATGGCGTAGTCCGTCGCGTTCGGCGCATCCTCGAAGCAGCCGGCCTCCTGGGCGTCCAGCAGCTTCTGGAAGGCGCCCGTATAGCCGGGATCGGTGTAAAGCTCATCCGCCGGGCGGGAGAGGTCGTAGTCGGCGGCAGTGCCTTCGATGCCGACCATGCGCTGGTTCAGCGTGGTCATCCAGTGGACGGCCTTCCAGCGGGTCTTGTTGCCAAGTGGCATCGGCACGGTGTCCGGGTCGATCTCGCGCACGGCCTTGCACAGGCCCAGCATGTCATCGAAGGTTTCCGGCGTGGAAAGGTCGTGTTCGGCGAAATAGTCGGTGTTGTAGAAGAAGTACTTCGTCACCGCGTCCGCCGGCACCCCGTAAAGCTTGTCGTCGACCTCGAAGGCGGTCAGCCAGCCGGCGCCGAGGAACGTCGCGAAACCGCCGTCGGCCTTGGCGTAGTCGGTGATGTCCAGGGCCAGCCCGTCTTCTGCCAGGCGTTTTGCATCGTCGCCGGACCAGTTGAAGAAGATGTCGGGGCCGTCGGAGCCCACCAGCGCGACCTGCAGGCCGGTCTTGTAGGGGTCGCCCGGGAAGGTCTGGTGCTGGATCGTGACGTTGGGGTGGGTTTCCTGGAATTTCGCGGCGGCTTCGGCGATGAATTCCTTGTAGCCCGCGTTGTCCAGCGTCCACATCTTCAGCGTGATGTCTTCCGCCATGGCCGGTGCCGCGAACAGGCTGGCCCCCAGAAGCAGGGACGCCGCGAAGCGGGATTGGAGCGCGTGTTTCGTCATTGTGACCTCTCTGTCATGTGGTCCGGTTGGGGCGGACCGGCGAGATTGTAAAAACCTTTTTATAGGAAGAGGCATCCGTTTCGGCGGGGCAGCTCGCAACGTCAAACTGCGCTAAAACAGCATAAAACAGCCACCTTAACGCCGGAGATCGCGTGGTCTTGCGAGAATTTGGGCAAAAAATGTGCGCATACCTGGGCGTTTGGATTTTGCGAAGGGCGTGGGGTATCCGAATTTTGTAAAAACGTTTTTATATCGCGGGTGAGCTGGCTAGTTTGATTCGAGCGCAGCACCAGGGGGGGCGGAATGGCGAATATTCGGGATGTGGCCAAGCGGGCCGGGGTCGCCATTTCGACGGTCTCCTTCACCCTCAACGGGACCGGACCGGTCAGCGAGGAGACGCGCCGCAAGGTGCTGCAGGCGGTCGAGGAGACGGGCTATCGCCCCAACACCCTCGCCCAGAGCCTCAAGCGCGGTCACTCGAAGATGCTGGGCCTTGTCCTTGGTGACATCGGCAACCCCTTCTTCGGGCGGCTGCTGCGCCAGATCGAGACGCACACCTTTCAGCAGGATTACATCCTCGTGGTGGCCGACACCAATTCCCAGTCGGAGCGTGAACGGCAGGTCCTGTCGCAACTGCGCCGCAACCAGGTCGGCGGCGTGATCATGGCGCCGCTCTCCACCGGGGAGGATTTCGCCGCCTACCTGCGGGACCTCGACATGCCCGTCGTGCTCATCGACCAGGAGGTCGAGGGGGCGGGGCTGGATTTCGTCGGCTCCAACCACCGGCAGGGCACCCGCATGCTGACGGACTACCTTATCCGCATGGGGCATGAACGCATTGCCTTCCTCGGCGGGGACCCTCGCATGTCTGCCGCCGGGCTGCGGCTGGCGGGCTACCAGGATGCGCTCTCCGCCGCCGGGCTGCCCCTCGATCCTGCCATGCTGGCCGAGGCGAAATACTCCGGTGAGCGCGCGCACGACATGACGACCCAGCTTCTGACGGCCCCCGACCGGCCAACTGCCATCCTGGCGGCGAACAACATGATGGCCCTGGGCGCCCTGCGCGCGATCCAGGAACTGGGCTTCCGCTGCCCCGATGACATCTCCCTCGTCGGCGTCGACGATGTGCCCTGGGCGGATGTCATCACCCCGCGCATCACCTCTGCCTGCCAGTCGATAGAGGAGCTTGGCGAAATGGCGACGCGCTTCCTGCTCGACCGGATAGAGAACCGGGCGGGTCAGATCCCGCCCCGGCGCCACATCATCGCCCCGCGCCTGGTGCCGGGCGGCTCCTGCGCGCCGCCGGCGGGGAAGGGCGCGCGCGCCGGCTGACCCCCTCCTCCCCGCAGTTGTCATCATTGCGCGCCGCAGCCTGATGTTTCGGCAGGCCCGGTGCATTGTAAAAATTCTGCCTCTCTGCGCCGCCGTGGGGTTGTTCCTTCCGTGCTGTTACTATCTACCGCTCACCGACAGGAATTACCGGAGGCAACCGAAGCGGTATGCAGACTGACACCACGACAGGCGCGGCCATTACCTTCGACAAGGTCGGGAAGTCCTTCCCCAAGAAGGGCGGCGGCAGCGTCATGGCGCTGGAAGACATCTCCCTGAGCGTCGAACCGGGCACCATCACCGGGATCATCGGCCGATCGGGCGCGGGCAAGTCCACGCTGCTTCGCATGGTCAATGGTCTGGAAAAGCCGACCTCGGGCCAGGTCCTGGTCGGCGGTCGCGACGTCGGCGCGGCCACGGGCGCGGCGCTGCGCGGCATCCGCCGCGAGGTCGGCATGATCTTCCAGCACTTCAACCTTCTGGCCTCCCGCACGGTCTATGAAAACGTCGCGCTGCCGCTGGAAATTTCGGGCACCCCCGGGCGTGACATCAAACCCCGGGTGGAGGATCTGATTGCCCGCGTCGGGCTGCAGGACTTCCGCAACCGCTATCCGGCCGAACTGTCTGGCGGGCAGAAGCAGCGTGTGGGCATCGCCCGGGCGCTGGCGACCCAGCCCAAGGTCCTGCTGTCGGACGAGGCGACCTCGGCCCTGGACCCGGAAACCACCGAAACGGTGCTGCGCCTGCTGGCCGACATCAACCGCGACCTCGGTTTGACGATTTTGCTGATCACGCACGAAATGGCGGTTGTCCGCGATATCGCCAGCCATGTCGCGGTAATCGACGGCGGCCATATCGTCGAGGAAGGCCCTACCTACGATGTCTTCACGGCACCGCAGCACGCCACGACGAAAAGCTTCCTGTCCAGCGTGACCGGGGTGACCGTGCCGGAATTCATCGCCCGCCAGATGCTGCCCGACAGGCCCGAAGGTGCCGCACGCGAAGTGCTGCGCATCACCTTCATCGGGGAAAACGCCACCGACCCGCTGCTGGCACGGATGAGTGCAGAGCTCGGGTTGCAGGTGAACATCCTCGCCGGCGCCATCGAGGAAATCGGCCCGCGCCCCTTCGGCAACCTGCTGATCTCGGTCGAGGCCGACCGCGCGTCAGAGGTTCACGCCTTCCTCGCGCAGCATAAACAACGCACGGAGGTTCTTGGCTATGTCCGCTAACCTGATCCACATGCTGATGGAAGCGACCTGGCAGACTATATACATGGTCGCCGTTTCCACCCTGCTGGGGGCGCTTGGCGGTCTGCCGATCGGTGTCTTCCTGGCCTGCTCGCAAAAGGGCGAACTGCTTTCGGCGCCGCTGGTGAACAAGGTGTTGGGGATCATCGTCAACGCGACCCGCTCCGTGCCCTTCATCATTCTCGTGGTGGCGATCATTCCCTTCACCCGACTGGTGGCGGGGACCTCGATCGGCACCACGGCGGCCATCGTGCCGCTGACCATCGCCGCGGTGCCCTTCATCGCCCGCCTGGTGGAAAACGCCATCCGCGAAGTCGACAGCGGCCTGATCGAGGCGGCGCGCTCCATGGGGGCGACGCCGATGCAGATCATCCGCAAGGTCCTGATCCCCGAAGCCCTGCCGGGCATCACGCTTGGCCTGACCCTCGCCGTGGTCAGCCTTCTGGGCTACTCGGCCATGGTCGGTGCCGTCGGTGGCGAAGGCCTGGGCGATCTGGGCATCCGCTATGGCTACCAGCGCTTCATGCCCGAAGTCATGGGCCTGGTCGTTCTCATCCTCATCGTCCTCGTGCAGCTCGTCCAGACCATTGGTGAATGGATTGCCCGCCGCGTGGACAAACGGGCGCCCCGCAATCGCGGCGCCTGATCCAACCCTTTCGAGAGAGGAGTTCTTCGAATGAAAAAACTGATGACGCTTGCCTCCGTCCTGGCGCTGACCGCCGGTGCCGCCGCAGCAGAGGACTGGGATATCCGCGTGGGTGTTTCCCCGGGCCAACACGGCGAGATCATGGAAGAGGTCGCCAAGGTGGCCGAACCCATGGGCCTGCATATCGACGTGATCGAATTCTC